>CAVORT010000004.1:0-386186 GCA_963698695.1 Sulfurovaceae bacterium | reverse complement strand
CTAACATTATATAAGAAATTAAAAAGATTATATAATCCAACTTTGTTTAAGTATATTGCCTTTATAATGATTTTTTATTTAGTATGCAGGAGACAACCATGAAATACTATTACTTACTCTTAATAGCTGTTCTGACTGTTGGATGTTCAGAAACTACTGTCTTAGATGTTCCTAAAGAGGTATCAGCTAAAAAAGCCATCAGTAGTAATGTGCAAGAGGCCCAAGAAGCGCAGGAGGCTTATGCTAGACTGCAAGAAAGCAGAAGTTCAAATGATTAACCTTAGGTTAATCTCCACTTACTATACTTCGGTAAATTAATTATACAAAGGAAAATTATGGCTTTATACGATAGAGACTATACTTCAGCAGATGCTGGATTTGTTCAAGAAGGTGCATCCGTTTCTTTTATGAAACAAACTTATCAGCTTTTAGCTGCTAGTATGATTGCCGCAGCAGCAGGGGCTTATGTAACTATGCCTTATGCAGAGACTGTAATGCAATACAAGTGGTTCATTTTTGGCGCAGAACTTTTAATACTTTTTGTTGGATTAAGTATGTCAAGAGGTAAGCCAGGTCTTAATTTGGCTATGCTTTTTATTTTTACTTTTCTAACAGGTGTTTCACTAGTGCCTCTTCTAGCATCATTGATTGGTGCGGGTAACGGTGCAGTGATAGGGAATGCATTTTTAATGACTTCTGTACTTTTTGGTGCATTGAGTCTTTTTGCTATCAACTCCAAGACAGACTACTCTAGTTGGGGTAAACCATTGTTTATCACGCTTATTGTGGTGATTATTGCTTCACTGATCAATATGTTCATACTTCAAAGTCCAATGATGCATGTCATTATTACTGCGGGTATCTTGCTTTTGTTTTCTATCTTTACTATTTATGATACGCAAAATATTGCAAATGGAGCCTATGACTCACCGGTAGACGCAGCAGTATCGCTTTACTTGGACTTCCTTAACATCTTTACTGCATTACTCCAACTGTTTGGTATTTTTGGAAGTGACGACTAATCAAATTTGTAAAGGCTCTGCCTTTACAAACAACACTTCAAACTCTAAATAATCCAATGGATATTCCTTCATAAGTGACTTTGTCTGCTTATACCCCAATTGTATTTCTCCGCCACTTACGCCAGACTTTTTAATATACCTTAACATCGCTTGTGTTGATGGAAAATGAAGTTTATATCTTTTGATCTCAAATGCTGCATGAAAATATTTTTGGATACTTTGTTCTAAGTCCTGAACACTATATATTGGAGATTTTACACCTGCGCTTTCGTGTAACGTCTTAAAGGTGTTTGCCGTGAAGATAGCCAAGTAAGCTACAGATGTTTTTTGGGCTAATTGAGACAAAGTAAAATCTAAATCTTGGCTCCATTGTAAAGCAGAAGAAGAAAGTAAAATATTTTCTTTATCTGCAGGAAAAAGTGTAAAGGTTATTGGTAAGTTAAAATTTGCACATATCTTCTCAACTTCTGTATCACTGCTATGTAAGTCTAGCATCTCCTTGGAAGCATCCAATGCAATAAAATGAGAAAAACGAATACCATTTTTTTTGATATTATCATACACTGCTCCAGAACCGCACCCCACATCAATAATAGTTCTAAAAATCTCATCAGGGATCATCGATACTAATGTCTTGGCCACCTCTCTTTGAATCACATTATGATCATCATAGGAATGGGCAAATCTAGAGAACTCTTTTAGCACCACTTTTTGCATTCTCTTCCTTCATCACTGTTTCAAACTTATTTGGGTATAATCGCCCAAATTATACCATATAAAGAGGCATAGATGACATCAACACTTTTAATTGTACAAATCGTACTTGCTATTGCAATTACAATTGCAGTACTTCTCCAAAAAAGCTCCAGCATAGGACTTGGTGCATACTCTGGAAGTAATGAATCTGTATTTGGAGCAAAAGGTCCTACAGGATTTCTTGCAAAGCTTACTTTCACACTTGCATTTGCATTTATAGTAAATACCTTAGCACTAGGCTACTTTTACACCAAAGAAAATACTGCTTCTGTTGCAGACAGTATTGTACCTGCAAATAATGCTGTTGTACCATCTGTGCCTATCACTGCACCAAACAATACAGCACCAGCAGCACCAATCAACTAGGAGACAATGATGATAGACGCTATTTTAGTACAAACAACAGAAGGTATGGAAAAAGGGCTAGCTGCCCTTAAAAGAGACTTTAGTAGTCTTAGAACAGGTAAGGTAACTACAGGGATAGTCGACAACATCAAAGTAGACTACTATGGTACAATGACTGCGCTGACACAAGTAGGGAATGTCATTACTACAGATGCTACTACTATCAGTATCACACCTTGGGAAAAAACACTATTACCTGCTATTGAAAAAGCCATCCAGGAAGCCAATATAGGTGTCAATCCTAACAATGATGGTGACTTTATTAAACTCTTTTTTCCCCCAATGACATCTGAACAAAGACAAGTCATAGTAAAACAAGCTAAGGGCATGGTTGAACATGCAAAAGTTTCTATCAGAAATGTTAGAAAAGAAGGAAATGACAAGATTAAAAAACTTGAAAAAGATAAAGAGATCTCTGAAGACGAATCAAAAAAAGCCCATGATAAAATACAAAAGATCACTGATGAGTTTATTTTAAAAGTTGATGAGACTTTTAAAGTTAAAGAAGCGGATATTCTTAAGGTATAATTATGAATATAGAACAAATCTATAAAGATGCTAATGCCCTTCTTGATGGTCATTTTTTACTAGCAAGTGGCAATCACTCAGCAAGATACTTGCAAAGTGCAAAAGTCCTTGAATACCCTAAAAAAGCTGCATTACTCACTGATGCACTTGCTAAAATGATAAAAGAAAGTGGCATTGAAGTCGATACTGTTTGTGCTCCTGCACTAGGAGGTGTACTCGCCGGCTATGAATTGGCGCGTTCTTTGGATGTACGTTCTATCTTTGTAGAAAAAAAAGAGGGAGGGATGGAACTTCGTCGTGGCTTTACCGTAGCCAAAGGTGAGAAAATCATCATCTGCGAAGACATCATCACCACAGGAGGCTCTGCTCTGAAAGCGGCACAAGCCATAGAAGCTCTAGGTGCTAAAGTCGTTGCTTTTGCCTCTCTTGCAAACAGGGGCTTTTGTAAACGTGTGGGAGGGAATGACACAGCCAAAGAAGAATGTGCTTTACCTACAGGCGTCCCTCTTTTTGCTCTAGATGACTTCAGCTTTGAGATGTATGCTCCTGAGAATTGTCCCTTGTGCAAAGAAGGGAAAAGTGAGGCTATCAAACCAGGGAGTAAAAGCTAAAGCTTTTCTTCTTAACTTACTCTCCAAACCACTGCACACATCTCCACATCGATATCTGTTTTTCGAGGTTTGATCTTTATTTCTTCTATCTCGCAATTGTCTATATTGTACTTCTCATTTAACTGATCTATATTATCTTCCAATTCATACTCAAGTGCTTCTATTTCTTCTTGAACAGCTGTCATCCGCTCTTCTGCTCTTGACATATCTCCGCGTTCTTTAAGGATACTTGATCCTTTTTTGAAGGCACGACCTATCTTTGTTGGAGTTGTCCGCCCAAACAATGCCCCCAAGACTGCGATGCCTGTCTCTATCATGGAACTTGTAGAGTCTGCTGACTCTTTTTCTACACGCTCTTTCGCACGGCTTAGTCTGTCCAGTAATGTTTTTTCTTTTTTCTCAAAGCGAATTTGCAGTTTTTCTATTTCAATTTCCTTCTCATCTTGAAGTAAGTCACCCAATCGTACGATAAAGTCTGTACGAGACTCATCTACTTTAGATTCAAGTTTTGGGGAGAGGCATCTAAGTAAAGCTAAGTGCTGTTCTCTGTAAAGTGTTTCCTTAAGCTCTCTGATAGCCTTTTTTAAACCTTTGTCTTCCAAAATGATATCTGGTAAGGCTTGGAATGTTGCTTGACTTGGTGCTGTGTGGGGGAAGTTTTCAAAACTTTCCTCTTCCTCTCTTGCTTCTTCCCAATTTACATTTCGTTGTTTACTCTCAAGAGCAAGAGATAGATGCAATACCTTCTCCTCATCAATGCCTTTTCGTTGGTTGTAAAAATGTACTTTTGCCACAGTGCCAAGTGTTGCTACATAGACATACTGTTCTGAAGTATCAGGTTCAAAGTACTGGTCTATAGTGTCATCTATATTTTGATAACTCTGCATAGTCTCTTTATCTGCCACCATTGTCTCTACTGTTTCTTGAATTATTTCTTGGGCTGCTTTTTGCTCCTTCATCAGTGAAGTAATCTCATCACGCTTAAGTGGTCCCTTTAAATAAGACATCACCCAACGTGTAGAGAAAAGGCGGATATCATCCAAGTACACAGATTTAAGAAAAAATGTTCTTTCTTTGAGGTTGGCTAAAATATTTTTTATCTCACTTTTATCAAAACTTGAACCTACCTTACCACCTAAACCATCTATGACCCTGTCAATATCTTGTGTCGTTTGTAAGCGTCCTATGAACCATGTACCAATGTTTGAGAGTCCTTTATAGTCTAAATCTACAGGGTTTTGTGTACTGAGCACAACGCCCACCCCAAAGGCCCTAGCTTGTTTGAGGAGTAGCAACATAGGCTCTTTGCTTGGCGGATTTTTGGTGGGTGGGAAGAAGCCATAGATTTCATCCATATACAAAAGAGT
The DNA here is from genome assembly GCA_963698695.1 of Sulfurovaceae bacterium. GTDB lineage: Bacteria > Campylobacterota > Campylobacteria > Campylobacterales > Sulfurovaceae > Sulfurovum. The sequence goes on along the minus strand of CAVORT010000004.1, from coordinate 381,497 downwards.
TTTAAGTGCTGAAGTTCCACTTTGGCGGCGCATCCATGCCGTGTACTTGTTAAGCAGAAGTGTGACAAAAAACATACGCTCTTCATCGTTAAGATGTGAGATGGAGAAGATGGCTACTTTGGCTTTACCATTTTCATCATAAAGTAGTTTTTGAATATCTAGACTATCACCCTGTAGCCAAAGTGAAAAACTTGGACTAGCTAAAAGCGAGTTAAATTTTGTTGCCAACTTAAAGCGTGCATCTTGGGGATAAAAATCATCTAAAGGAAGGACACCCACTTTTTTAAAGGAAGGATTGATAATCTTTCCTATGATACTCTCTATACTCATATCTTCGTTGGCTAACCATCCCTTAGTGATAACTTGAGCAAGTAAGATGTACTCTTTTGACTCCAAAGGGTCTGCTGCGACACCAACGAGTGAAAGTAAACTCACCGTGGTACTTTTAAGGTAAGAAGTAAACGTATCACTGTCTTGCATCACTTCGGCTGGAGGTGTTTCAAGTGAAGACATCACATTGATAGCCACACCCGCAGAAGAACCTGGGGTGTAGATGGTTTTTGTGATGTTGTGAAACTTCTCTATGCGTGAAGCATCTTGTCCCCAACTCTGTGTGCCTTCTTTCCACATAGTGGCTATTTTCTCGGCATACTCACTTACATTTTTTTCTTTCGCCTGCGCCTCATCTGTGACCCATGGTTCAAATGCTTTGACAGAAAACTGAGGGTCCGTTAAACACAAATCACCCATGTCACCCTTAGGATCTATGACAATAGAGGGGATATTGTCTATGGCTGCTTCTTCAATGAGTCCAACCCCCAAACCTGTTTTGCCGGAGCCTGTCATCCCTATGATAGCCGCGTGGGTGGTAAAGTTTTTATTTTTAAGTAGTGTAAGTGCTTCTGTTGGATGCATTGTCTCTTTTTCTACATCTTTACCTAGATAAAAGAGCCCTAGTTTTTCATATATTTCTTTCATTTTTTATCCTTATATGTGTAATGTTACGGTGCTCTAGTAGCTGGTGTTGTTGGCTGTGTTGGTGTTGTTGTATCACTTGGAGTGGTAGTTGTCGTCCTACCATTCGTACCTGATACAGCTTTAACAGGGGCAGGGACCAATGTGCCATCCGGTAAGATCTTTGAACCATCTTTAAATATCTGTGTGCCATCCGGTAAAACCTTTCTTCCATCACGCATCATTTGTGTACCGTCTGGCAAGATTTCCAGTACAGGGTTAGTGATGCCTTGTACCATAAAGCTGATAGGCTCTTCTCCTTGTTGTCGTATCAAGACAAGTACTTTATCTTTTTCCTGATACACATCAAAAATATCAATATCCGTCATCACCGTATCGACTTCAACTCGCTCTTCTGATTCAAGAGGCAGTTTATAGACATTGCCTTCGACTCTTGCCAAGGTATTTTTATCTTTTAAGACGACCCAACATACTTTTGCGACGGGGAGATTGTACAGTGAATTTATAGTCTCTTCCATACATAAACGTGTAAACTCATCTTTTTTAATAACCAGTCTACCATCTGAACTTAAGATATCTAAAAAAAGAACCTTGGTGGCTTTGGTGATTTGTTTGGAATTTTCCAGCGCTATGAGAAGTTTATCATTTGATTTTCGCATCATGTCTACCACTGAAAAAAGCGGAACTATCATGATGCCAAGTAAAGCAATAGAAATAAGGACTTCTATGAGTGTAAATGCTTTACGTTGTGCCATTGTTCTAGCCGTCCATCAAACCAACACGCACGGCTTCTTCATAAGAGGTGGTACCCTCTAACATCATTTCTCTTAGTTCATCTGCAATGGTTCTCATGCCTCTTTTTTTCATAGCTTCTCTTATTTGAAAGTCATTGAACCCTTCTTTCATCATCCCTTTAACTGCATCATCTATGATAAAAAGTTCACCTATGGCTTGTCTTCCTTTATATCCTGTAAAATCACAGTGCTTACACCCTACAGGATGGAAAAACAATTTATCTTTAGGTACTTTTGCTTCTTCTGCAAAAGCTACAGAAAGATAGTCTTCCTTTTTACACTCTACGCAGAGTCTACGTGCAAGTCTTTGGGCTAAAACACCTAAAAGCGTAGAAGAGATAAGAAAGTTTTCGATACCCATATCCATCAAACGGCTGAGTGCTGATGTTGCGTCATTGGTATGCAGTGTAGAAAGCAGCAAGTGTCCCGTGAGTGCGGAACGCAGACCTATCTCTGCTGTTTCCTGGTCACGCATTTCCCCTATCATGATGATGTCCGGATCTTGTCTTAGTATAGAACGTAGACCTGCAGAAAATGTCAAGCCTACCTTCGTGTTCACCTGTATTTGAGAGATGTTATCTGCATTATACTCCACAGGGTCTTCTACGGTTAAGATGTTCTTATCTGGTGTGGAGACGTGTTGCAAGCAGGCATGCAAGGTAGTTGACTTACCTGAACCTGTAGGCCCGGTAACCAGTATCATCCCGTGTGCGTGTTGGAGGAGCTTGTAAAGTGAGTCTGTCACGTGTGGTTTGAAACCCAGTGACTCTAAAGTAGGAATATGCTCACTCTGCGCAAGGATACGCATCACGACTCTCTCACCATGGTAGGTAGGGAGTATAGACACCCTCACATCAATGCTTTTACCAGAGATACTTAACTGTGTACGCCCATCTTGCGGCACACGCTTTTCAGAGATATCTAAGTTTGAGATGACTTTAATACGGTTAATGACCAAAGAGATAATACTTTTATCTAAATCAAGATGCTTTTTTAAAGCCCCGTCAATACGTAACCGCACTTCGCCTTTGTATTCTGCACTTTCTATATGTATATCACTTGCACCTTTTTGTAACGCTTGAAAAAAAAGTGAATTTACGAGCTTAATGATAGGTGCGGACTCTTCATTGGAAAGCAGATCTTGTGAATTACGTATAAACTCCAACAAGTCTGACTCTACTTCAATAAGTTCATCTGAAGTTGTACTCATCTCTTCAAAGTCTGAACCTGTTTGAATCTCTAAAAACTTATTGTTTAGTCGTACAAAACTCTCTTTGTCTACGATGCTTACCGGATAATCCAAAGCAAGTTTAGAAAAGTAGTTGAGGGCATCCCCCAGTGTTGATTCTTCTACGATACATGTTTTGACACCCTCTATCTCAGAGAATAGTAGCGCATGTTTTAAGGCCAACTTGTGGTTTATCTCTTCTTCCCATAAAGGCTCAAGGTTTACATCTTGAAGACGAGGAAAATGCATCCCTACTCCCTTTCCAATATATCTAAGTTTGAAACATTTGAGCTAGGTTTAGTACGACGGATACGGTTACTCGCAGCTGAAACCTGTGTACTTCTCTCTTCATAGTCGGATGATTCATTTTCGAGTCCCCTTCTGACCATGGAGTTGTATCGTGTCTGTATATTTTCAAGCTCTACAAGCGCTGTACGTAAACGTTGTAAGTCTCCACTTTTTCTTACGATGTAAGGCGTAAGATAGATAACCACGTTGACCTGTGTATCGACATCTGCATCTGACCTAAAGAGTCTGCCCAGTACAGGGATTTCTCCCAATATAGGTACTTTGGTAGAATTTTTACCCGCCAGAACTTTTCATCAGTCCACCCAGTATGACGGTCTCCCCATTATTGACGATAGCATTGGTGACCACTTTTCTTTTTGTGGTTGTAGGTCTGTCTGCTGCGGCACTTGAGCCTGGCAGGATATCTTCTATCTCCGCTTCTACTTCCAAAGTAACTTTGTTGTTACTAGAAAGTCTTGGTTTAACTTTCAGTGTGATCCCAATGTCTTCTCTAGAGTAGTTGTTGATGATATTCCCTTGCCCTGCAGTAGACTGCTGAGCTTGGGTTAAGATGGACTGGGTCTGTCCTACTTCAATGGTCGCTTCTTTGTTATTTGTACATAATACCGAAGGTTCAGAGAGTACCTGTGCTGCGCCACCTTGTTTCAGTAAATCCAATTTTGCACCCAGCGCAAATACTTGACTAATACCCTGACTGAACTGGAATGGTCTTTCTGTGGAGACATATGCATTACCATTATTGTCAAATTGCGTCGTTTGATTATTTAAAAAACCAAGTAATGTCGGTGATATCATAAGAGAAGAAGCACCTAGGTTTGCTGCTGCGGAGAAAAGTCCTTGATCGGTAATTTTCCCACCTTCAAAGCCATAACTCATTCCTATTTGTTCTGCAAGGTTTGTATTGACTTCGATGATACGTGCTTTCACATACACTTGAGCCTGTGGTACGTCTATTTTTTCTACGGTTGCACGTATATTTTTTATCTGTTCTCCTGTGGCAAGGATGATCAGTGAATTTCTTTCAAGGTCAGAAACCACCATCGCTTTACTCGGTGGCTTACCACCCTTAACAGGTGCTTTTATGTCTACAGAGTTCATCTGGGAAACCAACTTAGAAAGTATTTTTTCCATCTCTTCAACGTTAGAATTTTTTAATGTAACCACATACATCTTTTGTGTTTGGTCTTCCCCTTTTAGATCAAGTTGTTTGATGTACTTTACCATGCGGTTATTGTTTTCAGTTGTTCCTACCAAGATGATGGAGTTGGTTGCTTCATCCTGAAAAACATCTACTTTTTCACTCTCGATGGTTTGCGGGAAAAGTTTTTTTGACATATTGAGCGCATTGGTATACACATCTTTGACTGCAGAGTTTTTAAGTTTCACGATCGTTGAGCGTTTTTCCCCAATCTCTTCCACTGCTTTAATCACCTTAGAAATGGCACGGAGTGTTCTCGGCGTTGAAGTAATGGCTAGAACATTGTTCTCTTTAAATGAAATGATTTTGTCATTTTTCTGTAATAGTGGTTTGATTTTGGCACGGATAACTGCGGCATTTGAATTTTTGAGTGGAAACATGACTGTCTTCATCGTGTCACCATCGATACTTGAACCTACCTCTAGCCCTTCTCCTGCTGCATCTGCTGCTTTGACTACTTTATAGTATTCGCCCTGGTCTATGAGCGCCAAACCTTTACCTCCCAAGATCGAGTTTGCCAGAGCCAACAGTGATGACTTCTTAATGGGTGTAGTAGAGACAAAGTTTACATTCCCTTTGATCTCACTTTCTATGAGTATGTTCTTCTGTGTGATCTTAGAGACCATTTCTATAAAATCTTTTATGGCTAGATTACGAAAATTGACATCTACCTTTTCCTCTTCTGCATATAGTCCAACAGACAGTACCAACAGTACGCTCAATAGTATTTTAGTTAACTTCATATTCTAACTCCATTTCTTCTTTATCTCTTTGTATCACCAAAGTAAGGTTTTCTATGTTTTGAATGTTTTTATAGACATCAAACGCAGCTTTGGCACTTGTTATCTCTTGTCCATTGATAGCCTTTATGACATCATCACGTCTTACCCCAAGTTTAGAAAATGCAGAGTCCTTTCGCACAAACGTAATGCGAAATCCTTCTATATTATTTCCATTCTTTACTTCTGCTATACCGATATTTTTATAGACATCCTCTATATTTTCCGCATAATGCTTTAGTAGTGAACGGTCTATGACTTTATGGTCACCTGCATCGGTGACATCACCCAAAGCTTCTTTTTTATTTATTGTTTTTGGTGTTACACTCTTTACGTTACTTATACTGTTAGTCTTACTTGTTGTTTTGCTTTTGAGTAACAACACCTTGTATGTTTTTGACTGTTTAGAAAAAGTAGCAAAATTATTGCCTGCACCTTCAAGCACAAAACCATTGATGTCATCACCGCGTGAAAGTACTTTTGTTTTAGCTTTATGTTCTACAGTGACCACTGTCATATCTGACGCATGATAAATAGCAAGTAATGTAATGTCTTTGATACTTCCTGAGGTTTGTCTTACTGGTGCTTTTGTAGGTTTTAGCACAGGTGCGGCTGCTTCATTTGGAGTGAGCTTTACTCTATAATAAAGCGCCTTGTCCCCTTTTTGTGCGACATGATTGACCCCATTGGAAGGCAGCCATAACATTTGCACTACCAACCATAAGAGTTTGACCACAAGTAAGAGCACCAAAAGTGCCATGATGACTTTAAACATTTGTGGCTTAAAAAGATGCTTCATAGTACCATCCTTTCTCGTCTTGTTTCAACTTAGGCTGCAAGCTCTCTATGGATTTAGAGTCATTGAAGTCTACACGTACTGTTTTTTCAGTCAAAGAGGCCTTGCCAGACAAACCACCAAAAGAGCCTTGTGCTTCTATGTCAACTTCAAGTGGCATCCACACAGCATGTGTAAAGGTTGCTTTTTCTGTTTTGGTTGGTGCCATTGATTTAAGAGACTCATCAAGTAAAAGGTTTTCTATCTCTATTTGGGTATAAAACAATACTGTAAAAAAGTTTACCTCATCTATCTGAGCCAGTTTGATACCTTTAGCATACACATCAAGACCATTTAGTTTTAAAGAAAACCAACCTTCTTCTATACTTTGTTCATTTATTTTAATGCCCTGAGTGACCAATGTTTGTTCTAACTTATAGTACAACTCTTTTTTTGGCATCATAATAAGCAATGCAAACCAAATCACAGCCAATGTGATGAAAATATTTTTTACCATTTGCATTTAAACTCCACATGATAGGTTGCGCCTGTTTTTTGTATGTCTAAAAGGCGTATTTCCACAGGTAAGTTCAAGATCTTGGTGGTTAACTTGTTTAATTCATTGGCATCCAGTCCTATATAGCTTGCTGTCACCTTATTGCTCTTTTGACTCCATTTCACTTTGGATGCAGAGATGAGTGTTTGCAATTTTTTTATTTGTTGACTGGTCTTTTTATCTGCCCATATCTTTTTCAGTGCAATGACTTCTTTGAGTTCTTCAAGTGATTGCTGTACCGTCTGAGCCTGTGTTACCTGTGTACTTACTTGGTTGTGTTTATAGGCATAGGCACCAAGCATGACTACGAATGCAATAAGGGCTATGAGTTCATTTTGATAGGCTCTCCAATTCATATTCATAGTGTTCCCTCTATGCTTAAGTCTGAACTGCCTTTTACCTCAGCCGTGTTGTACTGTGCTTTCTTGGCTAAATCTTTTACTCTTTTTGCTACCCCTGCATCAGCACAGGCAAACTGCGCTTTAAAAGACTTTTCGTCCACATGTAAAGCTGTTAACGTCACCCCTTTAAAGATCATGCCTGAAAAAGCTTTGATGACATCTCTTTTTTTACGTTCTACTGTGTCTATGGTTCTGTATTTGTCTACAATGCCCTGACGCGCATAAGAGCTCTGTAGTGCAGGGTAAGCTTCATACAGAGTTTCCAACTCTGCTTCACTCTCTTTGGCATCTCCGCCATAGCGGGAACTCTCCACTAAAAAAGTACCTGCAAACAACACAAACACAGCAGCCAGTGCCCATGCTTGTTTTTCTGTGATCAATGAAGCATGGCTTAGCTCTTTGCTTTTTAGCCTAAAACCACCTTTAGGCGTAAAGTGATCCCCAAACTCCAATGTAGGTGCTTCCTCTTCACTCAGTGCACTGCGTGGTACAACCACCACCGTCTCATCGATGACCACTAATGCTTCTTTATCACCTAATGCCATCGGTGCAGTAAAAGCGTCTACAGCTTGTTGTGCAAAAAAGAGTTTTGCTACCTTTCCTGCACTTACGCCCTTGCTTTCTAAAAATGTAGTGATCTTCTCTGTATCAAATGCTATAAAAGCCCAGGTATCACCTTCTTTATAGACCATATATTCATATAGTACGCCTTTTTCGAGTAAGCCTTCAAAAAGGGATGGTGCTATCTTTTTTGCCTGATAAGCATACTTCACTGGCAATGCTTCTTTTTTGAGCGTGTAAAACTGTGGTGTCAACATCACGTTGACACTTTCGAGTAACGTTACTCTTTCCATAGAAGTATGCACAAGAAGCAGCTCTTTAGTTTTTTCCATAAAATTCAAAATGTTTTGCCTCTCCTTGAATGTATTCAAATCTAAATCGGTATTGTCTACCTGCATTTTTAAAAGAGACGGTGCACTCACTCTCTTCTAAAAAGTTCTTCCCTGCGATCACGCTGGTTCTGGAAGCATAGTCTCCGCCGTTGTCTTGCACAAATGAAGACAAACTGACCTTTTCAAGACTGCTATGCCACTCTTTGACTGTTTGCAGATCGATGTCAAAAAGCAAAGAGATCAGTTCGGGGGAACTGTACTCTGCATCTATGACTTTGGCATCACGTGAAAAAGTAAAATACTTCTGCCATGGCACTAGGCTTGCAGAAGGATCATCAACTTCCATTTGGTAACGACTTACAATGCCCGCAAATTGTTGGTATGATATAATACCGTTTTTTTGCCTAAGTCTGCTGTATTCTTTTTTCACAAATTTCTCTTTTCCGCCTGTTTCTTCTATGAGCATCTCCAGTAGTCTATCTGCATCTTCTAGGTAGTAGTTTTGCACAATGGCATCAAACACCATTTGGGCTACAGTGTAGGCATCACGCATGTCGTTATTTTCTTCCATCGCAAGCCAGTTGACATTGACCCCTTTGGACAAAGCTTGACAACGCAACATCATCGTAAATCTTCCATCTGGAGACTGTAAAGGTACAGGGAAGAGATAGAGTTGATTAAAGAGTTGTTTTTTCTTTTTAAAACGATCAAAGATACTTGTGATGTCTGCATAATAGACATCTGCTTGTATTATAGCTGTGGTATCTGCAGCATCATGTCGTACTTCTTTAAAATAGCTCAACAGGACAACCGTTAAAGCAATGATCACAAGTAAAACAGAGAACGTGACCATCAGTGCAAAGGCAGGTCTTTGTTTAGTATTGCCAGTTGCGTGGAGTGTTTTATCCATCTAAAAGCTCGATTAAAGTAGAATTTGTAAAATTTAATTAAATATTATACCCAAGCAAACTAAAGGATGCAAATGAAACACAATACCACACTCAGAACAGGTTTTTCACTTATAGAACTACTTATCGTTATCGTGATACTTGGAGGGCTCATGGCTGTTGTGGCTCCTGGTCTCATGGACTCTCAACGTAAGGCTACCAGAAATACCATGTGTCTTTCCATGAATGACCTCAAAGGTCGTTTTCAGCAGTTTGAACTTGACAATGGTACTTTGCCAGATACAGAAGAAGGTATGCAGGCACTGCTTGCGAATCCGGATGCTGACAAGTACCCGAATTACCCTGTGGTACCTTACTTGAAAAAGCCCAAAAAAGATGCGTGGAACACGCCTTTTGTCTATGTTAAAAAAGGTTCAGAGATGGAGATCATCTCTTTTGCCGCAGACAAAAAAGAAGGTGGAGAAGAGTGGGACAGAGACATCTTACTCAGTGAGTGTAACAAATAATCCCCATGTCACATTTTCAGGGATGTAACACACGTAAAGGGTTTTCTCTCATAGAATTGCTCATCGTGGTGGTCATCATCTCGCTTGTCTATGCCATAGGGTTTTCCAGTTTTAAAATCACTAAGTCCGTACCTAAGGCGCTTACCCCTCTTAACCTCAAAGAAACCATCGTCAAGTCTGAGCTTTTTAACGGTCATGCCACACTCATGTGCATAGACAAGTGTAAAAAATGTTACCTCAGAGAAGGGGTCTCTTCCGCATTTCAACCCTATGAGAACAAAGTTGACCTTACCGATATCAAAGCCTACACTTTAGATGAGCGTGAGTCACTTAGACTCATCGAATACGAACGTTACGATGACCAAAAAATATGCCTTGTCATGGACTTTTACAACAACGGAAGCTCCACGCAGATCATCTTGGAAAACGATGAAGGCACCTACTTTTTGCCAGCTTTTTTTGGAAAGCCACAACGTTTTGACTCTCCTGATGATGCCAAGTCATATTGGTTAGAACAAAGCAAAAGTGTTTCTGATGCGGGAGATTTTTACTGATGAAGTCTCTACGCCCTGCCTTTACCCTTATAGAGATACTCATAGCCGTGTCCATCTTGTCTGTCTCTTTTTTGTTTGTACTCAAAGTGCACAGTGACAACGCAAAACACATCATCTACCTTTCAGAAAAAAACAAAAATGCACTAGAAGACTCTTTGTTTTTAAGTGACAATATCTTACGCTACCACAAAGACAACAAAAGTGCCTACGACATCCTAGAGCGTCACATCAAAGTCAAAGAAACAGAGAGCCGGGATATCTTGAAAAAAAGAACCAGAGACATTTTCATCCCTGAAGAGATACAGATCATCCCTCCGCCTGAAACCAGAGGGCCTACTGCCATCGTCAACGAAGTCAACCTTAAAGACAAGCACTCTGCTATCTATTGGCATTTTAAGATACAGGCATTTTAATCAGAGGGTTACAAATCTTTGACAGTCCTCGAAGAAGTTTTGATAAACGCTACAAATAACCCCAATCCCGTAAGCATTAAAAGGGTGTTGCCCACAAGGTCATGTGACCAGTAAAAATCTGCCTGTCCCTCGCCTCCCTCAGTCACATACACCACAAGCAGTATCCGAGCGACATTAACCACGGAAAAAAGAACATAGCCTAGAAGCATCCAGAGTATTTTGTGCATCACCGTTGAAGGATACGCCAAAATGGACGCAAAAAGAAAAAGTATGGGTATCACCCCATTACACGCTTGGTTGATGATGATCTTGTAGTGCGGGTTTATCCATATGTCTATGCCTTTGAGTTGCTCTGGCTGTAAAAAGAGGTCTAAAAAGAAAAGTGTGAGTTCAGTCTGTCCATCGTTGAGGTACCTAGAGACCACAGAAGTATCTGCGTAAAAGAAGGTAAAGAGTATGACTAAAAAGAGAAGATACAAAGCTACAAATCGTTTCATGTTTTTACTTTAGCGAATTAGAGCTAAAAATCAACATCCTTTCTTTATCTCTTCTCATTACACAGTCTGAAGATGCGGAACGAGTTCAAGCTACTAGCTACTCTAATTTTTTTTGTATCCTCTATAAATTTGTGTTAAACCAAATATAATAAGAATTCCAGTAGCAAAATATTTTAGTACACCCTCAAAGTTAGGAGACATATATCCTAGTGAAACTTTATCTGTTAAAAATAATCCTATTGCGATTAAGATGTACAATACACCCAAAATTAGATCTTTTATAAAAAATCCTTTTTTCTTGTTCCCACGTTGTACGTGGGAATGCATACAAATGTAAAAACTACCAAAATCTTTCTCTCCAAAATAAAACCAATTTGTCTACTATAACAAGATACAGCTAAAAAAGTTATAATACTACTAATTGACAACAAGGACTCAGAACAGATGCTTTTCAAGTACAAAGGTTATGACAAAACAGGTAAAAAAGTTAAAGGCACTGTCAATGCCAATTCTGTAGAAGAAGCGGGCAAAAAACTTAAAAACTTAGGTATCTACCACGAAGGTCTTACACCCACGAAAGAGTTTTCACTTGAAGCATTTTCCAAGCGTCAAATGCCTGGTGATCTTTTGGCTACCTTTTCTAAGGAACTCTCTTCTTACCTCAACTCAGGCATGACCATACTCACCGCCATCAAACTCCTTGAGAACCAACATGAGGGAGAGAAGCGTTATACCTCTTTTTTAAACTCCATCAAAACCATGATAGACGAAGGGAAATCGCTCTTCATAGCGCTGAACTCACAAAAAGTTTATGCCTTGCCGGAGTTTTACCTCCAAAGTTTAGATGTCGCAGGACAAAGTGGGAAGATGGTAGAAGTACTGACCAACATGGCAAACTTCTTCTCTGCACAAAACAAAGTCAAAAAACAGGTCAAAGGTGCCATGATCTATCCTGGTGTTATCTTTAGCGTTGCCATATTGATCATCTCATTTTTGCTGGTCTCTGTGGTACCCGAGATCACACAGATCTTTGAAGACACTGACCAAGAGTTACCTCCTATCACACAACTTGTGGTCAATGCCAGTGATTTTCTCATCGCGCACTATGTGGCACTTCTTGTAGGCTTTGTCTTACTTATTGTTCTTTTTAAAGTAGCGTATGCAAAAGTAGAAAGTTTTCACAGACTCATCGATGCATGGATGCTCAAAGTACCGCTCATCGGTACACTCATACAAAACCACGAGTTAGGACGTTTTTCGTACATCTTGTCGCTGATGCTTTCCTCCGGGGTGGCCTATGCACAAGCGGTGCAACTGGCTAAAGCAACCTTTGGGAACTATGGGTTAAAAAGTCTTTTTAACCTTGCTGCGGTCAAAGTCATAGAAGGAAACAAACTTTCAAACTCTTTAGCTCTTTCTAAAGGTCCCAAGATCAAACGTAACTTCATGCAAACGCTTGCGTTGGGAGAAGAATCCAGTGAAGTCGCTGAGGTATTACTGAACACTTCTTCACTTTATGCAGAAGAGAACGATGACAAACTTAACATCTTGTTAAGTTTGCTCAACCCTTTTATGATGCTGCTCATTGGTGGATTTGTGGGTCTCATCATCGCAGCGATGATGCTTCCTATCTTTACTATGACACAGGGACTCAACTAAGATGGCTAAGCAACGCATCCGTGATGTCAAACAAGGCAAGATCAAAGAGCCTCAACAAAAAAAGCCACCACATCCACAACAAGTCTACGCACCGTCAAGCTTGAAGATAAAAGCCTTCCTCACCGATGCGTTTATGTTGCTTATGCCCATCATGTATGTGGTATTTTACCTGGTGATGGATGGCAGAGAAGGCTTTGCAGCGCACAAAATGTTAGGCTGGATGTACATACTCGTCCCACTCATCATCGTACAAACACTCTTTTTTTACTTTTCAGGACAAACCCCGGGGTACAGAGCTTACCACCTCACTCTCATCGATGAAAAGACCAAAGAGAGACCACATTTCTTCATCATCCTTTTTAGAAACCTCACTGCGGTACTTTCTCTTTTTACCTTTATGTGGGCACTGATGTTTGTTAGACGAGACTCTAAGACCTTACATGACTTACTCTCAGCTACAGCTGTGGTCATAAAACCATCGCGATGAAACCAATCACTTCACTGCTTTCTGGCTTTTCTCTCTTACTGAGTAGTTACTACTTTTTCTACTTTGCTTTAGTAGGGGTCTATGTCATCTTTATGCCCAAAGTCTTACTCGAACTTGGGTACAACGCTTTTGAAGTAGGTGTCATCTATGCAGCCGCTCCCTTTATGCGTTTTTTACTTCCATTTATTTTTAGAAGATACATTGCACTTACCTCAAAGGTCTATCTACTGGCACTTCTTTTTACCTTTGTAGGTACACTTATCTTTTTAAGCACTGTTGAACATTTTTGGCTCTACTTTGTTGCGAACTTACTCTTTGGCGCAGCGATGGGTGTTTCACTTCCTTATGTGGAGACGATAGCACTGGCGACACTCTCTAAAAATCTCTATGGTAAAGTCCGTCTTTGGGGGTCACTTGGGTTCATCAGTATCTCTCTATGGCTTGGGCAAGTACTCAGTGAGGGACACGAAGCACTCTACTACCTCTCTGCTACAGCGCTGCTTACTTTACTCTTTGGAGCGCTGCTTATTCGCTATGACCATGGCACTGCCTCCTCTGCGGAAGAGGACAGTAGTTTTTCACTCACTAAGTACTGGGCATTTTGGGTATCCATCTTTCTCATGCAGGTAGGATTTGGAGGATTTTATAACTTTTTTACTATCTATGAAACCTCTCATGGCATCTCTTTGGAAATGGTCTCATGGATGTGGAGTTTTGGTGTTATCTGTGAAGTGTTTATGCTCTACTTCCAAGGGCCATTGCTACAACGCAACCTCCTCAACATCTTACAGTTTGCCACACTTGTGGCAGCCGTTCGCTGGCTCTTGCTTTACTTGTACCCTGACTCTGTTCAAATCACCTTTGCATCGCAGTCCCTGCATGCAGTGAGTTTCGCGCTCTACCACACAGCAGCCATCACGTATGTCTTTGGACTTTACACCCAAAAAAAACTGGCACAGCAGTTTTTCTTAGGCATTGCATTTGGACTGGGGGGTTCTGTGGGAGCCATACTCTCCGGGCAAGTCTATGGGGAGTACCTGTTTCTCATAGAAGCAGGCATTACCTTCTTGGCTTTTGTCGTACTTGTTGTACATCAAAAACGAAAAGTGCATATCAATGCATAACCTTCCTGCTGTTATCTTTGCCGGAGGTAAAAGTACGCGTATGGGGACAGACAAAGCACTACTCCCCTTTGGAGAGTACCCCACACTCAGTGAGTTTCAGTATCACAAGCTGACTCTTTTGTTTTCAGAGGTCTACCTCTCTGCCAAAACAGACAAGTTTAACTTTCATGCACAGGTCATCAAAGACAAGGAGGAAGAGAGTTCACCTTTGGTTGCACTTATCTCCATCTTTGAAACCTTAGACGAAAAAGAAGTGTTTATACTCAGCGTAGACACCCCTTTAGTAGACAAGATCGTCATAGAGACGCTCTTACAAGAGGGACAATCATCTCCTCAGGCAGATGCCATCATCGCACAAAGCCCCAGTGGTTTACAACCGCTTTGCGGCATTTATAGGCGTTCCATTTTACCTTTGGCCAAAAAACATCTAGCAGAGCATAACCATCGTCTTACTGATCTACTTGAAGCAGCCCAGCTCAGCCTTGTACGCTTTGAAGAACATGAGCCTTTTACAAATGTAAACACCCAGGAACAATACCAAGCACTACTCTCCAGCTAACTCTATCGCACAGACTTTTTTGTCACTATCGAGCATCTGAACCATGAGTCTTTTAGAAAAGAACGTAAACTTTTCAAACAGTGTAGAATGGTATTTGTCTTTATGATAGATCATCAAAAAGTCTCTTTTACATTCAAAGTTTTTCACCTTGACTTGAAACAGTTTTTTCTCTTGTAACTCTTGATCCACCGATATTTTTGAAATACAAGTCAAACAGTCACGGTTTTTTAAAATACTCTTGATAGACTCGGTATGTCCCAACTCCAAAAAGATATTTAAGTCATCGACCTTTTCTTTAATGTAGTCCAAAAAGACCTCTCTTGTCCCAGAACCCTTTTCTCTCAGTACCCAACGCATGGGTGCCAAGTCCTTGATGTCTAGTGCTTTGCCATCGGCTAACTCTGCATTTTCTGTCACCACAAGCAGTTCATCTACCCCTATTTTTTCTTTCACGATGTCAGACCCGGCAACAAACCCTTCTACAAAACCTATGTCTATACTTCCTTCTTGTATCATCTTACTGATCTCTTGAGTGTTTCCTTCTTTAAGGGTTATCTTGACATCTGGGTAAGAACTCATGTACGCACAGATGATGGAGGGCATCAAATAATCCACTATGGTGGTACTAGCCCCCACACGTATCATCCCTTTGTTTTCAGAATTTTTAAACTCATACTCAATGTCAGAAAGTTTTCTGTACATCGGATCTATCTCTTTATGAAAAGCACGCCCTACTTCATTGAGTACGAGCTTTTTGTTGATCCTGTCAAAGACTGGTCTACCTAAGATACTCTCAAGCTCTTTGATTGACATAGATACAGCAGACTGACTCAAGCCCATACCCTTCGCAACATTGGTCAAGTGTCCCTCACTGACCACATTTAAAAAGATTTCCATTTGTCTTAGTGTTAATTTCATTATTTCTCTTTAATTTATCTTTATTTATTATATATATTCTATCAAAGTTATAGTATAGTTTCAGAATATTAATCAAATGTTTTGAAGATAAACTTAAAAGGACGTAAAAATATGCCATTTTCTACATCAAACCGCAAAGGTACCTTTTCCGGTATCCTATTTGTAGCTATTTTTGCAGCAGCTGCCACGTACATCTCTGAGATCTCATCCGTTCAGGCACTTGGGCTTTCTCCACTGGTCATCGGTATCGTTATGGGTATCTTTTATGCCAATACCCTGCACAATCGTACACCTGAGGCATGGCAAAGCGGTATCACTTTCTCTGCTAAAAAGGTTTTACGTTTTGCCATTGTCTTTTATGGATTTAGAATTACCTTTCAACAGATAGCAGAAGTCGGCATGGAAGGCTTCCTCGTCTCACTTATCATGCTTGCCTCTACGCTCATACTGGGCTCATGGGTAGGATACAAGATCTTTGGTATGGAAAAAGACACTTCCATACTCACTGCTTCAGGGGCGGCTGTGTGTGGTGCGGCGGCTGTACTTGCAACAGAACCCGTACTCAAAGCGGAGGGGCACAAAACAGCGATCGCTGTATCTATGGTGGTTTTGTTTGGTACTATCTCTATGTTTCTGTACCCTGTACTTTATACTACTATTTTTGAAAATGCCACAGGGTTTTTACATATGAGTGCTAGAGAGTTTGGAATCTATGTGGGTGGTACCATTCACGAAGTAGCACAAGTCGTGGCTGTTCCTGCCTCCATCCCGAACTTACCCATAGCCAACGCTGAAGAGATGGCAAATGCCGCGGTTATCGTCAAAATGACAAGAGTGATTATGATAGCACCTATGCTCATTGTACTAGGACTGTACCTTGCATGGGAAGCAAAAAAAGAAGGGGGAGAAGCTGGTGGCAAGATGAAACTCGTCATCCCTTGGTTTGCCGTATACTTCATCTTGGTAGCAGGGTTCAACTCACTGCAACTTGTACCACAACACATTGTAGACATCATCAATGAGATAGACACCTTCTTGCTCACCATGGCGATGACTGCACTAGGTATGGGAACAGTGTTTGCCAAATTTAAAGGCTTGGGTCTGGCTCCAGTCTACACAGCCACAGCCATGTTTGTTTGGCTTGTTGTGGCTGGATTTGTCGTCACAAAACTTGTTTGTATGTAACAGAGGGACTGCACCTCCCCTCTGTCATTTTCTACGACGGTAACTCAATGCTTCCAATATATCTTTTTTCTCTATCGTTGCATGTGCATTTAAGTCCGCGATAGTCCTACCTATCTTTTTCACAGAAGCGATACTCCTATGTGAAAGTCCAAACTTACTGATGGCACCTTCAAGTATCTTTGCTGCATCCATGTCCAATACACAATAGACTTCTATCTCGTCTTCGTTCAGTTTGCCATTGAGTCTCATTTGTTTTCTTTTCTTTTGCATTTTAAAGGCTTCCAAAACTGCTTCATGCATGGCTTCAGAAGTCACATCCCCTTTATCTTCACTGCCAACCTCCTGCATGACCACAAAAAGGTCTATACGGTCTAAAAATGGATCAGAGAGTTTGTTTTGATAACGTTGTATCTCAACCTCTGAACAACGACATGACTTTACCTTAGACAGCATGTTCCCGCAAGGGCAAGGGTTTTGTGCGGCGACAAACATGATGTCCGCTTCATACTCTATCTTTGCGTTTACTCTTGCTATATGTACTTTATTGTCTTGCAGAGGCTCACGCATCGCTTCGAGTACTTGTTTGGAAAAATGTGGTATTTCATCAAAAAAGAGTATACCTTTGCTGGCTAAAGCAACTTCTCCGATGCGTGCTTGTCCAGAACCACCACCAAACACAGAAGCAGAAGTAGCTGTATGATGGGGAGATCGCATCGGTCTAATGGCTTTAAAGTTTGGTACTTGTCCATCAAGAAATTGGTGTTTGGCTATAGAGAGTAACTCTTCTTCATACAGTGGAGGCAGGATGTCTTTTATGCGTTTGGCTATCATGCTTTTACCACAGCCTGGGTTTCCTTCCATAAAAAGGTTATGCATCCCTGCTGCGGCTATCATGGCCGCACGTTTAGCTACCATCTGTCCTTTAACATCTTTAAAATTATGCTCATATTTTTCTTCATAGTAATAGGGTACGCCTTCTAAAGAAAACGATTTGGCATCATAAGAAAACTTTTTGACATTACTGGTAAACGCTCCTTTACTTACAACGACAATGGCTTCACTTAAAGTCTCAACCGCTATAAAATCTACCCCTGAGATATGACTCAGATAACGTATGGCTTCCTTAGGGACTATCGCTCTTTTAATCACTCCCTGTTCTTTGAGTGAAAGGATAAGCGGGAACAACATAGAAGATGTTTTGACCCTTCCATCTAGTCCCAACTCACCAAACACAAAAAGCCCCTCTTCTTCAAAACTCTTTTTATTTAATGCTACAAGCAGTGCCAAAGGCAAGTCAAAATGTGTACCATTTTTCTTGATATCTGAAGGACTCAAATTGACCGTTATTTTTAAAGGGGGAAATACAAACTCATTGGTAAGCAGTGCTGATTTGACACGCTCTTTGGCTTCTTGTATGTCTGAAGATGCCAAACCTACCACAGCAAAGCCTGGCAAACCTTTTGTAAAAGTTGCTTCTACTTCTATGACCTTGGCGTTCACTCCTTCTAGTGTGGCACAGGTTAGTCTGTTGACTATGGCTTCTTTTTTTTGTTTTTGTTTTACTTGGTTATCATCATTTTTAGGTGGAGTACCACTATCTATTTTTGCATTCATAGTCACATCATGACAGAAATTAGTCAAAAAAGTTAAAAACATGTCAAATTGTCATATTTTTTGATTTATCAGATAGATTTACTTCTTAAAAACATCTTTCCTAGGTCTACCTCTGTGATTTAGTGTAGAGAGCATATCATGTTTTGTAGCAGTTTCCAATTGCCACTTTTCATCACCTAGTGGTGCTTGTCTATTTACTGAATTACGTATAGTATGTAATTCACCTTGCTTTATCGGTGTATTTACATACTCCGCCCAATCTTCATACAGTTCCATATAAGGTGTACTTAGTAGTGTTCTATGTTTGGGTAGCGTTTCATCTTCTATCCTTTTTTAGGATAGTAAAACACACAGACAGCATGGAGTTTTGTTTAAGTTTCCATTTTGGTAACTTTATGCTATAATGTTCTATGAGAATCATTTCGAGAAGAACACTCAAAGAGTTTTGGAAACAATCAGCATATGTAGATAGCGAACAAGCTTTAAAGGCATGGTTTGATGAGGCTAGACAGGCAAGTTGGAAGACTCCCAATGATATCAAAGCACAGTACAAGAGTGCCAGTATTTTAAAAGACAGCAGACTTGTTTTCAATATACACGGGAATAAATATAGGCTTATCGTTAAGATAAATTATGACTTTAGTGTGATCTACATTAGATTTGTAGGAACGCATAAACAATATGACAAAATAGACGCAAATGAGGTATAAAATGAAAATAAAAGTATTAAAAACCGAAACTGACTATGAGAATGCCATGGAGAGAATAGAAGATATGTTTGATGCCAAACCTAATACTCCCAAAGGAGATGAACTTGAGCTTCTAACACTTCTTATAGAAAAATATGAAGAAGAACACTATCCTATAGAGCTTCCTCACCCTATTGAGGCTATCAAGTTCAGAATGGATCAAATGGGATTAAAACAAAAAGATATTGTCGATTGTTTTGGAGACAAATCAAAAGTTTCTGATGTATTGAATCTCAAACGAAAGCTAAATCTAAACTACATAAGAAACCTTCATCAAAAACTTCATATTCCGCTTGATGCCCTAGTTGGAGACTATGAAACCCAAAACACCCTCAGAGCATAGGCTTAAGGTTACCCATTGGACGATGGGAACTAGTGATATGCTATGTAAAAGAACATACTAAGAATTAGCAATTGTATGGTTATCTGTTCCACCTCAGGAGAGGATGGAACTAGAGGTGGAGCGAGTTAACTTTTATATACTTATTTTTCATCGGTATTATCGTACCTTCTTAGCACTTTATACCTCTTAAACTAGTCTAGCCCCTATATTATTATGCTCAATATAAAAGTTTATGCATATTATATTGACAATATGTATCTTTTTTGATACACTTGTAAAAAATAAGTGCACTCTTTTATGAAAACTCAAACGGCAAGAAACCAGTACGTGAATGGCTTTACTCTTTGGATGAAGAGGACAGAAAGAGCATAGGTAAGGATATAAAAACCGTAGAATACGGATGGCCTATAGGCATGCCGGTATGTAGAAAGCTGGAAAGTAAACTATACGAAGTGAGAAGCGATATCTCCAATAAAAGAATTGCAAGAGTTATTTTTACCGTGATAGATGAATACATGATACTGCTTCACGCATTTATAAAAAAGACACAAAAGACACCCAAGCAAGACATTGATCTTGCATTGAAAAGAAAAAAGGATATTCAATGAAACTAACAAAAAATATGAAAAGTGATTTTGATGAGTTTTTAAAAGAAGACGGTATCTATGAAGAGGTCAATGATGTTGCGATCAAAAGAGTCATTGCTTATCAGATAGAAGAAGAGATGAAGGTACAGAAGATAACCAAAACCAAAATGGCAGAGCTTATGCATACAAGTCGTGCTGTGGTTAACCGACTTTTAAATCCAGATAACGAATCCCTGACTTTGAGCACTTTAGAGTCAGCTACTACAGCTCTAGGGAAGAGACTTAGTATCACTATCGTATAGTGATACTTTAGTTCGTTGGACTCACATAGTTTCCGGCAACGCTTCACAACTCTCATACGTCTCTAACAGAGTACCATCAAGACGTACTTCTATGCGTTTTTCATTTAAAAAAGTAATGTTGAGCGTAGAGTCTTCTCCTTGGATGTCTATGTTTCCTGAGGTTGGGCAGGTGTTGTCTGATACCTGAGATTCTAGCTTAGTTAGTGAGTTTGGTAGCGACTCTTTGGCTTCCTGCGAAGAAGTGTTTACTTGCTACTGTACCGTTACGGATGACGAAGTAGGCATTGACATAGAATGTCTCTCCTTGAGCTGTACGCTTAAGGGTTCTCTCACCAGCTGCATGCTGTGAGCTGGCGAGGAAATGCCCTTGGGGTACATAGATATAGTAGTTGGTATGACCATTATGGATGATATGACAGTTACGGTTCTCTTCATCCCAGTGGATCACACGCTTGTTAGCATTTTTGGTATCTTGCCAGCCTGTTTGGTCACCGTTGAGATCACAGGTGAAGGAAATAGACTACTTTATTTATCTCCCCTCTTTATTTTTAAGTCAATACCCATATCACCTAGGGATTCATAAAAACATCCCTCTGGCTATAACTACCACCACAAATAATACCTGCAAGTTAAAAACATGTCAAGTTGTCATATAATTGCGCTTATTTAACCACAAAGGACTACTATGGACTATATTGAACAGGCGATGAAAAGAGCTAAGGAGAGTAACTGTGCCACGGATAATAACTTTTTTCAGGCACTCAAGGAAGTACTCACCTCTATCAAGCCTCTCATGGAAAAACATTCAGAATATGCCAATCAAAATGTCATTGAACGTATCATCGCTCCAAATAGAGCCATCTACTTTAAAATAGAGTGGTTGGATGATAATAATAACGTACATGTCAATAATGGATATAGAATCCAATTTAACAATGCACTTGGCCCTTATAAAGGCGGTGTACGTTTTCACCCTTCTGTCAATCCTGACATCTTAAAATTTCTTGCCTTTGAGCAAGTGTTTAAAAATGCCATTACAGGGCTGCACATAGGTGGGGCTAAAGGTGGTGCAGACTTTGAGCCAAAAGGCAGAAGTGACAAAGAGATCATGAAGTTTTGTCAAGCGTTTATGGGTGCATTTTATAACAGTATCGGAGCAGATATTGATATACTGGGTGGAGACATAGGTGTTGGCTCAAGAGAAGTAGGTTACCTCTTTGGAAAATACAAACAACTCACCAACTCGTATGACAGCATCATCACTTCTAAGCCTACTCTCTTTGGGAGGAAGTTTAGGTCGTACTGAAGCAACGGGTTATGGGCTTGTGTACTTTGCACAAACGCTCTTAGAAGACCAAGGTGACACCCTAAAAGGTAAAATCTGTACTATCTCAGGTTCTGGAAATGTTGCCATTCATGCTATTGAAAAACTCTATGATTTAGGTGCTATTCCTGTAACATGTTCAGACTCAAGAGGGGCCATTCATGACAGTAACGGCATAGACCTAGCACTCTTAAAAAATATAAAACTGGAGAGAAGAGCTTCACTTGGAGTATTATGCTTCTCAAAGAAAACATGCGACTTACATCAAAAAAGAAAGCTATGTGGGTGGAAGTAGTGCTGTGTGGGACATTCCTTGTTTTGCAGCCTTTCCATGTGCCACTCAAAATGAATTGGGTATAGACTGTGCACAAAAACTCATACACAATGAAGTCAAACTCATAGCAGAAGGAGCCAACATGCCTACCACCCCTGAAGCCATAGAAATTTTTGTGAAACATAACATCTTGTTTGGTCCAGCTAAAGCGGCCAACGCAGGGGGTGTTGCTGTTTCTGTTTTAGAGATGAGTCAAAATTCTTCACTGAATTATATGTCGTTTGAAGAAGTGGATCAGCGTCTTCAAGATATCATGTCAAACATTTACGTAGACATCAAAAAAACATGTGACGAGTATGACTTAGGGATGGATCTTATCTCAGGTGCAAATATATTGGGATTTAAGAGGGTAGCGGACGCTATGATACTGCAAGGGGTTTAAACCAACCCCTCCTTTTGTTTCTTTGCCCACTCTTTTTCAAATTTTTTACGTTTTAAAAATGAAAGCTTTTCTATAAATACTTTCCCCTCCAAATGGTCCATCTCATGTTGTATGGCTATGGCTAGGAAATCATCATCTTCTATGCTTTGCTTGTTGCCTTCTCTGTCAAAGTACTCTACTTTGATATGTTTGGCTCTTTCTACTTCTTCGTACACACCCGGGATAGAAAGACAACCTTCTTGAAAAACTTCTGAACCATCTTTTTCTATGATAACGGGGTTTATCATCTCCAAGGTATTCTCTTTGGGTTGATCGTGTTCCCCATCTGTGAGTTCCAAAGGTATGTTGATAATAAGTGCTCTTGTATCGATACCCACTTGAATGGCTGCAAGTCCTACACCATTTTTTGCACGCATTGTCTCATACATATCATCTAACAGATCATGCAACGCACCATCAAAAGAGACTACCTCTTTTGAGATGAGCTTCAATCTTTTATCTGGATAAACAACTATCTCTCTAACCATGACTACTCTTTACGCAAAACTTTTAGTAAGTACTTTATCTATCAAGCCATATGCCATAGCTTCTTCTGAAGACATAAAGTTATCACGTTCAGTATCTTTTTCTATCTGTTTTTCTTTTTTACCTGTTTTCTCTGCAAGTATCTTGTTGAGTGTATCTTTCAGGCGTTGTATCTCTTTGGCTTGTATCTGGATGTCTGTTGACTGACCTTGTGCGCCACCTGAAGGTTGGTGTATCATAATACGTGCATTTGGGAGTGCATAACGCTTCCCCGGTGTACCACAGGCAAGTAAAAATGCACCCATAGAGGCAGCTTGTCCCATACAGATGGTTACGATGTCAGGCTTGATGTAGTTCATCGTGTCAAACATACTTAGTCCAGAAGTGATTACCCCACCCGGAGAGTTGATGTAAAAGTAAATGTCCTTGTCAGGATCTTGTGCTTCAAGAAAAAGAAGTTGTGCTACGATGGTAGATGCCACTTGGTCATTCACCTCGCCACTTAACATAATGATGCGATCTTTTAATAAACGTGAATAGATATCGTAAGATCTTTCACCTCTGCCTGTTTGTTCTACAACATATGGAATATAACTCATAATCTACCTTTGTTAATATATAGTTAAATAGATTTTGACCAAAAGGAATACCTTGAGGTGAAATCTGTTCAAATATACATTAGAATAGTTAACAAGTACCAACAGCCCAAGGCTAGTTGTTACTTGTCCACTGAAATACTATTTATCTAGACCTAACATTTTACCAAAAAGTTTATCTTCGATCATTCCCATCTTCACCGCAGGAAGAAGGTTATTGTCTTGATAATACTTGATAAGCTCTTGTGCATCTTGACCTTGCATCATCGCTTGGTAGTAGAGTGCAGATGATACTTCTTGATCATCTACTTCGATAGCCTCAAGTTTAGCCAATGCATCTACGATGAAAGTCGCTTTCACAGAATCTCTGGCTTCTTCTCTTACTGAGTTTCTAAGCTCATCCAGTTTTTTGATATCATCTTTATACGTTTGAAGTTCCGCTTCATCCATCGTTTGGGCTTTTGCGTTCACTTTTGCATCAATCTCCTGTTCTACGATGTTGTTTGGTAAAGCAAAATCAAACTTGTTCACCAATGCTTCTACCATTTGTGGCTTAAGTTCATCATTATAGATTTTAGAAAGTGATTCAGAAGTAATCTGATCACCCAGTTTTTTTCTCAATGTATCCAGCGTTGCTTTCTCATCATTCAGTATCTTTTGTGCAAAAGCATCATCTGGTACTATAGCTATTTGCTCTTGGATCTCGTGAAGTTTTACTTTAAACTCTGTCTCTTTTCCTGCTAAGTCTTTTGACTGATATTCTTTAGGGAAAGTGACAGTGATTGTTTTTTCTTCATCATACTTCATACCGATAAGCTGCTCTTCAAACCCAGGGATGAATGAACCAGAACCAACTTTTAAGTTAAATTGTTCCGCTTTACCACCTTCAAATGCAACACCATCTACAAAACCTTCAAAGTCGATAAGTGTCGTATCACCATCCTTCACTGCTCTTTTTCTTGCTATTTTTGTAAAAGGTGCTTGTTGTGTTGCCATCTCTGTAAGTTTCGCCTCAACCTCATCTGCCGGTGCAGTTGGTTTCGTAAACTTAGGCGTTACCTCTTCGTAACCCTTTGGATCAAAAGTTGGTCTGATAGAAAGTTCGATTTCAACATCTATACTGTCATCTTTTTTGTCATACTTCAAAAATGTTGGTTGTCCTATGAGTTCAGTTGCGTTTATTTTCGCTTCTTTAATACCTTCATCCATAAGTTTAGAGAGTGCTTCTTGCTCTGCATCTTGTGCAAGTTTCTCACCATGTAGTTTTTTCACCACGTGTGCAGGTACTTTACCTTTTCTGAACCCATCTACCTTAAGCTCTTTACCTGCTTGAATTGCTAACTTCTCTACACTTGCATTTATAGCCTCAGCGTCTAATGTTCCACTTATGATGACATTTGCATCATCCACTTTTTTTACTGTAACTTTCACTACAATCCTTTTACTTAAAATATAAATTGACGTGATTTTATCTAAAAAAGCATAAGAAACGTATATAAGCAAAAATATCGCTATAATCCTGACTATGAAAAAAAGTTGGACAAACACGCATCAAATGATACACCTTTGGTACAAAAACAACGGGAGGCTTGACCTTCCTTGGCGTACCACAGACGACCCGTATCACATCTACCTCTCTGAAGTAATGCTTCAACAAACACAGGTAAGAACTGTACTGGAACGTTACTACTTTCCATTTCTAAAAAGGTTTCCTACACTACAAGCTTTAGGTGATGCTCCTCTTGATGAAGTTCTCAAAATGTGGGAGGGTCTTGGTTACTACAACAGGGCTAAAAATTTACATAAAACGGCACAATTATTGACTGAAGGACGAGCACGAGGGTTTACCCCTACGTTACCTTCTAAGATAGAAGAACTTATCAGCATGCCAGGTATAGGCAAAAACACTGCCCATGCAGTCGCTACCTTTGCCTACAAAAAACCTGTTCCCATCATGGAAGCCAATGTCAAACGCATACTCTGTCGCCTCCATAAACTCACAACCCCGACGGACAAGGAACTCTGGGAGATTGCCTACACAATGGTAGATAAAAAAAATCCTTTTGACTACAACCAGGCTATGATGGACATAGGTTCTTCATTATGTACACCAAAAAATCCTTCTTGTGACGTCTGTCCTCTTTCTGACATCTGCCAAGGAAAAGAGGAAGCAACGCTTTACCCCACAAAGAAAAAACGTATCGTACCTACCCGTGAGCAACACATCATGGTGTCGGTTTACAATAACAAGCTCTCTCTCACACAAAGAAGTGGTAATTTTCTACATGGCCTTTGGGGGTTTCCTTCTGTAGAAGTGCCTTTGTGTGCTTCAGTGTACATAGGTGAAGTAACACATGTTTATACACACTTCAAACTCATCTGTAAAGTGTATGTGTATGATGAACTTGACAAAGAACAAGATCAGTATTTTAGCCCTAAGGAGATACAACGAGTCGCTATCTCAAAAGTCGATGAAAAAATTTTAAATTTATTTTTAAAATCATATCAAGACGACTAGTCGTATGAACCTGCTGCTGAAGCATCCCTAGTAGCAACATAGTTTTTAGGCTTTGCTAAAAAACATTCAAAAAAATAATAGAAAATAGTTAAATTGTATTTAGATACAATACAGACATATTAATAATAGGGAACACATCATGAACAAAGAAGAAGAATTTGAACAAGCCGTAACAAAAGTCCTTGAACTTTTAGGTGAAGACCCTAAGCGTGAGGGACTACTCAAAACACCTAGCCGTGTTGCCAAAGCTCTGAAGTTTTTAACAGAAGGTTACGACCAAGACCCTGTAGCCATACTAGGTGAAGCACTTTTTACCACAAGCAACGACGAGATGGTTTTAGTACGTGACATCGAATTTTACTCTATGTGCGAGCATCATATGCTGCCTATTATTGGACGTGCACACGTGGCGTACATCCCTGACGGTAAAGTCGTAGGACTCTCTAAGATCCCCCGCATTGTCAATGTCTATGCAAGACGTCTACAGATACAAGAGCAAATGACAGAACAAATAGCGGATGCCATCTTAAGGACCATCAAACCAAAAGGTGTGGCTGTTGTTGTTCACGCACGTCATATGTGTATGGAGATGAGAGGTGTACAAAAAATCAACTCTACCACTGTAAGTTCTGCACTGAGGGGACTGTTCAAAAGTGATGAGCGTACAAGAAGTGAATTTTACAACCTCATCAACACCCCCACCCCTTCGAATTTTTAAACCCTTGCCATGCATCAGTTCAGGGGAATTTAGTCTGATGATAGCGTAAAATACCCCTCTGTAAATTCCATTTTATGTTATTTTAAGAATAAGAGCGTATTATCCTAAAAACTAATTAGGACTAATTTAGTCTTAATTAAAATGAGATTCGTTTTCAGAAGGAAATTTATGAACGTATATTTAGATAACAACGCAACGACAATCGTTGACCCACATGTCTACGAAGCAATGGAGCCGTATTTTGTACAAAAGTACGGTAATCCAAATTCACTCCATGCATTTGCGTCCGATACACATCCTGGTATCAAATCAGCGATGGAAAAAATCTATGCGGGGATCAATGCACCAAGAGAAGACTCAGTGGTTATCACATCCTGTGCAACAGAGAGTAATAACTGGGTATTAAAATCCATCTACTTTGAGTATATCCTTACAGGTAAAAAAAATCATATTATGATTTCTGAAGTAGAGCACCCTTCTGTCATTGCTACAGCAAAATGGATAGAAAGTATGGGATGTAAGGTCACTTATTTACCTATTAACCATGAAGGTATCGTAGATGTACAAGCCGTAAGAGACAACATCACAGATAAGACCGCATTGGTCTCTGTGATGTGGGCAAACAACGAAACAGGAGCCATATTTCCTATAGAAGAGATAGGTGATATCTGTGAAGAGCATGGTGTACCCTTTCATACCGATGCCGTTCAAGCCATAGGTAAATTTCCTGTGGATGTACAGTCCTTTAATGTGGATTATCTTACTTTTTCAGCACACAAGTTTCATGGACCAAAAGGTGTAGGCGCCTTGTATATCAAAAAAGGTAAAGAATTGATGCCTCTGCTTCATGGTGGTGCACAAATGGGTGGATACCGTTCAGGTACGCTTAATGTTGCAGGTATTGTAGGTATGGGTAAAGCTATGGAGTCCGCTGTTGAGGCACTGGACTTTGAAATGACAGCCATTAGAGAGATGCGAGATGCCTTTGAAGATGAACTTCTCAAAATAGAAGATACTTTTGTGGTTACTCCAAGAGCTAAAAGAACACCAAACACCATTCTTATCTCATTTAGAGGAATAGAAGGTGAATCAATGTTATGGGATTTAAACCGTGCAGGCATAGGGGCAAGTACAGGATCTGCGTGTGCTTCTGAAGACTTAGAAGCCAACTCAGTCATGGAAGCCATCGGTGCAGCAGAAGACTTGGCACATACTGCCATACGTTTTTCACTCAGCCGTTATACCACACAAGAAGAGATGGACTACACACTTAGAGCCGTACTTGCTGCGGTCATGAGACTTAGAGGCATTTCTAGCTCATATGCATATGCGCCAGAAGGTCATGAGTCAGGCTTAGCGGCACACCATTAAGATTCATTGGTCCATAAAATAGAATAGATACAATAAACAATAGATAAAACAAAGGATAACAATATGGGAATAGATAGTTTAATTGGCGGTACCATTTGGGATGAGTACAGCGACAAAGTAACCAACCTTATGAATAACCCTCAAAACATGGGTGAAATTACACAAGAGCAAGCTGATGAAATGGGTGCAAGACTCATCGTCGCAGACTTTGGTGCAGAGAGTTGTGGAGATGCTGTGCGTCTATACTGGGCAGTGGATCCACAAACAGACAAGATCCTCTCTTCAAAATTTAAAAGTTTTGGATGTGGTACTGCTATCGCAAGTTCGGATACAATGGCTGAACTTTGTAAAGACAAAACTGTAGATGAAGCCGTTAAGATCACAAACATTGATGTTGAACTTGCTATGCGTGATAATGTAGATACCCCAGCGGTTCCACCACAAAAGATGCACTGTTCTGTGATGGCATATGATGTCATCAAAAAAGCAGCGGCACAATATAAAGGGGTAGATATGGAGAGCTTCGAAGAAGAAGTCATCGTATGTGAATGTGCGCGTGTCACACTCTCTACGCTCCAGGAAGTCATCCGTCTCAATGACCTTACGAGCATAGAGCAAATCACAGACTACACCAAAGCTGGCGGCTTTTGTAAATCATGTATCCGTCCTGGAGGACATGAAGAAAAAGAGGTCTACCTCACAGACTTGCTTGACGAGTATGAAAAAGAGAAGCTCGCTGGTAAAGCAACTATTGGAAATGACACTGTTGCACCAGTGGGTGATTTTGCTACGATGACCATCGTTCAGCGTATTAAAGCAGTAGATAAAGTAGTAGATGACAACATCCGTCAAATGCTCGTAATGGATGGTGGAGATATGGAAATCCTTGACATTAAAGAAAATGGTGAAAATATTGACATTTACATCCGTTACCTAGGTTCATGTTCTGGTTGTGCAAGTTCAAGTACAGGCACACTCTTTGCCATTGAAAACATATTAAAAGAAAAGCTTAGCGAAAATATCAGAGTTTTACCTATCTAAGTTATTCAATCCCCTTTTCTTAAGTCCAAGCTTTAACTGGCTTGGACACAATTGGTACTTCTTTTTAATTATGAGCTCATTCACAATCTCCAAACTATCAATATCGCATACACTTTTCTATAAAGCTCTTTAGGAGTTTACAAGTAGGTTAATTTGTTATTTCTTTCCTTAAGAAAACAATCATCATGCCCCGATAAAACCATACACATAGTATAGTTTCGTATATTTCATTAGAAACTAAAATATAAATATTTAAAAATCACTAGTTCAGAAACTATCCAAACAAGTGATTGAACTCTGAATATATGCAATCAAAGTGGTAGCAATACTTAAATATATCATCATAAAGTTTTATATGCTTAATAGTAATGTGTATAGTATTGAAACAGTTCATTTAAATAGGATAAATTTTATTTTATTTTTTAAATATTATTCTTAAAAATCACGTTACTATTCTTCACTTGATGCGATTATTAACGCTATATGACGGAGGTTTACAGATTATTTGTGTAATACTTGTTATCAAAAAATTTTTAGGAGATTCATGACATGAATATAGATTTAATACTTCAAAATATTTTAAATCCACCAATATTATTCTTTTTACTTGGTATGTTAGCAGTTTTTTTTAAATCAGAACTCACTATTCCTCAACCTTTGCCCAAACTTTTTTCACTCTATCTTTTAATAGCTATTGGGCTTCATGGAGGGTATGAACTCTCTCACAGTGGCATAAACACCTACATATTCACGGCACTTTCCTTAGCCATTATGATGGCGATCATTGTGCCGATATACAGCTATTTTATTTTACGTATTAAATTAGATAACTATAATGCCATTGCTATTGCAGCCACGTATGGGTCTATCAGTGCGGTCACTTTTATCACCGGTATCACTTATCTTCAAACTATTGGTGTTGAATATGGAGGATATATGGTTGCAGGAATGGCACTGATGGAGTCTCCAGCTATTGTTGTTGGACTTGTTTTTGCTTCACTCTTTGCCAGAGGCTCTGAAGAGGGAGAAAAAAAGAAGACCGATTGGAAAGAGATTTTTAGAGAAGCATTTTTAAATCCCTCTGTCTATTTATTGGTAGGTGCGTTGATCATTGGTATTGTTACCGGCGAAAAAGGCTGGCAGTCTATGGAGCCACTCTTTGGAACGTTATTTAAAGGTATGCTTGCATTTTTCCTTCTAGATATGGGATTGGTTGCAGCAAAAAGAATTTATGAACTCAAAAAAGTGGGATTATTTTTAATTGTATTTGCCATTGCTATGCCTATATTTAATGCATCCGTTGGTATTCTATTGGGGTACATGTTCGAACTAACAAAGGGAGATACGCTTTTACTGGCATTGCTTAGTGGAAGTGCTTCTTATATTGCAGTTCCTGCAGCGATGAGACTCTCAGTACCTGAAGCCAATCCTGGTCTCTATTTACCATTAGCTTTAGCGGTCACTTTCCCTTTTAACATCTCTTTAGGGATACCGCTTTACTACTATTTCATAACTATCTTGTGGGGGTAAAAAATGAAAAAAATGAAAAAAGTTGAAGTCATCATTGAATCTATTTATGTCAATAGATTATTGGATATATTTATAGAAAGTGATGTAACAGGCTACACGATCATCAGAGATATTCAAGGGTATGGAGGTCATGGACTAAAAACGGCAGATGAAGCCAATGACCTTCTTAGCAACAACTATGTATTTACAGTGTGTGCAGAACATAAGTTTGAAAAGATGATAGAGAAGATCAGATCTTTTATAGACAGATATGGTGGGAAATGTATAGTCAGTGACTCACTCGTGTTATTAAGTTCAAAAGCCTCAAGATAACCTTTCTGGGTTATCTCTAAAGATCTCTAACAATCTTTTTATAGATCTTCATCTTAATCATAAAACAAAATGTGCACTTTTTAAAGTGTACATTTCATTTAAGTCAAGCCTATAGCTTTATTGACAAATAAAAACTGATCGAAAATTCCTCATCTTCATTAAGATAATGGTTTTTGTGATAGATCGCATAAGGTGGTTTTGTTGTTGTTTGGTACTCACTTTTAGGCAGCCACTCATGATACACCCAGTGAATAAACTTCAATAGATCCCCTCTTCTTCCTTCCAGGTCAAATTTAGCATAGACACCTCCTGTGATATTAAATTTTGGCAAACGTTCATCGTTTATCTCTTGTTCTTCATGGGGTACCACACATGCTACATAATGACACTCATCTAAGGGTGTGATGGTCGGGTTATCATGGAAAAGTGACATCTGTGTATAGTCTTTTAACGCATTCTGGTAGATCCAAGTTTGAATTTTTTGCCATGTAAGTTTTGATTTGTCGTACCCATATCCCCTGTGACGGATATAATATGCCGTCAGCTGTGGTATATTGACAATTTGAGGTTGGATGCGTTCAAAATTGGCCGTAGAGGCTTGTGCATTTGGTGACTGCAAAAGAATTTTATGTGAATACTCTTTATACCCACCCTTTCTCCAATTGTTAGGTGTCATGGAAAAACGCTCTTTAAATGCACGAATAAAAGAGGTTTGAGAACTGTAACCACACTCATTGGCTATTTTAGTAATAGTGGAGTATTTATTGGTTAACAAAAGATTTGAAGCCTTTTGAAGACGGATGGATTTAATACTCTCATAAATATTACGCCCGAACACTTCTTTAAAGATCTTATGCATATAAAACTTATTGATCTTGAAATCATCTGCAAGTTCATCAATGTTGATATCTGTTTCTATATGTTTATAGAAGTAGAACATTAAGGCATTTGAGATTTTAATTTTTTTATCTAATGTTTCTTGTTTCATATTGCTTATAATACCAAATTTAGATAATAATTATAGTAAAAATAGAGACTTTTTTACTCAAAAATATGCCTTTTAACTGTTATTATCAAGAATATATTATTTTTATACCAATAATAGATAACTTTATATTCATTAAATGTATATAAATATCTCAATAACAGTGAAGAGTTTAATTTTACAAATTTATATAATACGGCTAGAAACAGCAATGAGGTGGAGATCAAAAAGGTCTCCTTTCTAAGATTTATAATTAATTTATTAGTAAAGGAAAATTAAATGGCAAAGACAACAATTACAGTAGCACGTGGTGATGGTATCGGTCCAGAGATCATGGATGCAAGTATCAGAGTACTTGATGCTGCTGGTGCAGATGTAGAGTGGGAACACATAGAAGTCGGTGAACAAGTTTACCTAGCAGGTAACTCTTCAGGTATCGCTCAAGAAGCATGGGATTCTATTAAGAAAAATAAAGTTGTTTACAAAGCTCCAATTACTACTCCACAAGGTGGTGGTTATAAGTCACTTAACGTAACTATGCGTAAAACGCTTGGACTATACGCTAATGTTCGTCCAGCAATCGCTTATGACCCATTTATTCCATCAAGATACCCAGGAATGAACGTTGTAACTATTCGTGAAAACGAAGAAGATTTATATGCAGGTATCGAGCACCAACAAACTCCAGAGGTAACTCAGTGTCTTAAAATCATCACTCGTCCTGGTTGTGAAAAAATTTGTCAATATGCTTTTGAATATGCTATGGCTAACGATAGAAAAAGAATCACTTGTATGATCAAAGATAACATCATGAAAATTACTGATGGTCTTTTTGTAAAAGTATTCTATGAAACTGCTAAAAACTACCCTGATATCGTAGCTGAAGATTGGATTATCGATATCGGTATGGCAAAACTAGTAGATTCACCAGAAGAGTTTGATATGGTTCTTATGCCTAACCTTTACGGGGATGTTGCTACAGATATTCTTGGTCTTATGACTGGTTCTGTAGGTATTGCTCCAGGTGCTAACGTTGGTACTGACTATGCAATGTACGAAGCAATTCACGGTTCTGCACCACGCCACGCTGGTCAAAATAAAGCCAACCCATCAGGTCTTTTACTTTCAGGTGTAATGATGATGGTTCAAGTGGGTCAACCAAAAGTTGCAGAAAAAGTTCATAATGCTTGGTTAAAAACTATCGAAGATGGAATAGTAACTTACGATTTAGCTCGTAAACTTAAAGCCGAAGGTAAAGAGTACACTGAAGTTGGTACTGCTGAGTTCGCTGATGCTGTTATCGCTAGACTTGGTCAAGAGCCATCTACTTTAACTCCTATCAGATATGACGAAGCAGTTAAAATCAAAAAACCAGTACTTACAAATGTAAGAGATACAAAAAATGAACCTTATCGGTTGTGACATCTTTACTCGTGACGACTGTGATTCGAACACAATTGGTGATAAACTAGTTGAGTTAACTGAAGGTACTAACCTTGGTCTTAAAATGATCTCTAACCGTGGTCAAAAAGTATATCCAAATGGTCACCCAGAGACTTTCTTAACTGACCACTGGAGATGTCGTTTCTACGCAAAAAACCAAGGTGATATTATCACAAATGGTGACATTACTAATATGATGAACAAAATTGATGAAGCAGGTATTGAAGTGATTAAAACTGAAAACCTTTATGCATTCGAAGATGGTGAGCGTGCTTACTCTCTAGGTCAAGGTGAGTAATTCTTCCTTGCTCCTCTATTTTACTAGAGGAGCACTACCATTTAATTTGACTCCTTAGTACTTTTTATTGTACCTCCTCTTAACATATATGGGAGGTGCAGTAAAGCGTATACTTATCGTTCATTGTAATTAGCCTAAGTTACTTCAAGGAGTTGTAAACATGAACATTGACATAATTTTACAAAACATGCTATACCCGCCTGTTTTGTTCTTTTTTTTAGGGATTCCATTGTACTACTCTGTAGTCAGTACATTGTGGCCATCATGATAAAAAAAATTAAAGCACTCATTAAACTCTTTAAAAAATTGAATCCAAAAACTCTGCTGCACTATGAGTCTGATCTCTATGAGGGTCAAGCGGTTGCCCTACTCACGCAACACCAAAAAGAGCATGTAATCGCACCTATACTAGATGCTGCTATTGGATGTAAAGTACAACGAGTAGAAGGTTATGATACAGACCTTTTAGGTACATTTACCCGTGACATCCCGCGTGCTGGTACACAGATCGAAGCAGCACGTAAAAAAGCATTTATCGGGATGAAGCTTGCAAAATTGCCGATCGGTATAGCTAGTGAAGGTGCATTTGGTTCAGATCCTATAACAGGCCTCTTCTCTTGGAATGTAGAGTACTTAATCTGGATAGACAAAAAGTCTGACTTAGAGGTTGTTGCAATGGCACAAGGGAAAACAAATCTTGCTCATATACTTACGAATAACTTTGAAGAGCTCGAGGAGTTTACTAAAAAAGTTGGATTTCCGGAGCACTACCTATCAGTGCGACCAGAGCATGAAAATCATCCTAATATCCGTAAAGGAGTCGCTAACTTCCATGAACTTAAAGAGGCATTTACTTGGGCACTGAAGAAAGCTAAAAATGGTTCTGTGTTTGTTGAGACAGATATGCGTGCTCATGCCAACCCAACCCGTATGAATGTGATTAAATTAGCTGCAGAAGAGTTATCCAAAAAACTCTCTAGCAGATGT
This sequence comes from Sulfurovaceae bacterium, assembly GCA_963698695.1. Classification (GTDB taxonomy): domain Bacteria; phylum Campylobacterota; class Campylobacteria; order Campylobacterales; family Sulfurovaceae; genus Sulfurovum. Next base: position 346,820 of record CAVORT010000004.1, on the reverse strand, counting down.
CCCGAGTGTAATGCACCCGGATACTGGGTTGTTGAGTACCTAACAGGTTTACCATGTAGCGCTTGTAATAATCCTACACACGAGATTCGTGCCAAACTCTATGCTTGTTCTCAATGCTCACATAAAGAGACTCTTGAGAACGAAGAAAAAAAATATGCAGAGCCTGCACATTGTGAACTTTGCAACCCATAATGAGGAACAACGTATGAACAATACTTCTAGAATTTCCCAAGATATCAATCAAGCTGCTGCTATTTTAAAGAGTGGCGGTCTTGTTGCATTTGCTACAGAAACAGTTTATGGACTGGGCGCGGACGCGTCCAACCCTGAAGCTCTCAAGAGAGTTTTTACCGCCAAAGGTCGACCCGCTGATCATCCTCTCATAGTGCATCTAGCAGACGCAAGTCAAATGACTCTTTGGGCACAAAACATTCCTGATGACGCTTGGAAATTAGCGCAAGCTTTCTGGCCTGGACCGCTTACTCTTATCTTGGAGCGTTTACCTAGCGTTCCCGATGAAGTAACTGGAGGACTCGATACTATAGCCCTTCGCATTCCCGAGCATCCCTTAGCTTTGGAGCTATTAAACGCTTTTGGAAGTGGTATCGCAGCACCCTCTGCAAATCGCTATGGACAAGTGAGTCCTACATCAGCTCTAGACGTACAAGAGGAGCTTGGAGAGAGAGTCGATCTCATCCTTGATGGAGGGCGTTGTACTGTAGGCATAGAGTCTACTATAATTGACCTATCAAGACCAACACCCAGAGTTCTGCGTCCTGGTAAAATCACCCAAGAGGAGCTATGCTCGGTACTTGGAGGCGCGCTAGATACTCCATCAATAGCACCCAAAAAATATCCAGGAAGTAAACCCTCTCACTACTCTCCTAGAGCAGAAGTTATTCTTTCATCTTGGGATGATGTAGAAGAGAAACTGGAGATGTCACTTAGAGCTGGGAAAAAAGTAGGCCTACTCTCTTCACACTTACCACACAAACTGCTAAATAAAGTTACATACCTCACCCTTGAGAAAGATCTTGAGGAGCAGGCACACCAACTCTATCATCACCTTCGTCAAGCAGATCACTTGAGACTGGAAGTCCTTGTGGCTGTAATGCCTCAGAATGTTGGAGTTGGTCATGCTGTGCGAGATAGACTTCGTCGTGCAGCAGGTCTAGGTCACACAGAAGATACTATCTAGCAGACTTGTAAGACTCATACTCTTTTATCACTGTGAAGATCGCCGATGTTAAATGTGTCAACTCTTCTTTGGTTATGACAAACGGAGGCATGATATAGACAAGATTTAAAAATGGTCTCACCCAGACACCTTCTCTTATAAACGCCGGAGTCATAAAACTCAAATCAACCTCTTCGTTTAATTCCACAACACCGATCGCCCCAAGAATGCGAACCTCTTTAACGATGTCAAGCACTTCACATTTTTTAAGCTCTTCATTTAACTGTGTTTCAATGTTCTCTATTCTCTCTTGCCATGGAGAATTGAGTAGTAGTTCAAGAGAAGCATTTGCAACCGCACACGCTAAAGGGTTTGCCATAAAGGTTGGCCCATGCATAAGTACATTTCCGTTTGCTTCGACCCCCTGCATCACTTTTTTACTGGTGAGTGTTGCTGCAAGTGACATATATCCACCTGTAAGAGCCTTGCCAACACATAAAATATCTGGAGCCACTCCTGCATGTTCATAAGCGAAAAGTTTTCCCGTGCGTCCAAAACCGGTAGCTATCTCATCAAGTATCAGAAGTACATCATACGCACTACAAAGCGCTCTTACTCTTTTTACCAGCTCTGGCGAATAGATTCGCATGCCGCCTGCACCTTGTACCACAGGTTCAAGTATAACAGCTGCTATTTGCATATGATTTTCCTGAAGTTTTGTTTGAAAATCTTCTATATACTTCTCATCCCATGCTTCGCCAAATTTACATGCAGGTGCCTGGGCAAAGATATTTTTATGCAGCACCTCTTTAAACGCGGAGTGCATTCCCGTTATGGGGTCACATACACTCATCGCTCCAAAAGTATCACCGTGATAACCCTTGCTAAACGACAGTATCTTACTCTTTTGCATATTGCCTTGAGAGTTCCAATACTGAAATGCCATCTTCAGAGCTACTTCTACACTGACACTCCCGGAGTCACTAAAGAAGATATATTCAAGGCTCTCATCCGTAATCTCTAGTAGCGTTTGGGACAGCTTTATCGCTGGTTCGTGCGTCAAACCACCAAACATCACATGACTCATCTTTGAAAGTTGCTCTGTTGCTGCAGCATTTAGTTCAGGTACATTATAACCATGAATAACAGACCACCATGATGACATGCCATCTATTATTTTCTTTCCATCCTCTAGCTCAAGATATACTCCCTTGGCTGATGTTACTAATATCATATTTGATGATGGATTTGAAGGTGCATAAGGATGAAGAATATGCTCTCTATCGTACTCTAACATATAAATTTTCCTTTATACTTTACGTATATCAATCTGTAAATGATACAATTTTTCTTCTAGTAACTTTATGAAGAGTTAAATACCTCTGACAATCATTATACACAATGATGTTAAACTACATATGATGCGTGAATGTAGGGCAGTGTAGGTTAGAGGTGATTTTCTGAAAATTTTTAACACTCATTTGTATAAATCTTCACCTCTATACTCGAACCTAAACTCACACTTTTTAATGTCTGACTGGTATATTATGCTTTTTAATGGATTCGATTAGATCACTCAATACTTTTATCTTCTCTTCTTCTTTCTGGCGAGCATTGATCACTTCCAAATTAAAACCTTTTAGATTTTTATCGAAATAGCCTGTATCGAATTTTGCATTTTTAAAGTTAATGTCTTTTGCTATCTGTTGATGTAATGTAATGTTTGTGGGAACACCTTCAATAATGTATTCAGATAAAGCTCTTTGTGCCTTTTTGACCACACCGTCCCAACTTTTTGCATATACAATAAGTTTACCCACCATAGAATCGTAACAATTTGGAATGGTATATCCTTTGTATGCAATGGTATCTAAACGTACTCCTGGTCCACCGGGTGAAAGATATTCTGTGATGGTTCCCGGATGTGGAGCAAAGTCTCTTGAAGCATCTTCTGCATTAATTCTAAATTCTATAGAATAGCCATGAAAAAGAATATCTTCCTGTTTGTAGTGAAGTCTATCGCCATCTGCAATCTCTATCATTCTTTGAACAAGATCAAATCCTGTGATCATCTCTGTTACAGGGTGTTCCACTTGTAATCTGGTATTCATCTCCATAAAAAAGAAGTTATCATCCTTGTCAACAAGATACTCAACCGTTCCTACACTTTCATAACCCAGCTTTTTCATGGCTTCTATGGAAACTTGAAACAACTTTTGTCTTGTTTCCTCTTTCAGGTTTGGTGCAGGCGCTATTTCAACTACTTTTTGATTGCGTCTTTGTATTGAACAGTCCCTTTCACCCAAATGCACTACATTTCCGAAAGAATCGGCAATGACCTGTACTTCAATATGCCGCGGATTTTCCAGATAGCGCTCAATAAACACTTCATCTCTGCCAAAGAACTTACGTGATTCACTTTGTGCGTCATTAAAAGACTTTTCAAAATCTTTTTCTTCATAGACAATACGCATACCACGACCACCACCACCAAAGGCTGCTTTTATAATGACAGGGTAGCCTATTTCTTTGGCAGCACGCTCACCCTCTTCAAAACTATTAAGAGGTTTGTCGGTACCAGGAAGCACAGGAACACCTACTTCTTCCATGGCATTTTTAGAGGCAATTTTATCTCCAAAGAGTGCAATATGATCAGCACTTGGACCTATAAATATGATGCCTTCTTTTTGACATGCACGTGCAAAATCAGCATTTTCAGACAAAAATCCATAGCCTGGATGCACTGCATCACAACCAGCTTTTTTTGCCAAAGAGATAATACGTTCATAATTTAGATATGCCTCGATCGGATTACCCATAATTGGATATGCTTCATCTGCTTTTCTAAGCCAAGATCCATTCACATCTACTTCAGAGAAGATGCATACACTGACTATATCCAACTCTTTACACGCTCGAATAATACGCAAGGCGATCTCACCTCTATTTGCTACTAATACTTTTTTTATTGTATTCATTTGTCACCTTTCTATCAAATATTAAAGCTTAGATTATATAAAGGTAACTTACATATGACCAATGGAATTATACAAGTATTAATAAGATTAATAATTATTATTTCATGTAACATTTAGTAACCTATGAAACTTTATATCTGTCTGAATGGTCTTTTTTAAATTGACCTTACTGATCAGCACTGATACGATATGTTCATACCTGAAATATATTAGGTAGTTGCATAGATATACTTTAGTGAAGAAGCATACGAGGAAATCAATACTCTCTTTATAAAATATATAAGGTTTTCACTTTTTCAACATTACGGTTATTTAAGTAAGAATACTATCATATCCTAGAACTATATCGTTACTATCTTCTCTACCATCAACTGCAAAGAAACATTCCCTCTAAAGTGATTTTCATTCACTGTGTAAACGACATTTACCCTAGAACCTACATCATACACTTCACGCGTCTTAAACTGTACACCTGCCATCACTATACCCTCTTGGGAAAAAGAGAAGCGTAGGTGTTCACCTTCTTTTCCCATGGTGTCTGCCTGGAGGATTTCTACATATTTAGAGATGAACTTTGGAGTGGGGTTTCCTTGTCCATAAGGTTCAAATTTTTTCATAAGCTTTGTAAGATCAAAAGAGATATCTTTGAAGTGTAATTCTCCTACGATATCAGGGTCTAAAACTTCTTTGACATACCCACCTGTGAGGAAGTTTTTTTGAAGTTGCCCTTTAAATGCTTCTAAGCTCTCTTTTTGCATACTAAGCCCTATGGCTGCCTGATGTCCTCCAAACTTCTCTAAGTACTCTCTACAGCCACTCACGATGCCAAACAAATCACATTCACCAAAACTTCGTCCACTGCCTTTCAGTACACCTTCTTCACTTTGAGAAAGTATGATACACGGCTTTTCATGGTGACGTGCTACACGTGCAGCCACTATGCCCACTACCCCCTCATGCCAATACTCTCCCCCTACGACTATCACTTCATCGTTAGTGTTCACCTGTAACATGGCTTTTTCTGTGATGTCTTGTTCTGTTGCTTTTCTAAGTGTATTAAATTCTTTTAGCCTCTCCAGTCTTACTCTTGCATCATAGATGTTACTTGATGCTAAAAAATCTACTGCAAAAGATGCATCTTCCATACGCCCTGCACTATTGAGTAGTGGTGCCAGAAAAAAGCCTATGTCTTCTGTGTTAAGTACCTCTTTTTGAGCATGTTCCAAAAAAGCTTTTATAGCAGGTCTTTTACTTTTATTGAGTGCATTGATTCCTGCATCCACCATGGCTCTGTTTATATGTTGTAATGGCATCATATCTGCGATGATGGCAATGGCAACCAGTTCCATGTAAGACATCATATTGATCTTTATCTCCAAAGCATTTTTAAGAGATGCAATGAGATACCAGGCTATCTGCGCACCACAAACATCTTCATAAGGAAAAGTACATGCTTCTTGCTTCTGGTCTATGATGGCATAACACTCAGGCACTTCCGGTGCAAGTAAGTGATGATCTGTGATTATAAGCTCAATACCTTCATCTTTACAAAGTTTCGCTGCATACACTGCAGATATACCATTATCAACCGTGATAGCCAGATCTGTCCCAAGTATTCGGGGAATAATATTCGCTGAAAGTCCATACCCATCTCTAAAGCGATTAGGTATTATCCACTCTATGGGGTAGTTTATCTCTTCAAAAAAAAGTTTCATCAGTGTGGTAGAAGTGACTCCATCTACATCATAATCACCAATGATGGTAATCTTTTCTTTATTTTTGATAGCTTGGACAATACGATTGGTGGCTTTATCCATATCTTTAAAAGTGGAAGGGTGAGGAAGGTCTTTTAAAGAGAGAAAACCCTCTTTAAAACGGTCATGCAGTAATTTTTCTAACGCCAAAAGCGTTAATTTTTTAACCATTTATATTTTTATGTTCCATCGATGCATTTACGAATGCCAAAATAGATGGATTTGCATTTTGAAGTCTGGAAGTAAACTCTGGATGAAACTGTACCCCTAAAAACCATGGATGATCTTTTACTTCAACTGCTTCGATTAATCCCTCAGATTCGCCCGTGATCTCCATACCCTTAGCTTCTAGTGCCTCTCTGTATTTAGGATTGGCTTCATAACGATGTCTGTGTCTTTCATAAATCACTTTGGTATCGTATGCTGCTCTAAGATTTGAACCTTCCTTGGTCACACACTCGTACTCACCAAGTCTCATTGTGCCTCCCATAGGAGAAGTAGTTGTTCTTACTTGTTTTGAACCTGAAGCGTCTATAAATTCATCTATAAGATAGACCAGTGGACTAGGACTGTTCTCATCAAATTCTATAGAGTTCGCATCTTCAAGTTTAAGTACATTTCTTGCAAATTCTATCATGGCAAGTTGCATACCTAAACAAATACCTAAAAAAGGTATTTTATTTTCTCTTGCATATTGGATTGCTTGAATTTTACCTTCAACACCACGTTCACCAAAACCACCAGCAACCAAGATACCATCACAATCATTGAGGAATTTGCTTACACCTTCTTCTTCAACTTTCTCAGAATCCACCCATTTGATGTTTACTCTGGCATCTAAATGTGCACCTGCATGTATGAGTGCTTCAGTGAGCGATTTATAGGATTCTTTTAAATCTAAATACTTTCCTACAAAAGCAATCTTAACATCGTTGCTTGGCATGATAATTTTATTTACTAAATCAGTCCAATCCTCCATTTTGGGTTCACAGTCTGGAAGTTCTAATTGTTTACAAATGGGCGTAAGCATATCTTGACGTAAGAAATTTAAAGGTACTTGATAGATGGTAGACGCATCTTCAGCAACAATAACTGAATCTTCTTCCACATCACAGGCATAAGCTATTTTACGTTTAATCTCAGTAGAAACAGGTACTTCTGCACGAAGTACTAACATATGTGGAGCAATTCCAATACGTCTAAGTTCTTGTACAGAATGTTGAGTTGGCTTTGTTTTAAGTTCACCTGCAGCTTTGATATATGGCAATAAAGTAACATGAATATTCATCACTCTGGATTTACTAAATTCATGTTTCATTTGGCGAATTGTTTCAAGAAATGGCAATCCCTCTATGTCCCCTGTTGTACCGCCAAGTTCAACAATAAGTATATCTCTGCCTTCACCGGCTTTAATAATACGTTCTTTAATTTCATTGACAATATGGGGTACAACTTGAATGGTTTTACCGAGGTATTTGCCTTTTCTTTCATTTTCAATCACTGTTTGATAAACAAGTCCTGTGGTAAAGTTATTATTTTTAGTCAAAGAAGTATCTAAAAATCTTTCATAGTGTCCTAAATCAAGATCTGTTTCAGCACCATCTTTAGTGACAAATACTTCTCCATGTTCAAGAGGAGACATGGTTCCAGGATCGACGTTGATATAGGGGTCAAGTTTTAATACGCCTACACGTTGTCCTGTATGTTTCAATAAAGTTCCTACAGATGCTGCAGTGATACCTTTTCCTAAAGAACTGAGTACACCACCGGTAACAAAAATATATTTTGTTGAATTTTCATTCATTTAACGTTTTCCTTTATGCAACAATAGGCATGATTATAGTAATAAAATTGTCGTCTTTTACGATAAATGGTAATGTTGGTTCATTAAATTCTATAGTAAATTCATTTTTATTGGTTTGTGAAATGAAATCTAAAAGATATTTAGAATTAAAAGAGATTTCAAATTTGTCATTTAAATTTGTATTGATTTCTATTTCAGTTTTTGCTTCAACATTATCTGCAGAAAGAGAGTTAAATATAATAGCATCAGAAAGAAGTGTCATTTTTATTTCTTGAGAAATAGTAGTGATCATTTTAATCGCATCAATCATTTCTTTTTTAGGCAAGATAATTTGATGTTTAGTTGAAGAAGGAACAATGCGTTGATAATCTGGAAATTTACCATTAATAAGTCTTGTATAGAAAAAATAATTTTCATTTGAAATGATAAGATTGGTTTCGTCAAAGAATATATCAATTTGATCTAAAAAAAGTTTTTGTATTTCCAAAATAGCTTTTTTAGGAACTATTAACGATAATTCATCCGTATTATTTCCTTCGATTGTAGCTATAGCTAATCTTCTTGTATCTGTTCCAACTAAATCAGTTCCATTATTTTTAATATTGATCAATGCACCATTAAGTTCAAACTTTGGATTATTTGTATCAATTGCTGGAGATATTTTTTTAAGATTTTGTATGAGTGCTAATGAATCTAAAGAAATTTGAGGTTTATTTTCTATACTTGGGAAATCAGGAAAAGCACTGGCATCAAAGGTTGGTAGTTTGAATTTAGAATTTTTTTGTTTGATAATAAGTGTGTTATCTAAAATTTCTAAAGTAATATCATCATCTTTTAATATACGTATGATATCAAGAAGTTTTTTTCCATTGGCAGTAAATGCTCCTTCTGCTTCTATGTTTATATTATCAGTGACTATCTCTAAGCCTATTTCAGAATCTGTGGCTTTGATGATACATTTGTTATCTTGGGTTTTAAAGAGTATATGTGAAGTAATTTGAGTCGCATCTTTTTTTTCTAAAAAAGGCTGTAAATTAATAAGTATAGATTCTATTATTTGCTTATTTGCTTTTATCTTCATTGATTTTCCTTATTTTTAATAATATTAGTAGATAGTAGTAGCATGCCATGAAACTGTGAAAAACTGCTTTATCATTCGTATTATCGCTATTTGATGGAATATTTATTTTATATCATTATTCACATCTATTCACTTTTAAAATTATATCTTTTTTTTATTCAAGTTTTTAGAGGTCTTTTAACTATTTTATGCATAATTAGATATTAGTATTTTGTGTATCAGTATGTACTTTGTTAGAAAGTTCTTCTAGTAAGACCTTGAAGTTTTCATCATTGTCTATAATTTCATTTATTTTTTTCATTGCATGTGAGATGGCAGTATGGTCTTTCATACCGAAATAGAGTGCTATTTGTGGCATAGAATTGGGTGTAAGATTTCTTGCCAAATAGATAGCTGTTCTTCTTGCATTAACTACAGATTGTGTGCGTTTTTTTGACTTAATATCGGAAGGTTTTATGTTGAGTTCTCGCGATACGATCTTGACGATATCATCTATAGTAATATTTTCTTTTTTCTCTTTGAGTTGATCTTTGATGGCATTTTGTGCAAAATCCAATGTGATTTCCTGGCTTAGCATAGACGAAAGCGCATTCAGTTTAATAATGGTTCCTTCAATTTCACGTATGTTATCACCCATATGTGTAGCGATAAAGTTCACAATTTCATGATTGAGTTTTATACCGTCTAATTCACATTTTTTTTGTATGATGGCTATTTTGGTTTCAAGTCCTGGTGGTTGGATATCTGCCATGAGTCCCCATTCAAAGCGACTTTTCAATCTATCGACCAAACCAGCGATCTTATTGGGTTGTCTGTCTGAAGTGATCACGATTTGTTTATTGGCATTATGGAGTTCATTAAAGGTATGAAAAAATTCTTCTTGGGTTTGTTCTTTTCTGCTTAAAAACTGTATATCATCTATAAGCAGTAGGTCACACTCTCTAAATTTATCTCTAAATCTATCCATTGTTTGTGAACGTAAATGAGAAGTGAATGAGTTCATAAACTGCTCAAGTGTAGTATAGATAACCGTTTTACCTAATTCTATATGATAATTGCCAATGGCTTGAAGTAAATGTGTTTTACCCAATCCCACACCACCATAGAGAAAAAGTGGATTGTATTGTTTACCTGGCTTTTCTGCTACAGATTTTGCTGTTGTAAATGCAAATTGGTTTGAGGGACCTACAATAAAACTGTCGAAAGTAAGCGAAGGGTTTAAATACGTGCTTTTGGAACTGCTTTTTTCATGGCTTTGTTTTGACATAGTAGTAGGGTTTTGTTTTACTTGTTTTCCTATGGTGATCTCTATTTCAGGTCTTACTTCGTTTTGAAGTTCAAAAAGGTGCACTAGTTTATCGGTATATTTTGTTTTAACCCATTTTGCTATGAGCATATTGGGTGCATTAAAATAAACTATATTCGATCTGGAATGTTTACTGTCATAAACAAGCTTTTTAATATATCGTTCATATTCTGTTTCACTGATCTCTTTTTTAAGCTCAAATAGTACTTTTTGTCCAATATTCATTCTAAAATCCCCTACTTTTCACAGTGGTTAAATATTTTAAACCTTAATGTGAATAACTTTTAAGATTTTAGCCAAATTTAGCTAAAATAAGGGCAAATAAACACAGTGAAAATTTTTATTCACTATGTGAACAAAGGTGTGAATGAATATATTAGGTATAGACCCCGGAAGCCGTAATTTAGGGTACTGTATAGTACATTGGGACGGTAAAAACTTTACACTTATAGAAGCAGGTTTGCTTAAAATGAAAGAAAAAGAGCTACAAGCCCAAATGGTGGAACTTGTAGAAGGTATAGATATTATTTTAAAGAACCATACGATTGATGAAGTAGCCATCGAAGATATCTTTTTTGCTTTTAATCCAAAGTCTGTGATTAAACTTGCACAGTTTAGAGGAGCTTTGTGTTTAAAGGTACTTCAAGAGGTAGGATTTTTTCATGAATACACAGCATTACAAGTGAAAAAAGCAGTAACAGGAAATGGTAAAGCGACTAAAGAACAAGTGGCTTTTATGGTTAAAAGGCTCTTTAACATTAAAAAAGAGATAAAGCCACTAGACATCACTGATGCCATGGCGATAGCACTCACACACCTTCAGCGTGTAAAAATGCGTAAGAAATCGCCAATTCAAAGGTAGGGTTTAGTTCGAAAGAGGTTCACTTTGTTTTTTGATAGAAATCATACGTTTTTCAGGTATGCGAAAGGTAGATCTTTTATTTCCTTCTACTGATTCCTCTATGATTTTGTCATAGAGATAGATGTCATTTTTGAAGTAAGCCAAACCATCTTCTTCATAGACAGTAAAATACAATATATGTACAGGAATAGGTCTAGAAAGTTTAATCGTCGTAGGTTTGTTACTTTCAAAAATACTTTGAATGTTACTTTCAGAATACGATCCATTGGTATGATCAAGTAGTGTATTCATAAGTTTAAATGGTTTTTCTACTCTTACACATCCTGAAGAATATATCTTGTAACGTCTGGAAAACAATGAGCGGTTATCTGTGTCATGCAGATAAACGGCATATTTGTTAGGGAACATAAATTTTACACGACCTAAAGCATTTGTTTCTCCAGGGTACTGAACAAAACGGTAAGGAACTTGTTTTTCATTTTTTTCGTACGGTTCTAACATCTCTGAGGTGACCTGTATCTCTTTGTTTCCACTGAAGACATGAATATTATTTTCTTCCAAATAGAGAGGGTTGTCTCTGAGGACATGAATCAAATCACGCTTTATGAGATTGTTGGGTATGGTCCACGTTGGGTTAAGTACCATATAGCTTATGGCATCATGAAACAAGGGAGTAGGTCTGTCTATACGCCCAACAATCAAGCCCATTTTCATATATTTTGTACCATTTTTATAGTAGCGTAAATTAAAGTCAGGGATGTTCACTTCTACATATTCATCTTCAAATCTTTTAGGATAGAGTTTTGTTTTATCAAGATTGGTAATAATAGCTTGTATGCTAAGTTTGACGGGCTGATTCATATAGTATGTCATGGTTTTGTCTACTGTACCGGTGACTTCCAGTAAATAACGCTTTTGATACGTTATGACTGCCTGCTTTAATGTTTCATCAAATCGATTGTCAATAGAAGCCCCTTTTGGGTAGTCTCCTGTAATTTGAAGGCGCTTTTTAATCTCTTCTACTCCCTCAGACCTGTCTCCTATTTGTAAAGGTTTCGCATAGTACTTTAATTTAGGAAATTTATCCATCACCCGGTAAGATTTTAGGAGTTTAACCAGTTTTCTATATCGATCTTCCATAGGAATCAATGAAGTCAAATATTGATTGATGTCACCATTGATAGCTGCATTGATGACAGTATTTGCATTGGGGAAACTTTTGGGAGCCATTTCCCAACGTGATTTTATGTCATCACTTTGTTCGAGACTTTTTAGCTTTTTCTGAACAAGTCCCCAGTCAACATCACCTTGGACGATAAAGCGTACCAAACGAACATAGGAGTTTGAAAGCATTAAGTCCAGCCGTGCATATACGGCTGCTTTTTTACTTTGACTAATTTCACCATTATCAAGTTGAAAGAAGAGTTTTCCTATCGCTTGCTGATCAAATGATTTATTTTTATAGTTAAAAAGCGGGTTCTTGAGTGCAGCGATCAGTTGACTCATTTTCGCGTCATTTTCTTCTCCCACCCATACTGGCAGGTATTTGTTTTGCGTATAAATACTTTGTACAATATTTTTGTTTGGACCCTTGAGATGTGTTTGTACATCATTTTGTATATTTGCAGATATGGTCTCTATGTTTAAGATCTGTGCGTTAGGTACGGTTTGCAAAAGAAGTAAAAGAACCAAAGTCTTGAAAGCGTGCAAAGTATTTCCTTAAATTTTTTTCGTATTATAGCTAACTTATCTGCTTCGTAAGTTACTCAAAAGAAGCACCATAAATGTTTAAGAATTTTTATGTTCTTTGTCGATGAGTTTTAGGTATTTGACAGGGGTAACTTCTTTCATGGCTTGGGCAAGCCACTGTATCTGAAACCATGCAGCACCAGAGTCTCTCAAGTCAAAGTAGTTTTTCAAAGACCGAATGTTGAAGGTCACAACCATGTCCACTTTCCAGTTGTCTGAGACGATGTGCTTGAAGCCATCACCGACATTACGTTTTTTCTTACCGCATTCTAACGCTTTATAGAGTGCTTCTGCATCACCTTTGTGTGTTTCTAAAAATGGAAGAGAAGATTTAGCTACTGCATTGGTATGATACTCTGTGTCTCTTGCTTTTTGAAACATAAACTTGTCATAAATGGCACGCACTTCTATGGTGAGGTACTCTTCATCGGTGATGACAAAAAGGTTCAGTGGAAGTAGCGTTTTTAAGAAAAATGCAAATCCATCGTCTGCTTCGAGCGAAGCTGTAAAGGCATTGATCACTGAAGACATCGTGTAGCGGGTTGAGCGTACTGAGATGGCTTGAAGTCTATGACGGGCATGTTCTTGAAGTACACCGCGGCTTGTGCCTTGTATTAAAAAGCTTAGGGTAGCATGTTCTATGATAGAGTGATGATGATGCACCCACGCAAGGTTAGAGAGTAAGTCTGAGTCGTCTATGTTATTGACCGCGTCAGTGTCCAAATGTTCCATCGCATTTTTCACACAGGCATTTTCAGAGTTTTCAAATGAGTCATAACAGGTACGTGCTGCTATCTCCGCCACACCAAGACCGGAATGCTGTAGTAGTGTCACTTTTGGTTTTTCATATGCTATGTGATACATTTCTATTTTTTCCATGACTTCAACCTACTCATATTATTTTGATACAATTATAGCAATTTATACTAAAGGCACCACATGAATCCCAGTCAAAGATTTTTTAGTTTTGAAGAAGACTTTAGAGACCCTTATGCCAGAGACCGTGACAGAGTACTTCACTGCTCTTCTTTTAGACGCTTGGAGTACAAAACCCAAGTTTTTCTCAATCATGAAGGAGACTATTTTCGTACCCGTCTCACGCATTCACTAGAAGTTTCTCAAATAGCACGTACCTTGTCGCGTATGCTGGAACTGAACGAAACCCTAGTAGAAGTTATTGCGCTTTCTCATGACTTGGGACATACGCCTTTTGGGCATGTAGGAGGAGATGAACTTGATAGGCTGCTGAGAGAAGATGGCAGACCTTTAGGTTTTGAACACAACTTCCAGTCATTTAGAGTACTGACCAAACTGGAAAAACGGTATAAAGAGTTTGATGGGCTTAACCTCACCTTTGCTACTTTAGAAGGGGTTCTTAAACACTCTTACCCCTACAAAAAACCTTTTTTAGAAAACCTGGATACACGCTTTAATTTAGATAAACACCCCAGTTTAGAAGCGATGGTAGTGGACCATGCAGACGAGATAGCCTATACTTCACATGACATAGACGATGGTATCAAGTATGGACTTATTACTTTTGATGATTTACTCCAAGATCCACTTTGTTTACGTGTCGACGAGATGGTACAAAAAGAAGGCATCAAAAGAGACGAGAAACTCTACCGCCATCGTTTTGTAGCAGGGCTCATTAAGCTTTTGGTAGAAGATTTCATAGAAAACTCAAAACAAGGTGCCATACAATACCGTCAGGATGTACCTATCTGCATCACATTGGATGCAAAAGAAACGTTGCCCGTTGGTTTTTCCAAAGAGACAGCCACGCAGCTTAAAAAGTTAAAAAAGTTACTTTTGAACAAACTTTACAAGCATCAGAAGATAGCACGTAAAATGCATGCGGGAAAACAATGTATCAAAGGACTCTATAAAGCATTTAGAGAAGATGAAAACTTACTTCCACCCTATCAAAAAGAACTTTTTGATGTACGTAAAAAAGAACGTGTTATCGCAGATTATATTGCAGCCATGACAGACCGATATGCCATGAAAACCTATCATGAAATTTATGGGTTATCTTTATAGTTTGTGAGTGTCGTTAAGGAGACTCATAACACCTTATTGAGAACATAAAATCTATACTATAGTAAGTTTTCGCTATAATTCGCGAAAATTTATTAGGGTATACCCCTAAATCTTAGGACATTTTATGCAAAAAATTAAAAACATTGCCGTTATCGCACACGTTGACCACGGTAAAACAACATTGGTAGATCAACTTCTTCAACAGTCAGGTACGTATGCGGCACACCAGGAAGTACAAGAGAGAGCTATGGATAGCAATGCTATCGAAAAAGAAAGAGGAATTACTATTCTTTCTAAAAACACGGCTATCGTGTATGGTGATCATAAGATCAACATCATCGATACTCCGGGTCACGCCGATTTTGGTGGTGAAGTAGAACGTGTACTTAAGATGGTAGATGGTGTACTTCTTTTGGTTGATGCACAAGAAGGTGTCATGCCACAAACAAAATTCGTTCTTAAAAAAGCGATTGGTTTTGGTCTTATTCCGGTGGTGGTTATCAACAAAATTGACAAAGACGGTGCAGATCCGGAAAGAGTACTTGATGAAGTCTTTGACCTTCTTGTTGCACTTGATGCAAATGAAGAACAACTTGAATTCCCTGTACTTTACGCAGCAGCAAGAGATGGTTACGCAAAATGGGAAATGGAAGATGAAAGTAAAGACATGGTGCCATTGTTTGAAGCTATTCTTACAAAAGTACCATACCCTGTTGGTTCACCGGATGAAGATACACAAGCACAGGTATTTACACTTGACTAGTGACAACTTTGTTGGGCGTATCGGTATTACACGTATCTTTAACGGTAAAGTAAAAAAAGGGGATGAGTATCTTCTTGTGAAAGCATGTGGTACAAAGTCAAAATCACGTATCTCTAAACTTATCGGGTTTAAAGGTCTTGAGCGTATCGAGATCCAAGAAGCTGAAGCAGGAGATATTGTAGCGATTGCCGGATTTAACGACATTGATGTAGGTGACTCCGTATGTGACCCTGTAAATCCAGTTGCACTTGACCCTATGCACGTGGAAGAGCCTACACTTTCAGTTATTCTGTCTGTAAACAATGGACCATTGGCTGGACAAGAAGGTAAACACGTTACTTCAAACAAGATCAAAGAGCGTCTTGAAAAAGAGATGGAAACAAATATCGCGATGCGTATGGATCCTATGGGAGATGCATCTTTTAAAGTTTCAGGTCGTGGTGAGCTTCAAATCGGTATCTTGGCAGAGAACATGAGACGTGAAGGTTTTGAGTTTATGCTTGCACGTCCAGAAGTTGTAACCAAAGAAGAAGATGGTGTTAAAATGGAACCATTTGAGCACTTGGTTGTAGATGTTCCAGAAGAGTTTCAAGGTGTTGCCATAGAAAAACTAGGTAAAAGAAAAGCGAACATGACTTCATTGGCTCCTATGCCTGACGGTACCATCAGACTAGAATTCGAAATCCCTGCACGTGGACTTATAGGGTTTAGAAATGAATTTTTGACGGACACTAAAGGTGAAGGTATCATGAACCACTCTTACTTAGAGTACAGACCATACTCCGGTACAGTTGAGTCAAGAACACCAGGTGCATTGGTTTCTATGGATAACGGTGAAGCAGTAGCCTTTTCTATCTTCAACCTTCAATCACGTGGTATCATGTTCATCAGCCCACAAGAGAAAGTGTACGCAGGTATGGTTATCGGTGAGTCTTCAAGACCAGGTGACCTTGATGTAAACCCACTTAAAGGTAAAGCACTGACTAACATGAGAACATCTGGTTCAGATGATGCCATCAAACTGGTAACTCCAAGAGCTGTTACACTTGAGTCAGCAATGGAGTGGATAGAAGATGATGAGCTTATCGAAATTACACCAATTTCTGTAAGAATTCGTAAGAAGTAGTTTGGATGCGAATGAGAGAAAGCGTATGGCAAGAGACAAAAAGAACTCAAAATAGTTCTTTTATTTCACTGCATCTTTGAGTGAATGGCTTGTTCCGTTCGGTCACATACTGACACGTATGCTCCCTCACTTCACTACACACCCTTCAACCAAATCTACAGCAAACTAAAAGACTATTTATCTTTGTTATTTTTTTTAGTATTTCTTTGTACCATAGGATACTAATAAATAAATTATATAAAAATGCTGCAATTATGAGAAATAAACTGGTAAAAAGTTTTTCATTATCTCTGAGATGATTATGTAACGTAGCACCTTTTATTAAATGCCAAGTATCCTGTAGTATATGATATCATATCCCATAATAAATTAAATCTAATAGCAAACTATAGATTATCCATAAATTTACCTATTATCGCATTTTTACCAACCCTCATCCCACTCACCCAAGCAAAGTGAAAATTAAACCCTCCTCTGTCTCCATCGACATCAAGTATCTCTCCTGCAAAGAAGAGATTGGGTACAAGTTTTGACTCCATGGTTTGTGGGTTTACTTCTGTGGTGTCTATGCCACCTGTGGCTACTTCTGCACCTGCAAAACCTTTGGTGTCAGAGATGCTTAGTTTAGGTTTTTGATGGTGTGAACAAGTTTGTTTATTTCTTTTCTGTTCAGCTCTTTTTCTATTTTGTACTTTAGACTTTGACTGCTCTAGTACGATGGTTATGAGTTTTTTATTCATCACACCTTGCAGCCATAAGTCTATGGGTTTTTCACTCTCATTTTTCACTCTTCCGAGTAGTAAGTTTGTGAGTTTCTCTTTACTCAGTTGCGGCATGAGATCTAGGCTTAGTTCACAGTAGTCGAAGTTGGCTAGTCTGGTGCTTACTTCACGGCTCAGGTCTAGTATGGCTAGACCACTTATGCCGTAGTTTGTGAAGAGCAGGTCACCCTTTTTTTCTGTGATGTACTCACCGTTGGCATAGAGTTTTGCAAGTCCTGCTACTTTGACTCCTGCACAGCTTTTGACCCAAGTCTCTTCAGAACAGAGTTGTACCAGTGAGGGGTGTCTTGGTATGAGCGTGTGTCCCATCTTGGTGGCAAAGGCATACCCAGAGTTAGAACCTCCCAGTTGTGGTGCAGCAGGTGAGCCTGAAGTGATGACAAGCTTTTCACAGCTTTTTGTACCTTGTGAAGTCTCAACTTTAAAGACTTTCCCTTCTTTGTTTAGACCAGTGACTTCACAGTCACAGAGTATCTGCACCCCTACTCTTTTGGCTTCATATTCAAGTAACTCTACTACAGAAGATGCCTGTAAAGACATAGGAAACATTTTCCCTTCTTTACCCTCCACAAGTTCCAGTCCAATAGATGTGAAAAACTTTTCTACCACTTCAAAGTCATAACCCTCTAACACTTCCTCTATAAAAGGAGGGTTTTGTGAATGAAAACGGTTCAGGTTGATGTATCTGTTGTCGATGTTACATTTTCCATTGCCTGAGACAAGGATTTTTTTGCCTATCTTAGCGTTCTGTTCAAGTAAAAGCACCCTCTTGCCTGTACGTGCATTTGCGATAGCAGCACAGAGCCCAGCAGCCCCTGCTCCGATGATTATCATAGTTTCATTATTCATAAGGTATTATACTTGAAAATTATCAAAGGATTGTCATGTCAGCATTAGTAGAATTCAGTATGTTCCCCACCGAGAAAACACAGAGTAAAAGTGCCTTTGTCGCACGGGTCTTAGACATCGTAGATAAAAGTGGCTTAGGCTACCAGCTCACCCCTATGGGAACTATCATCGAAGGTGAGACAGTGGGAGAGGTATTGGACGTCATTAACAAAGCGTATGAAGAACTTCAAAAAGACTGTGGTCGTGTCTATAGTTCTATCAAGATTGACTGGAGAGATGGTCCGGTGGGTAGATTGGGCAACAAAGTCAGTGCAGTGGAAGAGAAGTTGGGACGTAAACTCAACAGCTAAACTTAGATATAATACGCGTAATTTTTTACAAGGATCTTAGATGTGTGCTGAAAAGATACAACGTCTCATACAAGCAAGTATATTGGGTATGGTGATGGGCTTAGCGGGTTCAGGGATGTATGCAGCAGCATTTATACTACAGTTTGGGATGATGATAATGCTTTTTATTGCAGGTACTACAGGATGGTGTCCTGGACTCATTATACTTAAAAAAGTATTCCCTCCATGTGAAGAAATGAAAACAAAGGATCATAACTAATGTCAGATATTTCATATAAAGATGCAGGTGTAGACATCGATGCAGGTAATGAGTTTGTACAGGCCATTAAAGAAGATGTCAAATCAACTTTTGATAAAAATGTCATCGGAGGCATAGGTTCATTTGCAGGTGCGTATGCACTCCCAGCAGGCTACAAAGAGCCAGTCATCCTATCTGCAACGGATGGGGTAGGTACAAAACTCCGTATCGCTATTGAGAGTGGTAGATTAGATACCGTAGGGATCGACCTTGTAGCGATGTGTGTCAATGACCTGATCTGTAACAACGGTACACCGATGTTTTTCCTTGATTACTATGCCACGGGTAAATTGCTTCCAAAAAATGCAAAAGATGTCGTCGCAGGTATCGCAGAAGGTTGTCGCAGAAGTGAATGTGCCCTAGTGGGTGGTGAAACTGCTGAAATGCCAGGTATGTACTCCGATGATGACTTTGACCTTGCAGGATTTGCAGTTGGTATCGCAGAGCGTGCAGACATGGACATGGTAGCAAATGTTAGAGAAGGACAAATTCTCATCGCTATGCCAAGTTCAGGTGTTCACTCAAATGGGTATTCTTTAGTAAGAAAACTCTTCTTTGAGAAGTTAGGTATGACGTTAGATACAGAGTTTGAAGGTAAACCATTGGTAGATACTTTACTCGAGCCAACACGTATCTACGTAAAAGAGTATAAAGCCAACAAAAAGCTTGTAAAAGCTTTAGCCCATATCACAGGTGGGGGAATCATAGAAAACCTTCCTAGAGTGCTCCCAGAGGGCATGAGAGCTATTGTTAACAAAGAGTCTATACGTGTATTGCCTATATTTGAATTTATGAGCCAGTATGTTGCTGAGGATGAGATGTACAGAGCATTCAATATGGGTGTGGGTATGGTATGGGTCGTGGAACCTGAAGATGTAGAAGCGGTACTTGCTAACACAGATGGTTACGTCATTGGTGCGTTAACCAAGGGAGAAAAAGGTGTTGAAATGGTTTAAGACCATTTCATCTTACTTTCCGACTCTTTAACTTTTACATACCCCTTTCTCTATACACTCTCTATCTAATTCCCCACTTTTCCATTTCGCAAGATACTCTTTTAAATTCCGACTTACATCCCCCTGTAAGATATAGAGTCCTATAAGGTTTGGCAATGCCATAGACAAGATTAGCAGGTCAGAGAACTCTAGCAGTGCTGAAGCACTTGTCACAGAAGCAATCACCGTAAAAGAAACAAATATCAGCTTGTAGGCAAGTGTATATTTTTCTCCAAATAGATATGTCCAAGAACGTTCACCATAATAAGACCAAGAGATCATCGTTGAGAAAGCAAAAAGTACGATAGAGAAAGAGAGAATCACTGGAAACCACGAAATAACCGTACCAAAGGCAGCCGAAGTGAGTGCAGCCCCTTGTTTAGAAGCCACAAGGTTGGCAAATTCACCATCAGTAGCATAGACACCCGTTGTGACGATGACCAATGCGGTCATGGTACAAATGACGATAGTATCGATAAATGGTTCGTAGAGAGCTACCATCCCTTGACGTACAGGGTATTTAACAGAGGCAGTTGAGTGAACGATAGCAGCTGACCCTATCCCTGCTTCAGATGAAAAGGCTGCACGCTTAAACCCTTGTACAAGTACACCTATAAGACCACCTGCAGCAGCGGTAGGGGCAAAGGCTTCATGAAATATGAGAGAGATAGCATCAGGAACAGCGGAGGCATTGACAGCAAGTATCCACAGTGCTGCAAGTAAATAGACGAAAACCATCAATGGAACAATCTTCTCTGCAGTCTTTGCGATACGTTTAATACCCCCAATAATAACAAATCCTACAACACTTGCGATGAGTATGCCAAAAACGATAGGGTATGCTTTAAAGAAAGGGATATTTTCAGATACGACACCCAGGGCTTGAGAAGTTTGGAAGGCGTTACCTGCACCCAGACTGCCCCCTATGGCAAGGACTGCAAATATGACGGCAAGTACCTTCCCTAGTTTTACATGACCCTTGGCAGCCAGTCCTTTTGAAAGGTACTGCATCGCTCCACCCATGATACGCCCATCAGGTCTAGTCTCACGATAAAGTTGCGCAAGGGTGACTTCTGTAAATTTAAGGGTCATCCCAAAGAAGCCTGCAAGTATCATCCAAAAGGTAGCACCAGGCCCTCCAATAGCAATGGCTATCGCAACTCCAGCGATGTTTCCAAGACCAACTGTTGCAGATAAGGCTGTGGTTAAAGACTGAAAAGGGGTAATCTCCCCCACATCATCAGCTGTTTTATATTTACCCGTGATGATTTTAAATGCATGTGAAAACATACGTATATTAATGAAACCAAAACGGAAGGTAAGAAAAACACCACCGACGATGAGCCAAGCAACGATAAATGGCATACTTGTGCCTTCTATACTGCCAAAGAAAATGTCAAAAAAGAAGACAGAACCTAAAATACTATTGATTTGTTCGAAGATACTATTCATATGTTACCCTTGCAATGATGTATAAATGATTATACTCATTAACGCCTAAAGTACCTCTAATTTGGAGGATAAAAGACTTTTTTTCATTTTTTTTCGCATAACTATTGACAAATAGAAACCTTTTAACTATAATTGCGTTCCTTTTTAACCTAGGTTTTAAAGTAACGGAGTGTAGCGCAGTCTGGTAGCGCACCTGGTTTGGGACCAGGGGGTCGAAGGTTCGAGTCCTTTCACTCCGACCATTTAGATATTTAACATAATAATAATAAGTAAACTTAACACTTAAATTTGGTGGGCGTAGTTCAGTTGGTAGAGCGCCAGTTTGTGGTACTGGTTGTCGCGGGTTCGAGTCCCGTCGCCCACCCCATTGATAATTAATAGGGTAACCACCCAACGGAAATGATGAAGCGCTTGTGGCTCAATTGGATAGAGCATCAGACTTCGGATCTGAGGGTTAGAGGTTCGAGTCCTCTCAGGCGTACCATTAATAGATTAGTCTTGTTATTTATTATTATATTTTTGTGCACTCATAGCTCAGCTGGATAGAGCATCGCCCTTCTAAGGCGAGGGTCTTAGGTTCGAATCCTAATGGGTGTACCACTACTTTTTATTGTTTCGTAAAACAATCACATGCGGATGTGGTGAAATTGGTATACACGCCAGACTTAGGATCTGGTGCTTTACGGCGTGGAGGTTCGAGTCCTCTCATCCGCACCACTTTATTATTAATCCTCACAAATAACGAACATATCAAACTTCAAGAGACTTTTTAAGCTTTCACTATTTTACGATTGGTAACCTATTGGTAACCAAAACCTCATAACTAATTTACAGCTCCTTATTTTTGTGGAATAAGCTCAGGGAAAATATAGGATGCAAAATGTGCATTAAATTTTAGACGTATGGCACTTTTAGGTGTGTCTGATTCTAAAAAGTCCATTTGTGTCAATTCTTTTATAAGTGTTGTCGCTGTTCTCTCTTTGGTATGTATGATATCCATTACCTTACCTCTAGCTACTTCACCTACCATAAGTAACTCTTTAAAAAGTAACTCACTATATTTTGGAAGTGGCTTTGTGTTAAATAGTCCTTCTTTAGAGAGACGCACATAACTCTCTATACGTTCATGTAAAGAGTTCATCTTTAGGTTTTTATTCATAAAGTCCACTTGATCTAGGGCAACTTCCAGCATGAACTTAATGTAAGAGATAAATGCCTTAGTTGAGAGTGCTCCTCTCCCATCTAAGTCACCTTGCCTTACCATATCTGCTAAAGCTAGATAGCGTTTATAATCTTCAGAGCGTCTAGAGAGTCCTCTTGATATATTCCAAAGCCCATACCCTTCTAATGGCATGTTCGAGAAAATACCATCTAGTATAAGTCTAGCTGTTCTACCATTGCCATCTAAAAAAGGGTGTATCCACATAAGTCTATGATGTGAAGCAAGCGCATAGATAACTTTTTTTGCTTGAGTAGCATGATTTGGTATTCTGTAAAGTAGTTCATACTTATAAAAGAAGCTGGAGAGTTCAGTATAGTCAGGAGCTATATGTTGTCCTACTCGTACATTACTTTCTCTTAGTTTCCCAGGCACCATCTCTATGATGGTATTGTTCTCTTTATCTTCAATTTGTAAAAAGTGAGCCATGTCAGGATGTGAATAAAGCTCATTATGCACATCTGAAATAAAATCTCTACTATAGGGTGTTTGCCCTTCTGTAAAATAGTTCTCTACATACTTTTGTACTTCTATATGTACAAGAGAGAGCTGTTGTAGTTGTTTTTCTTTTGAATCACTTGAAAACTCTTGTCGTGTAGCCTTATCTATATCTATAGGGTGGGTACCCTCTGATTCAATTTGGTTAGAATAATAACTATTGACTTTTCTGAGTAACTCTTTAATTCCATATAATACTTGAGGAGCATGAGAACCTGCAAGCGTTGCACTTTTAATACAAAGTTCCTCTGCCATAGAAAGAAGTTCTGCATCTATGTTACCTTGATTGTCATGGGGTAGCAGAGGGGTAAAATCCAAAATTAACTCCTTTTGAGACTATTATAGCATAAAATTGCGGATTTATTTGCAGATTAATTTATCCACCAAAATACCTATGTACTTTATAAAAAACTCAAAAATAAATATATTTATCAAGAATTATTGCGGATTTATTTGCAGATTATTTATTTTCTTAGGTATACGTTTGTCTCTTTACTCCTTAGATAATATATAGTGATAATTTCCTAAAATAATCATCATCAAAATTTAGTTCAATGTTACGTTGATCTTGAAGTAAACTATATACAGAACTATGGTGTTCTGTAGATTCAAATTTAAGCTGTCTTAATATATTTCCAATGTTTTCATGGTTGCAGTCTAAAAACTCACTATAGTGCTTTATGATAAGTATAGTTGGTTCATTCCATTACTCCATTAATGGTACTTTCGGATTTCTCTTGTGCTTGTAAAGATTGTCGAAGTTTTTGAATATCGTCTTTTTTCACACGGAGTACATTGCTTTTACCAAATTTAGGCTCAAGGTGTTTCATGTATTTATTGTATTGGTGTTTTATTTTCCTGTATGTACAGACAAGAGAATTGTTCGTTTTCTTTACTTTGGCACTAAGTTTATCGAAGGCTTTACAATTTTCACAAACCATACACCGTTTATCATCAAAATAGACTTTGGCAAGATTGTCTATAGTGATGATATTTCTTTTTTTCTTATGAGCAATGGGGTCTTCACCGAATCGTACTTGATTAATGAACTCATTTCGTTTATTGTAGGCATATATTTCTGTGATACCCTCTGATTTTTTTCCGACAGTAAAACGTACCAGTTTATTAAATTCATCTTTAAACGTGACGGAGTAACTTATGTCTTTATTTGTTAGATGATTGAGGTATACACCATTATATTTTTTGGATTTGATTCTGCTCCTGTTTATGCTATCAAACTCTCTAAATTGGTAACCTATTGGTAACCAGAAATAAGAAAACCTTGATTTAGTATAGTGAAGCTTGGGTAACGTAAAGTTGATGTACTGACGGTGTGTAGGGGACTATAGAGAAGTTTGGGTGATTTTAAGAAAGTTTGAGGAATATGTTTTAATAAATCCTCTCATCCGCACCACTACTTACTATCTATCATATGCTTAATATATAATCCCCACACACAACACAATCTATCTAAAAACATAGTATAATATTTATAATTGATACTTTAGGATTGTTACATGGACAAAAGTTTACTTATTTTTATCGCTATTGGTGTAGGATTTCTTTATTTTATAACCAGCTTTATTGGTGATATTCAAGAGGAAGATGATCAATATCAAAATACAGGCTACAAGTTAGAGCATAAGTACGATCAATATCGTAGTGTCGATAGCATTGGGCAAGAGATATTGGTTTTTACTGATACAGATGTTACTACACAAATAGCGGCATGGCAATCTTCAGGGCTTAAAAAAGAGTTTCTTGATCTATTTCCGGATTACTCTGAGATGAAAAAGTTCGTAAAAGACAGGACTAGGGGAGATGCTTTACAAGACAAGATTTTAAAGACTCTTGATAGTGTTGAGAGTAAGTTTTTTTCTGGAACCCTTAATGCAGAGCAAGCCAAGCAAGCGCTTGACTTGTTAAAATAGTCAAATCTTGTAATTAATTACAAGGATCTGACATCATTCTGCTGTCTTGGTAGAGATAGACTTCTACGCGTCTATTAAGTGCTCTATTTGCTGCTGAATCATTCGGTGCGATTGCTTTATTGTATGAACAACCTTTGACTTTTGGATAGCCATTTACAGAAAGTAGATTAGCTACCGTATTTGCTCTTCTTTCAGAAAGACCTTGATTATAATCATAACTACCTACATTGTCTGTAAATCCTGCAACACCTACAACGGTTTGAGGGTAATTACGTAATAGACTAGCAACGGTATTTACTTTTCCTCGTGCACCTGATTGAAGATTGGATGAGCCTGTTGCAAACATCATGCGATCTCTAAATATAAGTTTGACATAATTATTTGTTTTAGAAACAATAATGTCTCGGTTTGGATCTAGTGCAGCAAGAGGATCATTGTTCACGCCTGTACCTAGTGCACGTGCCATTTCATTGGCTTGTTTATCCATAAGATAACCTGCTCCACCACCAAGTGCGGCACCTGCAAGTGCACCTAGGGCAGCACGTTGACCTTTGTTATTACCTTTAGTATTGTATCCTATCAATGCACCTGCTAGGGCACCTGCTGCTGCACCGGTTTTAGTACGATCATAGCTTCCATCTTCTACAAGACCCGGTTGGTTGTAGCATCCACTAAGCATAAATGTTGCTACGGTAGCAGCTAACATTGGTTTAAATAATTTCATTTTTCATCCTTTTGATTTGATTGCTGGGAGGGCTATTGCCATCCACCTGTTTGTTGTGGCTGTTCTTCGCCTACAGAATTACCTACTGCACCACCGGCTAAAGCACCTAAAAGAGCACCTGCAGCAATGTTTGAACCACTTCCGTCACCCACATTCCCACCTATGACGGCACCAGTTACAGCACCTACTGCTGCACCTGTTTGTGTAGAAGGGTTAGAGAGTGAATCTTGGTTCACACAACCACTTAGAAGCGCCATAGTTGCACTTGAAGCAAGTAAGAGTTTTATGATGTTTGTTTTCATACTTTTTCCTTTTGATTTAAAATTATCTATAAATTATAACATGAAATTGTGGGAAATTGTGATTTATGTTTGAATTATTTTTTCATGCCATGTCCAAAGCGTTTTTTCGAAACCTATCTGTTTGGTCTGGTAATAGTTTTTTGGTTTAGAAAGATACAACTGTTCTACCCACCCTCCAAAGTCATGTGGGTACAAGTATCCATTTGCATTGGTTTTGAGGTAGGTGGGTATACTGTCTATCTCTCCTTCTTTTATGGAACTTAGGGCATGGTTGATAGCCAAATAGGCGGCATTTGATTTAGGGGATGAGGCAAGGTAGATGACCAGTTGTGAGAGCGTAATCCTGGCTTCTGGGTAACCTATATGTTTGACAATATTCAGTGTAGAGGAAGCAAGATTAAGAGCAGGGGGATTTGCATTGCCTATGTCTTCAGAAGCGAGTATGGCAAGCCGCCTAGCGATGAACTCGGCTGGTTCTCCTCCTTCTATGAGTCTTGCTAAGTAGTAGATGGAAGCATCGATGTCTGATCCTCGTATGCTTTTTATCATTGCAGAGGTCAAGTCATAGTGACTTTCACTCTCTGAACTACCTGCTTGCGTAGCATGAGGGCGTATTTGTTTGAGGGTTGCTAGGGTGATAGGTTGGCAAACGTATTTAGCACTTTCAAGTAAGTTTAGCATCGCTCTTACATCCCCTCCAGAAGAAAAAGAAAGGTATGTTTTGGCATCTTCTTCAATACTTATGTCTTCAAGTTTAAGTATTTTTTCCAGGTAGTTTTGCATCTCTTTATGTGAGACAGCCTTGAGTTCAAAAAGGTGAGAACGTGAACGCATGGCAGCAGTCAGAGAGAAGTAGGGGTTTTCAGTAGAAGCGCCTATGATGAGTGCTGCGTTGTTCTCCATAAATGGAAGGAGGACTTCTTGTTGGTTTTTACTGAGTCTATGTACCTCATCTATGAAGATGAGCGGTTTTTGTAAGGCATTGGCATGCTCTTTAAAAATTTTACGTAAATCATCTATTTTGAGTGTGGTAGCATTCATTTCATAAAAAGGTCTATCAAGCACACTCGCAATCACACGAGAAAGGGTGGTCTTTCCACAACCGGGAGGACCAGAGAAAAAAGAGTGGGGGAGAGCCTCTGCTTCTATAAGTTTTCGTAAGGGGGCATTTACCGCCAATAGATGTGCTTGACCCAATATATCATCAAGGGTTTTAGGACGATATTTGAGTGCAAAATTTACCATTTTTAGTCTTTTTTAGTATACTTTTTTTGAGTAAATGGTTTTTTGTCTTTTTGCTCCTCTTTCTCACGGGCATTGTCTGCATCTTGCTTCTGAGCATTGAGCTTGTTCTTTTCATCTGCAATGGCATTGGTTCGTTTTCGTTTCATAAATTTATGCACATCATCATATTCTCTTCGGGTAAAGTAACGTGTTTTGTTCTCTGGAAGATTGTTGAGTTCTATGCCACCAAAAGAGATACGTTTTAAGTCAAGTACTTTTGCCTCAAAGTGTGCAAAGAAGCGTCTAAGCTCTCTGTTCTTACCCTCTTTGATGGTGACGCGAAGTTTAGAAAAGTTTTGACCTTCACTTCGGACTTCAAAGTGTGCAAAAGGTGCAAACTCCATAGCATATATCTTAGACTTTTCATGTGCACCTGCACGTGCATCATCTAGGACAAGTCCCTCTTTCATCGCATCTATCATCTCTGAGGTGACGGCTTTATCTATTTTGAGGTTGTAGGTACGGTCAAGTCCACTCTCCATAAGTGCTGTTGCTACTTCCACATCGTCCGTGAGAAGCAAAAGTCCCTCTGAAGCATAGTCAAGTCTACCCACGGGTGTAAAGTGCCTGTATTTACCTGGAAGCTTGTGGTAGATTGTGGCACGTCCTCTGTCATCTTTTTTAGTGACAAGGACACCTTTAGGCTTATTGTAGACAATGATAGTAAGTTCTGTCGTTTGTTTAATGGCTTTACCTTTAACAAAGATACGGTCATCTTCTTCTACTTCATAGCCAAACTCTTTGATGGGTCGCTTGTTTAAAGTGACCTCCCCAGCTTCTATCAGCGCATCAGCTTCACGACGAGAGTACTTACTGTTGTGTGATATGTATTTATTTAGTCTCATTCAAATCCATTATTTACTTTTTGATTATTTACTTTTAATCCCGGCATTAATCAAGTCGTGTATGTGTAAAACACCGATGATTTCTCTTTCTTTATTGGTAATGGGAAGCAATTGTATCCTATCGTTTTCTATGATTTCAAGTGCCTCACTGGCTAGCAACTGTGTATTATCATAGATTTTAGGGTGTTTGCTTGCATAGTCTATGGCCAGATGATCTAAAGAAAAGTTTTCAGACATCAAGGCACGGCGTAAGTCTCCATCACTTAAGATAGCTACGAATTTTTTATTTTCATCTACAAGGAGTACGGTACCAAGTTTGCCTTCACTCATCACAGCAATAGCTTCTTTGAGTGTCGTTGTGATATCTATAATAGGCAAATTGCTAGTACGCATCAAATCATTGATTTTGACAAACAACTTCTTACCAAGCGCTCCACCAGGGTGGAAAGAGGCAAAGTCTTGCTCTTTAAATCCTTTCTTTTCCATCAGTGCTACAGCTAAAGCATCACCTAGTGCCATCGTAAGGGTAGTAGAGGTTGTGGGTGCTATGCCAAGTGGACAAGCCTCTTTTTCTACACTGATATCAAGAAACACATCTGCATATTGCCCTAAAGAGGAGAGGGGGTTACTTGTAAGTCCTATGAGAGGGATGTTAAAACGCTTGATATGGGGAAGGATTTTGGTTAGTTCTTCACTCTCTCCACTTGAACTGATGGCAAGAAGGGTATCCCCTTGGCTTATCATGCCTAAGTCACCATGTAAGGCTTCAGTAGGATGTAAAAAGAAGGAAGAGGTTCCTGTACTGGCAAAAGTCGCAGCCATTTTAGCCCCTACCAAGCCAGACTTGCCTACGCCTGTGATAATAAGTTTGCCTTTGGTATTGAGTATGGTTTCAATGGCAGAGATAAAGTTTTCATCTAAACGTGCGGCTGCTTTTAGTAGAGCATCTGCTTCTATATTAAAGGTTTTTTGTGCGATATGTATGAGGTTCATTTGTCTTATGCTTTATAGTTTGATAATAAGAGTATAGCATAAAAGAGGGCAGAGACACCCTCGTGTCTCTATAGGTCGTTTTAGCTTTGCTTGCTACTTGATACTTCACCATTGTCTACTCTTTTAGAAAATTCTGTTTCTTCTCCAGAAGCAAGGGCTTGTGCTTGACTCACCCATTGTTCCCTATTTGCCCGCCCCGGGAAACCTAAATTGCTGTCTGCCCATGCGATGTTTTCTTCATTCCATCCAGCAATTTGATCAAAGTGATAAATCCCTATTGCATTGAGTGAGTCCTCAATCTTTAGACCGATACCTTTTATACGTGTCAAGTTGTCTTTTTGCCCACCTCTAGGAGCAGTAAGAAGCATAGGTGTATCATCTATTGTGCCTTCAGAATCTGCCGCAGTAGGAGTAAGGGTATCAGCTGAAATAGGTGCCGAAGTCTCTACAATGCTATGTGTGTCTTTTGAACTATGCTCGTCTGTTGTGCTCTGTCTGTCATCGTGTATGCTCCCACTTGTCTCTTCACAGCTACCGCTACAAGTACTTTTACCTAAAATATACCCAATGATAGCACCTATAAGAGCAGCTAAGAGTAAACATAATATCATTTGTGATGCAATTTCTAACATAATTATTCTCCTTGTATGTTGATTTCAACACGACGGTTTTTTTGTTTGTTTTCGTCGCTTGTGTTTGGGACAAGTGGTTTTGACTCACCATATCCTTTTGCCGTTAAACGTTTTGAATCTATGCCTTTGGCAACGAGCTTACTTTTGACCATATCGACTCTGGACTGTGAAAGCGTTTTATTAAACTGTTCGCTTCCATCAGAATCTGTATGTCCTGCAATTTCGATGTTTATAGTTGGATACCCTTTAAGGATATTGGCAAGTTTACTTACCGTTGCTTCTCCTTTTGGAGTAAGTGAACCTTTTGCGACTTCAAATTCTATATTTTCAATCTTAAGTAAGGTACTGATCTTTGTTTTAGCATCCTCTGCCAGTTTAGCGTGCGCTTTCGCCTTTTGATCTGTTTCAATTTGTGCTTGCGTGATATGTGCTTGTTTAAGCGCTTCAGCATCTGCAAGGGCCTTTTCAGTTGCTAGTTTTGCTTCTTTGGCTTTACGTTCTTCTTCAAGTTTCGCATCTTCTTTAGCTTTAGCATCGGCAAGTGCTATGGCCGCAAGTCTCTCAGCTTCTTGTGCTTCTGCAAGCACTTTAGCGTCTATGGTGGTATTGTTTTTTACAGATACATTTAACCCAGATAAAAGCGTATGCATACTTTCGACGTCTTCTTGACTTCTTACTGTACCAGAGACATTGAGCACTTCGTCTTTAAACTGAATATTTCCACGGGTGTATTTTTGCATAAAATGAGGCAATAGAGTGGCTGTTGCATCGATGGCACCCTTATCGACATGATTTGCAACCTGTGATAATTGCGTTGTCGTAGATGCGGGCAATTTAGTACGCAGTACCTCTATTTGATTTTCATCCTTAAATGTACCAGTGAACGAAACTGCGTCAAGATCTTTTTTAATGTGAAAATGTATAGGTTTTTCAATATAGACACTACTGTTGTCTTGAGAGGCAAGTCTAGAAGTGTTGAGTAGTCTTTGCATCTCATGTTGTGCATCATAACTAGAAACATCCCCGTAAATCTTGAGTACATTATCTGAGTAAGTTATTCTTCCATTTTTATAATTTTTTATAAAATTTGGTAGTATTTTCTTAGTAAGTGTAATACCTTCTTTACCTACAAGTGATGCATTGGTAGTTGTGCCTTTTTTACTCAGTTTACTAGCAGCAGCACTAAATGTTTTCACGAGTGATGTTTGCTGTTGCGTGTTTTTAAAGTTCCCTTTTAAAACATACCCATTTTCTTTTTGCATAATAACATAGTCAATATAGCGTTCTTTTGTGAGTATAGCAGGTGTTTTAGTAACCATAGTTTGAGTATCTGAACTTAGATGAATACTATCTTTTTTTGTGCACACACAAAGTAGCATAAGCAATAACAATAAAAGTAGCCAAGGCCAAATTTTTTTCATATCTCTTCCTTCCCTTTGTTAAATTTGTGTTGTTAGACAACCCAATGTAAAAGATTATACATACTTTTTTAATGAAAAATACTTAGAAGGTTTAAGATAATGTACGAAGAAAGAGGGGAGGTTTACCTAAGCAACAAAGCTTAGGTAAAAAGAGGGAACAAGAAAAAACTAGATGATGAATATAGTAGGGATGATTAGCGGGTATCTCTTTTTGGTACGAACGACATGTTTACGTATACTGTTTCGAATATCATTTTCAATGTCTTTATGATTCTTAAGTGCCTCTGGTTTCATATTTAACAGTAGAGTTTCTATCATGACTTCAATTTCTTTTTGGAATTGTTTAAGTTCTTTCTCTGCAACCAGACCGTGGGTAGTTATGACAGGTTTACCTACCATTTTTTGGTTGCTTTGCGAGACTTGTGCAACCACATTAATGATACCGTCTTCTGCTAGTTTTTGTCTGTCAAGTACTACATCATTTTCTATCGTCATATTGTTTTGGTTATCAATATATGTTTTACCAGACTTCACTGTTTTGACTTTCTTGAGGTATTTGGTTGTGAGTTCTATCTGGTCACCATCACTCATGAGTAAGATATTTCTTTCATCTACACCACACTCTACAGCTGTTTTTGCATGTTTTGCGATGTGGTTGTACTCTCCGTGTACCGGTAAGAAAAACTTAGGTTGGATGAGTCTTAAGATGAGTTTTTGCTCTTCTTGTGATGCGTGACCTGAGACATGGATGTCTCCAAATTCTTTGTAACGCACTGTGACGCCAGCTTTAATCAGTTTATTCATCAGTCCGGAGACAGATGCTTCGTTTCCAGGGATGGCAGAGGCTGAGATGATAACAGTGTCAGATGGTTTAAGTTTGATATGTCTATGTTCATCGGTAGCCATACGGTTAAGTGCTGCCATAGTCTCACCTTGAGATCCAGTAGTCACAATCAGTACTTCATGGTCTGCATACTTTGGTACTTCATGAACTTCTATGAAATGTTTGTCTTCGATGTCTACAAAACCTAAGGCTCTGTTCGTCTCCACATTTCGCTCCATTGAACGTCCGATCACACAGATCTTTCTACCATGTCCTACAGCTCTTTCCATTGCTTGGAAGATACGGTGAACGTTTGAAGAGAAGGTTGACATAATCACCCTTCCTTTTGCAATATCAAAGAGTGTATCAAATGTTTTGCCCACCACTTTTTCACTTTTTGTGAAACCAGGGTTGTGTGAATTGGTAGAGTCTGAGAAGAGACAAAGTACTCCTTTGGCTCCATAGTAAGCATAACGCTGTAAATCCATAGTATAGTTATCTACTGGGGTATGATCCACTTTGAAGTCAGCGGTGTGAATAATTGTCCCAATAGAAGTCTCAATCGCCAATGAACAAGCATCAATGATCGAGTGGGTATTATGCATCCATTCTATTTTCATGTCACCAATCTGGTATTGTTTTCTAATCGTAACAAAGTTAAATTTATTGGTGTACTGTGAGAGTCCATGTTCATTAAATTTGTTTTCTATCATTGCAAGAGCTAGAGGTGTTCCATAAATAGGGAATTGTAACTCTTTAAACAAGTAAGGCATTGCCCCAATGTGGTCTTCATGACCATGGGTGATGATGACATACACATCTTTTTCTTGCTTGAGTGTGTGTAAGTAAGAAAAGTCTGGTACCAATATATCTACACCATGCATTGTTTCATCAGGGAAAGACATACCTACATCGATGATGATAGCAGTGGTTTCGGTTTCAAAGACAGCCATATTCCCGCCGATCTCGCCAAGGCCACCTAGTGGTGTAAATCGTACTTTTCCTTGTGCAGACATATCTATCTGTCTCCATGGATTCATGGTGGCTTCTTTGACACGTGCATTTTCTTCTAAAGAGGCTCTCATTACATCATTGACAGTGGTCACATTTTTACGTCTGCCTCTATTTTTGTTCCCTCCGCCATTGCCTTGAGGTTTTTTACCGCCAGGACGGTTTTGGTTACTTGGTTTTTTCTCAGTGCTAGGCTTATTTCCCGTATGAGGTCTGTTTTGACTATTTTCATTACGGTTTTGAGGTTTGTTCCTGTTTCTATTTTGGTTTGGATTTGGTTTTCTATTTCCGTTTGGCACTTCTTTTTCTTGAACGTTACCGTCTACTTCTTTGTTCGGGTTTGGTTTTCTATTGCCACTTGGCTGTCTGTTTGCATTTGGGTTAGGGCGGTTAGTGTTAGTACCTTGCGCTGGTGAAGGTTTGTTTTGTCTATGTGGATTTGGTCTTCTCTCTCTTGGAGGAGTGACACTATCGCTGGCTGTTTTTGGTTCTCGATTTTGAGGGTTTTCGTTGTTGCTGTTGTTGTTTTCCATCTAAATTATCCTTTAATTCATTATATATGTGATGATAAGTAGATGTCGCAGCTTCATGAGGTCGCAGGTTAGAGTCTAGCTCTAGGTCTGCAAAAAGTTGATTGACCCTATCTTTAGAAAAAACAACGGTGAGATTTTTAGAAAGTTTTTTGCGTGGTTGTTGAAAAGCTATCTTCAAAAACGCTTCAAATTTCTCGTCATCTCGTGACTGATTTTTCTCTATTAAAAGCACGGCAGAAGTAACATTCGGTGGTGGCACAAATGCTTCAGGTTCAACCTCGAAACACAGTGTCGCCTTTCCTACAGAGCTAGCTAAGACAGAAAGAGCTGAAAACTCTTTTTGTTTAACCTCTGCAGCAAATTTAACGGCTACTTCTTTTTGAACCATGACCAAAATACTTTGGCAATGTTCATCTTTAAATGCTTTTAAGATGATATTGGTCGCGATATAATAGGGTAGGTTGGCCACTAGATGATAAGGCTCATCCAGCAGGCTACCTGACTCCCAACGCTCAAGCACATCTCCACAACGTAACTCAAAACGACCCTCGTGGATGGGTGTTTCAAACTCCGTATTAAGATGCTCACATAATCTTTTATCAACCTCAAATGCTGTGACATTACGAACTTTCACAAGTTCTTTGGTTAAATCACCTAAGCCAGGCCCAATTTCTGCAACTTTTAAGTTGTCACGGGGCATCGCTTGGATGATTTTATGAAGATACATATCGTTCTTCAAAAAGTTTTGACCAAATTTTTTAGAGGCAAATTCGGCTAAATTTTCAATAATCATACTATAATATACCTTTATAACACATACTAACCCATACTTGGGGTAATTTTTGTATAATTCTACCATAATTATTGCAGACGCAGATGGATTATTTTACAAAATGTATTATATCTATCTGGATGGGTGATGTATTAAGCACATCACCCTATGTTGTCAATGTGACAAATGCAACAGTTAGCTCATATGACTTGTCATATTAAGAAGGTTTTATTAAATGGATTATTTCGCTAAACGTATTATCCCTTGTTTAGATGTAGATGCAGGACGTGTGGTCAAAGGCGTAAACTTTGTAGGTTTACGTGATGCAGGTGACCCTGTAGAAGTGGCATACCGCTATAACGAAGAGGGTGCAGACGAGATCACTTTTCTGGATATCGGTGCAACACATGAAGGCCGTGATACTATCGTAGATGTGGTTAAACAAGTAGCCAAAGAAGTTTTCATCCCTTTAACAGTTGGGGGAGGTATACGTGAACTCTCAGACATTTACAATCTACTCAATGTTGGTTGTGACAAAGTAAGTATTAACTCTGCTGCGATTAAGAGACCCTCATTCATAGAAGAAGGGGCAAAACGTTTTGGTTCTCAGTGTATTGTTGTTGCCATAGATGCTAAAAAAGTGGGAGAGGACAAATGGAACATCTTTACCCATGGTGGCAGAAATGATACGGGCATAGATGCATTAGCTTGGGCAAAAGAAGCGTATGAAAGAGGGGCAGGAGAATTACTGGTAACTTCCATGGATGCAGATGGCACCAAAGCAGGTTTTGACAATATGCTCAATAAAAAGATAGGTGAGCTTGTGAACATTCCTGTTATCGCTTCAGGAGGAGCAGGCACAATGCAACATATTGAGGAGGCATTTACGCTTGGTAATGCAGATGCAGCGCTGGCAGCTTCCATCTTTCATTTTAAAGAGATTGACATTATGGAACTCAAAAATTATTTACGTGGGAAAAATATCCCAGTGAGGATATAGTATGATTATTTGTGCAGGTAAAAGTGAACAGTTTGATTTCGCCAGACCAGTAGGTATTGGGATGGTAGATGTTGCTATCAACTTAAGTAGACTTTGCGCTACGCAGAAACCTAAGTTTTTACTTTTTGTAGGTACAGCAGGTTCTTATGGTGAAAAGAAAATTTTTGATATTATTGAGTCAAAAACTGCAGCGAACATAGAGAACAGTTTTTTCAATGGCGGTTCTTACACACCCATAGACAATGTGGTATCAACCACAGATGATGTTTCACGTGAAACACTTATAAATTCATCGAACTACATCACAACCGATAAAGAGATAGGTAAACATTATTTAGCTCAAAACATCCATCTTGAAAATATGGAATATTATGCAGTTCTAAAAGTAGCACAGTCTTTTGGTATTTCCGCAGGTGGGATTTTTATTGTGACAAATTATTGTGATGAGAATGCCCATGAAGATTTTTTAAAAAATCAAAAAGAAGCGATGGATAAACTGTCTGCTTATATAAAGAAGTAAAACATGTCTAAGAATATAATACAAGATTTAAGCAAAGAAGAACTGGGAGACTTGATCAAACCAAGTTTTCGTGCAAAACAAATTTACCATTGGATCTATCATCAGTATGCCACATCTTTTGATGAGATGAAAAATCTTCCTAAAGAGATGAGAGAAAAATTAAATGAAGAATATACGGTTGCGCCACTCAAACAAGTGATGGTACAAAATTCAAAAGATGGCAGCCGTAAGTATCTCTATGAACTTCATGACAAACATACCGTAGAGGCAGTCTTGCTTTTAATGCGAGATAAAGCGTACCATGAAGATGGCTCTGTAAAGCATCAGGAACGCTATACAGTCTGTATCTCCTCGCAAGTAGGGTGCAAGGTTGGGTGTGCCTTTTGTTTGACTGCAAAGGGCGGTTTTATGCGTAATTTGACAGCGGGTGAGATAGTGGAACAAGTACGTCTCATAAAGAAAGATAATAACATCGCTGCCAACCGCCGAGTTAACTTAGTTTACATGGGTATGGGTGAACCACTTGACAACTTACCGGCTGTAGCAAAGTCTGTTAAGATCTTTGCAGAAGAAGAGGGTATGGCCATAGCTACCCATAGACAAACCATCTCTACTTCAGGACTTTCTGCAAAGATAGAAAAGCTAGGGAAGATGGAGTTAGGTATCAATCTCGCCATTTCTCTACATGCAGTGGATGATGACTTAAGACAACAACTTATGCCTATCAACAAAGCTTATAATATTGCATCTATTATAACTGCTGTGAAGAACTTTCCTGTCAATGACAGAAAGAGAGTAATGTTTGAGTATCTTGTCATCAAAGATGTCAATGATGACATCTCTGCGGCGAAGAAATTACTATCACTTTTAGATGGTATCAAATCAAAAGTAAATCTGATTTACTTTAACCCATTTGGTGGTACTGAATTCAAGCGTCCTTCAGATATAGATATGAAAAATTTCCAAGAGTATTTGACAAGTCGAGGGTTACATTGTACTATCCGTGAATCAAAAGGACTAGATATTTCTGCTGCCTGTGGACAACTCAGGGAACAAGAGTTAGAGGGAGAAGTATAATGCCTATATTAGATATGTTCATGTTGGGGTTTTTAGTTGTGATTGCTATCATAGGTGTAGGGTGGTTTATCTATGAGTCTCGTTCGGATGATGAGGATTAAGTTGTCTTGTTTCACGTGAAACAACACTAAGTTACTTGTCTTTATATTTTCCTCTTGATACAACTTCTGGCATTGTTTCTCTTGGTTACTTTTTCAGCCTCAAGGTGCACCCCGTCTTTTTTGTACTACGATAAAATAGAAAAAAGTAACCAAAAAAGAAAAAAGCGTAAGCGACATATATGGAATTAAAGACAAACTTTATAGCTCGTTTGAAATGCTATAAAAGTAATATTGTGAAATTGATGATGCCTCGTTTTTAAAACAATGATGAGATAAACAACCATTCAGTCAAACTATAAGGCAATACAAATAGCAAACCCTATCTATTAAAAAGTCTTTTATCCTTAGCACATATCAAAACTTTCTCAGCCTTAAAATCCTCTTTACTCTCTATGTGATATGTAGAGCCATATGTAAAAGTGAGACTTTGAGCATGGAGCATTAGTCTTTGTGCACCATGTTGAATGAGTCTATCTTTTGCACTTTGTGTCATATCCAGATAGTCATTACTGGCTTCATACGTAGCACCATAAATGGGGTCACCCAAGATAGGATGTTTCACGTGAAACAAATGTATTCTGATCTGGTGGGTTCTTCCTGTGTGAGGATAACATGCAACTAAAGAAGCATCTAGTACTTCATCATATTCTAAAGGGATGAAGTCTGTATGAGAAGCTTTTCCTTCATCATCTATGAAGACTTTATGTTTGGTTGTCTCGTATCCTTCTTTGTTTACTCTGATGCGTTCGGTACTTGTAAAGGGTTCAGTGAGTCTCCCATCTACCCAGGCTAAGTAAGATTTTTTAATGTCTCTACTTTCAAAAGCGCCTTTTAAAATAGTTTCTGCACTTTTATGTTTTGAAGCAAGTAGAAGCCCTGAAGTTTCCATATCTATTCTATGGGTAGAGTTGGCATTGGCTCCTGCAACAGTTCTTACTTCATCTAACATGGAGTAGGGTGTTGACATGGTATTAGGGTGGACCAAAGTTCCTGAGGGTTTTTCAAAAACCATGAAGTCTTTGTTATGAAAAAGGGGTCTTCTTCCTCTTCCTTTTGCTCTGAAAAACACCATCTCTACGTCACCTATTATCTTTTCACCTGTGTTAGTCATGGATGTACCATTGATAAGTAAGCGACCTTTTGCGATGTGTCTCTGTGCTTGACCTTGTGTAAAGTCTAAGGTATGCATCACATAGAGAAAGGCGATGGTTTCTTCTTCAATGTGGTATTTCTCTTTGACAAATGGCATATTTTATTTACCTTTATATAACAGCTTTTAGGGTAGAATTGTACCAAATTTTTATAGACATAAAGGTATGTAATGGTCGAAAGATATTCAAGAGAAGAGATGGCAAAAAACTGGACGATGCAAGCAAAATACCAAGCATGGCTTGATGTAGAACTAGCTGTGGTTAAAGCTTGGAACAAACTAGGGCTCATCCCAGATGACGATGCAAAGAAGATCGTTGACAATGCAGGGTTCTCTGTAGAACGTATAGATGAGATAGAAGCCGTGACAAGACATGACCTTATCGCGTTTACAACTTCTGTCTCTGAGACATTGGGTGAAGAGAGTAGATGGTTCCATTATGGGATGACAAGTTCAGATACTGTTGACACCGCGGTTGCTTTACAGATGACAGCTTCTTTACGCATTATCATAGAAGACACCAAAATGATGATGGAGTCCATCAAGAAAAGAGCACAAGAACATAAGATGACATTGATGGTTGGACGTTCACATGGCATACATGGAGAGCCTATCACTTTTGGTTTGGTTCTTGCTGTGTGGTATGATGAGATGGCAAGACACTTGACAAACCTAGAGCAGACAATGGATGTCATTGCTGTGGGTCAGATATCAGGTGCTATGGGTAACTTTGCTCATGCACCACTTGAGCTTGAAGACTATGCGATGGAAGAGCTAGGGTTAAAGTCTGCACCTGCATCCAACCAAGTGATACAAAGAGACCGTTATGCAAGACTTGCTACTACACTAGGTTTGCTAGCTTCAAGTGTGGAGAAGTTTGCGGTACAGGTAAGACACTGGCAACGTACAGAAGTCTATGAGTGTGAGGAGTATTTTGCCAAAGGGCAAAAAGGAAGTTCAGCTATGCCTCATAAAAGAAACCCTATCCTCACAGAAAACATCACAGGGCTTGCACGTATGGTAAGAGCATACATTACTCCAGCCATGGAAAATGTAGCGTTATGGCATGAGCGTGACATCTCCCATTCTTCTACAGAGCGTTTTTGGTTACCTGATGCCTTCATCACTTGTGATTTCATGATGCACCGTATGAACAATGTCATCGCTAACCTCACTGTTATGCCTGAGAACATGATGCGTAACTTAAACCTTACGGGTGGGTTGGTGTTCTCTCAACGTGTACTTCTTGAGCTACCTAAAGCTGGTGTGAGTCGTGAAGATGCTTATAGGATTGTACAGCGTAATGCTATGAAGGTGTGGGAAGAGATACAACAAGGTAGATCTAGCACCAATGATAAAGGGGAGTCTTTGTACTTACAATATCTACTTGCAGATGAAGAGTTGAGAAAGTCACTTTCAGAAGAACAGATCAGAGAGTGTTTCAACTTTGAGTATTATACAAAGAATGTAGATAAAATCTTCGCAAGAGTTTTTAAATAATGACATTATTGTCGGGGGGAGAGTGAACACCCCGACATACAATACTTGTTACTTTTTCTACGTATGTCTCTTCATAAAAAAACTTTATATTTCTCATAGATGCCGACCCACACTGCCTTTCAAAAACTATCACTAAACCTTATACGTAAGATGTCTAAAAATGATACAAATTTTCAAAAAAGGTCAAGGTAAATTTAAGTAAAATCGGATTAATTATTATCACAAAAAAATGAAGTGATGACGCAGGACAGGAGCAAATATATGATCAGAGTAGTTAAGCGTAACGGACGTGTAGAAACATTAGATGTAGGTAAGATACAAAAATATACAGCTGCAGCCGTAGAGGGCTTAGTACGTGTGAGTCAGAGTGAGCTTGAAGTAGATGCCAAGTTACAGTTTCGTGATATGATCACGTCAGAAGAGATACAGACAACGCTGATCAAAACAGCCGTTGACAAGATAGACATTGACAGACCTGACTGGACTTTTGTGGCAGCGCGTCTTTTCATCTATGACATTTACCACAAGGTGACAGGCTTTACAGGCTACAACCATTTACGTGAACATTTTGAACGTGGAGAAAAAGAAGGACGCATTGTTCTTGGACTCAAAGACAAATATGACCTTGATGATCTCAACGCCTACCTCAAACCAGAACGTGATCTACAGTTTACGTACCTTGGTATACGTACACTATATGACCGTTACTTACTCAAAGACCGTAAAGGTGTACCCATAGAACTACCACAACAACTCTTTATGGGTGTGGCAATGTTCTTGGCACAAAATGAATTTGATTGTCAAACATGGGCAAAGAAGTTTTATGACATCTTGTCAAAGTTTGAAGTCATGGCAGCAACACCTACATTGTCAAATGCAAGAACACCTAGACACCAACTTAGCTCTTGTTACATTGGGTCAACCCCTGACAACATAGAGGGTATCTTTGATGCTTACAAAGAGATGGCTTTACTTTCCAAGTTTGGTGGAGGCATTGGTTGGGACTGGTCTTTGGTTCGTGGAATGGGTTCTTTCATCGATGGACACAAACATGCAGCAGGGGGAATAGTTCCTTTCCTCAAGATAGCCAATGATGTTGCCATTGCGGTTGACCAACTAGGAACACGTAAAGGAGCTATAGCTGTTTACGTAGAGCCTTGGCATGTTGACATTAGTGACTTCCTTGACTTAAAGAAAAACTCTGGAGAAGAGCGTCGTAGAGCACATGACCTTTTCCCTGCTATCTGGCTTAATGACCTCTTTATGAAAAGGGTTGAAGCAGATGAGATGTGGACACTCTTTGATCCTTTTGA
Source organism: Sulfurovaceae bacterium (assembly GCA_963698695.1). Taxonomy (GTDB): domain Bacteria; phylum Campylobacterota; class Campylobacteria; order Campylobacterales; family Sulfurovaceae; genus Sulfurovum. The sequence goes on along the minus strand of CAVORT010000004.1, from coordinate 305,802 downwards.
AGTCGCTGAATTGACAACACTGTATGGTGAAGCATTTGAAAAGCGTTACATAGAACTTGAGACTTCAGAAGACACGATCACAAGAGAACGTGTCTCTGCGAAAAACCTTTGGAAAGAGATGTTACGATCTTACTTTGAAACAGGTAACCCGTTCTTGACATTTAAAGACACAGCCAACAGAGCCAACCCTAACAAACATGTAGGTGTCATCAGAAGTACAAACCTCTGTACAGAGATTTTCCAAAACACAGCACCAAATACCTACAAGTCACAGTTTACATTTGAAGACGGTACTGTAGAAGCGTATGATGAACATGAGATGTTGACATTGGGTAACGGGACAACAAAACCAGCTAAAAAAGTCACGGCACTTGACACCCTCAATGGCAAGCAGATATGGATAGTAGACAAAGAAAAAACAGACGGTGACACAGCCGTGTGTAACCTTGCGTCTGTCAACTTGTCAAAAGTCAATACACAAGAAGACCTGGCACGTGTTGTTCCCATAGCAACTCGTATGCTTGACAACGTCATAGACTTAAACTTCTACCCACTGGCAAAAGTAAAGAAGACCAACGAGAAATCACGTTCCATCGGTCTAGGTGTCATGGGTGAAGCTCAGATGTTAGCAGAGCAAAGCATAGAGTGGGGAAGCCATGAGCACTTTATAAAGATAGATGAAGTGATGGAGTCTTTCTCTTACTACATCATCAAAGAGTCAAGTAACTTGGCACTTGAAAAAGGTGCCTACCCAACCTTTGAAGGTTCAGACTGGTCAAAGGGTATCTTCCCAATTGACAAGGCAAATGCTGAAGCGTGTAAGCTGGTTGACAGAGGTGGGCTGTTTGGTTACAGCCATGACTGGCAAGCACTAAGAGAAAAAGTCAAAACAGATGGTATGAGAAACGGTTACTTGATGGCCATCGCCCCTACGTCTTCCATCTCCATCTTGACAGGGACGACACAAGCTATCGAACCTGTGTACAAACGTAAATGGTTTGAAGAAAACCTCTCTGGACTCATCCCTGTGGTTGCACCTAACTTGTCTGCAGACACATGGCAGTACTACACACCAGCCTATGACTTAGATCAAAATGCACTCATCAAGGCTGGTGCCATCCGTCAGAAATGGCTAGACCAAGGACAGTCACTTAACATCTTCATCACACTTGACAAGGCATCTGGTAAGTACCTGAATGAGATTTACATGAATGCTTGGAAGTTTGGATTGAAGTCTACTTACTATCTACGTTCTCAGTCTCCTGAAGTTCGAATGATGTTGAAGATCGTTCACAAGAATGTGTTGGGTGTCAATAGATATGGTATATTAGATGCGTCTTACATCGATTACAACGTTCGATTCGTATCAGGTCACTTGCTATAATTGCTAGTGAGGATTGAAGTCATAAATATGTGAACTGTTAGCAATGCTAGTTATATTTGTACTTAGCAAACTTTTTATTTATTGTGACCGTAAGAATTTTGGTGAGAATTGGAGAACGTGTGGCTACGTTCTCCTTTTGTCTCAAGGTGCTCTTTTAAAGATGAGGTGACAATTGAGATGAATCGCTTTGTGTAGATTCATTGTAACAATACATTTCGACAATTAAATAAAGCCTTGTAAGATGGAGGTAAAATAATCAATTTTGTAAAGTGTGTCTTTGAAACCAATATTGGGTGCATCGCTCCATTTATAAAGGAGACTAATGACTTGCCAAAGTCGTAATAAATATACGTCAAGACAGATTTTGAGCGTAGATAGGGTACTAAAAACTTGTATCTTATTAATGCAATTTTCACAATGGCTTGGTTAAAGTCATCATGGTTGTTCCCAGCATTTTGTTGGGACACGCATCTTAGTTTTCTTCATTAAAAACTTTTATCTCTTCTCTCTTCATTCCTTTTCTTTTTTTTATGCGCAAAAAAAGAAAACGAATCCAAAAGAAAAAAGCACAAGCGATTTCTATATGTTAATAGGAAAAACTTGTTGACTTGTTTTAATATAGTAATTCATTTAAAAATTATCTGGATAATTGGCGATAGCCTAGCTATATTAAAAAGAACTGTCATTCCGAACGACCGAATGAGCGATTAGCGATTCGAGAGCAGGACGATTTTTTTTGCTTCGTTTTTTTTTAAAAAAATGACGAGAGAAACAACGCCTCAAATTGAACCATGAGGAAATTTCAAAAACATATTTAAAATGAATATCACATGATTTTACTTAAAGTGCAGTATGCATTCCCACTCAGGAGAGTGGGAACGAGCCTTTTTTTTGTAAAACACTGATTAGACTATCTAACAAACAAAATAAGCCACTTTAAACCCTTTTTCAACTCTTAGTATGAAAAAAATAAAAAAAATGCTTATTTAAGCCTCTAAAAAGAGGTATTTTTTGGGAGTATTTTATTCTCCCATATATAATTGTCTAGGTCTAGCAATTTTAGACGTTTTATCTTTTTTAAATTCTATCCATTGGGTTATCCAACCCACCGTTCGTCCAATGACAAAAATAGGTGTAAACATAGATTTTGGTATTTGCAAGGCGGTTAAAATGATGCCGGTGTAAAAGTCAATGTTAGGGTAAAGGTTACGTGAAACAAAATACTCATCATTGAGTGCTATCTCTTCTATTTTTCTTGCGATGGCCATAAGTTCTGTGTCAAGGTTAAGTTCTTCTCTTAACTCATCTTGTAGACCCTTGAGTATTTTGGCACGGGGGTCAAAGTTTTTGTAGACTCTGTGCCCAAAGCCCATGAGACGGAAGTCATCATCTGGATCTTTGGCTCTTTTGATGAACTCTTCTACCTTGTCCACTGAACCTATATATTCAAGTTGTGCGATGACAGACTCGTTGGCTCCACCATGCGCACGTCCCCACAGTGCAGAGATACCTGAAGAGATGGCAACATAGGGGTGAGCCCCTGTGGAGGCTACACCACGTACCACAGTGGTAGAGGCATTTTGTTCATGGTCCGCATGGAGGGTAAAGATGGTGTCTAGCGCACGTATCTCTACATCTTTGATGTGTTCATGTCCATTGGCACATAAGTGCATCTTTCCACCAGGGTAAGCACGCATCATAGTGAGGAAGTTTTCAGTGAAACTGAGGTCGATATTTGGCTCGATGAAAGGAATGCCTAAAGAGTGACGGTGAGCAAAGGCAGCAATGGTAGGCATCTTGGAGATGATACGGTGTGCCATCTCTAAGAACTCATCTTCATGAGACATGTCTAAGTGGTCATTGTAAAAGGTAGAGAGTGCTGTGACAGCTGCAGAGAGTGTAGCCATAGGATGGGCATTGTCTGGGAAGGAATCAAAGAGTTTCTTCATTCCTGTATGTAAAAAGGCACGGTGGCGTATCTCAAGGTCAAGCTTCATGAGTTCTTCTTTGGAAGGCAGCCGTGCATTGAGGAGTAAAAAGCACGTCTCAAGATAGCTGTGCTTTGTGGCCAAGTCTTCTATGGGTACACCACGGTAACGTAGTTCACCTTTTTTACCATTTATAAAAGTGACCGTTGAAGTACATGCAGCAGTAGCTGTAAACCCTGGGTCATACGTAAACATACCTGAATCAGAGAAGAAAGTGCGAATGTCAACTACGGAAGGACCTCTTGTCGCATCTAAAATGTCATATTCGTAGCTTTCACCTGTTGCGTTATTTGTCAGTGTCATAGTATTTTTTGTCATGAAATCTCCTTTAATGGGAAATGCACTATTTACTACACTATAACATCTTTGTGTAGATTGTATGTGTATAATTTTTACTCAATTAATTTTTGGCATACTTATCTTTTTCCATGTACGCCAAACATGAAGATGCTAATGTGCTAGGAAAATCTTGAAATGAATTCATCAGTTTTTCTTTTTTTAGATATAATCCTTCAAAAAAAGGATTATTGAATGAATAATTTTGACAATGTAAGTGTAGAAGTAAAAGGAAACAGCTATTTTGAGGGTGCTGTGACAAGTCGCACCCTTCATTTTGCAGATGGAAGTAGAAAAACTTTGGGTTTTATGTTACCTGGTGAGTATGAATTTGGTACAGAGGCAGCAGAACTGATGGAGATTACTTCTGGTGAGTTAGATGTCAAACTACCCAATGCCAGTGAGTGGATAAGCATTAAGGGTGGGGACTCATTTAATGTTCCTGCAAATGCTAAATTTCAAGTCAAGGTGAAGGATATTACTGATTATTGTTGTTCTTATTTGTAATTTATCTATAACTTCACATTCAGTTCACAATTATATATTATAATACACACATGAAAGCCAAGTGAGGCATCCCTCCCTCCCTTTTTTAGCCCGCTTGGCTTTCTAGGTAACTTTTCTCATTCATATGCACCTTTTACCCTATTTTGGTGTATAACCTTTTTAAATTTTTTATGAAAAGTTACCTGTTTTATATGTATTTTCCCCATCAATCCTACTTTTTAGCAATGATCACATCATAATCATCAAAGAGATCATCATGTATCATAGAAGAGACATAGTGTTGCTCTGCTAAGCTATCTTTCCATCTGCTGTGCACGGGATCATCACTGTTGGGAATGAAGATAATCATTTCCCCTTCTTTTTTGACCATGGTGTAACATTTTTTTAAAAAAGATATTTTATCTTCCTTTTCAAGATCCAGTGTAACGATCAGAGTGTCAAATTGAGGAGTATTCATAAGATCATTTAGACTAGAAAGTGCAACATACATTATGTGCATATGTGTTTCATTTTTATATTTGGTCATAGACTTGTCGTAAAAGGATTTTTTGGTGCAGTAAAGGTTGTAATGACTCTCTGTTTCTTTATAGAAGGCACTTAAATGTTTAGTAAGTAAATGCGAACCATCCGTGAAATGCACGATGTGTTGTTCGGGTTTTGTTTGTATGAGTTGAAGGAGTTGTTTCACTTGGTAAAGCTCAATATTTTTCATGCTTCATTGTAGCGAAATAATCAGCCAAAATGTGTATAATGTTTTCAAGAAATGTCATAGATTTGACAAGAAGGCAGACAGATGGAACGTAAAAAAATATATAATCCAGATTCAAATGAGAAAACCAGTGAACGCAAGATATTTGGGGGAAATCCTACAGGGATATTTGAACTCAATGACATCAAATATCAATGGGCTTACAATCTTTGGGAGATGATGTTAAATAACTCATGGTACCCAAAAGAAGTTGATATGACACGGGATGTGAATGATTACAAACATCTTACAGATCCAGAAAAGTCGGCATATGACAAGGTACTTGCACAGCTTATCTTTATGGATTCATTGCAGACCAATAATATTATAGACAATTTGAATCCATTTATAACCGCACCAGAGGTAAATTTAATTTTGGTACGTCAGGCTTTTGAAGAAGCACTACATTCTCAAAGTTATGCGGTAATGGTGGACAGTATTTCGACAAACTCAAAAGAAATTTATGAGCTTTGGAGAAGAGATATGATGCTTAAGACAAAGAATGATGCCATCGCTAATGTATATGATGAGCTTTCAGAGCATCCAACCGATACGAATATCGTCAAAGCAATGTTTGCGAACCAAATCTTGGAAGGTATCTACTTCTATAGCGGCTTTGCGTATCTGTACACACTAGCACGTTCAGACAAGATGCTCGGTACGGCACAAATGATACGTTTCATCCAAAGAGATGAGGTGACACACTTGCTACTTTTCCAAAACATGATCAATGCCACTAAAAAAGAGCGTCCGGAACTCTTTACAAAAGAACTTGAAGAGGATGTTTATCAGATGTTCAGAGATGCTGTAAAACTTGAGTGTGAATGGGGAGCGTACATCACACAAGGTCAGATACTTGGACTTACGGACAATATCATCACACAGTATATTCAGTACCTTGCAGACAAAAGATTGCACGCAGTAGGGATGGAAAAGATTTATAATGTGGAACATCCTATCAAATGGGTAGACAACTTTTCACAGTTTAATGACCAAAAAACAAACTTTTTTGAAGGAAATGTGACAAACTACTCTAAGGGTAGTTTAGATCTAGATGATTTTTAGGATAGTAAATGTTAAATACCCCTAAAACATTGGAAGTAGTGGCTTTACAGCTTCCAACGTACAAACGCTACCAAGAAAACTTAGATACGTTAGTAGCACAGTTGCATGCACATCAAGGTAACGAGATTATTCTTGCACCTGAAGTATTTTTAACAGGTTTTGATTATGAACATATGACAACAGCTGCAAAATTTTCTGCCAATGCACTAAAAACCCTCAAAAAAGAGGTCAATGAACAAGTACTTGTACTGACACTTATTCTTGAAAATGGTGATGATTTTGTCAATCAGGCAGTGGTCATACATAAGCACAAAATTGTTTATCAGCAAAACAAAGTAAAACTTTTTAAATTGGCCGATGAGGATCTTTATTTTAGTGCAGGAAAAAAGAAAAGTATCCAACCCTTTGAAATAGAGGGAGTTAAATATGCGTTACTCATCTGCTTTGAGTTACGTTTTAAGACCTTATGGCAGCAAGTAGAAGGTGTAGATGTAGTACTGGTTCCTTCACGCTGGGGACGCCCACGAAAAACCCACTTGGAAGTACTTTCTCGGGCACTAGCAGTGATGAATCAGTCTTATGTGGTGGTATCAAACTCATCTGACGAAGATATGGCATCTTCCTCTGCGATCATATCACCCACAGGAGACGTGACGATGGATGATACCCTAGAAGCCGTAGAAGGACAGATAGACTTTAGAGAGATAAAAAAAATGCGTCGTTATATTGTCATGAATTAAAACCATGATCGAAGAATTTATGGGAAGTAACAAGTTAGGTACATCTATACTACGCGTAACCCTCTTAAATAAAATATTTTTACATAAAATACTGAAGCCATCAAAAAGAATATCAAATAAGAACTATGAGTATGGGGAGGGGCAGGATAGCCTTAATCAGATTTTAGATAAAATTCTGTTAATAATTAGCGAAGAGGGCATATGATAAAAGCCAGACAGCGACAAAACCTTGTTGCCGAGATAGAAAAACATTTTAAATTAGAAGCACATGTCAAAGAGGCATTTTTGGCGGTTGATAGAGAAGTTTTTGTCCCCAATGAATTTAAGCACCTTTCTTACCAACTTGAGGCACTTCCTTTGGCGGCGAGCCAGTGGATATCTTCACCCCTTACCGTAGCAAAAATGACACAACATTTAGAACTCTCTGGCGTAGACTCTGTCCTTGAGATAGGGTGTGGATCTGGTTATCAGGCTGCCATACTAAGCAAAATATGTCGCCGAGTTTTTACCATAGAACGCATAGATGAACTGCTTAAGGTAGCTAAAAGTCGTTTTTCTGAACATGATATGCATAATATTATTACACGTTTTGACGATGGACAAAGAGGCTGGAAACAGTATGCCCCTTTTGAGCGTATTTTATTTTCTGCGACTGCTAAAGAAGTGCCTGAAGTGCTTTTTGAACAACTGGCAGAAGGTGGGATACTGATTGCTCCTGTGGAAGAGAGTGAAAATTATCATATTATCACCCGCTATACTAAAAAGAATGGCCGTGTTGACAATGGGGAACCCATAGAGCAGTGTCTCTTTGTTCCTGTTTTAGATGGTACGCAAAAGTAGACTAGTTAACAGTATACGATTTTTCACCCCCCCCCTCTGAGATAAGACCCATTTTCTCTTTTGCAGTGTTCACTCTGTCAACCTTTCATTAAACTTATGCTATGATTTACAAAACTGTAAACAGGGATAGATATGGAAAAGTTGATGAAACCCGCAGAATATGCTCAAGAACTCGGTATCTCAAGACAGGCAGTCTACGCAAAGATAAAAAGAGGCATACTAAATGCTAAAAATGTAGAGGGAAAGCTTTACATTGTGGTTGACAATGATACGCAGGAAGAGACAACTTCAATAAAAGAGACAAACCTTGCAAAAGAAACAACAGAAAAACCTCAAACAAATACTGTCCGAAGAGTCAGTGCCTCTGCACCTACAACTAGCACTGAGATGAAAGATTATAAGTCTTTACTCAAAGCCAAAGATGAAACCATCTCGGTACTCAAAGGGACAGTCAAAGACCTCAAAAAATCAAACAAACAAATATCGTCAACATTACGTGGGGAAATAGATCTGCTTAAAGAGGCATTTTATGAGATGCGTACGCTTTATAAAAACCAACTAGAGTATAAGAAGCCACAAGAACCTGAAGAAGTGATAGAGGTTGACTCTGAAGAGCATGTACGTTGGATAACTTTAAAAAAGTTTTTCAAACAAGAAGGTGTGGGTAAAGAAAAAAAACAGGAAGAACTTAAAAAACGTTTGACTAAAGCCTATAAGCGTGGTGATGATCGTCTCATAAAAGAAGATGGAAAACTTAAACTCAATGCAAATAAAACGTATGAGGACATCTTACGCTAATATGTACAACCCTACTCCTTGATGGGTATTAAGGCTGGTTATACATCTTACGTAAATAACGAAATCAGTTTCCCTATCACCTCATTATCCGTAAAAATCTTCATATAACGTATGTCATAACGAGAAAAATGTTCTATTTGCTTTTCATCATTTTCCTGTAATTTTGCGAGATAAGACTCCATACTTTTCTTACCAAAATATGTTTCCATTTTCTCTCCATCTTGAGGACTCGATAGCGTCACTTCTCCAAGCTTTTTAGGAGACTCTTCTTCTCTATCTCTTATGATGAGTGCAATCACTTCATGTTTCTGTGCAAGAATGGATAAGTCTATTTCTTCTAAAAAGTCTCCTAAGACAAAAACCAGTGAGGGCTTGTGAAGTCTTTTGAAGAGGTTTTGTATGGATGCTGAGTAGTCAAGGGTTGTACCTAGTAAAGAAGCTTCATAGAGTGTTTTCGAAAACTGTTCTATGTGGTAAGGTTGTTTGGTGGGAGGGGTAGTGTTTGTGTTGTGTTGTGTGTAGTGTATACCTGTAAACAAGTCCCCATTTTGGTGTGAGGCATAGCCTAAGAGTGTAGCTACTTCGGTAAGTTTTTTTTGTTTAGTATTTCCTGACCCAAAATACATGCTTCCGTCCATTAATGTAGCAACAACAACAGAGAGTTCACGGTTGGCATGCAACTCCTTTATGTAGGGTTTTCCAAGCTTTGCGGTGATGGTCCAGTTTATCTTTCGGATGTCATCTCCCATTTGGTACTCACGAAGCTCTGCAAAGTCATAGCCTTCTCCGTGGAGCTTAGAGAGGTTGTGTCCACTTAGCAACGTGTACACTTGATGACGGGCTTTGAGTTGAAGAGCTTTAAAAGCGTTTGTCATGGAACAGGTAAAGTCTCAACGATAGAAGAAATCACTTCATCCGAAGTCACACCTTTGGCTCTGGCCTCGTAGCTGAGTACGATGCGATGACGTAAGATCTTATGAATCACATCGGCTATATCAGAGGGGCTTACAAAGGTTTTACCTTTTAAAAAAGCTTGGGCACGGCTTGCTTTGTAGAGGTCGATGGAAGCTCTGGGGCTTGCCCCGAACATGATGGACTCTGCAATGTTTTCTAGACCAAAGCGTGCAGGCTCTCTTGTGGCAGTAATGAGCTGCACCATGTAGCGTTCTAACTCTTCATCTATGTGGATGGTTGCTATCTCTTTTTGTAAAGCATGCAACTCATCTATGCTTAGTATGGCTTGGACTTCTCCAAAGCTTTGAGTGGCAGCTTTACGCATGATCTCTAACTCTTCTTCTTCTGTGTTGTGTTGTACCACTACTTTCATCATAAACCTGTCCAACTGTGCTTCAGGTAGCGCATAAACACCCTCTTGTTCTATGGGGTTTTGTGTTGCCATGACGAGGAAGGGACTCTCAAGCTTAAACGTCTCTTCAGCGATGGTGACTTGTCTTTCTTGCATCACTTCAAGCAGAGCAGACTGTACTTTGGCTGGTGCACGGTTGATCTCGTCCGCTAAAAGTAAATGGGTAAAGAGTGGGCCTTTTTTAATGCTAAAGCTATGGTCTTGTGGATTGTAGATCTGTGCGCCGATGATGTCTGAGGGTAAGAGGTCAGGGGTAAACTGTATACGTTTAGAGTCCAGTCCAATGGCACGACTCAGTGCGTTGATGGTGGTAGTCTTGGCAAGACCAGGAACGCCCTCTACTAAAATGTGTCCATCACAGAGTAGTCCTATGAGTAGACCTTCGATCATGTTTTCTTGACCGATGACGGTTTTGTGTAGTTCATTTTTGAGTGCGGTTATTTTAGTGTTATTCATAGTGTATCCATTGTTACTTGTGCTTCTTGTTTTATTTTTCTGAGGCTTATTTTATCATTTCCATATAAAGAGTTTTCTAACATCGAGATACTCGTGCTAAACCGGTGCGGGTCATATGCCATGAGTACTTGCAGTAACGCTTTCTCATCTTGACAGTTTTGTATCTTTTCCTTTAAAGGATGGTCTTTTTTTGTCTGTACTTTTTTTGACAATTTCCAAGAGAGAGCAGTGAGGTAACCTGCTAAAAAGACAAGGGCATAGGTTAGTAGACTTGTAAGCCAAGACCAGTCAGATTTTAACAGGGAAGGGTTGTCTACATTGTCAACTAAAGAGCTTTTAGCAACTTCCATGATGTCAAATTTTTGTTCAGGTACCGTTAGGGAGTAAGTCTTTTCTGTCATAGGATCAAAAGCTTGGAGCGTGATGCTGGGAGAGGTAAAGGATTTACTGTGTGAAAAGGCCATAGAGTAGTGCACCGTAGTGTGGGCACCTTGTAAACTTGCGACAGAGGTTACTAAAGGTGCTTCTGTAAAAGTTGTAAAGTTGACATCTTTAGGGATGAGGTCCTTGACCAATGGTGGATACCCCAGACCTTTAAGTGTCACTTGATAAGGGAGTGGTTCATAGGCACTGGCTGTATGTTTTTTAATACTATAGTCTAACGTAAAAGATCCAACGATTTGTGTGCCTTGCGGTATAGGTTTGACACTTAATCTTAGAGGGGGAAGTGCGATGGATGTATCGGTGGTGACAAGGGTTTTGACCGTATCTCTGTCCCCTGAAAAGCTGTACGCCACGGATTCATCGGTGGTGACTTTTTTAAGCAGTCTAAAATGGATGTCTACGTCTCCTGGAGTGAGAGGGTAGACAAGATAGGTGTATTTGACTCTTGCATTATGTAAACCCTGAGTCTGATGTATATCTGTCTCTATAGTGTCTACTCTTTGGAAGTTGTATGCGTTGCTTTTTACAAGATCAAAGTTAAAAAGTAAAACCATGTGTGGGTTCGTTTGGTTTAGCTCCAGTGTAAGAATGACAGGTTCTTTGACAAAGGCATGTGTTTTGTCCATATGAAAAGTATGCGTAAAGTCTTCTGCTTGAAGTGCAAAAAAACTACTTAGTAGCAGGAGTACCTTACCAAGGTTGTGTTTCACGTATGTATCCTTTGTTGATGAGTTCATAGACTTTGGAGCTGAGTGGGTACTCTTCTACACTACCGTCATCTAAGAGTTTGTCTTTTCTCTTTCTCTTTCTCATTTTTGGTTTTACTCTCTCCTCCTGCTCCTGAACCAGAACTAGGAGCATCCTCATCTCGTGATGCATCTTTCTCTTCCTGAGATTCACTTTTAGAGGAGCCAGAGTCTTGTGACTTGGGGTGGGCTATGCCAAGTTGAGCATCTTTTTTGTCTGCTAAAAGAGCTACGATTTGTAAGTTGTGCCTAGCATCACTATCTCCCCCAAGCTGTAATGATTTAGTATAGTACATCTTAGCTTTACTGTATGCTTCTTGCATGGCATACGCATTGGCGATGTTATAGTAGAGTTGCTGTTTGATGGTTGCAGAAGTAGAGCGAATAGATTGGTAGGTTTTGATTGCTTTTTTAAAGTCATTTTGTTGATAATACGTGTTGGCTAATGTCATTTGGCTTTGGAGAGAGGGTGTTTTGATATGCTTGAGTGCTTCTAGTGTGGCATTAAAATCACGTTTCTTATAGCCTGCATAGGCAAGGTTTAAATGATAGTCATCAAGCAGTGAAGCTTGTGTCTGAAATCCCAAAAGAGAAAAGAGTAACACGAGGTACTTTGCAGCACGGGTATGCACCATCAAAAATAACAAAAGAGCTATGAACAAAGGTATTTGGTAGAGTTCCAAGTAGTACCTTTGCATTTTTTGTACCATTTGGGTTTGGGCATGATGGCTTTGCAGCACAGTAGAGAGTTTCTGTGCTGTATCTATGGGGGAACTTGATGGTGTCAAGTAAGTGCCGCCTACAGAAGAGGCTAAAGTCTCTAATGCAGGGTTGATACGTGAGATAACAAGGTTGCCTTCCTTGTCTTTGAGGTAACTACCATCACTTTTGATGACTGTGGTACCGGTGGTTGTGCCTAATGCCAAAATAGTCAGAAAGACATCGGCTTTTTGTAAAGTTCTTGTCAGTGTATCAATCGCTTTTTCCTCTCCTCCATCGGTAATGAGTAAAAGTTGTTTCTTATCAACCTTCATAGCAGAGAGTTTTTTAAACAGTGTTTCAAGGGAAGTTCCCTTAGTAAGGATGAATTCAGGGTTCAAACTCTCAAGTGCAATGTTCACGAGTCCATGATCAGTGGTAGGGGGAGAGAGTAAAAGCGGATTGGTGGTAAAAGCAATGAGCATCACGTTGTCAGTCGGGTTAGCCTTGAGCAGTTGAGCTATGGTCTCTTTGGCAAATGCATATCGTGTAGGGGTGAGGTCGGTAGCCTGCATAGAGTAAGAGACATCAATCGCAATGATGATGTCTTTTGCCGCTATACTTCCCTCTTGCAACGCTTGTTCTTGTACAGGACGGGCCAGAGCCAACACCAACAAAACTAGTACAAGAAGGTGTGTAGTTGTGATAAGCTGTTTGGTGTTTTTAACTAGAAGGATAAACAGAGGAAACAAAAGCCATAAAAAATGCGGATATAGAAGTGTCATTTTCCTTCCTCTTTATTTTCATCTCTTTTTGCCCAAAGTACCCAAAGTAAAAGCACTATAAATACGAGTCCCAACGGCACTAAAATGAGCAGTTTTTGATTGAGGTAATTTTCACTTCGAATGGGACTTGGTTCAAGTGTGTTGATCTCCTCATAAATCTTAGTCAGTTCAGAAGCATTGGATGCTGCGTAACTTTTTGCCCCCGTCACCTTGGCGATGGTCTCAAGAAGAGCGACGTCGAAATCAGATCTTTTTCCTATACCGATAGTATAGACTTTTATCCCTAAAGATTTTGCTTTTTGTACAGCATCTTTTGGAGAGGTTTTCCCCGCATTATGATAGCCGTCTGTGAGTAAAATAATGGCTTTGTTTTGGGCCTCTCCGTAAGAGAGTGTTTTCATAGACTGCATCAGTGCATCACCTATAGCCGTACTTTCTCCAGCCAAGCCAACGTTGGTCATCTCAAGCAGGTAAGATAAAGACTCCAGATCATAGGTCAAGGCAGAAGCGGTATATGCAAAGGTACCAAAAAGGACTACTCCCATGTTATCATCGTATCGCTCTTTGATGAAGTCTTTGGAGAGTGAAAGGGTGGTGGTATATTTGGTTTTAAGTCTATCTTGTTTGTCAAAGCCACTTTGTGCCATAGACCCAGAAGCATCAAGTGTTAAGATGAGGTCACGACCCTTTTTGTGTTGATTGGTGGAAGTATCATAGACAAACGGTTTGGCTAAGGCAATGACCATGAAAGAAAAAAGTGCCATTTTAAGCCAAGGTTCCACAGAGAGTAAAGGGCTTTGTCTTTGTATCCAGGTAAGTTTTGGAAAATAATAAGATTTAGAATACGTTTTGCACCATAGAAAACAAGGCAAAAATATAAATAATGCTAAGAAGACGGGTGTACCAAATGTATAAGACATACGCGCATTTTAACACTTAGCTTATAAGTTTACGCTATAATCGCACCCAAAAACATAAAAAAACATTTTGGAATTTAGGGAAAATGATGAGATTAAGAAAAAAAATCATACAACTTTGTACCATACTGGTACTCAGTATCACAAGCGCAACTGCCTCAGAATTGGCCTATCAAGAGAGTACTTCTGAAATTATTATGAACTCACTGCAAGGGCAGCCAAAGCATAGTTTTTTAAGAAAACTCTACACCCAACTCTTTTTTGTACCTGCATGGATGCATGAAAAAGGTCTCTCTCAGGCAGCCAAGGAACTCTTTTCTCACATTCAACACGATAACACCTTAGATAAGATGGGAAAACTCTATCAGGATTCCTTGCTTTTGAAAAACAGAGCTGAGGAAGTGTATGCAAGAGGAGGAACTACCGCACAAAAGATTGACTTAGAGTTTAAGATTTCTCAGCTTTATGAGGGGTATACCAACTATGCTTACTTTGGGAGCATCAACTGGGGTGCGTTTAATGCACGTATTGCCAACCTTATGGTCAACGATGTCAGCACGGAATGGGTACTGCATAGACCAGATGTGGATGTTCTTTCTATGCTGGAACATGCCGCCCTTGGGGGGAGCTTAGGTAAGGCGTTACAAAAAGCCAACCCGTCACAATATCGTTATAGAGCTTTGCAAAAGGAGCTGGTAAGATATAGAGAGATTAGCGCCACAGGTGGTTGGGAACCTGTTGTGTTAGACGGCACATTAAAAGCAGGAAATAGCGCAGCAGGGGTGTATGCGCTTCGTGAAAGGTTACGTGTCACAGGAGATTATGTCCCTTGTGAAAAGAGTACTGAAAGTCTAGTGTATGATACGTGTTTGCAAAAAGCAGTCAAGTCTTTTCAATCACGTAACGGACTTTCTGTTGATGGGGAAGTAGGACCTGGTACCTTAAGGGTATTAAATATGACTGTAGAAGAACGTATCACAACGATACTGCTGAACCTCGACCGCATAAAATGGTTGGCAGAACGGCATGAAAAACGTCGTGTGATTATGAATATACCTGATTTCATGCTTTACTTTGAAGAAGATGGGAAGTTAAAACAAACCATCAGAACCGTGGTGGGAACACCCAAAAACCCAACACCTATTTTTTCTAATACTATCAAAACGATTGTGCTAAATCCTTACTGGAATTTGCCTACGAGTATCGTACAGAAAGAAATGATTCCTAAACTTTTGAAAAATTCAAATGCGATGGCAAAAAAAGGGATAGAGATACGTACCGGTTGGGGGCCAAATGCAGAAAAGATCAATGCGAGTTCTGTAGACTGGGCTAAATACCGTTACAGTAAAGGGGTGCCTTTTCGTTTTGCACAAGTCCCTGGGCCTAACAATGCATTAGGTAAAGTAAAGTTTTTGTTCCCCAATAAATATGCAGTCTACATGCATGATACCCCATCAAAATCTTTATTTAACAAAGATAAAAGAGCCTTTTCCCATGGCTGTATCCGTTTACAGGAGCCAAGAGAATTTCTTAAAACTTTGGCAAGTTTTAATGACAACGTAAACTTTGAAAAATCACAAGAGATACTTAAAGGGAAAGATCAAACCACCTATGCACTAAAGCAGACGGTACCTGTAGACGTGATCTACCTTACCGCATGGGTGGACTATGATGGCAAATTACAGTTTAGAAATGATATCTATGGCTATGATGCTATGCAGTTAAAGTCATTTAGAAAGTGGTAAGGTATGGCATTTAAATATGCAGTAGTCCTTACAGGAGGCATTGCCACAGGCAAGAGTACCGTGGCAAAGTTCTTTTCTTTCTTTGGTTTTACAGTAATAGACGCTGATAGTATAGCGCATGATATCCTGAATCAACAATATGAAGCAGTTGTAGCTTTATTTGGTAATGAAGTCGTTAAAAATAAAAGAGTAAAACGAAAAAAATTAGGTAAAATTGTTTTTAAAGATGGAGAGAAAAGAAAAAAACTTGAAGCTTTAGTGCATCCACTCATTTTTAATGAGATTGAACGTTTATCAGAAGAAGAAGATAAACTAGGTAAGCCCTATTTGATAGATATACCATTATTTTTTGAAACGAAACGTTATCCTGTAGAAAAATCTTTAGTGGTGTATGTGAGTCAAGAGAAACAGATAGAAAGGCTCATCAAAAGAGATGGGTATAGTGAAAAAGAAGCAAAACAGCGCATCCGTGCACAAATGGACATAGAAGAAAAGCGCCAGATGGCTGACTATGTCATAGACAATATGGGTGATTTGAGTCATTTGAAAAATGAATGTGAAAGAGTCAAAGAGATGATTTTAGAAGACTTTTAGTCTTCTTCTTGCCAAGAGAAAAGCTTCAATGATTGAGTATCGTGAAAATTCGTTCGTACAATAGAATAAACATATAGGAAAGGTTTTTAGATGACAGTAACCAAGTATTCTGGTAATGGCAATGACTTTGTGATATTTGTTGCACAGGAAAAAAAAGACAGATCTGAACTTGCCAAAACACTATGCCACAGACAAAATGGTGTGGGTGCTGATGGATTAGTAGTTGTGCTACCACACAAGAAGTATGATTTTGAGTGGGAATTTTACAACTCAGACGGAAGCGAGGCTGACATGTGTGGCAATGCCTCACGCTGTGTGGCACACTTCGCACATGAGAAAGGTATCTCTAAAGATGGTGTAGCAGAGTTTTTAACAGGTGCAGGTGTCATACGCGCTACTGTCAATGGTATGTATGTTGTCAGTGACATGGTAGAGCCAGACATCATTAGAAAAGACATAGAAGAGTATGGAGAGAACTGGTGGCTCATCAACTCAGGAGTACCACACTTAATAGCAGTGCGTGATAACATAGAGGACTTCAACATTGAAGAAGTAAGAGCGTTACGACACAAGTACAACGCCAATGTCAACATCTGTAAAGTGGATGGCGACACGATGGTTGTACGTACCTATGAACGTGGGGTAGAAGATGAGACACTGGCTTGTGGTACAGGGATGGTAGCCTGTTTCATCCGTAATCATATGGAAGGTAAAGTATCTGACCAGATAAAAGTACATCCTAAAAGTGGTGATGAACTTTATGTGAGTTATGAAGATGGTGTATACCGTTTTGGGGGAAAAGTGACGAAGACTTTTGTTGCCGAAACATTTGTATAAAAAAGGAAAAAGTGTGACAACCGTTAAACTACACTACATAGAGACACCCAATGCCCTGCTTAAAAGTATCATGGTATGTATAATACTGACAGCAGGTTTGATTGCCAGTGATTTTGACAAAGCTGTCAAAGATTATGAAAATGGCTCATACATTAAAGCTTTAAATGCTTTTTATGTTTTGGCTAAAAAAGGGGATGCTAAAGCACAATACAATGTGGCCTTGATGTACGAAAATGGTCAAGGTCTCAAAGCCGACAGTGCTGAAGCGATGCAATGGTATGAAAAAGCTGCAAAACAAAACAATGCCGCAGCCCAATACAATCTGGCACAAATGTATCATAGCAGAGCCAGTAGTGATCCTCATGCCTATGAGAAAGCCAAACATTGGTATGAGAAAGCTGTAGAAGGCGGCATCGAGCAAGCTTACAATAACCTTGCCTCTTTTTATCTAGAGGGAAAGGGTGTTGCTAAAGATGAGAAGAAAGCTTTTGAACTTTTTCAAAAAGCAGCAAGTTTAGGTAACAGTACTGCACAAGTCAATGTGGCTGTTTTGTATGCTTGGGGTAAAGAGGTCACACACGATAAAATGAAAGCCTATGAAAATCTCAAAAAAGCTTTACATGCAGGTAAAAGTGAAGCCAGTGGCTATCTGGATAGACTCTGTAAAGAAAGTTCTTGGGTCTGCAAAGACTAGTTTTTAAGTATCGGTTGGCTATAATTCCAGCCTTTATATCTCATATATGTGCTCGATTAACTCAGCGGTAGAGTGCCTCCATGACATGGAGGTGGTCACAAGTTCGAATCTTGTATCGAGCACCATTTTTACCATACTTTTTCCTTTATTCGTCGTTACTGCACTCGTCATGTACTGTTAGTATACTTCCTCGTTTGTGCCTAGACTAAAGAAAAAATTATGGGAAAAATTCTTTTCTCTCTTTTATATCATTTTCACTTAATTCCTATTTATCAAATTTTTAGCTATAATCATGGCATTTTTAACGCGGACACTGTAGGTTGCGTTTACACAAAGGACTCACTTGAGCGAAAACATTATAGGTTACATCGATGACCAAGGCAATATACTTGATACACAAAGTGCAGGGGAAAACCCTAGTGCAACTCCCATTGAGTATGACAACTCAGAGGCATCACTGGAGATAGTGCGTCACTCGACAGCACATCTTATGGCTCAGGCAATTACCGAACTTTACCCTCACTCACAGTTCTTTGTAGGGCCGGTGGTGGATGAAGGGTTTTATTATGACTTTAGAGTAGATGTGCAGATAGGGGAGAATGACCTTAAAGCCATTGAAAAGAAGATGAAAGAACTTATCAAGAAAAAGTACAGCATTGAAAAGTACGAGATGACTAAGGCGGAAGCATTAGAAAAATTTGCAGATGATGATCTGAAACAAAAAGTGATGGAGCGTATCACCGATGATACACTTTCAGTTTACAAGCAAGGTGACTTTGAAGACTTGTGTCGTGGACCTCATGTTCCGGCACTTCGTTTTTTACATAACTTTAAACTCACACGTGTTGCAGGAGCGTACTTAGGTGGTGACGAAAAGGCTGAGATGCTGACACGTATTTATGGTATTGCATTTGCAGATAAAGAGTCACTTAAAGCACACTTGTTTATGTTAGAAGAAGCCAAAAAGCGTGACCATAGAAAGATAGGTCAGGAGATGGAACTCTTTATGTTCAATGAGGGCGCAGGGGCAGGCCTTCCATTTTGGATGCCAAAGGGTGCAAAACTTCGCTACAAACTAGAGAGTATCCTGCACAAAGCTCACCTCACACGTGGGTATGAGCCAGTCCGTGGCCCAGAGATACTCAAAGCAGACATGTGGAGAACTTCAGGACACTATGCCTGTTATGGTGACAATATGTATCTTACGACCATCGATGAACAAGAGTACGGTATAAAACCTATGAACTGTTTTGGTCATATTCAAGTCTTTAAGCAAACACCAAAAAGTTACCGTGATTTGCCATTACGTTATTATGAGTATGGTGTCGTGCACCGTCATGAGAAATCAGGGGTACTTCATGGGCTTCTTCGTGTCCGTGAATTTACACAAGATGATGCACATATCTTCTGTGAGCCAAAACAAATCGCCGCTGAAGTACTCGATGTAGTAGAATTTGTAGACTCAGTGATGAAACTTTTTGGATTTGAATACACCATGGAAATTGCAACGAAACCAGAAAAAGCCATCGGTGAAGATGCGGTATGGGAAGTGGCAACTCAAGGACTTAAAGATGCGCTAGATGGTAACAATCTGCCTTATACTATAGATGAAGCCGGCGGCGCATTCTACGGTCCTAAGATCGACATCAAGATCACAGATGCTATAGGGCGTAAATGGCAGTGTGGTACGATACAGGTAGACTTTAACCTCCCTGAGCGTTTTGACGTCGAGTATGTCGCAGAGGACAATACCCGTAAACAACCCGTGATGATACACCGTGCCATTCTTGGATCATTTGAAAGATTCATTGGTATTTTAACAGAACATTATGCAGGCGAGTTCCCATTCTTTTTGGCACCAACACAAGTCATCTTTGTGCCGATCTCTGAGTCGCCATGCAGATCATGCCCATGCGCTTAAGAAAAGGTTACTGCTTGAAGGGCTGGATGCAGAGGTCTATGACAAAAATGATTCAGCCTTAACAAACGTGTACGTAATGCAGAAAAGCAGCGTGTACCGTATGTGGTCATCATAGGGGACGAAGAAGTGGCAAACAAGACGGTAGCTATCAGTGACAGACGAGCCAAAGAACAATATAATCTTACACAAGACGAATTTATGGTAAAATTAACGCAACAACTTCAAGAAGGAAAAATTTGAGTAGACAAAACGATAGAAACAGCAGAGGTAGAAAAAAGGCTGATGATACCATCATGAACGATGATATTCGCATCAATGAACTAAGAGTTCTTGGTGATGATGGAGAACAGTTTGGTATTATCTCTCGTGATGAGGCAATGGATATAGCGAATCGAAAAAGGTTTAGACCTTGTACTTATGTCACCAGATGCGAAGCCTCCTGTTGCAAAGATCATGGACTACGGTAAACACAAGTATGAACTTGAAAAGAAGAAAAAAGAAGCAAGAAAGAACCAAAAGATCATAGATGTAAAAGAAGTAAAGTTCTCTTGTAAAATTGCTGAAAATGACATTGCTTATAAAGTTAAACATGCCAGAGAGTTCCTAGAAAAAGGTAAACATGTCAAACTACGTGTATTTCTAAGAGGACGTGAAATGGCAAACCCTGAATGGGGAATGGATGTGCTTAACAATGTATGGCCTATGCTTGAAGATGTAGGTAACTTAGAGAGTAAAGCAAGCCAAGAAGGACGTTACATCAATATGTATGTAACACCCATTAAAAAATAACTTCTTTTATACACCGGTTTTACACTAGAAAGAGCAATATCATAAAGAGTGTGATGTTGTTCTTTCCCCATCGAGGATACTATTTTCTTAACGATTAGGTAGATAATGCGTAGACTTTTTTACACACTCATCATTTTTATCATCTCTTCTGATTTACTTTTTGCAACACAGAACTCCCTTGAAAAAATTACATTCCAATTACAGTGGAAAGATCAGTTTGAATTTGCAGGTTTTTATGCAGCAAAAGAAAAAGGATTTTATGAAGAAGTTGGGTTAGATGTCAGCTTTAAATCCTTTACAAATGAACTAGATATCGTAGATGAAGTGTTGGAGGGACGTGCAGAGTATGGAGTGGTTTATTCGAGTATTATCTCCAGATATATGAATGGCGCACCACTTCTTTTTGTGGCAAACTTTTTTAAACAGTCACCCCTGGTGGTGGTTGCGCAGAAAGAGTTTTTTGTCCCAAGTGACCTTGTAGGAAAGAAAGTGATGGGAGTTACTAAAGAACTAGATAGGAGTACCTTGCTCATGATGTTTCAAAAGTTTGGTATGAATGCTGAGAGTTTTGAAAGTGTAGCACCTACTTTTAATGTCGATGATTTTATAGCAAAAAAAGTCGATGCTATGACAGTATTTAACACCAATGAGACGTATTATCTAGACAAAGCCGGTGTGCATTATAATGTCATGAATCCCGCCGCATATGGTGTGCCCTTTTATGATCTAAATCTTTTCACCACACAAAAGGAACTTGCAGAACATCCAAACAGGGTAGCGAAGTTTAGAGAAGCGAGCATCAAAGGGTGGGAGTATGCACTTGCACACAAAGAAGAACTCATCGAGTTGATACTTACAAAACACAACACCCAAAACAAATCTTATGATGCCTTGAAATATGAAGCCATGCAAATCGAGCAGATGATGCTTCCTTCTATTTATCCTATTGGGAGTATTGATACGCAAAGAGTTAACTTAATGGCAGAACAGTTTGTGGAGATCGGCGCTGTCGAAAACAAAGCTGGGTTTGATCTTAACACGTTTGTCTATCGTCCAGAAAAGCAAAGTACGGTTACGCTCACAAAAGCTGAACAAGAATATCTCAAAAACAAAAAAGAGATAAAGGTGTGTATACAGCCTGATCTTTATCCTATTGATGGGTTCATTGACTTAAAACATACAGGACAAACGGGAGACCTTTATAGACTTTTAGCAAGAAAACTACATGTTGACTTTAGTTATGTGGTACCTAAAAGTCAACTAGAACTCGAAGCAATGACAGCGCGCAACAAGTGTGAAGTTATTTCTATCACGTCCAAACATCAAAAACGGTTTGAAAACTTCAATGTCACAAACCCCGTTATGCATGTCTATTTTGATCTGATTACTTTACATGACAAAATATATTTAAGAAGTGAAAAGGAGCTTATAGGGAAGCGTGTACTTACAAAATTTGTAGCCTTTAAGCGTTATTTGGAAACAGTGTATCCGGAACTTCATATAGAAGTGATAGATAATGTGGATGAAGCAATGAAGATGCTTAAAAATAAAGAAGCATATGGGTTTGTTACGTTAAATGGCATCTCAGATATGCATGTCCAGAAGTATGGTTTCGATAGATTAAAGGTGAATGGGATCATCGGTAAATTGCATCCCCTTGAAGGGAGTATCGGTGTCGCAAAATCAAGTCCAATTTTATTACGAATACTCAATAAAACACTCGATACAATAGAGCCTGCAACCCTTTATAGTATACAAAATAGATGGCAGATATCTCGGTATCATAAAACAACAGATTATGTACTTATCTGGCAGATCAGCACAGTTGCTCTTTTGCTTTTACTGATCATGATGTATTGGAATAGAAGATTAAAGAGAGAAGTGGAAAAACGACATGATGCAGAAAAAGCGCTTAAAACTTTAAATGAGAGTCTTGAAGAAAAAGTAAAAGAAAATATGAAAGTGATCTATGCCAAAGAAAAGATACTGCAAGATCAAACACGTTTGGCTCAGATGGGTGAGATGGTAGGTATGATTGCGCATCAGTGGAGACAGCCCTTGGGAGCTTTATCGGCCACAGCCATCAGTATACAAAACAAATTAGAGCTCAAACAGTTTGATTTGAAAAGAGAGGAACAAAGAGAAGCTTTTGAATCTTATTTATATAAGAAGCTTGGAAAGATGTCAGAGTATGTATCGCTGATGTCAGATACGATAGAAGACTTTTTAGGGTTTTTCAAAAAAGAAAGACGAAGAGAACTTATACGGATCAATGAAGTGATTGAAAAAGCTTTAGATATCATGCACCCCATACTGGAGCATGAAGCGATTGAGGTTGTTTTAGATTTGAAAGAAGTGTCTACACTAATGTCGAATAAAAATGAGTTTATGCAAGTGATTTTAAATCTCTTAAAAAATGCAGAAGAGGCATTTATAGAGAAAAATATAAAGCATAAAATGATAACGTTTGACACGTATGAGGAGAACCATAATGTATGCGTGCGGATATGTGACAATGCAGGAGGTGTTTGCGAGGTAAACCGATCAAAGATATTTGATCCCTACTTTAGTACAAAGATGAATAAAAATGGAACAGGTTTGGGACTATACATGTCCAAGATGATCATAGAAGAGCATCACGAGGGAAAGATGGAAGTAGAAAACAGAGACGGTTGGGCTTGTTTTACATTGTATTTACCTTTTGAGATAAGGAAAGAGAAAGAATGATTGACAGTAAAACACTTTTTATGCAAACCAAAGAACTTTCTTTGTTGCTGGTGGAAGACTATGACCCCTTGCGATGTGATTTGGGAGAGTTGTTAGAAGACTTCTTTAAGCAGGTGACGATGGCATCTAATGGAAAAGAAGCTCTG
Organism: Sulfurovaceae bacterium; assembly: GCA_963698695.1. Classification (GTDB taxonomy): domain Bacteria; phylum Campylobacterota; class Campylobacteria; order Campylobacterales; family Sulfurovaceae; genus Sulfurovum. The sequence goes on along the minus strand of CAVORT010000004.1, from coordinate 282,530 downwards.
GAGATTTATCAAAGACAGCGTGCAATGGGAAAAAATACTTTTGATCTTGTTATTGCCGACATCAAAATGCCTTTGATGGATGGTGTAGCACTTAGTAAAGCATTAAGAGAGATAGATGAAGATCAAAAGATATTGATTTTATCAGCGTATGCCGAGAGAGAGTACCTTCTTGATTTGATTAACCTAGGCATATCACAATTTATTACTAAACCCATTGATCATGAAGCTTTGATGGAAGCACTTTGGAATACGTGTAGCAAGATACAAAAAAGAAAAAAAGAACAAGAGATCCCTTCTCGTATATATTTGGGAAATACCTATTATTGGGACAAAGAGAAGTTTAATTTGACCAATGTCACAGGTGATGTCACACTTAGTCGCCATGAGCTGCTTCTTCTAGACCTGATGGTTACAAGAAGTAATACAATTTGCACCAATAAACACATCATACATCATTTTTATGAAAATGGAATTGATTTTAATGAAGGAAATGTACGTAACCTTGTATTCAAATTACGTAAAAAACTGCCAAAAGAATTGTTACAAAGTCTCTATGGTATGGGCTATAAACTTGTACTTGCACATACCTAAAAAGTCGCTATACCTTTTAGTATTTTAAAATATTAATATTTCTGTGACATTTTTCAGATAGTATGTCACACTTGAAGTATTTTGAGGAAATTGTTTACAATGATGGAATAAATAGATGTTTTTTCATCATTTAAAGATTTACTTGACATTTATTTGACATTTATTTTGTATACTTCACCATTCTGAAAAGCCAAACTTACTGTGAAGTAAGGACGGAAAGCTACGGATCTCCCCCCCCCACTCTTTAGGGACAGACAGCCGAGCCACCAATTATTTTATAAATTGGAGCACTCAATGAAACAGATATACACATGGTTAAAAGCCTTTACTTTCTTTGTAATGATGGCACTTTTCCCTACTTTAACTTATGCCGTGGATATTGCCCTCAATGGTAGTATTACTGAAATCTCTGGAGATCTAGATCCAGCTACATGTAAAGCAGGAGATATTTATAGATTAGGGACAACTGCAACCTATGGCGGGCAAGCACTTGATATTTTGGTTGAGATCACAGCGGAAGATAATGAATATGATGAACTCGCTGCAAATAGTTCAGGACCGTGTATCGGTGTATCTAATGGTATTTTAGATACACGATTAAGAGATACAGATGCAGATAATAACAGTGCATTTATGGACCTCAATATCACTACTGTTTTACAAGGCACCAGTACACTGGTAGAGGTAGACAGGATCACCTTTACAGCGTTTGACCTGGATATCAATGCCGACTCTGGAACATATGCAACAGGGTCTGATGACATATATATGATCTCTCCAACTAGAGGGTATTTACAAGAAGGTGGTACAGGTACACTTGTACAATATAGCGAGGGTACTTATGGCGATGGGTATGACATTCGTATGCAAGGAAATCTTAATACAACAGCTTTAACAGACCCAGTTACAAATGCTTCAACAGGAAATTGTCTAGATAATGCAAGCACTGTTCAGCCTGAGTGTCGTTCTGGTGGTATCGCTGTTGAAGGACCAAATGGTCCAAACAAAGTATCGAGTGTAAGTTTGAGGGTATCCAATGACAACGCATATGGAGACCCAGCAGCACTACAAACATATGATGATGCAGGAGAAACCTTTGCAATTTTTAGATTGATTCAAATCTCATTTAAAGAAATAGACTTTGAAGCTATAGTTGCAACAAATACAGATCATGGAGATGCACCTAGTACTTACGGTGACGCAGAACATAATATCTCTGTTTATACTGTACTAGGATATGGATATCCTGCAGATCATGATAATGCACAGTATTCTATTGATGCGGATGCAGACGATAATCCAGACTTAGGTAATATCAATTTTGATGATGAAGATGGGGTACGTATTGGTAATCAACCCACTACAAGTTCTGAACTCAATATGACAGTAGGATTCGATTATGACCTAAACGTAACCAGCATAGGAACAGGATACCTTAGTGCATGGATTGACTTAAATGGTGATGGTGATTTTGCAGATACAGGGGAAAATATTCTTTCTGATTCTTATCTCTCAAGTGTCGTCGCTGTTGAAACGATTATTCCTATAAGTATTCCTAGTAATAATTATGTAGGGCAATCATATGTAAGATTTAGATTTTCTGAAGACCCAGGAGTTCTTTCTTCTGGTGTTGATGGAAAAGGAGAGGTTGAAGATTATACAGTCTTCTTTAATCCAGCAGGAAATGCAAATGGACATCTTTACAATGATATCAATGGTAATGGTACGCAAGATGTAGGTGAACCAGGTTTAGCAGGGGTGGATGTTATTATCACTGCTGCCAATGGTGAGACGAAAACTGTTACGACGGATGTAAATGGTGACTACAATGCAACAGCAGTTGCCGTAGGAATGGCAAGTATAGACATCGATAATGCTACGCTTCCTGCCGGTGTTGTGCAAACAGAAGGAAATGACCCTACTTCAGTGACTATCAATGCCAACGTTGATAACTTTGAACAAAATAATGGGTTCCAAGAACAAGCAGATCTAGTAACAGTAAAGACAGTTAATTCTGCGAATGCAAGTAGTGGGGATACGGTAACCTTCACTATTACGGTTACCAATAACGGTGGTTCAACTGCAACCAATGTAACACTGACAGATACACTGCCAATAGGTATGAACTACACAGCGAGTAACCCAGCACAAGGTACATACAACAGCGTAACGGGTGTCTGGAACATCGGAACACTTGCCAATGGGGCAAATACGACATTGACGCTTAGTGGTACGATAGATCCAGGTACAGAAAGTGGTACACTGCGAAATGTTACGACAGCAGCAGCTACTCCGGATCAACATGATCCTAGTACTGTGGGAGATATCCTTCAAGCGTCAGTAGCAATTAACCCAATAACCGTACCTCCAGGTTCTTGTTATGCATCGACATGGGGCACTTCTCCGTGGACATGGACAACAGCTGTAGATAATGGAACCATTGTCATTTCTCCGGAGTTAAGTCTTACGATAGATGTTTCAACGACAGCGAGTGGAGACCTTGATTCTTATGGTGGAACACAGGTAGATACACTACTTTTGGGAGGAGTTGATGATTTGGGTGTCTTTTTTGATCCAGATGCTGGACAAGGTACTTCCCCTGTTGTTATCACATTAACATTTGATAAACCAGTCTTTAGTACATCATTCCTTATATCAGATATTGACCGTGCAGGGCCAGGGTTACGTAAAGATAAAATTACAGTAACAAGTGATGCCGGAATACCAACACTTCAAACAGTGACTACTTCTACCCCAACATTTACACTTACAGGTAATACGGCAGCAGCAGCAGATACCATACCATCGAGTAATGATAATGCAGGTACAGTATCTGTTGTTATCCCTGATGGCGCAACAACAGTGACTATACTCTATGAAGATAGTTCTGGACTTGATGATCCTGCTGGTAGAGGCATAGGTATTTTAGGTAATCTTGGTGTATGTGTAGGTGGAACAATCCAAGGTAGCGTAAAAAATGATGTGGGGGCTGCATTACCAGGAACAACAGTAACTTTGAAAGATTTGGGTGGAGTAACTGTTTCAACGACAACAACAGATGGTTCTGGTCAATATACATTTATAAATGTAGCACCGGGAGATTACACCGTAGTTGAAACTACTCCCGCAAATTATATTTCTATTAGTGATGGAGACAGTACTGCTAGTGGTGATGATACAGCTAATGTAAATGTCAATGATGATTCCATTCCAGTTTCAGTGATCGCAGGTGAAGTAGATGATGGTAATGATTTTGTGGATAAAATGATTACTGTTGTGTCAATCACAGATTCAAATGTGACAGAAGGGACAGATGAAAACCATACAGTCGTTATGAGTGATGCCTCTGGCTCAGATGCTACTTATGCCTTCACAGTCGTAGATAATACAACAGATGTTGCAACTGACTATACTGCACCAACATTTACGAATGGGGTAGTAGATAATGGTGATGGCACCATTACTGTACCAGCAGGTGTTACAACATTTGATGTGATTATTCCAACCACAGGGGATATAGTAGATGAAAATGAAGAGTTTTATGAGTTGACAATTGGTGGACAAACTGCTACAGGTACCATTACAGATGATGATACCGCAGGTATTACGATCACTGATGCGAATGAGACAGAAGGAGACGATCTTGTATTTGATGTCAACCTTACCACACCATCAGCAACAGATACGGTAGTCACGATCACCACTACTACAGGTACGGCAGGAGCAGCTGACTATACTGAGACAAGCACAACAGTGACGATCCCAGCAGGTGAGACAGGTGTGAAAGTGACTGTACCAAGTACAGATGACAACACAAGAGAAAATGAAGAGCAGTTCACCATTACGGCAACACTTCCAAATGGTACATCAGCAGAAGGTACAGGAACGATCGTAGATAATGATCCACTCACCGTACTTATCGGTGATGCGAATGAGACAGAGGCAACAGACCTAGTGTTTGATGTGAATATCTCTAACCCATCAGATACAGATACAGTAGTCACGATTGTAACCACACCAGGTACTGCAAGTGGGACAGATTACACTGCACCAGCTGCAACCGTAACCATTCCAGCAGGAGAGACAGGGGTAACAGTAACGGTACCAAGTACAGATGATGCAACCGATGAAGGTGAAGAGCAGTTCACGATCACTGCAACACTGGACAATGGAAGTACAGATGAGGGTACAGGTACCATTACAGATGATGATACCGCAGGTATTACGATCACTGATGCGAATGAGACAGAAGGAGACGATCTTGTATTTGATGTCAACCTTACCACACCATCAGCAACAGATACGGTAGTCACGATCACCACTACTACAGGTACGGCAGGAGCAGCTGACTATACTGAGACAAGCACAACAGTGACGATCCCAGCAGGTGAGACAGGTGTGAAAGTGACTGTACCAAGTACAGATGACAACACAAGAGAAAATGAAGAGCAGTTCACCATTACGGCAACACTTCCAAATGGTACATCAGCAGAAGGTACAGGAACGATCGTAGATAATGATCCACTCACCGTACTTATCGGTGATGCGAATGAGACAGAGGCAACAGACCTAGTGTTTGATGTGAATATCTCTAACCCATCAGATACAGATACAGTAGTCACGATTGTAACCACACCAGGTACTGCAAGTGGGACAGATTACACTGCACCAGCTGCAACCGTAACCATTCCAGCAGGAGAGACAGGGGTAACAGTAACCGTACCAAGTACAGATGATGCAACCGATGAAGGTGAAGAGCAGTTCACGATCACTGCAACACTGGACAATGGAAGTACAGATGAGGGTACAGGTACCATTACAGATGATGATACCGCAGGTATTACGATCACTGATGCGAATGAGACAGAAGGAGACGATCTTGTATTTGATGTCAACCTTACCACACCATCAGCAACAGATACGGTAGTCACGATCACCACTACTACAGGTACGGCAGGAGCAGCTGACTATACTGAGACAAGCACAACAGTGACGATCCCAGCAGGTGAGACAGGTGTGAAAGTGACTGTACCAAGTACAGATGACAACACAAGAGAAAATGAAGAGCAGTTCACCATTACGGCAACACTTCCAAATGGTACATCAGCAGAAGGTACAGGAACGATCGTAGATAATGATCCACTCACCGTACTTATCGGTGATGCGAATGAGACAGAGGCAACAGACCTAGTGTTTGATGTGAATATCTCTAACCCATCAGATACAGATACAGTAGTCACGATTGTAACCACACCAGGTACTGCAAGTGGGACAGATTACACTGCACCAGCTGCAACCGTAACCATTCCAGCAGGAGAGACAGGGGTAACAGTAACGGTACCAAGTACAGATGATGCAACCGATGAAGGTGAAGAGCAGTTCACGATCACTGCAACACTGGACAATGGAAGTACAGATGAGGGTACAGGTACCATTACAGATGATGATACCGCAGGTATTACGATCACTGATGCGAATGAGACAGAAGGAGACGATCTTGTATTTGATGTCAACCTTACCACACCATCAGCAACAGATACGGTAGTCACGATCACCACTACTACAGGTACGGCAGGAGCAGCTGACTATACTGAGACAAGCACAACAGTGACGATCCCAGCAGGTGAGACAGGTGTGAAAGTGACTGTACCAAGTACAGATGACAACACAAGAGAAAATGAAGAGCAGTTCACCATTACGGCAACACTTCCAAATGGTACATCAGCAGAAGGTACAGGAACGATCGTAGATAATGATCCACTCACCGTACTTATCGGTGATGCGAATGAGACAGAGGCAACAGACCTAGTGTTTGATGTGAATATCTCTAACCCATCAGATACAGATACAGTAGTCACGATTGTAACCACACCAGGTACTGCAAGTGGGACAGATTACACTGCACCAGCTGCAACCGTAACCATTCCAGCAGGAGAGACAGGGGTAACAGTAACGGTACCAAGTACAGATGATGCAACCGATGAAGGTGAAGAGCAGTTCACGATCACTGCAACACTGGACAATGGAAGTACAGATGAGGGTACAGGTACCATTACAGATGATGATACCGCAGGTATTACGATCACTGATGCGAATGAGACAGAAGGAGACGATCTTGTATTTGATGTCAACCTTACCACACCATCAGCAACAGATACGGTAGTCACGATCACCACTACTACAGGTACGGCAGGAGCAGCTGACTATACTGAGACAAGCACAACAGTGACGATCCCAGCAGGTGAGACAGGTGTGAAAGTGACTGTACCAAGTACAGATGACAACACAAGAGAAAATGAAGAGCAGTTCACCATTACGGCAACACTTCCAAATGGTACATCAGCAGAAGGTACAGGAACGATCGTAGATAATGATCCACTCACCGTACTTATCGGTGATGCGAATGAGACAGAGGCAACAGACCTAGTGTTTGATGTGAATATCTCTAACCCATCAGATACAGATACAGTAGTCACGATTGTAACCACACCAGGTACTGCAAGTGGGACAGATTACACTGCACCAGCTGCAACCGTAACCATTCCAGCAGGAGAGACAGGGGTAACAGTAACGGTACCAAGTACAGATGATGCAACCGATGAAGGTGAAGAGCAGTTCACGATCACTGCAACACTGGACAATGGAAGTACAGATGAGGGTACAGGTACCATTACAGATGATGATACCGCAGGTATTACGATCACTGATGCGAATGAGACAGAAGGAGACGATCTTGTATTTGATGTCAACCTTACCACACCATCAGCAACAGATACGGTAGTCACGATCACCACTACTACAGGTACGGCAGGAGCAGCTGACTATACTGAGACAAGCACAACAGTGACGATCCCAGCAGGTGAGACAGGTGTGAAAGTGACTGTACCAAGTACAGATGACAACACAAGAGAAAATGAAGAGCAGTTCACCATTACGGCAACACTTCCAAATGGTACATCAGCAGAAGGTACAGGAACGATCGTAGATAATGATCCACTCACCGTACTTATCGGTGATGCGAATGAGACAGAGGCAACAGACCTAGTGTTTGATGTGAATATCTCTAACCCATCAGATACAGATACAGTAGTCACGATTGTAACCACACCAGGTACTGCAAGTGGGACAGATTACACTGCACCAGCTGCAACCGTAACCATTCCAGCAGGAGAGACAGGGGTAACAGTAACCGTACCAAGTACAGATGATGCAACCGATGAAGGTGAAGAGCAGTTCACGATCACTGCAACACTGGACAATGGAAGTACAGATGAGGGTACAGGTACCATTACAGATGATGATACCGCAGGTATTACGATCACTGATGCGAATGAGACAGAAGGAGACGATCTTGTATTTGATGTCAACCTTACCACACCATCAGCAACAGATACGGTAGTCACGATCACCACTACTACAGGTACGGCAGGAGCAGCTGACTATACTGAGACAAGCACAACAGTGACGATCCCAGCAGGTGAGACAGGTGTGAAAGTGACTGTACCAAGTACAGATGACAACACAAGAGAAAATGAAGAGCAGTTCACCATTACGGCAACACTTCCAAATGGTACATCAGCAGAAGGTACAGGAACGATCGTAGATAATGATCCACTCACCGTACTTATCGGTGATGCGAATGAGACAGAGGCAACAGACCTAGTGTTTGATGTGAATATCTCTAACCCATCAGATACAGATACAGTAGTCACGATTGTAACCACACCAGGTACTGCAAGTGGGACAGATTACACTGCACCAGCTGCAACCGTAACCATTCCAGCAGGAGAGACAGGGGTAACAGTAACGGTACCAAGTACAGATGATGCAACCGATGAAGGTGAAGAGCAGTTCACGATCACTGCAACACTGGACAATGGAAGTACAGATGAGGGTACAGGTACCATTACAGATGATGATACCGCAACAGGAATAGTAGCGGGTATAGTATACGAAGACACCAATGGTAATGGTATGCAAGATCCAGAAGAGAATGGTATAGCAAATATAACAGTAAGCATTATAGATTCAGAGGGTAGAGAATACAATGTGACTACTAATGACGAAGGTGCATACTCTCAGGTTGTTCCTACCGGAGATACTGTAATAGATGTTGATGAAACAACATTACCAGCAGGACTAGAGCATAACAGTGCAGGTGAGGATCCTACAACTTTAACAGCTGTTGAAGATGATATCGTTACAGATCTTGATGGATATACGCCAACAGGAACACCAGTTGCATATGTTGCAGGTATTGTATATCTAGATGCAGATAATAGCCAAGCACAAGACAACAATGAAGCTGGTATTGCAAACATAACAGTTACCATTGAAGATAGCGAAGGTAATATGCAAACTGTATCTACCGATGGTAATGGAGAATACAATGCAACTGTCATACCAGGAAGTGTGACGGTAACAGTAGAGGAAGGAACACTGCCAGGCGGTGTTGTTCAAAGTGAAGGTGATAACCCGACAACACTTACAGCTGTGGAAGACGAAACAGTAAGTTCAACGGATGGATATGCACCAACAGTAGCAATGGGTGAAGTCACAGGGGTTATCTTTGAGGATACAAATGGAAATGGTGTAGCAGATGAAGACGAAGGGCTCTCAGGGGTAACTGTAACTATCACTGATAGTCAAGGTGGTACGCAAGAAGTAGTAACCGATGATAATGGTACTTATGCTGTGCTAGTACCAGCAGGTGAAGTCAATACGACTATTGATGAGACAACTTTACCAGCAGATGCAAACCAAACAGTGGGACAAAACCCAACAACTTTAACTGTCCCAGTAAATGGAACAGCTGAAGATATAGATGGATTTGAAGTGTTAGCTACAGCTACAATTCATGGCGTAGTTTTTGAGGACATTGACGGAAATGGTATACAAGATGGGAATGATACAGGTATATCTGACATTACAGTCACCATCATAGATAGTGATGGAAGTATCCAAACACTTACGACAGATGAAAATGGTGAGTATAATACAAGTGTTGCCCCAGGAAATGTACTTGTGACAGTAGAGGAGGGAGATATCCCAGCTGGCTATGTAGACACAACTAATGATAACCCTACAACAGTAAATGTTCCCGTAAATGGTGTGGGTGAAGACAGTGATGGATTCCAACCACCAGCTGCACCAGTAGCAGTTGATGACAATAAAACAGGAACTGTAGGTAACCCAGTAAATGTAGATGTGTTAGCTAATGACAGTGGTGATAATCCATTTGATCCTACAACTGTAGACCTTGACCCACTATCAGTTCCTGGTGCTATAGGTACTGATACCGATGGTGATGATGACATCGATGAAGTTGAAGTACCTGGTGAAGGTACATGGAAAGCTGAAGATAATGGCACGGTAACATTTACGCCAGAAGTAGGGTTCATAGGTAGTCCGCAACCATTAGACTACAGCGTGAAAGATATTATAGGCAATGACTCTAATGTTGCTACAATAACGATTGTTGTTGAAGCCAACCTCCCTGACTATAGACCAACAGTAAATATACTTGTAGGACAGAGTGTCAATACTCCAACTGAGACGTTAAAGGTTAGATATAGAATCGTTGAAAATATAGGTGGTAAAAATAACGGACCACTTGTTGTCTTTATAGCTAAACATGAATCAATGGCTACATCTTACGATGACGTTATGACAGCAATAGATGGTGTAGATGTTGATAATGGTGATTGGACGTTTAGTGAGAGTAATGCCTTTTACGAGTTAACATATAATGGAAATGGTGGTGAATTCCCACCAAATTCTACTTCTTATATCGGGTTTGAATTTAACTTTACCGCACCTGAAACACAAAGAGGTAAAATACCATTGAAGATCACTATTCAAGGTGCACTGTGTGGTGATATAGAACCAGCAAATGATTCAGATGAAGATTCGTTAATCTTCAACAATTTATAGGATAAGGAAAAAAAATGAATTATATAAAACAAATAATAGTAGCGATGTTCATCATTACCGGTACAATAAACGCTGCATCGTTTTGTTCATTGGCTAAGAACAGTATTACGCCAGAAGGATATAGGGAAGTAGGAGAAGTAATTAATATTAACTTTGCCTTAGAAAACACATCAACAACACCATGTCCTGCAGTAGATCAATTCAATCTTCCAAACATGAGTATAAATATCGACTTAGATAAGTTAACTCCTGAATTGGTTGGGGGAGTACCAAATGTAAGTGGTGCTATTCTTGATTATTTTGATGTTGTGTATGATGATGTGAAAAATGAACTCAACCTTATACAGAAAGCAGATGTACCTGGACAAACAAGTAACGAAGGTACATTTTTTGTGGAAGTTACTGCACCATCAATTGAAGCAGCTGATGCTCCTAATATAGGATATATTGCAAACCTTTCTTCCATCGAAGCAAATACTCAAGCAACAAACTCTGTGGAGAACTTTACCCTTACAAAAACACATCCTTCACTAGAAGTGACAAAAACTGCTGATACAAGTAATGTTTCCGACCCTGTACAAGCAGGTAACCTTATCCTATATAACTTTAGCGTTACAAATACAGGGGATGCCACATTAAGTGATGTAACAGTGACTGACGCTCGTATCAATAAAACAGTTTCTGTAGGAAATATCGATGTGAATGAAACTGTAACCGCTCAGACATTCTACTTTATTACAGCAGCGGACATTGCAGAAGGTAGCATTATTAACACAGCGATTGCCACAGGTAAAGATATACAAGATCGTAATGCGACAGGTAGTTCAGTTAACCCTGAAGATTCAAACTGTGATGATGTTAACAGTTCTGTAGGGTGTGCTACGGTTACTGTACTTGTTGAACCAATAACTACTGCATCAACAGCAGTAGATGATAATGAGACGGGTGTTGCAGGTCAACCTGTGACATTGGCAACATTGGACAATGATACTGATCCAGAAGGTGATATCAATGCATCAACAGTGAATATTACAACACCTGGCGCAACTGATACGGATCTTGATGGAGATAATGACTCTCTCGTAGTTCCAAATGAAGGTACATGGACTGTAGATGATACAACTGGGGATATTACATTTACACCAGAGCCTACATTCACAGGTGATCCAACACCAATTAACTATAATGTAACTGATGATGCAAACCTTACATCAAATGATGCAACTGAGACAATAGATTATCCAAATGCATTAATACCAGCTGATGACAATGAAACAGGAGTTACAGGAACACCTACAACTGTTGATGTCCTTGCAAACGATACAGGAGATAATCCTTTAGATCCTGCAAGTGTGAAGATCGTTGATCCAACCACAGGTAACCCAGTAGATACACTCGATGTACCAGGTGAAGGAACATGGACAGTAGATCCAAGCAACGGTGCGATTACCTTTACACCAGAGCCTACATTCACAGGTGATCCAACACCAATTGAGTACACCGTAGCAGATGAAGAAGGTACGGTATCAGATCCAGCAACAGTGACAGTGGATTATCCAAATCCAGTAGAAGCAACAGATGACAATGCAACAGGAACACCAGGTGATCCAGTAGTCGTTGATGTCCTTGCAAACGATACAGGAGATAATCCTTTAGATCCTGCAAGTGTGAAGATCGTTGATCCAACCACAGGTAACCCAGTAGATACACTCGATGTACCAGGTGAAGGAACATGGACAGTAGATCCAAGCAACGGTGCGATTACCTTTACACCAGAGCCTACATTCACAGGTGATCCAACACCAATTGAGTACACCGTAGCAGATGAAGAAGGTACGGTATCAGATCCAGCAACAGTGACAGTGGATTATCCAAATCCAGTAGAAGCAACAGATGACAATGCAACAGGAACACCAGGTGATCCAGTAGTCGTTGATGTCCTTGCAAACGATACAGGAGATAATCCTTTAGATCCTGCAAGTGTGAAGATCGTTGATCCAACCACAGGTAACCCAGTAGATACACTCGATGTACCAGGTGAAGGAACATGGACAGTAGATCCAAGCAACGGTGCGATTACCTTTACACCAGAGCCTACATTCACAGGTGATCCAACACCAATTGAGTACACCGTAGCAGATGAAGAAGGTACGGTATCAGATCCAGCAACAGTGACAGTGGATTATCCAAATCCAGTAGAAGCAACAGATGACAATGCAACAGGAACACCAGGTGATCCAGTAGTCGTTGATGTCCTTGCAAACGATACAGGAGATAATCCTTTAGATCCTGCAAGTGTGAAGATCGTTGATCCAACCACAGGTAACCCAGTAGATACACTCGATGTACCAGGTGAAGGAACATGGACAGTAGATCCAAGCAACGGTGCGATTACCTTTACACCAGAGCCTACATTCACAGGTGATCCAACACCAATTGAGTACACCGTAGCAGATGAAGAAGGTACGGTATCAGATCCAGCAACAGTGACAGTGGATTATCCAAATCCAGTAGAAGCAACAGATGACAATGCAACAGGAACACCAGGTGATCCAGTAGTCGTTGATGTCCTTGCAAACGATACAGGAGATAATCCTTTAGATCCTGCAAGTGTGAAGATCGTTGATCCAACCACAGGTAACCCAGTAGATACACTCGATGTACCAGGTGAAGGAACATGGACAGTAGATCCAAGCAACGGTGCGATTACCTTTACACCAGAGCCTACATTCACAGGTGATCCAACACCAATTGAGTACACCGTAGCAGATGAAGAAGGTACGGTATCAGATCCAGCAACAGTGACAGTGGATTATCCAAATCCAGTAGAAGCAACAGATGACAATGCAACAGGAACACCAGGTGATCCAGTAGTCGTTGATGTCCTTGCAAACGATACAGGAGATAATCCTTTAGATCCTGCAAGTGTGAAGATCGTTGATCCAACCACAGGTAACCCAGTAGATACACTCGATGTACCAGGTGAAGGAACATGGACAGTAGATCCAAGCAACGGTGCGATTACCTTTACACCAGAGCCTACATTCACAGGTGATCCAACACCAATTGAGTACACCGTAGCAGATGAAGAAGGTACGGTATCAGATCCAGCAACAGTGACAGTGGATTATCCAAATCCAGTAGAAGCAACAGATGACAATGCAACAGGAACACCAGGTGATCCAGTAGTCGTTGATGTCCTTGCAAACGATACAGGAGATAATCCTTTAGATCCTGCAAGTGTGAAGATCGTTGATCCAACCACAGGTAACCCAGTAGATACACTCGATGTACCAGGTGAAGGAACATGGACAGTAGATCCAAGCAACGGTGCGATTACCTTTACACCAGAGCCTACATTCACAGGTGATCCAACACCAATTGAGTACACCGTAGCAGATGAAGAAGGTACGGTATCAGATCCAGCAACAGTGACAGTGGATTATCCAAATCCAGTAGAAGCAACAGATGACAATGCAACAGGAACACCAGGTGATCCAGTAGTCGTTGATGTCCTTGCAAACGATACAGGAGATAATCCTTTAGATCCTGCAAGTGTGAAGATCGTTGATCCAACCACAGGTAACCCAGTAGATACACTCGATGTACCAGGTGAAGGAACATGGACAGTAGATCCAAGCAACGGTGCGATTACCTTTACACCAGAGCCTACATTCACAGGTGATCCAACACCAATTGAGTACACCGTAGCAGATGAAGAAGGTACGGTATCAGATCCAGCAACAGTGACAGTGGATTATCCAAATCCAGTAGAAGCAACAGATGACAATGCAACAGGAACACCAGGTGATCCAGTAGTCGTTGATGTCCTTGCAAACGATACAGGAGATAATCCTTTAGATCCTGCAAGTGTGAAGATCGTTGATCCAACCACAGGTAACCCAGTAGATACACTCGATGTACCAGGTGAAGGAACATGGACAGTAGATCCAAGCAACGGTGCGATTACCTTTACACCAGAGCCTACATTCACAGGTGATCCAACACCAATTGAGTACACCGTAGCAGATGAAGAAGGTACGGTATCAGATCCAGCAACAGTGACAGTGGATTATCCAAATCCAGTAGAAGCAACAGATGACAATGCAACAGGAACACCAGGTGATCCAGTAGTCGTTGATGTCCTTGCAAACGATACAGGAGATAATCCTTTAGATCCTGCAAGTGTGAAGATCGTTGATCCAACCACAGGTAACCCAGTAGATACACTCGATGTACCAGGTGAAGGAACATGGACAGTAGATCCAAGCAACGGTGCGATTACCTTTACACCAGAGCCTACATTCACAGGTGATCCAACACCAATTGAGTACACCGTAGCAGATGAAGAAGGTACGGTATCAGATCCAGCAACAGTGACAGTGGATTATCCAAATCCAGTAGAAGCAACAGATGACAATGCAACAGGAACACCAGGTGATCCAGTAGTCGTTGATGTCCTTGCAAACGATACAGGAGATAATCCTTTAGATCCTGCAAGTGTGAAGATCGTTGATCCAACCACAGGTAACCCAGTAGATACACTCGATGTACCAGGTGAAGGAACATGGACAGTAGATCCAAGCAACGGTGCGATTACCTTTACACCAGAGCCTACATTCACAGGTGATCCAACACCAATTGAGTACACCGTAGCAGATGAAGAAGGTACGGTATCAGATCCAGCAACAGTGACAGTGGATTACGCGCAAATACCAGAAATAACGATCACTAAAGAAGGTAGATTTAATGATGTAGATGCTGATGGTAATGCAGATGTAAATGAGACAATCACATATACATTTGTTGTGAGCAATACAGGTAATGTAGATCTTACAAATGTTACAGTGATAGATGATAATGCTGAAGTAAGCGGCATGCCAATTGATTTAGTAGTTGGAGAAAGTGATACAGATACTTTTACAGCAGTACATATTATTACGCTTCAAGACCTTATGGATAGAGAAGTGCTTAATCAAGCAACGGCAACAGCAACTGACCCAAGTGGTAATGATGTAAACGGGACATCTGATGATCCAACGACTGACCCTGCTGAAGATCCGACAATCCTTCCTATGCTTCCTACGCCTCCAACATCTGAGAAAGATGTGCAAGATGTAGCTAATGGAGATGATGCCGTGATTGATGTTGTTAATAATGACACTGCTGGGGCATTCCCTCTTGATCCGGCAAGTGTAACATTGACAGAACCAACTAATGCAACAAATGTACAAACTGATACTAATGGAGATATAATAGGCTTTATTGTCCCAGGAGAAGGTACATGGAGTGTAAACGATACAACAGGTGTCGTAACATTTAGTCCAGAAGATGGGTATGTGGGTGATCCAACCCCAGTTGAGTATACAGTTAAAGATACTCAAGGCTATCCAACAACATCTGAAATTGATATTAACTATCCACCTGTGGCAAACAATGACAGTAATTCTAGTCTCACTGAAGGAGAGATAGCAATTCTTCATCCATTGGAAAATGACCAGCAAACGTCTACTGAGTTTGATCCTGCTTCTCTTAATTTGGTAGTACCAGAAGGTGCGAAAGGAACAGATACAGATGGTGATGGAGATATCGATCAAGTCGTTGTACCAAATGAGGGTGTATGGACAGCCAACCCTGATGGGACAGTAACTTTTGATCCAGATGGTGGGTTAATTGATAATCCGACTCCAATAGGATATGTAGTGAACGAAGTTGGTGGAGATGTCAGTAATGAAGCAACGCTAAGCGTAATTTATGTTACGCTAAGACCTATTGCAAGAGTGGATACATTATTAGTTACCCATTATGGTTCTAATGTCGGTAGTGTGATAGAGAATGATTCAGCTGGTATCGGTCTAAAGTCAGAGCATACATATCAACTCATAACTGTAAAATTTGCTGAGAGAAGATTAGAAAAAGCAAATAATCCTACAGAAGAGGCATATGACAATGTTGAAATGGTTGCCCCTGGTACAACAATTGATACAGAGCATGGTACAGTTAGTATGGAATTAGATGGCACATACACATATGCGCCAGAACCAAATTATAGTGGACCCGATGAGTTTGACTATGTTATTGTGGATACAATAGGGCAAAAAGATCCTGCTGTAGTTGATGTAGATGTGAATTGTGCAAGTACACAAACATCAGACAGTGGTGAATCACTCGGTATGTTAAGCATGATAATGCTAATGTTACTCACTATTATGACTGGACTTTATTTTGCGAGAAATGAAGAGATGTCAAGAAAAAAAAGAAAGGAAGCGTAATGAAAAAACATGTTTTGATTGCACTTGTTACTGTAGCTACTATAGGCACAAGCTTATGGGCAGGGGGAAAAGAAGTCGTACCTATAGATGCTCCAGTAGAGCCTATACCTGTAATGCAAGAACCTACTTCTGTCTATATTGGATTAGGATTGTTATGGGGACGTTATAATGGAGCGTGCGGTGATGCTGATCCAAGTTGTGTGTATGAAGATGTAACCTATGGGGCACTGCTTAGAGCAGGATACGACTTTAATCAATACTTTGGTATTGAAGGAAGAATACTTGGTACATTCTTGAAAGCTGATCCATTGGGAGGTCAAGAGCTAAGACATTACGGGTTATTTGCTAAGCCTATGTATCCTATAGGAGAAGACTTTAATGTATATGCGTTGCTAGGATATGCTTGGACACAAACAAAAACAAGTGGAAATGGTAATTTAGGTGAAATAGATGACAGTGGTTTCTCTGCAGGATTAGGTTTAGAGTATGACCTTTCTGACATGGATGATGATAGAGAAGAAGACACCATGTATGACAGAGGATTTGATGGACAAGCAGACCAAGAAAATGGTTGGGGATTATTTGTTGACTATCAACGTTTACTTATCAAATCTGATGTTCCAGACTTAGATGTGGTCTCTGGTGGTATTACTTACGACTTTTAGCATTGAGAGGCTTCTTGCCTCTTGATTATTGTGTTTACTCTTTCACCTCATAATGTAATTTTAATCCTTCATTTGTCATCACAAATCCAGAAATATTGATCTTTCCGTCATGTACCAGATGATGATGGTTTTTACATAGGGGTATGAGGTTGTATTTATGGTTTTTATGGAAATGGTCTATCTGTCCCTCATCATTTGCCTCTTTTTGTGCAGCGATATGATGTACATCTTCTACATTCTCATCACACAGTGCACATTTACTGAGGTAGAGGTCTTTGTTGTATTTACTGCTTTTTTGTTTACGTAGTTTTTTAATGTCTGAACTTCCACCATGGTTCAGGTTTTCCCGTATGCTCTGTGCCATTTGGAGAAACTCTTTGTCCATATGTAGTGATTTGGCAAACTCCAGTCCATAGAGACTGTCTCCCATACCAAGCTGTAATACACGGTTGTAGATGAGTGTGTCATTACTTTCATCATATTTGATACCTAAATGTAAGAAGATGAGATGTTTTAAGTTTTGTAGCTGAGGAATGCTTCCTAGCTGGTGTAAGTGTGTAGCAAAGATAAAGGTCGATCTAAGAGAGATAAGCCTTAAAATAGCGCTTGAAACGATAGCAAGAGCTGATTCTGTCTCTGTTCCCTGACTTATCTCATCCCCTAAGACTAATGAGCGTTCATTGGCACGGTTAAAGATGTTTTTGAGTTCCATCATTTCTACAGCAAATGTTGACAAACCTTTATAAAGATTGTCTTGTGAGACGATACGTGTAAAGAGTTTGTCATACAGTCCAAAACGAAGTTCCACAGCAGGCACAAAAAATCCTGCCTGTGCTAAGACGACAGAGAGTCCGATGCTTTTCATTAAAGAGGATTTCCCTGAAGAGTTGATACCGTAAAGAAGTGTACCTAAGAACATCTTCTCCGTCACTGGCATTAAGGTGATGTGATTGTGTGTGGTGCCATTGTTTGTCCCAAAGAAGACATCATTTGGTACATAGATTCCTCTTTCATCATTGGATTCTATGATGGGATGACGCAGTGCGATTGCTTCGTAAAAGTTACCTTCTTCTATGATCGGACGAGAAAGGTTCATCATTTTGGTACATTTGGCATTTGAGATGGCTACATCAATGTTTGCTATAAAGACGTATGAGTTTGTCAAGCAGCAAAGAAAACCTGTTTTCAAGCAAGATCAAGACTTTCTATGTAGCGTTGTTTGACAAGAGAAACAAGTTTGACTCTGTGATGTCTCATAGTTTCGGGTTATTTCTTCAAAGAGCGGAGCTTGTACTTTGACAGCATTTTTTAAGTACTTGTAGTGAAAGTCTTTAAAGAAATGATGCTCATTGTCAATCGTCACAAAAGAGTCTTTCAAGCGACTTCTCTATAAGTGTAAATCTGTTTTTTGTCAGGTTTAAGTAAGTACCCCTCACTCTCCAAGTAGCTTACTGTAGCATAATTGGTTGTACCCAGTAAAGAGTTTGTCTGTTTCAAAAAGTGATTCCACATGAGCAGCAACATCTTCCATCTTGTCCACTTCTTTTTGCTGCATTCTTGACAATGCTGTCAATGGCAGGATAGATACCGTCTTTAAAAAGGTTGTCATTGATCTGTTCTATACGAAATCGTGCACAGACATCCAGTTCAAAGGTGTCATCTAGGACTTTTAGCATCTCCTGTGTTTCATCATAGAGGTTATCTTCTATCTCAAGACCATTGCTTTGTGCATCTTCAAGAAGTTTTAAGATGGCTTCTAAAGACATAGAAATATAGGTCAGTTCAACAGGATGTAGTTTACGCAATTTGATACGTCTTGTAATACGTTCAAGGTCATAGATCTGTTTTAGGTGTGTCTCAAAACGATTGATATTTGGTAGCAGCAATTCTGTAAGATTGTAACGTTTTTCAAGCAGTTCTTTGTCACAGATAGGATTGAGCAGACGTTCTTTGAGAAGACGTTTTCCAAAAGCGGTAGAAGTTTTGTCTATCAGATCAAGCAGTGTGATATCAGAAGGGTCACGAGAAATGACAGAAAGTTGTTCCATGGCATTGTTGCCGATATACATATAGCGGTTATTGCCCAGAAACTGCGGTTTGTTCATTTTTTCTATGATACTCTCATCATGTTCGATGATGAAGTCGATGAGTACAGCCAAAGACTCTGTAGTGTAGGGATGTCGTTCAAGGTCTAAAAATTCAATACTGGAAAGAAAAGAGTTGATGTTGAAGACACGGGTAAAGAGTTCATTTTGAAAGTGTTATTTTAAAGCGTTTGGTATTGACTGAGTAGTGTAGTGACTCCAACTCCAAGATAATGGATGATCCACTCTTTGTCTATCTCTTTAGAGTCAAGTGTAATGATGACTTCAGAAGTACTGTAGGTTTGCAAAAGATTAAAAGCTTCATCTAAGGCATAGGTTTTGTCATCTCGGGTGGAGTGTATCTCATTACAGATGGTTTTTCCTGTACTTACATCTATAGCAGCGTACCCTACAGAGTAGATACCTGTATTCTCATCTATAAGCAGAGAAACAATATTGTTTTCAGTAGGTTCAGTGAGGTATTCAAAGTTTGTACCCGGAGAGATAATGTTTGAAACATAACGTTTGATGTTTGGCATTTCACCTTTTTGTTTGACAACAATGATGGTATATTTTTTAGTGCATATGAGACGAGAGAGGTAGCGGTCAAGTGAGACAGCAGGTACCCCAGCCAAAAGAGGGTTGGAAACAGAGTTTTCCAAGATGGCTTTACTTTTTCGGGTGAGTTGGATGTTAAGCAGTTCAGCGATCTCTTTGGCTTTTCCTACTTTCAGTTGCATCGTTATTGACTTCATAGACTTCAAAAAATGTGCCTATCTCCATCAGTACAAGGGCATCTTTCCCATACTTATCTTCAAAATGAAGCTGCAGATCAAAGTAAATTTCAGTTAGAAGTTTCTTCTTTTGCGAAAGTATTTCGGTGATCTTATCCACGTAGGTAGCCCTTGTTTTAGTGTATAGATTTTAACATAAATGGGGTTAGAGAAGTAGCTACAAGTATTGTTTTATAGTGTTTTTAGATAATTTGGGTATAATACCGTCCCATTTTATGCTACGTTTGATATTAGTCATAGAAAAATAACTAAGGGAGTAAGCATATGCCAAAAATGAAAAGTGTAAAAGGCGCTGTTAAGCGTTTTAAAGTTAAAAAAAGCGGCAAAGTTAAAAGAGGAACGGCATACAGAAGCCACATTCTTTCTAAAGTTGACGGTGGACATCATAGAAGTATGAGAAGTCCTAAGTATGTTGACGGCGCAGACGCTAAAAACATTAAAGAGATGATTAACTAAGTTCCTTAGTTCCATTTCGACAGCAATAATCCCCCGATTAGGGGCAAGTTCAAACAGAGAGAATGTTTGACACCTACTAAGCTAACTTCAGCAGTGGCTCATGCGACTGTCTTTGTGAGAGTTGCAGTACAAGTATAAGGTAAAGGATAACCATGAGAGTAAAAACGGGTGTCGTAAGAACTAGAAGACACAAAAGACTATTAAAACAAGCTAGAGGGTTCTACAGTGGTAGAAGAAAACACTTCAGAAAAGCGAAAGAACAACTCGAGCGTTCATTAGTATATGCTTACAGAGATAGAAGACAAAAGAAAAGAGATTTCAGAAGATTATGGATCACTCGTATCAATGCTGCAACTAGATTGAATGGTATGAACTATTCTACATTTATGCATGGTCTTAAAGTTGCAAACATTGAACTTGACAGAAAAATCCTTGCTGATATGGCAATGAATGCTCCTGAAGCATTTACAAAAGTAGCTGACGCTTCTAAAGCAGCACTTGCTAAATAATTAACTTTTAGTTGACTTATCTCTTGAGGAGTTTCGGCTCCTCAGCCCTTATTTATCATTTCTCTTATTATTGTTAACTGAATTCAGTTTTCTTCATTTCTTCTTTGTACTGAGACAAAATAGATATCAAGTCCAAAAAAGAAAAAAGCATGCAATCACTACAGTAGTTTAATGGATAGTTTTGTAAGTTTATATTTTAAGAAAGAAGACATTCAGGGTAAGCCGAGGTAAGAGCTCCCCGAAGTAACGTAAACTTACCCTCTTTGTGTTTCTCCAGAAAATCCAATGATACCTGGTCGTAGGTTACATACATTTTCAAAACCCATACCCTTTCATGGCATGTTGTACCTGATAACTTCTGCTTCCTGAGTGACAGTAGACGATGATGTTTTCTGCTTTTTTCCCTGCGAGTTCTTCTTCTACTTTTGCGTAAAATTGTGAAGTAGGGACTAAGTACGTCTGTACCAACGATGTGACCCATTTGAAACTCCATATATTCTCTTGTATCTACAAGGGTAAAGTGTACCATACCAAGATTTTTTGCTTCTATGAGTGCTTCTAGTTCATCACCGTCAAGCTGTTCTTCTTTGAGAAGGATCTGCGGCTTCTTCTTTGGTAAGACCACGTGAATGTTCATGTACAACTTCTTCTATGGTGTTATGTTGTGCTTGTGCTTCGGCATACTCTGGTGTACAGAAGATACCACAATGACATAGACCATCTTCGGGAATTTCTTTTTCAATAGCTGGCTTACAAGGACAGATACGATTGTCTGCTGCTTTTTGTTCTTCTTTTGTCTCTCCTATAACCATAAAACATGGACAGAAACGTTTTCCATAGATGAGCTTATTTCGCGCAAGCCCCATGGCTACACCTTCATTCACTTCATCATTTGGGTTTTGAACCCAGCCAAATTGGTTATTGACTTTTTCTACAAAACCCCATGTTTTTTCGAGTTCTGCTTGAAATTCATCTGAGTTCATATCTATTTGTTGCATTAGATTTCCTTTATTTGTATTATACCATAGATTTTGCGATGTTGTCTATTTCTTTGACAAAACTTTGTATTTTTTCTCCCCAACTGTTTAAAAAATCTTGGGTTTTATTTAAGTCTATGTTGATTTTTGTCTCATTTATCGATATCCCTGTCTTTGTGTCATCTACCATACCTTTATGAAGATCTTTGGTAAGAGTTTGTTCATTTGCTCTTCCAGTTTTTTCCCGATGTTATTGAAAAAGTCTTTGGTCTTATCGGGATTGATGGTTATCTCTTTTTCATGCACACTGATACCCACTTGAGAGAGTTGGGCATTTTTTAAGCTGTCAGCTTGTTTTTCGGCCTCTTCTTTGGCTTTTAGTTCCGCCATCAGATCTTCTCTTGCTTGCTGGATAATTTTGGAATCATGTGCAGCTTGTGCTTGTGCTTTTTCTTTAGGACTTTCACAGGCAGTGAGAGATAAAAGTACGAAAATTGTTAAGAGTATATGTCGCATAGATATCCTTATGTTATAGTAAAGATATTATACAATGATTGATGAATGAAAGGTAAATCTCCTATGTAAAGTTACATAGGAGGGAGAAGAAGAGCGGGAATGGGTAGATTAGCCACATTTACCTTCACCACATTTACCTTTTGCAGGTGCAGGTTTTTCTTTTTTATCTCCACCACATTTCATCTCTTTTTGTGCATTCCCACATTTACCGTCACCACACTTCATCTTTTTTGTCGCGTTTGAGCATTTTCCACTGTCACACTTCACATCTTTTTTGGCATCACCACACTTGCCATCACCACATTTTCCTTCTGCTGTTGCTAGTGTAAATGAGAGTGCCAATGCACCTAAAAATAATAATCCTAATTGAAATGTTTTTTTCATTTTTTCATCCTTTTTTATTGTTCTTCACCAAAAAGTAGGTGATCTAAACTAAATTTTCCGGCTCCAAATGAAGCAAATATTGCTAAAAACAGCATGTAATAAAGTGGAATTTCAAACCCATTATCTCCTGCGGCAAAACCATGCGATAAATGCACCATCGTAATGGCTACAACCATAACAACCATCAAAGGAACAGAAATGAGTCGGGTAAAGAGACCAAGTGTTAAAAGAACTACCCCTATAAGTTCAGTACTAGCTGCCATATAGGCATTTAGAGTTGGGAATGGTATACCGATGGAACCAAACCAATCAGCCACAGAGTTGATGTCAGACCATTTTTGCATAGCTGGTTCATAAAATCCGTAGGCGATGACAAGTCTTGCAATCAAAAGTGAAAAACTTTGACCTTTGCTCAGTATATTTTTCGTGAGTGGGTATATATGCTTTAACATCTGTATCTCCTAATCAACGTATATGTACCTTAATATATGAAGGTATTAAATCTTTGATACAATTGAAGTATACAGGGAAGTATGTGTAGTGGCTGTGGAGTAGATGTGCCGCGAAGGGCACGAAGAAAAAGGTGACTATTAAGGGTTGCTTACAGGTTTCTGTGTGTTGCCACCACATTTTCCCTCAGTTTTTTCGACTTTTTTCATCTCTGCGCCACATTTTCCTGCTTCACATTTCATTGTAGAAGTTTCTGCTTTTTTTGTTTCGTCTGGAGTTGTTTTTTCTCCACATCCAGAGAAAGTAAGTATGGTTGCTCCGATGATGCTAAGTAAGAGATTTGTTTTCATAATTTGCCTTTTTATAGTGTGATATATTTTGAAGAAGTATAGCATAAGATTTATAATGTCACGGGCTATATTACGAGTGATATCATGTGTACAAAGAGGTGGCTGAATGAATTTTGAGTAGGCATCATTTACCATGTGTAAAGTCTGTGTAGTATAAAATGTTGGTACACCTAAAGTACACACTTCATGACTATGATAAAATAAAATGAAAGAGTATTCCATAATGAAAAGAAGAAAATTTTTACTTTTTAGCTCTATCTTGGGGTTATCCACGAGGGTAAAAGCAAAAGAGTATTTACCCTTTGAAAAAGAGTTCTGCACCGTTGAACCGATTATCCGACATGTACAAGAACATCTCTTCCCGGCAGAGAGTAAGATTCCCTCAGCAAAATTGATGCGTGCAACAGAATTTTTATTTGAAACGGTTACCCATAAAAGTTATGACAAGGATATACGTGCATTTGTGGTTGACGGAGCAAAAGAACTTCAACACAGAGCAAAGAATTTCATCTATATGAGCACAGAAGAAAAAGAAAAAGCATTACGGGCATATGAAGAGACAAACTATGGGAGTAATTGGCTCTCACGTATCATGACACTTACGATGGAAGGAATGTTCTCAGATCCCATCTATGGCTCTAACGTCAATGAAGCAGGATGGAAAGCATTAAACGCTTTTGGTGGGCATCCTAGACCAACAACAAGGTATATAGAATGATGAAGAATAGTCGTATATATGATGTTGTTATTATAGGTTCAGGAGCTAGTGGAGGAGCAGTAGCATATACGTTGTGTCAAGCTGGTTACAAAGTAGCTGTCCTTGAAAAAGGTAGACTTGTTGGACGTGATGAGTTTTCTAAAGATGAGCTTGCATACGCTAGAAGAGACTTGGTCACGCCTAATTTATTTGATGAGTATCATACGATTGAAAAGAAGATAGAAGGGAAATGGGAAACAACGCCCACCTACGAGTCAGGATGGAGTTTCTGGAATGGTAACATTGTAGGAGGGTCTTCCAACTTGATGTCAGGGATGTTGCACCGTTTACATCCTGATGATTTCAGACTGAAAAGTAAATATGGTGACATAGAAGGTGCAAATATTGTAGATTGGCCTATAAGTTATGAAGAGTTAGAACCTTATTATACCTTAGCAGAAGAGTTGGTGGGTATCTCAGGGCATTACGAAAAACATCCATACGAGCCCCCACGCAGTACAACAAACTTCACACAAAAACCGACTAAAGAAAATGCAGTTGTAAAGCTACTTGACAAGAGCTGTAAAGCTTTGGGGATCGTACCATTGGTTACACCAAGAGCAGTACTCTCCTCAGACAAAAAAGACCGTAAAGCCTGTTACTACTCTAATTTTTGTGGAAGTTATGGTTGTAGTTCAGGAGCAAAAGGAAGTTCTCGTGAAGCATTACTAAAGCCAGCCCTTGCCACAGGAAACCTTACGCTTCTGAGTAACACACATGTAAAGTACCTGCATAGTAGTCATAAAGATAAGGTAGAGTATGCGGTAGTGGTTGACACTATTACTGGTAAAGAGAGGAAAATAGAAGGAAATCTTTTTGTTGTTGCTGCACAGGCACATGAAAGTGCCAGACTTTTACTTAATTCTGCCAATGAACACCATCCTGATGGATTAGGAAACAGTTCTGGTGAACTGGGTAAAAATCTACTGTTTTCAGGAGGGGGTTCAGGACAAGGGGAGTTACATAAAGAGGATTTAGAAGATATCAACTTTGAAGATTTGATGACAACCGGACTTTTTGTCAACCGTTCTGTATTAGATTGGTATTTTATAGATCATTGGTGGGATGGTGAGTTTAAAGGAGGTTCTGTGGAGTTTATGTTTGAACATCAAAACATTATCTCACGTGCACGTAAAAATGGTTATGAGGATGGAAAATTAGTTTGGGGTAAGGCTTTGGGAGATAGACTTGTAAAGCGCTTTACAGAACATAAAAGTATCCGCTTTGAAATCTTTAATGACTGGTTGCCTAATGACAATTGTTTTGTCGCTTTAGATAATATCCACAAAGACAAGTATGGTATGCCTGTAGGGAAACTACGTCTTGAAGGTCACCCCCAAGATGTAAAAGTAGGAAAATATATTGCAAAAAAATGTGAAGCTATTTTAAAGAAGATGGGTGCAAAAAACATTTATTCTTCAGTCTCTGCCGGGGCAGCACAAAATTTAGTGGCAGGAGGGTGTCGTTTTGGCAATGATCCTAAAACCTCAGTACTCAACAAATACTGTCAATCTCATGATGTACCTAACCTTTTTGTAGCAGATGCGAGCTTTATGCCAACAGGAGGCTCTGTGGCTTACACTTGGACCATTTACGCCAATGCATTTAGAGTGGCAGAACATATTGTAAAAAGATTGAAAACAGGCTAACCTAGCAATTTTGACATTTTAAGAGTATACTATAGATATAGCCGCATAAGTTTAAGTTAAAATTAAATTCATATTTATGATTGATTAATCTTAGGTAGTTACAATATACATATTATTTAGTATGACAGTACTTTATTGTATAATTCAATTTATTAGGAGTATCTATTGAAAAAATTATATATATTATTGCTTGTTGGTGCAGTGTATTCTGAGGCTGCAACAACAGTAAAACACACGATCAAAAATGGTGAAACACTGTACACCATAGCACACAAAAATCATACCACGATCGAAGAGGTAAGAAAGGTAAACGGGCTAAAAAAAGGGGATACTCTTAAAATAGGAAAAGTTTTGACCGTTCCAATGAACACGTATTTCCCAAATAAAAAGAAACAAGTTCAAAAAGTTGCGCAGGCAAAGACTACTAAAAAGACTCAAGTGCAGAAAACTAAAAAAACTGAGAACTATAAGATAAAAAGTGGGGATACTCTTTCTGTTATAGCACTGAAGCATGGTATGAGTGTATCAGAACTTGCAAAAGTAAATGGTATGACAGAAAAATCTACACTTAAACTTGGCACAGTCTTAAAGGTTGCAAGAAATACTTCAGCTATAAAATCTCAGAGGGCTCTTCCTGCAAAAAAGAAAAAGCAAACAGTAGTCAAAGCAAACAAGGTTAAGAAAATAAAAATTGTTAAAAATGTAACAAAAAATAAGAAAGAAAACCGTGTATTAAAAACAGCAGTACAAAAACATGCAAAACCACTTGCTAGTAAGCGCGTAAAAAGATCTAAAACAGCATCTGTAGACAATATCTTTTTTAAAGCATCTCAACCTAACATTATGTTTTTTAATAGAAAATCTAACAAAAAAGCTAAAAATATCATTAAAGTAGCAAAAACAAAATTAGGTAGAAAATATGTATGGGGTGCTATTGGAAAACGTGGTACATTTGACTGTTCTGGTTTTACAAACTATGTCTTTAAAAAGAATGGTATCAACATACCACGTACCTCTATCAATCAATCTAAATTTGGAAAACATGTAGCAAGAGCAAACCTTAAAAAAGGTGATTTGATATTTTTTGATACCTCTAAAAAACGTAAAGGGTATGTGAACCATGTGGGGATTTATCTTGGTGATGGAAAATTTATTCATGCTTCTTCCGCAAAGAAAAAAGTGGTGATTACAAGTCTTGACAAGAAATTTTATTCGAACCGATATAAAGGTGCAAGGCGTCCATCGTAACGTCTACTTTTTTACAATGTGCTAAGGGTAGTTTCCCCTCAGCTACTCACTTTCTACTCAGCTTCTAACACTGCACCCGCACTAGCATTTGTTACTAATGCTCTATATTGACGTAACCACTTACTTTTTAGTGGTTTCACAAGAGGTTTAAAGTTCTGACGTCTACTCGCTATGACTTCATCGCTTAAGTTAGCACGCAAAATGTATTCATCTACGTCTATGTGTATCTCATCACCATCTTCAAGTAGCCCTATGAGTCCACCTTCAGCAGCTTCAGGACTCACATGTCCAATGCTGGCACCTCTGGTTGCCCCAGAGAACCTACCATCAGTGATAAGTGCTACTTTATCTCCAAGACCCATACCCATGATAAGTGATGTAGGACTAAGCATCTCTTGCATACCTGGACCACCACGAGGACCTTCGTAGCGGATAACAACAACATCACCAGCTTTTACTTTACCTGCTAAGATACCTTCAATACATTCATCTTGGGAGTCAAAACACACAGCGGTACCTGTGAAGACTCTGTCCCCCGTAATCCCTGCCGTTTTGATGACCGCACCTTGTTCTGCTAAGTTCCCATAGAGAATAGCAAGTCCACCGACTTCTGAGTAAGGGTTATCGATGGTATGTATGATGTTGGTGTCTAAAATCTTTGCATCTTTTACTTTTTCATAGAGGGTTTCACCTGTGATTGAAAGACTATCAATTAAGATGTTATCCCCACGCTTCATCATTTCATGCATGACTGCATTGACCCCACCTGCTTTATTGATGTCTTCCATATGTACAGTTGACAACGATGGCGAAATTTTAGCAATGTGAGATACACGTTTAGAGATGGCATTGATGTCTGAAAGCTGGAAGTCTATCTCTGCTTCTTTAGCGATTGCAAGCATATGAAGAACCGTGTTTGAAGACCCTCCCATAGCCATATCGACAGCAAAAGCGTTACGTACCGCATTTTCATTGAGAATATTTCTCAAGCGATATTTTTCACGTTCACTCTGTTCTGATTTGGCTATTTCACAGATACGGCGTGCGGCTTTTTTATAAAGCTCTGTTCTCTCAGGGGTCAATGCCAAAATAGTTCCATTACCAGGAAGGGCTATACCCATTGCTTCCATGAGGGTATTCATGGAGTTTGCTGTAAACATACCAGAACATGAACCACCACTTGGACAGGCATTACACTCAATATCTAGAAGTTCCTCATCTGTGATTTCTCCGGCCTCATGTTTTCCTACTGCTTCAAATGCTGTAGCAAGGTCTATAGGTGTACCATCTTTGGTATACCCTTTTTCCATAGGACCACCAGAAACGAAGACGGTAGGGACATTGACACGCAAAGCACCCATTATCATTCCTGGAACAATTTTATCACAGTTAGGGATGGCTATCATTGCATCAAGTTTATGCGCATTCATCACAGTCTCTATTGAGTTGGCGATGATTTCACGACTAGGTAGAGAGTAAAGCATCCCGTCATGTCCCATAGCAATGCCATCATCTACCCCAATGGTATTAAATTCAAATGGTACACAACCGTTTGCGCGTATTTCCTCTTTAATGACTTCTGCCACTTTATTCAAGAAAAAATGTCCAGGGATAATCTCTATAAACGAGTTAGCTACACCAATAAACGGTTTTTCAAAATCCTCATCCTGCACGCCTGTAGCACGCAATAAACTTCTGTGTGGGGCTCTGTCAAAACCCTGTTTAATTTCATCACTTCTCATGGAAAAGCCTTTATTTTTTAGTTATTTTAGTGATTATATCGAAAAATACCTAGCATCTCTTTACATTTAAAACCTTTTTGGCTATAATCGCATTCCAATTTTAAGTGAACTCTTAAATGCGGTATGGATTTGCGGGCGTAGCTCAGTGGTAGAGCATAACCTTGCCAAGGTTGGGGTCGACGGTTCGAACCCGTTCGCCCGCTCCATAGATTTACCAAAGTCTTCAGACTTAAATACCCATGCCCGGGTGGTGGAATGGTAGACACAGGGGACTTAAAATCCCCCGGTCATTGTGACCGTGCCGGTTCAAGTCCGGCTCCGGGTACCACCGATCAGACCATTAAAAAAACAAACTTGATTTGATTTTTTAATGGTCTGTCAGTTTAATATTTGATGGAGCCATCGCCAAGTTGGTAAGGCCGTAGATTGCAAATCTGCTATTCACCAGTTCGAGTCTGGTTGGCTCCTCCAGAGTTACCTAAACAAGACTTCATCTTTTATTAGATAGAATTCTATTTCTTTTCAATGTCGGGAGATGTCAGAGTGGTCGAATGTGCCGGTCTTGAAAACCGGTGAGGGTTATACCTCCGGGGGTTCGAATCCCCCTCTCCCGGCCATTACTTTTTATTTATCTATATAATTCCTCAAAAATGGCTATTTTAAATACATATGTTACTTTAGTTTTATAATATACCCTATCTTTACCTTCGAATGTATAAGGTTAAAAGGCAGTTTCTTTCTCAGTTCTGCTATGAGTTGTCGTAGTGGATAGGTTTCTTTAATTTCCCCTTCCCAAACATAGTCATGAATCATCTCAGTGGAAACATAAGTGTTAAGGTTTTTCAACATAAGAGTACAAAATCTTTTTTCTTTATATCTTAGTCCTATAGGTAATTCTTTATAAAAGAACTCTTCTATATGAAAGTCATAAATAAGAGCTTCGGTTAAGGCAACGGTGTTTATTTTAGGAATAGATAATAAGTTGTTTACACGTATATCCAGTTCTTTTAAGTGGAATGGTTTTTTAATGTATTCACTACATCCATTTGCAAATGCTGTAGAGAAGTTTTCTATTTCAAGAGATGCTGTAATGATGATGATGGGAGTATGAAGATCTTTTTTACGAATATGTTTAATTAACTCTAGACCATTTATTTCGGGTATATTGATATCAATGATATAGAGATGAAAACAGTGTGTATCAATCTTTTTTATGGCCTGAAGTCCATCTTTAGCGCAGTGGGTTTTAAATGATTTGAGTATGAAAAATTCATTTAAAGCTCTATTTAACTGGACGTCATCTTCTATGATTAATACTTGCATATCAAAGTATAGTATAAAAGATGTTATATTTCTATGTCTTTAAAAACATAGGTAAATGTGTTTATGTTTGCGTTAGAATTTACAGTGTAAGTAATATCATTTTTTTCGCAAATATTTTTTACCATATGAAGTCCTAATCCTAAACTTCTTTTAGCATGATGGTTTTCTGTATAGTTTTTGTCAAATATCATATCTATATTTCTAATTGGCTTGCCTTCTGATATAAATTGTAAAACAATCCCTGAATGATTTTTTTTCAATATAACCTTTATATCGCTATTTTCACTACCATGTTTGATGGCGTTAGACAGATTATTATCCACCACTCTTTCCAGTTCTGTGTCATTCATGGTAATCCATATGTTTTGATTGATGTCCGGGATAAAGGTTTTTTGATTTACTTGCGCAATCACTTCAAAAAAATTTATCCTCTCCTCTATAAAATTAGTCAAGTTGATTTGAATGGGCATATAGGACAGTGTATTGTTTGAGATAATATAAGAGAGATCCTCATAGGAGTTCGAGAGTATATTTATCGCTGAGTTGATTTGATTTATATGGGTAGAGTCATGCAATTTATGTTTCATCTCAAGTAAAGAGGTGTTGGTCATGATTACCGTAAGTGGGGTTCTTATTTGGTGTACCATGTCAGCGATGAACCGTTTATTCTCTTCTAAAAGATTTTGGTTATTTTCCATGAGGTTTTTGATTTGTTCTTCTTGAGCGTAGTTTTTCAAAATCATGATAATCTGTGAAAAATAAAACAAGATTAACATGATAGAGAGGGGAAAACGAAGTGGTGTTTCTTGTAGTACTGTTGAAATGACAAGAGGAAGTATAATAATACTGATATAAATCGTGGCAATACGAAAATCAGAAGATAAAGAAATAGTCGCACCTGCAGTGAGTCCAACTAAAGATGACAGTACAAAGAGCTGATAATAAGAGTCTAGATAAGGGATAATACCAAATCCTAGAAAGGAAACGAGTAAACCTGTAGAAAATGCGAGAATGATAAATCTTTGATACCATGCTTTAAGTGAATATCGAAGAGGTTCTTTCTTGTATAGATTTGCATAATATAGTCTTATTAATGATATGAATATGACAAAAGTTGTCCACAAAATTATCGTGTGTTTGAGTTCAGAATATAATGCAAAGCTTACGATAATGGCAAATATGATTGCCGTAGAAAGGCTTTTCTCCGAGAGTGTATAGAGTGAACTTACAATAGATTTAGAAGTGTCCCAATGTATTGGGTTTAGTGTTTTTTTGAAGTCCATAGAGTAGTATACAGAAAATAAATTAATATTTAAGATAAATTTAAGCTAGATATTACACAAATATTACAATGTATCTATATACTTTAACTCGGAAAAAGAATGGTATTTTATCTCTTAGCGGTGATAAAGTACCAAACATATAAAAAACTTAATAACTCCATTACGGATCATAATCATCTTTCAGCGTTTTTTCAAAATTTCTTTGTACTTTTATTCATTTTGATTTTACAATAAATCATCCATTGAGAAAAAACATATCAGTTACTCTAAATACCTTGGGTATGATTTTCTTTAGAGGATCTTGTATGGAAGAAGTAAATACTCCACCCTTATTTGGGTGGAGTGAAGAGGTTTTAGTTAGAGTGTTTCTGTCGCACTGAACACTTCTGTGACGAGTAGTTTTTTCTCATCACTTAGTGCTTGGTTTAGGAACCCATCTTCAGCAGTTAAGAATTTACCATTAGCACCTTTTTGCATGTAGTAAATTTTATAGGTCACACTTACACCTGTTTTACCTGTGATATCATAAGTAAGTATGTATCTTTCTGTCTCATTCGGACTTAATCGGTTGTCACTTTCTACCATGTTTGAGTCAAATCCAGGACGTACTACAAAGACAGCAGGTGTACTTACATCGCCATCTAGATCATACTTTTTACCTGTTTCATGTCCATAGACTCTTGTGAAGTTAGTAGTATCCGCACTGTTTACTATGGCAGCATTGTTAAGTTTACCCGTAGTTGTACCATCTGTTACCGTCTGTGCTGTTAGTGTTGTATCGGTACCAGGAATGGTTACAAGTGTCATATCAAACTTCTGGCTAGGAACAGCTGAACCATTGAGGTCTGGCACTTTACCAGGGAAAGTCATCTCAGCACTCCCATTTTCTTGAACTACTACCGGCGCAGAGGTACTTTCATGCAGTACTTTACCATCTAGTGGTTGCACAGCGTTTTCTATGTCATCGAAGTCTGAAGCACCTGTAGCACTCACTACGTCTATCTTGGTACCATTGTCATCTGTAACGATGACACGTGTTAACACACGACGCATAGGGTGTGCTCCTGGGAACATGTGGGCTGTTTTGTTAGTAAATGTTGTCACTACGTTTAATGTACGTCCATCATTTATCTGTTTAAGGGTAGCATCAAATCCACTTTGTATTTTTGCTGTTGCAGATGTTTTATGACCTGTTTTACTTGCACCCAAGAATGCATGTGAGTTTAGCCAACCATCTCTCACAGGATTTTCTCCTGCTGCTACAGTGGTGTCGTCTGGATCAAACTCAGGGGTTAAGTGGTCATTGTCAGCCAATGTCCATTTTTGGTCTGGGCTAGCCCATTTGTGAAGTACCGTACCTTCGATACGCTCCATGTGACATTTTTGACATTTTGGTGAAGAAAGGGTGTCTTCAGAGCCATTATCTCCACCCGTTGAAACGGCTATCTGAGTGGAGCATAGTTCCATGAAGCTGCCGGCACCATCTTCACCCGCGGGTACTGCCGCACCTGCAGAACGCTGGTGACAAGAGAGACAGAGACCTTTGCCACTTGCACCAAAGTGGTTGTTGTTATCTTTGTCAAAATGAGGATTAAGTTGGGCTGATCTGTTTGTCTCATCGGTTTCATTCTCGTTTGTGACACCTGTGACACCATATGGTCCATAGAATGGTCCACCTGTAAAGTGTACTTTTCCATCTGTTCCATTGAAATCTTTGCTGGCCATAGTGTAGCGTCCATCCACCGACTTGTTAATGTCAAAGTCTTCTTTTGGTGTCGCATGATACGCAGAATATTTTTCAGGTCCCCAGAGTCTAAAGAATTTGTTCATATCTGGACTAGATGCATTGATATCATAAGTCAGAGTATCTCCAGCAAAAGCTTTGATAGGGCCATGTGGTCCTACACGCATATCTTTTGCTAAAGTATACATTCCCCCGTCCATTACACCTACACCATCTTCTCTCATAAGTCTAGGTGTCTCTATACTGTGACAGAAGGCACAGTTGATCCCTTCTCTGTTTGCTTGATGTCCTATGTGGTAAGTTGCTTTATAAAGATTACCATTAGTATGACTTACTGCAACTACGGTTGCGGGTTGTGTTGGGTCGTAGACTGTTGTAGCTGAAGCCAAATTACTTTGGTCTGCAACCTGAGAAGCTAGTAAATCATCAGTAGTAGCACCTGCCTTAAGAACTTCTAAAGTAACATTAAAGTCACCAGCATAGTAAGCTCCAGGAGCATGACATTTGATACAAGTTTCTGCTACTTTAGGGAACATACCTTCAGTGTATAGTTTACCATCATCCGTTGTTGTTAGGTCACCATCTTTATTTGGTTGTTCACCGATTTTATTGATGTGTGTACGTAAAAAATCTTGCATTTTGGATTGGAAAATAGGATCAGTCCATGATTTTCCATGCATGGAGCTTTTCCATGTGTCGTAGAGTTCGTTGTGACAGTTTTGACACTTTTTATCTGCACTGTCAAAGAGTGTGTTCCCATATCCCATACCTGTATGATACTCTGATTCTGCAACCGTTGCCACTGCATTACGCTTTTCTCCGGTGTAATCTACATAGTCTACTGTGCCATCAGGCAGTACTGTTTGATACCCCAATGCAGACTCATTTACCTCTTCTACAGGTGTCGTGCTTGAATCACCACATCCCGATAGTCCTATCATTATTACCATTGAAAATATCAATGGCATTAGTTTTGTATATGTTGTTTTCATGTTTTTTTCCTTAAAATGTATATAAGACATTATTGTCCACGCATTTGAGGCAATCCCACCAAGTCATGCCCTGTATCCAAATCAGGTATTCTCTTCTTTAGCTTAGAAGAGTTCCTGACAGTATTTTATACATACTCCTTTTATAGTGTGTAATTATTATGTTAACATGATGAAGCTTAGTAAAATATATATTTATATATTATTTTTATTAATACTATATATAACAATATGATTTTTATATGGTATGATTTCAAGAAAAGGTGATTGTGATGACAGAAAATATAGGAAAATTAATTTTAAGATGGATGCTTGGTGGGATGATGCTTTTTCACGGAATAGATAAAGCCTTACATGGCATAGGGTTTATCGAGGGGTTAGTTACAAAACAGGGCTTACCTGAGGTTTTAGCGTATGGTGTGTATATAGGGGAGATACTTGCTCCACTTTTTCTTATTATTGGTTGGAAAAGTAGGTTTTGGGCTGGGGTGGTCGCATTCAATATGGTTGTAGCAATATATTTAACAAAAATGGGAGTATTTTTTAAATTAGGTGATCATGGTGCCTGGGCAGTAGAAGTGCCTATGTTTTACTTTTTAAGTGCAGTGGTCATCATGATGTTAGGTTCTGGTAAATATGCAGTCATGAGAGACTAGTGCATTGAGAGTACACAAAACATTGGTATAGTCTCTCAAATATAACGACAAAGGATTACTGTGAATAGAATATTTTTGATATTACTTGCTTGGGGATTTACTTTTTTAACTGCGCAAGACTTTAAACCATGGAAACCAAATATAGACAAGCTCAGTTCATTTGAAAAATATGTACTCATAAACAAAGGAACAGAGAGGGCTTTCTCTGGTAAGTATGTGGATACGAAAGAAAAAGGTGTCTACACGTGTAAAGTCTGTGGTGCAGCACTTTACAAGTCTGATGACAAGTTTGACTCTCACTGCGGATGGCCAAGTTTTGATGATGCCATACCTGGAGCCATCAAAGAGACTTTGGATGAAGATGGACGACGTACAGAAATTACTTGTGCCAATTGTGGTGCTCACATGGGACATGTCTTTAAAGGTGAGGGGATGACTGCTAAAAATGTACGTCATTGTGTCAACTCAGTGTCACTTAATTTTCAAAAGAAAAAGATGTTAGAAGGGAGACTGCAAAAAGCCTACTTTGCCGGTGGATGTTTCTGGGGTGTAGAGTATTATCTTGAGTCTATAGAAGGCGTAAAAGAAGTAACCTCTGGGTTTATGGGAGGGACTATGGAAAACCCTGGGTATTATGATGTAATACGTAAAAAGACAGGACATCTTGAAACAGTTGAGGTAGTGTATGATCCATCAAAAGTAACTTATAAAACCTTGGCTAAAATGTTTTTTGAGATACATGACCCTACACAGCTAGATGGGCAAGGTCCAGATATTGGGTCTCAGTATCTTTCTGCTGTTTTTGTGGCAAATCAAGCAGAGCGTGAAACAATAGAAAAACTTATAAAGATACTAGAAAAAAAAGGGCTTAACATAGCTACTAAAGTATTGACTAAAACACCTTTTTACTCTGCAGAAGCGTATCATCAAGATTATTATGAACGTAAGGGAGGCACACCTTACTGTCATAGACGAATGAAAAGGTTTGACTAGTCTTTATGATTGATCATCCATTGAGAGAAAACATTCAAATAGTTCCAAAAACTTTGGATATTTTCTTCGCTACTTAACTTCTGATTTATGATGGGTTGTAAGGCTTCTTCAAATGTGACAAGCCAGTGTAAACGTGCATTGGGTGTGATACGAAAAGGCGCATGCCTTTGTCTCATTTGTGGAGCACCTCTATTTTGATTGAAGTAGGCAGGCCCTGCACAGATTTGTATGAAAAAGTCTGCAGAGTGTTGTCCTGCTATTTTCATCTCTTCTTTTGTCTCTGGGAAAGATGTCTTTGATGGGACTCTCAAAGAGACCCATATAAAATCTATCGAGCAAATCACGCATACCTTCTTCCCCAATGTCGCTTAAGAATGCTGGGTTTGGTTTTGTTACAGGCGGGTTAATCCCGTCTTGGTATGCTTGTATGGAAAAGTCTAAAGATGAGGTTCCAAAATTCATAGTCTGGCCTTGTAGTTGATTTTTTAGGTTATAACACGATAAAGCTTAACGACAACCCCTTGTACCGCAAGAGTCATCATTTTCTACAGCGAAGCTATTGGTATACCCACAGCTTAGACATTCAAAAGAGAGTATCTTGGGCCCAGAACAGCCACCTGAACGCTGATCTGTAAGTTCTATGCTGTCTTGTTTGCATTGAGGACAAAATCCTCTTTTGATAATATCTAGTTGTTCTTTTTTTTCTTTAAGGTAGTAGATATAGACAAAGACTGAACCACTAAGAAGAATGAGCAGAAATGCTAAGAGATAATAATCCATTAATAGGCCTTTTAGGTGGTGTAATTTTTAAGTTCTTTTACCTGTGTTTTGTATTCAGGCAAGTAGTATTTCACAAGTTCCCAAAATGCTTTTTGATGGTGTTTATATTTAATGTGGGACAGTTCATGTACGATGATATATTGTATCACATCTTCAGGGAGTTTCATCATCATAGTATTGAAACACAAGTCATTTTTCCCAGAGCAACTTCCCCACTGCCGTTTGGTTTTTCTAAATGAGATTTTATTATATGCTAACTGTCATCGTTTCTGACCATATTTCAACATACTGTGGAATATATTTTTTTGCCTCTTCTTTATAAAACTGATCAATGTGTTTTTGAAAAAGTTTTTCATCATAAGTATGGTAGAGAAGGGTAGAACTTTCACCATCAAAATGTAAGTTTCATATTTTTTTTCTCATGGGAGACAAGTGTTTAAGACATAGGCCTTTCCCTTAAAGTAGAGTTCCGTGGCCTGTGTAAAGTCTAAGACTCTTCCTTTTTTTGCATAAAATTTCTCACGTGACTGAGTAATCCAAGAAGCTTTTTTAAGCAAGAGTTGTTCTATTTGCCTATGTGAGACTTTAGGTGATTTGATGACAAGGTCTCCTCCTTCATCAAAGGAGAGATATATATGTTTAAGTTTTGGGTTTACAATATGTGTATAGTGGGGTAAAAGACTCATGAAAACTTAGTTTGCGAGTTGTCCATTATGGAACTGTACTTGTTGATTGATACTGCCATCTTTATTATATTTGATTGCTTTTCCATGTTTGAGATTGTTATGGTAAGTGATGGTTGCCATTAATTCACCATTAGGGTAGTATGCTTCAAGGACACCTTCTTTTTTACTATTGACATAAGGGGTCTTTTTCAGCACACGATCTTTTTGGTCAAATAAGGTTTCCATACCATTTTTCATGCCTCTTTCAATCTGCACGGTTGAATTTAATTTACCGTTGTACCCATACTTTTTAAGAAGACCATTTTGTCCTGTGTTATCAGACATAATAAATTCAGAACGTAGTTGCCCTCCAGTAAAGTACTCTTTTTTAACTTTGCTACCAACAAAAGGTAAAGAGGGGGTAGAGCAGGCACTTAAAAATAAAAGTACAAATAGAGAAAGAAAAAAAGATAGTTTTTGCATAGGGGTTATACCTTAGATGATTATATTGCATTAGTATACTATAAGTTACTTTGTATTTGAGGGAATATCTTTTTGGTTTATCATTTTTTGAATAATCTTTTTATTTCATGTTTCTAGTTGGAAAATATAAAGGT
This sequence comes from Sulfurovaceae bacterium, assembly GCA_963698695.1. Lineage (GTDB taxonomy): Bacteria > Campylobacterota > Campylobacteria > Campylobacterales > Sulfurovaceae > Sulfurovum. The sequence goes on along the minus strand of CAVORT010000004.1, from coordinate 244,103 downwards.
GCCAATTCTATCACACTGCCAACATATCCAGCAAAAACATTTAAGAAATCCAAATCAGATTCATTAAATCCATGGGGTTTGTTAAGTAGTTCCAATACACCAATAAGTTCTTTCTTTGAGTTATAAATAGGGCAGGCAATGATGTTGAGTGTTTCGTATCCACTTTGTTTGTCTATGTCATTTAGAAAATAGATGTTATTCGTTAAGGTATTTTCTATCACAGATTCTTCAGTTCTAAATACATATCCTACGATACCTTTATCTGAAGGAACATGTATCTTCTCAATACCAGTAGCAAGTATGGTCCAAAGTTCATCCCTTCTTTTCTCATAGATAAATATAGAACAGCGTTCTGCTCCAGTCGCATCCGTGAGATGATCAGAAATAAGAGTAAGCCCCTCTTTGAATTGATGGTTTGCGAGTAACTCTAGTCCCATGCTAATAAGCTCTTGAAATGTATTGTTTTCATTCATAGTTTATTTCCTTACTAGGTATATATTATTATACTTAGACTTAATTAAAATTAACAGCTAAACAATACATAAGGGATTACTTTGAGTTAATATTTGCGAAGAATAATCATTAAGTGTGTTTTTTATGGCTGAGAGGAAGGGATTCGAACCCTCGGTGAGTTACCCCACACAGACGTTCCAGGTCTGCACCTTCGACCACTCGGACACCTCTCATTATAGGACTATTTTTGAACAAAGTTCAACAAATCTACGCTAACGCTGTGTTTTACCCAAAGGTATTTCCTTCGGTCACTTGAGCAGTAGGTTCATGCGAATAGTTACATTTAATAGTGAAATCATATACAATAAACAAAAAGTTAAGTTCGGCTATTGTTTCGATTGTAGTACCCCTCCCCAGATTACTGCGGCACCCAGAGTAAAAAGGTGGGCTGCTATGTTCCCATCCTGACCCGTTGTCTTTAGACCCTGTTGCACAGGTCTGAAAAGAGGCATGAGAATTTTAGCCAAAGAATGCTTTAGCCAGGGTTTATTCTTTCTCATTATTGATAACGGACCATTCATCAAAAGGGAGGGCTTCAAAGTGAATGTTTTCTATGCGGTATTCATATGCATTAGCTACTGTGACAATGGTGACTTTTTGAATACCATATTTTTTATATATAGAAAATTTGTTTTGAGATTTTACCCAGAGGCTTTCTTCACTTTCAAAAGGGGCTGGGATGATGAGTTCATGCTCTTGAGTGATATATCCATGTATGCCCAGAGTCTTCACTGCAATATGGTGCTTTATAAAAGCAAGAGCTATCATGGTGTCAAACTGTAAAATGAAGGGTTGTCCTGTGGTGAGATATCTAGCAAAAGCGAAGTCGAAAAGTAACATCTTTTTGCCTGATTTTTGATATCGGTCTTCGATAAAAAGTACAAGCTTCTCTTCTGTAAATCGTTTCATCGTTTTGTAAAGCCAATCTTTGGAGACTTTGAACTTGTCTTTGGCAAAAGTGTAGATTTGATGTGTGGTAAGGTGTTTTGTGTGGTGTTGTGCTAAAAGATACAAGAGTTTTTGTTCATTTTCATTAAAGGCGGAGTAAAAAAAGATTTTCATGGTTCGTATGTTTGTTTTTTGTGAACGGGCAAGGAGTGGAAGTGTCCCAGAGCGTAAAAAATGATTAAATCCAGCACTTTGTGAAGCGCTACTTTCAAAGGCAAGAAATTCTTCATAGTCCAGTGGAAAAAGTTCCAGAGGATTAAGGCTGTCCTCACCAAGGTATATACGTGAGAGTACGATGAGTCTGTTGACGTTGGGAAAGCTTGATAGGTATTCCGGTTCATAGTGGTCGAGCACAAGAAGTGTAATGCCATTTTTATCTATGTAGTGCTGTAGATCTAATGTTGTGAGGGGAGAGAAGATCAGGTTGGGTTCAGTTAAGTCAAGGTAGAGAGTCGTATCGTCATCTTCTTTTTGTAGGACATCAAGTATAAGGGTACTTTTTCCTGCGCCACGTACACCATAAAGATTTAGATCCCCCTCAGAAGGTATGTCACATTTTCTAGGGACAAAATTTTCGATGTTTGGCCGTTGATTTTGATAATATTCTAATAGTTGCATATCGTATACCTTATATCATTCCTTTTGAAAAGGAAACTTATTTTATTATTGTAGCCTTTTTAGTGTTAAAAGTATTGTGCCTTTTAGTAAGTTTGGATATAATTCGCGTTCCTAAATTTATGTTAGAGGGTCAAACCCTGTGTTTTAGGCACGTACTAACGAGTTCTTTATAAAGGTAAAATATGGAAAAGATTAGATTAAAGCTTAAAGCTTATGATCACAGAGTATTAGACAGATCAGTTGCTGCTATTGTAGATGCAGTCAAGCGTACAGGTGCAGAGATTAGAGGGCCAATTCCAATGCCAACTAAACTTAAGCGTTATACGGTTCTTAAATCTCCACACGTAAACAAAGATGCACGTGAGCAGTTTGAGATCAGAATTCACGGAAGAATGATCGACATCGTTTCGGCTACCTCAGATACTATAGACTCTCTTATGAAGTTGGACTTAGCACCTGAGATAGAAGTTGAAATAAGATCAATGGACAAGTAGGAGTAGAGATGGAATTTATAATAGAAAAAATTGGTATGAGCAGAACTGTTGATGTACCAGCTGTTCCAGTTACGCTTCTTAAAGTCATTGAGACGAAAGTTTGTGAAGTGAAGGAAGACGGTAAAGCACTTGTTGCATACAACTCAAGTAAAAAACTGAACAAGAGTATCGAAGGTCAGCAGACTAAATTTGGTGTTTCTAAAGAGTTTAACAAATTTATGACTATTGAAGTGGCTGAAGGAACTGAAGCTGGCGATTTAAACACAGCGATTCTTTCTGAAATAACATCGGTAAAAACATCTTTAGATACTAAAGGTAGAGGTTTTTCTGGTGGTATGAAACGTCACGGATTTAGTGGTGGACCTGCGGCACATGGGCATAGATTTGGTAGACGTATCGGTTCAATCGGTAATGCTGAATGGCCTGGACGTGTTCAAAAAGGTAAAAAAATGCCTGGTCAATACGGAAACACTAAAACTACAGTAAAAAATGATGTACTTTCATTTGATGCTGAAAATGGCATCTTGGTATTAAAAGGTTCAATTCCTGGTCACAATGGGGCTAGAGGATTAGTAAGGATAGTTAAATAATGAAAACAACAGTAATTAAAACAACAGACCTTCCAAAAGCATTTTTGGAAGTTCACCCACATAACCTTTACCTTTACTGTAAAGCGTATGCGGCTGGACTTAGAGCAAACACAGCACAGACTAAAAACAGATCTGCTGTACGTGGTGGTGGTAAGAAACCTTGGGCTCAAAAAGGTGGCGGACGTGCAAGAGCAGGTTCATTAAGATCTCCTATCTTTGTAGGTGGTGGTGTTGCATTTGGTCCAAGTACAAACAAAAACTATGACCAAAAAGTAAACAAAAAACAAAAAAAACTTGCACTCTATCATGCATTAGCAGAGATGGCAGCAAATGGAAAACTTTTTGTGGTAGATAACATCTCAATAGAGTCTGGTAAAACAAAAGATGCTATAGCATTTGTAAACGGACTTGAGCAAAGAGATGTACTTGTAGTTAAAGAGATGATAGATGATAAGACATTCTTAGCATTTAGAAATCTTCAAAACGCATACCTTATCGAGTCAAATGAGCTTAATGCTTACCTTGCTGCAGCATATCACTCAGTAGTGATTGAAAAAGCAATCTTTGACAAATTGACGAAAGAGGCTTAATATGGCAGATATTACAGATATCAAATCAATTATGTATACAGAGAAGAGTTTGGCTCTTCAAGAATCTGGTGTCATCGTAGTACAAACTACACCTAGAATGACTAAAAATGGTCTTAAAGAAGTGTTTAAAGAATTCTTTGGGATTAACCCACTTAGAGTAAACTCAATGAGAGTAAACGGTAAAGTGAAAAGATTTAAAGGTATCGAAGGAAAAAGACCTAGACACTAAAAAGTTTTATGTCAAGCTTCCAGAAGATGCAAAAATCGAAAGCTTAGCGGTATAAGGATAGAAGATGGCAATTAAAACATATAAACCAACCACACCTTCACGTCGTTATATGACTAACCTTGACAGTGGAGATATCACTGCCAAAGCAAGCGTAAGAGCGTTACTTAAAAATCTTCCAAGATCAGCAGGTAGAAACTCTAACGGTAGAATCACTTCTCGTCACAGAGAAGCAGGTGCTAAAAAACTATACAGAATCATCGACTTTAAAAGAAACAAGTTTAACGTTGAAGGTACTGTTGCAACTGTTGAGTACGACCCATACAGAAACTGTAGAATCTGTCTTGTGAAATACACGGATGGTGACAGAAGATATGTACTTCAACCTAAAGGTCTTAAAGTAGGCGATAAAATCATGTCTGCAGAGTCTGGCCTTGACATCAAAACTGGAAATGCAATGAAACTCATGAGCATCCCAGTAGGTACATTAGTACATAACATTGAAATGAGTCCTGGTCATGGTGGTCAGATTGCTCGTTCTGCGGGTGGTTATGCACAAATTATGGGTAGAGATGGGAAATACGTTTCATTAAGACTTCCCTCTTCAGAGATGAGATATGTTCTTGGTGAATGTCTTGCTACTATCGGTGCAGTAGGGAATGAAGATTTCTCTAACATTGTTATTGGTAAAGCGGGTAGAAGCAGACACCTTGGGATCAGACCACAAACTCGTGGTTCTGCAATGAACCCTATCGATCACCCACATGGTGGTGGTGAAGGTAAAACAAACTCAGGTCGTCACCCGGTATCTCCATGGGGTATGCCAACTAAGGGTTACAAGACTCGTAAGAAAAAATCTAGTGATAAGTTAATTATCTCTAAGAAGAAAAAGTAAGGGGCTAAGATATGGCAAGATCGACAAAAAAAGGTCCATTTATCGATGGTCACCTAATGAAAAAAGTGTTAGCAGCGAAAGAAGCTAGTGACAAAAAACCAATCAAAACTTGGTCAAGAAGATCTATGATTTTCCCAGAATTTATTGGTTTAACTATCAATGTACACAATGGTAGACAATTTGTACCAGTATTTGTAACTGAAAATCATGTAGGTTACAAGCTCGGTGAATTCGCACCAACTAGAACATTTAAGGGCCACAAAGGTTCTGTTCAGAAGAAGGTAGGCTAAGATGAGTAGAGCATTATTAAAATTCGTAAGAGTTTCACCTACAAAAGCTAGACTTATTGCTAGAGAAGTTCAGGGTATGAATGCTGAACTAGCTCTTGCAGCGTTAGAGTTTATGCCTAACAAAGCAGCGGGTATCGTTTCTAAAGTGATTGCTTCAGCAGTAGCTAATGGTGACTTTGAACCTGAGGAAGTGACAATCATTTCTTGTAGAGTGGATAAAGCCGCAGTCATGAAAAGATGGAGACCAAGAGCAAGAGGTACAGCATCACGTATCATCAAGCCAACGGCACACATCTTGGTTGAAGTGGGTGTTGCGACTACTGAAGAAGCTCCGGCAACTCCTAAAAAAGTTGAGAGTAAAAAAGCAACAACAAAACCAGCAGCAAAAAAAGAAGCACCTAAAGCAGCAGCAAAAGCTGAGACTAAAGGTGATGACTTAACTAAAATTGCAGGTATCGGTAAAGTGTACCAAGGTAAACTCAACGATGAGGGTATCTTCACTTATGAAGATGTTGTAAACATGACACAAGCACAAATCGACACAATGGAAGAGAAGTACACATTTAAAGGTGACTTTAAAGATGCTATCGCTGATGCGAAAAACTTCGTAAACGGAAAGGACGCGTAATGGGTCAAAAAGTAAATCCTATAGGTCTTAGACTAGGAATCAACAGAAACTGGGAATCAAGATGGTTCCCAGCTAAAGGTAGAACATCTGATTTTATCGCTGAAGATTACAAAATCAGAAAGTACCTTAAAAAAGAACTTTTCTATGCCGGTGTTTCTAACATCATCATAGAAAGAACGGTTAAAAAATTAAGAATCAACATCGTTACTGCACGTCCTGGTATCATCATCGGGAAAAAAGGTGCGGATATTGAAAAACTTAAAGCAACACTTATCAAAATGCTTGGTAAAGATGTAGCCCTTAACATTAAAGAAGAAAAGCGTCCACAAGCTTCAGCGCAACTTGCTGCTGAAAATGTTGCAACACAGCTTGAGAGAAGAACTGCATTTAGACGTGCGATGAAAAAAGTAATCCAAGGTGCATTAAAATCTGGGGCAAAAGGGATAAAAATTTCTGTTGCTGGACGTCTTGGTGGTGCTGAGATGGCTAGAACTGAGTGGTATCTAGAAGGACGTGTTCCTCTTCATACACTCAGAGCTAAAATCGATTATGGTTTTGCAGAAGCACATACAACGTATGGAATTATTGGTATAAAAGTTTGGATCTTCAAAGGTGAAGTGCTTGCTAAAGGTATCCAAGCTGAACCAAAAGAAGAGAAGAAAGAAGGTCGTAGACCGTCTAGAAAGAGAGGTGAATAACAATGTTAATGCCTAAAAGAACCAAATGGAGAAAGCAGATGAAAGGCCGTAATCGCGGCAAATCTTTCAACGGCAACAAGATAGAGTTTGGTGATATTGCTATTAAAGCAACAGAAGCGGGAAGAATTGACTCACGTCAAATCGAAGCTTCACGTATCACTATGACTAGAAAAATCAACAGAGCTGGTAAAACTTGGATTAGAGTTTTTCCAGATAAGCCTCTTACAGCAAAACCACTTGAAACAAGAATGGGTAAAGGTAAAGGTGGAGTTGATAGATGGGTTATGAATATCAAGCCAGGAAGAATCATCTTTGAGATGGCTGGTGTTGAGGAATCTCTTGCAAGAGAAGCACTCACACTTGCAATTCATAAAATGCCATTTAAGTGTAAAATCGTCGCTTTAAAGGATACAAATGAACTATATTGATATTAAAGAAAAAAGCGAAGCTGACTTGTTGGTAATGCTTAAAGAGAAAAAACTTGAATTGTTTACACTCAATGCAAAGCAAAAAACTATGCAATTGACAAACACAAATGAATTAAGAGTAGCGAAAAAAGATATCGCTAGAATCCAAACAGCACTTACTGCTGTTAGATCGAAGTAAGGAGTCAGGTATGCCAAAAAGACAAATAACTGGTACTGTGATCAAAAAAGCTGGAGACAAAACTGCAACGATGATCGTTGAAAGACGTGTCCTTCACCCAAGATACCACAAGACTGTAAAAAGATTTAAAAAATATCTTATTCATGATGAGAAGAATGATGTAAATGTTGGAGATACAATATCTGCAGTTGAATGTAGACCACTTTCTAAAACAAAAAGTTTTAGACTTCTTGAAATAGTAAAAAGAGGAGAAGTGTAATGATCCAAGGTTTTACTAGATTGAATGTAGCAGATAATTCTGGTGCAAAAGAAATCATGTGTATCAAGGTCCTTGGTGGATCTAAAAGAAGATATGCATCTGTAGGTGACGTTATCGTAGCTTCTGTAAAGAAGGCTCTTCCAACTGGAAAAGTGAAAAAAGGTAAGGTTGTTAAAGCAGTTGTTGTTAGAACTAAAAAAGAGATCCAGAGAGAAAATGGTTCACTGATTAGATTTGATGATAATGCTGCGGTAATCATTGACGATAAAAGAGAGCCAATAGGTACACGTATCTTTGGTCCTGTAAGTCGTGAAACAAGATATGCAGGATTCATGAAAATTGTATCTCTTGCACCGGAGGTATGGTAATATGGCAAAAACATATAAAATCAAAAAAGGTGATACTGTAATGGTTATCGCTGGTGATGATAAAGGTACAACTGGGGAAGTTCTTCAGGTACTTACTAAAAAAGATGCAGTGATTGTTGCTGGTTGTAAGATGGCTAAAAAAGCGGTTAAACCAACTGAGCAAAATAAAGAGGGTGGTTTTTCTAACGTTGAAATGCCAATCCACATCTCAAATGTAAAAAAAGTAGAGGCATAATCTTATGAGTAGAATGAAGCAAAAGTACAATGACATCGTTCCTGCACTTAGAGAAGAGTGCGGGACCAAAAACCCGATGCAGACACCTAAGCTTGAAAAGATAGTGATCTCTGTGGGTGCTGGTGAAGAAGGTAAAGATACTAAACTCATCGCAAACATGGCAGATACTATTTCTCTTATCGCTGGTCAGAAAGCAGTGGTAGTTATGGCTAAGAAATCTGTTGCAGGATTTAAAGCCAGAGAAGGTGCTCCAACAGGGATTAGAGTAACACTTAGAGGTGACAATATGTATAACTTCTATGACAAACTCGTATCTATTGCACTTCCAAGAGTAAAAGACTTTAGAGGAACACCTAGAAAAGGTTTTGACGGACGTGGTAATTATAACTTCGGTCTTCAAGAGCAATTGATGTTTCCAGAAGTTGAGTTTGATAAGGTAATTAAGACACACGGTATGAATATTACAATCGTAACGAGTACTGAATCTGACAAAGAAGGGTTCGCGCTTTTAGAAAAGCTCGGCATGCCTTTTGCTAAAGGAAAAACAAATGGCTAAGAAATCAATGATTGCAAAGCAACAGAGAAAAGCAAAGTTCTCGACTCAAGCGTACACAAGATGTAACATCTGTGGTAGACCTCACTCTGTATATAGAGATTTTGGTCTTTGCCGTATATGTTTAAGAAAAATGGCTAACGAGGGTTTAATCCCTGGTATGCGTAAAGCAAGCTGGTAAGGAGAATAAAAAGATGATGACAGATATAATTGCAGACTCTCTTACTCGTATAAGAAATGCTGCGCAAAGAAGATTAGACGTTACAACACTTCTTCACTCTAACACGATTGAAGCAACTGTATCTATTTTGGTAGATAAAGGTTACTTAGAAAGTTTTAAAGTAAAAGAAGATGGAAATAAAAAAACAATTAAAGTAGTCCTTAAATATGATGAGGATGAAAAAAGTGTTATTAATGAGATTAAAAAGATTTCTAAGCCAGGGCGTCGTGTACACCAAGGTAAAGAAGAAATCAGAACTTTTAAAAATGGTTACGGTACTTTGGTAGTTTCTACTTCCCAAGGTGTGATTGCTAATGATGAAGCGTTTAAGCGTGGCATCGGTGGCGAAGTAATCTGTAGTATTTGGTAAGGAGATAAGATGTCAAGAGTAGGAAAAAGACCAGTAACTGTAGCAAGTGGTATTGATGTATCACTAGACGGTACATGTCTCGTGGCTAAGAAGGGCAATCTTGAAAAAAGACTTGAAACACATGGTAGAGTGGGTATCAACATCGATGGTTCAGAAGTAACTTTTGAACGTAAAGGTGATGAAAAACAAGATGCAGCGTTTTGGGGAACATATAGATCATTGTTCAATAACATTATTATTGGTTTAAATGAAGGTTATACAAAATCTTTAGAAATCAATGGTGTTGGTTATAGAGCAGCTGTTCAAGGTAACGTACTGAATCTTCAACTTGGTTTTTCTCACCCTATAGATTACGATATCCCTGAGGGACTCGAAATGAAAGTAGAGAAAAATATTATTACTATTAGTGGTAGTGACAAACAAGTAGTAGGACAAGTAGCTGCTGAGATCAGATCATTCAGACCACCTGAGCCATATAAAGGTAAAGGTGTTAAGTACACAGATGAGCAAATCATCAGAAAAGCTGGTAAAGCAGCTGGTAAGTAAGGGGCGATAGATGTTAAAAAGTATTCAAAAAAGAAAAAATAAACTTCGCACTCAAAGAAAAGCTAGAGTAAGAGGTAAGATCTTCGGAACAGATATACTTCCTAGACTATCTGTGTTTAAGTCTAATAAATATTTCTATGCACAAGCAATTAATGACACCACTGGTGTTACGTTGGCAGCTGTTGATGGTAGAAAACTTGGTTTAAAATCAAACCAAGAGGATGTTAAAAAAGTGGCTGCAGAGATGGCTAAAAGTCTTGCTTCTAAAAACATTGAAAATGTAGTATTTGACAGAAATGGTTATTTATACCATGGTGTTGTAGCTTCATTTGCAGATGCGCTTAGAGAAGCTGGAATTAAGTTTTAAGGAACCATGATGCAAAACAATAATCAAAATGAAGAAATTGAAAAAGAATTTGAAGAAGTAATTGTAAATATCGGTCGTGTTACTAAAGTTGTAAAGGGTGGTAGAAGATTTAGATTTACTGCACTTGTAGTGATTGGTGACAAGAAGGGTACGATTGGATACGGATTTGGTAAAGCCAAAGAAGTACCTGATGCGATTAAAAAAGCGGTTGATGATGCACACAAAAATCTTGTGAAAGTTAACATCAAAGGAACCACGATAGCACATGATATTGAGCATAAGTTTAATGCAAGTAGAATTGTACTTAGACCAGCGTCTGAGGGTACAGGTGTTATTGCTGGTGGTGCTGCTAGACCAGTACTTGAGCTTGCAGGTATCCAAGATGTACTTAGCAAATCAATTGGTTCTAACAATCCAAACAACCTAGTAAGAGCAACAATTCAAGCACTTACTAGAATTAAAGCGTAAGGGGTAATTATGGGTTTACATAATTTACAACCTGCACCAGGTTCAACAAAAAATAGAAAAAGAGTTGGTCGTGGTCAAGGTTCAGGAACAGGTAAAACAGCTGGACGTGGTAATAAAGGTCAAAAAGCAAGATCTGGATATAGTAAAAAAAGAGGTTTTGAAGGTGGTCAAATGCCACTTTACAAAAGATTACCTAAAATTGGTTTTACTTCTAGAATAGAAAAACCATACGTAATCAACGTAGAAAAAATCAAAGCAGTTGCAGAACTTGCTGAGATTACTCTTGAGTCTATCAAGTCTGTACATAAACTTGGTAAATCTGTAACTAGAGTGAAGTTGATTGGTGCTAGCGCAAAAGATCTTGCTGCTAAAATCAAAGACGAAGCTGTTACAACAAGCGGAAAATAATCATGGGCAATGCTTTAACTCAAAAAATCCTGATTACATTAGGGTTCCTATTTGCGTACAGAGTTTTAGCCTATGTCCCAACACCCGGTGTTGACCTAGCTGTTATCAAAGAATTCTTTGATAACAACTCAGGAAACGGTGTTGGTATGTTAAATATGTTCTCTGGTGGTGCCGTTGAACGTCTTAGTATTATCTCATTAGGTATTATGCCTTACATTACTGCTTCCATTGTTATGGAACTTCTTGCAGCTACTTTTCCTACACTTGGACAAATGAAAAAAGAACGTGATGGTATGCAAAAATATATGCAAATTATTCGTTATTTCACTATATTTATTACTGTTGTGCAAGCGATTGGTGTCTCTATGGGACTTCAAACAATGACAGGACGTGCAGGACAAAGTGCTGTGATGATTGATCCTACTACGTTTACGATACTTACAACATTTTCAATGTTAACAGGTACCATGTTACTTATGTGGATAGGTGAACAGATTACACAAAAAGGTATCGGTAACGGTATTTCACTGATTATTTTTGCTGGTATTGTTTCAGGTTTACCTTCGGCTATAGGGCAGACGGTTAGCGCTGTAAATGCGGGTGAGATGAACTTCTTAGTCGTTCTCGGTATTTTAGCAATTATGCTGATTACTATTTTGTCTATTATCTATGTGGAACTTGGTGAGAGACGTGTCCCTATCTCTTACTCAAGAAAAACCATTATGCAGAATCAAACAAAGAGGGTGATGAACTACATCCCTGTAAAGGTTAACCTTTCAGGTGTTATTCCTCCTATCTTTGCAAGTGCCATTTTAATGTTCCCACTGACAATGTTACAGTCAAGTACCTCTGAGATAGCAACAGCTGTTGCTGATTCATTGGCTCCGGGTGGAATAACATTTAACGTTGTTACATTTTTACTGGTCATGTTCTTTGCCTTTTTCTATGCGTCCATTGCATTTAATGCCAAAGACATTTCTGATAACTTAAAAAAACAAGGTGGTTTCATTCCTGGTGTAAGACCAGGAGAGCATACTAAAGAGTTTTTAAATGAAGTGGCAAGTAGATTGACTGGTTCAGGTGCAGTATACCTGGCTATCGTCTCTACTATACCATTTATGATTATCTCTGGGATGGGTGCATCATTTTACTTCGGTGGGGTTGCAGTACTCATTATCGTTCAAGTTGCACTTGATACGATGAGAAAAATAGAAGCACAAAGAACCATGAACCAATACGATACTTTAGGTAACGTAGGTCTATAATGGCTATTGCTATTAGAAAACCTGATGAAATCGCCAAGCTGCAAGCAGCTGGCGAGATTGTTGGAAAAACACTTCAATATCTTCAAAACTTAATCAGACCAGGTATGACACTTAGTGAAATTGATACTTTAGGTGAAGCATATATTCGTGAACATGGTGCCATACCATCCTTTAAAGGGTTGTATGGATTTACTGGTTCTGTATGTACATCACTTAATGAAGTATGTATTCATGGCGTTCCTGATGATACTGTCATTCAGGAAGGTGATATTTTGGGCTTAGATATCGGTACAAAATTAGATGGTTATTTTGGGGATGCAGCGATTACAATGGCAGTAGGTAAAATATCTATGGAGGATGAGGCATTGATTGCGTGTGCTAAAGGTGCATTGTATCATGCTATTGATTCTATAAGAGAAGGTATGCGATTTAAAGAGTTAACTAAAATTCTTGAAGACTATATCGTTGATGCTGGGTTTGTCCCTTTACGTGACTATTGTGGTCATGGTATCGGTACAAAACCACATGATGAACCCAATATCCCAAATTATCTTGAAGGTAAACCAAATCAAGGTCCAAAAATCAAAAATGGTATGGTCTTTTGTTTAGAACCAATGGTATGTAAAAAAAGTGGACAACCTGTTCTGCTTGAAGACCAATGGTCAGTGATTAGTGATGATCAACTGAGGTCAGCACATTATGAACATCAAGTTGCTGTTGTAGATGGAAAGGCAGTTATTTTAACTGAGGCATAGCCTTCACAAAAGATATACAATTCTTGTTTATAGTGGACAGTAAGATAAAAGTTTGGAGTTTGCTCCTAGTTATGAATAATTGTAAAGGAATACAATGGCTAAAGATGATGTAATTGAAATAGATGGAAAAGTAGTTGAAGCATTACCTAATGCGACATTCAGAGTTGAATTGGACAATAAACATATTGTTCTTTGTCATATTGCTGGTAAAATGAGAATGCATTATATTAAAATCCTTCCAGGAGATACTGTAAAAGTGGAGCTTACTCCATACAGTCTTGACAAAGGTCGTATCACTTTTAGATACAAATAGACATACCTCTACTTCACCATAACCCAGACTCTAGTTTGGGTTATATTTCCCCTCAACATTCTCACTTTCTATTAAACGTGCAAGTAATTTGACATTTTTTGACTTATTTTATGTATACTCATAGTATAGAATAAATATATCTAATATGGAGAAAGTATAAGTAAAATGAAAAATATAATTTTTAGTATCTTTAAAGTATTTCTTATATTGTCCTTTTTTACAGGTTGTGAAGTTGCTATAACCCCCTTGGAAGAGGGTAGTACAGAAGGTGTAAGTATTGTAATAAATGACTCGGTTGAAGCTAATGACGACAATAGTTTTGACATACTTCAAATCGATAATGTACCAGGACAGATAGAAATTAATGATATACGAACAGAGTTGACGGGTATTGGAAATGAAAACTTTGTAGCCATTACTGAACTTATTGATGGAACGTTATTTATTAATGTATCACCTGAAGAAGGATTTCTTGTTCTTTTTGATGAAGAATTTGAACTTAATGCGACAGTTTACATCAATGATAAAGCATCATGTGTTAAAGAATTTTCAATTCCATTATCGGGTATTTTAAATAATGATAATCCAGAAACTGTTGTCAATGAAGACACTCTTTACAGCTTTTTTCCAACAGTGAAAGATAAAGATGTTAGTAACACCTTAACCTTCAATATCACTAACATTCCAACATGGGCAACGTTTGACACCACTACAGGCGAACTAGGGGGGATACCAAGTCATGCAGACGTGGGCGTGACAACAGATATTGTTATTGCAGTGACAGATGGCAGAGCAAGTGCCTCGTTCCCTGCCTTTAATATCACAGTCACAGATACCACCGCACCAGTGATCACACTCTCAGGTGACAACCCTCAGATCATAGAACTGGGACAAGCGTACACAGAACTCAATGCAAGCAGTGATGATGGTAGTACAGTGGTCATCGACAGCAGTGCAGTAGATACCAATACAGAAGGTAACTATACGGTCACCTATAATGCCACAGACAGTGCAGGCAATGTGGCGGTTGAAGTGACAAGAACCGTTCAGGTTGTACTTATAGACAACATCGCACCAGTGATCACACTCTCAGGTGACAACCCTCAGATCATAGAACTGGGACAAGCGTACACAGAACTCAATGCAAGCAGTGATGATGGTAGTACAGTGGTCATCGACAGCAGTGCAGTAGATACCAATACAGAAGGTAACTATACGGTCACCTATAATGCCACAGACAGTGCAGGCAATGTGGCGGTTGAAGTGACAAGAACCGTTCAGGTTGTACTTATAGACAACATCGCACCAGTGATCACACTCTCAGGTGACAACCCTCAGATCATAGAACTGGGACAAGCGTACACAGAACTCAATGCAAGCAGTGATGATGGTAGTACAGTGGTCATCGACAGCAGTGCAGTAGATACCAATACAGAAGGTAACTATACGGTCACCTATAATGCCACAGACAGTGCAGGCAATGTGGCGGTTGAAGTGACAAGAACCGTTCAGGTTGTACTTATAGACAACATCGCACCAGTGATCACACTCTCAGGTGACAACCCTCAGATCATAGAACTGGGACAAGCGTACACAGAACTCAATGCAAGCAGTGATGATGGTAGTACAGTGGTCATCGACAGCAGTGCAGTAGATACCAATACAGAAGGTAACTATACGGTCACCTATAATGCCACAGACAGTGCAGGCAATGTGGCGGTTGAAGTGACAAGAACCGTTCAGGTTGTACTTATAGACAACATCGCACCAGTGATCACACTCTCAGGTGACAACCCTCAGATCATAGAACTGGGACAAGCGTACACAGAACTCAATGCAAGCAGTGATGATGGTAGTACAGTGGTCATCGACAGCAGTGCAGTAGATACCAATACAGAAGGTAACTATACGGTCACCTATAATGCCACAGACAGTGCAGGCAATGTGGCGGTTGAAGTGACAAGAACCGTTCAGGTTGTACTTATAGACAACATCGCACCAGTGATCACACTCTCAGGTGACAACCCTCAGATCATAGAACTGGGACAAGCGTACACAGAACTCAATGCAAGCAGTGATGATGGTAGTACAGTGGTCATCGACAGCAGTGCAGTAGATACCAATACAGAAGGTAACTATACGGTCACCTATAATGCCACAGACAGTGCAGGCAATGTGGCGGTTGAAGTGACAAGAACCGTTCAGGTTGTACTTATAGACAACATCGCACCAGTGATCACACTCTCAGGTGACAACCCTCAGATCATAGAACTGGGACAAGCGTACACAGAACTCAATGCAAGCAGTGATGATGGTAGTACAGTGGTCATCGACAGCAGTGCAGTAGATACCAATACAGAAGGTAACTATACGGTCACCTATAATGGCACAGACAGTGCAGGCAATGTGGCGGTTGAAGTGACAAGAACCGTTCAGGTTGTACTTATAGACAACATCGCACCAGTGATCACACTCTCAGGTGACAACCCTCAGATCATAGAACTGGGACAAGCGTACACAGAACTCAATGCAAGCAGTGATGATGGTAGTACAGTGGTCATCGACAGCAGTGCAGTAGATACCAATACAGAAGGTAACTATACGGTCACCTATAATGCCACAGACAGTGCAGGCAATGTGGCGGTTGAAGTGACAAGAACCGTTCAGGTTGTACTTATAGACAACATCGCACCAGTGATCACACTCTCAGGTGACAACCCTCAGATCATAGAACTGGGACAAGCGTACACAGAACTCAATGCAAGCAGTGATGATGGTAGTACAGTGGTCATCGACAGCAGTGCAGTAGATACCAATACAGAAGGTAACTATACGGTCACCTATAATGCCACAGACAGTGCAGGCAATGTGGCGGTTGAAGTGACAAGAACCGTTCAGGTTGTACTTATAGACAACATCGCACCAGTGATCACACTCTCAGGTGACAACCCTCAGATCATAGAACTGGGACAAGCGTACACAGAACTCAATGCAAGCAGTGATGATGGTAGTACAGTGGTCATCGACAGCAGTGCAGTAGATACCAATACAGAAGGTAACTATACGGTCACCTATAATGCCACAGACAGTGCAGGCAATGTGGCGGTTGAAGTGACAAGAACCGTTCAGGTTGTACTTATAGACAACATCGCACCAGTGATCACACTCTCAGGTGACAACCCTCAGATCATAGAACTGGGACAAGCGTACACAGAACTCAATGCAAGCAGTGATGATGGTAGTACAGTGGTCATCGACAGCAGTGCAGTAGATACCAATACAGAAGGTAACTATACGGTCACCTATAATGCCACAGACAGTGCAGGCAATGTGGCGGTTGAAGTGACAAGAACCGTTCAGGTTGTACTTATAGACAACATCGCACCAGTGATCACACTCTCAGGTGACAACCCTCAGATCATAGAACTGGGACAAGCGTACACAGAACTCAATGCAAGCAGTGATGATGGTAGTACAGTGGTCATCGACAGCAGTGCAGTAGATACCAATACAGAAGGTAACTATACGGTCACCTATAATGCCACAGACAGTGCAGGCAATGTGGCGGTTGAAGTGACAAGAACCGTTCAGGTTGTACTTATAGACAACATCGCACCAGTGATCACACTCTCAGGTGACAACCCTCAGATCATAGAACTGGGACAAGCGTACACAGAACTCAATGCAAGCAGTGATGATGGTAGTACAGTGGTCATCGACAGCAGTGCAGTAGATACCAATACAGAAGGTAACTATACGGTCACCTATAATGCCACAGACAGTGCAGGCAATGTGGCGGTTGAAGTGACAAGAACCGTTGTAGTGATAAATACCAATACTCCGCCTATAGCCAATGATGATTTAGAT
Source organism: Sulfurovaceae bacterium (assembly GCA_963698695.1). GTDB lineage: Bacteria > Campylobacterota > Campylobacteria > Campylobacterales > Sulfurovaceae > Sulfurovum. The sequence goes on along the minus strand of CAVORT010000004.1, from coordinate 227,013 downwards.
AATGAATTATTTATAAATTCAACGCTTAATATTTTTGTATTAGGTAATGATAGTGACGCAGATGGCAACAATACAATTTCCATTGTAGCAGTAGAAGAAAACACTACTAATGGGGGTACTGTTACTATCATTTCACAGTGGAATGTAGAGTATACCCCCGCAACTAATTTTAGCGGTCAAGACAGTTTTGAGTATACCATCTCAGATGGAGAATATAATGCTACCGCAACCGTATATGTCACAGTTCGTAATAATACTCCTAGTATTAGCGGTAATCCAGCTACTAGTGTAAATGAGGACTCAGCATATAGTTTCACTCCAACTGCTACTGATCCAGATGTCAATGATACACTAAGCTTTGGTATCCTTAATCAACCAATTTGGGCAGACTTCAACACTACTACAGGTGAACTCTATGGTACACCAGAAAATGATGATGTTGGTGTGACAACAGGGGTTATCATCTATGTGAGTGATGGTACATCTGAGGGTAACCTCACAGCATTTGACCTTACGGTGATTAATGTCAACGATGCACCAGAAGCTTTAGATGATAATGTCACGACAAATGAAGATTCATCCGTTGTGATAGATGTATTGGCTAATGATAGTGATATAGATGCCAATGCAACTCTAAGTATAGACTCTGCAGATAGTAACACAAGTAATGGTGGTAGCGTAAGTATTGTGGATGGGAATATCACGTATACTCCGGCACTTAATTTCTATGGTATAGATAGTTTTAGTTATGTCATCAGAGATGAGGCTAATGCTACAGATACAGCGATAGTGACAGTGACAGTTACCTCGGTAAATGATGCCCCCCAAGCCTATAACGGTAGACTAGACTTTAATGAGACAGACCCTGTAGAGGCTATACCTTTTGAGTTAAATGCAACAGACTTGGAAGATGAGAATACTTTGACGTATAGCATAGTGGGTGGGTATGATGGTGAGATAAATTGAATCCAAATACAGGAGAAGGTAACTATACGCCTCCTAGTGGATACTCAGGGACCACATACTTTGAGTTTGAGGTAACAGATGTCAATGGCTCTACGTCAGAAAAGGCACGTGTAGATATCTATATTGAGAAGTTGAACGTTGCTCCTCTAGCAAAAGATATGAACATCACTTTGTATGCAAATGATACCAATAAAACCATCATGCTGTTGGGTACAGATACAAATGGAGATGATCTTAACTACACGATTGACATGGATGTACCTCCAGGAGAAGGAAGTCTCACGCTTAATGGGGATGAAGTTTTCTATGAGCGTAATGGCTATGATGGTAATACAAGTTTTACATACATAGTGAATGATGGCATTTTCTCATCTTCGCCAGCTACAGTAAACATCATAAACGTACTCAATACTGCACCCATTGCATATGACCAAAATATACTTGATCTTACTGTAGATGAAACAAGGCTCATAGCATTAAATGCAAGTGATGTAGACATTAACCAGACACTCACCTATAGTTTGGTTGAAGGACCTAGCTATGGTACTTTGACAACCAGTGACAATAACCAAAGTTATGAGTATACACCAGATCCTGGATACAGTGGCAATGATAGTTTCACTTTTAAAGTAAATGATGGCTTTACTGATTCAAATATAGCACTTGTTTACATCAACATAGATAAAGGATATAGTACACCTTATGTGTTCAAATGGTGTGAAAGTAATGATGAAGAGTTATGGGTATCAGATGGGGGCAGTGCAAGTCTACTTAAAAATATAAATAGTTCTAGTGACTCAACCCCAGAATCATTTATAGATATTAATGGCACATACTTTTTTGTCGCAGATGATGGGGTACATGGTAAAGAGCTTTGGAAGAGTCAGGGTACAGTAGAGAGTACGGTGCTTGTAAAAGATATTTATGAGGGTAGTGTGGGTGCTGATCCATCAGAATTTATAGACATCAATGGGACACTCTTTTTTGTAGCAAATGATGGTAGTAATGGTAGAGAGTTATGGAAAAGTGACGGGACAACCATAGGTACGAAAATAGTTAAAAATATTAATGGTCAGGGGAACTCAAGCCCTACCTTGTTAACAAATGTTGATGGCATCTTATACTTTACTGCTAATGATGGTCATTAATGGAATAGAGTTATGGAGAAGTGATGGGACAGAAGAGGGTACAGAACTATTTGTAAATCTAACGCAGGGTAATACAAACTATGCTAGTATAGGAGCAGTTAATGGACTAGTAGTCTTTAGTGCTGAGATTGGGTTCTTTAATGTTCAGTTATTCTCAAGTGATGGCAGTAGTCTATATCAGATAGGTACTTTTGACGGGAGCCTCTTTGGGCAATTTAATTTTAGAACAGTTAATGATACACTTTTCTTCTCTGGTTATGATGATGAGAATAGAAGAGAATTATGGAAAACTGATGGTTTTACAGCAGAAATTGTAAAAGATATTAATACGAATTATAATCCTAACCTGCTAGATACAACTGTTGGGTACTCACGTCCAGAGAGCTTAATAGGCCTTAATGACACACTCTATTTTACTGCGGAAGATAAAGATGGTGGAGATCGTGAGTTATGGCAAAGTGATGGTACAGAAGCAGGGACACAAAAAGTAGTTAACGATCCAGTAACGGAATTGACTAGTGCAAATGCAAAACTCTATTTTGTAAAGACCACAGGTAATCATAAAAGATTTTACCAAGCAGATGAGAATGGTGATTATGAGTTGTTCAATTTTAAATTTGATGATGGTATCACTGACATAGTAGAATTAAAAGAACATAACAACATCATATACTTCAAGGTACTTAAAGATGCTGCTCCTACTGAGTTGTGGTCATATGACACGGTTATAGGTGAAGGTTCCGAACAACAACTTGCAACGGGATGTACCCCTTAATGAATAGATTAATGAAAAAAGGAATTGTCATGCAGAGAAACTCAGATGAGTTACTAGCGTTTATTTTTGAGCGTATAGGAAAGATAGCCATGCTCAATGATAATGAAAAACTCCTTCTCGAACTTGCCAAAATGGGGCGTGATATTGTTTTTGCTGATCGTTGTACCATTTGGATACTAGACAAGGAAAAAAAGCAACTCTGGAGTAAGGTTTCTCATGGGATGAAACCAGTTTTCATACCAAGTGAAAGTGGTATCGTAGGGGCATCGCTTAAAGAAGGGAAACCTATCATTCTCAATGATGTGTATAGTGATGAGCGGTTTAATCATGACATAGATGAAGCTTCAGGCTATAAAACAAATATGATGATGGTCATACCTATGCACAATAGAGAAAATAAGGTAGTAGGGGCCATACAAGTCATTAATAAAAAAGACAACGGAGTGTTTACCCAGAAAGATCTAGATCATTTGATGCTTGCCTCTACTTATATATCGGAGACGATCAAGTCTACGTTTTTATTAGAAGAGATCGATGCTACGCAAAGAGAGATACTTCATATCATTGGTATCATGGGTGAAAGTCGCTCAGAAGAGACGGCGTTACATGTGAAGCGGGTGTCTAAATATGCTTATTTGCTGGCCAAAGAGTATGGCTTAAGTGAAGAGATGTGTACCACAGTACGTGATGTCTCCCCACTACATGACATAGGTAAAATAGCCATAGCAGACGCAGTCTTAAAAAAGCCAGGTCGATTGGATACGGAAGAAAAGACATCCATGATGACACATGCTGAACAAGGGTACAACATGTTAAAAGACTCGAAGCGTGAGTTGTTGCAAGCCGCAGCCACAGTCGCCTATGAACATCATGAAAAATATGATGGAAGTGGTTACCCCAGACAGCTTAAAGGAGAAGAGATACATATCTTTGGGCGTATCGTCGCTCTTGCAGATGTGTTTGATGCATTATGTTCAAGCCGTGTCTATAAAAAAGCATGGGAGCCTGCAGATGTACAAGCTCTTATAGAAGAAGGACGGGGGAAACACTTTGATCCCAAACTCGTTGATATCTTTATGGCAAAACGTGCCGAGTTTTTTGATATAGCTGAAACGTGGAAAGATGTGCATGATGAAGCATAAAATAACAATACTAGGTGCCTATGGTGCCAAAAGTGACAAGGGTGGGAGTTCCGCTTTTTTACTCAATGGCAAGAATGTCATTGATGCAGGAAATCTTTTGGTTCCTCTGGCAGATAAGAGTGCTGACATTGAAAATGTATGGTTGACTCATTCGCATCTTGATCATATTTCAGATCTGGCATTTATCTTAGATAATTACCATGAAAAAAGAACTAAGACTTTAAAAATACACGGGCTAAAGTCAACGCTTGACACACTGAACAAACATTTTTTTAACCATCTTATATGGCCAGACTTTTCTAAGATCCCTTTAGCAAATGCAGAGGGGATGTCTATTTCTTATCATCCCATTGAGTGTGGTGAAGTATATGGCTTAGATGGATCAAGCAGTATAGAAGCTATCAGAACAGATCATACTGTACCTAGTTGTGGGTACGGCATTGAGAAAGAGGGGGCAGGTGTTGTCATCACTGCAGATACACTTAGCCTAACATCGGTTGTTAAGTATATCACTAGAAAACAAAATATAAATGCATTGGTAGTAGAGTGTTCTTTTCCGGTTCGTATGGCAAAGATGGCAAAGATAAGCAAGCACTTTACCCCTGCTTATCTTTTTGATGCATTAAAGCCATTGGAAGGGCAAGCGATGAAGATCTATATCAATCATATAAAACCTGAGTATAAACAAGAGATCTGTCAAGAGATAGAAGAGATGAAAGGTTCATGGGATATCACGATCTTGGAAGATGGGGATGATATAGAGTTTTAAGGATTACTTGTGTGTCATTTTGAAGACAGGGGTAAAAGGTAGATGTGGGTTATCTATAAATGTTTGACACCGTTGCACATAAAACCCATAAAGTTTACTGCCATACTTGTCATGGAGTTTACTAAATAAAACGTGTGCTTTAGCCACTTTCCCATCTCTAAAAAGCATGATGGCTTTTTTGTAAACCTGCATCTCCTCTTCTTCTATCTGTTTTGAACCACATATCACTTCAAAGATCTCAACGGTTTTACTTTTGCCTAGTACTTCTACAATATCGATAGGACGGATAGTATAGTCTCCTTTGAGTTGCTTATAGGTGGCATCAGAAATAAGTACTTGTGCCTCATATACTTTTGTCAGGTTCTCTAATCTTGAAGCAAAATTGACATGATCTCCGATGATAGTGTAGTCTGATCTACCTTCTGAGCCCATGTCTCCGGCCGTGACGATACCCGTATGTATCCCTATCCCTATATGTATGGTTACCGCATATTGTGCATAGATAGTTTCATTGATCTCTTTGAGTTGTTCCATTTGTCTAATAGCACTTTTGAGTGCAGCATCTGCATGATTCTCCACTGGTACAGGTGCATTCCAGTATGCCATGATAGCATCTCCTATGAATTTGTCAATGGTACCTTTGTGTTCTATGATCGTGTCAACCATAGGTGTCATGTAAGTGTTAAGCAGTTTAATGAGTTTGGTAGGAGATCCTATCTGCTCAGAGATACTTGTAAATGAGCGTATATCACTAAAAAAGATTGTGGCTTCTACTTCTTTGGATGCGATAAGATCATCATCTGAATGTGCCAGTAAATGGTGCATCACAGAGGTAGATACTTTTTTTCCCTAAAATACGTCTAGCCTGTTCTCTATGTTTGGAGGCAATAACGTAGTCAACAGCAGTGAAACAATGAGTGTAGCAATAAAAGCAAGAATGGGTGTAACTAAGGTTAAATGCAGATTCCATAACTAAAAAGGAGTGTATAGAATAAATACAGTATAACCCCAACAGTAACACAGCAACCGGGATAATCAAAAAGGAGTTGAGAATGAAAAAATAAGTATCAGAGAAAAAATAAGTACCCAAATAATAACTAAATCATAAAGTCTTGCAATAATAGGTTTACTAATAAAATCCCCCTGCAGTATGTTATCGATGACATTCGCATGGACCTCTACTCCTGGAGATGTGCTATCAAAGGTGTGGATCGAAGATCTAAAAGTCCTAGTGCAGAAGTGCCGACGAGTACAAATTTATTCTTTATCTCTTCGGGATCAAAGTCTCCATAGAGTATGTCAGAAGCACTAATATATCTGAAATGTTTTTGAGGTCCTCTAAAATTAATCAGAAGACTGCCTCATGGTCTGTAGGTATGTTATATTCCCCAAAAGAAATGAGTTGAACGCCATGATCATCCCCAATGATCTCTACTTTATTTGCACCCACTATAAATCCTTAACATTTCAAAAGCTAAAGAAGGATATATATCGTCCTTGTACCTTTGAATAAGTGGAGTACTTCGTATTAGACCTCCTCATCGGATGATTGGTCGTTAAAAACCCACTTGAATAGAGTGATCTTGAAGTAGGGGAGTATTTAAAATAATACCAGTTGTTCAGTAAATATGTCAGTATTGTGTAACCCTTTGTATAAAAACGCAGGAATGAGTGGAGTATTGTTTTCTCTGTTTTCTCGAGAATAAAATATGTACCCCCTACAACAGGAGAAGAGGTCAGAATGTTTTAGCCAAAATCTCCTCATAGTTGGGAAGTGTTGGTGGTATTTGGGGAACTGTTGCTTTAAGCAGGTGGGGTGAAGTTCTGTCTGGTTCGGCGAAGACCATATCTATCCCGATGATACCTGCTTTGGCATCGGTGAGTCTATCTATAAGTTCTGCGATTTTATTTCTTGACCAAGGCCATTGTCCTATTTCTTGGAGTGATTTATTGTCTATGTCGACAATGACAACTTGATTGTTTTCGGGAAGCTCCCCACGAATGACAAACATAAAGTCACGCAGTTTGTTGTCTAAAGAATAAAAAACTTGGGGGGTAAAAAGATAGACCCAAGTAAAAAAGAGAGATAGGCTGAAGGCTATTCCGATTTTTAAAAGGGTATTTTTCATTGCGTCACTTACGTCCTATTGGCAGTTGAATTTTACATCCTGGATGTCTTGTGTTCTCTCAGTAATGTCTTCGATACGGACACTTTCAAAAGTAGAAGCATTACTTCCTGAGAAAGTATTACCGCTTTTACTCTTTGACTTTTCTTTGACTTTTGCACCATCTAGTTGTAGTTCTATCTGTTCACCTGCTGCAACAGCTTTTACCCTATCTTCAAATGCAACAGAAATCTCTCCGCTGTGACATTTGTAGAATGCATTGTTTTCTCTTAATAGCGCAGAGAAGTCTGTCCCTCGCACACCAATTGTGGCCAAATTGGTTTTAACTTTAAATCTTTCAGGGGCGATTTTGCCTATTTTCCCTGTTACTGAACGGAAAAACCCTCTTGTAGCCTCCATACTTAGTCTTGACTTTTTACTTCCATCATAGAGGTAGTCAATAAAAGAAAATGAAGATTTTGGACCAATGGTGATTGCCGTATTGTCATTGAGCATCACCTGTACTTTTGTTTTAAGCTCAGTAACGATTTCATCACCTTTTTGTATTTCCATGCCACTTGTGACATTCAGTGTCTTTGCGTCACGGTTGATGTGTGCTTCACCGCTAATAGCCATAATTGTACCTATGTTCGCAAACGCCGTTATGGTGAAGAGTATCATCATAAATATCTTTTTCATATAGTATCCTTCTTTGTTTAAGTATTTAACTTTTGTCAGTATAACTTAAAAATGTCAAAAAAATGTCAAATGAAAAAGTGTTTAGTAATTGACACTTACTCCAAAGATTATACTGTTTTTTTTGTATTCTGAAGGTACGTAATTTGACAGGTTCTGTGCATAGTTCTCAGAGATGAAGATCTGAGTCTTTTTGGAAAAGAAGTAGGAGAGTTTTATGTCAAGTAGATGTAGGTTGTCATCCCTTATAGTATTGGTCAATCCTACCGCATCCCCATAGCGACCATATCGGAAACGATAATTCAGTGTCCCTAAAATAGAGGGGGTGAAGTAGTAGTTTGCACCCAAAGTGGCAGTAAGAAATTCTGCAGAGATGTAGTCTGCAGGTTCTTTATCTTGCGCTTTTCTGTTTTCATATTTGGCAGAAACGTAGGCAAAGTGGTCACCAAAAAGGAAATAGCCACCAGCTGAGATACCCACAGTCCTGTCGTTCTTTGTTTGGTCCTCATCAGAGATGTAATCATTTTGTGAATAGAGTAGAGAGACATCAAGGATAATATCATCACCTACAGGAATCAATACTGTTGGAAGAAAGCGAATGTGTGCTAATAGGTCTCTATCAAGATAGTTCACTTTATTGTAGCTTACAGGGAAATAGAGATCATAGGATTTTTGAGCGTAACCTGCTCCCAACTCTAAGGATACCGTAGAGATGTCATAGAGGTGTGCAGAGAAGTTACTTTGAGAGAAAGCGCGTAAGGCAGTTTTCATGTAAGCGCCTTCTTCTTCATCGAAGGCATATTTGTAGTGTATGCCAGCAGTCATCCTTGAGAAAAAGGAAGATAATTTATCATCATAGTCATTCGTGTCGAAGTAGTTGTCTAGTACCGCACTTCCTGGGGTGGTATTGGCATTGCTGTCATATCCTAAAGAGAGAGAGGCATTGACTTTGAGAGGAAGGGTATATTTTTTTTCCAAACCTTCTGGAACACCTCTTTCGCTTAATTTAGAGACATATGAGCGTTCTTCTTCGCTTAAGAGTTCTGTTCTGTCAGTTTGACGATAAATTTTGCGAAGTGCGTCTTTTGCCTGCTTGTTGTTTGCATCGAAAATAAGCACACGTTCAAATGCATTCATCGCATCTTCCGTTAAGCCAAGTTCACGTGCGCTATAAGCCCAGAGTAGATGAAGGTTTGGATTGGAATAGTTTTTTTTAGAGCGCTTAGCCTCATCAAGTGCTTTTTGATAAAGTGCGTCGTTATAGTATGTCAATGCTTGTTTATAATCAGCAAAAAGTCCTACATATGTTATGAGAAGAATGAAAATAACACGTGCCAAAGTCCCACCCTTTTATATTAAATGTGTTGAAAAGTACAATTTTTTTGATTATATAGCAATAAAGTCAAAAAATGTCAAAGTTTTGTAGTATAACCTAAATATAGATTTTTTAAAAGTAATAAAAAGGTAAAATCACACTAACAGAACAAAATAAGGATAATACAATAGATGGAAGAAAAGAATACCTATAGTGACTTAGCTGAGTTTGGCAAGACTCTTCTTAATAATAGAGAATTGGACAAAGGTCTAGGTATCATCTCTGAATATCTTAAAAAACTGACGGGTGCAGTGCGTTGTTCCATTTTTGTGTATGATGATGAAGCCCATGAACTTTGGACCATTGTGTCAAATGGTATGGAAAAGATTGTTGTACCGGTGAACCAAGGGATTGTGGGACATATTTTTATGACCAACCACGAAATTATAGAAAATGATGTAACAAAAAATCCTTATTTTCTAAAAGAGATAGATGTCGAGAGTGGATATCATACGATTAATATGCTCGGTTGCCCTCTTTATGATTCAAAGAACGAGATCATGGGTGTCGTACAACTTATTAATAAACTAGAGGGGTTTTCAGATAAAGATATGCAGTTTATCAAAGTCATACTTCGTTTTATTTGTACCTTTATAGAAATGACATCAGTCAATCATAAGTGATGTCCTGATCAGCTACTTCTCTAGTGCATTAATCATGCATGATCCTCCTCAAATGCTAGGTATAACTATAAAGTGACACAATGATAAGAAAAACTTAATAGTTATTTAGATATAATCCCCATCCCTAAAACTATTAGGCTTTAGGAAACTGCGCGAAGAATCTTTGGTTAAGTAGCACTGATTACTCAAGGGTTGGATAGACAAAACATCGTTTATCCACGCAAAATAAAGAATGTGAAAGCATTCCAGGTGCAAATATATCGTAGGAGTAACCAATGAAGGTTAGACCATCAGTTAAAAAAATGTGTGATGATTGTAAGATCATTAAACGCAAGGGTATCGTACGCGTGATTTGTAAAAATCCAAAACATAAACAAAGACAAGGATAAACATGGCTCGTATAGCAGGTGTTGACTTACCACAAAAGAAGAGAATGGAGTATGCGCTTACTTACATTTTTGGTATAGGTTTAAAAACGTCAAGAGACATTCTTGATAGAACAGGTATTGACTATAACATTAGAGTTCATGAGCTTACAGATGCACAAGCAGCAGTAATCCGTAATGACATTCAAGAGCATGTTATGGTTGAGGGAGATCTTAGAAAAAAAGTGACTTTGGACATCAAAGCACTTATGGATTTAGGTTCTTACAGAGGTCTTAGACACAGAAGAGGTTTACCTTGTCGTGGACAAAAAACAAAGACAAACGCGCGTACTCGTAAGGGTAAACGTAAAACTGTCGGTTCAGCATAAGGAGCAGATTAAATGGCTAAGAAAAAAGCAAAAAAAAGTATTGCTAAAGCGGTAGTATATGTTGCTGCTACGTTTAACAATACTGTTATCACAGTAACAGATGAGATGGGAAATGTAATCGCTTGGAGTTCGGCTGGTTCACTTGGATTCAAAGGATCTAAGAAATCAACACCATTTGCTGCAACAGAAGCAGTACAAGATGCGATGACTAAAGCAATGGAAAATGGCGTTAAAGAAGTAGGGATCAAAGTGCAAGGTCCTGGTTCTGGTAGAGATACAGCTGTTAAAGCTATTGGTGCAACTGAGGGGATAAGAGTAACATCTTTAAAAGACATTACTCCACTTCCACACAATGGTTGTAGACCACCTAAGAAGAGAAGGGTTTAATAATGGCAAGATATAGAGGTCCAGTTGAAAGACTTGAAAGAAGACTTGGTGTTGATTTAGGATTAAAAGGTGAGAGAAGACTCGCTGGTAAATCCGCATTAGAAAAAAGACCATATGCTCCAGGGCAACATGGTCAAAGAAGAACAAAGATTTCAGAATATGGTCTTCAGCTTCAAGAAAAGCAAAAAGCTAAATTTATGTACGGCGTTTCTGAAAAACAATTTAGAGCACTTTACAAAGAGGCCAATGCAAAAGAGGGAAATACAGGTTCTATCCTTATCCAACTTCTTGAGCAAAGACTTGACAATGTAGTTTACAGAATGGGTTTTGCAACGACTAGAGCGTCTGCTAGACAATTTGTAAATCACGGACACGTACTTGTAGACGGTAAGAGAGTTGATATCCCTTCGTTTAGAGTAAAAGCGGGTCAAAAAATAGAGATTAGAGAAAAAAGCAAAGCAAATGTTCAGATTTTAAGAGCTATCGAATTAACAAACCAAACAGGTATGGTCGAATGGGTAGATATGGATAAAGAAAAACTTTTTGGTCTTTTTACTAGAGTACCAGAAAGAGAAGAGATCGCAATCCCAGTTGAAGAGCGTCTAATTGTCGAGCTTTACTCTAAATAATACATAAGTTAAAGGCTAATAATGAGAAAAATTAAAGTTGCACCATTTATGCCAACAGAAGTAGATGTGAATGAAATAAGTGCAAACCGTGCTCAAATCATCGCATTTCCTTTTGAGAGCGGTTATGCTGTCACACTTGCGCACCCACTAAGAAGACTTATTTTAGGGTCCTCTATAGGGTATGCTCCGATATCTGTAAAGATTGAAGGTGCTGCACATGAGTTTGATAACATTAGAGGTATGCATGAAGATGTTGCTGTGTTTATTATCAACCTTAAGAACATTCGTTTCAAAATCAAAGACGAGAGTGATAGAGTAGAACTTAAGTACTCTTTCTCTGGGCATAAAGAGGTAACAGCACAAGATCTGAACAATGATCAAATTGAGATTGTCAATGGTGACTTACCACTAGCAACACTCAATGAAGATGCTGAACTTAATTTCACAGTTGTTATCTCAAAAGGTATTGGTTATGTGCCAAGTGAAGACCTTCGTGACGATGTTGCATCTGATGCTATCGCACTGGATGCATTTTTCACACCAGTACGAAAAGCAAATTATAAAATAGATCCTGTACTTGTTGAAGATAATCCTAACTTTGAAAAGATTACATTTGATATTGAGACAGATGCTCAGATAGGTCCTGTAGAAGCATTTACAAATGCGCTAGAGGTTATGAACAAGCAACTTTCTGTCTTTAATGGTGTACTTGATGTAGACATATCTACAACACGGATAAAAAGAAGTTCTGATGATTCTGAACTAAAGCCATTTATGCAAACAGTGGATAGTCTTGGACTTAGCGCAAGATCATTTAACTCACTTGACAGAGCAGGAATGAAATTCCTTGGTGAATTGGTACTTATGAGTGAAAATGAGATTAAAAATATCAAAAATCTTGGTAAAAAATCTTTAGATGAAATCAATGAGTGTTTGATAGAAAACGGGTTTGGTTCAGATTTTGAACTTGCAGATCATACAAGAGCAAATCTTGTAAAGAAAATAGAGCAACTTAAAGCGTAAGCTTTTAAGTTACACATTAAAGGAATAATATTATGAGACATAAGCATGGTTATCGTAAATTAAACAGAACGTCTTCTCACAGAGCAGCGCTTCTTAAAAACCTTTCTATTGCTTTGACAAAAGAAGGTAGAATAGAGACTACATTGCCAAAAGCTAAAGAGCTTAGAAGCTACTATGAAAAGCTTATTACTAAAGCTTCAAGTGGTGATTTTAATGCACACAGAGCTATTTTTGCAATGTTACAACACAAAGAGTGTACAAACAATATTGTAAATGAAATTGCACCAAAGTATAGCGATAGAAATGGTGGATACACACGTATCATTAAAACCCGTATGAGAAAAGGTGACGCAGCACCAATGGCAATTATCGAATTAGTATAATTTAATTGCCTCCTCTGTGTAAATTCGGCATTTCAAGGCTTTGCCTTGAGGGCTATCTCTCCTTCCCAAAAAATACTTCATTATTTTTATATTGTTATCTCTTGTATTTATTTCATTTTAAAGAGAAAGTACTATTAATATTGATCTATAGATAATCTACTTGTACTTTGTAGGGCTTAGCCTACATTCTATTTTTGATATAATAGTCTAAAAGAGGGGGAAGTATTGATTATGAATCAAAAGAAAGAACTCGCTGCAGAAATAGAGGAAAGTGAGTTATGGCTACTCTACCGGAATTTGCCGTTAGGGTTATTGGCAGTATTGGCCAATGCGGTAGTGGTTGCAGTCATTTTTTTAAATGAAGTCGATCAGTCAATCATAGAAGTATGGATACTTGCAATGTTGATTGTTTTAGCTTTGCGTTACATGCTTTACCTACAATTCGCCGCACATATTAAAAATGACAAAAACTATAAAAAATGGGAACTTCTATTTGCCATTGGTTTAGTTGCCAATGCTTTAGTTTGGGTAGCTTCTGTAATACTTTTTTTTATGGACTCTACACTCTCTGACCAATTATTGCTTGCTTTTGTATTGGCCGGAATGGTTTCTGGTGCAATATACGTATCTGCTTATAAATTGTATATGTATATAGTATACAGTGTACCAATTCTTATTGTTTTAATGATTTATGTTTATATGGATGGTCATTATTATTTGGGAGGTATGATAACACTTTATATGTTGGTGACACTTTTTAATGCAAAAGAGATGGCAGATAATGCCGCTAAAGTACATATGCTTCAAATGAATAATGAAAACCTTATAGAGCGATTACTGGAAGAGAAAAAGAGTGTAAAAATGGCACTAGAAGAAGCTACAAATGCAAATGGTATGAAGGATTTATTTATAGGGAATATTAGTCATGAATTTAGAACCCCGCTTAATGCCATTCAAGGTTTCTCACAGGTACTGCAACATAGACCAGACACTCCTGAGAGTATTATGCTCGTACTTAAAAAAATTTATGCATCTGGAAACCAATTGTTGGTTTTGTTAGATGTACTGATGCAGTATTCAAAATACAAATCCGGAGCACTGAACTATGTCCCAACAAAAGGCAGTGTATCTGAACTTATCTCAACATTGGTTTCACAGGAACGTGTAAGAATATTGGAAAAGAACCTCACTTTTACAATTGATATTCCGGAAAATATTATTATTGAGGCTGACTTTATTATGCTTAAATTTATATTTAACATATTGATTGAAGACGCTATTGAAAATGCGTCAAATGAGAGTGTGATCAGTATTACTGCTAAAGTATCTGTGAAAAATGACCATTATCAGGTCAAGATATGCAACGATGGCCCTCTGTTATCTAGTAGGGAGAAAGAAAATATTTTTAATCCATTTACGCAGATGGAAAATAGTCATGAAAGTAGAAATCTTGCGAGAGGATTAGGGCTTTATGTGGCGAAAGCTATGGTTGAAGATTTTCATAAAGGTTCCCTTCTATTGGAAGATGATCCTACAAAGGGCTCTTGTCTGGTGATGAACATACCAAAAAAGTAACCCTACTGAAAATAACCATTTGACAAAGAAACGCTTTTAGTGTATAACAACGTTTAAGAACAGAGTACACAGATTATTTATTATGATTTTGTTATAATAGTAGTAATTAGACAGTACAACTGTCATTTAAGGAGATTAAATTGATTCCATTTTCAGATGAAGAATTACAACCGGCAGTACAAAGCGTAATAGAGAAAGTTAGACCATCCATTAAGTTAGATGGGGGAGACATTTCACTATTGAAGATAGAGGATGGAAAGGTGTATGTGCAACTTCAAGGTGCCTGTGTAGGTTGTGGGTCTTCGGGAACGACTATTAAGTTTGGTGTTGAAAGACAGATGCAAACATTGATACATCCAGAGATAACCGTCGTCAATGTCCCACATGGTTTCGAAGATAAATTGGATCAACTAAGCTAATATGAGTAAAGTGAGCCAAGAGGTATTACTCAAAAGAGCAGAGGGCGAGTTCCTAAATGGGAATTTTACCAATGCACTGCGTTCTTATGGGTGGATACTGAAAGACTATCCTGACCTTGATGAAGCAAAGGTCGGAGTATACCTTTCTGATCTTGGTGTAGAACACGAAGAAGAAGCGAAGACATTGTTTGATTATTATCAGATTATTAAAGATGAAAAAGAGAATGCTCTTGATATCATTGATGGGCTCATAAATACTTTAGACACATCAAAGCAGCAGATAAAAGAGTTACTGCTCGATCCTATGGAAGAACAGATAGAGTATGGTGACGGTATACGTTACAGTGACTTTTTAAATTTGGTTGAAAGTCGTGGAAGTTTTAAAGAAACATTTGAAGATATCATGTTCTCAACCAGAGTGGTCATTACAAACAAAGAAGAGTTCATAGACTTTGTTACGAAGCTTTCTACTGAACATTTTGATGAAATGGCATTAAAATATTTAGATGCAAGTGTGCATCTTTTTGGTAATGATCAAGAAATTTTAGCCTTGTATCATGTCGTAAGGAAAAACAGTAGTGAAAATAGGCTTTGACAAAAAAGAAGGATATAGATTTATATCGGATGACACATCACTTTTGGATGAAGAAACACTTTTTTTAAAAACGGAACAAAATACCAGGTATTATGAAAACTTAAATATAAAAACCCCTTTTATCACCCCTCTTGAACTTATCGAACTTTGGGGACTTGAAACCATGAAAGTGGTAGGTGTCACAGGAACCAATGGTAAAACGACTGTAACAGCAGCGATATACTCTTTTTTACTTGATTTGGATGAGAAGCCGGCTTTACAGGGAACACGTGGCTTATTTGCTCAGGAGAAACGGTTAGAAGACAAGAGTATGACCACACCATCTATACTTGAAACGCTCTATAATATGAAACAGACACATGACTTAGGCTGTGAGTATTTCATTATGGAAGTCAGTTCTCATGCGATAGACCAAAAGCGTATTGAAGGACTTCACTTTGCATTGAAGGTACATACCAATGTGACCTCTGACCATTTGGACTATCATGGTACAGTAGAAGAGTATAGACGGGTTAAAAGTCTCTTTTTTGCAGACGAATCTCCCAAACTTTTAAATAAAGATGATATTAAAAATATCACTTATAATCCTATTGGTGCACAAAGTTATGGGGTGGATGAACCAGCAACGTTTAAAGTGCAGGCATTTTCGCTGCTTCATGGAATCACTGCAGGGATTAAACATCTACGGACAGAAGCTACCTTTCATTCTCCTATGGTAGGACTTTTTAATCTTTTTAATCTTATGGCGGCAATTGGATCAGTACAGATGCTCACAGGGCGAAGCATAGAAGAGATATGTGAAGTAGTTGAGTATTTTGCCGGTGTCTCCGGGCGTATGGAAGTGGTGTCACGTGAGCCCCTTGTTATCGTAGATTTTGCACATACAGATGATGGAATGCATGCGGTACTAGAGTCCATGAAAGACAGAGATATTTCCGTTGTTTTTGGCGCGGGTGGAAACAGAGATAAAGAGAAGCGGCCTCGTATGGGGGCCGTTGCAGGCAGATATGCAAATAAGATCTATGTTACAAGTGATAACCCTCGGGATGAAGTGCCTGAAATGATACTGGAAGATATCTTGCTGGGCTTACATGGTAAAGACCATGTGACAGCTACACCAGACAGAAGACTTGCTATAAAGATGGCTCTTGATGCTCTGGAAGAGAATGAAGTGTTACTCATACTTGGAAAGGGTGATGAAGATTATCAGGAAATCAAAGGGGTAAAGCATCCTTTTGATGATAGAGAAGTGGTACGAGAACTTCTAGGAGCATGACCTAGTAGTACCATGTCGCTTTGAGCCAAGCAAAATGACTCACGACTTTTTTCCCAAATTCACTTTCCTTACTTCCTGTGTTAACATTATAAGAGAAGTCTACTTCAAGGCTATTTTTAAATGTATAGGTAACTCCTGCTGTATCTAAATGGCTATGGTCTTCAAGATTAAGTATATCTCTCAAATAGACAGAAGAGTAAACGATACTAAATGGTTCTTTTTTAGAAAATTTGTTGACAATATAACTTTTTGAAGAGTAAGGATCTATTTTGACAGTAGGGGCTATCTGTGCTTCCGTCAATCCCTCTGAGTTGTAATAGTATTCACTGGTAATGGTGACATCTGTTTCTGTCACGTATTTTAAGCCTAAAAGATAAGCATGATACCCATCTAGTTCTTTGGCATACTCGCCATGTACTTCAAAATGGGGGAGAAGGTTTTTGGAGAAAGTGAATCCTAGTTTATCTTTTTCTATATCGCGGTAAAGATAGATAAACTCTATATCTGTGTCTAGATAGAGTAGGTAAAGTTTAATAGCCAGATTATTTGATAATCTATTGGAAAAATCATCATTGATTGTTGAAGTTGTCGGCACATAGATGAGGTCAAGTTTCAGGTTTTTTAAATCACCATCAAAACTTTTGTTGTAGATATAGTTTGCCATCACATAACCCTCAAACGCATTTTCAGGTTGTGTGGGGTCTTTGGGTCTATCAAGAAAGGCAGCAGGGTTGAAGAAGTACCCTGTCCCCCATTTCAGAGTTTTTTTACCTACATCCACAGCATGGTTGACAGAAAGTGTGTGATGGGCATACAGTTGAAAGACCGTAAAGATGTCCTCACCTATGCCATCAATGTTATTATATCGTGCCGAGAATGCACCGATGAGTTTAAAATCATCTTTATAATGCGTAAAACGAAACAGTGCCTCATTCAAAGAAGTGTTTTGTGCACTATCACTTCTATTGAGAAGGCTGTATAGTGGTGAATCTTGATTGAGATTTTGGTATTTGTATTCAGAGCGAAGATACCCGGAGTACTCAAAACTTTTAGTCTCAATGCTCTTCATATCAAAACTATAGTCATCTGCATATGTATAAATACTCCACAGACACACTAGGGCAAGAAGAGCGCGCATCATCTTCTTAGTGTACCAACTTTTGATATGTTATCAAGGGTAAAGACTTCATTGGCAAAGTTCTTAGGTGTGATCTTGCCATAGACCATGATAGACTTGTATCCTTTGTAGAAAGGACTCATTGTTTCTATCACCGCAGGCCTAACGATACCTGGTGCAAATTTTTTGATATCTTTGTAGTATAAAGTCTTGATAAGCATACCTGTAGAGCTATAACAGACTACTTTTTTAGGTGTAATACTCTTTTTGTCTACTGTCATAATGAGTTTGTCATAGGCAACGGTGTCATTTTTAGCTTTGAGTGTCAATGTGTATTCACTGCTACTCTCTTTTTGGTTAGTGACGGTGTACTCTGCAGAAAAGTCAAGTCTCATAATGTCACTGTTGTTGAAGACTCCACCTACGACTGACTGAATAGAAGCAATACGGATGGGTTTCCCGACATTGGGGATGTAAAGCCACATGTTGTCACCGAGTCTAAGTGTGGCTCTTCCTTTTTCACTTTCAGGTTCTAAAAACAGAGAAACCATTTTGTCTTTGCCTTTTTTTACTTGGTAGAGTAAAAACTCTTTTTTACTGCCATCGGGTTCAATGTTGACAAGTTTTTTGTAACTTTCACTAGATGCTGGGCTGTAAATTTCTGTCTACTTTTTCTAAAAGGGCATTGGCGCTTAAAAGCGATAAAGTGGTTAATACGGTGAATAAAATTTTCATTACGATACTCCTAGTTTTGTCTTAATGCATCTACGGGGTTGAGTTTTGCGGCTTTAAATGCGGGTGAGATAGAGGCAATTAAAGAAATGATAATGACGATGATACTTACAGATATGATATCGTTTACCTTGTAAGGAAGGGTGTAGTACTAAGTCACTTTGTCTTCCAAATGCAAAGCTAATGCCTACCGTATCAATGACTGTGACAATGAGAAAAGAGATGATGCTCCCTACAATGCACCAAAGACTCCGAGCATAAACCCTTCAGTTAAGAAAGAGCTTGACAATAGTCGATGGTGGTGTTCCCATAGCAGCAATGGTTCCTATCTCTTTGATACGTTCATAGACAGACATGATCATCACATTTAAAATAGAAATGAGTACGATAGAAATCAAAATGATTTTGATCGAGATATCCATAAGGTCAAGCATTTTGATAATGTTATAAAAAGGACTCAACTTTGTCCATGCGTGTATCTCAAAGACAGGTTTGTCTTTTTGATTTTTAATCGTAGCCAAACTTTGCATACTTTGCATGGCTTCTTTGAGTTTAGTGACATCTTTTATGCGTATGACTATCTCAGAGACTTCCACATCTTTGATACGTAGGATTTTTTTAGCATCTTCTATATGAAAATACCCATCTCTTCCTCCAGGTCCTGAGATGGGTTCTACGATGCCCACTACTTTGAGGTTGAGTCCATTGACCGAACCTTGTTGGTTGTTGACAACTAATACAGAGGTGTCACCTTTTTTGACTCCCATACCTTTGGCGAGAAGTTCAGGAATGAGCATCTCTCCTTGATTGAGAAGATGTGGTTCACTGTCCATAATCCTATCTTCAAAAAGGGGAAGGGTCCTTCTCTCTTTTTCGGGGTCTATGGCATTCAGACGGATGTTCGTAGAGGAAATATAGTTGGAAAACATTCCCCCTAGTTTAATACGAAAAGTATAGTTTTCTACATAGGGGTTACTCTTCAGTACTTCCAATACTTTGTCAATCTGTTTTTCATTCATATTTTTGTCAAGGGGAAGGTTGTCAACTGAAGCAATATATCCTTTTTTATGTATCTGTATATGTCCCATCATAGAGTCTGTTATCTCTCCCACCATATAGGCTTTAAAGCTGCTAGAAAGTGCTGAGTACACCAATACAAAAATGACACCTATGGTAATGAGTGTCGCTGTCAAAAGGGTACGTCTAGAGCTTCGCTTGAGGTTTCTAAATGCTATTTTAATAATATTATTCATGCTCCCATCCTTTTGTCATCTGTAATCTGTCCATCTACAAGGGTGATGAGTCTTTCTGCTGAAGCGACTATCTTCTCATCATGCGTAGCAAAGACAAAGGTGGTGCCGTAGTCTTGTTTGATCTTATGCATCAGCTCGATGATACGGTGGGCTGTTTTACTGTCTAAGTTTGCAGTAGGTTCATCTGCAAAAACAATCTTAGGATTGGTGACCAATGCTCTTGCAATGGCTACTCTTTGTTTTTGACCTCCCGAGATTTGATCAGGGTATTTCTCTTTTTGATCAAGCATATCCACTTCTTGCAGCACTTCCAAAACGCGCTGTTTTCTTTCTTCAGGGGCTAGATGTTGTATCATGATAAGAGGATATTCGATGTTTTCATAAACGGAAAGCACGGGAATGAGGTTAAAGCTTTGAAAGATAAAGCCTATTTTTTTACCTCTAAAATGTGCAAGTTGTGTGCTATTGAGGTGTGTGATATTGTCACCATCAACAAAGACTTCACCTGCTGTTGGAATGTCAAGCCCTCCAAGCAGATTAAGGACGGTACTTTTACCACTTCCACTGGGACCAACAATCGCGATGAACTCCCCTGAACCAATAGAAAGAGTAAGATCTTTTATCACTTCGAGATCAAGTTCACCCATTTTGTATATTTTTGACACGTGTGTGGTTTCTATCATCTTATTCCTTTTCAGGTATTTAGTATATCAGAATACCTTATGGAAGTGAACCGTATATGAATTGCTTATCTTTATCGTTAGGTCATAAATGATACTTCTTAAAAAGCCTTATAATCCGAAATTAAGTTAATAGGAGTAAAATACTCCTAAATTAAATTTTCAAGGATATTATTATGATGCCAGGTATACCACAACCCGCGTTCTACATCTTTAAGTGTGAGCAATCAGCACCTCCAGGGATGCCAAAGCCATCTTGTGTAAAAGCAGATGACAAAGAATCACAAGAACTTTTTCAGCACCTTGCTATGAGATTGATGGAAAAAGGGATCATTGGTACAGTTACACCGATAAAGACAGGATGTCTTAACCGTTGTGCCAATGGACCAGTTATGTTAGTAGAGCCAGGCCATGTCATGTATGTGAACTTAACAAAAGAGAAGATCAATCAAATCATTGATGAGCATATCATAGGTGGAAATGTTGTTTCTGAGTTTGTTATTCCAGATATGATGTGGGGAGAGCCAATCTCTCCAGCATCTATCGCAAAATAGAGTAGTCTCTCGACTATTTCAGTAGCACAATCCCATTTTTTGGGATGCTACCTCAATTTCTTCACAATTTCTAGTATAATAGGGATATTGGTGAGATTTTGATATAATCCCCAAAATAATAAGAATATTTATTTGCCACAGGCAAAGCTTTTACTTACTCTTAAGGAGACATTTAATATGAACATCACTATGCTATATAGTAAAATTCACAGAGCAACTGTTACAGATGCTAACCTTAACTATGTTGGGTCTATTACAGTAGATACAGAGCTTATTAAAGCGGCGAATATGCGTGTAGGGCAAAAGATAGACATTGTTAATGTGAACAATGGTGAACGTTTCTCTACTTACATCATACCTGGAGATGCAGGGAAAAGAGAGATATGTCTCAACGGTGCAGCAGCGAGAAAAGTACACAAAGGTGACAAGATCATCATCATCGCGTATGCAACGATGACAGAGAAAGAAGCTGACGAATACGAGCCAAAGATAGTCATACTTGATGATGATAACGGCATAGCACAAGAATTTTCAGGTTTGGAGTAAGACGTATGTTTGAAGGTTTTGATATGAGTAAGATGTCTGAGATGATGTCTCAGATGCAAGATAAAGCCAAAGAGATACAAGAACAGGCTAAAAATGTACAGTTTACCGCTAAAGCAGGCGGCGGACTCATAGAGATCACTGCTAATGGAGCAGGTGAAGTAGTTGATCTAAATATTGATAACACACTACTTGAAGATAAAGAATATCTGCAAATATTACTCATTTCTGCGATGAATGATGTGACTAAGATGATAGAAGAGAATAAAAAATCTCAAGCAATGGGTATGATGGGTGGAATGAACCCGTTTTCTAACAATTAAGAACAACTGTTTGTGCGAGCCAACTATGCTCTTGCTGGATCAACGAGGTACGAAAACTCTTTCGAATCTTTAAGTTTTGTGATGGTCTTTGAGGTAAGTGAATGTTTTCCCTCTTTCTTGACTACTTTTTGAAGTATATTACTTATTTTCATCTTTTTCTCCTTTCTAAATCTATTTCTCTTAAGAGATAGCATCATCGTATCGTCTAATGATAACATGCTGATAACACAAGCATCATATTCTATGTAACCATTCTGTAACCAATTTTTTCTATACTTCCCAAAACAAAAACAAGGAAAATATCAAATGAAAAAAATCGTACTTTCTGCAATAGCAGTAGCGACATTGGCAACAGCAAGCACAAACGCAGATATTAAGGAACTTAAAGCACAAATGGCAGCAATGTCAGAGAAACTGGAAACGTTAGAGACCAAAGAAGCTAAAGTAGCGGAAAAATCAAACGAGCTTATCACTATTGAAAGAAAAGACTCTCCTGAATTTTTGCTTGGTAAAGAGACAGATATCAATATGAAATTCCAAGCCCAAGATGATCCCAACATGTGGCTTAAAGCGGGTGTGAGAATTCAAGGTACCTTTGAAAATAAAGAGACGAAAAATCTTACTACAGGAGAAACAAACTCACTTCAGGATGCCTACTTAAGAAGAACAAGATTTGAGATAGCTGCAGGGTTTGGTAAATACTCTTCATTTGTTATGGATGTGAGAAATGATAAAGCAAACCTTGAAGATAAAGGTGAAGGTGGATTTAACGTAGGTGATGCGTATGTACAAATCAAAAAACCTTTTGATACTTCATTGGTAAACTTTAAACTTTACCGTGCAAAAATAGATGTTTCACGTACTGAGACAGTGAAGTCAGCACGTGTACTTGTGTATGATAGACCAAAAGTGGCTGATGAAGCTGCACAGTTCATCTCAGAGAATCGTCGTGCAGCAAACGTACAAATGTTTGGTGACTGGAACAAAAAAGTACATTATCAAGTGGCTGTGGGAGATGCGACAGCTTCAGATCACTCTGTAGATGCTACGGGTTCTAGAATTGATGGGTCCATTAAAGATCAAAACTTCTTTTATGGTGGTAAGATCGTGCTTTCTCCTTTTGACGGATGGGAAGAGACAGAACGTACAGAGACTTACTTTGGACAAGGAAAACATTTTGCCGTTGGTGTAGGTTACTGGAAAGCAGGAGGTATTGAGTATGATACTGGAGATACTACAGACCATACTTTAGTTAACTACGAGCTTTCAGCACACTATAAAAATGCCTTTATTCAGGCAGAATACTTTGACTTTGACGGTGTGGTAAAAGATTGGGGATCCAATGAAACAGGGAAATCTTCAGGTTGGTATGCAACAGGTGAATATGTGATGCCTGAGCTTGCTTATCTTGCACCATTTGTCCGTTATGAAAAATGGGATAAATATGATGATGCTGCAGGGTACGACTACACATCAAAAATGGCAGGAGTGAACTGGTACCTTCGTGGAAACACAACAAAGGTTGGACTTCTTGTACAAAAAGATACGTATGGTGAAAATATAGGAAACAAAGAAACGACTTCAGCTAGACTTACCACACAGTGGTTCTTCTAAGAGAGACCTTCTATACGTCATGTAAGTTACCACTGGCATCGTACATTTTACGTTAACTCCTAAAGATGGGCAGAATGCCCATCTTCTTTTTCCCGCTACTTTTTTCTTTTAATACAACACCTACTGCTATGATTACATTTTGGTAACAAAATTGTAATACTTTTTTTCTATAATCCCGCCATTAATTTAATGAGCAAGGAAACTGAATGAATAATACATTTAAAATCATACTGGGTGCAGGGTTTGCCGTGGTAGTAGCTTTTTATGCAAACAGCATCATAGGACAAGCGACACATGGAGGCTTTTTGGTATTGGCCGCAGTGTTTGGAGCTTATATGGCCATGAACATCGGTGCAAATGATGTGGCCAATAACGTGGGACCTGCGGTGGGTTCTGGAGCCTTAACGATTGGTGGGGCTATACTTGTTGCTTCTGTCTTCGAGGCAGCCGGAGCGTTGATCGCTGGTGGTGATGTGGTAGGAACGATTAAAAAAGGCATCATTGATCCTGCTGCTTTTGGTGGAGACCCGATGATATTTGTCTATGCCATGTCAGCAGCTCTTTTGGCAGCAGCACTTTGGTTAAACCTTGCGACATGGCTTAAGGCACCTGTATCAACCACACATTCCATTGTAGGGGGTGTTCTTGGTGGGGGTATCGCTGCTGGTGGTTTTGCGATTGTCTCATGGGGAACAATGGGTAAGATTGCAGCATCATGGGTCATCTCTCCTGTCCTTGGTGGGGTGATTGCTGCAATTTTTCTCTATATTATCAAGTCGCAGATCATGTATAAAGAAGACAAGTTAACTGCAGTAAAAAAGATAGTACCTATTTTAGTAGCAGTCATGGCAGCGGCATTTATTACTTACCTTACTCTTAAGGGGCTCAAAAAAGTGTGGCCTGTGATTGTTGAGACGCTTTCTTTTTTACCACAAACAAAAAAACCTACTTTTCTGCTGGCACTACTATTTGGGTTCATAGGGGGAGTGATTACTTATGTTATTGTGAAACCTAAAATAGCAAAAAGAGTTCTCAGTTTAGAGGGAACAAGAGAATCAATCAATCTTCTTTTTACGATTCCTCTTATCTTTGCAGCAGCATTGCTTTCTTTTGCACATGGGGCAAACGATGTTGCGAATGCCGTTGGGCCATTAGCCGCTGTGTATGATGCACTCACAAATCTTGCTGTTTCTGAAAAAGCTGCCATTCCTTTATGGGTCATGGTGGTAGGGGGGTTAGGTATCTCTATAGGTTTAGCACTTTTTGGACCCAGACTCATCAAGACTGTAGGAAGCGAGATCACTGAATTGGACCAGATGAGAGCCTTTTCCATCATGATGGCAGCAGCGATCACGGTGGTCATCGCTTCTCAGCTTGGTTTACCGGTTTCTTCTACGCACATAGCTGTAGGTGCGATCTTTGGTGTAGGATTTTTAAGAGAATGGCTAGACTCAAAAAACATGGATGCAAGACAAGAGAAACTTCGCTCAGAACTAGAGAAGCAACATGCACTTAAAGCGGAGCTTGATGCATGTAGCAATGATGAACCAGCTAAAAAACTTGAACTGATCGGGGCACATAAAATTCAAAAGAAAAGAGTAAAAAGTCTCAAACGTTCATTGCGTGAAAACTATGTGAAGCGTGGTATGGTCAAAAAAATTGTAGCTGCTTGGGTGATTACTGTTCCTGCAGCAGCGGTACTTTCTGCTATCATTTTTTATGTGATCAAAGGTTTTGCTGTTTAGTGCTCAGAGAAGGGCAAAAGGTATTTTGTCCTCTAATAACTCTTTACCAGTAACTAAAATGTTACCAATAGTTCTTAGGATATGGTATGCAAAATAATGAAAAAAACAAAAACATCGAAATTGTCATAGTAGAAGATGAGCCAGATATACTTGAACTCCTTGAATACCATCTTACGAAAGAAGGATACACGGTAACTGGCTTTTTGTCTACAGACAACTTAGAGCAGTTTTTAGAAGAAGAAACCCCCTCACTTATCATCATGGATAGAAATTTACCAGGGATCGAAGGCTCTGTTTTTGTTGGACAGATGAGAGAAATGGGTTATGATATCCCTGTGATGTTTCTTACTGCTAGAGATCAGGAGGAAGATCTGGAAGAAGGTTTTCATTCTGGTGGGGATGACTACATGACGAAGCCTTTTTCTTCTAAAGAGCTGTTGCTTCGAGTGAAAGCGCTACTGAGACGAAGTGGGGCTACGCATGCTGTAAAAGTCAAATACAGAGACCTTGTACTTGACAT
This sequence comes from Sulfurovaceae bacterium, assembly GCA_963698695.1. Taxonomy (GTDB): domain Bacteria; phylum Campylobacterota; class Campylobacteria; order Campylobacterales; family Sulfurovaceae; genus Sulfurovum. Next base: position 201,292 of record CAVORT010000004.1, on the reverse strand, counting down.
GCAAAAAAAAGAGCTTTTTATCGACAATAAACAGGTAGAGTTAACAAACTTAGAATTTAGGCTTTTACATACGTTTGTGAAAAATCCGCGACAACCTCTGGACAGGGACTTTTTACGTGATGAGGTATGGGGCGATGATGCTGTAAACTTTCATGACAAAACCATCAATGTGGCAATGAACAGACTGAAAAAGAAGATAGATCCAGAAGCTCAAAAAGAGTATTTTGCTCCTGTATGGGGTGTGGGGTATAAACTTCTATAACACAAGGGTGATAAAAAAGATACCAGAAACTGGTAGTATGCGTGTTTTTGGTATGTTGATATTGGATCATATATTATTTTTCTGTGGGCATAGCTTCTTTTTTTTCTTTATATTTTTTATGCGATGTAGGTGAAAACTGTACAGATAAAATCCTAAAGATAAAAAATGCCAAAATCACTAAAAGTAAAAAGAGTATGTCTTCATAGGGTTTTTCACGGATGCGTAGTCAGAATGATGACATCACGGATCAAAAAGATGATAAACACATCCAGTATGTAACGTAAGCGTAATCTTTTCTTTTCTATAAACTCAGCGATCATTTTTATTACTTCTACAATGACTATAAATTCGAGCATCAAAATGATGGCTTTATAAAAGGGGTAGTGCGTAGCTATGATGAGCGTAAACAGCAAAGAGGCTAAAATCAGTTCATAATTATTCTTAATAAAATTCATAATGCAATCATATATATTAAGTATTACAGATTGATAACGGTAACTAAAAATAATCATTTTGTAATCAAAATGTAATTAAGTTGTATCTGTTGTGTTATCTGTTTGGGTTAGAGTTGCACGGTAAACCATACATTAAGGACAATGAAAATGAAAAAAGCAAATTTAATGCTTTCCGCAGCAGCAATCTCTGTTATATTAATGACAGGCTGTAATAGTAAAAATAATAGCACAGACGATGCAACAGCGACTTTTAAAGACTCGCCAGTAGAAGGGTTGTCTTATAGCTGTACTCCATCAGGTGTGACAGGACTAACCACTTCAGAAGGTAAACTCACTTGTAAAGAAGGGGATAAAGCGGAGTTTCAACTAGGAGCGATGACTTTTGGCCCGGTAAGTGTACGAGAAAATGATGTGATTACCCCATACAGAATCTATCCAGACAATGAGGAAGCCGCAGTCAATTTAGCACAGTTACTTCAATCTCTTGATGATGACGGTATTTATGATGAGACTATTACACTTGCTCCAAATAAATTAGCAGCAGTGACGGAAGCGCTTAATCTAGAAGATCCTAACTTTGATACACTCGCAAGTACCATGCTTACAGAAAATAACAGTTCATTGGTACTGGTTTCTGAAGAGGATGCACAGGCACACTTAAATGAATCGATCGCAGATACTACTGCGCCGATTGTGACACTACTAGGAGATGAAGAAGTAGAGGTGATACTTGGCGAAACATACACTGAAGCTGGTGCAACAGCCAATGATGATGTACACGGTATGATGACACCAGTTATAACGGGTACAGTAGATACTTCAACCCTTGGAACATACACTATTACTTACAGTGCAACGGATGCCGCAGCTAATACAGATAGTGCAACAAGAACAGTGACTGTTGTGGAAGGCCCAGATGTAGTAGCCCCGGTGGTCACTCTTGAAGGTGGTGAGACAGTCACTATAGCACAGAACAGTACTTATACAGATGCTGGCGCAACAGCAGAAGATGTTAGAGACGGTATGTTGACACCAGAGATGTCAGGTGAAGTAAGTACAGCCATTTTGGGTACCTATACGATTACATGGACTGCAACAGATGAAGCTGGAAATGTCGGTACAGCAACAAGAACGGTTATTGTAGAAGAAGGACCTGATGAAGTAAGTCCAGTGGTTACACTTACAGGTGAAGCAACAGTAACGATAACGGTAGGAGAGACATACACAGAAGCTGGTGCAACAGCAACAGATAATGTAGATGGTACATTGACACCTGTCATATCAGGAAGTGTTGATACATCAACAGCAGGAACCTATGTGATGACATATACTGCTACAGATGCAGCAGGAAATGAAAGCTCAGCAACAAGAACAGTCACTGTAGAAGAAGAAACGGGACCAACTCCAACCACACCTGACGAGCTAGAAGCATCAGCCATTGGTGATACTTGTATTGCCTCGGATGGTACTTCAGGCACAGTGGCCAAGGATCAAGATCCTTTTGGCAATGTGATTCCAAATAGTGCAACATGTGAAGTAGATGCTGAACAAACTCCAACACCGACAAGTGCAGAAGCGCTAGAAGCTTCATCCATAGGTGATGCATGTGTTGATTCAGAGGGTACTTCAGGCGTTGTGGCTAAAGATCAAGATCCATTTGGCAATGTTATACCAAATAGTGCAACATGTACAGTTGCTGGTTAATCTCTATAAATCATTATCATTAAAGGAAAAAAAATGTTAAAAAGTATCATCGGATTATCGTTAATCGCATCAAGTTTATTGGCAATAGATCAAGAGACAGTAGTAGAAGATTTATCTTGTAAAACATTTACAACGAATGATGCGTTGGCGGGTGTTTACAAGTATTATAATGCAGAAGCTAAAGATTGGGCGTTATACCTCCCTGAGGCGAACTATTTTTTAGTGCATGAAACAGGGAAGAGTACCACAGCAGAAGGTGCAGAAATTATCAATACTGCAGATTTTTCGAGTATTAATTCCAGTGGTGCAATCGTTCTAGGTGAGTATACTGGTACAAATACTAGAGCAGCGTTGTTAGCAAACTCGACAATGAGCATTACGGATAGTTTGGCTGGTATCTATAACCGTTATGATGCAGCAAATAATTTATGGTTCCTTTATCTTCCACAAAGCAACTATCTTTTGGTGCATGAAACAGGTAAAACACTGGTCTCTGATGGAGCATTGGTGATTGATGTTGCTGAGAATTTTGATAACATTGAGTCAAATGCAAATGGGTCAGTGACATTTGTTGGTAAAGGTGGCTGTGGTGCAGTCACAAAAGAAGAGCTGAGCGGAGTGATCACAGAGAGTATGACACTTACAGCAGATAAAGTATGGTTGTTAGATGGTAAAGTAGAAGTCACAAATGGGGCAGTACTCACCGTAGAGCCAGGGACAACAGTTGCAGGAAAAACGGGAACAAACGGTTGGTTACTTGTACATCCAGATGCAAAACTTAATGCAGCAGGAACAGCAGCGGCACCTATTATGTTTACATCAGAAATAGCAGTAGATGGAGGAGATGAAGCATTTGGACAATGGGGTGGTGTAACACTAGTAGGTAATGCAGGTAATGACCAGACTTCACCTTATGAAGTAGATGCTACAGTCGTTGCAGGAACAGGTAACGATACTGACAGTTCAGGTGTATTGACACACGTAACGTTAAACAATACAGGTGTTGAAGTTGTCACAGACCAAGAGATCAATGGACTTAGCTTTGTTGGTGTAGGTTCAGGAACAACCATAGACAACATTACCGTAAACCGCTCAGGTGATGATGGTATCGAGATTTGGGGTGGTACAGTAAACCTTACAAATATCGTCATTGATGGAGCACAAGATGATTCATTTGATACAGATGAGGGTTGGGCTGGTACAGTAGACGGTCTTATTATCACTAACGGTGTAAAAGCTGGTATCGAGATGTCAGGAACAACACGTGCAACATACAAAAATGTATCTATTACACATAATGCAGGAGATGGTGCAGAAGGCGGGATTTACTTCAAGCCAAATGATAACCAGGCAATCGGTGGGGTATTTGAGAATATAACGATTACACATAATGGTGCAGATACTGCATTTGGTGCGATTCATTCAAGAGAGAAGACAGGTAGTTCAATTGACCTTCTTACCACATTTACAAATGTAACACTTGCAGGAACAAACCCAACGAAGTTCTCCGGACCTTACGATAGCACACTTGAGTCAATCTTTGACAATGGTACGGGTAATGATAAAAGTACAGCCGAAGTCACAAAAGAAGAGCTGAGCGGAGTGATCACAGAGAGTATGACACTTACAGCAGATAAAGTATGGTTGTTAGATGGTAAAGTAGAAGTCACAAATGGGGCAGTACTCACCGTCGAGCCAGGGACAACCGTTGCAGGAAAAACGGGAACAAACGGTTGGTTGCTTGTACACCCAGATGCAAAACTGAATGCAGCAGGAACAGCAGCGGCACCTATTATGTTTACCTCAGAAATAGCCGTAGATGGAGGAGATGAAGCATTTGGACAATGGGGTGGTGTAACACTAGTAGGTAATGCAGGTAATGACCAGACTTCACCTTATGAAGTAGATGCTACAGTCGTTGCAGGGACAGGTAACGATACTGACAGTTCAGGTGTATTGACACACGTAACGTTAAACAATACAGGTGTTGAAGTTGTCACAGACCAAGAGATCAATGGGCTTAGCTTTGTTGGTGTAGGCTCAGGAACAACCATAGACAACATTACCGTAAACCGCTCAGGTGATGATGGTATCGAGATTTGGGGTGGTACAGTAAACCTTACAAATATCGTCATTGATGGAGCACAAGATGATTCATTTGATACAGATGAGGGTTGGGCTGGTACAGTAGACGGTCTTACTATCACTAACGGTGTAAAAGCTGGTATCGAGATGTCAGGAACAACACGTGCAACATACAAAAATGTATCTATTACACATAATGCAGGAGATGGTGCAGAAGGCGGGATTTACTTCAAGCCAAATGATAACCAGGCAATCGGTGGGGTATTTGAGAATATAACGATTACACATAATGGTGCAGATACTGCATTTGGTGCGATTCATTCAAGAGAGAAGACAGGTAGTTCAATTGACCTTCTTACCACATTTACAAATGTAACACTTGCAGGAACAAACCCAACGAAGTTCTCAGGACCTTACGATAGCACACTTGAGTCAATCTTTGACAATGGTACGGGTAACACAAAATAATTTCTTTAAATATCTAAACAAGTAGTTCTCTACTTGTTTAGATACCTTTCTCCTACTCACAAATATTTTTCAAATACAGATGTAACCATTATGTAATCAATTTATTACCAAATTATTACCAATTGACATTATCATGCGCCCATTAAATAACATGGGAGTATCTATGATAATGATGCGAAATAAAACACTATGGACTGTAGCAGTATGTACAACACTTTTAAGTACATCATTATACGCGAGTGATGATATGGTGAATTCAATTATGAAGTTAAGAGCGGATGTAGAATCTTACTATACAAAAATAGATGAAAACAAAGATGCCTTTAAGTCTCAAATGAAGTCTTATACCATGCAAATCACTGATAATGAGGCTCAGATAAATAGACTTGAAACATCCATTAAACTATCTGAACAAAACATTCAAAAAGCACAAACTGACATAAAAGCACTGACTTCCAAAAATGAGGACCTAAAGCCACTTATCAACAATGCGATAGAGTTGCTTGTGACAGAAATTAAAGCAGGTATTCCATTTAAATTAGATGAGAGAATTGCAGCGGTGATGAAAATAAAAACAGACATGAATGAGGGAAGTATCACTCAGGAAAAAGCAATGGCATTACTCTGGGCAAACTATGATGATGCTTTGCGTTTAACTAAGGAAATTGGACTGTTTAAACAGCAGATACATATAGGGGGACAAACAAAGCTAGCCAAAATTGCAAAAGTAGGTTCAGTGATGATGTTTTTTTCCACTCCAGATGATAAAGTAGGGTATGTGAGTCAAAAAGACAATACCTATGAGTATGTTGTCTCTGAAGATGAAGAAGAAAGAATAAAAATTGTTCATTTGTTTGATGCTTTACAAAAACAGATCAGAACAGGATATTTTTCTTTACCTAATGCATTGCTATTAAGAGGAGACAAGTAATGAAAAAAATCTATTTTGTATTATCGGCAATTTTTGTGATAGTAAGTACAGTAAATGGTAGTGAATTGGGTCAAGCATATCAAAAAGAATATGCATTTTTAAAAGCACAGAAAGAAGAACTCTCTTCTAGATTTATAAAAGATGAAGAACAGCATAAAACATCACTTGCTGAAGCGAAAGCCAAAGTAGATACGTTACAGGAAACGCTACTCGCTTTGGATAAAAAGTCCAAAGACGTGAGTGCAAACCTTGAGAAACTAACAGAAGAACTTAACAAGGCAACAGACAATGGAAGTATGTTGGGTAGTGTCGTCAATCAAGCAACGGTGGCTTTGGATGAGTATGGTATTAAACTCCCTGAAGGAAATATGACAAAAGAGAGCGTGAAGTTGAAAGAAGCATTTTCACAAGCAACGCAACTCTACAGTCAACTTTCTTCTATGCAAAATACCAAAGGATCATTTTATCTACCTGATGGTGAACTTGTAAAAGGGGATGTTGTCAAGTTGGGAAATGTAGCTGCTTATGGTATCTCACAAAAAGCTTCAGGTGCTTTGGCACCGGCTGGAAATGGGGCATATAAGTTATGGAATGCTGTGGGATCATCCGATGATGCCAAGGCATTGTTCTCAGGTGAAATGAGAAAAGATATCGATATTTTTGTCTATGAAAACCTAGATAAAGATGTGGATTATATCAAGGAAAAAACGGTAGAAGATACGCTTGAAGGTGGCGGTACGATAGGGTACATCATCTTAGTGCTTGGTGCATTTGGTCTTTTACTTTTACTGTACAGAGTCTTTAATCTTCTCAGAGCAGGGTCAAATGTTAAAGCGATCACTAAAATTGTATCAGAGAAGTTGGAAACAGGTTCTGTGAGTGATGCCCTTGAAGCGGTTAACCGATATGAAGGTTCAACGGCTAGGGTCATTAAGTCCACCATTAGAAACCTTGGTAAACACAGAGAACATATAGAAGATATCGTGATGGAGAATATCCTTAATGAGAGCTCACAGATTGACAGGTTTGGATCTTTTGTACTCGTGATAGCTGCAGTGGCACCTTTAATGGGACTTCTTGGTACGGTGACAGGTATGATAGAAACCTTTGATGTGATTACAGAATATGGTACGGGTGATCCTAAATTACTCTCTGGGGGTATTTCTGCGGCACTTGTTACAACCATGTTTGGACTTATCGTGGCTATCCCGCTTTTACTTTTAGGGAATTTGCTTTCAGGTTGGGCGCAAAGCATCAAAGATTCTATGGAACAAAGTGCATTACATATTGTGAACCTTTACGAAAAATATAGAGCGTAAAATGTTAGCACCCATTGAATATGCAGAGCGATTCATTGAACTGATGAATACGGGGGGAGTAGTAATGTGGGTACTTTTTGTACTTAATTTACTTCTTTGGTATGGATTAGGATATCGCTACTTAATGTTAAGAAGAGGGACACGTGGAAATGTACGCCGTCTCATTGATAAACATGAAAAAAGAGGGGAAAAACAGGCGATGCGTGGATTACTGGACTATGCAGTTGCCAATGCATTGAGTGTAGCGTACGAAACAAATGAAAGAGGTGGAAACATCAGAAAGCAAATTCTGGGTGTGTTGATGCCATATCATTCAGATATTACTAAATATGCTGTGTTGGTAAAGACCATTATCGTACTGGCGCCTCTTATAGGTTTACTTGGGACAGTGATGGGAATGATAGAAACATTTGATGCCTTGCAGAATGCTTCTATGTTTTCACAAGGTTCAAGTATCTCCGGTGGTATATCTAAGGCATTGTTTACGACAGAATTAGGATTGGTTGTGGCAGTACCAGGACTTATATTTGGAAGGGTACTGGACAAGCAACAGGACCGTTTTCATACGGAATTTGAACAAATTACAGATATTTTATGCACAAAGTTGTGCGACAAAGGATGATACATGAGATTTAGACCTAAAAAACAAGAAGTTGATAATGTAGATGTTTCACCACTGATAGATATGGTTTTTATATTATTGATATTTTTTATGGTAACCACTACTTTTGTAAAAGATATGAAGCTAGATATCAACCGTCCTGCTGCATCAAGTGCTAGTAAATCAGATTCTAAAGTTGTACGTGTCTACATAGATAATACGGGAGAGGTTTATATAGACAATCAACCTGTACAGGTATGGGCAATACAAAGCAAGTTAAGATCACTTTTACGAACGATGACTGAAAAATCTGTATTGGTTGTAACGGATGACAGTATACCCGTAGAAAGACTTATCGATGTGGTAGATGAGTGCCGTATGTCAGGTGCAAAAGATGTAGCGGTTTCTACCTCTAAAGAGATGGGTTAATTTCTATGACTGAACAAAAATTCAAGAAGGGTAAACTTGGTGTATTTGCATTTTTAGCCATGCTTTTGGGCGCTGCCCTCATGGTACTTCTTGTGGTTTCCTTTAACACAAAAGTGAAAAAGAAAGAAGCAAAAGTCAAAGACCCGATGCGTTATGTCACTATGAAGAAACAGGCACCGCCACCTGTAAAAAAGCCAAAACCAAAACCAAAACCAAAGCCACAAAAAGCTGCGCCTAAAGCACCACTGCCTAGCTTGTCTTCCATGTTAGGTGGTATAGAGATGGATATACCAGAGTTTTCTACGGGAAATATGATGGGTGATGCGAAAAATATATTGGGTGATGTCGCTGCAGATGAAGCGATGAGTGAAGGTACAGTTGATACTAAACCGAGGGTACTTTCCCGTTCTGCTATGGAGTATCCTAAAGAAGCGGCTAAAAAGCGTATCAAAGGGTATGTGATAGTGAATCTGCTCATTGCAAAAGATGGCAGTGTTGAGACCGCCACTGTGATAGCCTCTAATCCTGCTGGGGTATTTGATGCCGTGGCATTAAGAGGTGTGAGAAGTTGGAGATTTGCTCCTGCCAAATACAAGGGTAACCCTGTAAAAGTGTGGGCCAAACAAAAAGTCCGCTTTGATTTTAACTAAGGGTATGAAGATGTTTAAAAAATTAGTACAAACACTATTGGTTTTTGCTTTAGTTCAAGCAACACTTATAGCAGAAGAAGCGCAAGAGCAAGCCATAGATCATCTATCACTTGCAACGATGATGTTTTATGATGGAAATCATCAAAAAGCCTTACAAGAATTACAACTTGCTAAAGACAGTCATCTGGAGATAGATTGGTTAAAGTATCATTCTATACGAGGACTTATTTATCTTAAAGAAGAAAAATACTCTGCAGCTATCCCTGCCTTAAAATCTGCTATTAATGCGACGTACAAGAAGGTCTATAAAGCGCCTGTAGTGGAAAAAGAGAAAAGAAAGTACCTCTTTTCTTTGGGAAGTGAAAAAAAAGTAGTGAAGCCTAAAAAGGCAGTACCTGCTTTTGAACCAGAGAAACTCAGACGCGAAAAACTTGAAGAACTTTATATCTATCTTTCTCAAGCATACTATAGAAACGCTCAATATATTGAAGCGGTGAATGCCCTTGATAAAGCAGGGAAAAGAGGGAGGGACAATGCGGCATACTTTACACTCAGAGCTGAGTGTTACTGGAAAGCAGGACAAAAGGACAATGCCATTGCAGCACTCTCAAAAGGCGCAAAACTTTTTCCTAAAGATGTGACACTTTTAAAGCAAAAGTTTTACTATTATGTAGACCTCAAACTTTATCAAGCTGCAATCGATGCTGCGAAATCGTATATGAAAAAAGTACCTGCAAGTGATAAAGAATATATTTCTTTGGCACAGATGCTATTAAGCGGTGGAGAAAACCAAGAGGCATTGAAGGTACTCGAAGAAGCAAAAATACGTTTCCCCCGTTCTGCAAAGATACACATTTTGCTAGGACACCTTTATAACAAGAAGGATATGCCTCATACCACAGCACATCTTTTTGAAGAAGGCTCATACTATGACAAAGCATACCTCAAAGAGGCGTCTGAAATGTACAGAAGAGCGGGGAACCTTTCTCACGCTCTGTACTTAAATTCTTTGATGAGTGATAACGTAGAAAAAACCAAACAGCAAATAGCCATTTATGTAGATAGAGGTGAATTTGAAAAAGTGATAGGACTTAAAGATGCCATAGGTAGGTATGGTCTTCTTAATGATGACAATATGCGTTATGCCTTGGCTTATGCCTACTATGTGGTTAAAGACTATGACACAGCAGAGAGTCACTTGAAAAAGATACAAGACAATGAGCTTTTTTCCAAAGCAACGATTATCAGAAAAAATATAGAAAAATGTAAAGAAAATAGTTTGGAGTGTATATAGATGAAGCAGTTATTTAAATTTTTACTCATGATAGGGTTAGGAAGTCATGCCCTTTTGGGAGAAGAAGTAAACAATGGCTCTTTGTCTGTTTTGGTGTTTTCCGAGGGTAAACCACTTGTGTTCAACGAGATAAAAGTAGATGGTAAAAAAACATTTACCACCGATAATGATGGGGCAATCCAAACAAGACTTTCTGTGGGTAAGCACCAAGTAGAGATATTTGGTAAAGATGCTGTAGGGGTAACCCTTGGGTATTTTAAAAAACAAGTAGAGATTGAAAAAGGTAAAGACACACAAGTCATCGCAACACTTTCCAAAACAGGAGCGGATACGATAGACATTGATGTTCCAGTCAAAAGTACAGCACAAGACGATGTAGAAGTGGTTACATCAACAGGGACAGGTACGATAAGCGGTAGGGTACTTTCTTCCCAGGGAAATAAACCTATCTCAGGTGCAAGAGTCTTTGTAAGAGGGACATCTGTCGATATAAGAACAGATACAAATGGACGTTTTTCTACAACAGTCCCTTCTGGAAAATCTTTGAGTATTTCTGTAGTACATTCAGCATATAGTGCGCAAACTGTAGGTGGCATAAGCGTGAAAGCAAATGGGTCAACTTCTAAAACAGTCAAACTTACACCTGCAAGTATGGAGCTTGAAGAATTTGTTGTACTCGCACCAAAAGTGGAAGGAAGTATCACCGATGTTATTCAAGAAGAGAAAAATACAAATTCTATTGCCAATATTATTGGTGCTGAGGCATTTTCAAAAAAAGGAGACAGCTCTGCAGCTGCAGCACTCAAACGTGCATCAGGTATAACCTTGGTTGGTGGGAATGTTTATGTGAGAGGTTTGGGGGACAGATATGGTAATATTGAAATGAACTCTATGCCTTTGCCAAGCCCAAACCCTTTAAAAAGGTTGGTTCCTTTAGATATCTTTCCTGCAAGTGTCATTGGAGCGATGAAGATACAAAAAAGTGGTGAAGCGGATATCCCGGCTTCTTTTGGTGGAGGGTATATCAATATACGTACGAAACAAAGTGTGACAGAAGATTTTATCAAGATTACATTAGGTACAGGGGGGAACAGCAATACTGGAGATAGTGTAATTTCCCAAGATGGAAGTGCTAATGATTGGACAGGATATGATAATGGGTATTGGAAACGTCCTTCTTCTTCTTTATCAGAAAATGAGTTTACGCAAGCATATTTCAAGCGAGACATGTCTACCCCTTATCAGACATTACCAGTAAACTTTGATGGAAAGATAGAAGCAGCAAAGAGTTATACCATTGATGATGATCATACGATAAGTTTGTTTGGAACCTATAGGTATAAGCAACAACATGAAGCAAATACCTTGGAACAGTTTAGTACAGATATGGCAAGGGACACTCTAGGGATAGACTTTACAACTAGTCCTCCTACGGCGGTATATGGTCCTTATTATGTTAAAAAATTAACTGAAACTACTACAGAGTCGTCAAGTTCTTCTTATAGTCATGGGGGAGTCTTTGATATAGGCTATAACTATCTAGATGTCTTCCGTATCAACTATACAAAACTTTATACACACGAAGCGCTTAAGAGTACTTCTTATAGGGTGATTGATGATATTAGTGGCGTAGCAGCTACAAATTATACCTATACATTAAGATGGATCGAAAAAACTTTGGATGCAGATCAGCTGAATGGAGCATTTGATTATCAGATCTTTGATTTGGATTCAAAATTGAATTTTGGTTTACAAAGAGCTAGGTCGCGTTTTAATAACCCAAATACTATGGAGTATATGTTTGAAGATTGTCCAGAACATTTGAGAGGTACACCACAATGTACTACCGGAAAACGTTTGCCTGACAGTGTGCCAAATTTAAATAGTAGAGCTGAAAAATCTGAGGATGTGATAGATACCTATTATTTAACTAATACGTTTGATATTCCTTTTTTCAGTGAAGAAGATTATTTGGAAGTAGGTATCAGTCAAACAAATAAAACACGTGATTTCTCGAGTGCACCTGGTAGATTTATTGAAAGAACAGAAATTCGTGAGTTACAAAGGGATGATAATGGTAACTATATAGGAGATATCCAAACACTTATTGATGTCCATGGAGATTCATTAACTTTTCAAGAGTCCCCACTGAATAATAGTGCGAATATACAGGCATCTGTGGATCAGAAAAATGTTTTTACTAAGTTTTTTATGAATCCTTTTGAAGCGCTAGAAGTGATTGCAGGAATAAGATATGCAGATATTAGTCAGACTACTAGTACGATAGATCCGTTGAATCCATCTAACAACACATCAGATACGATTGAACTTGATAAGTTTTTCCCAAGTTTTTCTCTAAGATATAAGTACAACAAAGATAATCATATTGATTTTGCAATGTCCAAGACCTATGTGATGCCTGACTTAATAGAGTTTGCTGATACGATTATCGTTGCACCCTCTGAAAAGAGGATTGATATTTTGGGAAATCCAGAACTTCAACCGACTATGATTTCGAATATTGATCTGAAATATAGCTATTACTTTAGTGAGAATGATTTTATAAAAATAGGAGGGTTTTATAAGGAATTAAAGAATCCTATAGAAGATACAGAAAAAAAGTCAGCAAGTGAAGATGTTTCTGTTTATACATTTATTAACAGTGACAAGGCAACTATTTTAGGTCTTGAATTAGATGGAAGAGTAGGACTTGGATTGTTCCATGACACACTTTCACATTTTTATCTCTCAGGGAATTATACTTATCTTGACTCTGAGGTAACATTGACAGAAGAGCAAGCTTTAAGATTGACAACAGATAATCGGCAACTTCAAGGATTATCGCAACATATTTTAAACTTAGCAGTTGAATATGAAACAGAAGAGAGGTCTCTTGTGTTTGCGTATAATAAAATGGGTGAGAGAATTAGAAAGATTGGATTTAAAGATGTCCCTACGACAGACCCATTACTTGGGATACCTGACACGTATGAAATACCTCCTCAAGTACTTGATTTTGTTTGGAAAGAAAAATTCTCTCATGGACTTGATCTTAAATTAAAAGTTGGAAATATACTTAATGAAGAGACCATTTGGTACAGATATGGGGGTTCTTTAGGGAAAGGTTCAGGAACGTCACAAGATTTTGCAAGAGACAACTTTATCACTGACCGATACAATGAAGGAAGGACGGTGTCCTTCGAGGCTTCCTACAAGTATTGATGTGAAAAAATGAGAAAGATAAAAAGGTTTTGTAATGGGTAAAGCTATTGATCCAATCGCAAGCATTCTCATCATAGAAGATGATGAAGATTTACTTGAATTAGAGACATATCATCTTCAAAAAGAAGGGTACGAGGTACTAGGAGTGACTTCTACACAAATGGTTGAGAGTATATTAAAAGAAGAAAATGTTGATATAATGATTGTCGACCGTACACTCCCACGTATAGAGGGGAGTGAATTTGTAGCTTATCTTCGAGATAAAGGTGTCACAATTCCTGTGATGTTTGTTTCTGCAAAAAACAAAGATTATGAGATAGAAGAAGGGTTTTTATGTGGTGCAGACGATTACTTAAGAAAACCCTTTAATCTAAAGGAACTTCTTTATCGGGTAAAAGCGATACTCAGACGTACAAGTTCCATAGAGTATGAAAGAGTCACGGGAAGAGACATTGTGATGGATTTCAATACCCGTAAGACCTTTATAGAGAATAATGAAGTCGCACTCACCAAACTGGAGTTTGAACTTCTAAGTCTTTTTATAAAAAACAAAAACAGAGCACTTGAGAGAGACTATCTACTGGAAAATATATGGCATAACAATGATGATACACAAAAACGTACCGTCAATGTGACAATTAACCGTCTTAAAAAAAAGATAGACCCTTTAGAGAAGAAAAACTATATCGTCCCTGTGCGTGGCGTAGGGTATAAATTTCAATAGCGAACGAATTAAGTCTTATCTCCTTAGTGTTACCAAACTATATCCATTTTGTTTCTAACTTGTTACAGATTGAAGTTAATCTTCTATCGTAAAAATTTTCTAAAAGGTATATAAAATGATCAAGAGTTGGATTTCTTTAGCTGCAGTAGCGGCTTTAAGTATGGGTGTGACCGGATGTAACAGTACGGATACTGCTGCGACAGATAGTGCTATTGCTGCAAAAAAGGTAGAGTTTATAGGTATGGCTGCGCCCACAACAGATGATGAAATGGCAAGTGCATACTCAGCAGCCAAGGTTCGTGTCTATACGACAGACACTGAATTTACAGAACACAATCTTACCTATAACACACTTTTTAATGTTAAAGACAAAGTGGGAACGAATGAATATCAAGCAGGTCAACTTTATAATGAGAAGATGGAGCCGATTATGGATCCCTATAATAAACCTGTACTTGCTGAAACACCAGATGCTAACTCACTTTTAAATGTGAATGGAAAACTATTTTTGGTATCACATCTTGAATACGACTGGATTTTAAGCAGTGGTGAATCTGCCTATAAAGTAGAAGATTGGTACACGAGAATGCCAATGAGTATGCTTTTAACTTCTGTTGAACAGGATGCAACAGGTCAACTTAAAGCAGTTGAGCAGAAAGCATTGGATTTTTCGGGTGTTGATGGACTTTGGATTCCATGTTTCGGATCTCAGACACCTTGGAACACACACTTGGGAAGTGAAGAAGATTATGACCTTTATTACAATGCGGGTGTAAGTGAATCTACGAGAGAAGCTGGGGTGAAAGCATTGACAGAAGTGTATTTTGAGAATACAAAAACTGCAAATCCATATCACTATGGATTCATCACAGAAGTGGAAGTGAAAGAAGATGCATCAACGGTCATTCAAAAGCACTACTCTATGGGTAAAGGTACTTGGGAGATGGCTAAAGTGTTGAGTGATGGAAGAACTGCATACTTTGGTGATGATGGTTCAAACGTCGGGATGTTTATGTATGTGGCTGACAAAGCAAATGATTTAACAGCAGGTACACTTTATGCTGCTAAATGGATACAAACAAGTGCAGCAGGAACGGATGGTGGTGCAGCAAACCTCTCTTGGATAAAACTAGGACATGCAACAGATGCAGAAGTAAAAGGGTATGCTGATACACATACATTTAGTGATATTTTTGATTTTGTTTCTGAAGAAGATGCAAACGGCATAACACCAGAAGGATATACACAAATCAGAGCAGGGCATACTGGTTTGGAGTATATAAAACTTAAAGAGGGCAAAGAAAAAGTTGCTGCAGCACTTGAGCCACGTCGTTATGCAGCACTTAAAGGTGCAACAACAGAATGGAACAAAATGGAAGGTGTGGCATTTGATGGAGAGGACAAAAAACTTTATATGGCTATGAGTTACATTCAAAAAGGTATGCTCGAAGATGCCAGCGGTCCAAAAGATGATATAAAAATTAAAGAAAATGTGTGTGGTGGTACCTACGAGATCAACTTGGCATCAGGACAAAAAGACAGTGAAGGTAATGAGATAGATTCTGAGTTTGTCGCTATCAATATGTCTGTGCCAGCAGCACTTCTTGGTAAGCCAATCGAAACAGATGCTAAAGGAAATACTTGTGATGTTGACAGTATTGCCAACACGGATAATGTATTTTTCTCAGAGAAAATGCGTACACTCTTCATAGGTGAAGACAGTGGTACACATACAAACAACTTTTTATGGGCATATAATGTAGATACGAAAACACTTGCTCGTCTTCTTTCCCTTCCAGCTGGGGCAGAGTCTACAGGACTTCAAGTCGTTGAGAATGAAAATGGACATGCATACATCATGAGTAATGCACAACACTTGGGTGACTTTACAAAAACGACACCTGATACTATTAAAGATGCGCTGGGTACAAAGATCGATAAATTCAATGCTCCTATTGGATATATCGGAGGAATACCAGGACTCAAATAATAAAAGTGAGGCTATTGCCTCACTCTTTTTGAATAACAAATTTCAAACTAGGCTCTCTTATGCACATTCTCTCACTTTCATTCACACTTACGCTTCTTTCTTTTTTTATACAGGGTTGTAATAGTTCTAATGATACATCTTCTACTTTAGAACCCAGTACATCTTCTCCTATTGCTATGATAGGTGAATTTAGAAGTCGGACGCTTTTTGAAAACCCTTATGCAAATATACCTGCGCAATGTTATGTAGAAACTTCTTATGGCACACAAAATGCGTGTCTTTTTTGTCACTCCAATGCTGCCGCAAGATACGAACTGGGAAATACCCTTGCTCAAGCGGGTGCAAACTCATTAGTAGGAAATTTACAGTTAGAATATGCATTTGGTGCTGCAAATGCCTTTACAAAGTCACCCAATATCAACCCTTGGGAAAATACAATTTTCCCAGAAAAGCTTGATGAAGCAATGAACCTTTTAAATATTAATAGCGATTCATGGGATATGCAAGCGTACATTAAACAAGATAATTGGCAAGAGGCTTATAGTAAAAAGCAAGGTTCTAAAACCATCAGTAACTCTCATGTGAAAGATGATGAGTTTAGGCTCTTGCCTGCACTAAATCCTACCGCTTTGCCAGCGGATGGTGATGGTTTTGTAAGAACCGAAAGTGAAGAGGAAGCACTCTTTAGAGATGAAAAAGGATTCAATACAGGTTGGAGAAGTATAAACTTTATGCCTTATGGTATCTTTACTCCGCATACAGGGAGTGTGAGTGGGGTGTATATCAGGTTAGATGAAAAGTTTATGAAAAATGAAGAAGGGGTATATGATGTCGAGGTTTACAAAGTCAATTTAGCACTTTTGGAAAAGGCTATACAAGATAGGTTAGATATCGGTGAAGAGTATTATGTCGGGTTGGCAAAAGATGTGGATACAGATAGAGGACTTTTCCCTCTTAAAACAGAGTTTGCACATCCATTACATTATGTGGATGTAGAAGCTGACGGAAGCAGTGAGTCTCATAAATTTCCAGGGCTAAGAGCCAACAGGGTCAAAGAAGTACGATATATGTACAAGTATAAGATGTATTATCCTGGTGAAGTGGTGGCCAAAGAAGAAGATGCACCACTGTACTACAATAAAAAAGAGTCCTGGATAGACAATGGTGCGGGATGGTACATGTCTGCTTTCATTGAAAATAAAGAGGGCTCCTTACGTGGACAGACGCCTGAAGAGTTACTTCAATGTGTTGGGTGCCATAGTTCAACTTATGGTTTTGAACCCGCGCAGTTTACTTCAGGTACGGGGAATACCATCGATACCGTGTGGTCTTTTTCTCGTAAATTTGCAGGTGATCTTGGATGGAAAGAGATGGACTATTTGGGCTACGAACATCATCAGTCTGCGGTACATGATCAAACTTCGGGTACGGCTCATCTGGGTGATCCTATCAACCGTGATACAAATACGGGTGAATTTCGTTATTTCTTAGACCATGTGGTGGGAGCATCACTTTTTGGAGAGATACCAAACTCCATGGAAACATATCTTGAAGGCGTCATTACAAAGGACAATGGCTACAGTGAGGATTTTCCTGCACTTGAAATGACTTCGGTTTTAAAGATAAAAGAACTACAACAATCACGTCTGAAGTTGGTACGGAAATTTACACAAAATAAAGATTATCTTGATGAAAGAGGTTTTATACAGGCGCCACTGCTTTACCCCACGCGTGATGAATCTTTACAAAGAGCCACTGGCTATAGAAAAGTAGTCGCTACACAGCGTTTTACGAAAGGAAAAGACTATTTTGAAGAGGTGCCCTTTACATTTAAATATTTTCGTGATGAAGTAGATGGTTTTACCCACATTGATGATGTGACACCTTATGAATTTGGGGAAGTGATAACGGACAGACCGTATGACCATTCACAAACGATTACTAAGGGGGTGGGTATGGTTACCACGCTGATCGATGAACATGGTGATAACTATGATGCGGAGTATCTACCTATTTTTGCTTATCCTCAACAAGTTTGAAGACAAAGTAACCATTTTGTTTCAGGTTGTAGCTTTTTTGTTACTAAATAATAACTATCATTTCCTGCAGAAGACTAACGGAGTCATACTGGAACTACCCTATTTCAAAGTTTAATCATAAAATTCAATAAAGAATCATATACCCTACCCAAGAAGTTTACCATTTTATGTCCAGATGATTCCGTTAGTCTTCTGCGACTTTCTATGAGCGGAGAATTTAAGGTCTCTCAGTTTCATTTTCTAAAGTGAGTTTATCATTTACTTTTGCAAAGCCTGATCCTTTTTTCGTTTTGGCTTTGAGCTCAAGCGCTTCAATGAGACTGCGATAATCAACATCTGCATGATGCATAGATGCAAAGCAGGTTGCAACGACTGCAATGGCGTTGGGTACTTCCCCTTTTTTCTTATAAGACTGGATATTTTTTTCACTTACTTTAATGAGCTTAGAAAATTTAGGCAGACTGATCTCTGCATCTAATAATGTTTTTTTGAATTCTATAAAGGTCATAGCGTCTCTTTCATTTTTTATATATAATAGTAACATAATATAGACAAAAGTTATATTTCACTTGACATATGGATACCCTAAATCATATATAATGTCTATATTATATTACCATTAGTAAGTAATATGGTACAGTTTTTATTAAAAGGAGCCTCATATGGCAAAAGTGTTAAAGAAAAAGTCGGTAGAAGCAGTTGCAAAAAAAGCAACTAAAAAAGCAGTAGAAAAAAAAGTGGTTGCGAAAAAAGATAAAAAAGCAGTTGCGAAAAAAGTAACTAAAGTGGTTTTAAAGAAGAAGCCTTCTACTAAAAAAGTGGCAAAAAAAGTGGCAAAAAAAGCAATCAAAAAAGTTTCATAATTTGGTGAGATAGATTTCTTCTATCTCTCTTAACTTACATATACACTATGTTTTATAGTTCAAATGGCATAAGTGTTACTCCTTACATCGATGTAAAAAATCATACCCCATTTCCATAACATTATGATAACAGAATAGAAAAAATGTTACTCGTTTACTTGTCATAAATTGAAATAGATTTCGATACAAACCAGTAATCGTGTTTGTAACCAAAATGTTTCCAAGTTAGTTTATACTTCGCACAATCCAATATGGATAACATATTTTCTAAGGAAAAACAAAAATGACATTGAAAAAACTTCTTACACTAGCTGTAGCATCTTCAGTAGCGATTACTGCAGTAAATGCAGATGAATTAAAAGGTAGAGGGGCATCGTTTCCTGGCCCAGTATATAAAGCATGGACTTCAGAATACTTTGCAGCGACAAAACACCAAGTAAACTACACACCAACAGGTTCTGGTGATGGTGTAAAATCTATCACTAAACGTATGGTAGACTTTGCAGGTTCAGATAAACCACTTGATACTAAAAACCTTGAAAAAGGAAAACTTTTTATGTTCCCTTCAGTTGTTGGTTCTATTGTCCTTGCTTACAACATTGATGGGGTAAAAGATGGGGAGCTTAAACTTTCTCGTGCAGCTGTCGATGCCATCTTTACAGGAAAAGCGAGTTTTTGGGATGATGCGATTATTGCTTCTGACAATGCAGGACTTAAACTACCACATGAACCCATCACTACTTGTGTAAGGGCAGACAAGTCTGGTACGACATTTAACTTTACCTACTTTTTAAATAAAATCAATCCAGATTTTAAAGTGAGTAAAAAGCCAACATGGAAAGCATCTAAAGTGATTGCAGGTAAGTCAAATTCAGGAGTATCCGCAAATATCCAGCAGATCAAAAACTCTATTGGGTACATTGAATACTCATATAAAATCAAGTTAGATCTTCCAGCAGCACAAATAGAAAACAAAGAGGGTAAGTTTATAAACCCTACAGTACCATCGTTCCAAGATGCAGCAAAGTATGCTACTTGGACAGCTGAAAACAACTTTTATGCAGTCATTGGTGATCCAGCAGGTGCTACATCATACCCTATTGTAGCGGCGACATTTATCTTGCTTCCTGTAGAAAAAGAAGCAACCAACAAGCAAGTCACAGCATTTATAGACTGGGCTTTCACGCATGGGGACAAAGCAGCTTCAGAACTTGGGTATATCCCGCTTCCAACAGAGACAAAAGATGCCATCAGAGCATACTGGGTAGCTAAGAACATTAAATAGAATTATATTTCTCTTCTCTTCTTTGCGGGTATTTGGCCCGCATTTTTATCTTCACATATCTAGTCACTCCTTGAATACGTTTAACCAGATATGTGTTTAGTAACCAAAATGTTATCATTTTTAAATACAATCCTTCCACATTATCATGAAGGTAAAAAATGGGTGCAAAACTCTTTAGAAATTTTTCTTTTTTCTCAGCAACACTTTCCTTTTTTCTTCTTATAGGCATTTTTGCTATTCTTTTTACCTATGCACAAGAAGCCCTTAAAGAGTTTGGATTTGACTTTCTTTTGTCTGAGACTTGGGAAGCAGATGAGGATGATGAGGGGGGTGTCTTTGGTGGGTACATACCTATTATTGGGACGCTTTTGTCGACATTCATTGCGATGGTTATCGCCACACCTTTAGCGATGGGGATAGCCATATTTTTAACGGAAATTGCTTCTGAAAATATCTCAAAACCTGTGTCTATTTCCATAGAGTTACTCGCAGCCATTCCTAGTATCATCTATGGTATGTGGGGGTTGTTTTATTTTGCTCCTATCGTACAAGCAACGGTTGGTGGTAATGGTGTAGGCTTACTGACTGCAGGTATCGTGCTTGCGATTATGATCATCCCTTTTATGGCAGCTATCACTAGAGATGCGATGAATACCACACCGCCTGTCCTTAAGGAGTCTGCTTATGCGATGGGTGCTACAAAATTTGAAGTCATTAAAGATGTTATTATGCCTTATGCCAAGGGAGGGATCATAGGTTCCATTATCTTGGCATTGGGAAGAGCACTGGGAGAGACGATGGCAGTAGCATTTCTCATAGGTTCTGTAATGAGCATTCCAAGTAGAATCACAGACCCTACAACGTCTATACCTGTTTTACTTGCAAATAATTTTGCAGAAGCGCAAGACCTTGAGATGAGTAGTATGTATTATCTGGCGCTCATTTTATTTGTCGTAAGTTTTGCCATTATCTCTGTGGCTAAGTTTTATTTTCTTGGAAGAAAGATTCAGTAAATGAAAAGGCTCAGTAGATGAATAGATTATTACTTAATAAAATTATACTCATACTCTCCACACTCTCTGCAATCATTGGTATCAGTTTCTTATTTTGGATACTCATCACATTGTCATATAAAGGGATAAGCAGTATCCACTGGAGTACTTTTACCAATGACCTTGTAGAAGGGGGTATTCGTAACTTGCTTGTAGGACAGTTTACTATGGCTCTTTTGGCATCTGCCATTGCGGTGCCTGTTGGGATGATGGCAGGTATCTACCTTCGTGAGTATGGGCATGGCTCTAAACTTGCATCCCTCATCAGAAACTTAAGTGATGTGATGATGTCTGCTCCTTCGATTGTCATTGGGGTGTTTGTTTTTGCACTTTTAGTGGATCCTTTTGGTGGGTACAATGGTTATGCGGGTATTGTTGCCTTGGCCATTATGATGATACCTATCATCATCTCCACTACGGACAATATGTTGGCACTTGTTCCACAAGAACTGAGAGAAGCAGGTATGGCATTAGGTGGTTCTAAGCACAAGATCATTATGCAGATAGTGGTTAAGGCGGCAAAAGTGGGCATCACAACGGGAGTACTGCTTTCGTTTGCACGTATCATAGGAGAGACGGCACCTTTGCTGTTTACTTCAGCAAATAACCAGTTTTTTACGATGGACTTGACAGAGCAGTTCCCTTCGCTTACAGTAAGTATCTACAACTTAGCAACTTACCCAGATGAACAGAGTAGAGAATTAGCCTGGGCTGCTGCGTTTATATTGACGATGATAGTTTTGACTATTAATCTCATAGGTCGATTTGTGATAAGAAATAAAAAGTAAGGAATAACTATGACACAAGAGAATTTGGTAATGGAGATAAAAGATTTTACTTTTACCTATGCAGGGGTAGATAAACCATCTCTGAGGAAGATTACTCTCCCTGTAGAAAAAAACAAAATTACTGCAATGATTGGGCCAAGCGGATGTGGTAAATCTACACTGCTACGTGCCATGAACCGGATACACGATCTGTATCCGGGGAACAAGTATGAAGGCGAGATACTTTTACATAAAGAAGATGGTTCCTTACAAAACATTTTAAACCTCAAAAAAGAAAATGACTTTATCAAACTGCGTCAAGAAGTGGGGATGATATTTCAAAAGCCTACACCTTTTCCTATGAGTATTTTCGATAATGTAGCGTATGGGCTGAAGCTTTCAGGCATTAAAAACAAGAGTGAATTAGCCCAGCGTGTTGAGACAGCACTCAAAGGTGCGGCTATTTGGGATGAGACAAAAGAGAGACTACAAAAGAGTGCTTTAGGACTAAGTGGTGGACAACAGCAAAGACTGTGCATCGCAAGAGCGGTGGCACTCAAGCCTAGAATACTTCTTTTTGATGAGCCGACCTCTGCACTAGATCCTATCTCAACGGGAGCCATAGAAGAACTCATCGCAGAACTTAAAAAAGAGATCTCAGTGGTCATCGTAACACATAACATGCAGCAAGCAAGCCGATTAAGTGATAATACGGCATTTATGTACTTAGGTGACTTAGCTGAGTATGACAAAACAGAAAAAATATTTCTTAACCCAACGCAAAAGTTGACAGAAGATTATATAACCGGTAGATTCGGATAAAGGATAAAATATGTTTCCAGGATATCAAGATGCAAGACATGCTGTAAGAGCGGATGTACTAAAAGTACTAGAAGGGTTGGCAACTGCAAACAAAGAGGGATTTGAAGCACTTAAGGATATAGATGCTGTTAAATTAGAAGAAGCAAGGAGTAGACTTAAAGATTTTAGCGGAGAAACAGAGAAGATAGATAATGATATCGTAGTGATTTTTGCAAAATATACACCAGAAGCAAGAGATTTACGAGAGATGGTCTCTTATTTGAAAATTACTTCCGCACTTAACCGTATTCGTGCAAATATAAATAACTATCTTAAAAACATGCAAAGTATGCTCATGGAAAAAAATGAAAATATTACGCAACTGATTCAGGACTCATTGAGTATTAACCGCTGTACACTTAATGCTTTTGATTATGCTATGGAAATGTTTCAAACATTTGATGACAATGACAAGATCAAATCACTAGCCGTTAAGATAGATGTAGAATTAAGTAAAACAGATGATATCTATGCCTTACTTGAAAAAGAAGTGATCCAACATATAGGCCACGCTGACGGACTTGCGGAAGAGTATTTTAATCTTTTGAAATATATACGTAAAAACCTTAAAATCATAGACCGTTTGGACAGTATGGCACAACGTGTTATTTTTGCCAGAATGGGTGGAAAACTCTAAATATAAAGTGTTAACTGTATGTTATAATACATATATGGAAAATGAAAATATAGAGATTGTTGTCATTGAAGATGAAGTAGACATCTTGGAACTTATAGAATACCATCTGAGTAAAGAAGGGTATAGTGTGACAGGGTTTTTGTCAACAGAGAATGTAGAACGCTTTCTAGAAGAAGAGACCCCCTCTTTACTGTTGGTTGACAGAAATTTACCTGGTATGGAGGGGGCAGCATTTGTAGCTTACTTACGTAAGATAGGATATGAGATCCCAGTTATCTTCCTTACTGCCAAAGCCAAAGAGTCAGAACTTGAAGAGGGATTTGAAGCGGGATGTGATGACTACATGTGTAAACCTTTTTCCACTAAAGAGTTGACACTCAGAGTCAATGCTTTACTGAAACGCTCAGGTGCCTTACAGAAGCAGGCAAGGATCAAACATAAACACTTAACAATGGATCTCAGTCAAAAACACTTGTATAT
Organism: Sulfurovaceae bacterium; assembly: GCA_963698695.1. Classification (GTDB taxonomy): domain Bacteria; phylum Campylobacterota; class Campylobacteria; order Campylobacterales; family Sulfurovaceae; genus Sulfurovum. Next base: position 177,174 of record CAVORT010000004.1, on the reverse strand, counting down.
AGACAAAGAAGAAGTCGCTTTGACGAACTTGGAGTTTAAGTTACTTTACACTTTTATAAAACACAAAGACAAACCACTTACACGAGACTTTTTACGAGATGAGGTTTGGGGAGTAGAAGGTGAAGGGGTCAATAACAATGCTGTCAATGTGGCGATCAATAGACTCAAAAATAAAATCGATCCTAAAAATGAACATCACTATTTTTCACCGGTGTGGGGTGTGGGATATAAATTTTCTTAAAGAGAAAAAAGATGCTTTCCTTCACAAAACAATTTATCGAGATGTTATAAAAATGTTATCATTCTTTCTTATACTTTTTTATTAATTTAATGGAGTAACGTATGAAAGATGATATAGGTATCTCAGATACAAAGATAGCAAAACTTGCACAAAAACTTGCAACAACATTTAACATAGACCGAGAGAATGCGATGAGCATCATGTATGAAGAGTGGGATGTCGTCGAAGCACTTTTCAATAGATACACTAAAGTGAAAGATGTACATCATCATCTTATAGATGCCATCAATGATGCCTACAGGATAGCCTAATGCAACTCAGTGTTGAGAATTATATGCTACATCATTACCCTACGATAGAAAATTATCCAGCAATAGCTAAAAAGTTATTGTTCTCAACCATGAAAAAGATTTTTCATGAAAGACAAATTAATACTTTTATGGCAGAAAATGCACATAAAGATACGTTCTCGTACATAGAGGCAATAGTAGACTATTTTGATATCTCTGTGTCGCTAAAAACCAACGAGTTAACACGTATACCAGCATATGGGCGAACGGTCATCATCGCAAATCATCCACTGGGTGCATTAGATGCGATGGCACTTTTGCATCTCCTTAAAGATATACGTAAAGACATCAAGATAGTGGCAAACTCTTTTTTATCTCAATTTGAGAATCTTAGGGACATTATCATCCCTGTGGATAATATCAATGGCAAGATGGACAAAGAGACAGTCAAAAGTATCTATAAAGCATTGGGAGAAGAGCAAGCGGTGATTATATTTCCTTCAGGTGAAGTGAGTCGTGCTAAGCCAAACGGCATCAAAGATACACCATGGAAGAGCGGGTTTTTAAAAATTGCTTCTAAAATGCGAGCCCCTATACTTCCTGTGTATATCAAGGCAAGTAACTCTAAAAACTTTTACTTTCTTTCTATGATAAACAGAGGTTTGGCTACAGCAACACTCCCGCATGAGATGTTTAAAGCCAAAGGAAAGACGATTGAGTTTAAGATAGGAAAATCCATACCGTTCGAAGCGTATAATTTACCAAACCTTTCACGTCATGAGACAGTGAAACTACTCAGAAAACACCTGTATAAAGTGGCAAAAAACCACAAGCCTATTTTTGCAACACAAAATGAGATCTCTGTACCTGAAATGAGAAGTGAACTTAAATCAGTACTTAAAAATGGAACACTTTTAGGTCAAACAACCGACGGCAAAAGCATCATCCTCTATGAGTCTGAAGTGGAAAATTGTGTGATCAAAGAGATAGGCAGACTACGTGAGATTTCTTTTAGACATGTGGGTGAAGGTTCAGGAAAGAAGCGTGACATTGATGGCTATGACTTTTACTACAAACATCTCATCATATGGGATGATGAGACACTTGAGATAGCAGGAGCGTACCGTTTAGGAGACTGCAGTCAGATCATAAGAGATTTTGACATGGAAGGACTATATACCAGTACACTGTTTAAGTTTGATGAAAAGTTTGACGCTTATCTTGAAAAAGGTATAGAACTTGGAAGAAGTTTTGTGCAGCCAAAGTATTGGAACTCACGTGCATTAGACTACCTATGGCAAGGTATAGGTGCATATGTGAACAGTAGACCGGATATTCGGTATCTGTTTGGTGCGGTGAGTTTAAGTGATAGCTTTAATCAACAAGCACAAGGAATGATGATCTACTTTTATCAAACATACTTTGGACAAAGTGAACGCTTTGTTACGCATAAAGCACCTTACCGTATGTCTCCTTGGGTAGAGGAGCATTGTAAAAGAGTGTTCTTAGGCAAAGACTATAGAGCGGATATGCGAACACTCAAAGAAGAGTTAGGTTTTATGGGTTACGCAGTGCCGACACTGTTTAAGCAGTATGGTGAACTGTGTGAAGAAGGTGGTGTATCGTTTTTGGACTTTGGATACGATAAAGACTTTAACAACTGCATAGATGGATTTATTGTCGTTGATTTTACTTTGATGAAAGAGGCAAAGCGAAAAAGATATGTAAAGACATAGGAAAATTATTTTAGTTCATCAGGCATACGCCCAAAAAAGTGTCCATTGAGTTGCGTAGTTTGTATGAGGTATTGTTTAAACTTACGTGCAAGTTCTGCATCCGGAGCAACATGTTGTGTCCAAAAATCATTTAATGAGATATTTTTATTGGTTAGTCCCACCATGTCGTAGACAGCCCTTCCCAGAGTGATGGTAGGGGTGCCATAAAATATAGAGGAGAGTCCTACCGTTGAGTTAATAGTCACTGTTCCTTTAGCATGTGTTAGAAGTGCCGGTAAATAAAGGTCATGTACGACCAATACTCTACTTGTTATGGCCAGTTCCTTAGACTGATTTAAGATAAAGTCTTTATAATTTTTTCTTCCTCTGTCTATAGGATGGTGTTTAAAGATAATTAGCTCATCTTTGGTGTTCTTTGCAAAAGACTCAAGTACCTCGATGATAAATTTTTCGATAGAACCATATCCTGAGTGTTGTAGTATCTGAAAGTCATTATGTGTCTGAAGAGGTACAAAGAAATATTTTCCCGATAATTCATTTTCAATGCTGGGAAGATATTTTTTATCACGTCTGGTATAAAACACCTTACGTATCAGACTTCTTGTGCCGAAAAAAAACTCCTGTACTGCAGAAAAATTCCTGTGATGTCTGTAATGGGGGTATCTAAATTTAAATACTCTGGCAATAAAATAATAGGCTATGACGATACTCCAATTACAAATAGCATTGGGTGTAGCGTATTTGGGTGTGGGGATTGTGATTTCTTCTAGACTTTTGTAAAATTCAGGGTCACGTGGGATACGACTATAGTCATTGACCCCATGCTTTTCAAGGGTGATGTAGTGTGGTCGCAAATATCCTTCTTCAAATACAAATATCTCAATCCCTAATGCATCTGCTGCAGATGTTGAAAGACTTTGGTAAAACCTACAGTCTCCAAAGATAAATATTTTATCTATATGATGCTTGGTTAAAAAATCAGTGATAAAGGCATGCCACTCTTCTGGTTTCCCTTTATAGGGTGTATAGTTGTGAGAAGAGGAGAAAAAAGAGTCACCAGCATTTAACCCTATACGGTAGACATTGGCGCCTTTAGCTCTAAACTGCTTGGCTACTTTTTTAAAGAAGAAGCCAATAGGACCTTGTAAAAAAAGAATGTTTTTACCAACAAGAGACCCAATATCATTCACCTAGTATCACCTTTATAAGAAGTTGTATTTTACGTGACAGCATGTTTCTGCTGTCTATATAATATTTATATAGTTTATGTGTATTATATCGATTTTTCTCTTTATCTATCTCTTTTAAGAGGACTTCTATTTCACACAGTTGATTGGTTTTTGGATGTATGTATCGTGGGTAGAGTATGAATGCAGCTGCAACCACTTCATCCAGTGTTCTATGGGCAGTACGTCGTTCACATTTTTTTGCATCTGTAGTGAGTCCCCAGCCTGCATAAAAGGGTAGCCCATAAGTATAGACTCTTTTCCCTCGTATGAGTGCTTCAAGTCCTACAAGAGAGGTCATGGTGTGTACTTCATGTGCTAGAGTAAGTACAGAATCAAGACTGGCATCTGTGATAATGCTATCAGCATACTGCATCACTTGTTCTGTAGGTATGTTTCCTTTTCTATTTCCTGCCAAAACATCAGGATGAGGTTTGTAAATAATGTACGCATGAGGAGCATTTTTTCTAGTTTGTAGTAAGAGTTCCAAGTTTGTCATTCCATTAGCCCCATAGATGATAGAAGCATCATCTTCTACCTGCCCCGGTACCATCACTACTTTTTGATCTTTTTTTAAACCTTCAAGTTTGAATTGTTTATCCTGATGTATATTGTATTTTGAAATTTTATTGTCTATAAGGTACTGTTGTAGTTTTTTTGAACGCTCAAGAAGTATACCGTCAAAATCATAGGTATTGAGTAAATGTTCCAGATCACTCTCTGTGGTAGGGTCAAAGTAAATACCTCGACTGTCCGCCACTAAAGAGTAGGCTTTTGTAAGATCCGATCCTAAAGAGACAGAACGCACAAACCCATCCTCAACCCTTAGCAGAGGTATATTTTGTTCCTTAGCATAGTTCTCTACTTCAGGAAACGTTTTTTTACCCCAGATGTAGATTTTAGTATCTATATTTAATCCTTTTTTCTTTGCTTTAGCAAGATTAGAACAAAAAATAATTTTATTTTTTTTTAATGAAGGGAAAAATGATTTGATAAACAGTTTTTTCCACCAAGTAAACCCAAAGAAATATAAATTTCCTTCACTTCGTTTATATATGTCACGATATTTTATTATGGTAAAAATTGTTTCGGTGATATTTGAATCTTTTTTACTATACGGATTATAGTAGCGTGTATATAGTATATATGCCCCAGCAAAGACTTCTTCTTTTGTTAGTGTTTTGCAACGTCTCTCAGATATTTGCTTATCTTCAGTCAGTCCCCATCCCGCATAGTAGGGTATACCATAACATACAACATCAAGACCAAGGAGTAGTGCCTCCATCCCTATACCTGAAGTTTGAGTGTAAACCTTATCAAAATGTTTGAGTAATGAGATAGGGTTAACATCTTGGTCAAGGACAGTACACGTACTTGGGATATCATTTGGTTGTATATCTGAAGATTTTTTGCCAGAGAGTGCATCAGGGTGTATTTTAATATAGATCGATGAGGAGGGGTTTTGACTTAAAGCATCTTGTATCATTTGTAAAGTATTAAATTTTTCACCTAAGCCATATATTAGCGAAGCATCACCCTCCGTTTGTGCAATAATAAGTATTTTTGATTTTGTATCCTCATTAAAAAAGTTTTTACTTACATCAGGTGCATTATTGTATTTGGAAATGTGATATTTTTTTATGAGCTCAATAGCAGTAGATACTTCCTTCATCAGTTTTGTATCTGATTGAAAGTCATAAGTATTTAGGATGTTTTCTAGCGTAGAGGGAGTAGTGGCATCGTAGTAGATACCGACAGCATCTTCTACTAAAGAAAAAGAGGGAGAATTATGCACTCCTAAACCAAGGGAGCGTATGAATCCATCTTCTAGTAATGTATATGCCGCATTATGTTTTTTAGCAAGTCTTATGGCTTCTAATCCAGATCTTTTTCGTCCCCAACCATAAAATTGATAAGAATACATACTTGGCCTTTTCCAGGGAGTATAATATTCAAGAGTTAAGAAGTTCTTGGTGTTTCTTATTAGTTTTCGAGAGTGACTAACTAATTTCATTTGCCTCTTCATTCAGTTTTTCTAATGCCTTGACCAGATTGTCTCTTTCGTCTATGATATCAAGTACGGTAGATACAAATTTCTCTGTACTTTCTTTTTTACTATAATCAAAGTCTCCTAGGAAATAGTGTTTTATTTTGTTTCGCATTTCTTTTAAAGTATCTTTCTCTAGTTCTTCTGAAACAATCATAGGGATACTGTATGCATCAGTAATAGAAAGCATTCTTGCAGCTTTTGTAATGGTGGGTTTACTTTGACGATCTTTTATGCGGTGAAACATATCTGTCATAATCATAGGTTTGTCTACTTGTAAGTAGTCTATGGCAACAGCAGAGTTGTCAAATATAGCTAGGTCAACATGCTTGTAAAGGGAATTGATATCCCCCCCTATAATTGCTTCTCCTTCTGCATGCGTATTGAGAAGTTTTATAATGGCATTGTTTATACTTTTAGTTGAAGTATCTCTAGAACCAGTGTTGGGGTGTGGCTTATAGACTAGATAATAATGAGGGTGGTTGACAAGTTGCTGCACCAAAGACATGCCATAGTCATTGAGTGAAGTAAAGTTCATAGAATCATGGGTACCCTCCCATGTTGGAGCATATAAGATTACTTTTTTCTCCAAAGTGATAGGAGTTATAGGTTCATCTATTATTTCAGTTTTGACTTCGTCAGTCTTCTCAGTAGTATCTTCGATGTTGTCAAGTGGAGAAATGTTTGATGTTTGTTTCTCTACAATTTCAGGCATAACAGTACTTATAAGTTTACTCGCATCAAAAGGAGCTATCTCTTTTACGTGGTCAAGTTGCGGTCTGCCTACTTGTATGAAGTTAGCCATGTTCTTTTTAATGAGGTTGAGGTTGTACTTATCGTATCCTGCATCCCCAACTATAAATACATAATCATAAGCTTTAGATTGATTTGTAATGGTAGATGTTTTGTCACTTTCTCCATGATTTATGTGTACGTGAAGTGCATTTCCGGTCATGAGGGATTGAAAGTTTTTATAACCTTGGTTTACATAAAGGACACATTTAAAGTTATTTTCTTCATAGACTTTCGTTAAGTCTGCTATCGTTCGACAATAGACTACTACAAAGTCAGTGTTCTTTCGTAACCACTCATAGACCGCTTTTATTCTTACTATCATGACAAGTTTTTTCTTTTTATCGAGTTCACTGAATGTTCCTAGCCATTGTTCTACTTGGTATATATTCCCTATATCTCCTGCAAAGTAAAGTGCTACCTCATGGTGAGCTAAACTAGCATTTGCAACTGGAATTTCATTAATAATGGTTGAAAATATATGCTTGACAGATTGAATCATTTGGGGTTCCTTATTTTGTGGCTTTTGAACTACAGGTTTTTTGGCAACAGGTTTTTTGGCAACAGGTTTTTTGGCAACAGGCTTTTTGTTCATAAGCTCTTGTATAGCTGCTTCTCTTTTTAGCATATTTTTTTTTCTATCTTTGAAAAATAAAACAGGATTTTTCATTAATTTAGTTAACTTACTCACTCGAAGGGCCTTTAGTTTTTATGGGGTGTATTATAACTTAAAATGTCTTAATTTGGCAGTCTCAATACATCTTTGAGTACTTCTGTAAAGTTTGTTTCTAAAGCATAAGCATGAAAAAAGGAAGTGATAGCTTGATACTCTTGTGTAAGATTTTTTAATGCTAGCAAACCTTCTAGATGTTGAACTAAAGATATTGTTGTATTGTGAAAAGAATCAGGGAATTTTTGTTCAAAATTGTAGGCAAACCCTCGCTCAGAGTGGAGGTAGTGTTCAAAATCTTTAGCAAAACCAATAATAGGACGATTTAAGAGCAGATAGTCTATCCAAATACTTGAAAAGTCTACAATCAGTATATCTGTAAATTGCAATATGAGGTTGGTCTCCGTAAACTCTTCATGATCAAGCCAACAAAAGTTCTCATTTCCTTCTAAGCAAACAGGTAATGCCGTATCATAAGGATGAGGTCGAATCGCCATTATCGCATTATGTCTTGCAAGTAATGATCCAATAGTATCCCAATCGTGATTTGTCATTTGATTCAGTGCAGAGATGTTTTTTTCTCTGAAGGTTGGTGCATAAAGTATTAATGTTTTATTTTTCTTATATGTGAGTAACTGTTTTTTTTGTGTTTGTAGAAAGCTATCAAGCGGGTAAGTGTCTTTTAGGAGTTCATATCGTGGAAGCCCAGTAATTTTTACTTTTGACTCATCGAGCATAAAAGCTTTCATGTTTGTTTGTTGATCTGCTTTGCTACTTGCTATGACAAGGTCATAAAGTTTTGCATTGTTTGCAATTTGCTTTTGTTTGGTATGTGGTATGTCGGGCATGAGGTTTTCTATGGATTTAAATGCTACGCCATGCCAAAGATTTATGATCATTCTTTTTTGACATTTTTTTGTGATGTGTGCATCACGAGGGGCATGTGAAAAGATAAATATGCCACTAGTGAGAAGATGATAGAGGGATTTAAGGCTCCACCCCTCTAAAACGATTATGCCTTTACTTTGTAGGATAGCTTTAATTTCTGGGACAAATTTTCCATCTTTATAGGCATAGATTTGGTGCTTGTTTTCTGAAAGAAGTAGATCTGCAGCGACACGTAAGTTTCCAGAGAACTCGGTTCTGTTTTTTACAACAAGAACAAGTTTAGACTGATTTTTAGGAAATATACAATCCCAAAAAGAAAATATGATAGATTTGGTTTTTCGTGAAGCCAAAGCTTTTAAAATCATTTGTCTTCCTGACTTTTAAATAAGCTTAATGCTTCTGGATTATCGGTAATCATACCACTCGACACCTAGAGTTTAATCAACCTTACCCATTCTTCCTTTGTATTGGGTGTCCATGCAAAGATATCAATATGCCTCTTTGTCATCTCTGCAACCTGTTCTTTTGTAATCCAATCTTTTTCCATAACAAGTAAAGAGAGTCCTTCATATGCGTGATATATGAAAGAGGAACAAGATTACGATGAAGAATGAGACCTGTTTTAATGTCGAGATTTTGCTTATAAGAAGCTCTTATAATCCTATAATCAAAAGAAATAACATACACAAGATCCTCAAATTGATAGCTTTTCAGAGAGTGTGCACTTTGGTTATAAGCTCATAATACTTAAGTGGGGGCGCATTAGAAGAGGGCATAGACTTTATCTCTACAAGTATAGTTTTTGTTGGGGTTGATTTGCATAAAGAGCTAAAACATCCTCTAGTGTAGGGTATCTCCTTTCATTTGTTTACTTCACCTAAAGTCTTGTCCCTATGTCTAATAATTCACTCATAGGTAAGATTATGGATGTAATGTTTGTTCTTGAGTGGGTCATTGATAAATCTGTCATGAGAGATAACTAATTTTTTATCTTTGCTTACAACGATGTCAAGTTCAAACCCATCTACGCCATTAGTCTGCAGAGCTGACTCAAATCCCGCAAGTGTATTTTCTATATACTTAGCTTTGTTTCCACGATGACCAATAATTTGATATGTCAAAAGATAGCCTTTTATATATTATTTGGGGGTTTGGCATTACCAAGTATTTCATCAAAATAATATTGATATAGTTTGGTTGTCGTTTGATCGGTAATTTTAACTAAGATTTCATAGTTGCTATGAAAAGCAGACTTTGTCCAATTGGTTGAGCCTAGATAAACAATGTCATCATCTATGATGACTAATTTTGCATGCATAATGCCAAACTTATTTTTTTTCTTAGCTAACCCTCTACTATGAAATAGAGAGATGTTTTTTTGAGAAAGAAGATTTTTTACTTTAGAAATCTTTTGATTGGCAGTATCGTAGCTTTCATCTGCTATGAGTCGTATGGATATGTTATCTTTTTTGGCTCTTTCTTTGAGTGCATTGGTTAGCTTTTTGTTGGTTACCATAAACATGGCAACATCAATACGCTTTTTTGCATTTCTTAATACTATTAGATAGACCTTTCTGCAAGATCCCCATCATGAGGTAAGAAAAAGTGTTCAATATCAAATGAAATAGAAAATTTATAAAAATCAACAAACTAAGAAAAATTTTCATTTACTTAGAATCTTTCTTTAATGCTTCTATAATATCAAACGCATTCATTATTTCCATCTTCCTTGGGTATACGACTGAAGTTGCTACGTGATTCTTTTTAGTCGTGGGTAAATGTCAGATATTTCATACCTTTTACCATCGCCCTCTACGTCGGAAGGTAACTCGATTTTACAGTGTTCTTCTAGCGAATAATCAAATCTTTTGTAAGCCTCCACCAGGGATCAATTACCCTTCTGTTCCAGACATAACGGATCAACCTTATACTTTTGCGCTATACCTACAGTGGATTTGAATTCCACCATTATCGTGTGTACATACAATACGATTAGAAAGGTCAACTCTTTTCTATTTGGTCTAGAAGTGATTTTCCTACTTTTCCCGAGAACTTTTTAGCAAGTTGCTTGAAGGGAATCATTACTTTTTTCCCTTTCCCTTCATTAAAAGCATCGTCTGAGATTGCAACAATAAGTTCATCTCCCTTTTTGCTTATACGTTTTAATAGTTTAAGGTGACCTATGTGAAACATATCAAATGTTCCTTAGGTAATATCCAACTTTTTTCTTTGAGTCGTTTTTACTAGTTGTAAGCTTATCATTTTACGAATGTAAGGCTTTTTTAGGTTTTTTTTATGCTTTCCCATAATACATGTCTCCAGTGTTTTTTTGTCTGTTAAATGATATGCATAGGTAATGCAAAATGGCTGCTTAAAATGTCTTAAAGAAAATTTCTATTGAATCAGACCCAAAATGTATATCTCTGTTCCTAGGTGCTGAGAAACTGCGGGAAAGCCCTTTATCGCATATTTCAAAACAAACAATGTACTTCATCTCATCAACATAGCAGCTACTTCTAAAATCTTTTTGCAATGCGACAGTAGCACGAGAATCCTAATTTAATGGTATCTATTCTTCACTTCGTAACATGTGCTTGAGATACCTTCTGTGGATGGTGGTATTCAACATAACTTTGCTCCTATAGGATAGTCAAATTTGCCTACCCAGTCATCACCAATGGCGAAGGTGTCAACTTTATATTTTTTAATGTCTAGAGCTTTTTGCCCTTTGTGTTTTTCTACAATCACTTTATCTACAAACTCTAACTGTTCTATGGCTCTGACACGTGTTTTTGTACCTTGGGAAACATTAAGTTTTCCTCTTGAACGATCATAATCTTCAGAAGTAACACCGACTATAAGATAATCACCAAGAGCCTTTGAACGTCGCAATAGGTTTAGGTGCCCTATGTGTAGCATGTCATATGTACCGTATGTAATGATAATTTTTTTCTTTTTTCCATCGTATTAAATCCTATCTTATATATTATGAAATTATTATACTATGTCTATTAAGAAAAAGTGCTTGAATACTGAGAATATGGTCTAGCTATAATGAATTGAGATTCAAGATAAAAATACTAATGTTGATTACTAATACAATTTCTCTTGATCTAAAACACGTGGGGGGAGGGATCTTTTTTTAACAGCAAGTTCAACACTATCTAGAAATTATAGAGTGGGGTTAGGATTGGCAGAGGGTAAAGATATAGATGAAATACTTAACGAGTTGGGAGAAGTCGCAGAAGGTGTTCCTACCGCAAAAGCACTTTATAAAATAGCACAGGATAATAATATTTATTTGCCAATTGCAAGAGAGGTTTATGCTATGATTGAAGAACATAAACCACCTATGCAAAGTGTAAATGAACTTCTGAGAGATAGTTAGTTTTAGAGAATTTTTGCATAAAACATCTCCGTGCAGTTTAGTATGGATTCAAATAAAATAGTACTTCTTCAATATTTTATTTACATATTATATTATAATACTATAATAAGCGCATATGAAAATCGGACTTGACTAAATTAAAAGAGAGTTGTTGTGGAAAAAATAAATTATTTATCTAAAAATGCAGTAGTTGATGAAGATGTCCTGCTTGAATCGCCAGTAAGGCTTTATGGATCGGCAAAAATAAGAAGTAAATCCTCTTTAGGTGCCTTTAGTTTTATCAACACAGGAACAACAATGTTTCGGGGAACAAAAATTGGGCGTTTTTGTTCTGTAGGAAAAAACTGTGAAATAGGAGCCTTCGATCATCCTATTGATTGGCTAAGTTCTTCTCCTTTTCAGTATAATATGAAAATGCATTTTCCTGCCTATATAACTGGTTTTCCACAAGTATCTATAAAAAGACCGGGAAGTACACATATTGGAAATGATGTTTGGATTGGTTCTATGGTGATCATTAAAAGAGGTGTGACTATTGGTGATGGTGCTATAGTCGCTGGGGGAGCGGTTGTTGTGAAAGATGTACCTCCCTATGCCATAGTAGGAGGGGTCCCTGCAAAGATTTTAAAGTACCGTTTTGATGAAGAAACAGTACAAAAACTATTGGATTTAAAATGGTGGGATTTGCCATATGAAAAGTTGTCCGGCATAGCATTTGACAATATAGGAAAAGCCATAAATCAACTAGAAGAGCTGAACGCAATAAAACCCACAATAAAAGAAAAAACGATTTCTACACTACAAAAATCTATAGATGCGCGTATGAAAAAATCTCAAGAGAAAGAACCACTTATGACATTTGAAGAGATAAAAGAAATGATCTCTTCTCAACTTGCTAGAAGCTGAAGTAGCGGATGAAGTGATAGATGAAATTATAAGTAAAAATAAAAATATGAACAGAGACTATGATAGGGATGAGCATGTAGACCAAGTCATACTCAATCATAAAATAGGAGCAGTAATTGAGATAGTTACTTCAGATAAAGAGTACGCAGAGAACAAAGTACTCTCAGCACAAGGACATAAGAAAATTATGAATGTACTAAGAGACAAACAGTAGCACTAAATAGAGCTACTGAACCGAATAAGCCGAAGACTTAGGCCCAATGTTCACATAGGTATGAGAACCATCTAAATGCATGATCCAGACATGGTTCGTACTTCCCGCTCTCCAAAGAATGTCAGTAATGCCATCCCCATTGTAATCAGCAGTTTTTTCTATGGTGTAGGCTGTGCTCTTACCACCTATATTTTGGTAAGTATACGTACCATCAGCATTCATATACCAAATATGATTTTGATCGTCTTTTCTCCAAAGGATATCATCAATACCATCTTTATTGAAATCAGAGATGCCTGCAACACTGTAGGTTTTGCTGACTAACTGTTTGTAATCATGACTTCCATCTTCATGCATATACCAAATGTAACTTTTATTTCCTTGTCTCCAAAGAATGTCTGCAATACCGTCTGCATTGAAATCGCCTACACCATGAATGGAATACAGTGTTGATTTAGTACCTATATTTTTATAGGTATGAGACCCGTCTGCATGCATGTACCAAATATGGTTTTGGTTGTCTTTTCTCCAGAGGATATCTGCTATACCATCTTTATTGAAATCTGCGACCCCTTGTAAGGCATATGATTTCCCACCAATGTTTTTGTACGTATGAGATCCATCAGCATTCATGTACCACAAGTAATTACCATCTCCTTTTTTCCAAAGGATATCTGCTATACCGTCTGCATTGAAGTCAGCGATAGCTGCTACAGTGTAGAGTGCAGATTTTCCTCCGATATTCACATAGGTATGGCTTCCATCTTCATGCATGATCCATACGTGGTTTACATCCTCTGCTCTCCAGAGGATATCTGAGATAGTGTCTGCGTCGAAGTCATCACTACTTAAAGATATGCTAGCGTTGTCTGTACATGTTGCCTTAGATGGTGTAGAGGACTCATCTGTATTTGCTATGGTCAGGCGAATAGTTTGACCATTGCTAAAAATGAAGTTGGCATAGTTACCTATATTTCCAGAGAGACTAATACTGATAGTATTTTGATCTATATAACTAAATACGGGTGCATTAGAATTATAACTATAACTAAAGGCTCCTAGTTTATCATTTGTATCATTTGGGACTACATAGACCGCATATGTTTCTCCTGAGAGTACATTTAGAGTCGTATCATTGTCATTTTCTATACGATAAAAGTGATTTGCATAAGAAAGAAGTGAACGTGTCGTAAAACACCATCTCAGAGTTCTCTGCACACTATTATACGTATAAATCAGTTCACTCATATATTTACTTCCCCATTCAAGTCTTTTTTCGGGGAAGAAAGCATGTTCATATGTACTAAAGCGATTGTTCGGGTCATTTGACTGTTCCATCAGAACGATGTCTGTTACTTGAACTTCCGTTGCATCTTCTAATGTAAAACTATCAACTGTAGGAGGTAGTTCATGTTTTGCATCATTGAATTCAACACTTACTGGATATCCCGTAACGCTATGTCCTGGTAGGGGATCAGGAGATTCCTCAAAAAATGCCGGAGGTATATTATCTTGATTTTTAGGAGGCCAAGTCACAATATCTGGTATATTTTCTTTAAAACTATTTTTTGCGGTGAGATACTCAGTGGCTTCGATCCGTTTGTTTGTGTCCGCACATACATTATAATAGTATGAACCTGACCCAGTAAAAGCATCATTTTGGCATAATTGATTTAGAAGGCTGTTCCCCATATTATAAGTATAAAATTCAGTATTGATACCAATACCAATTTCATCATAAGTCATGTCTAAAAAAGCAAAACGATGATAAATTGCAGAGAATAATCCATCTATGGAGTTTTCAACACTATCACTACCATAAGAAATGTTTTCTCCAACACCGCTACTGAAATATCCTGCATAGATAGCTCTATCAGAAGCATATGCACCTGTATACCCAAGGTATGAAGAGTCTTCATAATGACCTATAATATTATTTAGCTGCATATAGTCACTGTGATTTTGTGAGGATGTTATAAGACTAGCCTGTTCATTAAATGAGGGAAGACCCGCTGCAGTGCGTAAAAAGTTAAGGTAGTCCACTCCCGTATTGGCAGAAAGTATATTTGTCAGGGTTAAGAACAGGATACTTTCACGAATAATATGTGATAGCTTCATTATATGTATTCCTTTTATCGGGAGTTGGTAGTTGATTCGAAGTATATTCTAACATAAAAAATGAGTTAGGAAAAATATATAGGGTAGAAGGTAAGCCTAAAGCTTAACCTTTACCTTTACACACTATAGCCAGTAAGTTACTGCACCAAATAAGCCAAAGACTTTGCCCCAATGTTAACATAGGTATGTGAACCATCTAGATGCATGATCCATACGTGATTTGTGCTTCCTGATCTCCAAAGGATGTCAGTGATGCCGTCACCATTGTAGTCACCTGTTTTAGCTAAGATGTAAGCATTAGACTTGTTTCCTATGTTCTTATAACTCTCACGAGTTCCATCTGCATTCATGTACCAGATGTAGTTCTTGTAGTCTTTTCTTAAAAGAATGTCTGCTATACCGTCTGCATTGAAGTCTGCAACATCTACTACAGAGTAGGTAGTAGAGTTGATTTGCTTATAGTCATGAGAACCATCAGCATGCATGTACCAGATGTAGTTGTCATTTCCTTTTCTCCATAAGATGTCTGTTATACCATCTGCATTCAGATCACCTGTAGCAGAAATGCTATAGGTGCTAGACTTGTTTCCTATGTTCTTATAACTCTCACGAGTTCCATCAGCATTCATGTACCAAATGTAGTTCTTGTAGTCTTTCCGTAAAAGTATGTCTGCTATACCGTCTGCATTGAAGTCTGAGACATCTACTACAGAGTAGGTAGTAGAGTTGATTTTTTTATAGTCATGAGTACCGTCTGCATGCATGTACCAGATGTAGTTGTCATTTCCTTTTCTCCAAAGGATGTCGCTAATACCATCTGCATTCAGATCGCCAGTACCTGCTACGGTGTAGGTAGAAGATTTAGTGCCGATGTTTAGATAACTATGTGTGCCATCATTGTCCATCACCCATAGGTGATTTGTGCTGCCACTTCGCCAGAAGAGGTCAGCAGTACCATCATCGGAGAAATCATTTTGAATATGGCATAATATAGGGTCATGTCTATTTTGAGGGTCACTACCTGCATTGATTTCATCTATATTACTGATACTATCAGCATCACTATCAAGTGTGGCATCTGATGCATCTAGTGGGTCAAGTCCATTTGAAAGCTCATTTTCATCACTTATACCATCACCATCATCATCATCATCTGTATTGTTTCCAATACCATCATTATCTGTATCGATACTTTCTACACTAGAGAGAGGGAAAGCATCTTGTGTATCCGGGACACCATCTCCATCATCATCACTGTCATTGGTATTGAGTAGGCCATTATGGTCACTGTCAAGCATACTTGAGCAGGTATTTACTTCTGTACCCCAACTATAGCAATGACTCATGATACGTTGAGGGTTGAGTACCTGAACAACGTCACCCCCATTACGAAGGACTCCCTCAGGTAACCCCCAATAGCGTTGAGTGGAGGTATTATTGCCTTCTCCCATAAAGAGTTGTATTTGTGTATTGGGTTGTATGATAAAATCATCCATAAAATGATGTTGATATCCTCTAACTAGAATTTCCCAATTTCTAAGGTTCTGTACAGTTCCAGAAGTGTTTTTAAGTGTGATCCACTCACCATTTGGGTTGGTCGTGTCACTTCCTTCGGCATCATAATTAACAGTCATGACCTCTATAGGTGCATCATATTGACAGTCCGAGAAACAAGGCCATTTTCTACTTTTTACAAGGGTGTTGTACCTATTGTTGAGTGTTACTTCACCTCCATCATTTGACAATATACCTGAGGTGTTATTCCAATAGAAATCTGTTTCAGTAGTATTGCCATTGCCTATAAAAAGTCTTATATAACTATGGTCTAGTAGATAAGTATTGCTCATAAAATAGTATGAACGTGAATTCATATTGATACTATAATCTTTTAGATTTAATGTCTGTTCTGTTAGGTTGTTGATAGTGATCCATTCTCCATTGGGGTTAGTAGCATCATCACCCAGTGCATCAGACTGTATACTTAAGTCTATTTTATTGCTAAGAGTATCTGTGCAGTTAGTCTCACATGGCCAAGAGAAAGTTACCAATGATTCACCATTAAAAGAGGATACCCATACACTATCAGCGGTATTGGCTAAGACACTTGTTGCCTTATTCCAATATTTTTTTAGAGAGGTATCTACCCCTTGTCCTGTATATAAATATAGATTTTCTCCTTTATCTACGAGGGTGTCTTCCATAAATGTATATTTATCTGATCCTATAGGAGCAGAGTTTATAGTGTAGTCTTTTAGGTTAATAAGGTCATCTGATTTATTATCAATTCGTATCCATTCTCCATTGAGGTTGGTATTATCATCTCCATCGGCATCAAATCTTGCTGAGATTGCTATCTTTTGGCTAAGTGGATCACTACAGTTACTTACACAGGGCCAAGTAAATTCTTTAACAACAATGCCATCTAGTGTAGTGACCCACACTTTATCTCCACTATTAGCTAAAATACCAGAGGGTTTATTCCAGTATTTGTTGAGTCTTGTTTCTGTTCCGGATCCAATGTATAAAAAGAGGTCTTCATTAGGATGAAGAATAGTTTCTTCTGAAAATAAGTAATGGTCTGAACCCTCAGGGAGAGAATGCACAATATGGTCTGTTAAATTAATATCACTTATTGAAGTATTGCTTATTCGTATCCATTCACCATTTGGGTTTTGCGCATCATTTCCTTCGGCATCATAGTTGGCTATTATTTTTATTTTTGCGGTAAGCGGACTTCCCCCTATAGCTGGCCAGATAAATTCTGTGATAGGGTAATCATCTAAAGTGGCTAACCACACTTTATCATTACTATTTGCTAAGATACCAGAAGTTCTATTCCAGTATTTCTTTAAGCGAGTATCTGTACCAGCACCTGTATAGAGATACAGAGACTCACCAGAATGTAAAATGTTTGTCGCAGCAAAAGTATAATTATCAGATCCTGTAGGGGCAGAATAAATCACATGGTCTTTTAAATCAACAGTAATATCGCTAGTATTCGTAAGTCGTACCCACTCATCATTCAGATTTGTATCATCTGAACCTTCAGCATCATAGTTTGCTACTATAGCTAATTTATCTTTGAGACTTTCATTACAGTTTATAATACATGGCCAACTATGTTCGGCTATGAGTATACCATCGCTAGTATCTAACCAAATTCGCTCACCCTCATTTGCGAGTACTCCCGATGTTTGGTTCCAATATTTGTTCAAATTAGTGTCTGAACCTGTGCCAGTATAAAGATAAAGCTCTTCATTTGGGTTTAATACTGTAGATGTGTTAAATGTATAAGAGACCGACCCCACTGGCTCAGAGTGAATGACATAGTTCTGTAAATCTATAGCACTTGGAGATATATTGGTGACCCGTATCCATTCATCATTCAGGTTTTCATCATCAACACCATTTGCATCAAAGTGTGCTTGTAGTTTTATTTTACCTTGAAGTGGGTCAGTACATGAACCCACACATGGCCACATTACCTCTTTTATAACTGTACCGGTTAAATTTAATAAGGATACCCTATCTTGCTCATTGGCTAAAATACTTTCAGTTTTACCCCAGTACTTTACGAGAGGTGAGTCGGTTCCTTGTCCTACATAGAGAAAAAGACTTTGGTTAGAGTCTAGAGGGGTATCTTGTGTAAATAGATAGCTATCTGAACCTACAGGGTCAGAAGATACAAGATAGTCTTGTAGGTTAATCTCCGTAGCAGACGTGTTAGTGATTTTTATCCATTCTCCATTGATGTTTTGGCTGTCATTTCCATCTGCATCATAGTTAACAATCATATCAATTTTGCCTATGAGGTTGTCATTGGTATTCATGGGCCATAGAACTTCAGCTACAGTATGAGCATCCAGAGTATGTAACCATGCTTTGTCTGCTGCATTGGCATGGACACTTTGAGACTTGTTCCAATATTTTTTGAGAGCAGTATCTGTACCTATACCTGTATAGAGATAGAATTGTTCTCCTGGTTGCAGTATAGTTTCTGTGGCAAAAAAGTAGCTATCTGATCCTTCGGGAGCAGATGAGAGTAAATAATCTTTTAAGTCAATAGACGTATCAGATATATTGGTAACTCTAACCCACTCACCATTAAGGTTTACATTGTCTTCTCCCTCTGCATCGTAACGTACATCAAGTTTTACTTTACCATCTAAGGGATTGGTGGCATTCCCCTCAGCAGGCCACGAAAAGGTATCTATGATACGACCATCTAAAGTATCTAATGAGATTTTGTCCGTATCATTAGCCAATACACCAAGGGTTTTTCCCCAGTATTTTTTTAAAGGGGTGTCTGTGCCTTGACCCGTATAAAGATAGAGAGATTCTCCTACATCCAAAGGAGTTGTTTGATAAAAAAAGTAACTATCAGAACCTATAGGATTAGAATGAAGTAAATAGTTTTTTAAATCAATTATTTGAGGGCTTATGTTTGTAATGCGTATCCATTCATCATTGAGGTTTAGACTATCGTCTCCTTCGGCATCATAGTGCGCAACAATTTTGACTTTGCCTTGAAGTATATCTGTACAATCTCCTAGACAAGGGTAGTTAAATGATGCCTTTATATTACCTCTTGGAAAAATAAGATCATCAGGAAATACGGAGTCATCTAAATAATCCATCAGGTAAGCACCATCTCCATAGTTATCAAATATAGACGATGTATTACCCCAGTATAAAGTATCTGATGTATTTGTTCCTTGTCCTCCGTATATTGTGATTTCAGCATTGTCTAGAAGTACTGTGGGAGAGGGGAGACGGAAGAAGTTTAGAGCTGAGTCCCGTAGCCACCAATCAGAAATATCGACTGTTCTTCCAGAGGTATTTTTAATTTTAACCCATTCTCCATTGAGGTTAGTATCATCCTCACCATTTGCATCTGAATGGACTAATATTTCTAAATTTGTATTAGTGGAATCTGCAGGACTAAGACAGTGATTGGTGGATGCCCATAAGCCCAAGCCTTGATCTTTTGCATTTTTAGAGGCTAGAGCATATAAATCGTTATAGCTACTTTCTTCAGGTATAGAAAAGGGTATTGCCAACCCTTCAGCAAGTAAGACTTCTTGTACATTCACTTCTTGTCCATTAATAAGAGTAAAAACATGTCTAGCCGAACGCCCACTTAATACTTTTAATGAAGGGTTTAGTGATTTCAAGATAACCGTGCTACCTTCTCCTGTTAGCTCAATAAGACGATCTTTAGCTTCATTTGCATAGCAGTCATTGGGTGTTCCTGGTACACCATGGTGTATCTCCATAGTATTAATCCCTATGAATCTAATACGGGTATCATTTGTATCTCCCAGAAATCGAACGTCAAAAGTGTCACCATCTATGATGTGTGTAATGACAGCAATTTCTTCTATAAGTGCTTCGGCTGTAGCTATAATTGGAAATATTATACTGAGTATAAAGATATATACAAATTTCATTTTATCCCTTTGTGTTGTTTAAAGATTAAATAAAGGACTAGTATAAAAATGAGGAAGCAATATGATGAATAAAAATTCTTGGCAACCTGGCAATCTCTACGAGACCCATAGCTTTCTGTCCCTACCTCACGGTTAGGTTTAGCTTTATCTATGTGATGAAATTATTATATCAAATTTTTGTCAAGAATTTGTCAAGCTTTCTTCATCCTCTATTTCATTGAGCGGTTTTTTAGGGGCTATTCCATGCTCTTCAGCTATATTTTCTAACATTGATTCAGATTCATCACTTATTTCTATGTCAGACTTTCCCATAACTGTATCTGTATCCAGCTCTTCTTCTGCTACCGAAGTAGTGTTATCTGCTTCAGCTTCATCATCTAGTTCTTCTTGACTCTTAGGTGGGGGAGATGTAGTGTCCTGTTCTTCTGCAATTATATTTTCATGAGAGTTTTCTTCTGTAGGTTCATCTTTTAACTCTTGGGGAGTTACTTGTTTTACAAAAGCTTTTGGAGGTGTAATCTTTTGTGCTGATTGCACAGCTTGTTCTGCTATAGGTGTGTGGTCTGTATCATTGTTTTCTTTGCTATTCGTTTGCTTGGCAGTCGGCTCTTGATTAGTTTGTGCTTGTTGGTCTGAGCTACGCTCTTGGGTACAGCCTATGAAGACTATAGTTATAATTAGCGTGTAAGTGATGTGTTTCATTTGCTTCCTTTAGATGCTTATATTCTATCTATTTTTATGTTTTGATGAGCTAAGTTAATAAGCTAAAATCGGGGGAGTCAGTATTATAAAATTGATAAAGTTCCGATTTGTTTATCTTATGGGGTACTCCAGTCATCAGTTCCATAACATCTAAAAAGAGCGTTTATTCTTGCTATGATGGTCAGAAAGAGTGTAAATAGTTTGTTCAGTGATTTTTTGAATATATCTTAGAACTTTAGTAAAGTTTATTGTATTCAAGTATAGCATCAAATTATGGTGTTAAGACAAGCTAAAGAGCCTGTCTTAAGTAAGGGATGATAGTAACTTACCTACTGAACCGAATAAGCCGAAGACTTAGGTCCAATGTTCACATAGGTATGAGAACCATCTAAATGCATGATCCATACATGGTTCGTACTTCCCGCTCTCCAAAGAATGTCAGTAATGCCATCCCCATTGTAATCAGCAGTTTTTTCTATGGTGTAGGCTATGCGCTTACCACCAATATTTTGGTAAGTATACGTACCATCAGCATTCATATACCAAATATGATTTTGATCATCTTTTCTCCATAGGATATCATCAATACCATCTTTATTGAAATCAGCGATGCCTGCAACACTGTAGGTTTTACTGACTAACTGTTTGTAATCATGACTTCCATCTTCATGCATATACCAAATGTAACTTTTATTTCCTTGTCTCCAAAGAATGTCTGCAATACCGTCTGCATTGAAATCGCCTACACCATGAATGGAATACAGTGTTGATTTAGTACCTATATTTTTATAGGTATGAGACCCGTCTGCATGCATGTACCAAATATGGTTTTGGTTGTCTTTTCTCCATAGGATATCTGCTATACCATCTTTATTGAAATCTGCAACCCCTTGTAAGGCATATGATTTCCCACCAATGTTTTTGTACGTATGAGATCCATCAGCATTCATGTACCACAAGTAATTACCATATCCTTTTTTCCAAAGTATATCTGCTATACCGTCTGCATTGAAGTCAGCGATAGCTGCTACAGTGTAGAGTGCAGATTTTCCTCCGATATTCACATAGGTATGGCTTCCATCTTCATGCATGATCCATACGTGGTTTACATCCTCTGCTCTCCAGAGGATATCTGAGATAGTGTCTGCGTCGAAGTCATCTTTTAATGCGGATTGCCCTTCAATAATAACTGTGCGTGTAGCCAATGCAGTATTACCTTCAGAATCAAATGAATAGTAAGTCAAGGTTTGTGTTCCTACTTTTGATGTATCAATAGCAGTCAGCAAAGTCACTGAAAACTGTTTTAGTACCATCTTCAGCATCTGTCGCAGATACTCCAGGTTCCGACATATGGTGTATTTACTGGATATAATGAGTGGATTATCTCCAGAGACTGTAATTTGAGGTGCATTACCTGTGGTTACATTGACTGTTCTGGTATAGAGTAAGTAGCACTATTGCCTTCACTGTCTATTACAGAGTATGTCAACTGATAATTGCCACTACTTGAAGTGTTTACAGTACCTAGAAATGGCTGACACTACAGTTTGTATCATAATTATCTGTACATGTGGCACCTTGTTCTCGTATATGTTCCACACAAGAACATTTACTGAATTTAGGACCATTGAGTGAAAGTACTGGTCGAGTGGTATCAACAATATTTACAAATCTTTTGATTTGAGTTGCTACATTTCCTGAAGAATCATTTACATCATAAGTAACGAGTATATGTACCGACAGTATTGACATCAACAGCAGAAGAATTAACAGTAATATTCGTAATCTCTCCATCAGCATTATCTGTAGCAGTTGCGCCTAGTTCACTATAAGATGTACCTACTTCCAAGACAAGGTTAGTACCTGTGAGTGTTATGACAGGTTTAGTTGTGTCAGATATGACTACAGTTCTTGTCACTTGCTGTGCAACATTACCTTCGGTATCATTTACATCATAAGTGACTGTATAGCTTCCTACTGTTGAAGTATCTACTGTGTCACCACCTATGCTTACTGTACAAGTTGCATCATAGTTATCGGTACATGTAGCACCTTCTTCTGTATAGTTGTCGTATACAAGTAGGTTGACAGTTTCATCTCCTGTAAGGCTAATGATTGGCTTGGTTGTATCTACTACATTTACGGTTCTGGTTGCTTCAGTAACGTTGTCTTGTGAATCTGTAGCCGTATAGGTGACAGTTTGTGTGCCTAGTGTATTTGTGTGGATAGATGAGAAATTGATCACTCGTAATCGTTACATTTGTGCCATCTTCTAGGTCATTTGCTGATACACCTGGGTCGAAGAACGGTGTATTGACCTCTACGGTAAATGGATTGTTTCCATATACCGTAATGACTGGCGAAGCACCTGCCGCGACATTTACAGTTCTTGTAAGTGTAGTTGCAGGATTACCAGCAGTGTCTGTTGTATTGTACGTTACAGTGAAAGTACCGACAGAAGATGTGTTTACTGTGTCTCCACCTATTGTTACGGCACAGTTTGTATCATAGTTGTCTGTACATGTTGCACCTGCTTCTATGTATGTTTGATTGACAAGCAGATTGATAGTGTTGTCCCCATTGAGCGTAATGGTTGGCTCTATGTCATCCACAACAAAATTGCTTACCATAAGTTCTGTAAATTCGTTACTTGCAACATCGGTCACTCGTATGATACAGTTGTCGTGAAGACCGGTTGTCAGTGTATTAAAGGTAATAGTGTTAGAGCCTGCGATGGCTTGTGTAGTACTTGATATACAGTCCCCAACATAAGCAATGGTACCTGCTTCGCTTGAAGTGAAAGTGTATTCTGGGGTAGTATCAGCTGTTGGCGATGCTACAGGTGTAACTTCTGTGAGTGTTGGTGGTAAGATGTCAATAATAAACTCTGTTACATTTAACACATTAGATGTATGTCCTTCTGCATCTGTGACAGTGATAGTACAGTTACTATAAGTATCATCTGCTAATGCATTAAAGGTGATATTGTTGTCTCCTATAACTGCTTCTGTAGTCGTAGAAGTACAGGTGCCACCATAAGTAATAGTACCTTTTTCATCAGAGTAAAATATATAGCTCGGTGTAGTGTTCGAAGTAGGTGAATTTACTTGAGTCACTTCTTCAATAACAGGAGCTATGGTATCGACAACAGTTACCGTTCTATTGACTTCTATGGCTTC
Source organism: Sulfurovaceae bacterium (assembly GCA_963698695.1). Taxonomy (GTDB): domain Bacteria; phylum Campylobacterota; class Campylobacteria; order Campylobacterales; family Sulfurovaceae; genus Sulfurovum. The sequence goes on along the minus strand of CAVORT010000004.1, from coordinate 153,327 downwards.
ATTGAATGCATAGTCAATGACATTGTATGTGATAAGATATGTACCTACAGTATCTTCATCTAAAAGATTAAGCACTGTTATTTCACTGGTGAGGTCACCATCTACAGCATCAAGTGCAGTAGCACCAGCATCCGTATAAGGTGTGCCTCTTTCTAATGTAATAGCTGGGCTACCAAGTAAACTAATAACAGGAATGTTCACATCTTCATCATCAAACCCTAATCCAGCTTTACCTTTATTGTAATGATTTTTTATTTCTGATGCATTGAGTGCTTTCGCAAAGATGGCAACATCATCTAATGTTCCGTCAAGATAATCTTTAATCGTGCCATCCGCTTCAGCCATATAACCAACAGTCATAGATGTGTTTGCCTCAATGTTCAAGATTGTATCTGGAGCATTGGCAACTTCGACGCCATCTACATAAAATGTAAATGTATTACCAGCATCTCTGACTACGGACAAATGATACCAAGTATTGGCAGTAAGGGGATTTGAATCTTCAAGGACAACTGCAGGATAGTTGTTACTTGTTTCAGCACCTCTAAAATACATTTGAGGTTTTCCGTTGTCCTGTAACCCAATATACCAGGCTAAAGTATACCAAGTATTGTCAGGATCTGGGGAACCTCTTCTACCTAAAAACTTCATATTTTTATCAACACGATCTGGCTTAACCCAAAGCTCAATAGTAAAGTTGGCATCCTCCGCCCAATCAATAGATGTATCAGCCTCAACGCGTATTCTGTCTTCTACACCATCAAATTGTTGTGCTTGTCCAATTTGACCAGGGATTGTTAGTGGACGTGTCGTTCCATATGAAAGCCCTGGAGTGAGAGGATTCCACTCATCTATATATGGTGAATTTCCTATATCCGGAGTATCTAGCTTCCAGTTGTGCTGAATATAGACTGATCCATCAATGCCTTTACTGTAATGAAGATTAATTTGATTTTCATCTAAAATCCCATTATATATAGTGACCTCATCTAACGCACCATTAAAGTTATACCCATTATTAAAATATCCTATATTAATTGGATTATTGCCATCAAAATCACTGGCGGTTATACTTGATAAACTAGCTACGTCTTCTTTCCCATTGATATATAGTTTTAATGTGTTATCATTGGCATTTCTAACTACGACAACATGTACCCAACGCTTACCACTGATATTTATACTAGTATCACTTATTATATTGTTAACGCCGAAGGAAACTTTAACATTAGTACCTTGTCTTCCAATCCACCATGATGCAGCTCCAAGATGATAGTGCCCCACAGCAACTTCAAGTTCTGTTGAATAATTAGGTTTCATCCAAAACTCTACACTAAAGTTTTCCGTAGCATTCCAATCGTACGATGTATTATGCGCAACACTAAGATTATCATCAATGCCATCAAATGCTTTTGCATTGCCTATAACACCTTCCACATCAGCAGGACAACCAGGATCGATACATGTTGCATCATTTAAATCACGATAAGTGTCAAGATAAGGAGATGTCGTTTCTTCAAATCTCCATTGATGTGCGGGTATGACATTTTCTAGTGTTGCATACCATGTATTAGCCATTTTGACATAACCTGCATCGTTTGGATGAAGATCATCTATCATATCACTTGCATCATAATTGAGCCCTGCACCATTTTGCATGTCAACCATGATAACATCATCTCCTTTGGTTGCTATACGTGATTGAACCATTGCTTGAACGTTATCATTGAAAGTGTTAAGATGTGTATTGAATGCCGAAGAGCAGACTGAGTACACGCCTTGAGGAGCAATCCAGTCTTCTCGGCATCCGATGATACGTGCAAGTGCTACAGTTACATGTGTACTATTCGCGATTTCGTAGCGATCAATTTCATCCAAGATAAACTCAACATCATCTGGACTATTGTCTGATTCACTTGAATTTGTACCAATGTGCAATAAGACTATATCTGCAGGATTGAGTGTCAAATAGTCATATACATTTGAACCTACTCCATCATCAGTTTCTCCATCGTAACTTTCATGATCAGTATCAAAAGCAGGTGAAAGGTTTTCCCCAGCAGATTGTGATCCAACGAAATCAATAGTATAATTGTTGTCATTGAGTAGATAGTATAAACTATTTCTATAAGCACTTCTGTACCCCTCTGGAGTGCTACTTGCTATAGCAGGATCCCGAAAGTTTTCATGAGTAATAGAATCTCCAAGTGGCATAATCTTGACAATGTCTGCAGCAAAGAGAGAGGCTGATATGAATATAGGTATAGTAATACCTAATCGTAATAGTTTTTGAGGGATATTTTTTCCAAATAGTGGCATGATTGAACTCCTATAATGTTGTTGCATTCGCATTTTTTAACTTATTTATATATATGAATGTATGAAAAAGGGAAATTTTCTCATATAATAGAGATAAAAGTGTAAAACCCTTAATTTTAAAAATTCAAACTGACATGTCAAATTACTAATTGGTATAGCAACCCGGCTGTCTGTCCAAACTTTAAAATAAAGAAGGAAGATCCGTGGCTTTCTGTCCTATTCTCGCAAATAGTTTAGCCTAACGATGTGATGATACCATCTGAATAATTAATAATTACTGAATCAATTAATATAATTTATCCTAATAACATTTAAGATAATAACATATAAATGTCAAAAAATGTCAAAAAGCATAGGCTAATATTAAAAGGCTTTTAATACTACAGCAGCTCCTACAGCCACTTGATAGAGTACCTGAGTGATGTCTTTAGCAAGGAGCAGATTTTTGGTATCTGTTTTACCTAAAACTAAGATGGAGTCACCGGCTTCTACTTTAGGGGATGTCAAGCTAAAAGAATCATTATGTTGGATGACTGCTCCATTTGCTTTGACTAGAAGTACTTTGGCTTTGTTCGCTCTGTCTGTGTAGCCTCCGCAAGCGTCCACATAAGATGATAGGTTTTGACCTTTTCTAAAAGTAAGCGCATTTGGAATATTCACTTCCCCTTGCACGACAACAACATTGGTTTTACTGGGGATGAAAATACGATCTCCATCCTCTAGAATGGTCTTTCTTAAATCTTCAGTTTTTGAAAGGACTACTTGTCCTTTAGGTTGTATGTTTTTAGCACGTTGGATGAACTTCATCACCAAGTCTGCCTCTTTACTTCTTATGGCTGCTTCCTCTGGTGTGGCAGAGTCTGAAGTGAGGGCTCTAGCTTCTAAATCTTGTAGTTTGGTTAGGAGTAACTCTTTTTGTACTTTGGCAACAGAGTCACGGAAGACTTGTGTACTTGTAATGTTGGAAAGGGGTGAAAACTTTGCAGTACTCAGCACATCATAAATAGAAGTGCCTTTTGGGACAGAAACATAACGTAACCCCTTATGTTCTCCTTCTATAGCAACAGAGATACTATGTACATATTGATTAGAAAAAAAGTTTACTTTGTCTCCACGTCTAAGCTGTATACGGCTTGCTTTGTTGATGCTATAGGCATTAGAAACTTCTTGAGAACCTTGGCGTTTTGTGTGTATAAATCTATTGACACCTGCCTGTGGCAAGACATATTTCATTATGCTTTGTACGGAGGCATTTTTGCCAGCAAGTTCAAAGATATAAGGACGGCTGACATCTCCAGCGACTTCTACATAACTTCTGATAGGTTTTACTAAGATGACATCTCCATTTCGAAATTGAAAATTATTTGTATGCCCATCGAGTAAAAAATGGTAAAGGTCAATATGTTTAACGGTTCTTTTATTTCTAAGCACAGAGATATGTCTATAGCTACCCTCTCCACGGATAATACCACCTGCTTTGTCAATGTATTGTAGTACTGAGTCGGTAGAGAAGCCATCATAAAGACCAACATTTTTAACGGAACCAGAAACAAAGACAGAGAGTGGTTGATAGCCTTGAACATTGGCATAAACTTGGACATTGTCGTTAAATACACCCTTAATAGCAGAAGAAAGTTCGGGCTGAAGCTCTTTGTTCTTTAGTCCTAAAAGTTGTGCTGTACCGACCTCTGGAATGAAAATATTACCTTGTTTATCTATAGGGATGTCTCCTGCAAAATCATAGGCTCCCCATATTTTGATACTGATAATATCTCCTGTTTTCAAGAGGTAGTTTGGATCTTGATGAAACTGTGCATTGTTTTTGAAGTTCCCTTTGAAAAGTTGTTCTCCAAAATAGATCTTGTCTGTTGAGGAAAATTGGCTTTCGTTACTTGTGTTTGTATCTGGTGTGATACTCAATGCGAACAGGGTAGTGGACAATAATATAATAGTTATGAGTTTTTGCATGGTTAATCCTTGTGGTCTTTAAGTATACTGAGTACAAGCGTAAAAATGCCATAGAGAAAACTTAAAATAATCAATAGTGTTAAAATGTCTTTTAGCTTTTGTGGCTCAGAGTAGGTTGTGGCTAAGGTAGGAGTGGTGATGACGATGAGATTTTTCGCATTTTGTTTCACCTGTACTTTTGTTTCTTCTAGTTTGATGAGTGTCTGCTTGTAGCGTTCTTTGTTAAAGTCAACTTCACTTTTAAGGAGTTCAAAATTGGAGACATCTTTGTTTAGTTGATTGTTACCATCCCCTGCCATTTGGTTTTTAAGAGTAGTTATACTTTTCTGTATCTGGTAAATGGCATCACGGCTTATCTTCATTTCTGCTGCATCCTTGTTAAGGTAGGAGAGTTTATTTTGGTACTCTACTTTTTTTTGTATGAGTTCTCCTTCTAGTGATGCTAAAATACCACTTTTAGACTGTACATCTATGTTTGGATCCATGGTTTGATGTTTATTCTGGTAGAGGATAAGTTTTTTAATGGAATCAGTAAAGAGTAATTTGTTTTCTTTTTCTTGAGAAAGAAGAGCTCCCAGTGCAACTTCAGCATTTTCTTTTTCAAATCGGTTAAGGGTTTTACTTGAATACTGTATGATATTTTGTACGACTTCTTGTGCACGCTTTGCATCTGCATGCATAAAGCTAATATTTAAAGTACTAGAGGGTTCATCAAAAAGTACAGATAGGTCTTTACGATAGGAATTTAATATATTTTCACGGGTATTCATATTGTATGAAAAGAGTGCGTCAGGGCTAAGACGTTGCATAAAATCTATGTACTCTGAACTGTAGTAGGCAGTAAGATTATGTTCTTTATCTAAGAGGTTAAACATTTCAGATGAGTTAATATATAGTTCTAAAAGTTTTGAGTCTTGCATGACACTTGAGTTCTTTCCTAATAACATTGATCCTAAGATGCTTGAGGACTGTTGTTGAGATAAGTCTTTGATAATCACATTACTATAAGAAGCAAACTTTTCTGTCTTTAACGTGATAATATAAAATGAGATGAGAAAGAATAAGAGTGAAAAAAAGAATTTTAATGTATGAGTAGCCAGCATATTACTGGCCTCGACTTTTTTGGTATCTGTCTATCTAATGCTTCTAAACTATAGGTACTTGCATTGTTGTTATCATAAGATGATACGTTGATACCTCTGGTAGTGTGCTGAGAACAGGCGCTTAATAATAAAATAGGTAAAAGTAATAATAGTTTGTGCATAGTTATCCTGCTTTTTTGTTGATGTTTTCATATTCTGTGATGGCATCATTAATATCGTTATAATAGTACATTTGACCTTTATTTACCACTATGCCTGCATCACATAACTCTCGTAATGTGCCCATATCGTGGCTAACGAGAAGGACATGACAGTTCTCAATCTTTTTCATAAGAGCCTCTTTAGATTTCTTTTTAAAACGGGCATCTCCAACGGAAAGGGTCTCATCTATTAGCATATAATCAAAGTCAAAAGCAAGGCTCAGTCCAAAAGAAAGACGTCCTTTCATTCCAGAAGAGTAGGTCTTAATAGGCATGTCAAAGTAGTTTCCAAGTTCCGAAAAATCTTTTACAAATTCAATGATTTCATTGATTTGTTTTTCATTTCTTCCATAGAGTCTACAAACAAATTTGACATTGGCTCTACCTGTCATATTTCCTACAAAACCTCCTCCTGAGACCTAATGGCCATGAAAAGGTATAGTTGGAAGTGATACTTCCTTTGTTGGGAAACTCTATGTGCCCTAACATACGCATAAGGGTAGATTTGCCTGCACCATTTCTACCTAAAATACCAATGTTTGTACCAGAAGGGTATCGTCATAGACATATCTTTTAGGATGTAATTTTTTCCTTGTTTGGTTTGAAAGTATTTGGTTACATTTTTAAGCTCAATCATAAAGAGATAATCCTCTCCTCAAGTTTTCTATAAAACCATAGCCCACTATAGAGTACTATAAGTGTCCAAAGTGTCATATAGCTATAATCTACAAAACGATCATCTAATACATGAAAATAGTGTCCATGTATCATCTCCATAAAATGTACGAGAGGATTATAGAGCAATAATGTTTGGATCTGTGAGGGAAGCATCTCTATGGTATAAAAAATAGCTGATCCAAACATGAGAAATATCATGGAGATATTGATAGTTTTCCCTATGCTAGGATAAAAGGTATTGCTGACAGCAATTAAAAGTCCAAAAGAAAAAGAGAAGAGATACAAGCCAAAGAAAACCAAGAGCAACCAATGGTAAGTGTTTAACATTTAAGTCAAAGCCAAAGTAAGCACCTATGGCAAAAAAGGCTAAAATAATAATACTTGTAATAAAAATTTCTACTAGTACCCTAGCTACTATAGTATTTATGGGTTTGACTTGTTTATAAACAAAAAGTGCTTTGTTTGCAGTGAACGATCCCATAGATTTAGTAGCAATATTTTTAAACATATTATAAGCGGTAAAATTTAAAGCTAAAAATACAGCAAAATCAAAAGTTTCTGTTGTATGCCCAAATAAAATTAACTTAATAAGGACAAAGATGACTATTTGCATAAAAGGTTCAAAAAAAGTCCAAAAAAGTCCAGTTTTACTGACAGAAAATCGCATCCCAAGTTCTCTTAAAAAAAGAGCCTTTTGAACAGCTAAAAAGATTTGCAACGGTTTTCTAGCTATCAAGTTTACTTTTCCTTTTTTTAAAGGTTATTATATCCTTTTAGATTTAAACTCAAAAAAGATGTCAATATGACATATTTTTCCTTCTTTTGATGTAACACGCTACACTTCTACTATGAATAAATTACAAACCCTAAAACACTATTTCGGACATGATGCTTTTCGACCTTTGCAAGAAGAGGTGGTAGATGCCATTGTCAATAGACAAGATGTGCTTATGATACTTCCTACAGGTGGAGGTAAGTCGCTTTGTTACCAGCTTCCTACACTTTTGATGGAGGGCATTACAGTAGTAGTCTCTCCTTTACTGGCACTTATGCATGACCAAGTGGTGGCGCTAAGAGCCAACGACATTTCTGCAGCGATGCTCTCATCTATGCAAACGCTTGAAGAGGCTCAAGAGATAGAAGAACAGTTAAGGCGTGGAGAGATTAAGTTGCTTTATGTAGCACCGGAACGTTTGACAAATGCATACTTTTTGAATTTACTACATCAACTCCCTATCAACTTTTTTGTCATAGATGAGGCGCACTGTGTCTCTGAGTGGGGGCATGAGTTTAGAGAGAACTATAGACGACTCTCTTTGCTTAAAGAGCAGTTCTCAACTACACCTATAGCAGCGTTTACAGCCACAGCTACCAATGCAGTAGAAAGTGATATCGCTACAAACTTAGGACTGGTAGAGCCCAAGCGTGTGAGAGGTTCACTCTTTCGAGAAAACTTGACCATCAATGCAAGACATCGCATCAAAGATGGCAGGGCACAACTTTTGGAGTTTTTGAAGTCTCATACTAATGAAGCGGGCATTATCTACACACTATCGCGTAAATCTACAGAATCCATAGCAAGTTTTTTACAGAGCAAAGGCATAGAAGCAAAAGCGTACCATGCAGGTCTTGCCGACAGAAGAGAAAAATGCGACCTATGGAGACTTTGTTGCTGACAGGGTACAGATCGTTGTGGCAACCATTGCTTTTGGTATGGGTATAGACAAGTCGAACATTCGTTTTGTGGTACATATGACCACTGCCTAAGACCATAGAAAATTTTTATCAAGAGATAGGACGTTCCGGACGTGATGGGCTTGAAGCTGAGACACTGTTACTTTTTTCTGCACAAGACATTGTGCAACAAAAGATGTTTATAGAAGATTTACCAGAGACGCCTTACAAGCAACACGCATTTAACAAACTTAGATGCCATGGTACGTTTTGCGAACTCAGAGAACTGTAGACACCAGACAGTGGCAGCGTACTTTGATGATAGGATAGAAAACTGCTTAACAAAATGTGACAACTGCACCGCCCCTCAGAGTGAAAAAGTGGACATCACAACAGCATCGCGGATGTTGCTTTCTACGATACTTAGAACAGAACAAAACTTTGGGTTACACTATGTGGTAGATGTACTCAAAGGCAGTAAAGAACAGCGTGTTTTACAAAATGGACACGATACACTTTCTGTGTATGGCATAGGAGAAGAGTACTCCAAAAACCAGTGGCTCACTATAGGAGACAAGTTACTCGAACTTGGCGCTGTTGAGATAGGAGAATTTAAGATCTATGCATTGACAAACTTTGGCGTTGAGGTCATCAAGGGTGCACATACTATCGAGCTGAAAAAAGAGAGACTGACTGTTCAAACAGCAGAGACGCAAAAGAAAGTAACCTATTTTGATGATTATGATGTTGATATGTATGACAAGCTAAGAGATCTGCGTACACAAATCGCCTCATCCAAAGGCATTCCTCCTTATATTGTTTTTTCAGATAAAACACTCAAAGACCTAAGTAACAAACAACCACAAAGCAAAGAAGAGATGCTGGAAGTGCATGGCATAGGGGAAGTGAAGTTTGAGAGATATGGTAGGGAATTTTTGGAGGTGTTGAGCGATGGATAATGAAAAGCCGTTATGTGGCATAGATGAAGCAGGGCGTGGGCCACTTGCGGGTTCTCTTGTGATGGCAGGAGTCGTGTTGAAAAAACCTATAGAGGGATTAATGGATTCTAAAAAGTTGACGGAGAAGAAAAGAGAGGCTTTGTATCCATTAGTGATAGAAAATTCGGACTATCACATTATCTCTTTTTCTGCCGCTGAGGTCGATGAGCTTGGTATCTCTAAGTGTTTACATCATGGCTTATGCATGATACAAAAACATTTGCCAAATGTGGAGTACTTGTTTGATGGAAACAGTACTTTTGGGGTAGAAAATATCACCACCATGGTCAAAGCAGACGATAAAATTGCGGAAGTATCTGCGGCGAGTATCTTGGCTAAGGTGACAAGAGATAGAGAGATTGTTAAGATGGCTGAATACTACCCAGAGTATGGGTTTGAGAAACATAAAGGGTATGGTACCAAAGCCCACTTGGAGGCATTGGTGCGGTATGATAGATGTCCCATACACCGTAAGACTTTTAGAGTAAAAGGCTTAGATGAACCAAGGCTTGTTAAAGCATAGGTGTACCATTGATAGTGAGTTTACCGTCTTTGATTTCAATTTCATAGCGTTTTTTACCATTTTTGTCTTTAGGTTGGAAAAGCATGAGCATTATCATTGCTTGGGGTTGTTGTTCAACGATGTTAAAGAGTTCTTCCGAAAGGCTGACGTTGAGGTTCGCATCGATAGCAGAGGCTGCAGCCATAGGATTTTCTTCAAGTGTAGTGAGTTTGAACGATTTGTCTATGTCTATCTTTGCATTTAATTCAAAACCATCCATCTTTTGGCCTTCAGCTTCTATGCTACCTATAGAAAAGTTAGGGATATTTAGTGTGACACCTTTTGAGAAGAGTTCCTGTAAAAGTGCATCCATCTCCACTTCATTATCGGCATCAATTTCTTCTAGTTTTTCAAAAGCTTCGATGGCAAGATTATTTGCAGACATGTCAAATAAAAGTGTTGAAAAAGCAAATACTTTGTCCTGAGTGGTTAGGCGCATTGATTTTGACTTGGTATGCAATGTACCTGAAAGAAGACCATTCTTGACCGCAGAGGTTGACTGCATGATGATGTCACTCGCAAGTAGATTAAACTCAGACTTGATGTCAATAGCCATTTGCCCTATACTGTAATCACTACTGTAGTTGTATGGTGTTTGACCTGTGACTGTGTAGTTAGTCATCACCTTGGTGAAATTCATATCTATTTCATCAGGTACATGTATGATGAGTGTAGCAAGGTTTTGTTTCACATTTTGTATATTTTCATCTTTGATATCACCAGAAAACGTAAGACCGCGCATATTGAGTGTGACATCTTTTTCTCCATGAATTAATTCGTTGATGTCTTTAATATGACCTTTAAATCCAGTACCAAGCTTATTGACAGATACATGCATTAAAAACGTTTTCTTATCTAGCATTGTTTCTACTTGGGCTAAAATCTTTTTATCATCATCATCTTCTTGTGATGACTCTATGAGTAGTGAGGGCAAGGTAACAGGATAAATGTCAAAAGAGACAGCAGAGTAAGCATCTGAAAGATAATGCACATCGACACCTACTTGTAAACCCTCTAGTAGTTCTGCATCATCGACATTCAGTTGTACTCCCTGACGGGTGAGAAAATTTGCTATTTTCTCAGGTTCATCAAAAGAGAGCAGGAAATGTTCTTCATTTTCTTTTATCTCTCTGTTTTGTACAGAAAAACCTTCTTTTTGAATGGAAGAAAGTTCAGCATCAACTTGCTCTTTCATGTCTGTAGTGATCTGTGTTGCCCCTGCTGTGAAATAATAAATAGCGCCAAGTATAATGAGCCCAATAATTCCTAATCCAAATTTTTTCATAATATTATCCTTTATATATACGCTTTAAATGTGACATTTTTTTACCAAGATTGAGTAAAGTCATGTCAGCCAAGGTCAATGCCATCATCGCTTCACAAACGACTGAACCACGTAAGGCAACACAGGGGTCATGCCGTCCTTTGAGGTTAAAATCCAGTTCTTCATCTTGAGTGGTGATAGTATGTTGTTCTTTGAATATGGAAGGCGTAGGTTTAAAGTGGGTTTTGACGATGATGGTGTCACCATTAGAGATACCACCTAAGATACCACCTGCGTGATTTGATGTAAACCCATCTAGCGTGATTTGGTCATTGTTCTGACTTCCTTTGAGGTGTGTAGAAGCTACACCATCACCTATTTCTACGGCTTTAGCTGCGTTGATACCCATCATGGCTTCAGCAAGGATGGCATCAAGTTTGTAGTAAAGAGGTTCACCCAAGCCTATCGGGACTCCTGTGGCGGTAGTAAGCACCACTCCTCCTACAGAATCATGGTTCTCTTTGGCTGTGAGTATGGCTGCTTCTTGTGCCGCTTCTACATGGGGGTCAAGGGCATAGAGTTTAGAGGTTTTAGCATGTTCAAAGTCTTGTACTTCTCCTTTGATGCCATCGACTTCACAAAGCCCTGACTGTATGCTAATGCCTAACTCTTTAAGCATGAGTTTTGCTATGGCGCCTCCTGCGACGCGTGCAGCAGTTTCTCTAGCAGAGGAACGTCCGCCCCCACGATAATCTCTTAACCCGTATTTATGAAAGTAGGTAAAGTCAGCATGTCCTGGACGGAATAGGTCTTTGACATTGTCATAGTCTTTTGATTTTTGGTTGGTGTTAAAGATGACCATCGCTATGGGAGTACCTGTACTCACACCCTCAAAAGTACCAGAGAGTATTTCAAACTTGTCATCTTCTTTGCGTCCGGTCTCAAGCTTTGATTTTCCTGGTTTTCTTCTGTCCAGTTCTGCTTGTATAAATGTCTCATCTATGACAAGCCCAGCAGGCACTCCATCAAGTATGCACCCTAGTGCTTTACCGTGAGATTCTCCAAAGGTAGTCAAGGTTAGTTTCTTTCCAAAGGTATTCATTTTTTGAGCTCCTTGAGTGCTATCTGTGCCGCTTTTTGCTGGGCTTCTTTTTTACTCTTGCCTTTTGCTTTAGCAATGGTATTGTCATCTAAAACTATGGCTATCTCAAACTCTTTTTTATGGTCTGGTCCAGACGAGCCTAGCATTTCATAAGATGGGGTTACTCCATGGGTAGCTTGTGTCAACTCTTGTAAAGCTGTTTTATAATCTTTTGACAAGGATTGTAAATCTATCTTCGGATGGCACTCTTCAAGAAGTTTAATGGAGATGGTCTTTGAAGCCTCAAGCCCAGACTCAAGATAAACTGCACCGATGATGGCTTCAAAAGCATTGGAAAGCAAGGAAGGTTTATCTCGACCGTTGTTATTCTCTTCTGCTGAAGAAAGATAGATGTACTCTCCTAGTTTTAGCGCTCTAGCCAGTAGTGTAAACCCAGATTCATTGACAAGTGAGGCACGTATTTTTGACAAGATACCTTCATCTGATTTTGGGAATTTACTAAAGAGATATTCCCCTACGATAAGGTCAAGTACGGCATCTCCTAAAAACTCTAGCCGCTCATTATTGTAAGGCTTTTTATAACTTTTATGCGTTAAAGCCTCAATAATCAATTGCTTATCTTTAAATGTATAGTTCAGTCGTTTTTCTAAGTGACTGTAATCGTTCATTGTTTTCCTTTGTTTGGTTTTTGCAGGGATAACCCCATGCGTTTAGGGATGGTCGAACTCATACGCTCAACCTTATAGCGTTAATTTGATACGCTCTGCTTCATTTCGTGCAAGTTCATCACAACGTTCATTTTCTGGATGCCCGTTATGTCCCCGTACCCATGTGCCATGCACATGATGAAGTTTTGCTGCATCCAGGTAGGCTTCCCAGAGATCTACATTTTTGACTTTTGCAAAGTTTTTACGTACCCAGCCAGCCAACCATTCATTGATGGCTTTGACCACATACGAACTGTCGGAGACGACTTCTACCTCACACGGCTCTTTAAGCAGTTTAAGCCCTTCTATGACAGCTAGAAGCTCCATGCGGTTGTTGGTCGTATGCGCATCTGCACCACAATACTCTTTACGGTTTCCATTGAACTCTAAGATACCGCCGTATCCACCAGGTCCTGGGTTGCCTAGACTGGAACCATCAGAGTAAAGAGTAATCTGTTTTCGGGCTTTCTTTTCCAATGTTTTCCTCAATTTTGATAGAGTGTATGGCCATACAGTTTGGACAGCGTTCAAAGCTTACGGGGAAACTCTGCTTACATTTTTTACACAGGTAAGAGAAGTGTAAATCACCTTCATCAAACCCATTTTGTTTCGCCGTAGCCAGCATATCAAGTGCAAAGATGCCACTCTTTTCTAGGCTTTGGGACATCTTTGGAAGATACCCTTTTGCATAGTAAAGTGTACTTAACTGTGTATTGGCGGAGATTATATCTAAATCGAGTTGTGAATTTGGCAAAAACCAAAGGATATCGAGTACTTCTTTAAGGCGTTGGGGGTCTATGACTTCCCAAGCTGCATGCGTGTCTAACTGAAGTAATCTATGGACTACTTGTCGGTAGAGTTCAGGTTCTTCTTTGATGATCTGTTTTAGAGCATACACTTTTTCTTCGGTTGAAGTTTGTTTATTGGCTGTAATTTGGGAGAAATCTAAGAACATTTTGAGTGTGTGGGTATCTTCTTTTAAAAGACCAAGAGGTTCTATGACTTCTTTGGCTTTTTCATAGTCATGCATCATTTCATACACCACACCTAGTGCATAAAGTACTTTAACTGAACGTGGTTTTTTACGTAATATGTCCATATAAATGGACTTTGCCCGTTCCAAAAATCCTGCATGTAGATATGTGTTTCCCAGTCTTTCCAGCAGCTCATTTTTCCCTGAATCTTCCGATACATTTTTGATAAGATACAGATAGATTGAGATGGACTTATGGTACTCTCCTGTATTTTCAAAGGCTTTTGCAAGTAATGTCAAGGGTTTTAACAGATGTGACCCATAGGGCATGTCTGCGGTGTCCAGGGCACACTCCGAAGAGTCAAATTTATCTAAAAACTTGAGTAAGTTTCCTTCTTCTTTTTGCTGTTTATAAAGTCCCCAACCATAGGTAGCCAATGCAATGATGAGACCCAAGACAATGATGAGCAGTATAGAAAAAAGCGGGTCATCATATGCAGGTAATATTTGTTCCAAAAGAATCCTTGCTTCGGCAGGTTCATCAACCGATATATTTTATTCCCTAAGTATATTAAAGGGGAGTAGCTACTTAGGATTATATCAAATTAGATATAATTCCTCTATGATAGATAACGCCTCCATAGAATCTTTAAAAAACAGTATTGACATAGTAGATGTAATAGGTAGCTTTGTGGAGCTACGTAAAGCAGGTGCAAACTACAAAGCAAACTGTCCTTTTCATGGAGAAAAAACCCCCTCATTTGTAGTGAGCCCTTCCAAGCAGATATATCACTGTTTTGGATGTGGTGTAGGGGGAGACAGCATTAAGTTTTTAATGGAATTAGAAAAACTCACGTACCCAGAGGCCATAGAAAAACTTGCAAATATGTTTAACTTTTCTTTGACCTATACCAAAGGCAGTTCTGACTACTCTGATGCCAAACGTGTACTTGAAGCCATCGGTCAATGGTATGTCAAAAACCTCGATAGAAACCAAACTGCAAGTAAATACCTTTTAGACAGAGGGGTGAGCCATAGTTCCATGGAAGCCTTTGAAATAGGTTATGTCCCTACAGGGAAGGAAGTGATGCAGTTTTTAACCGCTGCGCTACTTCCTCTACCTCAAGCAGCTGAAGCGGGCATTATCGCTCAAAGTGAAAATGGGGGAGGGTATTATGCACGTTTGGTGGAGCGTATCACTTTTCCTATCTACTCTGCGAGTGGATCATTGGTTGGTTTTGGGGGTAGAACCATTACTAACCACCCTGCGAAGTATATTAACTCTCCACAAACAAAACTTTTTAACAAGTCACGTCTTTTGTATGGGTATCATCTGGCTAAAGAGAGCATTTATAAAAATAAAAAGCTCATCGTGTGTGAAGGGTACTTAGATGTGGTGATGTTCCATCAAGCAGGTTTTAAAGAGGCAGTAGCAGGTATGGGGACGGCACTGACGACAGAACACTTGCCAATGTTACGCAAAGGTGACCCTAAAATCATCTTGGCGTATGATGGAGACAAGGCGGGGGTAGCTGCCGCACTTAAAGCTGCTCAAATGTTGTCAGTAGCCGGATTTGATGGTGGGGTTGTCCTTTTCCCAGATGGACAAGACCCTGCTGATCTTATAGCGAAAGGACAGAGTGAGAAAGTCGCACAACTTCTAAGGAATGCTAAACCGCTCATCCCTTTTGTGATAGAAAACATATGCGGAGGGTATGATCTCAATGACCCAAGAGCAAAAGAAGCAGCGTTTGGTGCAGTGAAACAGTTTTTAGAAGGTTTGAGTCAAATCATTAAAGATGCCTATATCCCTTTAGCAGCTACAGTGTTGGGTGTAGCACCAGCACTTTTTGGAAAACAGGCCAATATGTCACAAGTAAGGGATAATTTTTCTGAGAGAAGAGATGATGTGGGAGAATTAAGTATATTGAAAACAATGCTAGAAAAGCCTGAACTGATCGATACCGTTTTAAATGCAGTAGATATTAAAATGTTTGGCAATTATGCAGAATTATTTTCTATTTTAATTAAAGGAAATTTTGAGCATCCTCAACTTATGGGGTTAAGCGTAGATGACAGTATTAATGTGATGGAGGAAGAGTCTCTCAAGAAAATACTGCTTCAAAAGCTAGAAATATATTATACTAGAAAATTAAAGTTGGTCATGCAGGATCAAAATACTTCGTATGCTAAAAAAGCATATTATAGAAATAAAATACATAAGGACATTATTCCTAAGCTGCGAAAAGGAGAATTCGTAGTGTGGGAAAGTGATATATGATATTATCTTACGGTAATGTAACGTTTTAGTGAGAGGAATTTAAAGGGGCTTTGTTCCTTTTAAAGGGGAAAGATATCATAAGATAAACACAGATATAATACTCAAGCTCAAACGTGGTGAACTTGTCAGGTTTGATACAAATTTAATGTAAAGGAAAAGATATGGCATCAGCATCCGCAAGACATATTTTAGTAAACGACGAAGCATTCTGTAAAGAACTTAAAGAAAAGATAAACGCAGGAGAAATCACTTTTGAACAAGCAGCAAAAGAGAATTCTACTTGTCCTTCAGGCGCACAAGGTGGAGATCTGGGTAAATTTGGTCAGGGTCAGATGGTACCAGAGTTTGATAAAGTCGTTTTCAATGATGAGGTAGGTGTCGTACATGGTCCAGTGCAAACACAGTTTGGCTATCACCTTCTTGAGATCACAGAACGTTCATAAACTTTGAAGAGATAGGGCTCCCTATCTCTTATGCTCTACATGGGGACATTTATCTAAAAATACATCAATTATTTTATCATATATTAGGCTAACATAAGTCAAGACTACGGCACTTTTATAGGGGCAATAAAGGCATCAGAAAACACTTTTCTATACGCAGGAAGCAGTGTTTCTAATAATGCTTTATTTTGTGTAGGTAAGGTCTTGGCTACATGGCGTTCTTTTACTTTTTTTACTTCAACTGTTTTTCGTAAGGCAGGTGGTAACTTCTTCAATTTATGATTGAGGGTAGTGACATCCTTATAGATAGCGATGTTGACAGTATAGGATGGGATAGCCATACTTTGCATAGGGACGAAAAGCAGCATGAGTAAAGAGAGTGAGCGAAACATAGTGAGACCTACTTTTTAAAGTATTATAGTAGAATTTACATAAATGAATTATAGGAAAGTAGATGATGAAGTGGTGACCCCAAGGAGACTTGAACTCCTGTAACATGGATGAAAACCATGGATCCTAACCGCTAGACGATGGGGCCACACATATTGAAAAGTTTTACAAGTTATAAAATGGTGACCCCAAGGAGACTTGAACTCCTGTAACATGGATGAAAACCATGGATCCTAACCGCTAGACGATGGGGCCATCTGTAACTTGTGGATGGGATTATATATATAGGGTGCTTAAAAATCTCTTAAATAGTGTATAATTTATCTAAAAAAAGGGGAGTAGAGATGAATATTAAAGTAATAGTTTTCTTTTTTAGCTTAACTCTTGTATTACGGCATGCGTATCTAAGCCTTATGTGAAGCAAAATTCGGCACTGATTGTTTTTAAAACACCTACATTTAAGTATGCTGATCTAGGCTTTGTATATGAAAATGAAGAAGAAGTGAAAGTAGAAATCTATGGAAGTGGTCAAGCACTGATGACGTTAAAGATCTCTGATACCTCTATATGTATGAGCGTGTTAGAATGTATGTCAAAAGAAAGTTTCAATCAAAAGGTTTTACATGAGGCATATCCTAAAGATATATTAGAGAACATTTTCAGAGGTGACAAGATATTTACTGGGATGGGTCTTGTTCAAAAAAGTAACGGCTTTACACAACAGATCACAAAACAAGGTAAATACGCTATTGAGTATGTAGTTTTCAATAATGAAATTACATTCCGTGATACAATAAATTCAATTTTGGTAAAAGTTAAAAAGCAATAAAAGGAGTAAAGATGGCTAAATTTGTAGGTGCCCACGTAAGTGCAAGTGGTGGGGTAGACAATGCGCCACTCAATGCCATGGCAATAGGCGCTAAAGCCTTTGCCCTTTTTACTAAAAATCAAAGACAATGGGTGGCTAAACCCCTAGAAACAAAAACCATCGATGCCTTTCATGCAAATCTTGAACTCTCTGGTATCCTTCCCAAACACATACTCCCACATGACTCTTACCTTATAAACCTTGGACACCCTGAAGTCGAAAAACTTGAAAAGTCCAGAGAAGCATTTATAGATGAGCTTGAACGCTGTCGTATCTTGGGACTGGACAGACTAAACTTCCACCCAGGATCACACTTAGTCAAGATACCTAAAAAAGACCCAGAGTATATGGATAAGCTTATGCAAGCAGAACTAGAGTGCCTTGATATTATTGCGGAGTCTATGAATAGAGCAATAGAAGCCACGAAAGATTCAGGGGTAAAACTCGTCATAGAAAACACGGCAGGACAAGGCTCAAACCTTGGGTATAAGTTTGAGCACTTAGGGCATATCATCGACAAGATAGAAGATAAAAGCAGGGTAGGTATCTGCCTAGATACCTGTCATACCTTTACAGGAGGATATGATCTGCGTACACGAGAAGCCTATGATGAGACGATGGATGCTTTTGGGCGTATAGTAGGTTTTGAGTATTTGATGGGTATGCATATCAATGACTCAAAACCACCACTTGGTTCACGCGTAGACAGACATGACTCTTTAGGAAAAGGTGAGATAGGGTGGGATGCGTTCAAATTTATTATGAATGATGACAGAATGGACGATATTCCACTGATTTTAGAAACGATAGATGAGAGCATTTGGGCAGAGGAGATCAAGGCATTGTATGCTTTGATAGAAGCGTAGATATTTTGTATTTACGTTAGAATCTTTCGGGATTTCTGCGTAAGTTCAAAATGAGTTGGATTTTAAAATACAAGGAGGAAGTAAAATGAATAAAATAGTAAAAGGGATGGCACTTAGTGCAGTAGCAAGTTCAGTAGTTATGGCAGGAGGGTACAAAATTCCGGAACAATCACTTGACTCAATGGCATTGAGTGGAGCAAATGTTGCATACACTACTGGGGCAGATGCAAACTATGATAACCCTGCAAATATGAGTTTTTTGGATGAGAGTAAAAGTTATGTAGAGGGTGGATTAACACTTGTACATTTACCTTCAAATGTATATAGTTTAGGTGCTGCATCAGGAGAGTCTGAAGTAGAAGATATTCCTATCCCCTTTTTCCATTATGTCTCAAAACCTATAGGAGATTTTAGATGGGGTTTGAGCATGGTTGTCCCAGGAGGATTGACTAAAAGATGGGAGACACCTTTTCAAAAGGCTTTTGTAGAAGAGTTTACACTTAAAGTAGTTGAATTAAATCCAAATATCGCCTATAAGGTTGCAGATAATTTTAGTATAGCTGGGGGATTAAGATTCATCTATAGTGAAGGTGTTGTGAAAAATGATGCAACAGGTATAGGAACACCTCTTGTCGTAGATATGGAAGCTGATACGTTTGAATTTGGTTACAATTTAGCTATGACATACAAGCCTACAAATGATATTAATATGGCTGTAACGTATAGATCTGAAATAGAATTAGGTGAAGAAGGAACAGCTACAATTAATGGGACTACTATGGATGCAAGTGTGGAAGTACCATTGCCTGCAGCACTAAATATAGCAATTTCTAAAACATGGAATGATAGATTTACATTGGAATTTAATTATGAGAGAAGCTATTGGTCAGCTTATGAAAAATTAGAGTTTGTTGGTACACCTCTTCCTATTACACCTAAAAACTGGAAAGACACAAATACTTTTAGGATTGGTGCAACCATTAAAATGGATAATAAAATAACAGCCATGATGGGATTTGCGATAGACGAATCACCTATACCTGTAGAGACATTAGGGTTTGAAACACCAGACACGGATGCAAAGATATTTTCTATGGGGTTTCGTTATCAACAGACGGAAAACCTTTCATGGGGAGCTGCTTTCTTGTATGACAGCAAAGAACCAATTTCCATTCCAGCAGGAAGCATGATCAAAGTCAAACCCTGTACTCGCACAAGGGGGTAGTTTTTCAGAGGGTGGAGCATTCTTGACTACTGTAGGCGTGGCGTACGAGTATCTAAGATGGGGTATAAGTTCAATAACTTTTATGAACTCATCAGTTTTCAGGCTAAAAAGCGTAAAAATAAAGTAGCTCTGCTTGTAGATGATACAAAGATCACGTTATGGCAGATATCTTACAAGCAGCCGATAAACTTGCTGGTTTTTCTAGTGCAAAATGGTGTAAAAGAGGGTGATAAAGTAGCACTCTTTTTACGTAATTCTCCAGAGTTTATCTATGCTATTTTTGCAGTCTCAAAACTGGGGGCTATTCTTGTGCCTATCAACACTTTTTTGAAAGAAGAAGAACTTACGTATATACTAGAAGACTCAGGGGCATCTGTTTTAATGGCTTCTGCTATATACGATAAAGTGGTGAACAGCTCTAAGGCATCTAGTCTTTGTAGATTTATCTTGTGGGAAGGGGATGAACCTGTTCAAGGAGAACAGCATTTACATTTTGATGAGGCTTTACAATCTGATGTTGAAATCATGCCTACTGCAAGAAACTTAGAGGACACCGCAGCACTCATCTACACCTCGGGTACTACAGGAAAACCTAAAGGTGCGATGCTTAGTAATAAGAACATACTTTCAAATGCGGACTCAGGACAAAAAACGATTAATGTCAAATCTAAAGACAGGGCTATAGTTTTTTTACCAATGTTCCATTCTTTTACTTTTTCCATAGGAGTCATACTTCCTCTGTATGTGGGGGCAAGTATTGTTATCATTAAGTCAATACAACCTTTTTCTAACATCTTTAAGCAAACGTTGACGAAACGTGTGACTATTTTCTTTGGTATTCCTGATGTGTATAATGCGCTGGCTAAGGCAAAACTTCCTTGGTACTTTATGTGGTTCAATAATCTTCGTGCATTTATCTCAGGAGCAGCTCCACTGCAGCCCAAGACACTTGATGCGATGGCAAAAAAATTTAAACGTGCTACGTTACTTGAAGGGTATGGACTTAGTGAAGCCAGTCCCGCAGTGTGTATGAATACCTTTAAAAAACAAAAGGCAGGTTCAGTAGGTACGGCACTGTATGGCTATGAGATGAAGATAGTAGATGGAGATATGACAGAGCTTCCTAACGGGGGGATAGGGGATATCATTGTAAAAGGTGATAATGTGATGCAGGGATATCTAAATCGTCCTAAAGCAACCCTTGAAACCATTGTTAATGATTGGCTAATTACAGGTGATATGGGATACATGGATGATGAAGGATTTTTATTTATTGTCGATAGAAGAAAAGACTTAATCATCTCAAAAGGGATCAATATTTATCCTCGTGAAATAGAAGAGGTCATTAATACTTTTGAGGGAGTAGGTGCCTCTGCAGTCATAGGCATAGTGGATGAAAACAGTGGTGAGATACCGATAGTTTATATTGAACTTGTGGAGGACGTAGAAATACTTGATGAGCCAGGATTAAAAAAATATATGAAAGTACATCTTGCAAATTATAAAATCCCAAAACAGATACATATCATCAAAGAGCTTCCTAAAAATGCTACAGGAAAAGTCCTTAAGCGGGTACTTAAAGATAATCTTAAAGAAGAGCATTAGGTGAGAAAGTGAAATGCATTCTCAACGCTAAGCTTATAGTCAATGATGAGATTGTAGAAGATAAAAATACTATTTTTTGACAAGAAGATTGTCAAGATAAGTGAAGATACCAATCTTGACAATATTGTGACTATAGATGCAAAGGGAAATTATGTTTCTGCGGGGTTTATAGATCTACATATACACGGCTCTGGTGATGCAGATGTGATGGACGCTACACCAGAAGCTTTGGAAACCATCTCTTCTGTACTCCTTCAGACAGGTACAACTTCTTTTTTAGCAACCACTATGACCATGTCAACACAAGAGATTGACAAGGCTTTACGTAATGTACAGCGTTATAGCAAAAAGGTTACAGGTGCAAATGTCTTAGGCATACATCTTGAAGGACCATTTATCAATGTAAACAAACATGGGGCACAAGACAAAACCTATATTCAATCTCCAAATTTTACACTGATTGAAAACTATATAAATGAAGTGAAAATGATAACACTTGCACCTGAAGTAGAAGGGGCAGAAAATTTTGTCAAGCACATGTCTGAGCATTACCCGCATGTGATACTGAGCATTGGTCATTCTGATGCATCGTATGCACAAGCACAAGAGAGTTTTACGTGGGGTATATCCCATGCAACGCATCTGTTTAATGCGATGAACCCTTATCATCATAGAAAACCCGGTATTGTGGGCGCAGTGTTTGATGCTGATGTGAGTTGTGATATGATCGCTGATTTAATACATACACATCCTTCTACACTGGAACTTGTGCATCGGATGAAAAAAGATAAACTTATACTCATCACTGATGCCATGAGAGCAGGGTGTATGAAATGGGGTACCTATGCCTTAGGTGGACGTAAGGTTGAGGTGGCAGCGGGTAAAGCGGTACTTGAAGATGGTACATTGGCTGGATCGGTACTGCAGATGGATCAAGCTTTGCTCAATATGGAGCAACATACCTCTATGAGCCTTGTCGAAGTGGTCGAACGCAGCTACTAAGATACCGGCACAAAAGTTGGGGTTGAAAAAAGGTGAACTTAAAGTGGGATATGATGCAGACATAGTCATCTTTGATGAAAAATTTAGTATCATACAAACATTAGTCGCTGGAAAAGTGAAGTATAGCATGAAAGAGGAATAATATGTTCGGATTTTTAAAACGTAAAATAAGAGATATACATGCACCTGCAGATGGTCAAGTGGTAGCACTGAGAGTCTGTGAATGATGCAGTGTTCTCACAAAAGCTTGTAGGGGATGGTGTAGCTATTATGCCTATTTCAGATCGTGTTTACTGCACCCATAGATGGGGTGGTCATCGAAAATATTTTCTACCAATCATGCCTACAGTATCAAAAGTCATAAAGATCTAGAAGTGATGGTGCACATAGGATTTAGAAACGGTTGCACTTGAGGGGAAAGGTTTTGAGCGTATACTTGAAGAAGGTGCATGAAGTCAAAGCTGGAGATGCCATCATAAGTGCAGATCTGGCATACATTAGTGAACATGCAAAAGATATCATTACTCCGATCATCATTCTGGAAGAAAGTGATGTGAAAAAGATAGAAAAAAGATTTACTATCGTCAAAGCAGGTGATAAGATCATGGAGGTGAGCTAATGCCACAGAGTGACAATATATATTATTATATAGTCGTATGGTTTGATCTTAGTTGCATTTTTGATTGTGCTAAAATCGCCCAAAAGAAGAAGTGAATCTTGTTCAGGGTAATACTTTCTTAATATTACTTTTGTATACTGCAATATGATGAAGATATTATTGCTTGAAGATGACCAGATTTTATGTGAAAGTCTAAAAGAATTTTTAGAGCTAGAGGGGTACAGGTTGATGTGGCACATCGTGGACCGGACGTTTTTGATCTAACATTTGAGGTACAGTATGACCTTTATATTCTAGATGTAAATGTACCGGAAATAAACGGTTTTGATGTACTCTCATCACTCAAAGAAGCAGGAGATGAAACACCTGCCATCTACATTACCGCACTCACAGACATAAATTCTATCTCCAAAGGCTTTAAGATAGGGGCGGATGACTATATCAAAAAACCTTTTGATCCTGAAGAACTTGTGATACGTATAAAAAGTAAATACCAAAAAGAAGATACTGTACTTCACTTGAATGACATTGTCTATAACCCTGTGTCCAGGATGTTACAAAAAGATGGGTATACCATCGGGCTAGGGGAAGTACAGCAAAATATTTTTCATGCACTAATGATAGAACAAAATAAAATTGTAGACAGCTACGCTCTGATGGATTTCCTGGAGCAACCAAGTGCCAATGCCTTACGTGTGAACCTTGCAAAATTAAAAAACAAATTAGGCATTGAGATTAAAAATATACGTGGACAAGGGTATATGATTGAAAGCGTATGAAGTTGAATCTTTTCTAAAAACTTTTTTGATATTTTTGATACTTTTAGAAGTATTATTGGCGATTAATTTTTGGAATGAATACCAGGTAAAAAAAATAGAGATAGAAGATAAAATTCATATAGAAATGAAGCTGTGTGCCTTTACCATTCAATGTGAAGGGCTGAAGACAGACTTTGTCGATAAAGAAGAAAATAAAGAAGAAAATATACTTTATCAGGATGGAGATTTTTATAGCTATTTTAAAGTACCAACCTCTGAGAAGTATCTGATGAAAGTCAGTTTATCCAAGAGAAAGTTATGTACCAAGAATAGAAAATCTGGAGAGTAAACTTTTTAGGAAGTTTTGGTTTTATTCTATTTTTGCTGCGATTGTTTCTTTTTTGTTTGCAGTCTATGCACTGATGCCACTTCAAAGAGCGCTACGTCTCAACGAAGAGTTCGTAAAAGACATCTTACATGATTTCAATACTCCTATCTCTTCAATGCTTATTAATTTAAAGATTTTTAAAAGAGAAATAGGAGAAAATCAAAAGATAAAAAGACTGGAAAACAATATTCAAAGTATTCTTTCGTTACAGGATAATTTACGTATTTTTCTTAAAGGGGTACCTACACAGGCAGAGCTTTTTTCATTAAAAGCACTACTGCAGAACCGGGTACATTATTTTGATGTGTTATATCCTGATGTAAATTATAAAATCCTCATAGATCAAATCATGCTCAACACAAACAAAGATGCCTTTACACGTATCTTAGATAATCTTTTAAGCAATGCGGGTAAATATAATATTGCAAATGGAGATGTCAACTATTGTCTTGCAAGACAGTAGCCTATTTGTACATGATACAGGTAAAGGGATCAAGAAGCCTTCTAAAGTCTTTGACAGATACTATAAAGAGCAAGAAAGAGGGATAGGCATTGGGTTACATATTGTTAAAAAATTGTGTGATGAATTGCAGATACCGATCAACATACAAAGTAAAGAAAACGAAGGAACAAAAATTGGTTTAATGCTTGATCAAGGTGATTGAGGTCGTGGTAACTATTTACCTTCTTGTTTCTCTTTCATCAGTGTCATAATACGTTTTTTGTATTTTGGTCTTTTGTTTACTTTGTAGGCTGCGATAAGCTCTTCAAGAGAACCTTCATTAAATAGTTTTTCTTCTTGTAGTTTATTGGCATGACGTTGTAATTTTTTGTATTTACTGTAGGACAGGGAAGACCTGGTTTCACTTTTTGAGAGGTATCTACGTAGTTCATCTAAAGAAGCGCGTTTACGATAATAAACATATCCTTTTGTGGGCTTTTTAGGCTTTATAGAGACTTCTTGCACAGGTACATTCTTTACTTCTACGACAGGTGTTTCTTCTTGCTTTTCTTTGATTGTTGGTATTGTTTCTGGTTGGGTATCTTTTATCACTTTTTTCTGTTCTGGTACTTTTGTCACTTTGGCTTTATTTTCAACAGGTGTTTTCTTTGGTATATTAGAGTTGAAACCTAAGTGATCAGCTATGATCTGTAGTTGTGCTAACCGTCCAGATGTCTTTGCGCGTTTGCGGTAGTTCTCATAGTGTGTATAAATCAGATTTTGCGGTAAAACCGTGTCGATTGATCTGATTTCTTGTGCATTGTAGTCTTGTATGGCTTTCATATACAATTTTTTTAAGCGACGGAAATCCTTAACCTCGATCATAAGGGTTTTTACTCCTTTATAACGACGCAATGCCAGATTTGTATCATAGCCTAATGCATTAAGATTTTTTCGAACATATCCTTGACGTTTTAAAGTTTTCAACGCAACACTAAGACTATTTTTTCTTTTAGCTCTCAGAGTTATAGGAGCTGTTTCGGGTTTGGTAAAGTTGTATAAAGAATAGTCATTGTTATTACGATGAAGTAAGACTGCCAATTCTTCGTTTTTCTGCATGGTATAAAAAATAGATATTTTTGATTGTTTCTAACAAGTTTGAGATCGGTCACGTTCAAAGTATGCTCGATGATGTTTCATATAGGGAGTATATTTGACAACTGTCACTTTGTCAATCTCTTCAGATAAAAAAGGTTGTTCATAGAACAACCACTAAAAAAGAATAGCATCAAATTAAGAGAGTATTTCGCATATTTTTCCCACGTAATATGGATTAATAATGCTAAAAGTATAACAAGTATTGGTTAATGTACAACTAACCAACAGCTTAAGCTATAAGAGACTATCTTTTATCTTTTCTGCAATACTTTCAGCTTTGGTACCAAGTATGATTTGTATAGAATGCTTGTTGGGTCGTATGACACCTTTGGCACCTAGTGCGTAAAGGCTTCATCTGTGAGTATAGTGCTGTCTTTGACTGACATACGTAATCTAGTGATACAGGCATCGGTTTCTATGATGTTTTCTTTACCTCCCAGTGCGTGTATAAATGCATGGGCTTCATCACTGTTAAGTGTGTCTCATCTCTGTCTTATCTTCTTCAAAAATTTTGAGTTTAAATACTTTTATAGTGTAGTAACGAAACAAAAAAGTAAATCAATGCAAATGCTAGCCCCAAAGGTAAAATAAGTAGAGGGTTGGTGGCAAGTTTATAGTTAATGACATAATCTATAAAACCAGCAGAAAAACCAAATCCTGCGTGGATATCTAACATTTGTGCAACTGCTAAGTGCCAAACCAGTGAGTAAGGCATGCACAACAAATAAGAGAGGAGCTACAAATAAAAATAAAAATTCTAATGGTTCAGTAATACCTGTAAGAAAAGAGGTAAAAGCCACACCTGCAAGTATGGCACCTACAGTTTACGTGAAGACTTAGGTGTGTTGAGGTAAATGGCATATGCCATAGCAGGTAACCCAAACATCATTACCACATAAAAGCCAGACATATACACACCAGCTGTTTTATCTCCGGCAAAGAAACGGTGTAAGTCACCGTTGGCAACAACTTCTACACCATCTTTCAGATAGTGTATAGTCACCTAGCTGAAACCAAAAGACAGAGTTAAGTATATGGTGAAGTCCCAGAGGAATGAGTAGACGGTTAAGTGTACCATAGATGAAAGTACCGACTTCATTAAGCCCTATAATTGCATTGGAAAAAGTATCGATACCTGCTTGTGCAAAATGCCAAAAATAACCTGCAAGAATACCCACCCCTATAGCGGCAATAGCTGTGATGATAGGCACAAATCTTTTGCCGCCAAAAAAGCCCAAAAATTCGGGTAGTTTAATGTCATGAAACGGTTATACAGTGTACCAGCTAGTACACCGATAATGATACCTACAAAGACACCCATGTTGACATCTTTGTCAATACTAATGTAAACAGCTTTGGCGATCAGTACGCCTATGGCTCCAGCCAGTGCTGCTGCACCATCATTGTTTTTTGCCAAACCATAGGCAATACCGATACCAAAGAGTAAATCTAAGTGTGAAAAGATGGCATCTCCAGCATTTTTCATGATAGATGCTACCTGACCGTCTATCAAAGGAATATCTCCAAAACCAAGTCTAAGTAAAAGTGCAGCTACAGGAAGTACAGCAATAGGAGTCATGAGCGCTTTCCCGATTTTTTGTAGTAAGTTAAACATTACGAATGGTATCCTTTACTTTGGATATGCTCTTTAGGTGTAACCGAGAGTGTATGTATACCTAAGTCAATGAGTCTTGGTATGGCCTTTTTTGAAGCAGCAAGTTCACCACAAATACTTACAGGTTTTGTACTTTTTTGCATAATCATCTCTAACGCAGAGAAAACAACAGGAGAAAGTTCATCTGTTTTAAGTAAAGGGTGTGTCCGTTCGATTGCAAAAAGGTATTGGGTGAGGTCATTGGTACCTATGGAGTAGAAGTCTACTACGTTGATTAAATGATTCGATTAAGAAAGAGTACTGAAGGTACTTCAATCATAATGCCAAAGAGAATATTTGAAATATCTAGTTCATGTTTTAGTGCAACATTTTGTGCAAAAGACTTTGCTTTGGTAAACTCTTCAACACTAGCTTACCATAGGGAACATGATTTTAACAGATTTGTTTTTGGCAGCCAAGAAAATGGCATATAGCTGTTCTTCAAGTATCTTCAGGATGTGTTCTGAACAATCCGTACACCACGTATGCCAAGAAAAGGGTTTTCTTCTAGGGGTATATGCACATATAGGGAAGCGCCTTGTCTCCTCCTACATCCAAGGTACGTACCGTGACATCATTAAAAAGAGCGAAAAGATACTTTTATAGGCGGCTGTTTGGTCTTTTAAAGTTGGTTTTATATGTCCAAATAAAAATTCTGTACGTAAAAGTCCCACACCTTCGGCACCTTCTTCTTTTGCTAACGTTGCAGAATCAACATCAGAGACATTGGCGAGTACTTGTACATGTTGTTCTGAGGTTGTAAATGCCTGATGAAAACGTCTTGCGTGAGACTTTGCTTTTTGATGTCCCTCTATACGTTGTGATTCTTTAGATAGTTTTATGATCTTTGTCACTAGGAAAGAGTACAAGTACTGAAGCGTTGGTGTCTAAAATAACATCCTCTTTGATAAGTGGTTCATATTGTTTCGTAACTACCATAGAAGTGATACCTGTTGAACGAAGTAAGATAGCAGTATGGGATGTACTGGATGTGTTTTTAAGTATGATACCTTGAACCTTACTTTTTTCAAGCAGCTGTATCTCAGAAGGGAGTAAATCTTCTGCAAGAAGTATAAAAGGAGTCTTGGGGTAGGTCAATGTGTAACTGTACCCAAGATGTGACTTGACACGTCTAAGTAAATCTTGATAATCAGATATTTTTGATGCAAGTTTGCCTTCTTTTAAAGTGAGAGACATCTTCATCGATAACTGTTTGCAATGTCTCAAGAGAATTGGATTTCTTCGGCATGTGAAAGAAGGAGTTCTTTTTGTGCCAGGTAAATAGCTTGCATCATCATTAGATGCATTTGTTTGGTAAAGTGATTCAAGTTCTTCCACACTTTGTCTGTATCGCTTCATCAAATGGTAGTACTGTTTTCACTGTAACTCTCTTCACAGGCATAAAGATGTAAAGGTGCTATTGCTACACCTTCACATAGTACATCTCCTTCTAATATCTCACCTTCGTAGGCATGACTCTTTTTTGAGATGCTAGTGACTTCTTTATCATCATCCATAAGAAGCTTCAAAGGTGTGTTTAAGTCCACTAAGAATTTTCTTACCGTTTTTTGCTTTTACAGAAAGGATAAAAGTGTCACCTTTGTCAAGATTGAGAGTAAGAAGCGTGTTTACTGCTTTTGCATTGACAGTTTTGTCTTTAAAGGTTGCCGTAAGGGGAGATTTTAACACCTTGGCTTTTGCAACAAATTGCGCAATGGGACGTAAGTGAAAACCATTACTAGAAGTCACGGTTAGTGTGGTGGTGTATGTTTTGGAAAACAGGTTTTTAAAAAATTGCATGATACTCTTTGGTTGTTTTAATGTCTTAAAGTATAGCAAATATTTGTTATACTCAAACTATTATCAAACACGAGGAACACGATTGAAACACCTTATTGACTTCATTGAAACAAAAGATGTAAGTAAAGCATCGATTTTTGAGCATTTAAAATGTACAAAAGAAGAGGCACAGTTAGTACAGTATATCTGTAAACGTTATGTATCAGGTCTAGAAGAGGTCTCAGTTTTAGAAATACTTCAAGACAACTTTCTCCACTGAGGGGTATGTCTACTTAAAAAAACTCTAGTCTGGTTAAAAATTTACTGGATTTAGGATGGTTGATACAGGTGAGTTTTGGGCAAGTCAAAGCACATGAAGCTTCTAAGTTAGAGTTGTTGTCTACTTCTATGACACCTAGTATCTCTTTATTACGTTTACTTGAAGAGGGGTCTTTAGAGATTTTCCTACCAGAAGTTAAACCCTATACTGATCATTTGGAGTATCTGCAAGATCAGTTTGATATGGTTTCTCTTTTACATAATATTGCCACATTTAAACAAGGTTTTGCAGACAACTCATTAAGCATAGGACGTTTGAAAAACAAGTTGACACTGCTTACCACCCGTATAGAAGAGCGTGTCAAAATGACAGAAAATCCCATCGTAGTAGAAGAGTTCTTTAAAGAAAAGGGGCTTGATGAAAAAGAGAAACGTATTTTTTTAGCACTTCTTAAAGAAGAGTACTCCGGGGGTGAAGGGCAGTTTAGAGATATGAATACGCTTATTGAACTCATCTCTTTTGATGAGTACGAAAAGATAAAAAACCGTGCCTTACTGGAAGAGGGTGCAAAGCTCATCACAGATGACATCATTGACTATGAAGAGATACTCAATATGTTTGGTGGGGTGAGCCGTTCGTTTTACTTGCAAGAAGAGGTGATGCAGCGTATTATTCATCCTAAAAAGACGAAAAAAGTAGCCAAACTAAAACTGAATGAACTTGTAGAAGATCAAGAGTCTTTTTGAATACCTTAAACCTACCACTACACTAGATGATGTTGTATTACATCCTAAAACGAGAGAAACACTTAACAATGTTGTTAAGCAGGTTGACAAAGAAGTGTTTAAAAAGCTGAGAGAGTGGGGCATTAAAGACAAGCGTAAAGGGTATTGATGCACGCATTATCTTTTATGGTGCAGCAGGTACGGGAAAGACGATGACTGCTATTAGTCTTTAGCTAAAACACTTAAGCGTCCCATATTGTCATTTGACTGTTCTAAAATATTGTCAATGTATGTAGGTGAGAGTGAAAAAAATGTACGTAAAATATTTGATGACTTTAAAGAGTTAGTAAAAAAGCAAAAGTAGATCCCATCTTGCTTCTCAATGAAGCAGATCAATTTCTAAGTGCACGTTCTGAAGGTGCTGGTAGCATCAGCAGACAAGATGCACAACCAGATGCAAAACATTTTCTTAGAGCAGATAGAAAAATTTGAAGGTATACTGATTGCCACAACCAATTTGCTGGGGAACATAGACAAAGCCTTTTCACGACGTTTTAACTACAAGATAGAGTTTAAAAAGCCTGGTAAAAAACAGCGTTTAAGTCTTTGGCAGTTCATGCTTCCTGAAAATGCAGACTATGAAGATGGTTTTGACGATGGAAGAATTGGCAAACATGAACTCACTGGAGGACAGATAAATCTCATTATTAAAAATACAGCGTATAAAGTCGCAGTACGGGAAGAATCTGTTTTTACAAATATAGACTTTTTGGAAGAGATAGAAAAAGAACTGGGATCAAGTTTTGATGGCTGCTAAAAGCATGGGGTTCAAAGTATAAAGTAATGCTAGTTATTTTTATACTTCTTGCTACTTTTAGTACGGCACTTTTAGGTACATTTTTTCATTTTACCTCACCGCTTATTGCTGTATTTTCTTTTTTTGGACTTGGGTATGCACTGTGGCATCAAAAACAAAAAGGTTTTAAGCCTCAAAGCACTACGTACAAAGCACTTGAGAAGCTCAAGAAAAAACGTGAAAAAACAGACAACAACAAACATAAACACATCAATGACCAGGTTTCTTATATCGCTGAGGTCTGGGGATATACAAAAGAGCAAGAAAAAACCATAGAAAAGTTTTTGGAAGAACGGGCGTATTCTGAAATGTATAACAAATTAACCGCTGCACTTTTCCCACAAATCATTACGCTGATTGATGCATGTAATGCCAGGAATCAGAAGGGGTGTAAAAGGGATGTCTCTAAACGATTAAGAGAACTTACGGAACTTATGAAAAAAGAACTATATAAAAAAAAGTCACAAAAATCAGAGAGTTTTGAGACGACCTTAGAAGTCTATGACCACCTTTTAAAGTAATACTAAAGTAAGTTTTTTTTACTATAATGTAGCACATACTATTAAGAAGGAAGAAAATAATGAAAATTAAATACTCAAATTTACTTGTGGGACTGCTGTTACCATTTGCTGGTCTTACAGCAGCAGAAGTATCTCTTACGCCACCAGATGCTAAACCAGGTGAATGTTATGCCAGAGTCATGTCCCCAGCAAAATATGAGACAGTAGAAGAAAAAGTGGTCGTCAAAGAAGCCACAGAAGAGATAAGCATTGTGCCAGCAGAGTATGAGACAGTCGATCAGGAAGTAGAAGTGATACCTGAGAGTAAAAAACTTATTCCTGTACCCGCAACATACAAAGAAGTCATAGAAACCATAGAAGTAAAGCCTGCTACACGCACATGGATGACATCATTAAAGAAAAAAGCACTACCTGTCAATAAAGTCTTACTTGATGCAATTAAAGCGCAGGGAATTGCTTTAGACAAGGCTACAGCAAACAGCTGTTTTAAAGAGTACTTCACGCCTGCAACCTATAAAGTTGCGGAAGAAGATTTTTTAGTACAAAAAGAACGTAATGAAACAGAAGTGCTTCCTGCAAATTTTGATACAAAAGAACAAACGATTGAAGTTTCCCCTGCTGCTAAAAAAATTGTACAGATACCAGCTGAATATGAGTATGTTGAAGAACAAGTACTGATAGAAGAAGCAAAAACAGTATGGAAAAAAGGTCAGAATCCTGCACAAAAACTCTCTGGTGCAACCGGTGAGATTATGTGTTTGGTCAAAGTACCTGCAAAGTATAAAACCATTAAAAAACTAGTGGTTAAGAGTCCAGCAAGAACAGAGATACAAGAAGTGGAAGCCCAAACACAAACACTTGCCGTGCAAACGGTAGTGTCTGAACCTATCGTAAAACAAACACTTCTACCTGCGGTGTATACAGCACTAGAAAAAAGTGTACTTGAAACGCCAGCATCGTTCAAATGG
The DNA here is from genome assembly GCA_963698695.1 of Sulfurovaceae bacterium. GTDB lineage: Bacteria > Campylobacterota > Campylobacteria > Campylobacterales > Sulfurovaceae > Sulfurovum. The sequence goes on along the minus strand of CAVORT010000004.1, from coordinate 120,951 downwards.
GTTGATGCCGAAACAGTAGTCGATGCACCATGGAAAGAAACAGGTAATCAAGTATGTTTGGTAGAGACTATGGCAGAATCTAAAGAAGTCAAAACTCTAGTACTTGATACACCTGCAACAGTCACTGAAGAGATTATTCCTGCTACATTTGAAGTTATCAAAGTACAGAAGTTAGTTTCAGAATCCAAAGAAGTAAAAACACCGATAGAAGCAGAATACAAATTGGTAGAAAAACGTAAAAAACTTGGAGATTCACATGTGAGTTGGGAACGTATTTTATGTCAAACAAACATGACAAAAGATGTCATCAAAAAAATACAAACATCACTCAATGAAAAGTCATACAGCACAGGTAAACCAGATGGTGTCCTTGGTCGCGGCACAAGAAATGCCTTAGAACGATACCAAAAAGACAACAGTCTTGCAACAGGTGGTATTACGTATGAAACACTAGATTCGCTTAATATAGCACTTTAAAACACTTTTCTAACTATCTCCTCTTTTGGAGATAGTTTTTTACTTAAGTACTTCTATTCCCAGTCCCTGCAAGCTCAAAATACCACCTTTGATATTGATAGGGATAAATCCATTTCTTTCCAATATTCGTGAAGCACTGACACTTCTGCTGCCTGTTCTGCAGTAAACAAGTATTTTTTTGTGTTTATCTTGCTTGAGCATACCTAGGTTTTCATTTAAGGATTGGACGGGGATGAGCGTGGCATCTCTTAAGTGACCTTCTTTATATTCTTGAATGGTTCTTACGTCAAGTAGAGAAATATTGTTATCATTTTCCATGAGCAGCATAGCTTGTTTAGCATCTACAGATTCAAAATTTGCGAGTATCCATCCTTTTGAATAAGCAAACCAAAAAAGCATCGCTGCCATGGCAATATAGTAGAGAATATTGGTGTATTTTTTAAGAACATTCATTTTTATACCTTATGATCATTATAATTTATTTCATATTTTAGCCATACTTTCTTTGTTTCGCATTGTTACATACGAGAAAACTAATACCATCTAGACAGTGCCCATAGAAGCCTTTTAATCTATTTTTGTTAATATAGATTAATTATTTTGAGAATTTTATGTACTTCATGTTACATAGGTTTTCTATCTTAAGGGATTATTATGACTCATGTTATTACAGAACATCCATATTTTGGTGTATTTGTTTTGTTTGCTATGACATCTATTGCGTTTACAGCTACGTTGTGGTTGGCACGTTTTGTATCACGAAAAATGGCACGTCTTGACACAGAAAGACTCAAACTCTCTATCTACGAATGTGGACCAGAGGTTACTAAGCAGCCCAATACGATTTCTGCACAGTTCTATTTGATTGCACTTTTGTTTATCTTGTTTGATGTTGAGATAATCTTTATGTTTCCTTGGGCGATTGACTTTAAGTTGCTGGGTTGGTTTGGTTTTGCAGAGATGATATTATTTATATTACTTCTCTCAATTGGTTTTATATATGCATGGAAAAAAGGAGCACTTGAATGGCACAGCATCAAGTAAATTATGCCTCTTCGGCAGGTCTGCCGATAGCACTCACTTCGGTAGACAAATTAGTTAACTGGGGTCGTTCGAACTCACTTTGGCCTCTTACCTATGGACTCGCTTGTTGTGCGATTGAAATGATGGCTTCAGGTGCAAGTCGTTATGACTTTGACAGAATGGGTACCATCTTTAGAGCAAGTCCGAGACAAGCAGATGTCATGATACTTGCAGGAACACTTTCTAAAAAGCACGCAGAGTTTGCAAGACGTTTGTATGACCAGATGACAGAACCTAAATGGGTTATTTCTATGGGGTCTTGTGCAAATACAGGGGGTATGTTTAACACCTATGCAACAGTACAAGGTGTTGATCGTATCATCCCAGTAGATATCTATTTACCAGGGTGTGCACCTAGACCCGAAACATTACAGTATGCGATGATGATGCTTCAGAAGAAAATACGTAAAGAATCAGCCGATATGAAGAAGAATACAAAACAAGATTTAACAAATCAAATAGGCAAAAGAGCGAGGTTGATATAATGCGTAAATATGTACCAAAAGACAATGTTCAAGCCAAAGCTTATTATACAGACAGATTTTGGGTCTCTCCACGTGTACCTAGAACAAAAGTAGAAGATGCACATTTTTCAAGTGTCGTCAATGCACTTGGAGACTTGGTCAAAGAGCATTATGTAGAGATAGGACAACTGGTTGTTCACATAGAGGCTACGACGAATTTTGAAGTCATGACCATCTTAAAAGAGGCATGTGGCTATACGCAGTGTTCAGAACAATCTGCAGTAGATTACTTAGCAAAGGACAATGAATTTGAACTTTTTTGGCAACTTCTCAATATCAATGAAGCAAAAAGAGTAAGAGTGGTGTGTCGCTTGGCCAATGGTGCTGCCATAGAAAGTATTGTACCACTGTTTAATTCTGCAAATTTTGCAGAACGTGAAATGTTTGATATGTTTGGTATCAAGGTCAATAATCATCCATTCCTTAAGCGTATTATAATGCCTGATGACTGGGAAGGTCATCCTTTGCTGAAGACCTACCCACTCTTTGGTGATGAAGCAGCATCATGGTACGAAGTAGATAAGATATTTGGTAAAGAGTACAGAGATATTATCGGGCCTGAAAACAGAGATCCTGGAAAAGTAGATATTGAAGATACGAAACGTTTTGCAAGGATTGGATATGAGGTACCGTTTGGTACGGAGTATTCAGAAGAAGAACAACCAATAGAATATAGTGAAACTGCACTCGTTAACTATAATAAAAAAACGTCTAAAACTTTAGACGAAAGAAAATAGGGGAGCGACGATGCAAGTAGCAAATAAATTATCACCATTTTTTGAAAACCTCAATTTTGAGCGTGATGACAAAACGATGGTTATTAACTTTGGACCACAGCACCCTTCAGCACACGGTCAATTAAGATTGGTGTTAGAGTTAAATGGAGAAGAAGTCGTTAAGGCATACCCAGATATAGGTTATCTACACCGTGGTATAGAAAAAATGGCAGAGAACATGACATACAATGAGTTTCTTCCAACCACGGACAGACTAGATTACATCGCCTCTACAGCTAACAACTATGCGTATGCGCTGGCAGTGGAAAAACTTTTAGATGTAGAAGTACCAAGACGTGCACAAGTCATAAGAACGATGTTACTAGAGCTTAACCGTGTCATTTCTCACCTCTTCTTTGTGGCAACGCATGCCCTTGATGTTGGGGCTATGTCTGTATTCCTGTATGCATTCCGTGAACGTGAATTTGCTATGGATCTTATGGAAGACTACTGTGGGGCGAGATTGACACATTCTGCGGTACGTATCGGGGGTGTTCCTCTTGACTTGCCTGCAAACTGGCTAGAGAATGCAGCAGCATTCTGTGACAAAGTAGACTATGAAGTAGAACATACCTATGGTGCATTACTTAATGAAAACCGTATTTGGAAGATGCGATTGGAAGATGTAGGGGTTATCTCAGCTGAAGATGCTCTTTCTTGGGGTTGTAGCGGTATCATGCTTAGAGGGTCTGGAGTGAAGTATGATATTAGAAAAGAGGAGCCTTATGAACTTTACTCTGAACTTGACTTCGACGTGCCTGTTTCAGACAGATGTGATTCGTATGGTCGTTTTAGACTCTATATGGAAGAGATGAAGCAATCAACTAGAATTATTAGACAATTGATTCCGATGTATAAAAAGACAGAGCCACAGCTTATGGCACATGCACCTAAGTACATCTCTGCCCCTAAAGAAGAGATCATGACACAAAACTATGCATTGATGCAGCATTTTGTGTTAGTAACACAAGGTATGAGACCTCCAAAAGGTGAAGTGTATTCACCAACAGAGTCTCCAAAAGGTGAGCTTGGATTTTATATCAAGTCAGAGGGTGAGCCTTATGCCTACAGACTTAAGTGTAGGGCACCAAGCTTTTTCCATACAGGATTGTTGCAAAAACTTCTTGTAGGTACATATCTTGCGGATGTTGTTACCATCATTGGTACGACAAACATTGTATTTGGTGAAGTGGATCGTTAGTGCAAGGCTAATGATAGATAGAATTTGAAAAAGCGACAAGTCGCTAAAGCACTCTGATGAAGAGTCGTTTACGGGCTTTGCCCAGAAAGGAACCTATGAATGAAAAGATATGATTTACGACATCTACATGATGATTTTTATGACAGAATGTTTGAACTTATAGAAGAAGGTTTGAAAGTGGGAGAAGTAGGAATATTTCTTTTTGAAGTAGGAGATTTTAGTTCCATTCAAAAATCTGCAGATACCATTAGAGAAAGTGGACATGATTTGATGAATTCCTTAAAGTTCAATGAAGTGGATTGGACTGTAGTCGTTAAAAAAACAAGTCAGGAAATACGTAAAGAACGTGCTGAGGCAGCAGCTATTGCTCAAAAAGAAGCAGAAGACAGAGAAGCTGAAGAAGCAAAACTTGCAGCCTCAAAAGAAGAAGCGTAAATCCTCATACTCTTATAAACCAAGCATACCTATTTGCCTTGGTTTGACTCTCTAATTATTTTAAATGTAATACATGAAATTGCTTATAAAGATAAGCTAGAAGTACATGCCATTCTCTAAAATAAGAGAATGGGGTATGCTGATAGAAGTTATTTACTTTGAGCTACGATATTGTTTAGTGCAAAAGATGCATGGTTGAACGCAAGTGCAATACTACCTGAATCAGTTACTACATCGCCAATAGTGTAAAGACCTGGTACGTTTGTTTCCATTGTTTTTTCGTTGAATACAGGTACATCCCATTCGCCAGTTTTCACACCTGAGTTTACAAGAATGTCTTTCGGAGTTGTACCACCAAGTGCGAATACGATTCTGTCATATATGTCACTTGTACCATCTGTAAAGTTTACTTGTACTAATGCATCTTCAGTTGCTTCAACACTCTCTACGTCCACACCAAGTTTATTAAGAAGTGTGCCTTTCTGAAGATGGGTAAGTGTAGCCTCTGTATTAATTGGGTTCATTCTAGTAATGTCGGCTTTTCTGTAGTTAAGTGTAACTGTACAATCTTCCATACCTTCAAGCTCGACTAACCCATAGGCATACTCACCAGCAGTGTCTCCACCACCAACAACCATAACTCTTTCACCATTTTGTACTTTTGAAAGGTTGAAGTTAAGTCTCTCTTTGATCTCTCTTGGGAACTTATATTTAGGCTTATTAGGTTTACCCATTCTTCCTACAGAAAGAATGACGTTTTTAGCTTTAATATTGTCGCTTTCCCCAAGTACGATCTCAAAAAGGCCATCTTCGCCTTTTGTTACCTTCATGATCTCCTGGTTATATACAAACTTATCTAAAACCCCATGAGATGCAAGCAAGTTATCCATTTGATCAATGTAATCTTCTTTTGAACACTCTTCAAAAGTCACGTTTCCTTCAAATTCAAACTTGATACCCATCCAGTCTTTATCCACTCTTTTACCTTTTTTGTAAAATTTGTGAATCATATCATTATGAGTTGATGCTTTGTCTATAACACTAATGTTCTCAATACCTGCAAGTTTTGCTTCAATGGCACATGCCATACCACCAGGTCCTGCACCAACAATTGCTATATCTACTACTTTTTCAGAAGCCATATTTATATCCTTAAATTTAAAATTTAGTAGGACTATATCATTTATCGTTTTAATTTAGTGCATGATATATTATAAAGAAAATCTAGAAGGATGTTTATGAGTACATGAGTAACAGTAATAAATATCTGAGGTACCATAAAGTTGAGATAATTGTAGAATCTTTGACACTAGTGTTTAAATTCGATACACATGGAAAATGAATTAGAGTATAGATTAGACATATGATAGAGGATTAAGTGCATCTTTGATATCCTCGTACTAAATTTATCATATTTACTTTATCAAAGTGAATAATAAAAAGTAGGAAAAAATATGGGTGAAGTACAAATAGTAAACAATATGGTTGACATCACGATTGATGGTGTTGGATATAAGGCTAAAGAGGGGGAGTATATCCTAAATGCTGCAAGAGCAAACGATATATTCATTCCTGCAATATGTTACCTGACAAGATGTTCGCCAACATTGGCGTGTCGTATTTGTTTGGTAGAGGCAGATGGCAAGCAAGTATATGCTTGTAATTCAAAAGTAAAAGAGGGCATGGAAGTTACTATTGACACGCCAGCGATACTTGAAGAACGCAGAGCTATTATGGAAGTATATGATGTGAACCATCCACTCCAGTGTGGAGTCTGTGACAAATCTGGAGAGTGTGAGCTGCAAAACTATACACTTGAACTCGGTGTGGATTCACAATCATATATGATACCTGATACAAAACGTGAAACAACGAATTGGTCATCAGTATTACACTATGATCCAGGTTTATGTATTGTTTGTGAGCGTTGTACAACGGTATGTAAAGATATGATAGGGGATGCTGCCATTACCACAGCTAAACGTGGGGGAGCAGAGCTTGATAAAGGGTATAAAGACTCAATGCCTAAAGATGCCTACTCCATGTGGAATAAGCTACAAAAATCAGTCATTGCGCCAAGTAACGGTACAGGTGAGACAAACTGTTCTGATTGTGGTGAGTGTATCGCCGTGTGTCCTGTCGGGGCCTTGGTGTCTCGTGATTTTGTCTATAGTTCAAATGCCTGGGACTTAAAAAGAGTGCCTGCAGTAGCTGCACATTCAAGTGATGGTTCTCAGATATATTATGAAGTGAAACCAACGTCTATTGAAGACAGAACAGAAAAGATCTTTAGAATTACGAACGAATGGGCTTATGTATCTTTGGACGGTTCAGCACGTTTTGCGTATGACTTCCAAAACACAACAGCGACTAAAGATGAAGTAGCATTCCAAAACGCTATTGAGGCATTTAAGAAAGCTGAAACTGTACGTTTTAATGCCATGATAACGAATGAAGAAGCGATGATGCTTCAAACACTTAAAGAAAAAATGGGACTTAAACTTTACAACCCTGAAGTAAGAGCTTTCCAAAAATTCTTAAATCACTATGAAGCTGCTTCAGGCAATAGCTTATGGTCAACAGATACAGACAGCATTATGAAAGAGTCTGATTTTGTCATCTCTATCGGTGTGGCACTGAGAAATGACTCCCCAGCAATGAAATATGCTTTCAATAATGTTCAAAAGCTCAATAAAGGTGCAGGACTTTACTTCCACCCAGTAGGTGACACGCTGATTCCAACGTTTGGTAAAGCAGTAGAAGTGTTTAATCACAAGGTTGGTCTTGAAGAAGCAGCACTGTATTTGGTACTTGATTTGTTTGCAGATAAAGAGAAACTGTCTAGTGATGTAAAAGATTACATCGAGAGTTTCAAGAAGTCTGAAACAAAAACTATCACTGAAAAAGTAGAAAAAACCATCAAAGAGATGGTGCTCAATGAAGAGACGGGTGAAGAGGAAGAAGTAAGTAAAAAAGTAAAAGAAAATGTTGAGAAAGAGATTACTATATCAACGAATGGACTTGTGGAATTACTTGGTGGTGATGCGGCCACTTTTGAAGATACATTTGAAAAAATGATGAAGAAAAAAGAATCATTCTCTATGATGTTGGGAGAAGATCTTTATTATCATGAAAAAGCAGAAAATATCGCTAAACTTGTCGCACTGGTTGAGACAACATGTAACATTAACATAGTGATGACACCACCTAAGTCAAATGCACTGGGTGTTGCACTTATTTGTGATCTTGATGATGTACAGAGTGGTTATACAGTTGGCTATAATGAAAATGGCGACTTTAAACTTTCAGCACTGGGCACAGGTGATTTAGATATGCCAGCGATGAACCAACAAGAAGGAACACTCACAAGTATAGGTAAACGTGTACTTCCAACTAACGCAGCAGTTGAGTATGCAGGGTATGAGTTAAATGACTTAATGCAAGCACTTGTAGGTGCACCAGAGCTTACAATTGATTGGACGCCAATGCTTCCAACAGATAAAGGCTTTAAAGCAGTGGCATTTGATTCTCTTACCAATTCATTTAGCAATGATGGTGTAGATCATCGTGGGTATCAACTTGAGAACAATGATGCTGAGACTGAACTTCCTGAAGTAGAAAAATTTGATGAAAGTGCAGTATTAGAAGGTGAGATAGCCTATAGATGTAATCCTGCCAGACAGTTCAATGACTTTACAGACAAATCACATGAAATCTTTGAAACATTTGCACTTTACGCTAGTACAGAAAAAGCAGCAAGTTTAGGTGAGAAGGTTGAAGTGGTTTTTGACAATGGAAGTATTACTTTAGATGTGGTAGCAGATGCAAAAATCACAGGTGATATCGTAAAAGTTCCAGACTATAGAGCTGCAGAGGGTGTCTATGACCTCTTTGATGGTTCACGCTATAAAACAGTCACATTGAGAAAGGTATAATATGGAAACAGCAGTAGTTCAACACACCATAGAAGCTTTGCCACAAGTTACAGCTTTAGGGGTCATCATAAAAGCGGTGATTATTTTAGCGGTACTTTCTGCCTTAGCTGGCTTTGGTACATTTATAGAAAGAAAAGTGTTAGCATTTATGCAAAGACGTCTTGGACCAATGCACGTTGGACCATACGGTATCTTGCAAATTGCAGCAGATGGGATCAAACTTTTTACTAAAGAAGATATTATTCCACAAAATGCAAATAAATTGATTTTTATGATTGCACCTATTATTACGGCTGCAACAGCATTTATTGCTTTGTCTGCAGTGCCTGTTTTCCCTGATTTTACCGTACCTGAATTTATGCCTTTGATTGGGGGGACTTTTGTTCCTTCTATAGCAGCAGATATCAATGTAGGTATCTTGTTTGTACTGGGTATGATGGCAGCAGGACTATATGGACCTTTATTGGCGGGTATGTCACAAGCCAATAAATGGGGTATCATCGGATCAGCAAGAACTGCTATTCAATTTTTATCTTATGAAGTGGTTACGGGGCTTTCTATTTTAGCACCTATTATGCTTGTGGGTTCACTTTCATTTGTAGATTTTAACGACTATCAAAGTGACGGTGTGGGTTCATGGCTTATTTGGCAACAACCTGTCGCGTTTGTCTTGTTTCTTATTGCTGGTTTTGCTGAGACAAACAGAACACCATTTGACCTTCTAGAGCATGAAGCAGAAGTTGTTTCTGGGTATGCCACAGAGTATTCAGGTATGAGATGGGGTATGTTTTTCATTGGAGAGTATGCAAACATGATCACTGTTGCCATTATTGCATCAGTTGTTTTCTTGGGTGGCTATGATGCAGAGGGTATGCTAGGGTGGCTATTTATTATGATGAAAATAGCATTCTTCTTTTTCCTAATGTTGTGGGTAAGAGCTTCTTGGCCACATATTAGACCAGATCAATTGATGTGGTTTTGTTGGAAAGTATTGATGCCAATAGCACTGATCAATATTTTAATTACTGCAATAGTAATATTGGTATAAGGAGTAGGTATGAGTTTAGAACAATTTAAAAACAGAAATGTAGGTATACAAAACTACGTCACAATGGATACTGGAAAAACACCAGTCGGGGCGATGTGTAAGTTTAAGCAAGTCGTTAGAAGGACATTTAAAGGTGAACTTTTTGTAGGACTGTGGGTGACTATGAAAGCAATGTTAAAAGCACTTTTTGCAAATGATATGCACACGGTAAAATATCCTTTTGAGAAGTTACCTATCTCACCAAGATACAGAGCTATTCATGATATGTTGAGACTTTTGGAGTCTGGAAACTATAGGTGTATCGGATGTGGTTTATGTGAAAAGATATGTATTTCAAACTGTATCTCTATGGACACAAGATATGATGAAGACCAACGTAAAGAAGTGAGTGAATATACGATTAACTTTGGGCGTTGTATCTTTTGTGGATATTGTGCAGAAGTGTGTCCTGAACTTGCCATTGTACATGGTGCACGTTATGAGAATGCTGCAGAACAAAGAGCTGGTTTTTCACTCTTTGAAGACATGTTAACCCCTATTGATAAGCTGAATTTGCAGCAAGAGTATGATGGCTTTGGTGCTATCTCTCCAAATGCAGATGAAAATATCAAAAAAACACCATTAGCGTACTAGGAGGAGATGACATGTTTGAAAACTTTATAGCATCCGTAATGACCATAGAAGGATTTGCTTTTTATCTCTTTTCTATATTGACGATAGGGCTTTTCTCAGTCACTGTGTTAAGTAAAAATATACTTTATGCAATGACCTCTTTAGCATCGGGTATGGTACTCATCTCAGGTTTCTTTTTTATTTTAGGTGCAGATTTCCTCGGTGTGGTTCAACTGGTTGTTTATGTAGGCGCAGTCATGGCTCTTTATGCATTTGCCATGATGTTCTTTGATGCAACAAAAGATATCAAGGAAAAAAATACCAATAATGCTTTAGTCTTTGTACTTGGTGGATTATCTGCATTAGTACTTGTACTTATGTTTGCTGCCCCAATATACTCAGATACCATTGTGGCACTTTATCCTATGCATGAAGGGGTAGGTAATGCACAAGATGTAGGTATGGTACTTTTTACCAAGTATCTTGTACCTTTTGAAGTAGCAGCGGTGATGTTACTAGTAGCGATGATAGCAGGGATTATTCTTGCGGGTAAAAAAATGGAAGAATCACTGACTGAAGATTTAAGTTCAGATGATGAAATTTTGACAATAAAGGATGAAAAATGATAGGGCTATCTCATTATCTGATTATATCAGCCATACTTTTTTCTATAGGACTGGTAGGGGTTTTAAGAAGAAGAAACCTTTTGATGCTTTTCTTTGCAACAGAGGTAATGCTTAATGCAGTAAACATTGCATTTGCAGCTATTTCACACTATTACAATGATTTGACAGGTCAAATGTTTGCTTTCTTCATCATTGCTGTTGCAGCGTCAGAGGTAGCAGTAGGACTTGGCATATTGATTGTATTGTATAAAAAACATGGAAGTCTTGATTTAGATGACCTAGCAAGTATGAGAGGATAAGCATGGAAAGTTTAGTATATATAGCACTTTTTGCACCATTTGCAGGCTCATTGTTTGCCTCACTTTTTGGTATGAGTGAAAGACAGATATTTGTTGGTATAGTAGCCTCAGCATTGCTCTTTATCTCATTTTTGGCTTCAGCATTTTTAGCAGCAAATCTCTTCATCACAGGTGAAGTGATTCATGTGACGATGATGGACTGGATCAATGCAGGTGACTTCAATGTCTCCTTTGGTTTTGTCATTGATCAAATCTCAGTGACTATGATGACTGTGGTAACCCTTGTTTCTACAGTAGTTCATGTGTATGCCATTGGGTATATGGATCATGACAAGAGTTTTAACAGGTTCTTCTCGTATTTATCCGCATTCGTATTCTCAATGTTGGTACTGGTCATGTCAGACAACTTCTTAGGACTCTTTATAGGTTGGGAAGGTGTTGGTGTTTGTTCTTGGTTACTTGTTGGTTTTTGGTATCACAAGCCAGATCAGGCAAGAGAAGATAACCCTTCTATTTCACCATCATGGGCAGCGAATGAAGCATTTATAATGAACCGTATTGCTGACCTTGGTATGCTTGTAGGTATATTTATACTTTATTGGAATACTGGTTCACTCAAATATGATGAAGTATTCGCACAACTACCTTACCTAGCAGATACAGTCTTGGTTGGTGCAGCCATAGCCCTTTTCATAGGTGCGATGGGTAAATCAGCTCAGTTTCCGCTGCACACTTGGCTTACAGATGCAATGGAAGGTCCTACCCCAGTCTCTGCATTGATTCACGCAGCAACGATGGTAACAGCAGGGGTATTTTTGGTGATTAGAGCGAACCCACTTTACTCCATGCCTGAAGTTGCAGGAGTGAGTATGTTTATCGCTATTCTTGGTACCTTTGTGGCATTTTATGCTGCATCGATGGCACTGGTTGAGCGTGATTTGAAGCGTATTATTGCTTACTCTACACTATCACAGTTAGGGTATATGTTTGCCGCTGCAGGACTTGGAGCGTACTGGATAGCACTGTTCCACTTAGCTGCACACGCATTCTTTAAAGCTTTACTCTTCCTTGGTGGAGGTAATGTTATGCATGCGATGCATGATGAGCTTGACCTCTTTAAAATGGGTGAGTTAAGAAAAAAGATGAGAGGAACATGGATCTATATGACTGTCGCTTCCATTGCACTTGCGGGTTTACCACCTCTGGCAGGTTTCTGGTCTAAAGATGCCATTATTGAAACAGCATTTAATGAACATACTTACGTATTGTGGATTATATTGGTGATTACAGCAGGTATGACAGCATTCTATTCATTTAGACAAGTATTTTTGACTTTCCATGGGGAAGACCGTCATACAGCACTAGGCTTTCACCCCCATGAAATGTACAAATATGTACTTGTAGCGATGTCTCCTTTGGCTGTACTAGCTATTATTACGGGTTGGTTTATGTCAACCTACAAAGGATTTATTTACCAGATAGGAGAGAGCGTACAGTATGAGATGTCTGAACATACACATCACATTGCACTCTATTTGGGTCTGATAGTTATCTTTTTTGCAGTCTCTGGAATTGTATTAGCCTACTTCAAGTATGCACGAAAAGGTGAAAAAGCATTTAAGAGAGATGAAAAAGTTGAAAATGGTTTCTTTTATAAACTCCTCGCAAACCAGTACTATGTACCGAAGTTTTATGAAGAGTTTATCACCAAACCATATAGGATCGTTTCTGAAAAATTCTGGACAGAAGTAGATTTGAAGATTGTCGATGCAACAGTAGATAATATTGCTAAGTTTTTCTACAATGCTGGAGATAAAACAAGAGCAATGCAAACAGGTAACCTTTCAAACTACCTAAACTGGATGGCTGTGGGTGGAGTTATATTATTGGTGGTCGCTGCAATTTCAGCGATGTTCGTGTAAGGGATAAAAATGGAAAATATTTTAAGTGTATTGGTTTTCTTCCCAGCAGTTGCAGGACTGTTAGGATTTGTGGTAGCAAAGGAGAGTGCAAGAGCCTATGGTATCACCGTAGCAGCGATTGAGTTCTTACTTTCTTTATGGTTATGGTTCAGCTTTGATATGAATGATGCAGGTATGCAGTTTATAGAGATGATTCCTTTGATTCCTGATATGGGTATCTCTTACTACTTAGGTGCAGATGGTATCTCACTCTTTATCATTATTATGACAACATTGATGACACTGATTGGTATGGCTTCTATGGGTGAGACAAAAAACATCAAAAACATGATCATCACACTTCTCTTCTTAGAGATGACAATGGTTGGTGTATTTGTGGCTCTTGATGCGATTATCTTTTACTTGTTCTGGGAGCTTTCACTTGTTCCGATGCTTTATATCATCGGTGCATGGGGTGGTCCATTGAGAGTGTATGCATCTATTAAGTTCTTCTTGTATACCTTTGCCGGATCATTAATCATGCTTGTAGGTATGTTATTTGTAGCATATATATACCACAACCTTACGGGTGTATGGAGTTTTGCGATTACTGATTGGTATGCTTTAGTGTTGCCTGTAGATTACCAGTTATGGCTGTTTGCAGCATTTTTCATTGGGTTTGCTATTAAAGTACCGATGTTTCCGTTCCATACATGGATACCTTATGCACACGGACAAGCACCGACAATCGGTTCTGTCATTCTTGCAGCGGTACTTCTCAAAATGGGTACCTACGGATTTGTTAGATTTTCACTTCCAATGTTTCCTGACGCTGCGGTGATGGCTATCACACCTATCGCGGTACTTTCATTAATCATGGTTGTCTATACAGCGATGATTGCATACGCACAAAAAGACATGAAACAAGTTATCGCGTACTCATCTGTCTCACACATGGGTATTATTATGCTTGGTCTTTTTGCTATGAATGCTGAAGGACTTTCAGGTTCAGTGTTCCAGATGTTGTCTCACGGTATCGTATCAGGGGCTCTGTTTATGCTTGTGGGTATGATATATGAGAGAAGACATACTAAGTTACTTTCTGAGTTTGGTGGGCTTGCATCTGTGATGCCTAAGTTTGCTGTTATCTTTGGTGTGATGCTTATGGCATCAGTGGGATTACCGCTTACCATTGGGTTTGTCGGTGAGTTCCTTGTACTTCTTGGTTTCTATCAAGTTTCTCCGGTGATGACGATCATAGCTGGTACGTCTATTATCTTAGGAGCAGTGTATATGCTCAGAGTCATGAAACTGGCTTTCTTTGGTCCACTTGACAACGAAGAGAACAAAAAGTTAACAGACTTAAATAAAAGAGAGACATGGTCACTTATTCCATTAGTCGCCATTGTTATATGGTTAGGGGTATATCCTAAACCCGTACTGGGCCCTATAGATAATTCAGTGAATGCCTTGTTGACATTTATGGATGAAAAAGCCATCACGCAAGAGGCAAAAGATTTAATCATTGTAGCCAAATCAACTAAGGAGGTAAACTAATGTTAGAGCCAATTAACGTAAGCTTAGAAAGCTTAAACCTCATAACCCTTGCGCCTATGCTCATTGCCATAGTAGGTGCATTGATTATTTTGATTATTGATTTGTTGAGCGAAAAATTAGACAAATCATTGTATGTGATGCTCACTATTTTGGTTCTCTTCATCGACTTTGGTGCTGTGTTAGGACTCAATGTAAATGAACGTGGTTTTTTTGATGTAATGCTTATAGATGGGATATCCATTATCTCTCAATTGATGATCATTGGTGGGTCTATGATATTCATCCCACTTGCACTCACGTCAAAAAGATTCCATGAGTTCTCATATCCTGAGTTCTTTGCACTCTTCTTGTTCATGATAGCCGGATTCCAGTTTATGGTCGCAAGTGATAATCTTATCCTCATTTTTGTTGGGCTTGAGACAGCATCACTTTCACTCTATACACTCATAGCACTGCATAACAGAGCGAACTCGTATGAGGCAGCAGTGAAGTACTTTACGATGGGTGCGTTAGCAGCTGGTTTCTTTGCTATGGGTTCAGCAGTAGTGTATGCACTTACTGGTTCAGTAGAGCTTTACAAAGTAGCAGAGGTTCTTGCAAACAGGATTGATGAAACAGGATTGATGATCGCTATTTTCGGTTCATCTGTATTGTTGTTGGTTGCCTTTGCATTTAAGCTTTCTTTATTCCCTTTCCATACATGGGCACCAGATGTCTATGAAGGTGCATCTGCGCCACTAGCTGGGTATATGTCTGTGGTACCTAAGATTGCAGCATTTGTTGTGAGTATTAGAATCTTTGGCATGTACATCGATCTTGGTGTAGAATGGGTACGATGGGCGATCCTTTTTATAGCTGTGATCACTATGACACTAGCAAACATTATGGCACTGGTACAAAACGATGTGAAACGTATGTTGGCATACTCTTCCATTTCACACGCAGGTTTCATAGTGGCGGCTTTAGCACTAGATACCACAGAAGGTAACACGAGTATATTCTTATACTATGCACTCTTTATGTTCACAAACCTTGGTGCGTTTGCGATGCTTTGGATCTCTCGTCATAAAAAGAGAAGATTTAACGAACTGCATGATCATCCGTATGAGAAATTTTCAGGCTTTATTCAAATTAGACCAATGGGTGCAGTTATCATGGCACTCTTTATGCTCTCACTTGCAGGTGTCCCACCTTTCTCAGTTTTCTGGGGTAAAATTTACGTAATGCAAGCAGCTGTCAATGCCGGATATGTAAAACTTGCGATTATTATGGGACTGAATTCAGCAATTGCTGCGTACTACTACTTAAAACTAGTGGTGTACATGTTCTTAAAAGAACCAGAAAAGGATGTAGAATCTGTCTACTATAACCTTTCTAATCCACTTATTGTAGTGATTGGATTTGCGACTGTGGCAACTGTAGGAGCTATCTTCTATGTGCAACCGTTATTATCGTACTTGTATTATATGATAAGTGCGAGTGGATATTAAGTCATTTTCACTTTAGGGTCGATTTTATCGACCCTTTACAATAATATTTTTTCCAATTCTTCTACACTTCCTTTTACAACGTGATCAAACTGAGAGTTATTGAATGTTGTCTGTCTTTTCGCAAGTCGGGCAGTGTTGGTACTGATCTTCTCTATGAGTGACTTTTTGTCATAGGCTCCATCTAAGTAAGCAAGAGTTTCTTTAATACCTATGGATTTCATACAGTTGGGGCTACGTCCATAATTCTTTTCTAGCCTACATACTTCATCAATGAGTCCATCTTCTAGCATGAGGGAGGTACGTAAGGCTATGCGCTGACGTAGTACTTCTCTCTCCCATACTATTTGATAGATGGGCAGGGGTTCGGTGATAGTAGGCTTAGGGGGGAACTTGGCAAAGTATGTACTGGGTATGAGGTGACTTTCCAAGTATATGACTAATGCTTTTTCTATACGGTAGCTGTCAGTGGGTTGGATATTTGACATATAGTCAGGATCTAAATTATGTAGCCAATTGTACGTTTCTGACATATTTAGCAAATGTTTTTTTACTTCATTTTTTGTATGTTCACTGATGGAAGGCAGTTCACTCATGCCATCAAAAAGCATCTTAAGGTAGAAACTTGTGCCCCCTACGATAACAAGATTTTTACTGTCTTCCAAACAGTGTTTGTAAACATCGTTATAAAGTTTTATAAAAACCGTTACATCAAAGTCTTCATTTGGATAGATAGTATCTATGCCAAAATGCTTTATGCCATCACGTTCTACAAGTGTAGGTTTGGCTGAGACGATGTCTATTTCTTTGTAGAGGGAAAGTGAATCCAGTGATAAGATATAAGCATTCATCTTGTGTGCTACTTTGATGGAAAGCGCAGTTTTTCCTGATGCTGTAGGACCTATAAGAGCAAGTTGTTTAAAGTTTTCCATAGCGTAATGATAGCATAACAACAAAAAAGGTAAAATACTCTTTTAGGGTAAAAGGGAACATATGAATCTATTTGACAAAAATAACCGTTTTAATATAGCCAACATGGTGACATATATCAATGTATCAGCAGGACTGATGGCTATCTTTTTCATCGTACAAGGTGATTTTTTTACAGCCATAGTACTTGCATGGATAGGGGGTGCCTGTGACATCATCGATGGAAAACTAGCACGTAAGTATCATCTCTCAACAGAATTTGGTATACAACTTGACAGTTTTGCTGATTTTCTCTCTTTTGTGGTGATGCCTGCTTTTTTACTTTTTTATGCAGTAAAGTACTACTGTGTGATCACTGGAATAGAAGAATTAGTTTTGGGTTTAGTATTCATATGGTATGTCATTAACGGTTTACGTAGACTTGTAGAGTTTAACCTTAAGGTGGACGTGGGGGAAGTTGCAAAGTATTTTGAGGGAGTACCTACGCCACTTGGTGCCATCTTATTGTGGGTGCTCTATTTACTGACTGCCTATGGTGTGATTGGCAGTGCGTATGTCATTGCTTTTTTAGTGTTGGTTGTAGCTTGGTCACTCAACTCAAAACTTAAAATACCACACCCATAGTCGGTATACTGGTAAAAATTAATGATACATACGATAAAGCAAAAACTATCTGATTTTTCTGAACTGGTCATGTTTCAGCATAGTATCTTTTCTTTACCATTTATCTTCATTGCAATGTTGGTTGCAGCAGATGGCTGGTTTGGATGGAAGTTACTTTTTTTAGGTTTATTTGCTGCAGTCAGTGCACGTAACTTCGCCATGGGTGTCAACAGATACCTTGACAAAGATGTGGACAGGATTAACCCACGAACCAAAAACAGACCCTCTGTAGATGGACGTGTGACAGATATGCAGATGATAGCGTTCATCGCCATGAATGCCTTACTCTTTGTTGTTATAGCATATTTTGTCAATAGCTTAGCTTTTGCACTCTCTTTACCCATCTTGGCAGTGCTTGGAGCATACACACTTTTTAAGCGTTTCTCCTCTTTAGCCCATCTTGTACTTGGCGTGAGTCTGGGTCTTGCACCTCTTGCAGGAGTGATAGCAGTATCTGGTGAGGTGACGCTATGGTCAGTGTATTTGGCGTTAGGAGTGATGTTTTGGGTAGCAGGGTTTGACTTGCTTTACTCTTTACAGGACATGGCATTTGACAAAGCCCATGGACTACACTCCATCCCGTCGAAGTTGGGTGAAAAAAATACGATGTTGATAGCAAGGTTTTTTCATTTCTTTACCATACTACTTTGGAGTGCTTTTGTTGTGACGGCAGATTTGGGAATATGGGGACAGATGGCTGTTGTTTTTTCAGCTATGATGCTATTCTACGAGCATTACCTTGTCAATAAGGACTTTACAAAGATAGACAAGGCTTTTTTTACAGTGAATGGCTACTTGGGATTTGTATTTATTTTTTTGATTATTTTAGAGGTAAAGTAAATGGAAGATGTCCCTGTTATTGTCTTTGTACTGATTTTTTTTCTGGTACTTATATTGCTGTTACTGCACAGAGCCAATAAAAAATTTGCAGATAAGATCTCCGTTCTAGAACAGGCGATAGACATACAAGATGAAACCATAGCCTATCTTAAAGAAACACATGATTCTTCTAAAAAAGCGCTAGACAATTATGTGACACAAAAGCAAACCATAGAAGACAATCGTCAAACGATTGCCTCGCTTGAAAAGGACGGTGTAACTTTACACCAGGTCATAGAACAGAAAAATGACAAAATTAAACATCTAGAGCTCACCCATGAAGGCATCATACAGAATGTGACAAAAAATATCTTTGATTTAGAAAAAGCACTGAAAGTAAAAGATGAAGAGACGCTAGAATTAAAAAAGAGTTATAAAATAGCATTTGAGAAAACGGAACAAAACCGTCATGCTTTGGAAAAAACCATACAAGATAAAAACGAAGAGATCAAAGATCTTGAAGTATATCATGAGCAAACAGAACAAAAACATGCAGATAAAGAAGCGGCTTTGGCGAAAGACATTTTGACAAAAACACACCACATCTCAGAGTTAGAAGTGACACTGAAACGTAGAGTTCAACAGTTTGAAACAGAGTTATTGGCCGTAAATCAAACTTTAGTGACAAGTGAAAATAGCCTTGCAACACTAAGTAAAACCCATCAAGATTTTATGGAAACATCTGAAGAAAATCGTTTGTCATTAGAACAAACGATTAGAAACAGAGATGAAAGCATTGAAGAGATGAACACAATCTTTGAAGAAACAGCACAAACAACAAAAGAAGATATGGCTGCGCTAGAACACATAGTGAGTCAAAAAGAAAAACAGTTAGCAGAAGAAAAAGAGAAACACGAAGAGGCACAGAGAGAAGCAGATGCAAGTATGGTGGCGCTCGAAGCAATAGTAGAAGTAAAAAAAGATGAGTTAGAAAAGCTCGGACAGAAAAATCAAGCATCACAAGTGGCCTTAGAACTCACAAAGACTTCTTACCATCAAGCTATAAAAGTCCATGAAAATAGCATGCTAGCGTTAGAAAAACAACATCAGGACATTCTAGAAAAAGTAGAAACTGACCTTTTAGGAGTGGAGCAAAACTTAGAAGCTGTGAGGGTTGAAAAAGAATCACTTGAACAAGTCCATGCCAAAGCAAAACAAGAGGCATCTGAGAAGATAGCTTCATTAGAACAAACCATCACAAGCAATGATGAGACTATCGTGACACTTCACGAAGAAAAAGATGCCCTAGCGCAACAGATGCAAGAAGAGAACCTGAGGTTTGAAGCAACCTTAAAAGAGGAACAAGAAAAGCGTGAGGCAGACCAGAAATCCCATGAAGAGACAGTACACAATCAAGAAAAACAGAGACTTTCGTTAGAGCAAACGATCGAACAAAAAAAGAATATGATCGTAGATCTTGAACAAGTTCATGCCAAAGCAAAACAAGAGGCATCTGAGAAGATAGCTTCATTAGAACAAACCATCACAAGCAATGATGAGACTATCGTGACACTTCACGAAGAAAAAGATGCCCTAGCGCAACAGATGCAAGAAGAGAACATGAGGTTTGAAGCAACCTTAAAAGAGGAACAAGAAAAGCGTGAGGCAGACCAGAAATCCCATGAAGAGATAGTACACAATCAAGAAAAACAGAGACTTTCGTTAGAGCAAACGATCGAACAAAAAAAGAATATGATCGTAGATCTTGAACAAGTCCATGCCAAAGCAAAACAAGAGGCATCTGAGAAGATAGCTTCATTAGAACAAACCATCACAAGCAATGATGAGACTATCGTGACACTTCACGAAGAAAAAGATGCCCTAGTGCAACAGATGCAAGAAGAGAACCTGAGGTTTGAAACAACCTTAAAAGAGGAACAAGAAAAGCGTGAGGCAGACCAGAAATCCCATGAAGAGACAGTACACAATCAAGAAAAACAGAGACTTTCGTTAGAGCAAACGATCGAACAAAAAAACGATATGATCGTGAATCTTGAAGAGATACATGAAAAAATGGTAGATGAAAACAGAGCTAAGATGCTTGCTTTAGCTAAGATAGCAGAAAGCAAAGAGACAACTATTGCGCAACTGCACCTAGATCAAGATCAAAGAGAAAAGGAAGTTCAGCAAAACATAGAAGAAAAAGATAAAGCTTTTACAGCATTGAAAGAAGAGTTATTGTCTTTAGAAGAATTGGTGAAAGAGAGAGAAAAATCCATTTTAGATCTTAACTTGATGTTTGAAGAGATAGCACAAGAAACAGAAGAACATAAAGCAATGTTAGTACAAGAGTTACAGACCAAAGAAGAGAAAATTAACGGGTTAGAAAGTGCACATGAGGCTCTGAGTCAAAAGTATATAGAAGAGCGAGAGTCATTGGAACATACACTTAAAGTAAAAGATGAAACTACTGCAACACTGCAAAAAACATATGAGAACGCGCATAAAAAATATTTGGAGACTCAGGCATTGTTGGAAGAAGAGATCAAATTAAAAGAAGAACAGATTTTAGCATTGAAAGTAACACAGGATGAAATCGTTAAAAAGTCAACTGAAGATATCTTATCACTGGAAGAGCATATAAAACTCAAAGATGCAAGTATATCAAAACTCGAAGATGCACAGGAAAACCTTCTAAAAGAGAACATGGATACACAAGCATCCTTTATGCAAAACATACAGCTAAAAGATGAAGAGTCTTTAGCATTAAAGAGTACGTATGAATCAGATATGTCAGCATTGGAAAAATCACTCGAAGAGCAAAAACAAATCATGCAGCAATCAGAGGAAAAACATAAAGAAATACTCAAGCAAGTGCAAGAAGAGCGTGCAAGTTTAGAAGAGAAGATACAGGCGCAAGATGAAACCATTAGCACACTGAATGCACAACATGAAAAGACGCAACTAGAAAACAATGAAAGTACTTTAGCGTTAGTGAAAACCTTAGCCTTAAAAGATAAAGAGATCGAAACATTAAGTCGTTTGCAGGAAGATCATGTGACAAAATCTGTAGAAACATTGGCGACCGTTCAAGATCAAATGAAAGAAAAAGAAGTAGCCCTATCAAAATTGAAAGAAGACTATGGGAAGGTAGTAAGAGAAACTACCATAGATAAAGCATCGCTGGGTGAAACCATCAACGCCAAAGAAGAGATGATAAGAGACTTAAATGCTGTACATGAAGAAGCCATGAGAGAAGTTTTATCTGAGAAAGCATCTTTAGAAAAAATGTTAGAGAGTAAAGAAGAGGATATCGTAAATCTACTAGCTTCAAAGGAAGTTGTAGACAAAGATGCCATGGCTAAAGTGAATGCCTTAACTCAAACAGTAGAAGAAAAAAATCAAGCCATAGAAAAACTTAAGTCTAAACAGGAAGTAGCACTCACAGAAATGATGGAAAGTGTCAAAGATTTGGAACAGCAATTAGAAACTAAAAATAAAACCATGGTAAAACTAAAAGCGACACAAGCAGAACATTTATCTTCTACTTTATCTGTCATCAGAGACATCAAAGCAGGGGAGAGTAGAGAGTATATAGCTGAAAAGATGGGTATACCCGTAAGTAAAATAGAGCAGATTTTAAAGTTTGACACAATGAAAAAGCATGAAGGTTGATACGATGGAAATGATAGGATTGGGGTTACTTTTTTTACTGATAGTTGGGCTTTTCATTTTATATCGTAACAATAAAAAACTTGAAAAGAAAATAACAGTACTTCAACAGGTACTGGAGGTAAAAGACACCACTATCTCAAATCTCCAGGCATCAAGGGTTGCGGTAAAAGATGTACTGGAAAATCTTTCTGCACATGAGGAAGTGATGAGGCTCATCGATGCTGGAGAAAGCAGAGAAAGCATCTCCCAGATACTGGGCATCCCGGTGAACAAGGTAGAACTCATCGTTAAATTTGATAAGATCAAAAAAGATGCCTCATAGTTCTTGGCAGGATACACTATCTAATGCATATGAGGCATTGGACAAAGAGTATCAGCATTTTTTAGAAGTTGATAAGGGCTATTTTCCTAACAAAAATGCATACTTCAATGCGTTTAAAACACTCCCTAAAGACAAGGTCAAGTATATACTGTTTGGACAAGACCCTTACCCTAGAGAGCAGAGTGCAGGTGGGTATGCGTTTATAGATACAAATGTCAAAACCCTGTTTACCGCTACAGGTCTGAGTAAAGAGGTCAATCGTGCTACTTCGTTACGTAACTTTGTGAAGATGGCACTTGTGGCCAGTCATATGTTAGATGTGTCAGATACCTCACAAGAAGCCATCGCTAAGCTGGATAAAACACATCTCATAGACTCCATAGAAGAACTACGGCTTCATTTTGAAAAAAATGGGGTATTACTCTTAAACACAGCTTTGATCTTTACCGATAAAAAGGACTCTACGAAACACGTGAAAGCATGGAGACCTTTTATCAAAACACTTTTATACGAACTCGAGGAAGATGCACCAAAACTCATCTTGTTTGGCACACATGCTAAAGAGCTTAAAAAACATTTACCTTTAGATCATTTTGAAACCATAGAACTCGAACATCCTTACAATCATACGTTTATATCCAATCCAAAAGCACATGAATTGTTTGGGAGTATGCATCTACTAGATAAATAAAGTTTTTTTAGGTATACTTTCGCTCTAAATATCGCTACGATATTTTAAATGTGCACTCATAGCTCAGCTGGATAGAGCATCGGTTTGCGGTACCGAAGGTCTCAGGTTCGAATCCTGATGGGTGTACCACTATCTTGGGCTCTTATAGCCTACTGTCAGTAGATACTGACGGATGAAACGACTATCATTAAGACATTTATAACGATGTAAACCTCTTTCCCTATCTTTTATAATATGCCATAGAAGTACATTTTGGATAATATTTATGACTAATTTTTTTAATTATCTATCAGAGAACATTCTTATTATTTAAAGTACCATTCTTATCAAGTTAATCATTATAAAACCTTCCATATTGGTATGTTTTATAAGGTTTTGGATGGAAGATTACAAAAAAGTAGCCTCCAAACGTCGCTACAGCAAATAACGTTATAAAATATGTTAGATTATAAGGTTTTCAGTTTTGAAGGAATTATATTATATATAATTGACTATATAAAACTGAGGATAGACAATGAACCAAAAAGTTAGCGTTCTAATAAAGGAATTGTGACTAATGAGGATTTTGATGTAAATCGTTTTCAAAAGATTATTTTTGCTTCGCTTGAAAGATGCGAAAAGAATGGACTGATTGAGCGTATCGGTAAAGACGGACTCGCGATGCTGTGGCAGATTAAAGCCTAAGCTCCTAATCTCTCCGCTACCCTTTTGTTTCCTTGCCAATACCCACAAAACTCATTCGATACGGATCGTGACAAACATCTGGTGAGAATATCATTGGCTATCGCACCGTTACTTTTTCTTCTTGTGTCTTCACGGTAAGCAATTTCATTTGCATAGTTTGAAAGATAGAGTGGTGAGAGTCTATGGCATTGACCGTATTGCATACGTCTAAAACGGGCATTGTAGCTTTCACTTTGATTGTTGTTTTCTCCATTTTTGCCACGATATTCTACTTGATGATTGACTCTCTTCATTTCATAAAGTGCATGGAGATCGTCATAAGCTGTTGCTTCGTCAGCGTGGATCTGCGAACCTCTCTTGATGTGGTTATTTACGATATTTCCAATGTCAAAAGTGTTTTCGGATTTAAGTACAAAAGTTTTGGTTTTCACTGCTCCGATAGCTTCATCACATATACTCCGCTCTTTGTCTCAGAGAGATCACCACTCTTTTGTTAGGGTGGTTAATTTTACTTCTATCTACTCTATCAGCTATAGCATTTACTTGTCTCGTTTTTCCGCCTACATACACACCGTCAATTTCACAGACACCTGTAAGCATTTCATTTTCGGCATCATCGAGTAATGACTCTCTGATCTTATGAGATAGAATCCATGCCGTTTTGTATTGCACATCCAAATCTCTTGACAGTTGTAAAGCACTTAGAGATTTTACAGAGTTTGTAAAAATGGCAATAGCTAGTAAGTAAGTTTTTAAAGGCAGTTTATGATCAGAGAAAACAGTGTACCGCTTGTCACGCGAAAAGTATGAAAGCAATCTTTGCATCTAAACTGCTGTCGTGCTTTTATATTGTACGGTTTTCTCATAGAACCACAACACGGACACACTGGCTCACCATTGGTTGCAGACCATCTAATAGCTTTGAAGATTTCAAAGATTTCTTCTTCGCTCATCATTGCTATTTTAACGATAGATAATGTTCTTGCGTTTGCTGATAACAGGATAGTGTTGTGACATTTGTAATCCTTTATTATAGTATATTATATTTTATTGCAAATTCATCATTTATGATTAAAAAACTGACATTTTGTAATGATTTTTGGTATAATTATTCTATAGAATAGCATATCTGAAGTGAAAGAAGCATTATTTATAGAACCAGCAATTGATTGTAAATTTATATTAATAACAGATAAGCATAAATATTATTATTGATTATCAAATTTTAACTCCGAATACATGCGTAAGGTTATCTATTCTTCAGCATGGTAATAGGTGGGTGTACTCAATAGCGACTAAGTCGGATAAATTGTAAGCTGCTTAAAAACCTTATAAAATATATAACTTTATGAGGTTTATCACTCTTAGATTATACGGTATAATGGCTTCATAAGAACATAATAAATGAAGAGGATCTCTTTTTATTACATAAAGCAATCCAAACTGAACACCTTGTTGATTATGAAAAACCTAATGGTGCATATAAAGTTTTGCCAAATGGAAGATGGCAAAAATTGATGGCAAAGATAAACACTTTTATTATCCTCACCCTGATTTCGTTCCTCACCTTATGAGTCTTTGGTTCAAAGAATTTGGAGATATATCAAAGCCTATTATATCAAGGGAAGATGCGGTTAAGGTTTATACCGATATGCACATTTCTTTTACAAGTATTCATCCTTTTTGGGATGGCAATGGAAGACTTGCAAGACTTGTCTCAAATCTTCCACTTCTAAAGTCAAGCTATCTTCCAATCATTATTGACAATAGAGACAAAGAAGAATATAAGCATCTACAGTTTGAATATCAGCAAAAGTGCGAACTTAGCTCCGAGACGAGACAACTTCATCAATAGAGCGTTACCTGAATATCAAACGCTTTTAATCTTCTTCGATGACAGTAGGATATTATGTTGCTGAATCATAAGAAGTACAAAATGGATAGTAGAATATTGAACTACTATCAAAAAGAATTGCCTCTAGAAAAAGTTAGCCTTCTATGGTTGCAAGAGATCCAAAAGATTTGAGTAAAAAATAAAAACACTATAAAATCTTATCTTTACGATGATCATTATTTTCTCTGAAACAGAATAACCTGATTGAAAATTAAATACTAGAATACGATTTACAGATAAAGACATGAGCTTACTATTCAACATAAAAACAGGAATACAGTAAATTAGAGCATTGGCATTACCTCTCATCAAACAGAGTAGTCAGAAAGTAAACTATCTGTATGATCTGGCTGATGCAGCCTATGACACCAGTATTATAAAGGATTATTCTCAAAAACAAAATCACAGACCCATTATTGATATCAATCCAAAGAACTCAAAAAAACTCAAAGCACAGATCGCTTTAGCCAAAAGTGAAAAGAAGATATTACAGCCACTCAAACTCTATAATGATTCAGATGATCTGCACTACAACCAACGAACCAGTGTTGAGAGAGTCAATGCCTATTTGAAAGACAGCTATGGATGCAGTAAGATCTATTATCAAGGAGCACAAAAGGTAGCTTCTGTGTTAGCCTTTGCTGTGTTATCTGTCTGCATCACTCAGTCTTTGAAGCTTGTTACTTAACTTTATCTAAATACCAAAGTCAAAAACACCATCTTCTTCAATTCAAACCATAAAGCACGCACTAAAAATAGGTTTTTTAACAGTTTTTAGATTTTTAGTTGTAGAATAATCTCATAGACAACTTTTTTCAATAGTTAGATTGCAGACTATTGAAAATTAGCCACTTTGTGATGTTGAATCTGCAAGTGGCTAATATATAATTTTATAAGGTTTCATTAGGTCTATTTTTAGCATTATGTCGATTATGATATTTGACAAAACACACATTGTGTGTTATACTGGTACCATATTAAAAATAAAGGACTAGTATGATTGCAACAACAAATGAAAAAACTAGAACAAATGTTTATCTTGATACCGCTATGAAGAAAAAAGCTCAAGAGATATTTAAACAGTATGGAATGGGATTAAGTGATGCCTTTAATATCTTTTTATCCCAATCTGTTATGGAAAAAGGGATACCTTTTCAAATTAAGATACCTAATGAAGAAACAGCACAGGTTATAAAAGATGCTAGAGAGGGTAAAAATATGACTAAGGTTTCACTTGACGATTTAAAAAAGGAAATCGGTGCTTGATATTGCCATTCATAAGACATTTACTAAAGATGTAAAGAAAGCAAAACTAAATCCAACCAATACAGCAAAGTTATTTATGTACATATCTTTGCTTTTAAATGAAGAAGAACTACCTAGTGAGTCTAGAGACCATGAGCTTACCGGTAATTATAAAGACACAAAAGAATTTCATATTAGTGGAGATTTACTTGTAGTGTATAGAATAGAAGATAATACTTTAGAACTTCTAAGAATAGGAACGCATTCACAGTTATTTAGATAAATAACTGTCAGTGAAATTGTCAGTAAGTAACGCCCATTATCTACTGACATATTGCTTTATTGTTTTTGTTGAAAGGCTATCAAATGCCTAATCTATCCGAACTGTAGGATAATTAGCTATTTTATCCTATGTGGTTCGAATCCTGATGGGTGTACCACCTCATTATTTCTATTCACTTCTTCCGGGTTCTCATTCGACATACCATTTGTATGCCTCATTCAAATCACGTAAAATTGTATGAAACTAAAGTGATGGATTTTTTAATTCTAATAATCCTCCAACAGATAACACAAACAGTCTTGAAGTACTATATTTTTATCCATAGATATCATTGCTGGCATCAGGGCTTTTTTAAGGGATATTTTTCCATTGTCATTTTGGATGATCTCATCTGTGATATCTTTCCCATCTGGAGACGTCACTAGCAATGGTTTATCGACTTTTGAGTAGGCAAAAATTTCATTTTTTTCTAATAGTGTAAAATTATGATGGTCAAAATTTTTCACTAGTATCAGATCCATATCCTGGTATGACTGTACTGTTTCATCTTCAAAACAAAAAGTGACATCCGCATTGATCTTGATCGTAGCGCTGTTTTTAACCAACTGTAGGTCATGAGCTGGAAGTGCTTTTTCAGGAAAGTGATCCATATGCATCAGGTCATCTATAAGTTCAAAAGCTCTTTTTTTTGCAGGTTCATTTCCCGGAGTTGAACACTCAAGGGTGATAGCCGGACAGATATCATCAAATGCCATAGTTGAGACACCTTTGGGTGATTGAAACACCATAGCGATATGGTTAAAAAAGCTAGAGAGGTATTTATTCTTCTCATTCACTACTGATATACATCCGTAAGGAGGGTTTTGACCTGTATTGTTGTGCAGATCAATCGAAGCAAACAGCTCCATCTTTAGTGATAGTATCCATCACTTTCTGTATCAGTATTGCTGTATCTGAGTATGGGGTCTGGTGTACCTGGCCATGCACGGTTAAAATCAATCTGGCCACTCTAATGCTCTCAATCCTATTTGTGCTGCATCTACATTACCTACAAATATCCATAGGTCTCTGGGAAGCTTATATCCATTGGTTGTTTTATATTTGTTAAGTATGTCTTGCATGATCTCTAAACCACTGAATTCATTACCATGAAGTAAAATAGAGATAAACAGTGCAGGGCTTTTTTCTCCTTTTAGATGTATTAAGGTAGGTGTGTCAAAGATTTTTTTGATATCACGATAAGAAATATCTAAAAATGCATCGGGTAATTCATTTTGTATGTTTAAGTGTTTGCATTTATAGGCTCCATTGTGTGTACGGGTATATTTTGTTCAGAATTTTTCATATAATCCTCCATCAGTTTAGGTGATACTGTTAAATTTTTTAAAATGTTCAAGTTGCCATGAGGCACCATTTTGTCCATTTGAAGTTCTTTGTTCAATGAGTTCTGAGATACGCATCTGTGTGCTCTAGCCCCAAAGAGTCAAGTCCCATTTTTGTAAGTCTAAGTCCATCACCTAAGATCCACTCTTTTAAAGAGATCTTTTTTACCATGTTAGAGGGTCATGAAACTCACTGTCTAATCCCCAATTTTGCTACCGTGTAAAAATCATCTTTTAATGTTTCAAATGGTATTTTTGTAAGGTCTGTTTTTGAGTTTACCAAACCTTGAATAAGACCTATGAAAAACCATATATTGGCCTGTGTATCTATAAGTGTTGGTCCTGAAGGTAGTACGCGAAGTTCAAGTCTCAATGTATGTTTACCATCTTTGTCTTTATCTAAAATAGGGCGTACCCATCTCCATATCGTGCCATTGTGAAGGTTGAAATGGTGTAGGTCACTTTCAGGTTTATCCTTTACATCTGCAAAAATGATCTTAAACATTTTGTTTTGCTCAAACAGGTCTAGCCATGAGTCTATGTAGCCATGTGCAAAATGTACCCTTGTCTCTTCACCATGTTCTCTTCGTTCTTTGTCTCTTGTATCTACAGATTGTTCAAAGATAGCGATACGAGATTCATGCCAAGCTCTTTTACCTAAAACCAAAGGGGAATTAGCTCCAAACCCAAGTAAAACAACAGATGCCAGAAGTGCAGCATGATAATACTCAACTGCTTGGTCAAAAGGAATCTGAAGGTGTATCTGTAAAGAGGTTCCAAGTGCTTCAAGCATCACATCATCTTTTTCTAAAGATACTTCATCTTCACCATGAAACAGTACTTTGACACTTTCATGTCTTAACTCTTTCATACGTTGAGATACCAGTGTATATCTATGCATATCTGACTGGTACAGCTCTTTGTTGAAATGTTCAAATTTTAGACTGGGAAGTACACCAAAGAGTCCTACTTTCGCATCAAATTTTTCAGCAGAATCTTGTGCCTGTTCCCCAAAGTGAAAGGAGGTCTTCTTCTAACTTTTGAGGTGCATTCATCATCAAGTTCAAAAACATTTCCATTGATTTCCAGATCATATTTTGCAAGTTCATTGGTGAAAAGAGGGGAATCTATATCGTCTAGTATTTTTTTGTTGATAGGATTGGGTTGATTGTTACCAGTAAGGATACACACTTCCAAGTTCATAACCTATACGGTATTTGTCTGAAAAAAGTGCTGAGCCTTGTTCAAACAATGTTTTTACATACGTATGTTCATGTAACAATGCTTTTCCAAAGGCTATAAAATCTTCTTTTGTAAATGCTCTGTGGCTTATCTCACTACCCATTAGATACCTTAATAATATATTGTCTTTTATAGTATAACAAAAACATTCAAATAGTGTTAAAATGAATGGGGTAGATGATATGCACCTAGATACTTCAAAATCAAGCCCTAACAAGATTTATATTATAATCATGACAATACACTTATGGAGTATATCCCAATGAATATTTTACTTATCAATGAAAATCCTGTGGTCTCAAGACTTTTGGCTCTATGTACACGTGATGATGGGAGGGTACTAGAAGAAGTTGAGCTGATAGATAACCTAGCATGCAGCAGTTATGACATTGTATTTGTCGATGAGGGGTCTTATAAAGGTAATGTGCTAAAGCTCAATACTAGACTTAGTATGGGTAAAAAAATACTTTTATCTAATACCGATGTAGAGATCAGTGATTTTGATCTGACTATCAAAAAACCTTTTTTACCTTCACAGATCATTGAAGTGTTAGAAAACTTTAAAGATGTGGGTATCGCAGATACGTTCCCAGAACATCAAAACATAGATTTAGATGAAAATGAGTTTGAGATACCTGAGTATGAAGCTAAAAATGAAGTCCTAGATAGTCGTGAAGTAGAAAAAATAAAAGCACTGCTAGATATGGATGAGATAGAGTATGAAGAGGAAGTATTAAGTGCTGAAGAGTATGAAGAGCGTAAAATAAAAGTGATCAAAGAGCAACTCATCGCAGAGGGGCTTGAAATAGTTGATGAAGATAAGATAGTTGCAGAACTTAGCGTGGAGTCTAGTGAAGCAGATGACATACTCATTTTTTCTGATGATCCAACAGTGGATGTAGAAGCCATAGGGGTAACAAACAAATCAAAAAAAGTGAAGAAAGAAATAGTGTTTACCCAAGAGGAACTTGAACAGATAGAAGATGCGATACAAGTCGCTATGGGTACTCTTAAACGTAAACAGATGAAAAAACTTCTTAAAGGTAAAGAGATCAGTGTGACTGTAAAACTAGAGGGTAATAAATAATGCAAAAAGGGGCTATACTTGTACTTTCTGGACCTAGCGGTGCAGGGAAGAGTACTATTATCAATGCAGCGTCAGAGGAGATAGGAGAGTATTATTTTTCTATCTCGACGACTACCAGGCAGCCTAGAGTAGGTGAAGTAGAGGGACGTGATTACTTTTTTGTGAGTAAAGAGAGTTTTGAAGAAGACATCAACGCAGGTCATTTTTTGGAGTATGCACAGGTACATGGTAACTACTATGGGACATCACTCAGGCCTGTGAGAGAGGCGCTGGAAGCAGGTAAGTTGGTCATCTTTGATATTGATGTGCAAGGACATAGACTGGTACGTGCTAAGATGGATGATATTACAACCTCTGCATTCATCACACCCCCTACATTGAGAGCACTGGAAACACGTCTCAGAGCAAGATGTACAGATGATGAAGCAGTCATCGTAGCACGGGTTGAAAATGCGAAAGGTGAGATAAAAGCTTTAGGAGAGTATGACTTTACCATCATTAATGATACTGTTGAGGCAGCGGCAAAAGAGTTCGTCATCGTGGCAAAAGCAGCCAGATTGAAACAAAGCAGAGAAGATGAAGAGAAATTCATTGTAAAATGGTTAGGTTAAACATACTTTAGTATAATTATTGAAATTAATAAACATTTTATAGAAATATATTTCTATAATAACAAAAAAGGACCGAACATGGGTATGCCAAGTATGCCAGAATTACTTATCGTGTTAGCGATTGTTGTGCTTCTCTTTGGAGCAAAAAAGATTCCAGATCTTGCAAAAGGTATGGGTAGAGGTATCAAAGACTTCAAAAAAGCCATCAAAGATGATGAAGAAGATGTTAAAGAAGTTGCTACAAAAACAAAAGAAGAAGTTGAAACGAAAATCGAAGAGAAGAAAAGCGAAAATGCTTAAAGACTTGACGTTTAGCGCGCAGCGCTGAGCGTTAAAACACATAGCTTTAAGCTATACCTCCACTCCACACTTATGGAAACCCAATGAAATTAAAATCACATATCAATCAAGTCATTAACGATGCATTTAGCAAAGCCGGTATAGAAGATGAACCTATGTCTGTCACAGAGGCTACGAAGCCAGAGTTTGGGGACTATCAGTTTAATGGTGCTATGGCATTGTCAAAAAAGCTTGGTAAAAACCCTAGGGAGATTGCTTCAAACATCATAGAAAACCTTGATCTTACAGGGTTACTGAGCAAAGCAGAAATAGCAGGTCCAGGGTTTATAAACCTATGGCTCAATCCAGAGTGGATCGCTGTTCAATGCAGCCAGGCTTTAAGTGATGAGCGACTAAGTATCACCAAAAGAGAAGCACCAATGAAAGTAGTCGTAGACTACTCTGGCCCAAATATGGCAAAGCAGATGCACGTGGGTCATTTACGTTCGACTATCATCGGTGATACGCTTGCTAACTTACTGACATTTTTAGGGGATGAGGTCATACGACAAAATCACATAGGAGACTGGGGTACACAGTTTGGTATGTTGGTGGCTTACCTTGAAGAGAGGGGAGAAGATGGCTCTGGTTCTTTAAAAGACTTGGAACAGTTTTACAAAGATGCTAAAGGACGATTTGATGCTGACGCTGCATTTGCAGATAAAGCAAGAGAGTATGTGGTCAAAATACAATCAGGAGATAAGCACTGTTTAGCGTTATGGCAAAAGTTCATAGACATCTCCTTAGGACATTGTGAAGAAGTGTATGAAAAGTTAGATGTGAAACTAACCCGTGCAGATGTACGTGCAGAGAGTTTTTACAATGATGACCTCTCAGCGATAGTCACAGACTTAGAAAGTACAAAGTTACTCCAGGAGAGTGACGGAGCAAAATGTGTTTTCTTGGAAAATGACGAAGTGCCTGTCATCGTACAAAAAAGTGATGGCGGTTACTTATATGCCACCACTGACCTTGCAGCACTGCGTTACAGAGCAAAGACGTTGGGAGCAAAGCGTATTTCTTATGTGGTAGATGCCAGACAAGGGGGACACTTCAAACAAGTCTTTAAGGTAGCAAAAGACGCGGGATTTGTAGGTGAGGATGTCAACTTGGAACACATCGCTTTTGGTACGATGATGGACAAGGGCGGTAAACCATTTAAGACGCGTGACGGCGGCACGGTAAAACTCATCGATTTACTTGATGAGGCTGTGGTGAAAGCCAAAGAGAGTATTAACAACAAAGATGACTACACTGAGGTAGAGCTTGAAGCGTTAGCAAAAACCATTGGTATTGGGGCAGTGAAGTACGCAGACCTTGCCATAAACCGTGAGTCTAACTACATCTTCAATTGGGACAAAATGCTTTCTTTTGAAGGCAATACCTCGCTATATATGCAGTACGCCTATGCAAGGATACAAAGTATCTTTAGGAAACACGGTGGGAGTGTAGAAGGTGACATTATCATAGGTGATGACCTAGAGCATAGACTAGCCACGATGCTGCTTCGTTTTGAAGATATACTCAGCCGTGCAGCAATAGATGCAAGCCCTAATCAGATAACGACGTACCTCTATGACCTGGTCACACTTTTTATGCGTTTTTATGAACAAAATCCTATGCTCAAAGAAGGCGTAGATGAAGCAACAAAGATGAGCAGACTGCAACTAGCAGACCTTACAGCAAAAACGGTAAAGCAAGGCTTAGATATACTTGGTATCAAAGTGGTAGATAAGTTGTAATATATCAGTGGTCGATGATATCGGCCATGAATCAAGGAGAAAAAATGAAAGCCCTCATCATTTTAGCCATACTCGCAACCTTTGGACTCTTAGTCTATAAATACAACAAAGACAAAAATCTCAAAAAACTCCTTATTACCCTAATAACATTTGCAGCTATCATTACATTAGCTATAGTAGGAAATCTTACAA
Source organism: Sulfurovaceae bacterium (assembly GCA_963698695.1). GTDB lineage: Bacteria > Campylobacterota > Campylobacteria > Campylobacterales > Sulfurovaceae > Sulfurovum. The sequence continues at coordinate 87,189 of CAVORT010000004.1, read as the reverse complement.
GACCAGTGATGCCTCTTTATCTCACACATATGATCTTAGTGATAGTAGCATGGGGAACAGCTTTGGTGTATGTTTTTAAAGAAAAATATTATTGGTGGATTATCTTTTCGCCCGTGGTGACGATAGGGTTGTTTTTGTTGTTAGAATTTTTAGGGGGCTCTAGTCACGAATTTGGGTAGGGTCGATACGATCGACCAGCATGTTTATGCTGGGTCGATATTTTTATGTTTTTGAGACTCAACCAACTCAGCTAAAAATGTTTCAAGCGAATAGCGTTGTCTGTATTCAGGTACCATAATGTGTATGAGGATATCGCCTAAATCGGCGACCACCCAATCATCACTTATATCTGCAGCTAAAAATGTATCTCCGTGAGCTTTAAGACCTTTTTTGAGGTGATCTGCTAGAGCCAGTGTATGCTTGCCATTGAGTGAGTTTGCTATGATGACACGTTTTGCGATGTAATCTGCATCATCTAGGTTAAAGACTTCAATGTCTTCTGCTTTTTTTTCATCAAGTATAGCAACGATGTTATCTACTCTTTCTTCTATTGTCATAAAGGTTTGTCCTTGTAGTACTTTGTGTACGGATTGTTGTATTTTGTTGTCAACATAGTGTAAAGCTTTTGTATCTCTTATCTGTGTAGAAGACATAGGAACATCAAGGCTTAAGAGTTTCCACTCTCTAAGACCTGACACCTCTATGTCATATCCATCTCTGGGTACAATGACCCAAACAATGGTGTCATTTAGCCAAGCATAATCATGCCATTTTGTCAATGTAGACAAGTTGTCAGAACCAATGATAAGATATTTGACATCATACGCTATGTTAAAATGTTTTACAGTTTGTGAGGTAAAGGTACTTTTGCCTTCTTTTATCTCATAGTCACTCACCTGTACCTTTCCTAAGCCATCAAACAATGTGTGACACCATGCCAGACGCTGAGAGGGTGTCGCTAAAGTAGAAGACTTAAAAGGGTTAAGATATGCGGGTACTATAAGCAGGCTGTCGATGTCTAAGCTTTTGGAAGCTAGATCAACGATATGTTGATGACCTAAATGTGGAGGGTCGAAACTCCCACCAAATATAGCCGCCCTAGGCTTAGACTGATTAACCAAATACTAACCTCATTTACTGTAAAATTGACTGAATAATAGCATAATAATCATAAGGGTATACAATGGCTGTAAAAGTAGCAATCAACGGACTAGGAAGAATCGGTAGATGTGTCGCACGCATCATTGCAGACAGAGAGGACATAGAGCTTGTCGCAGTCAATGCTTCAGGTACGGAACAGATGCTTGAATACAATCTCAAGTATGATTCAGTACATGGAAGACGCAATGATGTTTCTGTTTCTAACGGTTACTTGAATATTGGCACGACTAAAGCAAAAATATTTGCAGAACGTGATCTATCCAAGATAGATTTTGCATCTGCAGGTGTTGAGATCGTACTAGAGTGTACAGGTGCATTTTTAACAGCTGAGTCTGTTCAGCCATACCTTGATAACGGTGTAAAAAAAGTGCTTTTTTCTGCCCCTGCAAAAGATGATACGGCCACTTTTGTGTTAGGTGCCAATGCAGATACGTATGCTGGACAGACAGTGGTTTCAAATGCATCTTGTACAACCAATGGTCTTGCACCGGTGGCAAAAGTACTCGATGATGTATTTGGTATAGAGAACGGTCTAATGACAACGATCCACTCTTATACTTCATCACAGCCTATCTTGGATGCCAAACATAAAAGTGATCCAAGAAAAGGACGCTCAGGGGCGGTGAACTTGGTACCTAGTACAACGGGTGCTGCAAAAGCGATCTCTAAAGTATTGCCAAACCTTGCAGGGAAGCTAAATGGACAAGCTATTAGAGTCCCTACCCCAGATGTATCGATGGTTGACCTCACAGTCACTTTAACAAAAAATGCGACCTTAGAAGAGATACAGCAAGCATTCAAAACTGCGAGTGAGGGTTCCCACAAAGGAATTCTTGGTGTGGACGAAGAGTATAGAGTATCTCAGGACTTTGTAGGAGAAGAGCTGAGTACGGTAGTAGCTCTTGATACCATTCAAGTTATAGGGGGTAATATGGTCAAAGTACTCTCTTGGTATGACAATGAATGGGGTTACTCCTGTCGTTTGGTAGATATGGCAGTACATATCAGTAAAAAATAAGAGGGAAGAATGAAAACAATTAAAGATCTAAAGATTGATGGAAAACGCGTATTTATAAGATGTGACTTTAATGTACCTAAAGATGCAGATGGAAATATCACCGATGACAGAAGGATAAGAGGTGCATTAGCTTCGATTCGTTATTGTTTGGATCGTGATTGTAAAGTGATCTTAGCTTCACACTATGAGCGTCCTGAACCAGGCGTCTATGAGGAGAAGTATTCACTTAAAGCGGTAGCAACGCGTTTGAAAACACTTTTAAAAATAGCGGATGCTATTACACTGGCAGAGGATGTGGTAGGCCCTGATGCAAAAGCAAAAGCTGCTGCACTTAAATCGGGGGAAGTATTGATACTTGAAAACCTTCGTTATGAAGCGGGTGAAACTAAAAATGATGAAGTTTTTGCAAAAGAGTTAGCATCTTTTGCTGATGTTTATATCAATGATGCTTTTGGTGCTTGTCATAGAGCGCATGCTTCTATCGATGCGATGGCAAGACATTTTGACACAGACCATAAAGCTGCCGGATTTCTTCTTTCTAAAGAGGTGAATTTCTTTGACAAAACCTTAGAAAACCCAATGCGTCCGTTTATAGCAGTGGTTGGAGGTTCTAAAGTTTCGGGAAAACTTGAAGCACTTAGAAATCTGATAGAAAAAGTTGATAAAGTGATCATCGGTGGAGGAATGGCCTTTACATTCTTGAAAGCACAAGGGTATGAGATAGGTACCTCTTTGGTTGAAAATGATTTACTCGATGAAGCACGGAGTATTATGATCAAGGCCAGAAAAAGAGGGGTGAAGTTTTATTTGCCTGTAGACGTGGTAGTTACTCCTGAATTTTCAGAACATGCCATTGCCAAATATTTGCCTGCACAGGAAATTCCTGAAGGTTGGATGGGCTTAGATATCGGGCCTGCGAGTTCAAGACTTTTTCGTGAGGTACTTAATGATGCACAAACAATCATCTGGAATGGTCCCATGGGTGTCTATGAATGGGATAAGTTTTCAAAAGGAAGCTTGAAAATGTCTCATGACATTGCGGATACACATGCAACGACTATTGTCGGTGGTGGGGATACTGCTGATGTGGCTCAAAAAGCAGGTGACGTAGATGAGATGACCTTTGTAAGTACAGGGGGTGGTGCCAGTCTCAATCTTATAGAGGGAAAAGTACTTCCTGGAATTGTAGCTCTAGGCTAACGGATAAAGGATAAAAATGATTTTTGCCGCTAATTTTAAAACAAACCATACAAGAAAAAGTACAGCACAGTATGTCAAAGTATTGAATGAAAAGCTACGTACAAAAAACTCTGGATCTAAAGTATATATTTTCCCACCTTCAACCGCTTTAGATAGCTATGAAGGAGATTTTACAATGGGCGCACAAAATGCCTACCCTACTAAAAATGGTGCGTATACAGGTGAAATAGGGCTAGAGCAGCTAGATGAATTTGGTATTAAAACCATTTTGATAGGACACAGTGAAAGACGAGAACTGTTAGAAGAGTCTCAAGATAAAGTAGCACAAAAATTTAACTTTTTTAAAGAGCAGGGTTTTGAGATCATTTATTGCATCGGTGAGCCATTACATATACGTGAAAAAGGTTTTGAGGCAGTAATGAAATATTTACTGGCACAGTTTGACGGTATAGATATTGGCTATGACAAAGTGATTGTGGCGTATGAACCTATCTGGGCTATCGGTACGGGCAGATCTGCTACCGTTGAAGAGATATCTGCAACGCATAGAGCTTTGAAAAAAGTCATTCACGAGAAGCCGTTGCTCTATGGCGGTTCTGCTAAACCTGCGAATATAAAAGAGATTGCTAGCATTACTGCAGTTGATGGAGTTTTGGTCGGTTCTGCATCTTTAGACGCAGGAAGTTTTTCAGAAATGATTTTATCGTAGAGTGCGTGATAATGCACCCTAGAATTTATTTAAACAAGTCTTCCAATGCAGTGGTATCTGTAGTCTTTTCAACTTCAGTAGTGTCTGAACTGTCTACTTGTCTTTCTACAACACCTTCTACTTCATTTAACTCTATCGTATAACCTGTTAACATTGATGCCAAACGAATGTTAATACCTGACTTACCAATCGCTTTTGCTTTTTGATCACCCGTGATATTGACAATGGCTTTTTTCTCATCAGCATTAACCTTGATACTTTGAGAGATAGCAGGACTCAATGCTCGTGTGATGAAAACTTCAGGGATAGGTGAATACTCTATACAATCGATATTTTCTCCTGCAAGCTCTTGGCTTACTGCGTTGATACGTACCCCTTTTACACCTACTGCCGCCCCAATAGGGTCAACGTTCATTTGTTCGGTTTTAAGGGCTATTTTGGCTCTTTCTCCTGGGATACGTGCAGCATTGATGATTTCTACTACACCATCATCTATCTCTGGGACTTCCAATGCCATGAGTGCTTCTAAAAACTTTGGAGAGGTTCTTGTAAGTTCTAAAAAAAGTCCATACTCCGGATCAACAGAAACAAAACGAAGTAAAGCTCTGATACTGTCTCCACGCTTGTATTTTTCACCTTTGATACGATTTCTTAAACTCATGATACCTTTAAGCTCACCTATCTCTACATGGGTATTGTCTTCTGAATCAACACGGTTGACAGTACCTAGCATAACGGTACCTACTTTATCTCTGTACTTTTCAAAAAGATCTTGCTCTACACGTCTTTGTACATGGTACTCTAGTTCTCTAAATAAGTTTGCAGAGGCAGTACGACCATGGTCTTCTAACACAAACTCTTCTTTAAGTTGATCTCCAACTTCTAGTGAATCATCAAACTCTAGTGCTTCTGTAAGTGAGATGAAACCATCTGATTCTATTTTTTCCTTGTTTGGTTCTTTCCCCACTTCTACAAAAAGTTTTGGATCGCCATCTTTAACCACAGTGATTATTTTATTGACTGTGTAGGTTCTTGTATCATTATTGATGATGACTTCAAATTCAGATGTAAAGGTAGTGAGTTTTTTTGCTGTGTTTATCACTGCATTGGTAAATGCTTCCAAGGCATGTTCTTTTGTAATGTTTTTTTCGTGTGCAATTGCCTCTATAATATCTAATATTCTTTCCATTATTTTGTCCTAAATTAATTATTTATTTTGAATTCATTTTCAAATATACCGCTACAAGAGGTAACATAAACAGTGTCAATATCGTCTTGGGAAGGGCTTTTTCGAAGTAGTGTATTGTACCTAATCAAACCTTTACTGAAAATAAAGTATACTTAACGCAATTAAGAAAAAATAAAGGAAATTATAGATGAAACTAAAATTAGCTAGAACAACACTCAAAGCGAAACCCAAGTCTATTGAGTTGAAAAAAATAGAAGAAGAGCTAGCGAACAAATCTATATTTTATTTTGACAAAGATAACTCGCATAAAGAATTAAAAGAAATGATAGAGTACTTTGAAGAAAAAGCCTTCTCTGTGTATATGAGAGAAGTAAAATATGGTTTAGATGAAAATGAATATATCTATGAAGTACACATTATCGCATAAATGCGAAGATTAAATGAAAAGAAAATTGATTGTCTAAAAAATTATTTATAGAAACACTAGGTTGTGCAATGAATGTTCGTGACAGCGAACATATGATTGCAGAACTTAATCAAACAGAACCTTACGAACTTACCGAAACACTTTCCGAAGCAGACCTTATCATTATCAACACGTGCTCAGTCAGAGAAAAACCTGTGGCTAAACTCTTTTCTGAGATAGGCGTTTTTAACAAACATAAAAAAGAGGGTGCAAAGATAGGTGTTACAGGATGTACAGCATCACACTTAGGTAAAGAGATCATCAAAAGAGCGCCCTCCGTAGATTTTGTGTTGGGTGCAAGAAATGTATCTAAGATCACTAAGGTCATCAACCAAAAACATGCCGTAGAGATAGACACGGATTTTGATGAGAGTACGTATGATTTTGGGGAGTATAGGTCTAATCCTTTTAAGGCGATGGTCAACATTTCCATAGGATGTGACAAGTCCTGTACTTTTTGTATTGTACCTGCAACACGTGGGGATGAGATATCTATCCCTTCAGATCTTATCGTCAATGAGATTAGAAAAGCGGTGAAAACAGGTGCTAAAGAAGTGATGCTTCTTGGACAAAATGTCAATAATTATGGAAGACGTTTTGGTAGTTCAGATGAGCAGTGTGACTTTACAAAACTATTACAAAAGATCTCTGAGATTGATGGTTTAGAGCGTATACGATTTACCTCACCTCACCCTTTGCATATGGATGACGCGTTTTTAAAAGAGTTTGCCTCAAACCCTAAAGTATGTAAACAGATTCATGTACCACTTCAAAGTGGGTCTACTGAACTACTTAAAGCAATGAAAAGAGGGTATACCAAAGAAAACTTCCTGAATCGTTGCGATAAAATACGTACGCTTTGCCCTGAAGCCACCATCTCTACAGATATCATTGTGGGTTTTCCAAATGAAAGTGATGCAGACTTTGAAGACACGATGGATGTCTTGGAAAAAGTACGTTTTGAACAACTCTTTTCGTTTAAGTACTCACCACGACCACACACGGAAGCAGCAAATTTTGACAACCAAATCGACAATGCTCTTGCAGGAGAAAGACTGACTCGCCTACAAGCCAGACATACAGAGATTCTTGATGAGATCATGGAGTTACAAATGGGTGCCATACATAGCGTTTACTTTGATGAACTTAAGTCAAACGGTAGAGTATCTGGTAGAAGTGACGATGGTAAACTCTTTTTTGTTGAAGGAAGTGAAGAACTTTTAGGCAAGATAGTCAATGTAAAAGTCACTAAAGTATCTCGTGGTGCTTTAGATGGAGTAGTTGTTTAAGGCTTTAAAATGAAAACTTTTTTAAGACAAGCAGGACAAGTGATTGTACCTCCTCTCATCTATGTGTTAATGCGTATCATATGGTGGACAAGTAAAAAGAATTTTCATAACTCCAACTCCGTGGGAGATGAACAGCATGTTTGTGTTACCTGGCACGGTGAACTTTTTATGACACCTCAAGCCTATAGGTATATCCACAAAAAGCATCCCGCAGCTGCTATAATCTCATCACATTTTGATGGATCATTGATCGCTGGAACGTTAAGCTTCTTAAAGATCCGTCCTTTAAGAGGGTCTAGCAGAAAAGGTAGTAAGCAAGTACTGTTGCAGGCATTTAAGAGCATCAAGTCTGGTGAAGAAGTACTTATTACCCCTGATGGACCTAAGGGCCCTAGACATTTTATGCATGATGGTGCCATAGGGATTGCACTCAAGAGTAAACTTCCTATTTTTGTAATGAACTATCAGGCAAGAAACTATTGGCAGTTAAAGTCTTGGGACAAGTTTGTCATCCCTCATCCCTTTACTCAAATTGACTTTTATATGCAGAGTATTTCGTTAGAAGGTATGGAGATAGAAGAGGCAAGAGAGTATCTTTTAGGTAAAATGTTGGAGAACACCATCATATAGAGAGTAACTCATAGGTAGGGAGTAGAAGTGAATGAACGATTAGAGAGATATACTGAAGATTTTCTTGATTATCTTTTGGATGTCAGGGGCTATTCTACACATTCTGTCATCACTTATGAAGTAGCTTTACGCCAGATGATGGAAGTGAGTCATTTTTATGAAGAAGAAGGGTTTACGGTACTCAATATCATGCCTTTTCGTTTTAACATTGTTAAAAACAACAAAAAAACCATCGTTAAAAAACTTTCAGCCATACGTTCTTTTGTCAAGTACTTGGAAGACCAATGTCATTTGTCTATGAAGCTTATAGGAGATGAGTCTATTAAAGTGCCTCAGAGCCTCCCTAAGCCCATAGAACAGACTTACATAGATGAGGTATTGGCTATGGCAAATTTAGAGCAAAAACTGCTTGTATCGATGCTATATGGCTTGGGACTACGTATCTCAGAGTTAAGTGAGTTAAAACTTGAGAGTATTAAAGGTTCATGGGTAAATATACGTGGCAAAGGGGACAAGGAGAGAGAGTTGCCTTTACTGGATGAATTGCAAAAACTCATTAGTCTGTATGTGAAACAGCAAAATCCTAAAAAATATCTTTTCGAAAAAGGAAATGCTCCTATGAATGTAGCACAACTGCGTTACATCATCACTAAACTTTTTAAAGCAGCAGGCATCAAAGCCACCCCACACCAACTGCGCCACTCCTTCGCCACACATTTACTTAACAATGGCGCAAGGATTGCGGATGTCTCAGAATTGTTGGGACATGAGACGATGGCTACCACACAAGTCTATACTAAACTTGGATCTGTGAAGAAGATGGAAGAGTATATGAAGGCACATCCTCTCAATCAGTAGTAGGGAGTGTGATATTTTCTTGGAAAATATAAGGTCTTATTTTACTTGGAATTTTGTTTACTCGGCATGTTTCTTTAAACTTCTTGGGCATATCTGCGGTAAGATAAGGGGCTATGTATAGCAGGTTATCTTGTAATTCTATGGCCCACTCTCCACCGATGGCTAAGCTGTCTTCATTTTCTACTTGTTGGCGTTGAGAAGCTGAGAGTAGGTAGCCTAGTCCTTTAAGTGTCAAATCTGTGGCTTTTACTTTGGCTTGAAGTGTATGTAGTTTAATGATGCGTAATTCTTTTTCACTTACAAGTGTCTCGAAGTTTTTTTCTAGCTGTGCTTTGTCTTTTCTGAGGTAGTCAAAACTTCTCTTTATCCCTTCACCATACTCTGCCATCAGTACATCTGAGAACTGCTTCCTGAACTTGTTTCGCTCATACTTCTCATCTGAGTTACTTTCATCTATAAAGTAGGGGTACTTGTTTTCTTTTAAGTAGCTATGAAGTGCTTCTTTACTGAAAGAAAGTAGGGGACGGATTAAAGTATAGTTCTCTCTTTGTGTAATGGGCTCAAGTCCAATGAGCTCAGAGACTCCAGCACCTTTACTTAGACGCATCAATAGCCATTCTAGTTGATCATTGAGTTGATGGGCGGTGAGAATGTTGTCATAGCCTTCTATGGTTACAAGTGAGTCAAAAAACCCATAACGAAAGTCTCTGGCTTGTTTTTCAAAATGGGTTTCAAACTTGGGTGCTTTGATATGGTGGCAAAAAAGTTTATGTTCTTTTGCCAAGGCTTTGGCATGAGCTACTTCTTGTTTACTTTGTTCTCTTGTGTCATAGTCTACGATGGCGATGTCAAATTTGATGTGGTTTTCTATAAGTAGAAAGAATAAGGCAGAAGAGTCTATGCCTGCTGAGAATGCTAAGAGGTTTTTTTTATTTTTAAGATTTACTATATCTATTTTCATTGTGAATACCCTTTAGTCAAATCGTGGCGTTGTTTTTCTCTTCATTTTTTTAGAAAAAACGAAACAAAAAAGCGTCGTGGCTCTCGAATGGCTTCGCTTTCAAGGGCGTTCGCCACGACAAGGCACGCTAATGCGTGATTAGATAGGTTTTTGGAGTGTTGCAAGTAGTTGTGACCCCGCAAGCTCCGTTACTTTTGCTTCATAGCGTTTTCCGTATTCTATAGGTAAATCAGAAGTGTCATTGATGAGGATTTCTCCGTCTATGTCTACTGCCCATGATAAAGGACGTGCTGAAAGGAGATACTCATGTTCGTCACTCTCTCCATCAATCACAACAGTGATTGTCTTGCCTACCATAGATTTAAGTGAGGCTTGTGTAGAGGCTTCTGCAATTTCACCTAAAATAGTGGCTCTCTCATCGATGATCTCTTGGGGTACTTGCTCTAGCGTATACGCGGAGGTTGTCTCTTCATTAGAGTAGTGAAAGGTGTTAAACCTATCAAACTCAAAGTCTTTCATGAAGTCACAGAGTTTTTCAAAACTCCATTCACGTTCACCAGGATGACCAGCGATGAGTGAAGTACGGATGAATGCATTTGGCTTAGATTTCATATAGGCTAAGAGTTCTATGGTCTTTTTTTCACCAAACCCACGCTTCATAATTTTGAGTATGGGATTATCTATATGCTGAATGGGCATATCGAAGTATGTTTGAAAGACCTTGGAGTCTGCGATGGTGTCGATCAGTTCAAAAGTGGTGGTACTAGGGTAAAGGTACAAGATGCGCGCTGACTTCACACCGTCGACCGCTTCTACCCCTTTGATGAGTTCTATAAGCCCATCAGACATCTTCATATCTCGTCCGTAACTTGAACTGTCTTGAGAGATAAAAGAAAAGTCGTAGAAACCTTGTTTTACCAACATGGTTACTTCTTTGATGATGGAAGAGAGGGAACGGGAATGCAACTTACCCTTAAATGACGGTATGGCACAAAAAGAACAGACTTGGTTACAGCCCTCAGCTATCTTGATGTAAGCGTGGTAGTTTGATCCTGTGATGACTCTGCCTGAGTTTTCAGTCGCTAAGTAGACCTCTGGTGAAAAGGTACTTTGTTTTGTGGCGATGAGTTGGTCTATCTTTTCATAGTCGCCTACACCTGTAAAGATGTCGATCTCAGGCATGTCAGCTTGAAGTTCTTCCTTGTAACGTTCTGTTAAACACCCAGACATCACTAAGATGGAGTTCTTTTTTCTTTCATCATGCAAATTAAGTACCGTGTTGATACTTTCTTCTTTGGCTGCATCTATGAAGCCACAGGTGTTCACGATGATGACATCCGCAGTGGTAGGGTCATCACTGATCTCATATTCTTTAAGACGCCCCAGCATCACTTCACTGTCGACAAGATTTTTGGTACAGCCAAGGCTAACCAAATGTAGTTTTTTGCTCATAGATTTTCTTTTATTTTTTCGTCATTATAGCATAGTTTTAGACACGCTATTTGAAGGGTATGGCTTCGAGTTTAACGATGCCAGATTTTACTCTGAACATAGGTATGCCCAGGTTGATAAAACTCAAATAGATTTTTGAATATATTGATACCACTCATATTGGCAAGCTCACTCAAGTTAAGGCCAATGCCCAGATAAACCTGTTGGCTTTTGGCGATGTCGACATCATAACTTCGGTATCCTCTGGTATAGTATCCTGCTTGAATTTCTAAAAAGCGAAGTGGGGTCTCTTTAAGTGACTCAAAGCCTGAGAGTTTAAATGCTATAAGGTGCTTCATACCTGAATAGTCTGTTGCTGTATCTGGATTGTCAAAATAGCCTGAAGTAGGCAGATACTCCAAACGTATATCTAAAAAGTCATCTGCTTTGGGGTTTGAACGAATGAGATAGGCACTTAAAGCACCTAGTCCATCTGAGAGCAGGTCTTCTTTTGAAAAACCGTAGTTGCTTGTAGCATCTCCTACTTCAAGTAAGGTCATGGCAAGCATTGCGGAGAGAGAACCAGCCAGTGACGCATCTTCTAAGCTTAACCCTCTGTCTTCCATACGTGCACTGAGCATACGTGAGAGTAGGTAAGTCATGTAGAAGTGTCCTGTTTTGTCAGAACCACCTGTGTCAGAGTCTTCTTCAAACCAGTCTTCACTTCTAAAATGAAAAGAACGCTCTCCCCATTTCCAGTTTTTAAATCCCCATGCAGTAATGACCGCATTAGCAGCAAGATTGTCTAGTATGAGTCCAGTCGTTGGGTCTTCACTGAGAAGTGTGGCATGGCTAAAACTATCTGTTTTTTGGTTGAGTGTTTCTATCCAGTCTGCGTTAAGTGTAGAAGTGCATATAAGTGTAAAAATAAATAGTATTGTTTTGAAGTTCATAGATAAATCTTTAAGTAAAATGTAAAGATATTGTAGCTAAAAAATGTGAAAAAAGAGAAAGAGAAGCTAGAGCCAGGCAAGAAGCCTGAGCTCTATAAAAGTAGCATACTTTTAAGAAAAGTTCTTAGAAGTTGTATCTTCCAATAAGACGTACAAGGTTGTTTGTGTCATTTTCTGAATCAACATCTTGATTTACGTATGCAGCTGTTAGAGAAAGGTTATCAAGAACAGTTGTAGTATATGTAAGGTCAAACTCATTGTAATCATTACCTGCAGCTGAATTATCTGTAGTCATACCATAAGCAGCACCTAATTTACCACCAAGTACTTCTGCACCAGCTTTTACTACGAAAGTATCATTATCATTTGCGATATGACCTTCGTTGATGATCATTTGCGTGTAAAGTGGAGTTTGTTGACCACCAAGATTAAATACACCAATCTCAAGTACCTGATCCACCGTCACTTACAGTTGTATATGCAACTGAAGCATTAAACATACCGAAGTTCCCACCGATCATTGCACCAAATGCTGTAGTTTCGTCGACAAGTGCATCATGCATTACAGTACCACCCTGAATAGCTACAGTATAGTCAGAAATGTTGAATTTAGCATCACCCCAAAGGATGTTTACATCATCAGTAGTGATGAATTCGCTTCCATAATACCATGAACCTGTCAATGTCAAACCATCAATAGATTTATTTTGTGCAGTTAACATAAATAAACCGTTTTCACCATTAGCATCATTAAGGTCATCAAAACTAGCCATGTTACCTGGAGTTGTTAATCCACCTACATCACCTGTTGATGAAAGACCAAGAATAGTTGAACTCATATTAGTTGAACCAAAGTAACCATTTTGGTTAGCAGATTTTACCCATGCACCTACTAAAGTAGTGTCTGGAAGATCAGTGTTTACGATAAGCGCTGCATCGTAAGTGTTTGCAAATACGTTCCAAGTCTCAGAGTGAGCAAATGGAGAAAGACTAGCTGGAAGTTCTTGACGACCTACTTTGAATGAAGTATTAGCTATACCATAAGTTAAATAAGCTTGTGAAATCCATCCACCTCTTCCGAATGCATCTAGACCAGCCGCTTGCATTACGTTACTTACTACATCTCCTTGAAGACCAAGCGTTGCAAGACCAGAAACTTCTACACCAGCACCAATACCTGCAAATAGATCAGCGTTAGTTGCTCTAAGTTGGATACCAGCACTAGCAGCTGAAGAAGCTTGTTCAAAAAGGCTACCTGCACCAAATGCATCAGTTGTTTGGTAATATACTACACCTTGTCCTGCAAAATCCCAACCTGAAGCTGCTGCTACCATTGGTGTTTCTACTACTGGCTCAACTGGAGCGATATCTCCACCAGCCATAATCATTGTTGACGCCACTACTGAAAGTAATAATGTTTTTTTCATTGTAATTCTCCTTGAATTTGTTTTGAATACAAGCGAATTATAACATAAATTAACGAATATGTCAATAAAGTTAATAAAAAGTTAATAAAAAGTTAATCAAATTAATATTTGAGTCTAAATGACGTATATAAGGGTATGAATGAGGTAAATTGATGAAAGAGTTGAATGAATAATAGAAAAAAGGTGATTGTAATTGAGTAATAGTAGTAAAAATAGAGAGATAAAATGAGTAAACTTTATGAAAATAGACATAGGATCCGAAGATCCTATTTAAAAATTAAATTTCTAATACGCTGTAAGTACTAAAACTTATAAGAAACAACTAGACGAAGTGTGTCAATTTCACGACCTCTGTAGAATGGTTGGCCTACGACTGCAGGAGTGACTTCAGCTTGATCATTTGTAAGAATTGATGTATAGATCGCCGTTAATCCAACAGGACCAACTTTTGTAGATGCAGAAAAATCTACGCCATCGATTGTTTTTCCAAACATATCTTCCGCATTAATATACGCTGCTGCCAATTTTATACCTGCTACTGAGCCTGATCCACCAATTTTAAATGCATCAACGCCAGGTGCAGTCAGAACACCGTCAAAATAGATAGATGCAAGACCGGTGTAGATACTTGTTTTATCCGCTGTAGATAGATTTGCAAAACCGAAATAACCATCTTCATCTGCTGATGAATACGCTCCATAAACATTTACACCTGCAAAATCTGCCCCAACTTTAAGTGCCCAGATACTTGAATTCTCAAAATTTTCAGGTGATCATAGCTGCATATTGTCCACCTAATGTAAACATATCCATTACTTTTGTATCTGCTTGGAACCAAAAGGCATCAGTTTGACCTGCTACTTCTTTATCTAGCATATTGTAATACCATGCTTGAAGCGTTGTGTTCTCTATAGATTTGTTTACAGCACTTATAATAACCAAACCATCATCATCACGATCTGTAAATTCAGTCATGTTTACAGTACGTCCAGGACTTCCGGCTAAAAGACCACCACCTTCTCCGGCACCACCACCGTGCCCATTATGTCTAGTCACAAATGCACCCATAAGTGTTGTTTCTGGTAAATCTGTGTTGGTTAATGTCACTGCTTCAAATGTATTGTATGCTAGGTTCCATTTTTCTGTAGACAACAAAGGCGTACTTAATTCCATACGTCCTATCTTAGCTACTGTGTTTCCAAAAGTCCCTTCTATCCATGCTTGGCTAAGGTTCGCAGCTTCATTCAAACGACCACTAAAATCAGGAGTAAATCCTGTACTCCCAAATGGCGCATTGATCATACTATCATTGAATAGATCTCCACCGAGACCCAATGAACTATACCATTGTCCCTCAACTCCAGCACGTACATTGGAAAGTAACTGAGCTGTTCCGCCAATACGTCCACTAATTCCACCTGCAGATGCAGCATTGTATGGAGAAACTCCAACTACTGTCTGGTCACCTGTTTCAAATAGACCTGTTTCAAAAGCATTTACTTGACCTGCCAACTCATTGTTGCTTGCAAGTGCTTCAAGATCTGTTGTTTGATAGATTGCTTTTATATCACCATAAAATTGCCAGCCTGAAGCTTCTGCTACCATTGGTGTTTCTACTACTGGCTCAACTGGAGCGATATCTCCACCAGCCATAATCATTGTTGACGCTACTACTGAAAGTAATAATGTTTTTCTCATTGTAATCTCCTTATATTTTGTAATTGAATACTAAAAACTATAACAAACTTATAATAAAATGTAAATGAAAAAAATAAGAAAGTTAATAAAAAGTTAATAAGTTGTAAAAATAGACGTATATACGGGTACTGTTTAGGGTAACAGGTAGAAAAAAAGTAGAAAAATAATGTCAAAGGAAGGTATATTTGCATTATTTTTAATAAAAGTTAATGATTTTTGACTATTTATGGATGTTTTTTGAGGAAGTTTAGTAAGAAATGGTGGCTCGAGACAGAATCGAACTGTCGACACAAGGATTTTCAATCCTTTGCTCTACCCCTGAGCTACCGAGCCACAATAAAAAGACAAGATGTCTGATTAAGTGGATAGAATTATATCTGCTTAAGCTTAAATGGTGGTATGTAAAATGTAAAAAATATGATTATTTTAAATTTTTTACAAAATCCATAAATGTTTCACCTCTGTGCTTGTAAGAGTTGAACTGGTCATAACTTGCTGCAGCAGGTGAGAGCAGTGCCACACTGTTGAGGGTATGCACATGACTGATGGAAGTGATGGCATTCGCCATAGTATTTGAGGCGACACTGTCTATGTGGTACTGTTCTGCAAGGGTCAAAAGTTTGTCATTATTTGCCCCTATAGTATATAGTGTAAGGTTAAGTGCTTGCATCACCTCAAAAAGTGGGCGCAAATCTACACCTTTATCATCCCCACCTAAAATGAGATGGATGTGTTTATCTGCATAGCCTTTGACGGCTTGGATGGTGGCGTCCAAGTTGGTAGCTTTGGAGTCGTTGACCCAGAGTCTGCCTTGTGCATCTAGTAGTTCTTCTTGTCGGTGTGCATCACGTTTGAAAGTGTTGAGTAAGTCATAGTCCGTTTCATCAAAGAGCACTTTAGTGATGGCAAGAGAGAGCAAAGCATCTTGTAAAAATGCACCTTTGTAGTGAAGCTTTGCACTCTCTAACCCAAAGTACTCACACAAGAAGGCATCAGAGTCATACTCTACCACATAAGCATTTGTTTTGGGAACAGTAAGCCCTTTAGGGATAAGTGCAAGTTCTCCCTCTCTCATGGTAAGTAGAGGTCTTAGTTTGTCTGCAGCGTACAGCTCGGGTGTACCGTGCCAGTCTAAGTGGTCTGGTGTGATAGGGAGTAAAAGGTAGATGTTGGGTGAAGCTATGTGTGTATGGTGCAAGGCAAAAGAAGAACTTTCAAGTATCCAGATGGGCGCATCTGTACTTAATTCTGCTAGTGGAGTACCTATGTTTCCTCCATTTACCGCACCGTGACTCTCTAAGATATGTGTGAGCATTTGGGTGGTGGTCGTTTTACCGTTGGTACCAGATATCCAAATGCTAAAGGGCATCACATCATCAAAGTAATCATACTCACTTAAAAGATTTTGAGCAGACTGTATGAGTGGGTGGTTTGGTTTTAGGCTGGGTGTGGTAACTTCTAAGCTACTCTCTTGCGGATCAAAAAGTTTTGAGGGTTTGATGATGTTGTTGTGTTCATCTGTATAGGTTTCTGTACAGTTGTCATCAAAAAAAGTACATCCCCCACCGAGCTTGTTTGCGATGGCCTTGGTGGTTAACCCATAACCAAATAATGTGGGTTTCATTATCTAAACTTAAATGAGACAAGTGCTAAGATGTTAGCGATGAAAGCGATCATCCAAAAACGCACGATAATCTTGTTTTCTGCCCAGCCTTTGAGTTCAAAATGGTGGTGAATGGGAGCCATCATAAAGATACGTTTTTCACGCATTTTAAAACTTCCTACTTGTAGAATGACTGAGACGGTCTCTATGACAAAGATGATCCCTATCAGTATAAGCAGTATCTCACTTTTACCAAGTATGGCAAGGTAGGCTAGGAACCCACCGATGGCAAGGCTTCCGGTGTCACCCATAAAGACTTCTGCAGGGTAACAGTTGTACCATAAGAAACCAAGTAATGCTCCTGCTAGGGCTGAAGCGAGTATCATCACTTCTCCTACTCCTTTGATGTTGGGTACTAAGATGTATTCTGCAAAGATGGCATGACCTGTGACATAAACGATGATACCCAAAGAAAAGAGTGCGATAACGGAGGGTACTGTGGCTAAGCCATCTAACCCATCTGTAAGGTTAACCGCATTGGTGGTGGCTAAAAAAACAAGCACCCAAAAAGGAATGGCAGCATAACCTAGATCAAACAATGGTGTTTTGAGAAAAGGGACATAAAATTCTGTAGGGAACCCAGCGTAGATGAGTATACCTGTAGCAACAGCTGCAACAAGTGCCTGAAGCATCATTTTTCCTCTGGGTGTAAGCCCTTCAAGGTTGTCTCCTGCAAGTACTTTTCCTATGTCATCTTTAAAGCCTACCAGACCAAAACCAGTCAATGTGATGAGTCCCCCCAACATGTAAGGATTTGTGAGGTCAACAGTGATGAGTGCAGAGAACAGCGTAGCACCCAAAAAGATGATACCTCCCATAGTTGGAGTATGTCGTTTGCCTTCGTGCGCTGGAACGTACTTGCTAATGGGTTGGTTGGCATTTTTGGACAATGCCCAAGCTAAGTACTTTGGCATAACTAAAATAGTGAGGATAAAAGCCAGAAAAAAAGCCAGTCCTGCACGTACAGAGATGTAGCCAAAAAGATTGATATCTAGGAGTTGAGAGAGTTCATATAGCATTAATTCTAATTCCCTTTATGTTTAAGAAAGTTTATTTTACTATTATTTCAATTAAATAATGTACAAAAGAAAAATAATGAATAAAAAAACCATACTTATCATCACTGATGGCATTGGGTGTAAACCTGACAGTACCTGTAATGCCTTTAAAGATGCGACAAAACCAACTTATGATGTTTTGTTCAAAACTGCACCTAAAGCACTCATCTCTACGCATGGGCTGAGTGTAGGACTTCCTGAAGGACAGATGGGGAATTCTGAAGTTGGACATATGACCATAGGTTCTGGACGTGTTTTGTACCAAGACTTGGTGAAAATATCGTTGGCACTTAAAGATGGGAGTATCGAAGATAATGAAGCCTTGAATGATACATTGTCTAAGGGTGAGCGTGTACATTTAGTCGGTCTACTCAGTGATGGAGGAGTACATTCCCACATTACGCATACGATAGGTTTGGCACAGTTGGCAAAAAAGAGAGGTAAAAAAGTCTTTTTGCATCTCATCACTGATGGTAGGGATGTGAGTCCTACTTCTGCAAAAACCTACATTGATCAGATTGAGGCCATCTGCGATGAAGACATCTCCATAGCAACGATGGGAGGACGATTTTATACGATGGATAGAGATAACCGTTGGACGAGAGTCGAAAAAGGATACAGAGCTATAGCAGATGCAACTCCCCATACAAACTTGAATCCTTCTGCTTATGTCGATGCCTCTTATGCACAAAATGTTTTCGATGAATTTATAGAACCTGTAGCATTTGGAGAGTATAAGGGTTTAAAAGAGGGTGATGTTGTCATTATGACCAACTTTCGTTCAGACAGAGCAAGAGAGATCACCAGTGCATTGGCGGATGAAGATTTTGATGCGTTTTCATGCCAATCTGTACCACTTCATGTTGCAACCATGACACAGTATGATGCGAATTTTCCTTACCCTATACTTTTTCCAAAGACGGCACCTGTCAATACACTGGCCGAGGTGGTAGCCAATGCAGGATTACGTCAACTGCATACAGCAGAGACTGAAAAGTATGCACATGTCACTTTCTTTCTTAATGGAGGCATAGAAGCACCCTACATAGGAGAAAGCCGTGTACTTATACCCAGTCCAGATGTCAAAACCTATGATATGAAACCAGAGATGTCTGCTCCTCAAGTCGGTGAGGCTGTAAGGACGGCCATGGATGAAGCGTATGACTTTATTGTAGTCAATTTTGCCAATGGTGATATGGTAGGACATACAGGGAACTATGAAGCAGCTCGTTTAGCTGTTAATGCTGTTGACACGGAGTTGGGAAAGATCATAGCTAAGGCTAAAAGTGATGGTTACAACATCGTACTGACTTCAGATCATGGAAACTGTGAGGAGATGAAAGATGCCAATGGCCATGTACTGACCAATCATACGGTTGGGGAAGTATGGTGCTTTGTGCTGGCTGAAGGTGTGACTGAGGTTAAAGAGGGATGTGGATTGAACAATGTTGCTCCTACGGTGTTGAAGCTTATGGGACTTGATATCCCTGAAGAGATGGATACGACACTGATATAATTTGACTTAAACTTTTTTTATTGTATGATGAAGATAAAGTATTTTTAGAGGAGGCTATATGGAACAAAAAATAAAAAAATCAGTAGGGACACTGCTTGCCCATATCATCAAAGTAGATAACAGAGATTTAGAAAAAGAGACACCACTCTTTTGTGATATTATGGGTCAGAACTTTGCGTGTGATCATGAAGAGGCAAAAGAAATCCTATATAGTATTATGGATACAGAGTATGACTTGGATGAACAAGTCAATATCATCAATCAAGCTCTTAAAGATGATAAACTTTCCAAACTGCACATTTTAGAACAACTAAATCATATGATCTACTCTGATACAATTAGTCCAGTTGATTATAAGATTTTTGAAGATATTAAGACTAAGCTTTTCGGTACTTAGTCATTATTTCGCTTGATTTCTTAAATAGCATTTATGATACAATATCTCAAATATTAAAAAGGGTTTGAATGAAATTTACAGGTACTAATGTATTGGTTACTGGGGCGAGTCGTGGTATAGGGGCTGAGATAGCCAAGGGACTGGCCGGTATGGGTCTTAAGGTTTGGATAAACTTTCGTTCTGGAGAGGCTGAGGCCAAGTCAGTCAAAGCAGCCATTGAAGCATCTGGTGGTAAAGCTGAGATCATTGGTTTTGATGTGAGCAGCGAAGAGGCATTTGTGTCGGGTATCAAAAAGATTATTGAAGCAGATGGTGAGTTGGCTTACCTTGTCAATAATGCGGGAATTACCAAAGACGGTTTAGCAATGCGTATGAAGACAGAAGCCTTTATGGATGTCATTAATGCAAACTTGACATCAACATTTATAGGGTGTAGAGAAGCCCTAAAAGTAATGCGTAAAAAACGTTTTGGTTCAGTTGTAAACATCGCGTCTATTGTAGGTGAGACCGGGAATGCCGGGCAGACAAACTATGCTGCCTCTAAAGGTGGGACCATAGCGATGACGAAAAGTTTTGCTATCGAAGCGGCAACCTCTGGTATCAGATATAACACGATTACCCCTGGTTTCATCGCTACGGAGATGACTGAGGTGCTTAAAGATGAGATCAAAGATGCTTTTACAGCTAAAATCCCTATGGCACGTTTTGGTAATCCTAGTGAAGTTGCTGACGCTGTGGCTTTTTTACTTTCTGACCATGCTTCTTACATTACAGGAGAGACACTGAAAGTCAATGGCGGGATGTTTATGTAACATTTCAGGGAATGATTTGATACTTTCCCCTCATGGTTTAAATCAATAAATCAACAGACAGTTCATGGGTTGATATGGAATCGACCACTACATCAGAAGGAGAAATACTTTGGCATCTAATATACTCCTTCTCGAAGATGATAAACTTTTTAATGAGACACTGCAAGACTTTCTTGAAGAGGAAGGTTTTGTGGTCGATTGTGTGCTTGACCCTTACTCTGCGTTAGATCTTAGCTATGAGAACAATTATAATTTATATCTTTTTGATGTCAACTTACCCTACGAGACAGGTTTTGAACTTTTAGAAAAATTGCGTCAAAGTGGCGATGAGACGCCCTGTATCTTCATTACCTCACGTGATGACAAAGCTTCGCTGAAAGAAGGCTTTACACAAGGGGGAGATGACTACCTCACAAAGCCTGTGGACTTGGATGAACTGCTTTTACGTATCAATGCAGTATTACGAAGGCAAGTACGTAAAGAAGTGTTAAGAGTGGGGGTATATGATTTTGACATCTTGACAAAAACACTTTATGAAAATGATGTGATGGTAGAACTAAGTCCTAAAAGTGCAGAGTTGTTGTTGGTACTTTTAGAGGCTAAAGGACAGGTGGTTACCACTGAGAAGATCAAGGCACATCTTTGGTCTGCCTCTGAGGAGGGGAGTGATGGGGTGTTACGTGTTTATGTGACACAACTCAAAAAGTATTTCCCTTCACAAGTAGAAAACATACGAGGTGTGGGGTACAAGTTAAAGTGCTAAAGATGAGAAAAGAACTACTGTTTGCAGGGGTGATCTATTTTGTAACTATGTTTACGTTATTTGCAGCAGTGTATAGGTTTTTGGAGAACTGGCACTTGAGTGAGTTTAACTTTTTTATGGCAGGAGTTTTGGTCATCTTGGTAGCTGTGGGGTGGGGATATGTGTTAACTGCACTTATCTTTGCACCTCAAAAAAAGATGGAAAATACACTTACAACACTTAGTAATGACATCATTCACGAACTCAACATCCCTCTGTCTACCATACAAGCCAATGTCAGTTTGTTAAAAAAGAAGATAGAAGATGAGAAATCTTTAAAACGCTTAGAACGTATAGAAGATGCTTCGATAAGACTCAAAAAACTTTATGATGAACTTGTCTACACCATACGTAAAGAGATGCATGAAGTAGAAAAAGAGCGTTTTGATGTGAAACGTGTGCTAGAGGAGAGGGTGGCAGTATTTCAAGAGCAGCAGCGTAACCCTTTTACCTTAAGTCTAAAACCGTATGAGATAGAAGCAGACAAGATAGGTTTTGAACAAATGCTCGACAACATTCTTTCAAATGCGATGAAGTACTCGAGTAAAGAGGCTCCCATATACATCTTGCTCGATGAAGGTAGGTTAGAGATAGCAGACAAAGGTATAGGTATGAGTACCAGTGAACTTTTACAAGTCTATGAACGTTACTTTCAAGGAGATGAAAAAAAAGAGGGAGAAGGAATAGGGCTTGCTTTGGTAAAGGCGTATTGTGATGAAGCGGGGATAGTCATACAGATACAGTCGGATAAAGGTGAGGGGACACAGGTTGGGTTGGATCTGTCGAAGGTTCACATTTAATTCATCTTTGTATATTAGAATGAGGGCATTAACTTAAAGGAGTAAGATATGACATTGAAAACAACATTATTGACTTTGGGAGTTGCGTTACTTTTTACACCTGTGGTATATGCTGAGACTTCTGGGGCAGATTTGTTTAAGACAAAATGTGCAGCTTGTCACGTTACTTCTCGTCCCGCTGACATCAGTACATTAGTAGCACCACCGTTAATGGGAGTGATGAGACATGTAAAAATGACGTATGGCACTAAGGATGCTGCGGTGAAGTTCATCACTGAGTATGCACTACATCCTGATGAGAGTAAAGCAGTATGTATGGCCGATAAGATTAAGCGTTTTGGTCTGATGCCTTCGCAAAAAGGTAATGTGACAGAAGCAGAACTCAAAACCATTGCTTCTTGGATGTATGACAACTTTGGTGGTCAGGGCCAAGGCATGGGTAGGGGTAAATCAAATGGACAAAATTGCCAAAATAAATAGATGACAGTAAGCATACTACTCCTTGAGGATGACCAACAGTTAAGTGACACAGTGAAGCAGTTTTTAGTGTATCAGGGGTATGAGGTACATTGTGCGTATGATGGTCTTCAGGCACAGGACATCGCTTATGAAAAACATATAGACTTAATGTTACTTGATGTAAAAGTACCTCATCAAAGTGGGTATGATTTTTTACAGACGTTAAGAGATGAAGGCGTACGGACACCGGCTATTTTCATCACTTCTTTAAATGCGGTGGAAGATGTCACCCGGGGTTTTGACATAGGGTGTGACGACTACATACGTAAACCTTTTGCACTTAAAGAGTTGCTTTCACGTGTGCAGTCCGTACTTAAAAGGCGTTATGACAGTTATACCGAGAAGATAGACTTAGGAAATGGCCTTTCTTTTGACATTAAAGAGTTGACCCTCACCCGAGGTACAGAAAAAATAGCACTTAAAACAAAAGAGTTGAAACTACTCTCACTGTTTTTACAACATCCCAATGAATTACTCGATTACAATAGCATTAATGAAGCACTCTGGGACTATGATGAAGAACCCAGCGCAGGCTCACTACGAACCTACATCAAAACGTTACGCGCCTCCATAGGCAAAGAGAAGTTAGAAACAGTGAAAAACGTAGGCTATCGTTTTGTTAAGTAGTGAAAAAAGAAGTCTGGTACGCTTTTTAGTGATTTATCTTCTTTCTACACTGATACTTTTCTCACTTGCTTCCTGGATATTTTATACCTCTTCAAAACACCACCTTTTGGACAAACAATACGAAGTGTTGAAGTATGAAGCAGAAAATCTCAAATCTGCACTCAGAGACTTGCATCAATCTGACACAAGTACTTTAGTTTACCCTAGATATACAAAGATAGAGTCAGCCATTTATGATGTAGATGGGAATTACATTTTTGGCACGCTTGATGCTAAACATGGTTTTGAAGAAGAGGAGGCAGATAAGCTTTATTATCGCGCTAAACTGGAACCTTACTATCTGGGTGCTGGGTATCTGCTTTTGTCTAAAGACATTGATGAGGAATCCATTGCTGGGCTACAAAAGCAGATCTTGTTATTTATGTTAGCGGCAGCGATATTTTTTTCTTTGTTAGGGTACTTTTTAGGGCGTTTGTTTGTATCTCCTATGCGTCAGGCACTGGAGAAGATGAACCAGTTCATACAAGACACGACGCATGAGCTTAACACACCCATCAGTACGATACTGACGAATATAGAGATGATAGAAACATTTGGTAAAGATCAAGAAAACAGAGTTGAACTCAAACGTATAGCAATTGCATCCAAGACACTTAGTCACATTTATGATGACTTAACCTACTTAAATCTTAATCATGACTACCATAGAGACCTCGTTGAGGTAGATATGTCTGCACTTATGAACGAGCGCATATTGTATTTTACTGCAATGGCTGATGCTAAAGCGTTGGACATACAAGTAGACGTGGTACAAAACATAGTCTTAAAAATAGATAAAAATGATGCGCTAAGACTGGTAGATAACCTTCTTTCCAATGCCATTAAGTACAATAAACATGAAGGGATACTGGCACTGTCTCTCACCCAAGATAATCTAAGTGTTCGTGATACAGGGATAGGGATAAAGTCCAAAGAACTCCAGCAAATCTCTCAACGCTATAAAAGAGCAAATAGCGCGGAGGGTGGCTTTGGTATAGGGCTTCACATCGTTGCACAAGTGTGTGAAAACTATGGGTATACGCTTAACATAGAATCTGAAGAAAACAAAGGAACGGAGGTCAGTGTAAGATGGGTAAAATAGTTTTAGTCATGCTTATGAGCATACACATATTTGCGGACACGGAAGCCTTAGAGACGCACTGTTTTGTTTGTCATCAAAAACAGAATATACCAAGCGAGTTAACTTACAAACGCTACTTGATGAAGTATAGTACAAGTAAGGCAATAGAAAATGCGATGTTTAAGTACTTAAAATATCCTCAAAAAGAACTTTCTATTATGCCTCCTCAGTTCTTTTTGAAGTTTCCTATGAAAGATGCAGCTACCTTGGATGATGCAACACTGAGAGAAAACATTAAAGCCTATATAGACTATTTTGATATTAAGAAAAAACTGATGGTTGAACCTTAATTCACATGAGGTTAATACAGGTATGGTAAATTTCCCAACAAATTTAAAGTGACAAAAGGTATGATTCATGAACCATTTCATAGCTATAGCTATAAAACAGTGTATAGTCTTTACACTACTTCTTACAACTGGGCATACTTCTTCCATCACATTAGACAAGATACTTCGTTCTTCTGATGCACATAATTCACTTTCTGATACGCTCAAATATAACGCACTGGCATTAGAGTCTAAAAATCTGGCAGATACTGCTTCAGACCCTTTTGAACTTTATGGTCAGGGCAGCAGGGCAAGACCTGATCTAGATCCTTATGGATATGAGTATGCTATAGGTGTCTCTAAAAATATCAAGTTGGGTAATATCCAAGCCCAAGAGAGAAATATCGCGCGCCTTTCAAATCAAGCGGGTGCACTGGATGCTCAAAATACCATGATTCATTTTCGTAATACCCTTAAAAATGATTACCATCAGTACTGTGTAGATACACAAAATTATGTAAGTTTTAAACAAAGTTATGATGATTTAGAGAAACTGTATCAAAAAAAACGCAAAGCCTATAAGTATCAGGAAATATCTAAAACGGAACTACTGCAAATAGAGAATGAAAAAGAGACACTTTTTGCTAAGCTCCAAGAGATGAAAATGATGAAAGATATTGAAAAAGACAAGCTGCTTATGTTGAGTAAAGTGGGTGTACCTACAGCTACTCCACTCTCATGTAGAGATATCTATCCTATACGTACTTCAGTCAAGTTGGGACAAACATTTAGACTTTCAAAAGAGGCGCATGAAAAGCGTTTAAAAAGTACAGAGGGGAGTATGGAGCGTTATAGTCATCGTGTAGAGTCGTTCAATGTCTCTGCCCAGTACGGAAAAGAGATCGATATGGATAAGTACACCATAGGCGTCTCTTTGCCGCTTAACTTTACTTCTAAACGTTCAGAACATGAAAAAGCAGCTGCGATGTATCAACACTCTGCATTGGAGTCTACCTATGAGCAAAATATGAGAGAGAAAAAAAGTATGCTCAACCAACTCAAGTCTCAACTCAAAAGCTATGCGTTGATGATAAAGAGACTTTCTAAACAGCATAAAAATTATCAACATAAAGTGTTGCCGCTGATTAAAAAAAGTTATGATCTAGGGGAGACATCTGTGATTGAGTATCTTTTAAATCGTCAAAAACTTTATAGCCTACACCAAGAGGTATATGCCATGAAGAAGGCATACTATCAGACACTATTTACACTTTACACACTTGCAGAAAAGAAGGATTAAGAATGAAAAAATATGTATGGGTTTTAGTAGCTTCTTTAGTGGGGCTCCATGCTCAAAGTATTGTACTGACTCAAGAACAAGAAGCAAATTGGCAAATCAAAGTAGAAGCCCCAAAGGTATCTGAACGCCTCCCTTTAGGAGAGTATATCACTCAGGTGGTGACGCCCCCTACACTACTGCATACTCTCTCGCTGCCGTTTGAAGCCAATGTAAAGCAGTTACATGTGGCACAATATCAGGAAGTAAAAAAAGAAGATGTGCTTGCAGTGGTTAGTGGTACTGAGTGGATAGCTATCCAGCAAAAAGCCATTGCCGAAGCAATTGAATATAAGCACCATTCCCATTTGACTGAGCGTAAAAATATGCTTTGTAAAGAAGAAATCATCCCTCAAAAAGAGTGCATGGCTGCCAATGCAGAACTCAAAGCAGATAAAATTAGGGTCGCTGCATCTAAAGCGTTGCTTAAAAGTTATGGCGCTAGTGATGAGATGATACAAACACTCTTTACAGCACTCACGCTTTCGCCGACTTTAGAAGTCAAAAGTATTGTAGATGGAAGAGTGGTAATGCTGGGGGCAACACCAGGAAAGAGTACGAGTTCCAGTGAGGCACTTTTTGTCATACAAGCCAAAGGAAATCTATGGTTGGAAAGTGACATAGAAGCCAAAAGAGCTAAGGTGCTTAAAGAAGGATTAGAAGTCCGTATTACCCTAGATGATGTGACTTTTGATACAAAGGTTTTACAAATATCCCCAGTCATTAATCCGGAAAATCAAACCAGACAAGTACGTTTCTTAATCCCCGAAGATGTAGAAATCGTTTCAGGACTTCGTGAAAATGCCTCTATTTCTTTGGCATCTAAAAGTTTGATGATCGCAAAAAACTCTGTAATTAAACATGGAGAGGATCAAATTGTATTTGTGAAAACTGCACAAGGGTATGACGCTGTACCTGTCAAGATTCTTGCGGAAGATGATATATACTATTTTGTCAAAACCTCAGAAGACGTCACTGGGAAGATAGCTGTCAATTCATTGGCAGTTCTGAAAAATATGCTGGGTGAAGATGATGAATAAAATCATAGGCTTTGCCCTAGCGCAGAGGTTGTTTTTTTCTCTTCTAGCTGTGGTCATCTTGGGATTTGGAATCAAGGCATATCAAGAATTGCCAGTAGATGCTTTTCCAGACATTTCACCTACGCAGGTAAAGATCATTATCAAATCAAGCGGCATGACACCTTCAGAGATAGAGTCTCGTATAGTAACTCCTATAGAGATGAAGATGGTGGGTATTCCCTTTGAGACAATGTTGCGTTCTACGGCTAAGTATGGATTGTGTGATATTACTTTGGATTTTGAAGATGGCACAGATATTTATTGGGCTAGACAGCAAGTAAGTGAAAGACTTGCAGATATAAAGGAGGAACTCCCTGCAAATATAGAAGGGGGTCTTGCACCTATTTCTACACCGCTTAGTGACATTCTTATGTTCACCATTGAGTCTGATACACTTTCTTTGGTAGAAAAAAGATCACTGCTTGATTGGATCATTTCTCCTAAAATTCGTGCGGTTTCAGGGGTTGCAGAGGTTAATGCTCTAGGGGGAAAAGTAAAAACCTATGAAGTCGTACCTAACCTCAGTGCGATGCGTGCCATGGGCATTACCTTAGATGAGATATTTAGTACTTTAGAGAAAAATAATCAAAACGATGGAGCAGGGCGTGTTTCACAAGGTGTGGAAAGTATATTGGTACGTTCTGTTGGACAGCTGGGTAGTTTAGAAGATATTCGTAATCTTCCTGTAGCCAAACGTAGCACGAAAGTCATCACCATTGGGGATGTTGCTAAAGTGCAGTTTGGTTACTTGACACGTGCGGGATTTGTGAGTAAAAATGGAAAATCTGAAGCGGTACAGGGACTGGTGTTAGGACTTAAAGGAACAAACACAGGACTAGTACTTGAACAAGTAAAAGAGGAGCTCACTGCACTTGGGGCAATGCTTCCTTCTGGTACAAAGATAGATATATTTTATGACCGTTCACACTTGGTAAATTTGGCTACAGATACCGTTAAAAATGCTTTGTATGAAGCCATAGTGCTTATCATGGTTATCTTACTTGTGATGCTTGGTAACTTGGCATCTGCACTTTCCGTGGCACTTATCTTGCCTTTTGCATTATTGATGAGTTTCATAGCGATGCAGTATTTTGGACTTTCAGCAAACCTTATGAGTTTGGGTGGACTTGCCATTGCCATAGGAATACTGGTCGATTCTGCTGTTGTTGTGGTAGAACATATTACCGCGGAACTTGGGAACCCTAAACATCAGCGTCAAAACAAATTACACATTATTTATGAGTCAACCGTTGAAATGGCACCTTCTATTATCACTGGTGTACTGATTATTATCATTGTTTTTATGCCTTTACTTACACTTGAAGGACTTGAAGGAAAGCTTTTTAGACCTGTAGCACTGAGTATTATCTTTGCACTTTTCTCTTCACTGGTTTTGGCACTCACACTTATCCCGGTGCTTAGCTCCTTTATCTTAAGTAAGCGACCAGATAAAGAGTCATGGTTGATGAAGATACTGACCAAAGGGTACAGACCCATCTTAAATGTGTGTTTGCATTATTGGAAGATAAGTATCGCTGCCGTACTTATTTTGTTTGGGACTTCTCTTTATTTGGCATCGCAGACGGGTAAATCTTTTATGCCTACGATGGATGAAGGTAGTATTATCATCGGGGTGGAGATGTTGCCCTCTATTTCACTTGAAGATAGTTTGGCACTCAACCTTAAATTACAACAAAAGCTCATAGCTTCAGTACCAGAGATAAAAGATATTATCGCACGTACAGGGAGTGATGAACTTGGACTTGACCCTATGAGTCTTAATGACACAGATACGTTCTTAGTACTTAGTGACAAGTCTGAGTGGAGGGAGCCTTCCAAGGAATTTGTCATTAATGAAATCCGTAAAGTGTTAGATGAGTTTGTAGGTATCGAGTATGGATTTACACAACCCATAGAGATGAGAGTCTCAGAGATGCTTACAGGGGTTCGTGGTGACTTAGCCATAGACATCTTCGGAAGTGACAATGATGAACTTGAAAAAGTGGCGGTCAAGGTAAAAGCCATTTTGGAAACGATAGAAGGGAGTTCAGATGTCTATAAAAAAGCCAATGAAGGGGTAGAGTATTTTGAACTTACTTTTGACAAAAAGGCGATGGCATACCACGGCATAGACCAGAAAGAAGTCAATCATTTCTTAAAAGTGATGGTTACGGGTGTACAAGTAGGGATTATCCAAGAAGGTATGAGACGTGTCAACCTTATGGTAAAAGGAGATGAGACTGTACAAAACTCACTGGATAAAATAGAAAAAATGTATTATCCTCTGCCTGAAGGTAAGTCTGTACCTTTAAGTACTTTTGTCAAGTTTGTCTCCAGTAACGGCCCTGTACAGATAGAGCATGAACATGGGTATAGAAAAACGATTGTGCAAACCAATGTAGAAGGACGGGGGCTTGTGAGTTTTGTGGAAGAAGCAAAAGAAAAGATCAGTCAAGAGGTCAGTCTTCCTGCAGGGTATTATCTGACTTATGGGGGAGAGTTTGAAAACCAACAGAGAGCGGCTGAACGACTGGCTATTATTGTACCATTGTCACTCTTTTTGGTTTTCATTTTACTATTTATCTCTTTTGGTTCATTGATGCAAGCGGGTATGGTGCTTATTAATGTACCTTTGGCACTCATAGGGGGTTTCATAGGACTTTACTTGAGTGGAGAGTACATGTCTGTGCCTGCTTCAGTTGGGTTTATCGCGTTACTGGGTATTGCCGTACTCAATGGTGTAGTCCTTGTGAACTATTTTAACTATCTTGTCGAGCAAGGTGCTGAGATTAAAGAGGCAGTGGTTGAGGGGAGTGTGAAAAGGTTAAGACCGGTACTGATGACAGCCATCATCGCTGCCTTTGGACTTTTACCTTTGCTTTTTGCAACAGGACCGGGTTCGGAGATACAAAGACCTCTGGCGATTGTTGTCATCAATGGTTTGATAAGTTCCACCTTACTTACGCTGATTATCTTACCTATTCTTTATATGCTATTTACTAAAGCATCTGACGCTGAAATAGATAAAACTTCATGATCAGTAAACTAACAGTTTAGAGTTATCTAATCCATTTAAGTACTTTGCTTAAATGGGTTTTAATTCACATCCAATTCACACTTTCACGCTAATATTTCAAAAATATAACAAGGTAGTCATATGAAAATATCAATCGTAAAAAGTGCAATCGTTCTTGCAAGTGTATTCGTTTTTGTAGGGTGTGATAGTACAAGTAGCATTGTAACAGAGGGAACAGATCCTATAGAGACTGCAATTGAAGAAGCAGTGATTGTGGAGAATGAAGGAGCAGGGCAAGAAGTAGATATAGTAGAAGAGGAAATTGTATCTACGGAAGCACCAAGTGAAAAGTTGTCTCAAGAGCTTATCAATACACTTGCCTATATGGGAAATGAAGAAAGGCTTGCCTATGATGTTTATAATGCTTTATATGAACAATACCCTAATGTAAAACAATTTACAAACATTGCAACCAATGGCGAATATCAACATATAACCTTGGTACAAGAGCTTATCCAAAAGTATAAACTGAATGATGATGTCAACTTTACCAATATTGATTTACCAACGTTAGGATATATAGATACATCGATTGAAGATATGGAAGCAGGAACATATGATATTGCAGCGATACAACAGCTTTATGATGACCTTGTAGCTCAAGGGTCAACTTCTGAGATTGATGCACTTAAAGTGGGGTGTATCATTGAAGTCGTGGATGTGAATGACTTAAATCATGATATAGCCCTTGCTCAATCCGAAAATGCAACTGAGATAGTTTCCGTATTTGAGACTTTACGTGCAGGTAGCTATAACCACTACTGGGCATTTGACAAAGGGCTTAAAAACAAAGGTGTGAGTACTGGATGTTGTGCTTTGGGCGTGATTGACGGTGTGAATTATTGTCAGCCAGACTACCCGCAAAAATAAAAGTTTCTAAAATAAATAAACTTTGAGTATACTTTTAACACTAAATTAACACTTCTTTGTCAAAATACCCTGTCTAGTCGAAATAAGACAGGGTTTCTTAACCCCCTTAGAAGAAACCTTAAATATAAGAGTCTGCTGTGCTAAAATACCCTTTTGTAATCTCTTTTTTCAGCACAGTGCTTTTATATCTCTCTTTAGGATTACTCTTTTTTTATCTAAAACATCTTTATATAGGTACAGAACAAAAACCTCAAGAAAAAACTATATCTTTTTCTTTAGCTTCGTATGAGCCAGAAATTATCCCCCCTGTAGAACTACCAGTAGAAGAACCGGTGGAAGAGCCAGTTATTGAGCCTGTCAAAGAAGAAGAACCATTGGTTGAGGAAGTGGAAACAGAAGAACCAGTGGTAGAAGAAGTAATACCTGAACCTATCAAAACAAAGGTCATACCTAAACCTGTGGTAAAAAAAATAGTGAAGAAAAAAGTAGTAAAAAAGAAAGTCATTAAAAAGAAGAAAGTACAAAAAAAGACTGTAAAAAAGAAAGTGGTCAAACGTAAAGCGCCTACAAAAAAAGTATCAAGTAAAAAGCAAGTGAGTCCGGCAAAGAAAAATGCTTTTTTATCTCGCATAAGGTCTAAAATAAATAAAAATAAAACCTATCCGCGTATTGCCCAAAGAAGAGGGATGCAAGGGTCTGTGAAAGTACAGTTTACCATTTTGGCAAATGGAAAAGTAGGTCACATCTCAGTCAGTGGTCCTAAAGTGTTTCATAATTCTGCTAAAAGTGCTGTGAAAAACGCTTTTCCTATTTCTACAAAAAATGCACCTATTTCACTACCCATGACAGTCAATTTCACACTTAGTTATAAAATACGCTAAAGTTAACACATAATTAACACAATGGTTCTAAAATAATGCAAATTATTCAGGAGAGTGTTATGACAAGAGGAATTTACCTATCATTGATAGCTACATTAGCTGTACAGGCTGCACAAGTAGAGCTTGGGACTATAGAAGTTGAAGCAAAAGCAGGAACAGAGATCATCAAAGATGTCTCTGGCGAGGACATAAAGTCTGCAGACTTAGGTGAAGCATTAGCTAAACAGTCATCAAGTGTTTCACTTGTAAGAAGATCTGGAATTGCAAATGATATAATCTTGAGAGGGCAAAAAAAAGACAATATCAACGTGACTATAGACGGTACAAAAGTACATGGTGCCTGCCCAAATAGGATGGATCCTCCTATCTCACATGTGCTTACCAATAATGTAGACTATATAGAAATCAATGAAGGACCATTTAATGTTGAAGATTTTGGATCACTCAGTGGAGATGTCAAGATACATACCATTAAGCCTGAAGATGAATTTACAGGAGAAGTTAATCTTGGTCTTGGTTCTTGGGGATATAAAAAAGCTGCAATATCTGCCTCTGGTTCAGTTACAGAAAATGTAAAATTTTTATTTTCTGCTTCAACAGAAGAAAGTGAACAATATGAAGACGGTGATGGCAATGATTTTGTAGGACAAATGTTAAGTAATGCCGTTCCTATGCCTAATCAATATCAGCCTGCATATAGTGATCTGGATGCCTACAGTAAAAAAACATTGATGGCAAAACTATTCTGGAACATTACTGATAATCAAGAGTTGAGACTTGGCTATACTGCCAACAGAAGTGATGATATTCTTTATCCATCTACCCCAATGGATGCTTTGTATGATGATTCAGATATTTTCAATATAGAATATACCGCCAAAGATTTAGGAAAGTATTCTAAAGAATTGAATCTCCAAGTTTATCAGTCAGAAGTTGATCATCCTATGTCAAATTTATACAGAAATGCTTCAACTATGATGGCTAATGTCACACATGCATTGACGACAAAGGTACAAGGGGCAAAACTTTCAAACAGTTTTGACATTGATAACCATACTATCACTGCAGGATTGGACTATAGTAAGAGAAATTGGGATGGCGAATTCATAAGAAACGGTATGTTCATGATGAAGAGTATTAATGATGTAGATACTGAGAACTATGCTTTCTTCCTCAAAGATAAGATAACGATGAACAAATTTGTTTTAGATCTTGGGTTGAGATATGATGATACAAAGATCACTTCTCACCATCCAGACCCAACATTACAACCAGATAATGATTACAATGAATTGAATGGTTATATTCTGGGAACCTACAATGCTGATAAAGACACAAAATATTTTGCAGGCTTAGGTAAGTCCTCAAGAGTGCCAGATGCAAGAGAACTTTATATCATTATGATGGGTCCAACTTTTGTGGGTAATCCAAGTTTAGAAAATACTGTGAACTATGAATTTGATATAGGTGTTGAAAAACACTATGAAAATACAAGTGTCAAAGCGAAGGCATTCTATTCTAAATTAGATGATTTTATTGCATACAATGGTGATAATAGTCAGTTTGAAAATGTAGATGCTACTATCTATGGATTTGAATTAAGTGGTACCTATGTTGCAACAGAGTCACTCTATTTTGACTATGGGATGTCGTACCAAAGAGGTAAAAAAGATGATCCGTTAACAGGTCAGACTGATACAGATATGCCAGAGATCCCACCATTTAAATTGAATGCAGCTGTAAACTATGACTGGGATGAAAGCTTAGCATTCAGAGCTGAACTGATCGCTTCAGATAAATGGACAGATTTTGATGCGGCAAATGGTGAGCAAGAGCTTGATGCGTATACGGTACTTAACCTAAAAGGAACAAAACAGTTTGGGGATAATTTTGAATTGGTTGTAGGTGTAGACAATGTATTTGATAAAACATACGCTATATCAAATACCTATAACGATTTAACACTCATAGCAAGTGGTGCGACTAGTGAAGTAATGCTTCTTAACGAACCTGGAAGATATGTATATACAAATATCAAGTATAAATTTTAGAAAATAGTAATACCTAAAATAGAAAAGAACATACGGTCTTTTCTATTTTTCTTCACCTTCTCTACACAAAAATCCGATTTACTGCCCTGCAAACATCTATTTATTAGGAAAGTATAAGCTTTTTATTATTTTTTTGTTATACTTGTGCGTATTTATAACAAACTTAAGGAGTAGTCCATGGCATTATTTGATGATGTAAAAGAGGTAGTTGTTGAGCAACTAAATGTGAGCCCAGACGAGGTTAAAGAAGAGTCTAAATTTGTAGAGGATCTTGGAGCTGATAGTCTTGACGTTGTTGAACTAGTTATGGCACTTGAAGAGAAATTCGATATCGAAATTCCTGATGATCAAGCAGAAGCAATTGCTACTGTTGCAGATGCAATTAAATTTATAGAGAACGTATAAATTAAACTCCCTTCGGGGAAATTAATAACATATGTATGTGTATTTTTAAAATACCCATATATATATTATATAAGTACATAGGAGATATCAGTGAAAAGAGTTGTAGTAACAGGTTTGGGGATGATAAACTCTCTAGGATTAGACAAAGAAAGTGCATTTGCGGCTATTATTGATGGTAAATGTGGTATCAGAACAATAGAGAGTTTTGATACAGAAGGTCAATCTGTGACTATTGCTGGTGAGATACCAGACTTTGATGTCTCTACCGTACTGGATGGAAAAGAAGCAAAAAAAGCTGACAGATTCATACAACTGGGACTCAAAGCAGCTGATGAAGCAATGAAAGATGCAAATTTTCCTGATGATGTCGATATGGAAACCTTTGGTATCGCTTCTGCGTCAGGGATAGGTGGATTGCCCAATATAGAAAAAAACTCAGTGGTATGTGAAAACAGAGGCCCTAGACGTATCTCTCCCTTTTTCATCCCTTCTTCACTTGTAAATATGCTTGGTGGTTTTGCTTCTATCTATCAAGGCATGAAAGGTCCAAATCTTTCTTCTGTCACTGCTTGTGCGGCAGGGACACACGCTATTGGTGAGGCTGCAAAAAGTATTATGGTAGGTACCGCTGAAAAGATGATGGTCATTGGTGCAGAATCTGCGATTTGTCCTGTGGGCATAGGTGGATTTGCTGCGATGAAAGCACTTTCAACAAGAAATGATGACCCGAAAACTGCTTCTCGCCCTTTTGATGCAGAACGTGACGGTTTTGTGATGGGTGAGGGAGCAGCAGCGCTGATCTTAGAGTCTTATGATGATGCAGTGGCACGTGGTGCTAGAATTTATGGTGAGCTCATAGGTTTTGGAGAAAGTGGTGATGCAAACCATATCACAACACCGACACAAGATGGCCCACTTCGCGCGATGAAGGGTGCTTTTAAGATGGCAGGTTTTCCTAAAGTAGACTATGTGAATGCACATGGTACCTCTACCCCAGTGAATGATAAAAATGAAACAGCAGCAATTAAAGAGTTGTTCGGTGGTGCAGAGAACTGTCCTCCTGTTTCTTCAATAAAAGGTCAGATAGGACACTGTCTTGGTGCTGCAGGTGCCATAGAAGCAGTGGTATGTCTTATGGCTATGAGAGATGGTGTTTTACCTCCAACCATCAACCGTGTCAACGAAGATGAAAACTGTGATTTAGACTACGTCACGACAGGTGCCAGAAAAGCAGATATCAATGTGACTATGTCCAACTCATTTGGTTTTGGTGGTACAAATGGTGTCGTTATCTTTAAAAAAGTATAAGGTGTACCTGTGGCAACATATTTAGATTTTGAAAACAAAATAGAAAAGATACAAGAAGAGATAGTATCTGCTTATGCCATTGCCAACTTGGATGCTGTAGAGAAATACCAAATAGAGTTAGACAAAGAAGTACAAAAGACTTTTAGTTCACTTTCTGACTTTCAAAAATTGCAATTGGCTCGTCATCCAGACAGACCTTATGCACTAGATTATATTAAAGCTTTGATGACGGATGCTTATGAAATACATGGTGACCGTGCATTTCGTGATGACCCTGCAATACTTTGCTATATTGGTTGGATAGACGGACAAAAGACCATGGTGATCGGTGAACAAAAAGGACGTGGGATTAAAAATAAAATCAAAAGAAATTTTGGTATGCCTAATCCTGAGGGCTACAGAAAGGCTTTACGTGCAGTACGTATGGCTGAAAAGTTTGATATTCCTGTACTTATGCTCATAGACACCCCTGGTGCATACCCCGGATTGGGTGCAGAAGAGCGGGGGCAGAGTGAAGCTATTGCAAAAAATCTTTTTGAATTTGTCTCTATAAAAGTACCACTTGTCTCCATCGTCATTGGTGAAGGTGGTTCAGGTGGGGCACTGGCAATTGGTGTGGCAGATAAGCTTGCTATGATGCGCTACTCAGTCTTTGCCGTCATCTCTCCAGAGGGATGTTCAGCAATTTTGTGGAACGACCCTACGAAAGTTGAAGCAGCGACTAAAGCACTAAAAATCACACCTTCTGATCTCTTGAAGCATAAGCTGATAGACGATGTACTTGATGAACCACTTATTGGGGCGCACCGTGACAAAGAAATGGCAGCGAATGTCTTGAAATCATACTTCTTAGACTCTGTTAAAGCACTACGTGTATTGAGTGTAGAGGAGATGTTGGAACAACGTTATCAAAGACTTATAGCAGTTGGGGCATACTCAGAGTAATGATACATGACATTGCAAATACCATAGTCTCTTATATCGGAGATATGGGTTACTGGGGTATTTTTCTTTTAATGTTTCTTGAGAGTACTTTTTTTCCTTTCCCTAGCGAAATTATCATGATACCAGCAGGCTATCTGGCTTACAAGGGCGAGATGAACCTCTATATAGTGATACTGATGGGTATCTTAGGCTCTATAGGTGGCGCATTGTTTAATTATTATCTTGCAAAGTCTTTTGGTAGAGCATTTATTTTGAAGTATGGAAAATATTTTTTTATCAAAGAAGAGACGCTGGACAAGTTAGAGGTATTCTTTACCAAGCATGGAGAAATTTCAACTTTTACGGGAAGACTTATACCTGGAATACGACAACTCATCTCACTGCCTGCGGGTTTAGCACGCATGAACATTAGCAGATTTTCTGCTTATACCGCTTTGGGTGCTGGTATATGGGTGATGGTGCTTGTTGGGGTAGGGTATGTGGTAGGCTCAAATGAAGTACTCATCTCTGAGTATCTACAGTCGGCAACTGTTATAGCATTACTTTGTGTGATTTTCATCACTATATTTTATGTAGTAAGATATAAAAGACGTAAAGTAATACTGGAAGATTAATCCAGTATCCATGCCATATATTTTTTTTTCTTAATCTTCACATCTTTCAAAGCTTTCAAAACCTTCTCTATAACCGTATGGTCTAAGGCCACATAAGACTTTGTTTCTGTGATGTTTATTTTTCCTATCAGTTTGGCATCTATCCCTATTTCTTTACAAAGTGTCCCTAAAATGTCTCCTGCACGAAGTTTTGTTTTTTTGCCTCCATGTAGGCAGAGTGTATCATATTGACTTGTCATTTTAAACTTTGCATCTATACGTAAGTCTTTTAGCTCTTTCTTTTTGGCTTTACTTAAAACATAAGAACATTTTTCAAGGTCTTTAGGAGTATACAGAGAGATGGCAGTGCCTGTGGCATCTGCTCGACCAGTTCTTCCTATACGGTGAGTGTATACTTCTGCATCAAAGGGTAAGTCATAGTTGATCACCAGTGCGATATCTTTGATGTCTAAGCCTCTTGATGCAACATCTGTGGCGACTAAGATACGTTTGGAACCATTTGAAAATGCGATGACAGATTCGTTACGATCTCTTTGCTCCAAGTCTCCATGTATGTCAATCACTGCGTGTCCACGTCCTGCTAAAGTATCAGTGAGTGAGATAACTTCTGCTTTAGTGTTACAAAAGATGAGGAGTGACTCTGGTTTATAGGATTGTATAAGTGCAGTGAGTGTTTTAAATTTATCAGAAGTTTCATACACGATTTCATTTATTTTGGTAGATGCTATAAGTGTATCTACCTTGATTGTCAATGGTTGGTTGAGTAGCGCTTTTGCCAATTTTTCTATATTTTCAGGGAATGTGGCTGAAAAGAGTAGGGTTTGTTTGGCTCTAGGCATATTTGAGCCTATCTTAACTATCTCATCATAGAAGCCCATATCCAGCATACGGTCTGCTTCATCCAGTACAAGGGTCTTGATACTGTCAAGTACCAAAGTCTCTTTGGCTAAGTGGTCTTGTATACGTCCAGGTGTGCCTATGAGTATGTGAGCCCCTTTTGCCAGTGATTCTGCTTGAGAACGCAGTGGTACACCACCGTAAAGTGTGAGTATCTTGAGGTTTGCTTTATAGGCTGCAACACGTCTCAGTTCAATAGCTATCTGATCTGCCAGTTCACGTGTGGGAGTGATGATAATGGTTTGAGGCTTAAAGTTGTTGGTATTTGTACGCATGACACAAGGTAGTCCAAAAGCTACCGTTTTCCCTGAGCCTGTCTTGGACTGCGCTAAGATATCACGTCCTTCTAAGATGGGATTGATGGCTTTTTCTTGTATCTCTGACATGGATGTAAAGCCAAGTGATGCTATGGTCTCTAAAAGAGCATTAGGTATATCTTCTATGCTGGAAAAATTTGCCATCATATTTACTTTAATACTTCAAAGGTTGCATCTTCTAGGATGACCTTATAAAAATAGCCAAACCCAAAGTCTTTGTCTACGATCACTTTACCTTTGGCACGCACTTTGTCTCCTTGTTTTAACGTCGTTGAAGCAGCAGTAAAGACAATGTCGTTGGTAGCACTTTTTTCATCACCAGAGCCATCATTTACGTGTACCCAGTCAAGTTTCATAATCTGATGTAGCACTTTACCTACTGTTACTTCCATTGTGATGGTTTGGTCTTGAAGTGACTTTCTCCAATGATGTACTTCTTCTACCGTGTAAGTCTCTTTTTGTACAAAAGGTTCTGTAGCGTTTCCTTCAGTATCTTGAAGCAATGAACCTTTATTTTTTGTCTGAATTGCAAGTAACTCTTTCATACTTGTTGGTTTACTTCCTCTCTGGGGTAAACGGACATCCGAAACAAAATAAATAGTTTTAAACTTTTGTTCTAATGACTTACTCTCAAAGTCTTTCATCATCATTTGTTTATCATAACCTATTTTGTCACCTATGGCTACGGGTGCATTGGCAATGGCTATCCAAACTTCTGTACCATTTTCATCCATTTTGAGATATTTGTATCCTCTGGCATCTTTTATCTCTAAGATTTTCCCATAAAAGATTTGCACACTTTGTGCTTTTTCTGTACCATGCATGGCAATATTACCTTCCTGTGCATAGGTTAAAGTAAGGAGTAGGGGAAGTAAAAGTAGGGAGATTTTCATAGTAAATCCTATAGTATTAAATTAGAGTTATTATAGGGTAAGGAAGATTAATGCAACCCACGCAATGGTGGGTTTAAAGATTATGCTTTAGACTTTTTATAATCCATTATCATTTTGTACGCTTCATCTTTTAAAAGAAGTTTCTCTTTTTTGAGGACTTCAAGTTCAATATCTGTCAAAGGAGTGTCTCCAATTTCAGCATGTTCTATTTGCTTATCAAGCTCATTGTGCTTTTCAAAAATCTTTGCAAAGTGTGCATTTTCTTGTTTAAGTTCGTGTATTTCATCTCTGTATTCATGTAACATATGTATTCCTAGTATTTTTATGTTATAAGTATAACATTTTGGAGTTTAGTGTATATTGATATATACCTATTATGTCCGATATTCAGCATTTATTTTTACATATTCATAACTCAGGTCACAACCATAAGAAGTGTAAGACTCATCACCTAAACCGAGGTCGCAAGTCACCTTGAATGCATCTTGTTTCATAATGACATAGGCTTTGCTTTCACGGACTTTGTCGAGTTCTCTAAATGCGCTAGAGTAGATCAGTAAATCATCATAGTGTATGGTCAGCGTCTCATCATCACAAGCCACACCAGATGCACCGATAGTAGAAGCGATACGACCCCAGTTGGGGTCTTCGCCAAAGAGCGCAGTTTTGACTAAAAGTGAGTTACTTAAAGCTCTTGAAGCTGTTTGTGCTTCTTGAAGACTTTTAGCCCCTTTGACTTCAAATGTTACAAGTTTGTTGGCACCTTCCCCATCACGTAGTATCAACATGGCTAGTTCAAATGTAATTTTATTCAGTGCTTCTTGAAAAGCTTTTTTATGGTAGCTTTGCGATGTTTTATTGGCTAGTAGCATGACCGTGTCATTGGTAGAGGTGTCACCATCTACGGAGATACGGTTAAATGACTGCTCTGCAGCATCTGAAAGTAAGATATCCATATCTTCTTTAGGCACAGCTGCATCAGTGATGACAAAACAAAGCATGGTTGCCATAGCTGGGTTTATCATACCAGCACCTTTACAGATGGCGGCGATAGTAAAGGATGAACCATCATCAAGTTCCACCTTGTATGCTAACTCTTTTTTAAAACTATCGGTTGTCATGATAGCACGTGCAATTTGGTGTGAGTCTTTGGCATTAAAATCTAAAGTATCAAATGCAGAAGTCACTTTATCGATGGGTAAACGATACCCTATCACTCCTGTAGAACTCATGACAGGATTAAGAACCTTTTGCTTATTTGAAAGAGAAGACATAATTGTCTCTATGTCTTCTACGCCTTTTTCACCTGTCATAGCGTTGGCATTTTTGGCATTGATGAGTACAAAATCTGTTTGGAAAGATTTTGGGTATTTTTGGAAGTGCTTGATGGGTGCAGCCTGAAAAGTGTTAGAAGTAAACACTGCTGAGATGTCACATGGCACTTCACTTCGTATAAAAGCAATATCACCATCTAGAGCTGAGGTACCAGACGCAGGCTTTTTTCGCATACCTACATTGGTAGCACCACAAAAGAAACCTTGAACATTTTCTAACCCATTTTCCAACGCAATTAATTTAAACAAATTTTAACTCCTCAGGCTTTTCTTTTTTACGGATGATTTTTTTTGCTTTTCTGATACCTTCACCTGTTCCAATGAGAAGAAGTTTGGA
The DNA here is from genome assembly GCA_963698695.1 of Sulfurovaceae bacterium. Classification (GTDB taxonomy): domain Bacteria; phylum Campylobacterota; class Campylobacteria; order Campylobacterales; family Sulfurovaceae; genus Sulfurovum. The sequence continues at coordinate 46,213 of CAVORT010000004.1, read as the reverse complement.
TTCTGGCATGATGATGGTATCCCCTTTTGGCATAGGAATGAATCTGTCATCTTTTTGACGTATGCCAATGATAGTGACGTTGGCAATATCTCTAAAACGTGCCACCTTTATTTTTTTCAATACCAGCCAGGATGTTTTAGAAACTTTTGCTTCTTCCATATCCAGCGGTGTGTCTTTCTTGTACAAAAATTCTTGAAGTAAATTTTCCATGTCAGGACGAGCTGCCATAGCATTGATACGTTGTGCCATAAGCTTCGTAGCAGTGACTACTTTGTCTGCTCCAAGTTTCAGTAACTTTTGGTCATCTTCATGACTTTTGGCATTGGCGATGACCAGGTATTTACGTCCCCTTTTTATCTCACTTTCATAGAGTCTTACTGAGGCAATGGTTGCAATGTTGTCGGCCACATTGACTGCTAAAGAGATGACTCCTTTGGCTGAGGAGAGGTGTGACTTGAGTATGCCTTCTTCTGTGTGAGGTTCTGCAGAAACAAAGTAAGGATAATGGTATTTTTTAGCGATTTCTTCCATATCTTCACGCGGGTCAACAACCACAAAAGGGATGTGGTTTTCACGTAGCTGTTTGGTGACTTGTATCGTAAATTCGTTATGGTAACATACCACAAAATGATGTTTAAGCCTTGCAATCTCATAAAGCATTCTACGCTCCTTAACAGTTTTTTGAAATTCACCTTTTTTAACCACTTCAGCAATAATACCAATAGCGACGGAAAAGACAACAAAACCAAAGATAATGAGGGTAATGGTAAAAATACGACCCGCATTTGAAATAGGTGCAATTTCTCCAAAACCTACGGTAGTAAATGTGATACCTGTTTGGTAAATAGCATCCATTAAAGAGAAGTTGTCTATAGCCATATACCCTAATGTACCTAAAAGCATAACAAGAACAGTAAGTATAAGAGGGAGTCTAAAAGGAGCTAAATGTCCATAGTATTCACTATTTAGTGTGATGTGGGGTTTTGGTGCACTTCTCCAACCGAGGAAGTGTTTTAATTTTTCGGTAAATATCATGATAAGAGAGTATATCTTCTCTTATCTTAAAAGATTACTCAGCTGATGCAGCTTGAGCAGCTTTCTTTTTCATCGTTCTAAGTGTCGATGCTGCAACTTTTACACGTTTAGTTGTACCGTCTTCAAGCGTGATTTTAACGCTTCTAAGGTTTGGAAGTTGTCTTCTTTTTGTTTTGTTGTTTGCGTGAGAAACGTTGTTTCCTGTAAGTGGCCCTTTGCCAGTGATTTCACATTTTCTTGACATGATATTTCCTTCATTAATGATTTCGCTATTTAAGAGCGAATATTTTGTGGGATTATAGGGAATTTTTGTATAAATTTTGCTTAAGTTAGTTTATCTTTGGTTTGACTTCTTCTTAGTTTGACTTGTGGGGTTGTTCCTTTCTTTATTTTTTTAGAAAAATTTTACGCCCAATGGAAGTGCCCTTGGGGTATAAAAATCGTCATTGTTCTCAAATCGTTCCGCTTTTAAAGGGTGTTCACAGCGACAACGCAGACTATTGTGTGATTTAACAAGAGAGGCTATGATATAATATTCAAAATATTTTAATAGGACAGTGATGTTAGTAGCACCAAGTATATTATCAGCGGATTTTGGAAAGTTGGCAGAAGATGTGCGTGCCATTTGTGAGGGTGGCTGTGATTTTGTGCACGTGGATGTGATGGATGGTCATTTTGTACCAAACCTTACCATAGGTCCTGTGGTAGTGGAAGCCGTAGCAAAAGCCGCAACAAAACCACTAGATATTCACTTAATGGTGCAGAACAATACTTTTTTTGTAGACTTATTTGCCCCTTTAAAACCAGAATTTATCTCTTTTCACATTGAAGAAGAAAAACACCCTCATAGACTCATACAAAAGATACGCTCACTTGGCATACGTCCTGCACTCACGCTTAATCCACATACACCACCTGAGGCGATAGAATTTTTGATTGAAGATGTTGATATGGTCTTACTGATGTCTGTCAATCCTGGTTTTGGTGGACAAAAGTTCATCTCCAATGTGATAGAACGTGCGACACGCCTTAAAGCACTGATAGAAAAAAGAAACCCTGAGTGTCTCATAGAAGTAGATGGTGGAGTCAATGATGTGAATGTAAAAGAGCTTCAAGCAGCAGGTGTAGATGTTGTCGTGGCAGGTTCATTTGTCTATAAACATCCCCAGGGTGTTAAAGCGGCTATTGCTGCTTTAAAGTAAAGGGACATTGTGCGAGTTAAAATTTGTGGTATCACCAACCTCAAAGATGCATTACACGCAGTGGAATGTGGGGCAGATGCTTTAGGATTTGTATTTTACGCTAAGTCGCCACGTTATATCACGCCTGCTGCTGCTAAACGAATTATAGATAAGTTACCACCGTTTGTAGAACGCGTGGGGCTTTTTGTGAATGAAGGCATAGAAACGATAGATACGGTATGTAGATACTGTGACATCTCAAGAGCACAGATACACTTTGAGGTAGATGAAGAATCGTTAGATGCCGTAGGTTTGCAAACTTTAGCTGTCGTACGTGCTAAAAGTGCAGAAGATGTTGTACGCTTTAAAGACAGATACCGTTTGGTAGATGCCTTTAGTGAAGCATATGGTGGTACAGGTAAACGTCTAAACCTTGACTGGTTTAATGGCATTGATTGTTCTAAAATCATCCTTGCAGGTGGACTTACTGCTGAAAATGTCGCACAAGTTAAACCTTTTGGTTTTTACGGTGTTGATGTAAGTTCAGGAGTTGAATCTATAAAGGGAAAAAAGATCCTTTGAAAGTAAAGAAATTTATAGCCAATGCAAAAAGTCTTTGAAGAACTCACCACGGCGTTTCGTAAATATAATGGCATACTCACTGCGGATCAATATCGCTATATAGCCAACAAACACTCTACTTTGCTAGAAGACAGTGATACGGTATTTTTACTCTTACAGGCATCAGGTTATCCTATCTCAGAACGTGACAACGGATACATACTTGATACCTATTTTACTTCTTATGAAGAGCAAAAGTATTGCGTTATAGACATCGAAACAAACGGGTCGAAACCGGGTACTTCACAAGTCATAGAGATAGGCGCAGTGATGCTACAGAACGGCGAAGTCATAGACCGTTATGAAACCTTTGTAGAGTGTGCATTTTTGCCAGAGTATATTACAAAAATCACTGGCATAGAACCCGAAGACCTTATGGGTGCACCGACACGTAAAGAAGCGCTTATAGGATTAAGACATTTTATGGAAGATGCTATATTTGTAGCCCATAATGCAAGTTTTGACTACGGTTTTTTAAATGCATCCTTTGAACGCTTTGGTTTAGGAAACATAGGAAACCCAAGGCTTTGTACCATAGAATTAGCTAAACGTACCTTTGAGAGTGAACGTTATGGTTTGGCCTACCTTATAGACTTTCTTGAGATAGAAACAGCCACACATCACCGTGCTTTTTCAGATGCAGTCTGTGCCGCTAAAGTGATGGAGAAATCCGTAGCAACTTTACCTGAGTATGTGTGTACGGCTGATGATTTGTTGCGATTTTCTACCTCTTCTAAAAAAGAACGAAGGTTAAAGAAAGAAGAAGATTAAACTTTTTCTTTACCAAGTATGTGATGCAAGAAGAGTATCTGTGCAAAAACAGGTGCAAATGTATTGAGTATAGGGATATAGTTTAGCAATGAAGCTATCATAGCAAGTATACTTGTTTTTTTTGCTTTTGCTTTGATACTTTTTTTCTCTGCAATAAATAAAGAAGCCACATCATAGGTCGTCGGTTCTTTGATGAGTATGGACCAGAGATACAACATGATAAACTGACCTAGAAATGGGATAAATAAAAAAGGTAAGGTCAGGATAAAAAGCACAAGAAAGATACTTGATGCTTTGAGTGTAGAAAGGATGGAGGTTGTCACATTCACGCTACCTACAACTGGTACTTGCGGGTAATGCTTTTTTGCCAATTTGATGAGCAACTTCTCACTAAAGAGTGAAGTGAGTAGTGAGACAATGATGATAAATATCATATAGGCAAGTGCAAAGGTGATGACTTTTGCACCTGAGGTTTGGAGCCATTCCCATGGTATCCACGAAAGATACGATACGATGAAGTTTGATAGTCCTTCCCAAAAGTACCAAATGAAGATACTTGACAGTAGGAATGAGGCTAGGCCTATTTGAAGGACAAAAAGGATGACATCTTTAGAAAAGATGTCTTGTAAACTTTTTAGAATGATGGTTTTCATCGGAAGCCTTTGGTGGTTATATTACAAATACTCATTTTTAAATTTGACATATCTCTCTGCTGAAGCATAGAGTTCAGCTACTTCTTTGTCGGTAAGTTCTCTGATTACTTTTGCGGGGCTTCCCATGATGAGGCTTCTAGGCGGGAAGACTTTGTTTTTAGTAACAAGGGACGAGGCACCTACGATGGATTCTTTACCGATGACTGCACCATCAAGTATAGTAGCAGACATGCCTATGAGACAGGCATCTTCTATGGTACAGCCGTGTAACATAACCCTGTGACCTACGGTGACATCGTTCCCTATGACAGTAGGGTTTCCGTCGCTTTCATCTGGTTTTTTGTGGTGGGTGACATGTATCATACTGAGGTCTTGGATGTTGCTTCTATCACCTATGCTGATGTGATGTACATCTCCACGCACCACACATCCAAACCACACTGCAGAGTCCTCACCCATAGTTGTTCGTCCTATCACAGATGCACCTGGGGCTACCCATGCATTTTTACCCAATTTCGGTGTCCACTTTTGAAATTGTAAAATCATTTTTTCTCCCTATGATTCTCTGAGTATACGGTTAGCCAAACGACTTACATAGTCTGGTGTTTCTCTTTTGGTTTTGTCATGTATCCTGTTTACATATGCCTCTAAGACAGAGTGGTTATTGACGTCTTTTCCTAAAGGTAAGACTTTTGTGTAGTTACCATCACTTTGAAGTTCCCACCGTAAATCATTGTCTGCGAGTTGCAGCATGAGGATTTGTTCTATCTTTTGAGAGAGTTTTTCTTCTATGATGGGTGTCATCAGCTCTATACGACGTACTAAGTTACGTGGCATAAGATCGGCTGAAGCGATGTAACATTTGACTTTGTCATGTTTGAAATAATAAATGCGCGCATGCTCCAGATACTTACCTATGACAGAGGAGACTCTGATATTTTCAGAAACACCTTCAATACCAGGTTTTAAGCAGCATATACCACGAATAAGCAGGTCAATTTTGCATCCCTGCTGTGAGGCTAAATAAAGTGCTTTAATGATATCAGTATCGACCAGAGAATTGGCTTTGAGGATGATATGCCCTTGTGAACCATGTTTGGACTCTTTTTCTATGAGTTTGATGAGCTTTGGTTTTATCTGTTTAGGAGACATAAAAAGTGTGTCTAGTTGCGTATAGGTAGAAAAACCTGTCAAAAAGTGAAAAAAGTGTGTGGCATCTGTTGCAAACATCTCTTTAGAGGTAAAGTATGAGATGTCTGTATAGATCTTTGCTGTAGAAGGGTTGTAGTTTCCTGTAGCAAGATGTACATAACTTTTTAGTTTACCGTTGGTTCGTTTGATGACTTGGGCTATTTTTGCGTGTACTTTAAGTCCTGGTATACCGTAGACAACGTGTGCACCGGCATCTTCTAAAGCTCTTGCCCAGCGTAAGTTATTTTCTTCATCAAAACGGGCTTTAAGTTCTACCAGTACCATGACTTGTTTTCCATCTTGTACTGCGTCTATGAGTGCTTTTACGATGGGAGACTTTTGTCCTGCACGGTAAAGTGTCATACGTATGGCTAAAGTCTCGGGGTCAGCAGCGGCTTGTTGGATGAACTGTACCACAGGTTCAAAAGAGTCAAATGGATGGTAAAGTAGTACATCTTGTTTGTCAATGGCATCAAAAATATCTTCTGTATCCAAGGGAGGAAGTGTTTTTGGGTTAAAGGTAGGAAGTACCAGATGAGAGAGTGCCTCGTCTCCCACTATTTGCCAAAGTGATCCTAGATGTAAAGGTATAGACTTATAAGAGTAGATATCTTGCTCATCTAAGTCCAGATTGGAGAGTAGAAATTTTTTGAGCTTTTTATTTGCTCCATCCATCAGTTCTAAGCGTATGAGTGAACCTTTGTTTCGTGAGCGAAGTCCTTCTTGTAAAAGTTCCAAAAAGTCATCAGCCTCCTCTTCTTCTATCTCGATGTCCGCATTTCTCGTGACCCTAAAAGGTGTAGAAGCATGCGGTGTAAAACCGGGAAACAGTTCAGAGGCGAAGTGTTCTACCACAGACTCTATGGGGATGAAAGTTTGTTCTATCTGTAAAAATCTTGGTAAAATGCGCGGTATACGGATGAGTCCATGTTTCACATTTTTAGAATCATCTTTGAGTGTAATGGCTAGACCAAAACTAAGATTGTTTAAGTGAGGGAAAGGGTGTGTGGCATCCACAGCGATGGGGATGATCACAGGATAGATTTCGCTTAAAAACATTTCTTTAATAGTACTTTTTTCTTCTTCGCCTAGCGCATCATAGTTTTTGATGTGGACACCATTGGTGTGTAGTTCAGAGATAATAGAAGTATAACATGACTCTAAAACCTGATGTTCTTTGTGTAGGTAGTCATGTATCGCTTTGAGTTGCTCAAGAGGCGTGAGCTTGGCGGCACCTGTTTCCTGTATGCGTGCCTTGTAAAGTGCTTTGAGACCTGCAACACGTATCATGTAGAACTCATCGAGGTTTGTACCGTAGATAGCAAGAAACTTTAGACGTTCAAGTGGCGGAAGTTTAGAGTCAAGTGCTTGGGCTAAAACACGAGAGTTAAACTGAAGCCATGAGAGCTCACGGTTGAAGTAGAGTTGTGATGAGTCGAGGTCTAAATTCATGATACTTACCTTATAGAGACTCGTTCCCTTTTTTTGAGTGAGAATGCATAGATAACGTTTTGCGTAAAAGAAGTGTGTTTACAGTTTATAGTTTTTGTATGCATTCCATCTCAGGAGAGATGAATCGAGTGTTGTTTTTGTGATAAATTGTATTATAGCGAAATTTATAGTTTTTTGACTTTTGCTATCTCATCTCTTAATCTGGCCGCATCTTCAAAATCCAAGTTTTTAGCTGCTACAAGCATCTTGGCTTTGAGTTCTTTCATGAGTTGTTGTCTTTCCGCTTTTGGCATCTTGTCCAGTTTGCTTTGTTTGTTGTAAAGCTCACCAGCATCTTCTACTTTAAGGTCTGCGTCTAAGTCCCTGAGTGTCGTCGTAGGGGTGATGCCGTGTTTTTTGTTGTAGGCTATCTGTTTCTCTCTACGGGCCTGTGTTGTGTCTATGGTGAACTGCATGGAGTCGGTGACTCTTTTAGCATACATCAGTACCACTCCGTTTGCGTTTCGTGCAGCACGGCCAGAGGTTTGTATGAGTGCCGTGCGTGAGCGTAAAAACCCTTCTTTGTCTGCATCAAGAATGGCCACCAGACTTACTTCAGGGAGGTCAAGACCCTCTCGAAGTAAGTTGATCCCTATAAGGATGTCAAACTCTCCTAAACGTAAAGAGCGTATGGTTTGGTTACGTTCTATGGCGTCCATGTCTGAGTGCATATGTCTGGCTTTGAGACCTAAGTCATTGTAGTAGGTGCTAAGTTCCTCTGCCATTTTTTTTGTAAGCACAGTGATGAGTACCCTCTCGCCTTTAGCGATGACTAGGTTTCATACGGTCGTGCAAATTTTCTACCTGATAGGTGGAGTCTATGACTTCTATGGGAGGGTCAAGCAGTCCTGTAGGTCGCACAACTTGTTCTGCCACTACGCTCGAGAGTTCCACTTCAAGCTCGTTAGGGGTAGCGGAGACAAAGAGAAAGTGTGGGGCTTTGTGGATGTACTCAGGGAACATGAGTGGTCTGTTGTCTAGAGCAGAGGGGAGCCTGAAACCATGATCAACCAGTACCTCTTTACGGCTTCTGTCTCCTGCGTACATCCCTCTAAACTGGGGTAGACTTACATGTGATTCGTCCACGATGACAAGGTAGTCATCATGCATGGCTTCAAAATAGTCCATCATAGAGTAGGGAGTTTCACCAGGGGCTTTCCCCGTAAGATGGCGTGAGTAGTTTTCTATACCTTTACACATTCCCGTAGCTTCTATCATCTCTAGGTCAAACTCTGTACGTTGTTTGAGACGGTTGTACTCTATCATACGGTCTTCTTTTTGATAGTAGGCAAGACGTTCTCGCTAACTCTTCTTCTATACTTTTGACTGCAAGGGCTAACTTTTCTTTGGAGACGATGAACTGGTTGGCAGAGTAAATGGTTGCTTCTTGTACACCCGGTTCTTTTTCTCCGGTCAGAGAGTTGAACTCATAGACAGCTTCTATCTCATCTCCAAAAAACTCTACTCTTAAAGCAAACTCCTCACTGTAGGCAGGGTAGATGTCTATGATCTCACCCGTGACCCTGAAGTCTCCACGGTCAAAAAAGTCATCGTTTCTTTTGTAGCCCATGTCTACCAGTCTAAGAAGTAGCGCCTTTTGATTGTACTCTTCTCCTACTGTGAGCTTTTGGACGATGCTTCGGTAGTCATCTGGAGACCCCAACCCATAGTTGGCAGAAACCGAAGCGATGACGATGACATCTTCATGGTGAAGTAAAGAAGCCGTGGTACTCAAACGCATACGCTCTAACTCTTGGTTGATGGAGCTGTCTTTTTCTATGAACAAGTCTTGCCTAGGCAAGTACGCTTCAGGCTGGTAGTAGTCATAGTAGCTGATGAAGTACTCTACATGGTTGTTAGGAAAAAAACTTCTAAACTCAGAGTAGAGCTGTGCGGCCAGGGTTTTATTATGGGTCATGATAAGCGTAGGCTTTTGGGTTTTTTCTATCACTTTTGCCATGGTGTAGGTCTTACCTGAGCCTGTGACCCCTAAAAGTGTTTGGTATTGGTTGCCTGCTTCTATAGAGCTTGAGAGTGCTGCTATGGCGTTGGGTTGGTCACCTGCGGGTTGGTAGGGACTGGCTACAGTGAATTTTGGCAAAATAAACCTTTTGTTTTATCTAACTATTTTTAATTTTTCGCTATTATAACACAAAGAATTTTACGGAGATGAAAATGTCAGCCTTACAAAAACTACAAGAAAAAATAGAACAATGGAAAAGAGACCATGAAGCGATAAAGGCACAAAACGCTGATCTTAAAAGTCAACTTGCCGGTGTAGCAGGGGCACAAGAAGATAAAGAGAGATTGGTCCGTGAGCTAGAAGCAAAAGAGACGCTTTGTCAAACACAGGAAGAAACAGTCGCATCTCTTCAAAGAGAACTAAGAGAAAAAGATGAAGAGATAGAAAAGATCATCGCTCAAGTAGAGACATTGTTAGCTTAGTCTATACATTATAAGGGAAAAAGATGAAAAACGTAGCACTCACAGTCTCAGGTAACCGTTATGAGATCAAACTAGAAGACGACTTCGCAGACTTTGTCAACAGAGACCTCACAGAAGCGGGTGTGAACCTGAACACAGACAACAAACCAGACAAGCTCCTCAAAGCCTACCTACGCCTAGCCAAGCAAGCGACTTCTTATGAAGATGAGATAGAACTGCTTATAGAAACATTGGATGGGCTTTAAAAGATAATTATTATCCTTTGACATTTTTTGACATTTTTTTTGTTATACTTCGATTAGATCAGTTGTTGAACTGATACTAAACTTATTTAACAGGAGTTAACCATGAATAACATGAGACGCGGATTCACAATGATCGAATTGATCTTTGTAATTGTAATTATCGGAATTTTGGCAGCGGTAGCAATACCTAAATTAGCAGCAACTAGAAGTGATGCTCAAGCAGCAACATGTGTACACGAAGCAGGACAGTTCTTATCAGAAGTTTCAGCAACGTTTACAAAAGAAGGATTTACAGCTTTTGAACCTTTAACAGCAAGTGAAATGACTAATATTTTTACTGATACAGCTATCCCAGCAGGTTCAAATGGAATTGTCGATGCAGTTGTTGATACTACAGGTGTAGATTACTACTGTGATGGTGAAGCGGTTATAAACTTTGTAGGTGCTGCAGCAGGAAGAGACTATAACCTTACAGTTACTGTGCCAGCTGGTCCTATGACATCACCGGCTGCAGAAGGTGCTAGATTAGATATTCAAGCAAAAATGCTTAACGGTCAATCTACTAAAAGATACTCTCTATAATCTAGAAAGTTTCATTTCCACCTCTCTTCTGAGGTGGACATTACATAAAACTACACACTCTTATTTTTTCTCAATTTAAAATTTTACTAAAAGATTATAGTATCTTCTTCTTATTTTATTTGATCTGTAGGTTATTTGACATTTTTTTGTTATACTCGTTCCGATAGTTTAGATACCAAATGTGTGTAAAGGATAATAGTAGATGACAAAAGCATTTACCATAATAGAAGTAATCTTTGTTATTGTGATTATAGGCATATTGGCCAGTGTTGCTATTCCTAAATTAGCAACAAGTAGAAATTATGCTGAGTCTGCTATTTGTACTAATGATATAAGTCAATTTCTTTCAAGTATAACCATGGTCTATACGACTAGAGGATATAGTGACTTTCAAGATTTGAAAGCAAAAGATATGACCAATAGTCTTACCTTACCGGTACCACCGAGTAAAGGCATTAATGCTTTTCTAGATACAAAGATAGATAAAGTAGGTGTAGATTATTATTGTAATGGTGAAAAAGTAATTAACTTTATGGGAAATGTGGTTAAGTCTAATTATAACATTACGTTAACATTAGAAGATGAAAATAGTGTGACTACACCAGTAGCAAAAGATAGTATTAGAAAAACAAGAAAGTATCTTCTGAATGGACTTACTGTAAGAACGTACTCTCTTTGATATTTATAAGATATTAGATATACTTTAGAAAAAAATTATGTATTTTAGAAAGGTCACTATGTATTTAAAAAGAAAAGCATTTACTATGTTAGAATTAACCTTTGTCATTGTCATTATTGGCATCCTTTCAGCTATTGCTGTCCCGAAATTTGCTGCGACTAGGTCAGATGCAGTCATGACTAAAGCAAAAACAACAGTTGCATCCATACGCAATGCAGTTGCAACAGAAAGACAGCAACGTATATTACGTGGAAATTTTGATCCCATTTTTAAATTGAGCAGTACCTCTACGGCAGGAAGTCCGATTTTTGATGCTTTTGATGGAGATACAAGTAATGCTGTACTAGAATATGCACCTTTGTCATGTGCCACTGCAACCTCTCAAGAGTGTTGGAGAGAAACAACAACAGGTTCAGCAGCAAGCCCTACGAGCAAATATACTTTCAATATGCCCGTCTCGGGAAGTGTTGTTTTTGTATTAACCAATAATAGATTTGATTGTGAAACTCCTAGTAATCAATATTGTAAAGAATTAACTCAATAATTTGTACCACTACAAAACTTTTCTCCTTAGGTCAAGCGCTCCATGCTTGACTTATGTTGCTTCAAAATAGTTTAACTATAGGGTCTGTCCTAACAGTCCTTTTGAAAACGACAGTAAAGAAGCTGTTGTAGTGGAAGAAGTACAAAAAATATGAGTTTGAACCGCCTAGATTACTTCTGTATCACGCAGATGATATAGTGCTGAACAAATGCAGATAGCAAAGTTCATCTCTGAGTATTATTTTTCCTCTTTTTCTAAAGCGATTCCTCTTTTTTTGCTGACCCTACAAAACTATCCTTCTCCCCTAAAGTGAATTTAAGATTGCATACCTTTAAATTCAAGTAAGAATAAAAATAGCTAAAAAATAGTATTATAATCCTATATATTTAAGGATTATGAATGAAATATCTAAAAAGAGCTATGAGAGAAGATATAGAAAATTACTTAAAATACTTTCCTGTATTGCTTATATCTGGGGCAAGGCAAGTTGGTAAATCTACATTGGCTCTGCATTTGGGTATAAAGAATTATATGACACTTGATGATATTAACATGTATCAGATGGCAAAAAATGACCCTAAAGGATTCATAGAACATCTTGAAAAACCAGTCATCATTGATGAAGTACAACGTCTCCCACAACTTATGATTACTATCAAAGAGTATGTAGATAAAGAGCGAATAAACGGGGAATTTATATTGACAGGTTCAGCTTCATTATCTGGATTTAAAGATATTTCAGATTCTTTGGCAGGTCGCATTGGTATCGTAGAGCTTTATCCTTTGAGTCTCAAAGAAAAGTACGAGAAAGAGGGGAATATTGTCGATATTTTTTCTAAAGATTTAGATAGGTTTTTACTTAAAAAGTATGACAATACCCACATCATACAAAACATCATAGATGGTGGTTACCCAGAAATACTCAAGATAGATGATCCAAAAGCAAAATATCTTTGGTTTAGTTCTTATATACGAACTTATATAGAATCTGATGCAAAAGAATTGGCAAACATACGTAATATGGATAAATTTATGAACATGTATAGGCTTTGTATGTTACGTAGTGGAAACCTGTTTAATCAAAATGAACTTCAAAAAGAGTGTGGCTTGGATAACAAAACATTTTCTAGCTATTTCTCCGTACTGGAACATACCTATCAAGTGCAAAAATTACAACCATTTTTTAAAAATGAACTGAAAAGACTTGTGAAATCTCCCAAGATTTATGCTGTAGATACAGGTGTCTTATGTCATTTATTGCGTATAGGAAACATAGAAGAGTATCATGCTTCGCCATATAGAGGTGATATCTTAGAGACATTTGTGTATGGTGAGTTGGTTAAAGCTAATACATATGCCAACAGTAGAGCAGCACTTTCTTACTACAGAACCAGTGATAAAAAGGAGATAGATTTCATTTTAGAGTTTTCAGGTGCAGTAGTTGCTATAGAGGTAAAATCTTCTAAAAGTGTATCAAAGAGCGACTTTAAACATATCTATCATTTAGCTAAAGAGATACCTGAGATATTTGCCAGAGGAATTGTACTTTATAATGGAGATGATTTTCTAAAGATTGATGAAAATATGTATGCTGTACCATTTGGATTTTTAATCTAATGAAATATTATGAAATAGTATTGATGAGGTCATCTGCTCCAAGATTGACTTACACTTCTCAACAACCATTATCAGTAGGCACAGTGATTACGGTGCCTTTAAAAACCACAGTCAAAGAAGCGGTTGTTGTCGCTGAGGTAGAAAAACCGGAGTTTGAAACAGCTGAAATCACTTCCGTAACTGAGAAATGTTACAGTTCTGAACAAATACAAATAGCAAAGTTCATCTCCGAGTATTATTTTTCCTCTTTTTCTGAAGCGATTTCTCTTTTTTTGCCGTATTCCCTTCGACAAGCTCAGGAAACGAAAGATATAACAAGTGACTGAGCTTGTCGAAGCCCCTACATTAACCTCTTCACAACAACAAGCCTACCAAACCATCCTCAAAAAAGACAAATCCCTCCTTTTTGGAGTCACTGGCTCAGGTAAAACAGAGATCTTTATCTCTTTGTTTTCTAAGATGCTGGAAGAGGGCAAAACGTCTATCTTTCTCATGCCAGAAATCTCACTTACTCCTCAGATGGAGAAGCGTCTTAAGGTGTACTTTGGGGACAGTGTAGCGATGTGGCACTCTAAGCTTACGAAGAAGAAAAAAGAGAGCATACTCGAAGAGATAGAAGAGGGTAAAGTTCGCATTGTGGCTGGTGCTAGGTCTGCTTTGTTTGTGCCATTAAAAAACCTTGGGCTCATCGTGGTCGATGAAGAGCATGATGACTCTTACAAAGCGATGACGCGTCCACGTTACCACGCTAGAGATGTGGCAGTGCTCATGGGCGCGAAGTTAGGTGCTAAGGTACTTTTGGCTTCTGCTACACCGTCTCCTACTTCGTATCATAAGTATGATGTGGTCAAACTCACGAAGCCTTTTGTGCAAGTACAAAAAAAGTACCAGTTCATCACAGGAGACAGCATAGACAGCACGATGTTAAGGGCTTTAGATAAAAACTTCCATGACAAAGCGCAGTCTTTACTTTTTTTACCTACGCGAGGAAACTTTAAGTACCTCTACTGTCAAAGCTGTGGGAAGACACACCTGTGTCCCTACTGTTCTGTAGGGATGGCACTTCACCGCACAAAAAAACACCTCAAATGTCACTACTGCAACTTCACTGAAGCCATAGTAGACACCTGCACACAGTGCGGACATACCCCACTGACCTCTCAGCGTATGGGTACGCAAGAAGCCATAGAAGTCATCAGTACTGCCATAGAAGGCATACAGGTAGAGCAGTTTGACAAAGACAGCATTACGACAGCGAAGAAGCTCAAAGAAGCACTGGGGCGTTTTGAAACGGGAGAAAGTCACTTGTTGCTTGGTACACAGATGTTAAGCAAAGGGCATGACTATGCGAACATCACACTCTCTGTCATTATGGGGCTTGATTACATCTTAGGACTTGCGGACTACAGGGCGAGAGAAAGAGCGATGTCTTTGTTGTTTCAGATAGCAGGACGAAGTGGTAGAGCGTTAGCGGCTCAAGTCATCGTACAAACAGGTGATGCAGAGTTCTTTAAGACCTACCTACACGACTACGAGGAGTTCATCAAAGACGAGTTAGCCTTTTTAGAGATGGCAGACTATCCACCTTTTGTCTCTTTGGCACGCATACTCATCGCCCATAAAGATGAAGCCAAAGCCGGGAAGATCACGTTAGATACCGTCACTAAACTCAAAGCCTTTAAAGATGTGGAGATAGTGGGTTCAGGTAAGGCACCTGTAGAACGCATAGCAGATAAATTCAGATTTCATATTTTGTTAAGGGCTAAAAACAGAGTACCTCTACTCAAGGCCTTGCATGCAGTCGATTGTAGAGAAGTTGAAATCGACATGGATCCGGTAGAATTTTCTTAATATCCATTGTAGGTTGTTTGGGTAAAATAAGAAAAATATATAAGACGCTTCAAAAAGGTTCACTGTGAAAGAAAGAGTAAAAACCAAAAAAATATATGTCGGTAATGTCGCTGTAGGTGGGGACGCACCTATCTCTGTGCAGTCTATGACTTACTCCGATACACACAATGTGTATGAAACAGTAGAACAGATAAACCGTTTACACTTTGCAGGCGCTGACATGGTGCGTGTGGCTGTGCCTGAAATGCGGGATGCATTGGCGCTTAAAGCCATCAAGGAACAGATATCTTTACCCCTCATTGCAGACATTCACTTTAACTACAAGCTGGCACTTGAGGCTGCAAAATGGGTAGACTGTATACGTCTAAACCCAGGAAACATCGGTGAAAAGTCACGCATCAAAGAGATAGTCAAAGCCTGTCAAGAACGTAATCTGCCCATACGCATAGGGGTAAATGCAGGTTCGTTAGAAAAAGAGTTTGATGACAGATACGGTGCAACGGCTGAGGGTATGGTGGCATCTGCAGAGTACAACATCAAGTTTTTAGAAGACTTGGGATTTACAGACATTAAAGTGTCACTTAAAGCTTCAGATGTAGACAGAACAGTGGATGCTTACCGAATGTTACGCCCTAAAAATGACTACCCTTTTCACTTGGGCGTCACAGAAGCAGGGACTATCTTTCATGCGACCATCAAGTCTTCCATTGGTTTGGGTGCCTTGTTGCTTGATGGCATCGGTGACACGATGAGGGTTTCCATTACAGGAGAGCTTGAAGAAGAGATAAAAATAGGTAGGGCTATACTCAAAGACTCAGGACGCATCAAAGAGGGGCTAAACATTATCTCTTGTCCTACATGTGGACGTATAGAGGCGGATTTGGTCACAGCAGTCGCAGAAGTAGAACGTCGTACGGCGCACATCAAAACCCCTATGGATGTTTCAGTGATGGGTTGTGTGGTTAATGCCATAGGTGAAGCTAAACATGCAGATGTTGCCATAGCTTATGGAAAAGGTGCAGGGCTTGTCATGCTCAAAGGCGAAGTAGTAGCACGTCTGCCTGAAGCAGAGTTGGTAGATAGATTTGTCGCAGAAGTAGAGAAATTTGCTGAGGAGAATCGATAGTGGAAAATATGTACAATCTAAACATAGAGCGTGCTGTACTTTCCGCGATCATCTTTGATCCTGAAACCTATGAAGAGATAGCAGCAAAACTGATGTCCCATGACTTTTATCTGCCGTTTCATCAACATATTTTTGTTGCGATGGAAGATCTGAGTCGTGAAGAAAAACCTATAGATGAAGAGTTCTTACGTTCTAAACTGATAAGCATGGGTAAGTTTGATGAAGTAGCGATGCTTGATTTACTTTCGGCAAACCCCATTTCCAACACAGCTGCATATCTTAGTGAGATAAAAGCAAAATCCACTAAAAGAGCGTTAGCGACACTGGCTACGGAGATAAGAAAAGTCACCATCGAAGATGACCTTCCAGCGGAAGAAGTGATGAACCTTGTGGAGAAAAAACTCTACGAGATCACACAGAATAACACGAACCAGGACTTTAGAGAGTCTAAAGAAATCACGTTGGCTATGATGGATGAGATCAAGCGCCTCAAGGCACTAGGAAACTCTAAACTTATAGGAACAGACACAGGGTTTAAAAACTTAAATGACAAAACCTCTGGATTTGGTAAAGGGGACTTGGTCATCATCGCTGCACGGCCTGCGATGGGGAAATGTTTGGGTAAAGGTACTAAGGTACTTATGTATGACGGTAGTCTGAAAAAGGTAGAAGATGTAGTCGTAGGAGATAAGCTTATGGGAGATGACTCAACACCCCGTAATGTACTGTCACTTGCTCGTGGTAGAGAAGAAATGTACTGGGTATATCAAAACAAAGGTATAGATTATCGCGTTAACAAATCGCATATACTCTCTTTGAAACGCTCACGTAATGAAGGAAAACATCAGCATGGAGATTTACTTAATATAGAAGTGTCGGAGTATATTGAGAAAAGTGATAAATTTAAAACCAATTATAAAGGTTATAAAGTTGGCATAGAGTTTGACAAAAAATCTTTAGATGTAGAGCCATATTTCCTAGGTTTATGGCTGGGTGATGGTAGAAGTTCGGATGTACGTATAGCCACAGAAGATGAAGAAGTGGTTTCTTATCTGCAAGGGTATGCTTTTGACTTAGATAAAAAGTTACATCGTTATGAAGTGGATGGAAAGTGTACAATGTTTGGTATTACAAACATTCAAAAAGAAGGGGCATTACGAGATGTGAGCAAGTCACTTCAAGGAAAGCTGAGAACACTGGGTGTGATAGACAATAAACATATTCCTCACGTATACCTCACTGCTAATAGAGAACAAAGATTAGCACTTTTGGCAGGATTAGTTGACAGCGATGGTTATTATGATAATACATACCATGTAATGGAAATAGTCCAAAAAAGAAAAGAGCTTGCAGAGCAGATTAAGTTTTTGGCAGATTCACTTGGGTTCAGGGTCTCTTTTGTGAAGAAAAAAGCCAGTATAAAGTCCATAGGGTATGAGTGTGATGTTTTTAGATTGCGTATCGTAGGAAATCTAGATACTATACCTACGCGAATAGCAAGAAAACAAGCACGACCTTTGGCATCTAAAAGAGACCATCAGCATACGGGTATTAAAGTCGAGTTTGATAAGGTTGATGATTATTATGGTTTTGTATTGGACGGCAATCATCTCTTTTTACTAGAAGATATGACAGTGACGCACAATACGGCACTGGTACTCAATATGGCACTCAGAGCCATAGAAAGAAATGAAGGTGTGGCATTTTTTTCTCTGGAAATGCCAGCAGAACAACTGATGTTAAGACTACTCTCTGCAAAAACATCCATTCCTTTACAAGCACTGCGTGTGGGCGATCTAAGAGATGAGCAGTGGTCACAGCTTTCAGCAGCGACTACAGATCTGTCTTCAAAGAAACTTTTTGTAGATGATGGTGGGTACGCAACCATACATCATGTACGCTCTAAGCTACGTAAACTCAAAACACAACACCCTGAGATATCTGTGGCCATCATTGACTACTTGCAGTTGATGTCTGGAGATGGTAAAGAGGGGAGACAACAAGAAGTATCAGAAATCTCCAGAGGGTTAAAACAACTGGCACGTGAACTACAGATACCAATAGTAGCACTTTCGCAACTTAACCGTGGGGTAGAAAGCCGTGACAACAAACGACCGATGCTTTCAGACTTGCGTGAGTCTGGTGCCATCGAGCAAGATGCGGATATCATCTTATTTGTATATCGTGATGATGTGTATCGTGAAGCGATGGAAAAAGAGAAAGAGATGAAGGCCAAGGCTGAAGGCAAAGAGTATACATCTGAGTTTAGGAAAAAGTCTGAAGAGGATGCAGAAATTATCATAGGGAAACAAAGGAATGGACCTACGGGTACTGTGGAACTTGTTTTCCAAAAAAACTTTACACGATTTGTAGACAAAGCCATCGCTCCTGCATTTCAGGTAGAGTATGAAGATGCGGATATACCGATGCAAGAAGCGAATATAAACATAGATATGCCTACGATATAATGACTTTATGGGTACATCTTTAGAGAAACCAAAACTTTTTCCTTATAGAAAAGGTTTTGTATCTGTCATGCTTGTATTGGTGTTAGTGATTCTCATACGACTCTTTCTTGAGTATCAGTCTTACCAAAACTTCGTCTCCAAGCCGTTTTACTATACCCATGCCAAAGTCATTACTGCGTATGAAAAAACGAAAAGTAACAAACGATACAAAGTATTAAAGTTGCGTAGTGAAGAGGGCTTTACTTTTTACACCACTTCACATAGAAAAGAGAACTTTAATCATAAGCGTTTACGTTTACAGATATTCCCCAATGCAAGCATATCTTTTAAAGACTATTTAGGGACTTTTTATGTGAAGTCCAAGATCAAACATCAAGAGAGACTTCCTTTGACTTTTAAAGACACACTGCTTAAAAAGGTAGCTTCACAACACAGTAACCGTGCCTTGCAAACATTTTACAATGCCATTTTTTTTGCAACACCTTTAGAGAAAACATTGCGAGAGAAAGTAAGTATGTTGGGTGTGAGTCATTTAGTAGCTTTAAGCGGGTTTCACTTAGGGATACTTTGGGGACTGGTATATGGCGGGCTCTATTTTTTCTATAGACCATTACAGCAAAAGTTTTTTCCTTATCGTCATGCCCTTTTTGATGTGGGTTTAGTGGCTATGGTGGTTCTGGGTGTTTATCTCTGGTTTGTGGACTTTCCTCCGTCACTTGTACGTTCTTATGCTATGGTACTTGTGGGATGGGCTGTACTTTTACTTGGTATGGAATTGCTTAGCTTTACATTTTTGACAAGTATACTGTTGTCACTTGTAGCAGTGTTCCCCAGTCTTTTAGTCTCTCTTTCTTTTTGGCTTTCTGTCGCAGGGGTATTTTATATATTTCTACTGCTGCAGTACACAAAAGAGTACAGCAAGTGGGTTATTTCATTTCTTTTTATACCCATAGGGATATTTATGTTGATGCTTCCTGTGGTGCATTATATCTTTGGTATAACAAGTGTCTATCAACTCCTTTCACCACTGTTGTCAGTCCTGTTTGTCCCTTTTTACCCTTTGGTGATGATATTACATCTCTTCGGATTTGGTATGGTGTTAGATGAGGGATTATTATGGCTCTTTGATCTACCTAGGCAAAGTAAAGAACATTTTTTACCCTTATGGATGATGTTTGGATATGTGGGGTTATCTATAGGGGCTATTTGGTATAGAAAGTTGTTCTATGGCGTGTTGGGATCAGCAGGTTTATATATGATCTATCTCTTCATCTTTTTGTAATAAGGCACAAAACTTTAATCCATGTATGAAGATAGCCCATGAGATGTAGATCCACAAAAAGAAGAAGAGTAAAGTACTGATACTCCCATAAATACTCTCATAGGTTTTGTTATGTACCACATAAAACACAAAACCCATTTTAGAAAGAAACCAAATGAGAGAAGCGATAAAAGAGGAGATGGATGCAGCTTGAAAGCTTATGTGTACATTGGCAGAGAGTTGGTAAGCTAGATAGAAGGTCACCCATGTCATCAAAAAAGGTAAAAAAGCATAAATATGTATGATGGAAGTGATCTTGGTTGTGTCCAAGTAACCTTGTAAAAAAGAAGAAATATAATAAGAAGCACCCACGATAACAGGTATGATAATTAAAAGTAAAAGGTAGGTTTTTACGGCTTTCCACAATGTACGACAAGGAGCTTTAAAGATGTCATTGACGATATAGTCGTAGTTTTTAAAAAACATAAACACGGCAAAACTCACATACCCCGCACCGACATACCCCAGTTTGTCTGTACTC
This sequence comes from Sulfurovaceae bacterium, assembly GCA_963698695.1. GTDB lineage: Bacteria > Campylobacterota > Campylobacteria > Campylobacterales > Sulfurovaceae > Sulfurovum. Next base: position 25,911 of record CAVORT010000004.1, on the reverse strand, counting down.
TGCATGAAGGTGTTGATGTACTGCATGACTACTTTTGAGTCTGTAGGCATGAGGTTTGAAAATATGAGGTTTTCTATCTTACTGTAGACAGAGTCAAATATTGGCATAGAAGTAAAGACTGAAAATACGATAACCATCAGAGGTAAAATGGAAAAAAGTGTACTCCAACTCAATGAGGAAGCATAATGCCCCAATTTGTCATCAAAAAGATCAGAGAAAAAATCTCTGATGAAAAGATAATAATTTTTAAAGATGACATTAAATTGAAAGTTTTTCTTCATTTTGATAAAACCTTTGTAGTGTGGGTATGATAGCCTATCAATATATCAGTTTGGTAGACCCATCTTCCCCGGGTTAAGTATGTTGTTTGGATCAAATGAATGTTTAATGGCCTTGAACAAATCAATTTCCATCTCATTAAAAGCAATACCCATAAATGGCGCTTTTGAAGTACCTATACCGTGTTCACCTGAGAGGGTACCACCCATATCCACTACCATTTGGAATATCTCTTCTATGGCTTGGTGACCTTTGTGCAGCTCTTCTTCACTTGAACCGTCTACCATAACATTGACGTGGATGTTTCCATCCCCAGCATGTCCAAAACATGGTACCTTAAATCCGTACTTATCCCCTATGGCATAGATGGCTTTAAGTGCTGCTGGCAACATGGAACGTGGCACTGATATATCTTCATTGAGTTTTTTTGATCCAAAGATAGTAATGGATTGTGAGGCGTTACGTCTGGCAACCCAAAGCTCATCTCTATGTTTTTTGTCATGGGCTATGATAAACTCTTGCGCATTATTCTCTTTGAAAGAGGCTTCCAGTGTCTCAAGTTGAAAGGCTACTTCTTCTGGTACATTACCATCGACATCACCTATCAGTAACGCACCTGCATCAGCAGGAAGGTCGATACCGAGTTTTTCTTTGAGTGCTTGCACTACAAGCGCATCCATAAATTCCATCGCCACAGGATTTGCACCACCTGCTAGTGACTTAAACACGGCATTCATAGCGTCTTCAACAGAAGGAAAGATACCCATATAGCCTTTGGTGTACTTAGGTTTAGGTATGAGTTTCAGTGTGATTTCTGTAAGGACTGCGAGTGTGCCTTCTGAGGCTATGAGTATACCTGCTGTGTTGTAACCTGCCACATCTTTGATCGTACGTTTTCCTGCACGTATGATGTCACCATTGGCACGTACAGCTCGAAGTGCCATAACGTAGTCCTTCGTGATACCGTACTTTGCAGCGCGCATACCTCCTGCATTTTCACTGACATTTCCCCCCAGTGTTGAGTACTCTTCACTGGCTGGATCGGGTGGGTACATGAGTCCTACTGCTTCTGCAGCTTTTTGTAAGTCCATGTTGATTACACCTGGTTGCACCACTGCCACCATGTTTTCCATGTCTATCTCGAGTATCTTGTTCATGTGTTTTTCCATACCCAGGATGATACCGCCATTAGTGGGGAGTGCACCTCCCGTAAATCCAGAACCCGCACCTCTTGGTGTGATGACAATACCATGTGCATTACAATAACTTAAAATACTAGAGACATCTGCTTCATCTCTAGGAAACACAACTGCTTCAGGTTCAAAGCGAGTACGTGTTGCATCATAAGAGTAAGCGATGAGGTGTGCTTTATCTGAATAGACATTCTCCTCACCAACCAATGTTTTAAAGTGTTGAATATGCTTTTTGTCCAGCATTAGATCTTCCTCATAAGTTGATAATAATTTCCTTTAGCACTATCACCAAACCAGCCAGAGTCAATCTCGTCAAAACGCATAAAGAACGGTACTTTACCCTGTGCGGGTAGATCGGTAAGAGTTTTTTGTCCTACTATTTTACCTGAGATAGGATCAAGAAGTTTCGCTTTACCTTTGCCTACTATATAGATGAGACCAACTTGGTATGCTTTCGCAAACGATGCTAAGTTTTCTTTATTTGGCGCAGAGTCACCCACTTTGGACAGAAAGAGAGCATAAAGGTCTGGGTGTACCCAGTTTTTAGGATCTTGAGAAGTGATCTTGGCATAAGTCTCAGCATCTGGAGCCAAAAGTAACACATTGTTATAGAGGTATCCACCTATGACTTTGTCTCCAGGCTTCATCATTGTTTTGATGGTAGGAAGCTCATCATGATGAATGATATCTGTGTTCAGAAGTGTGATCTTTCCAGAAGCATTTTGTATCACACGGCCAGTGATAGCCTCCAATTCATTTCCATAATCATGCACGACTACACCAGACATGCCGTTAGCAGGAAATGAGCTATTTAGAACAATGGATTTACCCGTAACTTTTGAAATAGTTGTATGTACTGTTTGAGGGAAAAATCCTGAGAAAAGTGGTAAAGAGAGTAGAGCAATAAGTGCTACTTTAAGCATAGCTATCCTTTGTATGTTTTATAGTGTAATGATTATACTAGCAAAAGAGTTAAACTTTATTGATGCAATGAGATTAACCTAAATAAGTTATAATTGTGCCACTTAGATTGTGTAATGGAGTACAATGAAACTTATTGTAATATTTTTGGTCATGGTAAATGTGTTGTTTGCAGCAAAGGTCACAGAACAAAAGTGGAAAGAGGGAGAGACTTTTTCGCATTATTTGGAAAAACATAATATCTCCTCAGAGTTGTTAGATAGTATTACCAAAGATGATCAGCAATTTCTTTCCGATATTGATTGTAATCAAAATTATTACGAATTAAAGGATGCCTCCGGTAGACTTTTACAAGCACTTATACCTATCAGTGATGTGATGCAAATACATCTCAGCCAAGACAAAAAAACGATGAGATATAGTTTTGATATTATTCCTATCGATTATGAAATACAAGAATACTATGGCAAGATCATCGTAGAAAAAAACCCTTATACAGATACCTTAAACACAGTACGCAATAAAAAATTAGCAAGACGCCTTGGTTCAGCGCTTAAAGATGTGGTAGATGGCAGGAAGTTGCACAAAGGTGACGAGATAAACTTTGTGTATGAACAAAGTACAAGAATGGGTAAACCATACCTGATGCCAGACATTAAAATAGCCCGTGTCAAGATGGGTAAAAAAGAGAAATTTGTGTATGTGGATGAGGATGGGGATGGTTTTGCTGAGACAGGTAAGGCAGTTGCATATACTGTTAAAGGTAAGAAAAAAGTAACGTATACAAAAAAAGTACCTGTCAATAGTAAAAGTGCACGTTTTGGTATGCCTCTACGTCATGTTCGTATCACGTCTAGCTTTTCGTACAGAAGATATCACCCTATACTTAAAAGATATCGGCCACATCATGGTACTGACTTTGGGGCTAGAAAAGGTACGCCACTGTTAGCTGTGAACTCAGGTCGGGTGAGTTTTTCAGGTTGGATGGGAGGCTATGGTAATGTAGTCAAGATCAAACATAGCGGAGGCTATGAATCCCTTTACGCACATCAAAGTAGACGACGTGTGAAAAGTGGTCAGCAGGTTAAAAAAGGGCAAGTCATCGGGTATGTAGGAAGTACAGGAAGAAGTACAGGCCCACACTTACACTTCGGACTTAAAAAACATGGAAGATGGATCAACCCCATGAGTGTGTTACAAAAAAAGTCCATAAAGACATCGATACTTAAAAAGTTTACCAAGTATGAAGATGTGACAACAACCAAATATAAAAATGTAGCGATCAAAGGGGTAAAAGAAAATAAAGCAAAGCTTTTACGTTATGTTAAAAATGACACACCATGTCATATCTGGAGTGAGTAATCATGGAAAATAAAATAGAAGATTTAACCCTTAGTCCTCTAGTCGACCCCAAATTTGTTTCTACTTCTTTGGCAACATATACGCAAAACAGCGTAGAAAAAACTTGGGAGATAGTCGAAGCACATGACTCAGTAGCGATACTGATTTACCATAAAGACAAAGATGCTTTTATACTAGTGAAGCAGTTTCGTCCCGCTGTGTACGTGAACAATGACAATGGTATGACAGTAGAACTTTGTGCAGGCATCGTAGACAAAAAGTGTTCATTGGCTCAAATAGCTAAAGAAGAGATAGAAGAAGAGTGTGGTTACGATGTGCCTCTTGAAAAGATAGAAAGGATTACAGCGTTTCATACTTCAGTAGGCTTTGCTGGTTCTAAGCAGATACTATATTATACAGAAGTAGAAGAGAGTATGAAGGTAAATGACGGTGGTGGGGTAGAAGGTGAGTTCATCGAGGTCATCCTGTTGCCACTAGCAGATGCCAAAGCGTTTCTCTATGATGAAAAGATTGCTAAGACACCAGGACTGATGTTCGCTTTTATGTGGTACTTTGACAAGTTTAGTAACCGTTAGTTCTACTAGCTGAATGGCTTGGAGTCAGGTCTACTTATCACAGTAGCGTGTGAGTAAACAGTCATATGACTCTATGCGTCTGTCACGCAAAAATGGCCATATGTCTCTTACTTCTTTGGTCCGTTCATGTTCTATATTTGCATAAAGTATGGTTTCATTTTTATCTTCTGCTTGCACAAGCATTTCTCCTTGTGCCCCACATACAAAAGAATTTCCCCAAAAACGTGTACCAGCCATGACTCCTGCACTGTCAAACTCAAAACCCACACGGTTACAACTTAGTACAGGGATGCCATTGGCAATGGCATGAGAACGCTGTATGGTGATCCAGCTGTCAAGCTGTCTTTGCTTTTCTTCTTCACTGTCTTCATCAAACCAGCCGATGGCAGTAGGGTAGATGAGGACTTCTGCACCTTTGAGTGTCATGATACGTGCAGCTTCTGGGTACCACTGATCCCAGCAGATGAGCACACCTAGTTTTCCCACAGAAGTTTGGATGGGTTCAAAACCAAGGTCACCAGGGGTAAAGTAAAACTTTTCGTAAAACCCTGGATCATCAGGGATGTGCATTTTCCTGTATTTTCCTGCTACTGTGCCGTCTTTTTCAAAAACGACTGCAGTATTGTGGTAAAGACCTGCTGTACGCTTTTCAAAAAGTGAAGTGACTAAAACCACTCCATTTTTTTTGGCAATAGCTGACCAGAATGCTACATCTTTTTCAAAGTCATTGGCATAGGAAAAAAACTTTGTATCTTCACTTTGACAGAAGTACTCTGTTTGGTGGAGTTCCTGTAAAATGACGAGTTGTGCACCATTTTGTGAGGCTTCAACGATACGTTCAACAGTTACTTTCAGTGTTTGGGTTTTGTTATCATAGTATTTTTGTTGTATTAATGCTGTTTTCATAATGTTAGTTTAGCAAAATATTGTAGTGGCATTGCTTTTGACTTTTTTTGACTTTTTTTATGATATAATAAAACTATAAACGATGTTTAAAAAGCTAAACCTACTGTGAAGTAGGGACAGAAAACCATGGGTCTTTGAAAGAAGATTGCCAAGTTACCGTAACAGAGTTACTTCTTTTAACTTTTTTTTCATTCATTTTTTGTTTTACAAGGAAAAATTATGATTCGAAAAATATATTTACCAGTTTTATTGGCTACATTACTTGCAGGTTGCGGAGGAAGCTCAGCAACATATAGTTCTGTAAGTTATCCTCAACTCCAATCTCAAAGTGCTTGGGGGAAAACATTAAATCCATATAAAGCACCTCTTCTAGATAACACGCGCAAGCAAGCTTATTTGGACGCCATTAATGAAGCACGAAGAAATGCCCAGGATTGTGGAAGTAGAGGAGAGTTTACTCGAGCTAGTCCTTTGAAATGGAATGATGCACTGTATAAAGCAGCATATGAGCATAGTAATGATTTAGCCCAATCCAACTCATTTGATCATAAGGGCTCAGGACGCACTACCGACCACACAGGTAAGGTTTTGAACTTAGGAAGAGGAAGTACATTCAAAGAACGAATTGTCAATAACGGATATACTAACTTGAAAGCTATAAGTGAAAATATAACCGCTGGGACTATTAGAGATACAGCAAAAAAAGCTGTTGCTGCTTGGCTAAAAAGTGATGGGCATTGTGCAAACTTGATGCATCCTGATTTTAGAGAAGTTGGTATGGCACATGTTGCAAAACCTGGTACAACTTTTACACATTACTGGACACAAAATTTTGCAAAACCTCTATAAATACTAGTGGCTTTGTTTTTGACTTTTTTTGACTTTTTTTATGATATACTAAAAATCATAAACAATGTTGAAAAAGCTAAACTTACTGTGAAGTAGGGACAGAAAGCTATGGGTCTTCGAAAGAAGATTGCCAGGTTACCGTAACAGAGTTACTTCTATTTAACTTTTTTATCATTCATTTTTTTATTTAAAAGGAACGGACATGATTAGAAAACTTTATTTACCAATATTTTTAGGTGCATTATTAACAGGGTGTGGAGGCGGAGGAAGTACTGCTGTTAGTTCAACCACTAATAATACAACGAATAATACTCCTCCTACATCATCAACATTAATACCTTTTGTTGCTCCTGTATTATCAGAAAGTGAAAAACAAGATTATTTGGATGCAATCAATAATGCAAGACTCACGGAGCAAGACTGTGGAAGTGAAGGTATAAAGTCTGCTGTTCCCCCTTTAACTTGGAATGATAAACTTTATAATGCAGCAGCAGAGCACAGTACTGATTTAGCGGCATGGAATAATGGTGTGGTTACTGAATCAGAAGCATTGACAAAATTTTCACATGATGGATCGGGCACAGATTCAGATTGGACTGCACAAAAACTCGAACTTGAGGAAGGTAGTACTATCAAAGAACGCATAGAGAACAGTGGATATGTTTGGCAGGCTATTGGAGAAAATATTGCAGCAGGTACCAATACCGATACAGCAACTACGGTAGTGCAACAATGGATAGAAAGCCCTGGGCATTGTGCAAATCTTATGAGTTCTAATTATACGCAAGTAGGGATGGCAATGGTAGAGGATTCAAATTCATTTTATACGCACTACTGGACGCAAAATTTTGGAAATCCTCAATAAACCACTTGCATCGTAGAGCAATGCAAACTTCCCGCCTTGTTCTATAAGTTTTAAACAATTTACGGGGATGATCTCTCTCTCTGGAAATAATGTTTTAAATATCTCATGTGCTTCTTTGTCTTGAACAACACCATAGGTCGGGTAGATCAATGCATCATTGGTGATGAGGAAATTGGCATAGGTTGCGGGGAGTCTGTTTCCTTCATCATCATACACCGCATCACTCATAGGAAGTGCTACAAGCGTATACGGTTTACCCTCATTGGTTTCAAATGTTTTGAGTTGTGTTTCCATCTTTTGTAGGGCTTCATAATGTTCATCTTCTTTGTCATCACACTTGACATAGGCTATTGTCGTAGTATTGACAAATCTAGCCAAGGTGTCTATATGACTGTCTGTATCATCCCCTGACAAATACCCATGATCAAGCCATAAAAATCTTTTTGCACCCAGTGTCTCTTTAAGTTTTGACTCTATGGTTTTTTTGTCAAGACCACCATTTCTATTTGGGTTACATAGACACTCTGTGGTAGTGAGGATCGTTCCTTCTCCATCACTTTCTATGGAACCACCTTCAAGTACAAAATCGATGCTTTCAAGAGGTGTGGTGCCCATATATCCCTTTTGATGTAAAGCAGTGTTAACTGCATTGTCAAGAGAAGCTTCAAACTTGCCGCCCCAGCCATCAAAAGTGAAGTCAAGGAGTTTGCTTTGACCCTCATCTTTGATACTGATGTATCCGTAATCACGTATCCATGTATCGTTCGTGGGGAGTTCAATGAAAGTCATGTTACGCGTGGAGCAAAACAGTGAGGCTATCTTCTCTTTGTTTTTACAGATGATGTACACAGCCTGACCATATGCGATGGCTTGAGCAATGCGGATGAAAGGAGAAAGCGATGCTTCAAGGTCAGGTGCCCAGTCTGTTTCTTCATGGGGGAAACTCACGAGTACACATTGTTGTTTTTCCCACTCGGCGGGCATGGTTTTTATCATTTATGTTTCCTTTGAAAAGAGCATAGCTCCTTTAAGATTTCTCTTTGTGAATCTTTGTTTTGAACGAGAGAAATAATTAGTTTTTTGTTGTATAATTCTTTTATGGCATTTATAAAAATCAATAAACAAAACTTTTATCATAATCTTAACCAAATAGCACTTCAAACTGGCTCTTTAGACAAAGTCGCTATCGTCTTAAAAGACAATGCTTACGGGCATGGTTTAACCCTTATGGCAGAGTTGGCAGCAGAATTTGGTGTCAAACATGCAGTGGTTCGAAAGGCCAATGAAGCAGAGAAGATTCAAACATTTTTTGACACCATACTGGTACTTGGAGATTTAATTATTAATCATCCAAAATATTCTTTTACTATCAATACTTTAGAAGACATTCAAAAAGCACAAACAGGTTCAAAAGTAGAACTAAAAGTAGATACAGGTATGCATCGTAATGGTGTAGACCTAGATGAGGTAGATGAAGCATTAGAACAGATAACTAAACAAGGCTTGGCACTTATAGGGGTTATGACACATTACCGTAGTGCAGATGAAATGGGTTCTGAGTTTTTTTGGCAGCAAAAGAACTTTGAAAGTGTGAAAGAAAAAGTCAAACAAGCAGGGTTTAAAAATGTACGTTTTCACTCGCATAACTCTGCATCTATATTAAGAACAAAAAGTTTTGATGAAGATTTGGTACGTGCAGGTATAGGCGCTTATGGATACAATGAACTTCCAGAAAGCTTCGATAAGGTAGAACTTAAACCCGTATTATCACTACACGCTAAAAAAATCTCTACCAGAGGTTTAAAAAAGGGTGAGCGTGTGGGGTATGGAGGAGACTTTATCGCGCCACAAGATATGACTGTCTCTACTTATGATGTGGGGTATGGTGACGGTTGGCGTAGGGCTGAATATGTGACAAGTGATAAATTACCTGTACTTGGACGTGTGTCTATGGACTTTATCTCACTTGCTTCAGATAAGGATGAAGTATGTATTATGGATGATGCTAAAGTAGCTGCAAAGCAGTTAAATACTATATCTTATGAGATAACCACCGCACTCTCACCTGATATACCAAAGAGTGTTATATAAGTTTCCAGATTTATTTTAAGAGTATAAATTGAAATTGGTAGGGGGAGTGCTTGGAACCTACCTTGATCATATCTCCATCATGTAGTTCGCATGTGCCGCCTATATCTTCTCCACCAACTTTATCTGTATTGATGATCGTACCGCAAGCACTTCCTCTATCACGTAACACATAACCAGACTCCGTCTTTTCGATCTGGAAATGTTGTCTTGATATCTGTAGATATTCACCATGATCGATTAGATAGATGTCATTGTTTGGAGAGGTGATGCTGTTTTTTTGTCTTTCTGAGAGAACAGCTTTACCATTTACGGTTTTGATACGTGATTCTCTACCTATACGAAATGGAAATTTCCAGATACCAATATACTCATTGCCAAGACAGTGTTCATTGATAGCATTTTGTGTTTCAATAGTTATAGTTTTTAAAACTGCAATAGGGGATATATCTCTTAGTATTGATTGCTTATCTTTCATGATAGCCCCTTTTTTGAAGTCTTATATCCATATGCATACTAGTGCGTAGTAGTATAATTACTTCAAGTATATCTTTATTTAGCTTGTGAGTATTTTATCTGATTGGTGGAGCATAACGGGATCGAACCGATGACCTCTTCGCTGCCAGCGAAGCGCTCTCCCAGCTGAGCTAATGCCCCAATGTTTGGAGATGGGTATTATACACTTTATTTTCTGAAAATTGTTGACAATAATTTTATTTTATAGTCTTCAACTGTTTTTTTACGATATGTTCGATGAGTTCAAGAGATATACCATATTTATCAAAATCTTTATCACTGTATTTGTCGCGGTCAGACCAGTATTTACCTTTCATAAAACATTTTTTTTCAAGTTTTTCTAAACCTAAATCATGTAATTTATAAGAGAGTTCTGTCCATAAGATAGATAACTGATCTTCTTTGTTTTGATCTCTTCCTTCCAGTCTCAACCTACGCAGATAACTCTCTGTTTCTCTGACCGCACTGAGTACAGATCTTAGTGCTTCTACGGATTCTTTTTTTCTTGCATCACCTGCACGCTCTAGGTTGATGAGCCATGATTTGACATGTTTGAGTAAGTCCCATAAGTTTTCAGGTGAGAGAGTCATGGATTTCCTTTTGAATGTTTCGTATAAAAGTGATAATATCTATTTGAATACATTAATATTGTAGTGTGTTTATTTAAAGATTTGTTGACAAGGTGGGAGGAGTAATTGGTGGAGATGAGGGGAATTTTACTTCACTACTATATGGGGACTTAATTAAGATATACCTAAAGTAATGTACCATTTCGTGTACCATTAAAATATGGGGTGAGAAAGGTCTTAACTTATTTTGAAAACTCATTGAACCCCTGAGAATGTTGAAAAACAGGGGAACTACACGAAAGTGATCAGCAATTGTAGCCATGAACTCCTTATAGAAGGTTTCATGAGATATTTTGAAAGATATTGGGTAAGAATATAAAAAAGTTAGGTTGAAAATTTACAAATATATAATAAAATATGAATGGCTAACAAGGTAGAGTTAACAGGATTATAATGAGCAATAAAACCTTATAAAATTATATATTTTATAAGGTTTCATTACAAGGCATTTTTGATATACTCTGTAATACTGAAATGATTGGGAAAGACATTAAATTGCAAAAAGAAATTAATAATTCAAAACGAGATTATGATAAAGAGCCAATCATAATAAAAGACTACAATTCACTATTTCCACTTTTAGGAGTGATGTATATTATTCCAATTCTAATATGGGTATATTTTTTTAATCCTAGCAGATTATCAGATAAATCGTTATCATTTAATATTCTAGTCATTATGCCAATATTAATGCTGCCATATATTTTTCCATATTATAAATCTAGAAATAAACAAAAGTTGTCTTGACAAATGAATATATAAAGTTTTTTCATAATAATATATATAGAAGTCAATAAATTTAAATAACATTACAGAGGTACAAGAAAAACATATAATGATATATATCATAAAAGTCAATATCCAAATGATTTTTCAAAAATGTCTGGGATATCTCATTTCCAATTTATGGATTAACCCAAAGTTTATTAATTTTAAATAAATTTCTATTCCATATTTATAAAGATGGTTATAAGAGTTATCGTTTTTATGATTCTGCCATCATTTTTTCAAATGATAGTTTTATTAATATCCTTCCAACGACTTTAAATGAATATGATGAAATGGAAGAATATTTGATAAGAAAAAAACAAATTAAAATTAATGAGACAAAAGCATATTATTTCTCTTTTAATATGCCAGAAAAAATAATTTCTGATAGTGGAAAATAGAAAAAGGAAACCTTATAAAATTATATATTTTATAAGGTTTCAGTAGATATCTTAACTTTAATAAACTATTATGGATTGAACAAGGAAAAGTTGTTATTAATTTTGAATATCAATAACTCTATGGGCAGTTCTCACTTCACACCTATAGGTATTAACCTTTATCCCCCAATTTCCTGTATCTCTTGAATCTAAAACAGCATCTTTACCGTATTTACTACATTCAGCTTGTGCCGACTGAAGCATCGCAGGCAAATTAACTACTAAAGGGTCATATTCAATTACAACAGATCGACTATTAGCCATAGCAACATTATATGATTTACCCCATTTTGCTACACAGCCACTCAATAAAAATATAATTACTGTAGGTAGTAAAATCGATATTATTCGTTTCATTTTAATTCACTCCACTTTTTTAGTATGCAATTATTATGATAACATTTATATTCTAATATATTCAAAAATTTTAGATTTAGATTTAGATCTTAACTTTAGTAAAACCTTATAATCTAACATATTTTATAAGGTTATATGCCTTTGTTTAACATAGGTAGTTTATCGGTTTCTTCATAATATGCTTGTATTAATTTTGATTCTATATAGGCAGGTATTTCTTTTCTAACTCATCAAAAGTTACTATCCATACAAACTTAAGTTTATCAAATCCAAACTCTTGTATGACCTCTTGAAAATAAATACTTCTTGCTATATTATTTGCTCCTACTGCCTTAAGCCTGTTTTTAATACCTTGACTTTTAAACGCACCATTACTCGTCATGGTTCCAGCTTTACCAATATAAATTATGTCTTCATGATTGTTTTCAACAGAATAAATAATATATACTCCATACTGATTTGGCACACTATTTTCTATCAATACCTTCTCTATCTTTTCTCCTTTATTTAAATAGAAAAATCCGTATTTATTTCTATTAATATAATAATTCAGGAGTTCTTTAATCGTTGATATGGACGGTTTAATATATTTATTTAGACCTATTGTTAATGGTTTTGTAGATTGATCTATTATGAAATCTTTATTATCTTTAGTCTGTGAATAAATTTGAGCCAATATGGCATGATCAATATCCTTATAGTGTCCTTTATCAACGTTCTTATAGTGAGACTTTGTTCCATATAAGTAAGGATAGTTTTTTTTAATTTCTTCTTGTATATTTTGTGGAGTTAAAGGCGAACTTTTAATAGTTTCCTTGATCGCATTCATAAATGAGATATGAAGGATATTTGGATTAGATTGATTATCTAATGATATAGCAATATTCATTTCCTCTTCTGGTTGAGTACTTTGACTTAATTTCTTTTCTTCAATAACTTTTATAATTAGAGCACCAAGTTGTCGAGTATTGTAAAAAGTTCCAACTGTATTTTCAAGTTTAATATTTAACTCTTTTGCAATTTTTCTTAATAGAGGTTTTGTAGGCGAAACGATATGACCTTTTTCTGTTGCTTCAATTGTTCCAGACTCCAATCTTGCAATGGTATAATTTTTATATTTTACTGTTTTTATCATCTTTCCCCTCCTCAATTACTAAAATGTATATTTTGATTCTATTATACCGTGATGCAAATACGGTAGATAGAGTATTTTGAAATTATTTTTTGTATCTCGTCCAAGATCTTCTCCGGCACTAGTGTAGATTATCAGTTTTTTGTACTATTTTGAACCATATTCTCTTTAGTACTTTTCCTTATAAAAACATCCAATATAGAACATTTTATAACGTTTTCTATGGGAGGATACAGAAAAGGGGTCTATACATATCGCTATAGCGACAAACGTTATAAAATATGTTAGATTATAAGGTTTTCATGTTTAGCATTTAATTTTGATAACAAAGGCTTTTGAATTTATATGCTAATAGAATGTTTGAAAGAAAATTATATAAATATATATTAGATTTTCTTAAGTAAAAAGGACTATACTAAAATACTATAAATCAACAGGAGAAAAGATGAAATTAACTACAAAGCTACTTCTGAACGCTGCATTGGGACTGACAATGATGTTCACAGGGTGTGATAATGATGGGAAATTGGGGCAATAGGGGCAACTGGGATAGCAGGAATCAGTTGTTGGGACCTTAACGAAGACGGAATCAAAAGTATGCCGGACGAAGATACAAACAAAGACGGATTCATTAATGTCATGGATTGCCAGTAATTCCATCTTCACCGGCTGCAGTTACAACGGATATCAATCCAACAACCGGAGCCATTACAAGTCAACATGTACGTGTTGCAAATGCTACTTTTAAGTTAGGTACACCAAATGTAATTGACATGTGGACAGGTACTGCCGATGACTTTCAAAATGCTATACTGTCCGGAGACGATACCTTTTGCTTCACTTGATGCTGATCTATTGGATCCAATTCAAGACCCGTGTGGCTTATGGAAATGGAAAGAAGTATCAGGTAATTATGTACTGGTAGCTGAAGACACTGTTGCTTATACGGCGATCCATTATCCAATTCAAGCAATAGATGTAAATAATAGCGCTCATTATGGAAGTGAATCATGTGCCTTTGCTTGCTTGGCTGATTCGCAGTGTGTAGCTGCGTCATATACTCCTGAAACTTCCACTGAAAACACCTTGATTTGTAGGCTAGGGTATAAGGTAGGTATTGATATTGCGGCTAACACTGAAATGCAAGTGTACCAATGACCCCGCGGGCTCTATGCTGCACAGGCCGAACTCCTAGCAGGTAAAGATAACGGAATCATTAGTGTTTGTGAAGATCCTGTAGTACCTTAAGAGAAGCTGCTTACTTGCTTAGGTCATACAACTTAGAATAAGGGCAAGTTCACCTTGCCAGGCTCAAAGGCGCTGAAGCTAAAGAAAAAAGGCTGTTGCACTGCATGTTCGCCGTGGAATTGCTGAATATGTTCCTGTGCTGTCTGAACATTTTAATTCGAAAGGTTTATTTACGGAGTTATAACGAGTAAATAACGTGACTTAAACGCTACTAAAATTAATTGAATATCTTCCTTTCATATCCATAGAAAAATATACCCATGTGCATCATATTTTAGTTTTGACACAATAGTGTATCTTCAGAAATAGGAGTCAGATAATGACTAAAGAAAATCACAAGATGATGTAACTGTCAACTTATTAGGTTATATTTTATTTTCATGATAAAGGGATATAGATGGGTAGGCAAATTCTAAATCATTCTTTTTTAAAATGGCCATAGCTTCGAATATAACATCTTCTTTTGTCTTTAGCCATTTCTCCCATCCTGTATCAATAGTAAAACAATAAATACGAATATTAATACTGGAGTCTGCAAGTTCATCAAGATGGACAAGTAAAGTTCTTTTTATTCCAAGAGAATCTTCCTTAGAAACAAGTTTGGTATTTTGGTAATTATCTATTTCGTAGTTTGTGTCATCAGTAGCAATATTAGGATGATTTTTAAGCATCTGCCGAATTTCTTCAATCGCATTATGGATATTTTCTGCTTCAGAATCATATTTGAGCCCTATGGACATTTTGATCAGTCGTCCTATTTTTCTTCTGCTCCAGTTTATCACATCTTTATTTGCAATTACGCCATTGGGTATAGAAATAAGAGCATTTTCAAAAGTACGCAGTGTTGTCACACGCAATCCTATTTCTGTAACAGTTCCTTGCTTATCATCAACAAGAATCTTGTCACCTTGTGAAAAAATATCACTTCCCAAAATAGAAATCTGTACCCAAGAAGTTCGCGAGGGTTTCTCTTGCAGCAAATGCAATCGCAATACCACCAATTCCCAATCCTGAGAGTACAGCAGTAAGATTTGCTCCTGCAAAATGCAAGATAAGCAAGAGTCCCATAACAATAATAATAAAATTAATGATCTTGAGACCAATATTTACCATTTCATGTTTGATTTTTAGATTTGATTGCTCTATATCATTAATACTGATCGATGCAGCAGTATTAATGATACGATATAAAATTATGATAAAAAGTAATGAATAAGTAATATTGAAAAATTTTGTAAATAATTCGGTAGTATAAAAATTATTATAGATATGTGTGATAACATGTAGGTTAATAAGGATAAACAGTACATTTAAATGTGTATAAATATTATCCATTATCACATGACTATATTTCTCTCCATACTTTACTTTGCGAAATAATCTTTTTATGATCTTATTTAGTCCTAGCCTGAAAATATAAATAAACAATGAAATCATCAATATTAAAAAGAGTTTGGCCATACTTAAATTATGAGCATATAAAAATGGATTCATTTTCTTGCCTATCACTGTATGATCAAGATAAATTGCCAAGCGGAAGGACATGATAAGCTTCATATTTATTTAAACGATACATACGATGTTCAAATATAGAATAATATTTTAACATGTCGGAATTGATCGATCTAGGATCGCATAATAGTCTTTGATATTTTTTTTTGCTTCTTGTAAGACTGCATTCTTTTCTTTCAAAGCAAGGAAAGGCTCTATAGTCGATTGAATCAATTTTTTCTAATTGCCAGTTGATTTTCAATAAATCTATCATTCATGTCTTTATTGAATTCTTGAAAATTATAAAGGTCAAGTGATCTAAGAATATGTCTTGACATTCTGTTTTGTGCTTGAAGTATATGATACGATTTTGTGAGCACTTCGTCACGAAGAACGGCATACGTATTATTTTTATCCCTATTAAACTTTATGGTCTTCTCTAGCATTAGAAGTTCATTTTGATAAGGTTTAGGTTGGTTTAAAAACAGATTTTTTTTATCATGAAGAACTTCTTCTAAAGTTCTTTTTAGAGTCATCTCTTGCTTTTGTATTATTTTGAGTCAGCTCATCATCTGTTGATTATGTTCATTTATCTGATGTATCAAAGGAAGTTGTTGTTGAATCAAAAGGATTGAATTCTGCATTGATCTGTGTAAGAGAAGTATGGTTAAAAAAATGAAAAAGAAAAAAACTTTTTTATAGGTCACTCCTTTTATCCATTATTAAAAATTATATTTAAACTTTTATCTATATAAACTTAATTGTTTATTTAAGATTGTTGCTCTCTGGCTTACTTTAGAAAGTATAAGTGTAAAACTATTATTTTCTATATAACATCTCTTATTGCTTTAGTATGTTGCACTATTCGACTAACTTCAATTGCCATGTAGCTTCACCTGGAACAAGTTTATATTGTAATTGGCGTATTCCGCCTTTTGGACAGCAGTTCGCATCACCTTCATTATAGACAGGAAAACGTCTTGCAAAACTATTTTCAATGACAGTAAACTCATCATGTCCCATATATCCAACACTATTTTTCTTATCATCTTCTAGTGGCGGGAGATAGATTTCCGAAAGTGACTTTTTGTTGTTGGCACTATAGGCAACAAGACTGCCGTAAGAACCACTGCCAGCAGAGTTGACATACACATAGATCTCTGGAGAACCATCTGCATTAATATCTGCTATTTCAGCACCTGTCACAGTACCATCTATTTCTTGTTTGATGACACGATTTACGATCTGAAGACCGCTAGGCGTAATAGTTAACTGATTGATAGAACCTTCATTGGTTGCAACGACGTGAAAGGTAATGCCTTGGAGTGAAAATATTTTGTCAAATTGTTTGGGCTTCTTGTTAGATTGTTTTTCACTATCTTCTAAGGTGATACTTCTCTTTGAGCTCTTGGATACGATGATGGTAAAGATCAATCATATAGGCTTTGGCATCTTCTACTTTCCAGCACTCATTTCTACCTTTTATCCAGCCTCTTTGATAGGCTTTTAACATATCTTCTTTAGGAGCTTTTATTAAAGCTTGTTTGTAGATGTCTGAGAGTTCTCTATCAAGATCCATGAGTGTATCAGAACTACAGATAATTGCTTCACAACTTTCTTTGTCTACTTTAGAGCAGTCAAAACTGGGTTGATCTGCATAAAGAGATGCCGTCAATAATACCATTGTAAAAAAAATACTTCTAGTCTGTTTCATTTTCTCTCCTATATTTAGCTGCTATTAACTTCTTCATATTCTATACTACGAGGTATCTTAATGACAAAATAAAAAGAATCACCTAATTTTTTAACTATACAACAAGTAAAGTAAAAATTGACCCTGTTAATGCCAACATGACGCTAGTATGAGTAGAAGAGGAAAATGTTATGATAATGTAATAGCTGAAAGCTTTTTTAAAAGGCTAGAGGGAGTATTTTCCCACAAGTATATTGAGTTTAATTTAACAGTAAGGGATGTATGATTACTTATCCCTTAACAATATGTCCCACAAATTTAGACATATTATCTAAGATCTTCCCACCTTTTCTAAAGCCAAGTCCACAGGCTTCATAAGCATAGAATACACCTGCCTGATAGTGATAGTCCTTGTGTATCAGTTGCTAAGTTCTGTATAGGCTTGGTAGACCATTTTATGATTGTCATAGTCACCGTCTACACTTTCCATATCTTGAGATGTTTCATCTAAAATACTTACACTGCCGCCTTCTCTACCAAAGACAGGTTTTTTGACCTGTTTCTGTCCATCTAATGGCTCAAAAGAGCTTTCAAGGAGAAGAGGGTGGTTAGGATAGAGGTCCCATAAGATCTTTAGTAAGCCTTTACTTTGAAAAAGTAGGGTATAGGCAGGATTAAAGATGATGGCTTTTTGGTTTTTGATGATGTTTGTAAGAAGCATCGCCAGGTCTGACTCTTCGAGTGCAATATCTTCCCAAGGGATGAGTTTAAACCAGAGTTCATAGTTTTTATCTTGATAAAAGATACCGTCTTCTAGGAGAGAACTCTATGTCATCTATATAGGCAAATTCTGTTTCAAAACCTGCTTCTGTAGCAATATGTTGGAGGAGTCTTACAGTATTTTCTTCTTCAGAATTTCCTTTGACAGAGGTAAAGAGGAAGTTCCATCCATCATAACGTTCTTCAAAAGTAGAAACATCTTCTTCCAGTGTTACCAGACGTTTAAAATTGTCTACAAGTGCTTCATAAAGTGCCATTGAACTGGCTCTCTTCTTCAAGATCGTTTTGTCTTGAGCATAGCCCACTGGACGATAGCTGTTTCAAAAAGTGCAGTAGGTGTATCTGCATTGAACTCTAAAAGTTTGATAGGTTTTCCATCTATTCCACCGGCTAAGTCAAAACGTCCGTAAAGATGCCAGTGTACATCATTTTCCCATGACTCTTTGATAACATCAACAAGGTTAAAAGGTATACCTATCTCATGGAAGAGATTATTTTCTACAACATGTTCAGCTGCTTCTACATACATGTCATACAGTGTATTGGTCGCTTCATAGTAGGCTTCAGCTTCAGCTTCAGAGATGACAACCAGTTCATCAGAGATATAAGATGTTTCATCACTGTCTGTATGCCAGACAAATCCGAGTGATTCTAAATAGTCCGTGTCTAGTGCTGTGGTTTTTTGTAAGTTTAACATGATTTAGCCACCAAAGAAACCGCCAGTACGGCTTGAAGATTTTTTATTTCCAAAAAATCCACTTTTTTTAGCTGGTTCTTTTTTTCGCAGCATCGTAAAACTTTTTTGACTTTTTGAGTAGGTAGAAGGAGATTTGTATCCTGCTTTTCTGTTGTTTTGATAGTTTTGATTACCAAAAAGTTTAGACCCTATCCAAGAGCCGATCACTGCACCTGCCATACTTGATAAGAAGTACTTCTCCTAAACCCATACCACCCTGTTGTGACATTTGAGGATTTTGTGCTTGAGTGAGGTTGGATGTGCCATTGTCAATTTTGGCTGCTTCTTCCGCGACTAAGTGCATCCATTTCAGCTTGGTCAATACACGTTCTGTCCCATCAAGCTGCTTGAGTACGATACGTGTTTCCTCTGCAGGAAATTCATCTTTGATCTGGTATCTGCCTGCTGCAGTCTCTTCTATGATGACAAAAGCATTTTGTGCTTTGTTGCTGCTCTTGTTGTTGTTGATTATTGCTAAAGCATCCTGTAACACCAGTAGCCAAAAGAGCACCAAGACCAGTAGCTGTTGCAATCGTTGAAAGTTTTTTTAAATGTTTCATATTTGTTTCCGTAAAAATGTTTTGGAGAATCATAGCAAAATATGATTAATAGAAAGAGAAAAAAGTTGTAGGAGGAGGGTAAAACAGAGAAGGAAGAGTATTCTCTGTTTTAAATCATAAAAAGGTTATTTAGTCCATTTGTTTTCTTAGAAAAGTAGGTACATCCAAAATATCTTCATTATCACCATTGTATCCACCTACAACCATTCTGTTCGCAGTTCGAAGTGTATTGATGTTACAAGCGTTCGAACTTAAAAGTGTTTCTTGTCTTTTTACTGTTGGTTCAGGAACAGCATTTTTATCTTCAAAACCAGTTGCAACGATAGTGATTCTTACTTCATCAATAGCCATATTTGGATTGGTTGTTGTACCAAAGATAACAGATGCATCTTCATCTGCACTCTCTTCAACAATATTCATAGCTTCACCGATTTCCATGATAGGATAATCAGGGTGAATGTCAAAGTGTACAAGTACACCCATTGCACCATCAATAGAGATATTGTCAAGTAATGGAGACTCAATAGCTGCTTTTGCTGCATCATAGGCTGCATTGGTCCCAGTACTGTATCCTGCACCCATAAGTGCAAGACCTCTATGACTCATAACTGTTTTAACATCGGCAAAGTCAAGGTTGATATCATTTTCTCCATGAGAAAGAATCACTTTAGAGATACCGCCAACCGCTTGAGCAAGAATATCATCTACCATTCTAAAACTCTCTTTGATACCAAGGTTTTTTTCAACAATAGAAAGAAGTTTTTCATTTGGTACAACGATAATAGAATCACTCTCTCTTTTAAGTTCTTCTAAACCTTCTTTTGCAAGTTTTGTTCTTTTTCTACCTTCAAATTTAAAAGGACTTGTTACGATAGAAACAGTAAGTGCTCCTACTTCTTTTGCAGCTTGTGCAATGATAGGTGCAGCACCTGTACCTGTACCTCCACCAAGACCAGCAGAGATAAATACAATATCAGAACCTTCAAGCATTGTTTTGATGTCTTCAAAGCTTTCAAGTGCAGCTTCTCTACCTTTGTCTGGAATCATACCTGCACCCAAACCTCTTGTTGCATTGATACCCAATTGCATTTTGAATGGTGCCAAAGAACTGTCCAGTGCCTGTGCATCTGTATTGGCAACAATCAGATCAATACTGTTGATCCCCTCACTTATCATGTGATTGATCATGTTTCCACCACCACCACCGACGCCGATAGCTTTTATTTTTGCCCCATTTGTGTGACATTTTGTTTCAACGATGTCTATTTCAAACTCTTCCATTTTTTCCCCCTTTATTTGATGTGTTTAAAAAATACTTTTAAAAAAGCTGCCTTGCCCAATTGGCCAGTTTTTTAAATGGATTTTTATTTTCATGACCTAGATCCGGTAAATCGTCAAATGAGATGTTTGACTCTTCCTGATCTTCTTTTTTCGATTCTTTATTTTCTTTTGCCCTTTGGTCGACCTGTACATCTTCTGCATCATTCGTCTGTATGACCTATACGGATGTCACTTAGATTTTCTTCGATGCATTGTTTTTGAATGTAATAACTCTTGTTGGAAATCAATTTCATATTGTGTATGACCACCTGCTTTATAGAGTAGTAAACCTACTACCGTTGAGAATGCCGGATCTTTTAGTTCATCAAAAAGACCATTTACATTATCTGGATAAGCGACTCTTACAGGCATACCAGAGAAGATAGCTTGTGCCAACTCTCTTATACCTTTAAGTTTTGTCATACCACCAGTGAGAATGATACCTGCACCTATCTGTTCTTTTAGTGCAGATTTTTCCAGTGATTTAGCCAAGATCATCAGTGCCTCTTCTACACGTGAGAAAATGACAGAGTGGACGATATCCAAAGAGACACCATTACGACTCTCTTCATCACCTATAATCGGAAGTTCTATCATTTCATTTGAAGTCTCTGTAAGATCTCCATGACGTACTTTGACATTTTCTGCTATTTGTAAAGGTGTATGTAGTGCCATTGAGAGGTCATTGGTGATGTGGTTTGAACCTACACCCAGGAAATCATTGTATCTGATAGAGTTACCTGTATGAATGACAAGGTTACTTGTTTGCCCACCAAGGTCAATGACAGCAACACCAAGTTCTTTTTCATCTTCATCCATAGTAGCAATAGCAGAAGCATAACCGCTAAGCACAATACCATCAATCTCTACACCTGCAGAACGTACTGCTTTTTTAAGATTTGAAAGATTTGATTTTTGTGTCATAATGATGTTGACATCTACTTCCATACGACTTGCATTCATACCAAACGGATCTTCTATAAAGTCCTGATCATCTACTCTAAAGTTGTATGGTAATACATGGATGACATCATATTCGTTAGGTACATTCGCATTATAAAGTGCAGTTTGCATTACACGATTGATCTCTTTAATGGAGATGTCTTTATGCGGTATGTTGACAATACCTGTTGACTTAAGACTTTTTGCATAGGCATTAGAGATGGAAACAGTTGCAGAAGTAATATTGCTTCCTGCAATACGTTTTGCATCATTGATAGCTTTTTTGATAGATTTTGAAGCAAGTTCTATGTTGGTTATGGCACCTTTTTTAACCCCTTGGGATTTAGTGATGCCGTGTCCTTGTATCGTGACTTCGGAGTCTTTTATTTCAGCGATGATAGCACATATTTTAGTAGAACCGATATCAATAGCTAAAATTGTGTCACTCAATTTGTCAGCCCTCCCATATAGACTTCTGTAGGATATTTTTTATCTAACATTTTAATCAGGTTCGATTCAAATGTACTTTGTTTTAGCTTGTTGACAGTTTGTTTTACAAAATCTGTCTGATTTACATCCATCGGAAGCAGTTTTTGTTCCAAAATATTATAAACAATAACTTTATCCAATACGCTAATAATACCTTTTTCTTTGGATGATGTAAAGAGTTTTTGTAAAAATTGTAAACTTTCTTGATTATTTAGTGGATTTAGGTTGACATTTTCTTCTAATTTTACAAAATCAGAGACGATTGCATCGTTCTGATCAAAGTTTTTAAGTGTTGACTCTGCTAATGTCAAAAGAGCTTCTTTTTTTGCTTGATCTGCATAAAGTGCAGTCACCTCTTCTTTTGCTTCTTCATACGTTTTTACCTTTGGTAGACACGATGTTTTCTATTTTTACAGTCGCATAGGTATCTGCAACGACTTTAGGTTTGAGTATATCTCCTACAGATTTTTCTTTAAATGCACTCCATACTTCATCTGTTAGCTTAGCATCACCTATTGGAAGTGTTATTTTTTCACTGTTGTCAAGTTCACCTTTTTTAAATGCAATATATGCTTTTTGTGCTGCTTTTTTTGTTTTCTTAAGTTTTAAGATCTTTTGTCGCCAATACTTTAGCTTCTTCAAATGGAAGTTGTTTCCCTGTTTCATCAGTATAGTTGAAACTGTTTGTGTCATAGTGTGCTTTTATTTCATCTTCTGTTACATCAGTCTCGTTACTTTGTGTCCAAACGATAGAAAGTTCATACATTTGTGCTGTCAAAAAGTTTTCTTTTTGCATTTCCCAGTAGGCTTTTACTTTTGCCTCATCTATAACGAAGTTCAGATCATCATTTGTCAATACTTTATATGCCAATTTGTCACTCACATTCATGGCTGCAGAAATGGCTTCTTCTTCAAGTGGTAAAGCGCCAACTGCAAGTAGTGAAAATGTTTTTTGAATGGATGAGTTCTTCTCTCAGTGTCTCTTCAAATGCATTGGCTCTAAGTCTTTGACTTCTGAGGTAACCGTCATAGATCTCTTTATTGAAAACACCATCTTTTTGGAATGTTCGAATATGCTTGCAATCTCTGTGCTACTTCCGCATCAGAAACGATGATACCAAGATCTTTTGCAAAATTCAGGATCTTTGCCTGTGTTGCCAATTGTGCAAATGCCTGTTTGATCAGTCCCATCTCTTTGGCTTTTTTATCATCAAGTGTACCTTGCATTGCTTGATTGTATTGGTTGTATATATTGCTGTAAACCATGTTGAGTTTTGTTTGTTTGATCTCAATATCACCTACTTTGGCAACATTTCCGGCTTTGGAACCAAAACTGTAACTTCCCCAACCTACAAAACCTGCACCAATAAATGCGATGGTTGCTACCCATATTGTCCATACTAGATATTTATTGTGTTTTTGCATCCAACTAATCATACTTCATCTACCTTCAATCGAAAAATTTGTACAATATTCTACCTAAAATAAGCTTATCGCTAATGAATTGGAGTGTGAAAATAGTATGTCTAATCAAAATACGTAAAATGATGCAGCGAGACTTGGAAGTCATATGGCATCCATGTACACAAATGAAGGATCATGAAACACTTGCCGCTTGTACCTGTCAAATCAGGAAAAGGTGTCTATCTTTATGATTTTGAAGGCAATCATTATATCGATGCAGTCAGTTCCTGGTGGGTGAACCTTTTTGGGCATGCCAATGAAAGTATAAACAATAAAATCAAAGCACAACTTGACACACTGGAACATGTACTTTTAGCAGGATTCACACATGAACCTGCTATAGAACTTGCCCATAAACTTGTCAATATTACGCCTAAAGATCTGGCAAAAGTTTTTTATGTTGACAACGGTTCTTCTGCCGTAGAAGCAGCATTAAAAATGAGTTATCATTATCATCTAAACAAAGGAAAACGTAAAGCCTCTTTTTCTCTCATTGACAAACTCTTATCATGGTGAGACCATAGGTGCACTGAGTGTAGGAGATGTGTCTCTTTATAAAGAGACGTATGAACCACTGCTTATAGCAAATATGCAAGTACCTGTACCTAAAGATCAGAGTATTGATGCTGCCAATGAAGCATTGGCTGCTTTAGAGAAGTTTTGAAAGAGAAAGCAGATGAGATAGCTGCATTGATTCTTGAACCGCTTATTCAGGGAGCAGGAGGGATGCATATGTATCACCCTGGTTATCTTGCAGGTGCAAGAGTGTTGACACAGAAATATGATGTGCATCTTATCGCAGATGAAATTATGACGGGGTTTGGACGTACAGGGAAGATGTTTGCCTGTGAACATGCAGATATATCTCCTGATTTTATGACACTTTCCAAAGGTTTAACGGGAGGGTATTTACCGCTTTCTGTTGTCATGACAACCAATGATGTTTATCAACGCTTTTTATTGTGACTATAATGAACATAAAGCCTTTTTACACTCTCACACAGTTATACAGGAAATCCTTTAGCATGTGCTGCTGCATTGGCAACCTTAGAGATATTTGAACAAAATGATATTTTAGGTGAAAATGAAAAGAAAAGCACTATACATCATAAAAGAAACTGGAAAAGTTTTCTGTTTTATCCAATGTTAAAGAGATAAGACAACAGGGTATGGTCACCGCTATAGAACTAGAAGGGTATGCAGCCAGTGAACGTATAGGATTGAAAATCTATGAGTATGCTTTAACGCAAGGTGTATTACTTAGACCATTGGGACATGTGATCTATTTTATGCCCCCTTATATTATCTCTTATGAAGAGATAGATAAGATGATAGATGTTGCGTATGAAGGTATAAAAAGGGTACTGAAATAAGTTTAACCGTTTAAAAAAACCACGGTTTTGTTTATTTAAACGCGTATAATGTTTTTCTGCTCTTTTGATGCCGAAGTCCATCGCTTCTTTGTAGAATTCTTCTGCCTTCTTATTGTCTTTTCCTAGTACCAATACCATGTTCATAAAATTGTGCTAAATCACAAAGTGCTTCAGGATAGTCTTCCAGTGCTAAACTGTGCATTTGTGTAAATGCTTCAGGTATATTTTTTGTGAGTAAAGTACCCTTATATAGTTCTCTGGCTAACATGAACTGTGCAAATTTTGATTCTGTCGCAGCACAGACAAGCAACAGATTGTGCTGCTTCAATATTCTTTACTCTCTTCAGTTAAGTTTTTCGATATAAGTCGAGCGTTTCTTCTATCTCTACTTCATTATATCCTTCTTGAGATGATCTTTTTTAACAGGTTTTCGACAGAATCAAATTTTTCATAGGTTCTTTCTATAGGTGGATATTGTTTTTTCATACTAATGAAGTTTTTGTGAAATGTAGGGAATGGCTTTATAGTTGATTGAACGTGTTTCTTCTTCTGATTTGACAGCAGGTTTTAATTCTTTGAGAGGTTCTTCTTTGGAAGGCACCTCTGTTTGTATGAATGTTTCTTTCTCTTCTACAATCGTTTCTTCTTTTGGAGTCTCTTGCGCTATAGATTCTTCTTTTATGGTCTCTTGGCGGTATCAAAAAAAGTATCTTTAGGTATGTTGAGAAGTATCTATGGCTTGCTTGTTCTTTTCTTTTGGGGAGTCAAAGAATGTATCTTTTGAAGTGTGGGCAACATCCATTTCAATGTTGTCAGTCAGTACATTATCAAAGTCAATATTGAGCAAGGCATCAAAATCACTTTGATCCACTTTTTTTGTTTCAACTTTTTTTCTGACTGGAAGTTCATCAAGAAGAAAATCATTAATATCGATC
>CAVORT010000003.1:0-465528 GCA_963698695.1 Sulfurovaceae bacterium | reverse complement strand
TCATTAATCCCCGAGCATTCATACAAAGAAAGACGAGTTTAAAAAGACGCTTTTAAGAAAAGGTGTCAGTAGGTGCGAATGCGACTATCATCTGTGGGGTTACCATAGGAGAGTATGCACTCATAGGTTCAGGGGCAGTCATCAACAAAGATGTGAAGTCTTATGCGCTTATGGTCGGAGTACCAGCTAAGCAGATAGGGTGGGTAGGCATCTCTGGGGATACTTTGGAATTTGATGATAATAATAGAGCAGAAGATAAATTTGCCAAGTATATGATAGTAGGGGATGATTTGGAGGTAATGTTGAAATGAAAATAGACTTCGCAAATTTACAATACCAATACCAACTCTATAAAACAGAGATAGATGGCGCGATACACACTGTACTAGATAAGTCTAATTATATCATGGGTAATGAAGTGGGTGAGTTAGAAGTTGCTTTACAAGACTTCACTGGAGCCAAACATGCCATCACTTGTTCCAATGGTACGGATGCGCTTCTTCTTGCCATGATGGCATTGGGCATAGAACCTGATGATGAGATCATCACTACCCCCTTTACATTCATCGCTACAGCGGAGACCATAGCCTTTTTAAAAGTAAAACCGGTATTTGTAGAGATAGATGAAAAAACATACAACATAGACCCTTCGAAAATAGAAGAAGGATCACCTACTCCTAAAACAAAAGCTATCATGCCAGTAAGCCTTTACGGGCAACCAGTAGATATGGATGCCATACAAGCCATAGCAGACAAACATAATCTCAAAATCATCATAGACGGGGCGCAGAGTTTTGGGAGTAGGTACAAAGGCAAAACAGACAGCAATTTAGGTGACATCTCCACCACCTCTTTTTTCCCTGCAAAGCCACTTGGCTGTTTTGGAGATGGGGGTGCAGTGTTTACCAATGATGATGCACTGGCAGAGAAAATAAAATCTCTGAGGATTACATGGACAATCTAAAAGATACCATCATCAGTATATCGGTATGGGTGGAAGAATGGATACATTACAAGCAACAGTACTCAATGTGAAACTTAAGTACTATGGAAAAGATTTAGCGCTTCGTAAGAATGAGCAAAGAAATATACTAAAGCTTTAGAGGGCAAATACATAGTTTTGCCTTTTGTTGAAAATGAGGTTACTTCCGCCTGGGCACAATATTCAGTACGCGTACAACATCGTGATACTCTGCAAGCACAACTAAAAGAACAAGGTATACCGACGGCAGTACACTATCCCATGCCTTTACATCTCCAAGAAGCTTTTTTGTATTTGGGTACAAAGGAGACTTTCCTATAGCTGAATTGGTTTCAGATGAGATTATGTCTTTGCCTATGAATCCATATGTGAGTGATGAAGAAATAGCGTATATTTGTAGCAAGCTATGATTAAACCTAAGTCAGAATTTTCTCGTAATGTATTAACCTTGATGACAGTTACAACCATAGCTCAGGCTATCCCCATAGCGATTAGTCCTATACTCACTAGGATTTATACGCCTGAGGATTTTGGGGTTTTTGCTTTGTTTTTGGCAATACTTGGTGTGTTTTCTGTGGTTGCGAGTGCCAGATGAATCGACCTGATGCTTCCTCGGAAAGAGGAAGATGCCATTAATCTCTTTGCTTTGGGTATGATGATCATACTTTTTTAACAGGGTCTCTTTTTTTTGTCATACTTGTATTTCATAGCTATTTACTAGATATATTGAACAGTGATGAGATCGATATGGCTTTACTTTGTACCTGTGGCATTCTTTTTTATAGGGTTATTTAACCTTCTTAGTTACTATAACAATAGACAGAAAAACTATAAAGACATAGCAAGTGCTACCATCGTAAAGTCCATAGTATTAGCAATGGTACAACTTACGGTAGGGTTTTTTAAAACAGGGGCTAGTGGATTGATAAGTGGGCAAATTATCTCATCACTCTTTGCCAATATACAGTTATTGAAAAATATTGTTAAAGATAAAGAACTACTCTCTACAGGTAAGTAAAGTAAAAATGATTGCTTTGGCAAAACGTTATAAAGATTTCCCTAAATACCAAGCACCGCATGCCATGCTCAATACGTTTTCTTCTTATATCCCGGTCTATATGTTCACTCCATTTTTTGGTTTGGGAGTGGTGGGTCTCTATGCGTTAAGCACAAGAATTGTTTTTGCACCCATGATGATATTGGCAGGGGCAAGTGCAAAAGTTTATAACCAAAAAGTCACACAACTCTATCATGCTAAGGGGGATGCGTATGGATTTACGGTGAGACTACTCAAGTCACTGTTTAAAAAAATAATGATTCCTTTTTTGATTATTGTTGTTTTTGCACCAGATATATTTGCCTTTATTTTTGGTGAAGAGTGGAGAGAAGCGGGGGTGTATACGCAGATTTTGTCTTTATGGTTATTGCTAAATATAAGTGTCTCTACCGTATCATTTATCCCAAGTCTCATTCAGCAACAAAAAAAAGCATTTATCGTGAGTATCATTCAGGTTTTATTATTGATTACGAGCATAACAATAGGAATATTTTTTGATGATGTATATATAGCATTAGGGTTATTTACCATAAGTAATTCTATGGTTTTAATATATAATTTAAATTGGATGTTAAATGGATTAAAGCGATATCATGAAGTTATATAATAATTTGGAGAACTCAAAATGAGAATATTAAAAAAACTTTTTAATATATTACATAGATTCTTTTTAAATGCGTTTTTTATTACAGTACAATTAAAAAAAGGTGCAAGTATAGATTACCGATGTGAAATTGAACAAAAAAATAATATCTCTCTAGGAGAAAAAAGTATACTTTATAAACATATCACTATTTACAAACATCAAGAAGGAAAGTTAAATATAGGGGAGTTTTCACATATAGCACCATATGGATACATTTTAATGGATAAACAAAATTTAACTATAGGAGATAATGTAGCCATAGGTCCATTCTGTGCTATATTTTGTAGTACAAATAGCATTCCAAAAGATAAAGAAATCTTGTTTAAAGACAGCTATGCAAAGGGTGATGTTGCAGTGGGCCATAATGTTTTTATAGGATCACATTGTGTCATTCTTCCCAATACAGTAATCGAAGATAATGTGGTTATTGCGGCAAACTCTACGGTAAAAGGAGCACTGAAAAGTGGTTTTTTATATGGTGGTAATCCTGCTAAGATGATAAAGGCACTTGGTGATGAGTAGAAAACTTTTAGTGGTTGGGAGTGACTCAATCCATGTCTATCATTTTATAGAGCTTGTCAAAGAAAATTTTGATGAAGTCTTACTCCTTACAAATAAAGTAAATGAAGAGACAGATGTAGCTTCTATAGCGTTGGACTTTTCACTTGGAGTACAATCGTTTGGTACAATGGGGAAGATAAGAAAGATAGTGAGTGAATTTGAACCTTCTGTTGTGCATATACAACAAGCAAACACTTATGCATTTCTCACTACACTAGCATTAAAGAACCAAGGCATCCCCTTACTTTTAACAGCATGGGGAAGTGACATACTGCTTAACCCTCATAAAAATTTTTTGTTGAAGAAAATGGTGCAGTATGTATTGACCCATGTGCAAGTGGTTACTGCAGATTCAGACCATGTTTTAAACAGTGCCCAAAAGTTAGTAAGTCAAAAACTTATGTTACACAATATTAATTTTGGTATCAATATGCAGGTGTGTACTAACAGTGGCAAAGAAAATATCATCTATTCTAATAGACTGCATAAGGATTTATACAACATAGATAAAGTGATTCTTTCTTTTTCTAAGTTTGTAAGCTCTTATGATGAGTGGAAATTGGTGATTGCAGGAAGTGGAAGTGAAACAGACAATTTAAAAGCGTTGGTAAGTAAGTTGGGGTTAGAGGCATATGTTCACTTTGTGGGCTTTTTGAGTCAAGAAGAAAACCATAATTATTATTGTCAATCCAAAATATATATTTCTATCCCTCAAAGCGACTCAGTCTCTATTAGTTTGGTTGAATCCATACTCTGTGGCTGCGTACCTTTTGTTTCTAACCTGGAGGCAAACTTGGAATTGATAGAAGATGGAAAAAACGGTTTCATAGAAAAAGATTTAGAAAATATACATTTTGAAAAATACTTGCAGATAGAGACTGCATACCTTGAAAAAACTAGAGGGAAAGTTAAGTATCACCTTTTCAAAAGAGTATAATAAAAACCGCTATATAAAAATCTATGATGAGGTATGTAAATGATTAAAATCACCCATCTTACCTCCGCTCACCCAAGATACGACACAAGAATATTCATCAAGGAGTGTAGTTCTCTTGCAAAGATAGAAAACTATGAAGTAAGTTTGGTAGTGGCTGATGGGCTTGGGGATGAAGTGAAAGGTGGGGTTACAAGTTTTTTGATATAGGTAAAATGGAGGGCCGGGGAAACCGTATCTTTAAGACGACCAAAAAAGTGTTAGCCAAAGCCATAGCATTAGATAGTGACATCTATCATTTTCATGATCCAGTACTGATGCCCATAGGATTAAAACTGAAAAAGATGGGTAAAAAAGTCATCTTTGATGCGCATGAAGACTTGCCTATGCAACTTTTGGCAAAGCCGTATCTACCTGCTATAGTGAAGAAACCTCTTTCACATTTAGTAGGTCTATCTGAAAAGTATGCGTGTAAAAAGTTTGATCATGTCATCGCAGCAACCCCATACATACGAGATAAATTTTTAGTATTTACCCAGAGTGTAGATGTAAACAATTATCCTATTATCAAAGAGTTGTCGAATGATATGAGATGGGATGCACGTAAAAATCAGGTTTGTTATGTAGGGGTCATAGCGAAGATAAGAGGTAATCTTGAAAATGTGCAAGCTATGGCATATGTGAACCCAGATACATCGTTTAAACTGGCGGGGATGACATATGAAAGTACCTTCTTTGATGAGCTAAAATCAAATGAAAACTGGAACAGAGTGAACTTTGTAGGTAAACTTGACAGGACAGGGGTCAAAGCATTGCTCGAAGAGAGCAAGATAGGGTTAGTCACTTTACACCCAACCATCAACTACATAGATGCTTTACCTGTTAAAATGTTCGAATATATGTTAGCCGGTATTCCTGTCATTGCTTCAAATTTTCAGATATTAAAAGACATCATAGACAAAGAAAAATGTGGGCTGTGTGTAGACCCTCTTGATGCACAAGCCATAGGCAATGCCATAGAGTATCTTGCTTCACATGATGACGAGGCACATACGATGGGAGAGCATGGAAAGAAAGCAGTGTTGGAACGTTATAACTGGGGTATGGAAGAGAAGAAATTATTTGAAGTATATGAGGGGATTGTCTAATGTATATAGTTGAAAAGTTTTATAAAAAAATACTTAAAAAAGAACCACCATATTATGCAAAATATTCTTTATTGAAATGGTATGGAAACCTATAAGAAAATATATGAATGTAGTGATTATTCCCAATGTCCCATTTACAAATTTACGGGTATCATGTATCGCATGATAGGATTTAATATAGGCAAAAATGTATTTATAGGGATGAAGTGTTATATGGATGATGTGGCTATAGATAAAACGGTCATAGAAGACAATGTGACTATCTCTTATGGGTGCTACTTTGCGTGTCACGGTAAAGACCAAGGACATACGATGATACATATAAAACAAGGAGCATACCTTGGGATGCGGTGTAACATCCTCTCTGGGAAAGACGGCATAACCATCGGAGAAAAGAGCATCATAGGAGCAGGAAGTTTAGTCAATACAAACATTCCTGCCCACATGAAAGCAGCAGGAGTACCTGCAAAAGTATTAGATGAAGACCATGCCTAATACCCCACTTATATCTATCATCATTCCTACTTTGAATGAAGAAAAATATATCTCGTCATGTCTTGAGTCTATACTATCATCAGACTATACAAATGAGAAGATGGAAATTTTTGTTGTAGATGGATTGAGTGAGGATAGTACTAGAACATAGTGCAAGAGTATCATAGTAAATATCCCTTTATTCACACGATTGAAAATGTACAAAGACATACGCCCATTGGTATGAATCTAGGAGTACGGGCAAGTAAAGGAGAGTATGTGTTTATCCTTTCTGCGCATGCAGTCTATGAAGCAAACTATTTTACAAAACTGGTAGAAAATATACAACATTTAGGTGCGGATTGTGTAGGAGGAGTGCTTCTTACGGATGTAAAAAATAAAAACACAAAATCTTCTTCGATCAAAGCGGTGTTGATGCATAAGTTTGGCGTAGGAAATGCCCTCTTTAGAACAGGGTGTGATGAGGTGACAGCAGTAGATACTGTAGCCTTTGGCTGTTACAGAAAAAGTACATTTGACAGGTATGGACTGTTTGATGAAAAACTGATAAGAAACCAAGACATAGAACTCAATAAGCGCATCCTCAATGCAGGTGGTAAAATTTATCTTATCCCTGAGGTGGGTTGTACCTATTTTGCAAGAGAAGCGTTTATCCCTCTGGCTAAAAACCAATACCAGAACGGTTTTTGGAATATCCTTACAGCATACCATACCAAAACACTTTACTCATTGAGTCTGAGGCACTTTATCCCTTTGCTATTTGTTCTCTCTCTCATAGTACCAGCGGCACTCTTTTTCATTTTTCCTAAAATGATATGGATAGCCCTTTTATCATTAAGTAGTTATCTCTCTTTGGTTATAATCATAAGCATTAGACTGAAAAACAGTTCCAATAGCATAGCCTATCTCATCATAAGTTTTTTAACCCTGCATTTCTCTTATGGGTTAGGATCACTTATGGGAATTGTTTCAGTCATAAATAAGTATATCAAAGGTGAAAAGTGAGTCAAAATAAATCTTCTTTAAATCAAGTAACCACAGGACAAATGTTAGGGCTTATGCTCATAGCATATGTTTTTTCTTTTGCTATTCGTATGATTTGGGTGTATCAGTTTCAAGACAATCCAACCTTTTTGTGGAATGGTGAAGCTCATGATCAACACCAATGATGGGTACTTCTTTGCTGCAGGGGCACAACAAGAGCTTTTGGGTTTACATCAAACCAACCCAAGGGTGTTTGGTATGTGGGACTATGGGGTTATATTTTTACCACACTGTTGGTAAAGATCACACCTTTTTCTTTGGAGACAGTCATTCTTTATATGCCCGCGGTTGTTTCTTCTTTGGTAGTAATACCTATGATCTTGATAGCAAGACTGTACAAGCAATCGCTTTGGGGCTTTTTTGCTGCACTGTTGGGATCTATCGCATGGAGTTATTATAACCGTACTATGATAGGCTATTATGATACAGATATGTTCTCAGCGATGGCACCAATGTTCATCTTATTTTTCTTAATGAAAAGTACGATGGATTTCAATCTTAGATCTGCACTGTATGCAGCCATTTCTATAGCCATTTATCCATTTTTGTATGATGCTGGACTTTCTGTAGTGTATGCTATGGGGATTATGTATGCACTCTATATGGTTTACTCTCATCGTTATGACAATACAACGTATCATTCTCTTATACTTGTTTTTGTATCACTTCTGCCTCTCCCTTTTATATCTCCTTTTGAGTATATTGTAAAAATTGTCATTTTGATTGGATTATATATTGTATTAAACAGATTCACTTTAGAACAGAAAAAACTGGTGATACTTTCTGCAGTGTTATTTGTGTTATTTTTATTTTTTGGAAATGTCTTTGGTCTCATTATGGGAAAAATAGCAAACTATATCTCTACCGGTACAAATGAAAGTGGACTCCACTTTTACTCGGTTGTACAAACTGTACGAGAAGCAGGTCAGATACCTTTTTCAATGTTTGCTAACCGTATCTCTGGTTCAGAGATAGGGGTATTCATTGCCTTTATAGGGTACATCATCCTGATAGTAAAACACAGAGCATTTATTTTGGCACTGCCGCTTATGGGCATCGGAGCCTTTGCTCTTTTTGGAGGACTTCGGTTTACCGTGTATGCTGTACCTATGGCGGCCATGGGAGCCATTTATCTTTTCTTTGTGTTGGGTGATTTTTTTAAAGATAGAAAATTAAAGTATCTATTTATAGTGTTAGCTACCGCTGCCATGATCTACCCAAATATCACGCATATCATAGGATATAAAGTACCTACCGTACTCAACAAAGCTGAAGTAGAAGATTTGGTGAAACTCAATGAGATAGCTGACCCAAAAGACTATACTTTGTCTTGGTGGGATTATGGATATCCTATTTGGTACTACTCAGAAACCTCTACCCTCATAGATGGAGGAAAACATAATAATGATAACTTTATCATCTCCAAGATCATGCAAACCACCTCTTCTGAGTTGGCGGCAAACCTAAGCCGTTTGGCAGTAGAGACGTATGTGGATTCGAACTATTCTATTGCGGCAAATGTGCTATTTGCTAAAAAAGAAGGTACTCAGCTAGACCCCAATTTTTTACTCGCAGAGTTAGAAAATGGAACCTATGCACTCCCGAAAAAGACAAGAGATATCTACCTGTACTTGCCCTATAGAATGTTAAGAATTTTCCCAACGGTCTCCGTGTTTGGAAACTTAGATTTGCTGACGGGGAAAGAAGAGAGAAGAATGGCATTTTATCCTACAAGCATCAAAAGCCAGAAAGATGGTGTGCTTGAATTGCATAATGGCATTGATTTTGATGCGAAAAAAGGTACATTGACCATAGGCGGTAGCAGTAAAGACGTAAAATACTTTATCATTACACAAAATACAAAAGAAGG
The DNA here is from genome assembly GCA_963698695.1 of Sulfurovaceae bacterium. Classification (GTDB taxonomy): domain Bacteria; phylum Campylobacterota; class Campylobacteria; order Campylobacterales; family Sulfurovaceae; genus Sulfurovum. The sequence continues at coordinate 456,791 of CAVORT010000003.1, read as the reverse complement.
AGAAACCCAGCTACAGTCGCAACTTTATCATGCTGATGGTGAGTATGCGGTGGTTTATATGAAAAGTTATGGACAGATCATTGTGATGGACATAGAGACGTTTAATTCTATGTATGTACAAATGTTTATGTTGGGTAAGTACGATAAAAATTTATTTGAATTGGTTGTATCATCAGCCTATAGTAAAATCTATAAACTCAAAAAGTAAATGTTAAGTACCACGGATAAAATACAAAAGCGTCTTTTTGACATAGTCCTTTCTGTGGGTGGTATATGTTTAACTTGGTGGCTTATGTTACTGGCTTGGGTGGTAGCTTCACTAGAGACAAAAAGTAATGGACTTTTTATGCAAGAACGCATAGGGCAAGAGGGGAACCCTTTTTTGGTCTTTAAGATAAAAACGATGAAGAAGATACAAGGCATCCATACAAGTGTCACAACAAGTGATGATAGCCGCATTACAAAAAGTGGAATGTTTTTTCGTAAAACAAAAATAGATGAACTCCCTCAACTGTTTAATGTTTTGTGGGGAACCATGAGTTTTGTAGGTCCTCGTCCGGATGTAGCTGGCTTTGCAGATATGTTGCAGGGCGAAGACAGGATTATCTTGAGTATTCGTCCAGGTATCACAGGCCCCGCATCCTTAAAGTACAAAGAGGAAGAAGCACTGTTAGCCAAACAAAGTGATCCTGAAAGTTACAATAAAAATGTCATTTGGAAAGATAAAGTAAAACTCAATAAAATATATGTACAGAACTGGTCATTTAAAAAAGACATAGGTTACATTATCAAAACGATTTTAGGATAAACATGAACGATAGAATCTTCCTCTCTCCTCCGCATATGAGTGGCAAAGAGCAGCAGTACATCGCTGAAGTATTTGAAAGCAACTATATCGCACCTTTGGGTGCTTTTGTCAATCGTTTTGAGGAGAGTATACGTGACTATACGGGTGCGAAATATAGTTTGGCACTTTCCTCCGCAACCGCAGGGTTGCACTTGGCACTTCGTATCCTTGGTGTAGGGAAAGATGATTATGTGTTGGCTTCTAGTTTTACCTTTATAGGGTCCGTGTCTGCCATACTGTATCAAGGGGCAAATCCACTTTTTGTAGACAGCGACGAGAGTTGGAACATTTCTCCTGAACTTCTGAGAAAAGCCATCAAAACTGCACCTAAAAAACCTAAAGCACTCATATTGACCCATCTTTATGGACAGTTGTGTAAACTCGATGAGATTATAGCCCTGTGTAAAAAAGAAGGCATTTATGTCATAGAAGATGCCGCAGAGTCTTTAGGTGCCAGTTATGGAAGTCAACAAAGTGGAACACTTGGAGATATGGGTGTGTATAGTTTTAACGGGAACAAGATACTGACTACCTCAGGTGGGGGAATGTTGGTGAGTGAAAACAAAGCATGGATTGAAAAAGCAAAATTTCTTTCCACTCAGGCTAAAGAAGACTTCCTATTTGAAGCACCAATTTTGCATTATGAACATAAAGAGTTTGGCTATAACTACAGGATGTCCAATGTCCTAGCTGCTATTGGTGTGGCACAGATGGAAGTGTTAGCTCAAAGAGTAGAGAGACGCAGAGAGATATTTTCGCTGTATCAAAAGGAGTTGTCTCAGATCAAAGAAATATCATTTATGCCTGAGATCACGCATAGTAGGGGTACACGTTGGCTGAGCACACTGACTTTTGAAAAAACAAATCCTTTAGCCCTCATAGAGGCATTGGAAAAAGAAAACATAGAAAGCCGACCGCTATGGAAGCCTATGCATCTACAACCACTTTTTAAAGATGCGTTAGTGGTAGAAGACGGTACAAGCCAAAGACTGTTTGAGCGAGGACTGTGTCTTCCTAGTGGTTCAAGCATGAGTGATGAATCTGTTGTGCGTGTCTGTAACATCATTAAAAAGGTACTGGTGTGAAACGTCTATTGAGACCTACTGCTTCAAAACGTATGTTCTTTTTTATCATTTTAGATATGATCCTCTCGTTGGCTACACTCTATTTAGCTTATGCATTACGATTTAACTTTCACATACCTGAGGCCTTTTTGGACTCCCTTTGGAGAACGTTTCTTGTACTGACTTCGCTAAAAGTTCTTTTTTTGTACCTATTCAAAAATTACTTTATTGTTTGGCGTTTTTTTTCTTTTATTGATGCAAAAAATATCGTCAAAGCACATGTATTTGCTTATGTCAGTTTTCTACTGATTTATTTATTGTTTCGAGACTATTTTTTACCTTTTCCTCGTTCTGTAGTAGCGATAGATTTCTTCTTATCACTGATCTTTATAGGATCACTACGTATTAGTAGAAGAATGATAAGCGAAAGCATTCATGCCAGAACAGAAAAGCCCACACTTATCATCGGGGTCAACAGTAAAACAGGTACCATCATACAAAGTGCATTAAAAGGGGAGATAGATTATTATCCCGTGGCTATCATCTCAACTAAAGATGACATAGAAACCAAAGATGCGTATATCAACAATATCAAGATTTATGACCAGGTATCGCTCGAAGAAGTGGTATCGAAAAAGAACATCGTAAGCGTGATACTCACAGAAGAGATACCGCCAGACGAACTAAAAAATATCGCAGACAGACTGAGCTTTTACGGTGTCAATGAGATAAAAAAGGTAAAGATACTGGGGTCACGGGATGAGAAGCTCGAAGACTTGTCCATAGAAGACCTTTTAGCACGACATCCAAAAGACCTTGATCTAAAAACGGTAGAAGCATTTATTAAAGGAAAAAAAGTTCTTATTACCGGAGCAGGGGGGAGTATAGGCTCTGAGATAGCCAAACAGTGTGAAAAGTTTGGAGCATCTGGCTTAACTTTAGTGGACAGTAGTGAGTTTAACTTATACCAGATAGGGGAACAACTTTCAGGGGCAGACCTAAGACTTTTATCTGTGATAGATAAACCTATGTTGACGAAGGTTTTTGAAGAAGTCCGTCCACAGATAGTCATACATGCTGCAGCCTACAAGCATGTGCCAATTTGTGAAAATAACCAAGATATGGCAGTGAAGAACAATGTGCTTGGCAGCAAAAATGTCATAGATATAAGCATAGAACATGAAGTAGAAAAGCTTGTTGTCATCTCAACAGACAAAGCAGTGCGACCGACCAATGTCATGGGAGCGACAAAAAGAGTGACAGAACTATATGCCTCAAATGTAGAGAGTCACCATACAGAGATAGTAGCTGTGCGTTTTGGTAATGTACTGGGTTCTAGCGGATCAGTCATCCCAAAGTTTAAACAACAGATAGAGAAAGGTGGTCCTGTGACGGTCACACATCCTGACATCACCCGTTACTTTATGCTTATCCCCGAAGCGTGTCAGCTTGTGTTGCAAACAGCAGCCATAGCAAAAGGAGGAGAACTTTTTGTGTTGGATATGGGTGAACCCATCAAAATCATAGATTTGGCAAATCAGATGATTCGTTTGTATGGTAGAGAAGATGAGGTTGAGGTCACATTTACAGGGTTACGTCCAGGTGAGAAGCTCTATGAAGAATTACTGCTTGATGAGAGTGAGCAGGAGACAAAATACAGTTCTATTTTCATCGCAACTCCCACAAAGTATGATATCACACAATTAAATCACGATATCGAAGTATTATCGGATGCTACAAATAAGGTAGAGGCACTGCAAAAAATTGTGCCTGAATTTACAAGAAAAAATTTGATATAATATTTTTGTTATAGAAAACTATAATTTAAAAATATAATCTTAAAGGAAAAAGAATGTTGAAAAAAATGATAATTGGATTGATGGTATGCGCTACCCCCGCATTATTTGCGATGAGTTTAACACAGTTGAACAGTGCTTCTAAAACGGAACTTATGGAAATCAATGGTATCGGAGATGCAAAGGCAGATGCCATCATCAAAGAGAGAAGAAAAGGTAAGTTTAAATCATTTGAAGATTTTGAAAGAGTTGAGGGTATCGGCGCTCAAACAGCTGCAAATGTGAAAAATAATGTGAAGTCTGCTTCTGATGTAAAGAAAGTCAAAAAAACAACAACAGCTAAAAAGAAAGATATGGTGAAAGAAAAAGCACAGAAGAATTCTACAGCAGAAAAAAAAGCTAAGAAAAAAACTTCTGAGACAAAAGAGAAAAAGACTCGTATAATCAAATCTTCTGATGAGAAGAAAAAAGAGTTAAAAACAAAAGCTAAAAAGACAAAAGAGAAAAAAACTAAAGTAAAGAAAACAAAAAAGAAAAAAACAAAGGCTGAAAAGAAGAACTAGAAAATACTGTTCTGCTCGAGACAGCTCTAGTCGTTGTAATCATCAAGCACCACCTCTTAGGTGGTGTATCCTTTTCTCACAATTACCAGATACCACTATTATCTTCTAACCTTAAAGAAACAAATCCTCCTTAACCACATTTTTGCTACAATGCCAATAATTAACATTCAAGGCACTATTATGACAGTTACGCGTTTTGCACCTTCTCCTACAGGTTATCTACACATCGGTGGACTTAGAACCGCACTTTTTTCTTGGCTTACAGCTCAACACAATGATGGGAAATTTTTACTTCGTATAGAAGATACAGACATGGCACGTAACTCAGAAGAAGCCAAAGATGCCATACTTAAAGCATTTGAATGGGTAGGGATGAGTCATGATGGTGAAGTGGTGTATCAGTCTAAACGTTTTGATCTTTATAAAAAATATATAGAACAATTACTCGAAGAGGGTAAGGCATATAAATGTTATATGTCCAAAGAGGAACTTGCTGCACTTCGTGAAGAACAGATGGCAAAAAAAGAGCGTACGCGTTATGATGGGCGTTATCGTGACTTTTCAGGTACACCTCCAGAAGGGGTAGAACCGGTTATCCGTATTAAAGCACCGCAAGAAGGTACTATCTCTTTTATAGATGGTGTCAAAGGTGAGATGAACATTGCTGCAACAGAAGTAGATGATTTTGTCATCGCCCGTGCAGATGGTGCGCCGACGTATAACTTTGTCGTAGCCATAGATGATGCGCTTATGGGGTGTACGGAAGTGATACGTGGAGACGACCATCTCTATAACACTCCTAAGCAGATTGTAGTCTATAAGGCACTGGGGTTTAAGTTACCAAACTTCTATCATGTAGCGATGATAAACAATGAACAGGGTAAAAAACTCTCTAAACGTGATGGTGCAACCGATGTCATGGACTATAAGAGCATGGGGTATTTACCAGAAGCACTTTTAAATTTTCTTGTACGTTTAGGGTGGAGTCATGGTGATCAGGAGATATTTTCATTGCAAGAAATGATAACCCTTTTTGACCCGAATAACATCAATAAGTCATCTTCTAATTATAACCTAGACAAACTTTTATGGCTCAATTCTCACTACATCAAAAATATGCCAAATGCGAAACTGGCAACGATGCTAAAAGATTTTGGCGTAGAGATAGAAGAACATGATAAGCTTGAGTTACTTCTTGATGCGACAAAAGAAAGAGGTAAAACGCTTGTTGAACTCGCAGAACAGATCAACCTCATTTTCACTACCCCAAGTGACTATGATGAAAAGTCTTCAAAAAAAGCATTTAAAGGTGATGCAAAAGAAGTGTTAGGTGATTTCACTAACATGTTACAAAATTGGGATAAAACCTTGCACCTTCCTTGTGATTACCATGAAGTGATGGAAAAGATTGTAGCAGACAAAAGAGATAGGTTTCGGAAAAATTGGTATGCCTTTACGTGTAGCACTCCTAGGTAGCATGACAGGTTCAGGACTTGATGAGATTATGGCTATTTTGGGTGTGGATGAGACGATTTTACGTATTGAGAAAGCGATGGCTACGATAGAGTAAAAGGTTTAACCTTTTTACTCTCTTTCAAAAACAACTTCAAAGACCGCTTGGCCTTCCAGTCCATTTTATAATAGATATATTCCAAATACCAAGTCAGTTGCTTAGGGGTAATGCCTCTTTTTTTGGCTTCTTTTTTTAAAATGTACTGCGGTATCTTTACTTTTTGTCTGTGCAAAAGTAGCTGCGAGTTTTTGTACTTGTTTTTCATGTTGGTTGTAACAGAGTCTGGCAAAGACAAAAGGTAAGTCCTGTTTTTTCATACCATGCTTCTGCCAAGTCTATGCCTTCTCCTCCATCCAAATAATACTTGAAGTGCAGCATCTCCTATGAGGACTTTGCCTTGTAAGTTTAAGACACTTGCGCCAATTGGTTAGAAGTCGCAGAGGCTGGGTCAGGTTTGTTTTCTCCTTCTAAGAGCAAAACAGAGTAGACTTTTTTATATGCGATAATGCCTAAGTCAGTGCATTCGTCTTACGTGATGCGACAGAAGAGATGAAGGCAGCATTGATGGCTCTTCTTTTTAGGGCTTTGTTAATGGTAGAAGGAACAGCTTGTTTATAGTTTAAAAACATTTTAAAAGCATTACTAGAGATGGTGACGTTTCAGAAAGACTTGAAAAGGTAAAAGGTTAAGGTAAGAGATCGAACCAAATAACATACCTACCCCCTTTTTAAGCATGATTATACCAAACAACATTTATAATCTCCCACATAATGATAGGAGATTTTTCTCATGATAAAAGTAGAATTTTTAGGTCCCATCGGGAAAGCACCTTTAGAAATGGAAGCCTCAAGCCTTGCAGAAGTATCAGCAAAGTTAAAAGAAGACAGTACACTTACACAGTGGCTAGACAAATGTGCTGTAGCACTCAATGACACCATGGTAAACGATCTCAATACTGCACTGAAAGAGGGGGATAGAGTCTCTATCTTGCCTCCTGTGTGCGGAGGATAGTTTGGAACTTTATAACGGTCCACTTGATACCAAAGAGATATTTGGCAGATGGTTAGATGAAGAAGCCGATTCAAATTATGGTGCGTACATTCCTTTTGTGGGAACCATACGTGCAGAAGATGGTATAGACGCATTGAGTTTTGACATCTATGAACCTGTACTGAAAGCATGGTTTGACGCATGGCAGAAAAAGGCACAAGCCCTAGGTGCTGTAGTAAAGATGGCGCACTCGATAGGTGATGTACCTGTGCATACGTCTTCGTATGTTTCTGCGGTATTTTCTCCTAAACGTAGAGTAGCATTGGAACTCATAGATGAGTTTGTAGAAGATTTTAAAGCCAATGCTCCCATATGGAAATATGATGTAAAAAATGGTGAACGAATCTATGCCGCTGACAGAAGCACCCCGATGAATGGTGCAGGATTGCTCGCGTAATTCGAAGTGAATAGTTATTCACTATTCACTATTCACTTTAAAAGGAACTTTTAATGATTTCATTTTGATGAATCAATAGAGATGATAGAAAATCTCGAGATAAATAACTATAAAACAAAAAAACTGTACCTCGTTGGATGCTTAGGCGTACGTACTGGCGGAAGACGTCATCGCTGATCACAATTCTCCGGAATTTCCTACCTCTGCGATGGATGGTTATGCGATAATCCATGAAGATATGGCTCTGGGATCACTCAAAGTAGGCAAGCATAAACCCTGCAGGTTCAGCACTTAAAGAAGCAGCTCATTGGTGGAACATGTATCAAAACATTTACAGGTTCACTGATGCCTCATGGTGCAGATACACTTATTCCTATAGAAAATGTAGAAGTAGAAGGCGATGAGATTAGTCATAAAAGTAGAAGTACCGCAAGGATTCTCTGTACGTGAAGCGGGTGAAAATTATGCTAAAGGACAAATACTTATCCCTAAAGGAACAAAGATAAACTTCCCTCAAATAGGTGTCATGGCATCTTTGAACATCGCTGAGGTACTTGTGTATGAAAAACCAACGGTGGCTATACATCTCTACAGGTTCTGAACTGCTAGAGTTAGGGGAAAAACAAACCAATGACGCTCAGATACGCTCATCAAATAACTACATCTTGAAGCGATAGTCAAAAAGTATGATGGTGATACCCTTACAGTTGGGATGTATCAAAGATGATAAAGAAACGATTGCTTTAGAAATCTCCAAGGCTCTGGAGAAGTCTGACATCGTAGTGACCACGGGTGGCGTGAGTGTGGGTGATTTTGACTTTGTGAAAGACGTCATCTACGAACTTGGCTGTGAAGTGGTCTTTAAAGGCGTCCGTGTTAAGCCTGGGCAGCACATCATGGTAGCACGTAAAAATGACAAGTTCATCATCGGGCTTCCTGGGTTTGCGTACTCATCTACAGTCACAGCTCTGCTTTATCTTGTCCCACTGATAGAAAAACTACAGCATGGAACCTCCATTTACGTACAGTAAAAGCCAAGCTCAAAGAACCTTTTGTCAAACGTGCCCAAAAAGCTGAGTTTACTGCGTGTAATGTTTCACTACTTCAAGGTGAGTACTATGTAGACTTTAAGGGCAAAAAAGTAGGATCTTCAGCCATACTGACAAATATGCTTCGAAATGCTGCCCTACTGGTTACTTCAGAGGACGATACTTCTAAGAAGACAGGCGATGAGGTCAGTGTCTTACTGTTTGCATGATGTTAAGGGAGAACGATGTGTTCACCCTTACAGTGCCAAAATAGATTCTCTGGCTTTTAGAAACATAGCAAACTCTGCTACTGTTTTACATCCCATTTTCATTGCATAACTTAATAATTCTTTGTTTTCTGAATATATCATTTCAAATCCTTGTTCATTAAATATGTCAAATTGTATACTTAATTTTTAAAAAAAAGTAAAAAAAGCTCAAATTGACATATTTTTAAGAAAATAAACATATAATATGGATATAAATAACAAATAGGAGCGAAAATGTTGATTTTAAGTGATGTAATCGAAAGATTGAAAATAGTGATTTCAGAAAATATGCTGGGTAAAAAAATATTTGACAAAGATGTGGCTGATGCTTTAAATATCTCTTCTTCCTCATTTGCAACGATGAAAAAAAGAAATTCTATACCTTATGAGGAGATACTTAGAGTTTTGTGCTATCAAGAAGATCTCAGTGAATTGGCTTTTCTTTGACCAAGCTGTGGACATGCTCAAGTCTGAGACTGAGAAGTTTTTTCAGGTACGCTACTTCTCAGATATCCGTGCCTCTGCGGGTGGAGGTGCAGATGGGTTTGATGTAGAAGAACATGAACTCATAACCATAGATGAAAAAATCATGCACAACATGGTTGGCATGGGTAACACAGAACTTGAAGCCATCCATGTAGATGGAGAGTCTATGGAGCCAACACTTCAAGATGGAAGCATTGTTTTTGTAGACAGAACACAAACGAATATCAATAAAAATGGTATCTTCATAGCTTCTACGACAGGTGGATTGTTCATCAAACGTATCCAGCAAAGAGCAGACGGGATGATAGAACTCATCTCGGATAATAGCCTCTATCCACCACAAGCCGTGAGTGCAGACGAAGTGACGATCGTTGGTAAGGTTGTGGGGAATATAGAAAGTTTGTAGCGAGACAACACTCGACAAGTTGCTTGCACATGCCACACATCTACACTGACTCCGGACGTAGCGACATACGTCCTACGCTATGGCCTCTTCACATTCTATGCAAATGCCAAACATCGGTTTGTCAATACGTTGTAAAGCATTAGTGCAGTCTTGTGCAGCGTAAGCGTGATTCATCGAGTATTTTATTGGCAACATCTTGTTCTCCCATTGCTTCAAGTCGTGTGAGTCTGCCGAGTCCACAGTCTGGGGAGATGGGTTTTACTTTTTCTTCCAAGATGACAATCTGCTCTTTGAGCTTAGTCATGTCTTTCTCTATAGCTGTCTTGATAGTTACTTTTTCTTTGTCTGTAAGACTTGACATTTAGGGCCTCCCTGTAGTGTACTTTAGCGCTTCTCATGATTGCTACTTAACATGGTACATTAGGGTTATTATAAATGAAAGAGTACTTATAGGCAAATTTTATTTTTTATTTTTCTACTTGGATCTGTGGAGCTGAACCTACCTATACCAATGCTCTGAGAAAAGAAAACTCTCCCTTACCTGCAACAGCATGCGCATAATCCTGTCAACTGGTACCCTTGGGGCAACGAATCCTTGGAAAAAGCAAAAAACGAAAACAAACTGATTTTCCTTTCCATTGGTTACAGTACATGTCACTGGTGTCATGTCATGGAGGAAGAGAGTTTTACTAATGTAGAAGTAGCCAAGATGCTCAATGATGATTTTGTCTCTATAAAGTGGACAGAGAAACAGTATTCGCAAATAGATAAGAAGTATCAGCAGCTTTATATGCAAGTACATGGAGAAAGAGGAGGATGGCCGCTAAGTGTCGTTCTGTCTCCTGATGCGAGGTATTTTACCTTGCTACCTACATACCAGTAGAAGAAGGGTATGGCTCTAAAGGATTGGTGGCTCTTACTAACTTCTTTTGTTGAAGCTCCAAAAACAGACGAAAGCCTTTCAAGAAGTGATTGCTGAACATAAACACAGAGAAGAGCAAAAGCACACTGAAGTAACGCTTGGGCAAACAATTTATAGATCAAGACCAGTAGATGAGATAGCAAAACAATATGACTCTGTCAATGGAGGTTTTGCAACACGTCCCAAATTTCCTGAAGCTTCAAAGTTGGAACTTTTGTTAGACCTTTATGCGCTAGGTGGACATAAAAAAGCACTTTGATATGGCAGAACAGACACTGACAAAGATGGCACAAGGTGGTATATATGATCAAATAGGTGGAGGGTTTTTCCGGTATACCACAGATTATGCATGGCAAATACCACATTTCGAAAAAATGCTCTATACGAATGCTGAACTTATAGCTGTGTATGTCGAAGATGTACCAACTTACAGGCAAGGCATTATATAAAAATATCATTGATGAGAGTATTGCACAAATGGAGAAAAACTATATGTCACAAGGTGTCTATCTAAGTGCTTCAGATGCAGACTCAGAGGGTGAAGAAGGAGGGTATTTTATCTATGAACATATTGAGATAAAAAGTGCGTTAAAAGAAAAAGGTTGGAGTCTTCAAGAGATTGAAGAATCATTGGCGTATTTGGGCATTAGCCAAGATGGTAACATCGATGGCGACTTTTCACATACTCATATCGTGGAGATAAAGTCCCCCTAAGAGCGGATGAACTCAAAGCGTATTTGAAAAGTGTCAGTGATAAGCGGACATTTCCTTTTATCGATAAGAAAATTAACACCGCGTGGAACGCTATGATGATAAAAGCACTTTTTGTCGCATCAAAGAGTGATGAAAAGGTATCTCGGGTTGGCAGAAGAAAGATTAGATGCGCTATTGGCATTGATGTTATGCCAAAATGTACTTTACCATCAGACACTTTTAGGTAAAACACCTACACAAAAGGCACTGCTAGAAGACTACGCATTTTTGATGGATGCCTTACTCCTTGGGTATGAAAGAACCTACAATCAGAAGTATCTCTCTTTAGCAGAAAAGCTAAGCAGAGAGGCACTTGCAACATTTTATAGAGATAAAAAATGGTTCTTGAGTGACGATGGTATCAAAGCAGAAGCAGATTTTGACGACAGGTATTATACTGCTGCATTGTCCGTGATGCTTGAAAACCTAGTACGTTTGTCAAGTATCACTACGGATCTAAGATTAAACGACATTGTAAAAGAGACACTGGTAAATCAGAGGGTCTATGCTCGAAGAGTAACCCCGCGGATACTTCTAAGTTAGTCCATGCTTTTTTACGGTTAGAAAAGGGAGATATCATCATCCATGCGACTAAGGAGAAGTTACTTTTGGCTCAGGATGCATTAGATGCGGTAAAGTATCCTTTTATTTTAAGTGAGATACAAGAGAGTGATGAGTATCTTGCATGTAAAACCACGATGTGTTTTGCACATGATAAAAACATCACAAAGCTCATAGAGAAGATAGAAAAGGTAACTAACAATGTTGACAATGAATGAAGACTTAGAAGGTGCATTAAAAGTGTATCTTACACTTCTAGATGAAGAAGAGTATTTTGAAGCACATGAAGTGATGGAAGAGGCTTGGCATCCTTTACGTTTGAAAAAACATCCTTTGGCTAATCTAGCAAAAGGTTTTATCAATGGTGCCATTGCCTTTGAACATCTAAAACGCGATAGTAAAAATGCAGATATCAAAGCTAAACGTGTGATGGAGTCTTATGAAAGACATATACATCTTTGTAGTAATGAGATAAAACATTTTGACTTATTTGAAGAGGCAAAGCATAAGATAGAAGCACTCAAGGTGAGACATAGTGGAGTGTTTTCTTAGTGTATTGGTATCACGCTACTACAAAACATTCTTATAACTCGGTACGAACCAACCCAAACCAGCTTTCATGGGAAGATCAGCCCCGTACCTATAAAAATTATCCAGATAGTTATAAAAAAACTAAAATAGACTTGGAAAAAAATGAAGATAGTTTTCTTTATTATATTGCTGGCTTAACGGCTAAAAAGACGTTACCCAAGTGGAGAGTACTTTCTACGTATCAACCCTTCTGCAGGGGCACTGTATCCTAATGAACTTTATTTTCAGGCACGTGGTGTCAAAAGCATAGAGGATGGTACTCTATCATTATGAAGTGAGTACTCTTCATTGACACTTATTGCAAAGTATTACAGAGGTGGATGGTATCGAGCCGTATTTGGGATTGAACTCAGCGATGCAAGGCTATTTGTTTTTAGTCTCTGCTGTGTACTACCGTTCCTCATGGAAATATAAAAACCGTGCCTTACGCTACTGTCTTTTAGATGCAGGGCATTTGTTGGGAAGTATAGAAGCCTCCGCATTGCTCAATGCACATACCGTTGAGATGCTCTATAACATAGACAGAGAAAAACTTAACCTTATGTTCGGGTTTGAAGGTAGAGAGTGGATGTTGTCAGGATGTTCTATGGCTGTACCTTTAAAAGATCAGGAAGTGAGTGCCATAGAGTTTTCGCTCCCTTATGTAGACGGAAGCAGAACTTTTGAAGTCAATGCACTCATAGAACAGGGGTACAACGAAACGATGCATATGGTAGAGTGTAAAAAAGAAGTTAAAGTACCAACATTTAGCTATAAACCTCTGAGACTGAAAGAGACGCTCTTTACACGCAGGTCACAAAGGGGTTTTGAGAAAGGTCCCATCACAAAAGAACAGTTCAATTACATCATGGAAGCCATACATCAACCCATACCTTCTGACTGCGATGAAGATGTTTCTGTGTACATCGTACTAAACCGGGTGCTTGACATGCCTTTGGGGCTTTACAAAGACGGTGCATACATCAAGTATGGAGATTTTGCTAGAAAAGCAGGGTATCTTTCACTAGAGCAGTACACTCTTTCTGAGCAAGGAGCTGTAGCATTCTTCCTTACCTCTAAAGCGAAAAACTACCAAGCACTTTACCAAAAAGCAGGCATCATAGGACACAGACTCTATGTCGCATCCCTTTATTTGGGTATAGGGTGTTCTGGTATAGGAGCGTATTATGATGATGAGGTCAATGAATTTGTAGGAAATGACGAGATGGTTTTATATGCGTTGGCGATAGGTAAGTAGAGAGTAAGCGTTAGACTACTTTTTAAATCTATACCCTAATGCTTCTAAGTGTTCACGTAGTACTTCAGGCATATCCCCTTGAAATTCCAAACTGTCTTCTTTGACAGTTCCCCCTGTTCCCAATTTCTTTTTAAGCGTTTTAAGTAAAGCTTCCAGAGCTTTTTTCTCTAATTGGAAAGGCTTTACAATAGTTACCACTTTACCTCTGCGTTTTTCTTTTGCAAGATGCAGCTGATGTTTGGCAGGTTCTATGTGTGTATTGAGACTTTTTTAGTAGTCTTCTCTTTGTTATCCGACGACCAATCATCTCCAAAATTTGCACCTATATCAAATAGATTCTCTTTATTTCTTGGCATTGTTCACTCCCTAACTGTAATCTGTATCAAAAAGTATCCCCAGTACTACCATCAGTACCAGTAAGAAGATAAATACATTATAAAGCGTTTTGTCACTTGGTAATCGCATGGGCACTCCTTTAGTAGCGCATAGTTTAGTCTATTCTTCTTAAAATAATTTTGCTATACTCCTCTTTCTAATTAAAAAAAGTTAAAAATTACTATTTGAGGGAGTTTGTACATGAAAGAACAGGTGAGAGAGAAAAATCGTTGGTTTATCGTATTGGCGGCAATGGGGATACATATATGTATAGGGTCAGTCTATGCCTGGAGCGTTTATGTAAATCCCATAAAGTCAGCGATGCAATGGACGCTAACAGATGTCACTATCACTTTTTCAGTTGCCATCTTTTTCCTAGGGCTCTCAGCAGCACTTTTGGGTAAATTTGTAGAAGAAAAAGGGCCTAGAGTAGCGGCAACGTTAGCAGCAGTATTGTTCGGGTTTGGCACTATGGGCTCTGGCGTAGCCATTATGATGGAATCAAAGATGTTACTTTACCTTACATATGGTATTTTAGGTGGTACAGGTCTAGGGATTGGGTACATTTCTCCTGTCTCAACGCTAGTTAAGTGGTTTCCAGACAGACGAGGTATGGCAACAGGACTTGCCATTATGGGGTTTGGTTTTGCTTCTGCCATCTCAGGACCAGCTATCAAGTTACTGATTGATGAGGTCGGCATATCATCTACTTTTTACATCTTGGGTGCCATCTATTTTGTAGTGATGCTCGCATCTGCACAATACCTCTCAACTCCACCTGAGGGCTATATGCCAGAACATTTTTCCAAAGCTATTGCTACAGGAAAAAAGAAAGTCAAAGAAGATTTGGCATCCCTGACTAGAGAAGAGGCTATCAAGACGGGCAGATTCTATGGTTTATGGATAATGCTTTTTATCAATGTCACTTGTGGTATCGCCATTATCTCCGTAGCCTCTCCTTTACTCCAAGAAGTGGTAGGTATCTCAGCATTAGCTGCAGCCTCTGCTGTAGGACTCATGGGTATTTTCAATGGTACAGGTAGAATCGTATGGGCAAGTGTCTCTGATTACTTGACACGACCTATCGTATTTGTTCTCTTCTTTGTCACGCAAATCATCGCATTTTACTTGCTTACGACAGTGACAAGCATTTTCCTCTTTCAAGTGTTGGTCTACTACATTATGATGTGTTATGGTGGTGCTTTTGCTTCTATCCCTGCATATATTGGTGATATATTTGGTACCAAACAACTAGGTGCAATACACGGCTACATCTTAACAGCTTGGGCATTGGCAGGACTTGTAGGACCCATCATCATCGCCTATGTAAAAGACTCTACAGGAAGTTATGTAGGTACACTTTATGTGTTTGTAGGTCTTTTTGTTGTTGCGTTGATTACGTCTATTCTCATGATGGCAAATATCAAAAAAGTAAGAGCAAGTAAACAAACAGCGTAAGATTTAGTTTATTGTATATGTGATCTCAGTTTTATTCTTCTTGGTTTGTATCTCATGGATACTTAACCCTTCTATAGGGAGTTTCATAAACTCCTCTATGGTTGTGACTCTAGCCTTGGCTATCTCACGTAAGACTATACCCCTGTAAGCTTTCGCCCAATGACTGACTACTTTGCCATCTTTGATGAACTTAAGAGTCGTATAGGGTTTGTTGGGTTTGTAAAACTTGTCGTAGAAGCCTGCTCGCAGGTCAAGTATTTCTTCATCTGCTAAATAATCTTCCATCAGGTGCGCAGAGTGTTCTTGGTAAAACTTTTCAGTTTTGATATCTCCTACTGCTTCCCCTTGTTTAAGTTTATATTCTGGGATGAGGTCTGAGGCAGATATGGGTCCCCATAAATTAGAAAACAGTATAACATTCTCATCTATGTATCCCTGTGCAGATTCTTGAAGGTCTGAATACCCGAGATAGTCAAAAGCTACACCCGTGTAGCGTTCTATGGCTTTCATCGTAAGTTCATGAATGATATCTTTTTTATGTTTGAGTATGTCAACTTCTTTTTTAATGCCAAACATTTTAGAGAGTACTTGCATATCACCTTTTTGTAAAATATTTATGTAAGTATGTAAAAGTTTTGTACGCTGAGGCAAGAGTGATTCAAAAAGAAGACTCTTTGGGTTAAAGGAGAATGTCCCTCCAGACTTTTTGGTTTCACTTGGAGCGAGTAAGATTTTCATGAGGTATTCCGATACTTTTCTATGTATTTTAGTTATATTAGCTAAAAAAGAGGAAGTTTTAAATTATTTTAGAAAAACACTTGACATTAAAAGTATTTTTGTCTATAATTCCCGTCCATTTTAAGTGCAATATCTTTTAATGATGGTGCTGGTGTAGCTCAGCTGGCTAGAGCAGCTGATTTGTAATCAGCAGGTCGGGGGTTCGAGTCCCTTCACCAGCTCCATGAAATTTTATCAGTGTTTGACCAGAAAAAGTCACTCATATTCTTCAGAGATTTATTTATTACTAAGTAAAATTAACTGATATAATGAAACTAAACATTATGGTGAGTTACTCAAGTGGCCAACGAGGGCGGATTGTAAATCCGCTGACTACGTCTTCGAAGGTTCGAATCCTTCACCCACCACCATGTTGACCATAATTTGCGGGTGTAGCTCAGTGGCTAGAGTTCCTGCCTTCCAAGCAGGCTGTCGAGGGTTCGAATCCCTTCACCCGCTCCACCTTATGGTATCGATCTGGGAGCTGATGTGAATTATATTTACACAACTTCACATTACTACAATCGCAAACACTCATAATGATTTTAAATTTATACATACTTTAATGCTGACAGTTAAGTCACATTAATGCCCATATGGCTCAGGGGTAGAGCACTTCCTTGGTAAGGAAGAGGTCGTGAGTTCAAGTCTCACTATGGGCTCCAGAAACCAAATATGGACAAAAGTGTTACATTTATGTAATAGTTCTGTCCATAGTAGGTGAATAATGATTAAGAAAATTTAGGTATAATACTGCCTTTAAAACATTTTACGCTAGGAGAAATAGCATGGCTAAAGCAAAATTTGAACGAACAAAACCGCATGTAAACATCGGTACTATCGGTCACGTTGACCACGGTAAAACAACATTAACAGCTGCAATTACAATGTGTTTAGGACTTAAAAATGGTCAAGCAACAATGGATTATGATCAAATCGATAATGCACCAGAAGAGAGAGAACGAGGAATTACAATTGCTACTTCTCACGTAGAGTATGAAACTGATAACAGACACTACGCTCACGTTGACTGTCCAGGTCACGCGGATTACGTTAAAAACATGATTACTGGTGCTGCTCAAATGGATGGTGCTATTCTTGTTGTTGCTGCAGCTGATGGTCCAATGCCACAAACAAGAGAGCACATACTTCTTTCTAAGCAAGTAGGTGTTCCATACATCGTTGTTTTCTTGAACAAAGAAGATCAACTTGATGATGAAGATAAAGAAGAGATGTTAGAGCTTGTAGAGATGGAAGTACGTGAACTTCTTTCTGAATATGACTTCCCAGGTGACGATACTCCAATTATCGCTGGTTCTGCATTTAAAGCACTTGAAGAAGCAAAAGCAGGTACTGCCGGTGAATGGTCAGAGAAAATCTATGCACTTATGGATGCTGTAGATGCAGTATATTCCTGAGCCAATAAGAGAAACTGATAAAGACTTCTTAATGGCAATTGAAGATATCTTTACAATCCAAGGTCGTGGTACTGTTGTAACTGGTAAAGTTGATCAAGGTAAAGTATGTGTTGGTGACGAAGTTGAAATCGTTGGTCTTAAAGATACTCAAAAAACAACTGTAACTGGTGTTGAGATGTTCCGTAAAGAGATGGATTGTGGTCTTGCTGGTGATAACTGTGGTGTTCTTATCCGTGGTATTGAGAAAGATGCAGTACAAAGAGGTATGGTTCTTTGTAAGCCAAAATCAATCACTCCACATACTCAGTTTGAAGCTGAGATCTATGTTCTTACTAAAGAAGAAGGTGGTAGACATACACCATTCTTTGATAACTATAGACCACAGTTTTACGTTCGTACAACAGACGTAACTGGTTCAGTTAAACTTCAAGAAGGTACTGAGATGGTTATGCCAGGGGATAACATTAAAATTAATGTTGAACTTATCGCTCCAGTTGCACTTGAGCAAGGTACTAAGTTTGCTATCCGTGAAGGTGGTAGAACTGTTGGTGCTGGTGTTGTTTCTAAGATTATTGCTTAAGACAAACACTTGCAAGAGGAATTTCCTCTTGCAAACTTATCATAGGAGATAACAATGAGAGAAACTGTTCACTTAGGTTGTGAGAAATGTACTAGACGTAATTATCACACAGCTAAAAACAAAAAGACTACTACAGAGAAACTTGCGCTTAAGAAGTATTGTAAATGGTGTAAGTGCCATACGATTCACAAAGAGATGAAACTGTAATAGTATAAAATGTTTTACTGAGACTATGTATTTAGTCTCATTCTAGGCCAATAGCTCAGTTGGTAGAGCACTGGTCTCCAAAACCAGGTGCCGTGGGTTCGAGTCCCTCTTGGCCTGCCACAATTAAAGGTAACAAATATGGGAAAAATTTCAACATTTATAGCGAATGCTCGAGCAGAGATCCATAAAGTAATATTTCCAACTAAAGTACAAGTAAGACAAGCATTTTTAGCAGTTGTTCTCGTAGTAACTGTAATATCAATATTTTTAGCACTGGTTGACCTAATGATGGGTCAAATTGTTAAAACAGCAATAGGGGCATAACACGATGGCTTTCCAATGGTATGCAATTCAAACGTATTCAGGATCTGAACAATCTGTAAAAAGAGCAATTGAGCAACTCGTCCTTGATCATGGTATCGAAGAAAAAGTTGAACGTATTGTAGTCCCAACTGAAGAGGTAATTGAAGTTAAAAATGGTCAGAAAAAAATTACTGAGCGTACACTCTACTCAGGATATGCTTTTGCACATATAGACCTGGATACTGACCTTTGGCATAAGATACAATCTTTACCAAGAGTATCTAGATTTATCGGTGAACAAAAGACGCCAACTGCACTTAGTAGTTCAGACATTAAGGTCATCTTAGACAAGATGGAGAAAAAATCGGCACCACGTCCTAAAGTTGACTTTGAAACAGGTGAAATGGTACGTATTGTTGATGGATCCTTTTGCTAACTTTACAGGTATGGTAGAAGAGTATGATCTTGATCACGGTAAATTAAAATTAAATGTTTCTATCTTTGGTAGAAATACACCAGTAGAAATACTTTACACACAAGTAGAAAAGATAATTCTAATCATTGTCTAGTCTTTAATCACAAGACTTTAAACTGCTAGTGAAATATAGAACGACCAATTAATCTAAAGGAAGAACAGATGGCAAAAAAAATAACTGGAAAGTTTAAAATGATGATCCCTGCTGGATCTGCAAACCCATCACCACCAGTAGGTCCAGCACTTGGACAACGTGGTGTTAACATTATGGAATTTTGTAAAGCATTTAACGAAAAAACAAAAGATAAAATGGGTTTCAAAATACCTGTAATTGTCACTGTATATGCAGACAAAAGTTTCACTATTGAAACAAAACAACCACCTGCTTCAGAGCTTAATTATGAAAGCAGCTGGTCATTAAAAAAGGTACGGATAACCCTATCACTAATAAAGTAGGAACTATCACTAAAGCTAAACTTGACGAAATCATCGAGAGAAAAATTGTTGACCTTAACACAAACGACAGAGAAATGGCAGCAAATATTATTGCTGGAACTTGTAGAAGTATGGGTGTTGAAATCGTAGACTAGTCTTAGTCTACTAGAAGAGAATAAAATCTTAACCACATGATTTTAAAAATGTGGGAGCATAGAAGCGGAGAAATAAAATGGCAAAAAAACTAAGTAAAAGAAGAGAAGCACTACTTAAAAAAGTAGATGCTACCAAAGCGTACAGTGTTGATGAAGCAATGAAAACACTTAAAGAACTTAAGTCAGCAAAATTTGATGAAACTGTTGAAGTTGCATTAAATTTAAATGTTGACCCAAGACATGCAGATCAGATGGTTAGAGGATCAGTTGTTCTTCCTAATGGAACTGGTAAAACAGTAAGAGTAGCAGTATTTGCTAAAGATGCTAAAGCGGATGAAGCTAAAGCAGCAGGTGCAGACATTGTTGGTGCTGCAGATCTTATTGAAGATATCCAAGCAGGTAAAATTGACTTTGATATCGTGATCTCTACACCTGACATGATGGGTGTTCTTGGTAAAGTTGCACGTGTACTTGGGCCAAAAGGTCTTATGCCAAACCCTAAAACAGGTACAGTAACAATGGATGTTGCAAAAGCAGTTGAAAATGCTAAGGGTGGACAAGTTAACTTTAGAGTAGACAAAAAAGGTAACATCCATGCAGGTATTGGTAAAGATGTCATTCTTTCTGACGACAAAATCAAAGAGAACTTTGTAACACTTATAGAAACAATTAATAAAGCTAAACCTGCATCTGCAAAAGGTAGATATATCACAAATGGTGCGATTTCACTTACAATGAGTCCATCAATAAAACTTGATACGACTGAATTAATGGATATAAAATAAGATAAAGAGGGTTAATCCTCTTTATTATTTTCAAACAAATATTATTGTTAATATTTGTTTGAGAGTAATCTATTTACTACTCATAATCTTAGATCAAAGATCAAAGGGGCGAAAGCTTAATTAGTCTGCTTGAAAGAGTGGATGTGTAGAGAATAATTCTATACCCTTTGAGAGATCGGAAGGAGAAATATATGACTAGAACTAGAAAAGAAGAACTTAGTTGCAGAAATGACAGCAGAGTTTAAAGAAGCTGGTGCGATTATCGTTTGTGATTACAAAGGTATGACGGTTGAAAATCTTGAAATCGTAAGAAACCTTGCAAAAGATGAAGATACGAAAGTACAAGTAGTAAAAAATAAACTTGCACGTATTGCATTGAAAAATGCAGGATGTGAAGATATTGAATTTACAGATACTAACCTTGTAATCTGGGGTGATGCACAAGTAACACCTTGTAAGATAGCAGATAAAGCAGCAACTGATATTAAAAATAATTTTTCAATCAAAACAGGTTTGATCCTGGGTGAAGTTGCTAGTATGGAAACCATTAATGCAATGGCTAAACTTCCTACAAGAGACGTACTTCTTGGTATGCTTCTTAATGTATGGAATGCACCAGTACAAAACTTTACAATTGGTATGAGTGCGCTTTAGCAACAAAAAGAAGAAGAAGCGTAGAGTGGTGAGAGCCACAAGGCTCTTTTTATTTAAAAATGCATAGGCATTTATAACATATATTTTAAGGAATTAAAAATGGCAACAACTAAAGAAGATGTTCTTGAGTTTATCTCAAACATGTCAGTACTTGAGCTTTCTGAGCTTGTAAAAGAATTTGAAGAGAAATTTGGCGTATCTGCGCAAGCTACAGTAGTAGCTGGCGGTGGAGCTGCTGCTGGCTGGTGAAGCTGCTGAAGAGCAAACAGAATTTACTGTTGTTCTTACAGATGCTGGTGACAAAAAGATCAATGCGATTAAAGTTGTAAGAGCTATCACAGGTCTTGGACTTAAAGAAGCAAAAGTCTGCTGTTGAAGAAGTACCATCTGTACTTAAAGAAGGTGTAGCAAAAGAAGAAGCTGAAGAATTCAAAAAACAAATTGAAGAAGCTGGCGCTAAGTGTGAACTTAAATAAAAATTACTTATTTAAGCGAGTTTAGGCATTCTGCCTAAGCTCAAACCCTTTACTTAGATTTATATAAAAGCTATTGGGAGACATTCTCATACCCTCCACAGATAGTTTCTTTGTGTATCTAATACATCAACAATAATGATTGACTTCAAACCATACTTACTAACCACACTTAAGGATAGCCCATGTTAAACTCTTTACATTCTGGTAACAGACTTCGTGTAGACTTTTCAAAAACACCAAGAGAGATAGAAATTCCAAATTTATTACAACTACAACAAAAAAGTTACGAAAACTTTTTAATGTTAGGTGAGAAAGACAGAAAAAATTCTACATTAGAAAAAGTATTTAGATCTGCATTCCCTATACATGATCAGCAAAACAGAGTAACACTTTCTTACAAGAACTCTGAAGTAGTGAAGCCGAAATATACAGTTCGTGAGTGTATGGAGAGAGGATTAACCTATTCTGTCTCATTAAAAATGAACATCGCTCTTACTATCTGGAATAGAGATGAAAAGACAGGTGAGAAACTTGATCCAAAAGAGATAAAAGAACAAGCAGTCTTTGTACGAGATATCCCTTTGATGACAGAGCGTACTTCATTTGTAGTTAATGGTGTTGAGAGAGTTATTGTTAATCAACTTCATAGATCCCCAGGGGTTATTTTTAAAGAAGAAGAGGGAACTACCATAGGTTCTCCTCTTCTTTACTCTGCTCAAATCATCCCAGATCGTGGTTCTTGGTTATATTTTGAGTATGATTCAAAAGATATCCTTTACGCACGAATTAATAAAAGAAGAAAAATTCCTGTTACGATTCTTTTTAGAGCATTGGATTATTCTAAAGATGATATTGTAAAACTATTTTATGCTACAAAAGAAATTACAATCAAGAATAACAGATTCCTTATGAAATTTGATGCAGATGACTTTGGAGGTAGAGCTGACTATGATGTGAAAGACATAGATGGTAATACTGTTGTTTTAGCAGGTAAAAGACTGACTAAGAAAAAGGCCCAAAAACTTATCGAAGATGGTCTTCAATGGGTAGAGTATCCACTAGAAGTACTTATGGAAAGACATTTGGCTACACCAGTGATAGACCAAGAGAGTGGTGAAGTACTGTATGATGTAGTCACGCCATTAGATGAAGCCAAACTTAAAAAAATGATAGAACAAGGTATCGAGACAATTGATATCATAAATGACCTTGCAGAGGGTGCAGACATGTCTATCATTAATGCATTTATCGCAGATAATGAAAGTTTAAGATTACTCAAACAAACAGAACAGATTGATGATGAAAATGTACTTTCAGCCATTCGTATCTATAAGGTGATGAGACCAGGTGAACCAGTGACTCCTGAAGCAGCAAAATCATTTTTGAGACAACTTTTCTTTGATCCGGAAAGATATGACTTGACACAAGTTGGTCGTATGAAGATGAACCACAAATTAGGTCTTGATATCCCAGAGTATGCTACGGTACTTACAGCAGAAGATCTTATCAATACTGTGAAGTACCTCATTAAAGTAAAAAATGGTCAAGGTCATATTGACGATAGAGATCACCTTGGTAACAGAAGAATCAGAGCTATTGGCGAACTTCTTGGTAATGAACTTCATAGTGGTCTCATAAAGATGCAAAAAGCCATCAAAGATAAAATGACAACTGTGTCTGGAACGATTGATGAGCTAATGCCACACGATCTAGTCAACTCTAAAATGATTACAAATACTATTTTAGAATTTTTCTCAAGTGGACAACTTTCTCAGTTTATGGATCAGACAAACCCACTTTCGGAAGTGACACATAAAAGAAGACTTTCTGCACTTGGTGAAGGTGGTCTTGTTAAAGAAAGAGCCGGATTTGAAGTCAGGGATGTACACCCTACACATTATGGTCGTATTTGTCCTATTGAAACGCCAGAGGGTCAGAATATTGGTCTTATTAATACACTGGCTACGTATTCAAAAGTAAATGAGCATGGGTTCATTGAAGCGCCATATAAGGTAGTAAAAAATTGTCAAGTAACCGATGAAATTGTCTACATTACTGCGACACAGGAAGAAGACAAATGTATTGCTCCAGCATCTACTGTGGTGAGTGAAGATGGACGTATTGTTGAAGACTTGATTGAAACTAGACTCAATGGTAACATCGAATTAAATGAAGCAACAAGAGTTGATTTGATTGATATTTCCCCATTGATGATTTCAGGTTCAGCTGCTGCATTGATTCCTTTCTTGGAGCATGATGATGCCAACCGTGCACTTATGGGTTCAAACATGCAGCGTCAAGCAGTACCTCTTCTTAAAACTGATGCCCCAATCGTTGGTACAGGGATGGAAGCGATCGTGAGTCGTGATGCCTGGGAATGTGTGAAAGCAGGGAGAAAAGGTACCGTTGAGAAGATAGATGCGAAAAATATCTATATTATGGGTGAAGATGAATCTGGTGTATTTATAGACCATTATCCACTTGAAAAGAATATGAGGACCAATCAAAATACAACGTTTACTCAAACACCTATTGTAAAGCTTGGTGACAAGATAGAAGCGAAACAAGTGATAGCCGATGGTGCCAATATGGATCAGGGTGAGCTTGCTATTGGTAAAAACATCCGTGTTGCATTTATGCCATGGTATGGATATAACTATGAAGATGCGATTGTTATTTCTGAAAGACTTATCCGTGAAGACACATTCACCTCTGTACATACGTATGAAAAAGAAGTGGAAGCCAGAGAACTGAAGCATGGTACAGAAGAGATTACACGCGATATTCCCAATATACGTGAGGATGAGCTTCTTCACCTAGATGAGTCTGGTATTGTTCAAATAGGTACTTATGTGAAGCCAGGTATGATCCTTGTGGGTAAAGTAAGTCCTAAAGGTGAGATCAAACCAACACCAGAAGAAAGACTTTTAAGAGCTATTTTTGGAGAAAAAGCTGGACATGTGGTCAATAAATCACTTTATTGTCCAGCTTCTATGGAAGGTGTGGTTGTTGATATCAAAGTCTTTACAAAAAAAGGTTATGAAAAAGATGCCCGTGCTATTCAAGCGTATGAAGAAGAAAAAGCAGTATTAGATGGTGATCATCATGATCAACTCCTTATGATAGATAGAGAAGAGATCTTACGTATTGCAAACTATCTTTCAAATCAAGCTTTATCTAAAGATGTAACGATAGGGGAGACGGAATATAAAGAAGGTTCTAAAATCTCTGAAGAGACGATCAAAGAAGTCAATAGATTTGCGCTTCGTGGTGTGGTACAGTCTTACTCTGATGATGTGCAAAATGAGTATGAGTCACTTAAAAACTACTTCTTAAAACAGAAGAAGAGACTTAAAAATGACCATGAAGAAAAGCTCACCGTACTTGAAAAAGATGATATTCTTCCTTCAGGTGTGACTAAGTTAGTTAAGATTTATATCGCAACGAAGCGTAAGCTAAAAGTGGGTGATAAAATGGCTGGACGTCACGGAAACAAAGGTATTGTTTCTAACATCGTACCAGAGATAGATATGCCATACCAAGAAGATGGTAGATCTGTAGATATTATCTTGAACCCGCTAGGGGTTCCATCACGTATGAACATCGGGCAAATTCTTGAAGTGCACCTTGGACTGATAGGTAAAAACCTTGGTGAACAGATAGAAGAAATGTTTAACAACCAGCAGCAAGACTTTGTGAAAGACTTAAGAGCGAAGATGATAGCTATTGCTGATGTTGCTAAATTTATGAATGCAAAAGAATTACTCACAGCGATGAGTGATGAAGATCTTATCTCTTACGGTAGAGACTGGATAACGGGCGTTAGGTTTGCTGCTCCTGTTTTTGAAGGTACTAACCAAGCGGAGTTTGATAAGTTGTTTGAGATGGCTAAGATTGAGTCTGATGGTAAGATGAAACTTTTTGATGGTAAGACTGGTGAGCAGATGATTGAACGTGTAAACGTTGGGTATATGTATATGCTCAAGCTTCACCACTTGGTGGATGAGAAAGTACACGCACGTTCAACTGGACCTTACTCGCTTGTTACACAACAACCAGTAGGGGGTAAAGCACTCTTTGGTGGACAAAGATTTGGAGAGATGGAAGTATGGGCACTAGAGGCCTATGGTGCAGCACATATACTCAAAGAGATGTTGACCATCAAATCTGATGATGTTGAAGGTAGAGCCAAAGCATACAGAGCCATTACTAAAGGTGAGTCTGTCCCAGAGTCAGGTGTACCTGAGACCATGTTCGTATTGACCAAAGAGCTTCAAGCGCTTGGATTAGACACAGAATTATATGAGAGTAAAAAAGAAGTGGAGGGTGAAAATGAATAAGTTTTTAGAAAATTTAACACCAATAGATTTAAATAGTGATGATAGACCAAAAGACATAGCTGCACTACAATTAAGAGTTGCAAGTCCTGAAAAAGTACTTTCTTGGAGTTTTGGTGAAGTCAAAAAACCAGAAACGATCAACTATAGAACACTTAAACCAGAGCGTGATGGACTTTTCTGTGCAAAAATATTTGGACCAATACGTGACTATGAGTGTCTTTGTGGTAAGTACAAAAAAATGCGTTATAAAGGTGTAGTATGTGAAAAGTGTGGTGTTGAAGTTACTTCATCCAAAGTAAGAAGAAACCGTATGGGACACATTGATCTCATCGCTCCTGTGGCACATATTTGGTATGTCTCTTCATTACCATCACGTATCGGTACACTTTTGGGTGTAAAGATGAAAGATTTAGAACGTGTACTTTACTATGAAGCGTACATTGTTAAAACACCAGGTGATGCATCTTATGATAGCCTGGGTGAAACACCACTTGCAAAGTATGATGTACTCAATGAAGAGCAATATCAGCAAATCATGCAACGTTTTGGTGATACAGAGCTTGATGCACGAATGGGTGGAGAGATAGTACAAGAGCTACTTGCTGATCTTGACCTTGTTGAAATGTTTACACAGTTAAAACTTGATATACAGGCAACAAAATCTGAAGCAAAAAGAAAGACGATTGTTAAGCGTCTAAAAGTGATTGAAGCGTTCTTGCACTCAGGAAACAGACCAGAGTGGATGATGCTTACGCAACTTCCAGTACTCCCACCAGATTTACGTCCGCTTGTAAGTCTTGATGGTGGTAAATTTGCAGTGTCTGATGTCAATGACCTTTACCGAAGAGTAATCAACCGTAACCAACGTTTAAAAAGACTTGTCGAACTTGATGCACCTGAAATTATTGTTAGAAATGAAAAACGTATGCTTCAAGAAGCAGTCGATGCGCTTTTTGATAATGGTAGACGTGGAAATGCAGTTAAAGGTGCGAACAAAAGACCATTGAAGTCACTTTCAGAAGTGATCAAAGGTAAGCAGGGACGTTTTAGACAAAACCTTCTTGGGAAACGTGTTGACTTCTCTGGACGTTCTGTTATTGTTGTTGGGCCAGACTTACGTATGGATCAGTGTGGTCTACCTAAGGTAATGGCTATTGAGCTCTTTAAGCCGCATTTGATGGCAAAACTTGAAGAAAAAGGGTATGCAACTACACTTAAACAAGCAAAAAAAATGATAGAAAAGAAAGAAAATGAAGTATGGGAATGTTTAGAAGAGGTCGTCGAGAATTATCCAATTCTTTTAAACCGTGCTCCAACGCTTCACAAACTTTCAATTCAAGCGTTCCACCCAAGACTTATCGAGGGTAAAGCGATTCAATTACACCCACTTGTATGTTCTGCATTCAACGCCGACTTCGATGGGGATCAGATGGCGGTACATATACCACTTTCAGACGAGGCTATTGCTGAAGCAAAAGTCTTGATGCTTGCATCGATGAATATTTTGCTTCCAGCTTCTGGTAAAGCGATTGCGGTACCTTCACAAGATATGATTTTAGGGCTTTACTATCTTACATTAGAGAAAAATGATGTCAAAGGTGAAAACAAACTCTTTGCCAACGTAGAAGAGGTTGAGATTGCCTTTGAACAAAATGCCTTGGATCTTAATGCCCGTATCAGAACAGTGATTGATGGACAAATAGCGAAGTCAACAGCGGGTAGACTTATCCTAAAGTCTATTATCCCTGATTATGTACCTGAAAAATATTGGAATAAGATCTTAAAGAAAAAAGACATTGGTGTTTTGGTTGATTATATCTATAAAATCGGTGGTGTTTCTCAGACAGCCGGTTTCCTTGACAATCTTAAAGATATGGGTTTCAAATATGCAACTAAGGTAGGTGTTTCTATCTCTATTGATGATATTAAAATCCCTGAAATGAAAGAGTCAAAAGTTGTTTCTGCAAAAGAAGAAGTAAAAGAGATTCAGCGTCAGTATAGTGCAGGGCTTTTAACAGATCAAGAACGATACAACAAAATTATTGATATTTGGACAGATGCCAACAATGATATTGCTGAAGATTTGATGAGCTTGATCAGAGCAGATAAAGATGGATTTAACTCAGTGCATATGATGGCTGACTCAGGTGCTAGGGGATCTGCGGCACAGATACGTCAACTCTCAGGTATGAGGGGTCTTATGGCGAAATCAGATGGATCTATTATTGAAACACCTATTACCTCAAACTTCCGTGAAGGTCTTAATGTGCTTGAGTACTTTATTTCAACACACGGTGCAAGAAAAGGTCTTGCAGATACGGCACTTAAAACGGCGAATGCCGGTTATTTGACAAGAAAACTGATTGATGTTGCGCAAAATGTGAAGATCTCAATGACTGACTGTGGTACACATGAAGGTGTTGAAGTATCTGATATTGTTGTAGGTAATGAAATGATTGAGCCATTGGCTGATCGTATTTATGGTAGAGTATTGGCTGAAGATATCATTGACCCTATTACATCAGAAGTACTTGTAAACGAAGGTACAATGATAGATGAAGAGACAGCAACACGTGTGCAAGATGCAGGAGTACGTTCAGTGGTCATGAGAGCACCATCTGCGTGTAAAGCACCTAAGGGTCTTTGTGCGAAATGTTATGGTCTTAATATGGCTGATAATAAAATGGTGAAACGTGGTGAGGCTGTTGGTGTTATTGCAGCACAATCTATTGGTGAGCCAGGTACGCAACTTACACTTCGTACTTTCCACACCGGTGGTACGGCAACAGCAGGGAAAGAAGAAAGATCTGTTGTGGCAACCAAAGAAGGTTTTGTTAGGTATTACAACTTAAATGTGTATAGAAATACAGAAGGTAACCTTATTGTTGCCAATAGAAGAAATGCCGGGATACTTCTGGTTGAACCAAAAATTAAAGCGGTAACAGCAGGTATTGTTTCTGTTGTTGTGACACATGATGAGATAGTGGTTTCTGTCAAAGGAAAAAGTAAAGAAGAGGTGAAGTACAACCTCAGAAAATCTGATGTAGCCAAATCAAATGAACTTGCAGGTGTTGCAGGTAAAGTGGAAGGTAAACTATTCTTACCACTAAAAGATGGCGATAAAGTAGAAGAGGGTGATTCTATTGTAGAAATCATTATGGAGGGGTGGTCTGTACCAAGTCGTATTCCATTTGCTTCTGAACTGAAAGTGGAAGATGGTGCACCTGTAACACAGGAAGTCATTGTTGAATCTAAAGGTAAGGTGAAATTTTTCTTACTTAAGGGGGATTACCTTGAAGCACACGAGGGAGTTAAGGCAGGCGATACAGTCAAAGAGAAAGGTCTTTTTGCTGTGATCGTGGATGAGAATAATAGAGAGGCTGCAAGACACTATATCACAAGAGGTTCTGTTGTAAATGTGGATAATAATGCACAGGTACAAAGAGGAGATACGCTTTCAGCACCAGAAGTTTCTACACAGGTTGTGATTGCAGAGTGGGATCCATATTCAGAGCCTATTATTGCAGAGCAAAAAGGGACACTGAAATTTGAAGATATTATTCCTGGAGTCACTGCTGTTGAGCAGTTTGATGAAATAACAGGAGATACAAGACTTGAATTGAACGAATACATCCCTACAGCATATAAGCCAGCGATCATTCTTGCAACAGAAAGTGGAGAATTAATCCGTTATCAACTTGATCCTAAGTCGATTTTATTTGTAAAAGATGGAGCAGAAGTAAGTATCGCAGACATCTTGGCTAAAACGCCTAAAGCTGCGATTAAATCAAAAGATATTACAGGGGGTCTTCCAAGAGTTTCTGAACTTTTTGAAGCAAGACGCCCAAAAGATATAGCATTGATTGCACAGATTGACGGTGTGGTAAGCTTTGGTAAGGCATTACGTGGTAAAGAGCGACTTATCGTTTCTGGTGAGAATGGTCAGATTACAGAGCAGTTTATTGATAAAAATAAAGTAGCACTTGTTCAAACAGGTGAGTATGTGCATGCGGGTGAAAAATTGACCGATGGTATTGTATCAAGTCATGATATCCTTGCAGCACTTGGTGAGAAAGCATTGTATGAGTACATTGTGTCTGAAGTACAAATGGTTTACCGTCGTCAAGGGGTTAATATCTCAGATAAACACATTGAGATCGTCACTTCACAAATGATGAGACAGGTGAAAGTTGTGGAATCAGGTGATTCTAAATTTATTGCTGGAGATATTATCTCTCGCCGTAAGTTTCAAGCAGAAAATGAGGCAGTCATCAAGCTTGGTGGTGAACCTTCTATTGCTGAACCAATGTTAGTAGGTATTACACGTTCAGCGGTTGGTGCAGACTCTATTATCTCTGCAGCATCATTCCAAGATACAACAAAAGTACTTACCTCTGCGTCCATTGCAGGTACAGTAGATATGCTTGAAGATCTTAAAGAAAACGTTGTTATTGGTCGTCTTATCCCAGTCGGTACGGGTATGGTTGACAATGATGCAATTCGATTTGCGGAAGCTGAGTAATAACTATTTGTAGGGTCGATACTATCGGCCTTTACAAAAAACGATCTACCAATCTAGGGCTCGATACTCTGGGCTCTACGATATTAAACCTTTTAATATAAGAAAAAATCAAGAATATTTAGATATAATGTGCCTCCAAAAATCTATGCGATTTAGGCTAGATAAAAGTAGCTATAGGCTGTTTTTATGTGGTGTAAGAACCCAGATTCAAGAGACATTGATCTCAATTCAAACTAACCCATGAAAGTGGAAATACAGAAAGGAAACAATTTGCCTACAATTAATCAATTGATTCGTAAAGAACGTAAAAAGCAAGTGAAAAAATCAAAATCACCTGCGCTTGTAAAATGTCCTCAAAGAAGAGGCGTATGTACCAGAGTATATACAACAACTCCAAAGAAACCTAACTCGGCACTTAGAAAAGTTGCTAAAGTAAGATTGACTTCTGGATTTGAAGTAATCTCATATATTGGTGGGGAGGGTCATAACCTTCAAGAGCACTCTATTGTACTAGTACGTGGAGGTAGAATTAAAGATTTACCTGGTGTTAAGTATCACATTGTTCGTGGTGCATTGGATGCTTCAGGTGTCAATGGTAGAACTGTTGCACGTTCTAAGTATGGTACAAAAAAACCTAAATAATCTTAGATTGTTTAAAAGCGTTATAAAGTAATAGTTTAGTCTGGGAACAGACTTCAAGCAGGTGTTGTCAATTATCCTTAGGGGACAAGACTTGAGTAAATTTTAATAAATTGAAGGAATCTCTATGAGAAGAAGAAAAGCTCCCGTTAGACCGGTATTGCCAGATCCAGTACACGGATCTAAAGTATTAACAAAATTCATC
This sequence comes from Sulfurovaceae bacterium, assembly GCA_963698695.1. Lineage (GTDB taxonomy): Bacteria > Campylobacterota > Campylobacteria > Campylobacterales > Sulfurovaceae > Sulfurovum. The sequence continues at coordinate 425,504 of CAVORT010000003.1, read as the reverse complement.
AATGCGATCATGCTTGGTGGTAAAAAAAGCACAGCGCAAAAAGTTATGTATTCTGCGTTAGAAAGAATTGAATCAAAATCTGGTGAAAAAGGGATTGAAGTTTTCAACAAAGCAATGGAAAACGTCAAACCTGTAATGGAAGTAAAGTCTAGAAGAGTAGGTGGTGCAACGTACCAAGTGCCAATAGAAGTGAGACCTGTAAGACAACAATCATTGGGAATCAGATGGATTGTTGATGCAGCAAGAAAAAGAAATGAAAGAACTATGATGGAGCGTTTAAGTAATGAACTTATGGATGCTGCCACTGAAAAAGGTTCTGCTTTCAAAAAGAAAGAAGATACATACAAAATGGCTGAAGCGAACAAAGCGTTTGCTCACTACAGATGGTAAGGAAGTAAGTTATGGCAAGAACGCACAAACTTAACGACGTTAGAAATATTGGAATTGCTGCTCACATTGATGCAGGTAAAACAACAACAACTGAAAGAATTCTTTTCTATACAGGTGTTGAACACAAGATTGGTGAAGTACATGATGGTGCTGCAACAATGGACTGGATGGAACAAGAGCAAGAACGTGGTATTACCATTACTTCTGCTGCGACTACTTGTGAATGGGCTGGTAAGCAAATAAACATCATAGATACTCCGGGACACGTTGACTTTACGATTGAAGTTGAACGTTCAATGAGAGTACTTGATGGTGCTGTATCTGTATTCTGTGCAGTTGGTGGGGTTCAACCACAATCTGAAACAGTATGGAGACAAAGAAACCGTTATGGTGTACCTTCTATCGTATTTGTTAACAAATACGATAGAACAGGTTCTGACTTTTATGAAGTTGAAAGACAGATAAAAGAGAGACTCAAAGGTAACCCCGTGCCAATTCAATTACCAATCGGTGCTGAAGAAAATTTTCAGGGTGTTGTTGACCTTGTTAAAATGAAGGCAATCGTTTGGGATCAAGATGCTGCGATGGGTTCTAACTACCATGTAGAAGAGATTCCTGAAGATATGGTTGAATTATCAAATACGTATCGTGAAAAGCTTATTGAGAGTATTTCTGAAGCAGATGGTAATGATGCACTGATGGAAAAATACATGGAAGGTGAAGATCTATCTGAAGAAGAGATCGTTGCTGGAATTAAAGCAGCAACGATCGGTATGTATATCGTTCCAATGACTGTGGGTTCAGCGTTTAAAAATAAAGGTGTTCAGACTTTACTTGACGCTGTTGTGGCATACCTTCCATCTCCAGTCGAAGCACCACCGATCAAGGGTACGATGATGGACGATGAAACTAAAGAAGTAGTCGTTCCTTCAACAGACGATGGTGCATTTGCAGCATTGGCATTTAAAATTATGACGGATCCATTTGTTGGAACGTTGACATTTATACGTGTATACCGTGGTTCTTTGGAGTCAGGTTCACATATCCATAATTCAACAAAAGACAAAAAAGAGCGTATCGGTCGTATCATGAAAATGCATGCCATTAAACGTGAAGAAGTGGCAGAGATTTATGCTGGAGAGATTGGTGCGGTTGTTGGACTCAAATATTCAACAACAGGAGATACTCTATGTGATGCTGAAGATAAAGTGGTACTTGAAAGAATGGATTTCCCGGATCCAGTTATCTCTGTTGCGGTTGAGCCTAAAACAAAAGCAGATCAAGAAAAAATGGGTGTTGCACTAGGAAAACTAGCTGCTGAAGATCCTTCTTTCCGTGTGAATACAGATGAAGAAACGGGTCAAACGATTATCTCTGGAATGGGTGAACTTCACCTTGAAATTCTTGTTGACAGAATGAAAAGAGAGTTTAAAGTAGAAGCTGATGTAGGTGCGCCACAAGTTTCATACAGAGAAACGATTAGAAAGACAGTGAATAAAGAATACAAGTACGCTAAGCAGTCAGGTGGACGTGGACAATTTGGTCACGTGTATCTTGAGATTGAGCCAAAAGAACCAGGGTTTGGTTATGAGTTTGTTGACGCTGTTAAAGGTGGGGTGATTCCAAAAGAGTTCATTCAACCTATCAACAAAGGTATTCAAGAAGCGATGGCTAGAGGTATCCAAGCAGGATACCCAGTTGAAGATGTCAAAGTAACTGTCTATGATGGTTCTTACCATGACGTCGATTCATCTGAAATGGCGTTTAAACTTGCTGCTTCAATGGGATTCAGAGAAGGTTGTAGGGAAGCAAACCCTGTTATTCTGGAACCAATGATGAAAGTTGAAGTTGAAACACCAGAAGATTATATGGGTGACGTTATTGGCGATATCGCTAAAAGACGTGGTCAGGTATCAGGTATGGATGACAGAGCTGGAAACAAAATCGTTAATGCATTTGTACCACTTTCTGAAATGTTTGGATACTCAACAGACGTACGTTCAATGAGTCAAGGACGTGCAACCTATGCTATGGAATTTGATCACTATGAAGAAGTTCCACAGAATGTAGCCAAAGAAATCATAGAAAAGAGAAATAGCTAATATTTCTTTGATTTGCACTCATCTTTATGTGATGGGTGCAATCACTTACCGTATGTAAGCTCCTTTACCCAAACCCATCAATCTAAGCACAACTCAAAAAAATCTTTAACTATTTTTAAATTTTAGTATTATTCTATTTTAATTTTTAAATTAGCATAAAATAGTATTTAAAGGAAAAAAATGAAATTCATTATAGACGTTATAGAAGATGTAAGAGAACAAATAGGTAATCATGAAGCGTATGTCGTGACTGCTGGTTTGCTTAAGTCAGATGAAAATGACAGTAAAAAACTCATTTATGCTGGAGAGGCACCTTTAAATCTTGCAAGTATAGACGAGGAATCAAAACAACTTAGACTCAAGATTGATGGTAGTGAAACAAAATTGACCATAGGAGAGCTAATCCCACCTTTGCTTATACTCGACATGGATAGTATGATGTACGAGCTTAAAGTGGATGTCAATGCAGAATATTCAACTATGGAAGTGGTGGGGTTTGGTAAAAATGATGAGGAGAAGAAATATATCTTATTTATCAAGATATAAATCTTCTATAATGTTACGCGTAAACGGATTCTTTCCCAAACTCTTTTGCCAAAAGTGCATAAAAGAGTGCTCTATATTTGTTTCTGTTTGATGTGCCCATAGCCTCACAGACACTTTTAATAGCGGCGTCCATCTCGGAGTCGCTTGCAGAGAGTCCCAGTTTCTTTTTTAAAAAATTCTTTTTGACAGTATCTAACTCAGATGCTTGTGAGCAAGATACAGTTTCAGAATCTTTTTTGTAGATAGAAGGTCCAAGTCCTACTGTAACTTTACTGATCAAATCAGCAGAGAGTTTTAGCCCTAATTTTTTGGCTTCAGCAGTGTATTGTTCTATTTTTTCATCTCTTTTACTCATGATGCTTCCTTTTAATAAAATTTGCTACATTTGATTATAGCTACAAATTTTATTTAGGTCAAATATTGAGGTTTTTGTGCCAATAGAATCCAATTCATATTGAGCTTATGTAGTTTAGAAAAATAGGAAATAGCTTCATAAGGGATTTTTTTGCGTCGTTTCATCACTGCAAAATATTGGGGATCCAAATGGAGTGCGAGTGCAATTTCTTTGTCATATATTTTCTCTTTTTGATGGATGTCTTTTAAAATAAGTTGAATGCGTTGCATGACTTCGTAAAAATTGATCATTGGTATCCTTAGTGATATATCTAAGCATATGATAATATATTTTGAGAGAAAGTGATAAAAGTATGTCATATTGACATACTTTTTTGTTTAAAAGGAAAATTAGTTTTTAGCACTGTCTATTTCGATGACTGTATGCACATTTCCTCTGGGGTTAAAGTCAGCGATGAGTTTCATAGATTTTGGTTCCAATTTTGAGAAGAGAGCATCATAGATTTCATTGGCAGAGTTTTCATGTGAGATATGTCTGTACATGAATGAGTTAATGTAGAGTTTGAGAGCTTTGAGTTCTATGACTAATGCATTTGGCTCATAGCTAAGTTTTAGTATAGCGAAATCCGGGTAACCAGAACGTGGACAAAGACACATAAACTCAGGGAGTTCTATGTTGATGGTATAGTTTTTTTTATGTTCATTTGGCCAGAAATTTTCTTCACTATTAATGTCAAATTGCTGTATCTCTTTTTCACCGTATTTCATGTTTTCCCTTTTTAGTTATATGTATTGATGAGTGTATCTTCTGAGATAGGTTTTTCTATCCCAAAACCTTGAAGATAATCAATCCCAAGTAATTTTAATTTTTCTTGTTGGTCTTCTTTATCTACCCACTTTGCGACAGTGATGATGTTTAAGTCTTTTGCCATCTTGGTTAAAGATCCCAGCATCGCAGAAGAGGTTTCATCGTTTAGGTGTGTGACATAGTCTCTATCGAATTGGATCATATCAAATTTAAAGTGCTTCATGTATTCCATAGAGGCATTAGATGAACCAAAGTTATCGATACAAATACGCACTCCTCTGGCTCTAATGCTATTGAGTGTTTTGAGATATCCACTGAGGTTGTGGTGTGTTTTTCGCTCATAAAGTTGTATGATAAGACGAGAAGCATCAACATTTTTTTCTTCCAAATACGCAAAGAAGTTTTCTTGAAATCGATTGTCTCTTAATGAAAAGGGTGAAAGATTGAAGGTAAATGAAACCTCCTTATTGATCAGAGGCAAAAGGTCAATAATGTGTTTTGTGATAGTGAGATCATATTCTCTTCCCAGTCCAAGTCGGTTAATGATAGGAAGGTAGACTCTTGGAAGTATGGCTCCCATTTTATCTGAGTGAAGTTTGATAGCCACTTCATAGATGTCTATTTTATTGGTATGTGTATTGAGAACAGGTCTAAAGTCAAGCAGCAGATTTTCATCTTTCATGGAATCTATGACCGCCTTTTCTGTATCAGAAAATTCTTGTGCATCTTTGGTTCGCGTGGTCTTTTCGTCTTCTTGGTCAGGGGTATGCTGTGATTGTATGATATCTTTAAGATGGAATAAAATTTGGTTAAAGTTTTCACCAGTATTGGTCACAATTGCTAGTTTATAGGCTACTTCAATATTGTTCACAAGGGTGTTTTCTTCTATAAATTCATTAAGTATTGCTTCAAAGTCTTTATCATTTTCATCTAATGCAATGAGAAAATCTGAACCATACCGTCTACCAATTAGTGCACGATTTAGACCATGCTGTTCAAACTTAAGGTCTAGTTTTTGTGTAATCGTATAGAGTAGCAAATCTACTTCTCTGTCACCATAATGCCGGCTAAGTGTTGAAATGTTATCAATATAAAGTAGTCCGACTGTTTTTGATTTTGCATGTTTGAGTTTCTCTATAAAAGCTTTTTGGTTAAAGACCTGGGTAGTTTCATCTATCAGCGTTTCTTGGACAGAAGCATTCATAAGAAAATAGATAAAATAGATGGTGATAAATACTATTGCAGCTATAAGCGCAACATTTTGCAAGGTAAACTTGATAGAGTCATTGGTCGATATGGTAGTGAAAAAAACCAAAAAAACAAGCAGAAGTACCGGGATACCTGCTCTAAGAGCAAGCTTAAAACGACGTCCTCTTTCATCTAGTTCAGACAGTAACATTACACATCCAAGTGTTTAACATCTTTAGCATGGCTTTCAATGTAGTTTCTTCTAGGTTCTACTTCATCTCCCATAAAGAGCACAAAGGTGTCAGAGGCTGTTTCATCATCGTCTATTTTGACTTGGAGTAATCTTCTGTTGTCTGGTGTCATGGTAGTTTCCCAAAGTTGTTCGGGGTTCATTTCACCTAGACCTTTGTAGCGTTGTATGTAAGCACCTTTTTTAGCTGAAGACTCCACAAGTTCGAATAGCTTAAGCAAGTCTTGGTCTTCAAACTCATCTGTGATGTGTTCTTGTATCTTTTGGTTGATGTGGATGGCTTCATTGTAGTGTGGGTTGGTAAAGAGCACTTCATCTACGATAAGTTCTTCTAGACCATCTTTGGTTTGTACAAACATATGGATGATATCTTCTGTGATACTTTTGTTGAGTATGTTGTAGCCAAGTTCTTTGATGTATGCTTCGATGGTTTCAGCCAAGGCTTTGTTGTTTGTACCTATAACATCAGGGTTTTCTATCATATATCTGATGACCTCAGGCAGTGCAAAACGTTTTTCTATCTCTTTGAGTGTCATACGGTAGTAAGCTACAAGTTTAAAGAGATCCACAAGGTCTGCTTGACCCATGGTAGTACTTTCCACTGCAGAGATACCATTTTCTATGAGGTAATCATTAAGTGACTTTTCATCTTTGAGATAGACCTCGTTTTTACCTTTTTTATAACGGTAAAGTGGTGGCTGTGCAAGGTAAAGGTAGCCTTTTTCTATAACAGGTTTCAAGAATCTGAAGAAGAAAGTCAAAAGCAACGTCTGGATGTGAGAACCATCGACGTCAGCATCGGTCATGATGATGACTTTGTGGTAACGGAGCTTGTCTTCATCAAACTCTTCACCTATACCACAGCCCAGTGCTGTAATCATATTTTTGATTTCATCTGATTTGAGAATTTTCTCTAAACGGGCTTTTTCAACATTTAGTATCTTACCTTTGAGTGGTAAAATGGCTTGGAAAACTCTGTCACGTCCTTGTTTTGCAGAACCACCAGCGGAGTCCCCTTCCACCAGATAGATCTCTGAGAGTGCAGGATCTTTACTTTGACAGTCAGCCAATTTCCCTGGAAGCGTACCGATGCTCATAGAGTCTTTACGTTTGACTAAATCTTTTGCACGTTTTGCAGCATCTCTACCGCGGGCAGCAAGAAGTATCTGTCCCATGATAGCTTTGGCTTCTATGGGTTGCTCTTCAAGGTATTTGTTAAAGTTCTCAGAGAAGAATTTTTGTACCAAGGGGCGTACATAAGAAGAACCTAATTTTCCTTTGGTTTGTCCCTCAAATTGTGGTTCAGGCACACGGACAGAAACGATGGCTATGAGACCTTCTTTACAGTCGTCTCCTGTAATGGTGGTACTTTTTTCTTTTGCATTGGCATTGTTTTTAATGTAGCTGGACATAGAACGTGTAAGTCCTGCTCTAAAACCAGCTTCATGTGTACCACCTTCAGCTGTTTTAATGTTGTTGACAAAAGAGAGTGATTTTTCAGAGTCTGCATCACAGTACATGATGGCAATGTCTATCTCGATGTCATCTACTTGACCTTGAAAGAACTGCGCTGTAGAGAGAGGGTTTTTAGTGTTCATGTCTTCCACAAACTGCTTGATACCACCCTCAAAGTGAAAGAGTTCTTTTGTTCCATCACGCTCATCTCTAAAATCTATGGTGATTTTAGGGTTCAGGTAACAGAGTTCCTTGAAACGCTTCATTAAGATTTCTTTTTGGAACTTCACGGTTTCTGTAAAGATAGAATCATCTGGCCAAAATTCAACTTTTGTACCATGTTTATTGGTGCTGTCTCCAGTGACTAAGGGGGCAGTAGGTATACCTTCTTGAAAGTTTTGTGTATGTATTTCTTTGTCTTTAAAAACGGTAAGGTGCAAGTCCTTAGAGAGGGCATTGACAACAGAAACCCCCACACCATGAAGACCACCAGAGACTTTGTAGGTGTCTTTGTCAAACTTACCTCCAGCGTGCAGTACCGTGAGTACAACAGTCGCAGCAGAGATTTTTTCAGTAGGGTGCTCTGTGACAGGGATACCACGACCGTTGTCTTCTATGATAGCTGAACCTGATTTAGTGAGTGTGACCTTGATGGTGTCACAATACCCTGCCATCGCTTCATCGATAGAGTTGTCTACAACTTCGTAAACGAGGTGGTGAAGACCTCTCGTAGAGGTATCTCCAATGTACATACCAGGTCTTTTTCTTACTGCTTCTAGCCCCTTAAGGACTTTAATATTACTAGCTCCATATTCTGCCATTTTTAGACTCCAAGTTTTTGGTTATAATGGTATATATTTTAGCTAAAATATGCTTAGTATTTGGGGTGTTTAGAGCAACATACCGCTTTGCTGTTTTTTAGTACTCACAATGTCTATTTTATCTGGGTCAATAAAACATTCTTTCTGATAAGCATCTATGGCATATCTACCAATCATAGCAGCATTATCGGAACAATATTCCAAGGGTGCAACATGCAGTGTTTTTCCAAATTCATGACAAAGTTTTTCATAGGCATTTCGTAGGTATTTGTTCGCTGATGCTCCACCAACAATAGCAAAATCTTTTATGGGCTCTTGGGCAGAAGATTTTTTTACTTTTTTGAAGCAGATGTAATTTGACTGCTTTTTGAAAAGAGGCAGAGAGATCTGCTCTGTCCTGTTCTGTCATATTGTCTTTGCCGCCACAGGCTTCTACTTTAAGACGTACCGCATTTTTAAGCCCAGAGAGTGAAAAAGCTATGAGCGGTGAGTTTCGTAAAGGCACGGGTAAATCAAAGCGGTTTTCATCTCCTTTTAGTGCAAGGGCCTCTATGAGTGGCCCTCCGGGGTACCCCAATCCCATCATTTTGGCACATTTATCAAAACTTTCACCCACAGAGTCATCCATGCTCGTAGCCAGTATTTCCATACGTTCAAAACTTTCTACCCGTATGACTTGTGTATGGCCTCCTGAAATGAGAAGTACCAGTAGGGGAAGGGTTGAGTCTTGCTCAATGAATAAAGAGTAAATATGACCCTTTAAATGATGCACGGGGATAAGGGGGATATCTTGTAGCTTCGCCAAGGTTTTTGCCATGGCTATGCCTTCAAGAAGAGTGACCCCCAATCCAGGTTGATTGGTTACTGCTATGGCTTTGAGTTGATCAAAGTAAGGTTTTGTCTCTTTGAGTATTTCTGGGAGTGCCACAGCGTGAAGACGAGAAGCGAGTTCTGGTACAACGCCTCCATAACATGAATGTTCCTTTTCCTGAGAGATTTTTTTATGATACAGGACTTTTTTAGTGGCTATCTCTGTAATGGAAATAGAGCTATCATCACAGGAACTTTCTATGCTTAAAATCATTGACTATCCATTACACGTTTTTCTATCAATTCCCATTTCCCATAACCAGAGTCAGCATTGATGTGTCCTGCATGGTGTAGTGTTGTAAATGTAGCATGATAGTGAGAAGCGATACTTTGTGCTTCGTTTATCTCTACCCATGGGTCATCATCAGAGATGATCATGTGGACTTCTTCTGCATAAATATTTTCAGGTAACGCGCAAGGAAAAAATGTCTTGATGGTTGACTCCGTGGTGTGAAGACTTGGTGGTGAAACCATAAAGAGTCTTTGGACAGTTTCTATCTCTTCCTGGCAAAGCCAAAACCAAAGTGTATTGGCAAGAGAATGACACACCACGGTATCTGGCCTGAAGGATTGAAGTATGGCTTTCACTTGTTTTACCCATCTGTTTTTACTTGGAAAATGACAATTATCCAATAAGGGAAAAGAGACAGTACCATAGTTTTTAGCTATCTCTGCAGCAAGCTCTGCTTGCCAGTGTGGGGCATCACTTCCTCCCCAACCATGAAGTATGAGTACTTTATTTGCCTGTGACATAGGCTCTCACTTCTTTGTCTAGGTGTATGATTTCAGGGATGTTTTTGGCTTTGACATCCTCAAACTTCTTATAGGCATCAAGTACAATTTCAGACATCCCAAAAAAGGAACATTGCTCTTTCTGAAATGAAATAATGGCTTCTTCATTGGCCGCATTGACAACCACACCTAAATGAGGATTGGCCAAGATATGTTCTTTAATGTTCCAGATAGGGTATCTTTCTGATTTGATAGGTAAAAACTCCAAACTACCGATACTCAGCAAGTCTGTAGGGGCAAGAATTTCATCTGTCACTTCTCCTTGAAGAGCAAAGGCTATGGGCAGTTTCATATCTACACCAGCAAAGTGTGCGGTGGTTGAACCATCTTTAAACTCTGCAAGTGCGTGTATGATGGACTTTTTTTCTATCACTGCATCAATGTCAGAAGTGTTAAAAAGCCACTTAGCTTCTAAAAGTTCAAAGAGTTTGTTGGTCATCGTGGCAGAATCTATAGTGATTTTATTTCCCATAGACCAGTTGGGATGTTTGAGTGCATCTGAAAATGTAGCATCTTTCATGTGCTCTAGTTCCCAGTCTCTAAATGCTCCACCACTTGCAGTGATGTAAAGTTTGTTGATAGGGCGTGCATTCATCAAGTACCAGAGTCCAAAGTGTTCAGAGTCTATGGGAGTGATGAGAGACATATCTAGGAATTCACCGGCGACCACAAGGGACTCTTTGTTTGCAAGGGCAACCCTTTTGCCAAGGCTGGTGGCCTTGAGTGTCGGAGCCAGACCGGCATAGCCTACGAGTGCATTGACGATGGTGTTGCTTTGTGATTCTTCTATGAGTCTGAGTATGGCATCACTCCCACAACGTACATCGCGGTGATTGACTTTGTGTTTGTCCGCTTCGTTCGCGATGATAACGGTTTTTGGATGGTGCTCTTGTATCTGTTGGTTGAGTAAGTCTATGTTTGAGCCCGCAACCATCGCTTCTATGCTAATGTTATAACGTTTGGCTATGATGAGTGTGTTGACCCCTATGGAGCCAGTAGAACCTAGCAGTACGATACTAGACATGTATGACTCTAAGACGACTGGTCGCGTGATCAAAGCGTTGGGGTTGACGCAGCGTCAGTGTAGTACAAGGGGCTTTGCTCATTTGACGTCCATTTACAGAAATGCTCTGAGTGACAATATCATCATAGGTGCAGCAAAGAGATAACCGTCTATCCTGTCAAGTATGCCACCATGCCCCGGAAGGATGTCTCCAGAGTCTTTGACACCTGCCTCACGTTTTAAGTAGGATTCAAACAGGTCTCCAAACACTGAAGCTGTGGCCGTCAGTAAAGTGACAATAAGAGATGTCCAAAATGGTGCAATATAGAGGCCGATATACGTACCTACCGCTGTAGCGATGAGTATACCGCCAAAGACACCCTCAAGTGTTTTGTTAGGGCTGGTATCAGAGAATTTTGTTTTTCCTATGGCTTTACCTGTAAAGTACGCACCGGTGTCAACCACTGCCACTGTCACCAGTAGCCATAACATCGCTTGTATGCCGTAGTCTTGATAGAGTGCAAGGAAAAAAAGTATGCCAGATACAGGGTAGAGAAAAGGTAAAAGAAGTCTTTTATCAAAGTTATGAAAGTAGGCTATACTCGCTGCAAAAATAATAGCAATGAGAAAAAACAGATCATCAGGATTTGGGTAAAATAAAGCCAAAATCCACAATAAGACAGCCCAAGCATATGCTGCAGAAGAGCTCAGTTTAAAAAGTTTCATTGCTTCATAGAACGCAAAAATATAGAGGGTACCTAAAAATGCCCACATGACAAAAAAGTTATCTATCCATCCTATGAAGCCTACAAGTGCAAGTAGTCCTATGCCTGTAAGTGTGCGTTGTTGGAGTGAGCTTAAATTTTGTAACATCAATATCTTCCTCATTTGTAATAGTAGTGATTATATCACGCTTTTTGTTAGATTCGTATTTCCACACCCTCTTTGGTGACGCGAATGGTGTCATATTTGTTATAAAGCACACTGGATCCTTCTTGGACTTTGACAAATTTACGTTTCGTGTAGTCAACCTCATAGTCTCCTGCATTTTTGACTGAAAAGTCTACACAGAGTTTAGCGGCAGCCTGAATAACTGAGTCTGGTAAGTTTTGTTTGTCTGTTCGTATGATAACGTGGCTTGAGGGCACATCGCGAATGTGCATCCAGAGGTCGTTGGCTTTAGCCAGTTCAAGTAGTTTTTGGTTTTCCTTGCTATTTCTTCCTACTAAGACTTTGTAGTCTTCTATCCAAAACAGTTCACCTTCTCTCATTTTTTCTTTTTTACGCTGAGACTTAGCCTTTTTAGGCACGAGTAACTCTAGTTCATAAGGGTCTTTGGCACGTTCGAGCGCGTAGTAGATGTTGTCATAAAAGTCTTTTTTACTTTGGAGGTTTTCTTGCTCTATGTGCACATTTTTGGCTTTGGCTTTGGCTCTTTTTGCAAGATTGAAAAAGTAGTCAGGCATACGGTTTACCTTAGTGTTTTTGGGGAGTTTTATGTCTATTTCCTTCCCTTCAAAATCAAAGGTTTTTAACGTCGTATCATAAGGTTTTATCTGATACAGGTTTGCCAAGATGAGGTTCCCTAAGTTGTTTGACTCTTTGGCTTGATTGGCCAGAACTTTTGCATTGGGAAGCTTTTCTAAGAGTTGTGCAAATTTGTGTGACTTTTTAGCAGTGAGAGAGAGTTTCTGTTTTTTGAGTTCCAAGAGTTTTTTGCTTTGTAGTTGTGTGTATGTTTCTTCTAGGTAAACATCGATATCTTCTATCTCTTTAGTCTCTTCTGTGCGTTCAAAAGAAGGAATGGCTAGCAGTTCCACCCCCGGGCGTACTACACGAAAAGAACTGTCTGCGTCTATATGTCGAAGGGCTTCAATGATGACTTCATTGTCATCCAGCAGGATGGCATTGGTATTTTTACCTGTAAACTCTAACTGTAAATAGACGATCTTGTCTTTGTAGCTGCTTTTAGGTGCAATAGTAAGACGTATGATGCGGTCATTGTTTGGCACATCAACACTGAGGAGTTTAGAAGCAGAAAGCAGACTGTGAAGAAGGGTGTCAAAAGGAGCATTGTAGCCTTGCAGGGGTCTTTGGGAAGGTGCTTTGTAGATGAGGCTATGACCACGCGTAAGATTAAAAAAGTAGCTCTCATTTTTGTCAAACATGATCTCTAAAGTATTGTCCTCTATCCGTCTTGCACGGGAGATAAAGGTGAAGTCGTTTAGGCGTTTGGTGATAGCTTTTAGTTCATATAATTTCATAGTGTGCATCTCTTTTAGGTAGGTGTAGAATTCTGTATTTATCCAAATATATGGGCGACACAGGGGTTGACCTCTGCAAATAAATTGTTATGAAATTCTATCATAAACAACTTTCGCTATAATTCGCGTAATAATACCATGTAATAAGGACAATAAAATGTCACAACAAACAATGACAGAGAAAATATTTTCAGAACACGCAGGACGTGAAGTGAAAGCAGGGGAGATAGTACGTGTAGATATCGATATGATTATCGGGAATGATATCACAACTCCTATCTCCATACGTGCTTTTGAAGAGTCTGGTGCGGAACGTTTGGCTAGACCAGACTCATTTGCTTTGGTGATGGATCATTATATCCCAGCTAAAGACATCGCGTCAGCCAACCAAGCGAAGATCAGTAGAGAGTTTGCCTACAAGCATGACCTAAAGTATTTCTTTGATGAAAAAGATATGGGTATCGAACATGCCTTACTTCCGGAAAAAGGACTAGTCCTTCCTGGAGATGTTATCATCGGTGCGGACAGTCACACATGTACACACGGAGCATTAGGAGCATTTTCAACAGGTATGGGTTCAACAGACCTTGCCTTTGGGATGATCACTGGAGGTAACTGGTTTAAAGTACCAGAGACGATCAAGGTAGAGTTGACGGGCAAGCCGGGTAAACACATTTACGGTAAAGACATCATTTTGGAGCTTATACGCCAGATAGGTGTGGATGGAGCTTTATATAAAGCTATCGAATTTGTAGGTGATGCCATACAACACTTGGGAATGGCAGACAGATTTTCTATCGCCAATATGGTCATTGAAGCGGGTGCTAAAAATGGTATCTTTGCGGTAGATGATGTGACACTTGCCTACTTGGAAGACAGAAAAGAAGTCAATGGAGGACTTAGAGGAGAACCTAAGATCCATGTTTCAGACCCCGATGCGACGTATTGTCAGGTTATCAGTATAGATACCTCGGTACTTTCACCGGTGATCGCTTATCCATTCTTACCGTCAAACGGTAAGCCTGTTGAACAGGCAGTGGCGGATGATTTGAAGATAGACCAAGTGATGATAGGAAGCTGTACCAATGGACGTATTGAAGATCTTCGTATCGCAGCGGAGATAGTCAAAGGCAAAAGAGTGGCACGCCATACCCGTATGATCGTTACGCCTGCTACACAGAAGATCTTACTTCAGGCACAGCATGAAGGATTGATGGATATCCTCATTGAAGCAGGTGCCGTTGTTTCTAACCCTACTTGTGGGGCATGTCTAGGTGGATACATGGGAATACTTGGTGATGGTGAGCGTTGTGTCGCCACAACCAACCGTAACTTTGTTGGGCGTATGGGTGCGAGAACTTCAGAAATATACTTGGCCAACTCTGCAGTAGCAGCAGCCTCAGCCATAGCAGGTAAGATAGTAGACCCAAGAGATATTTAGTATGAAAAAACTTGTAGTGCTTTTAGCGCTTTTCTTCTACACAACGATGCTCTTTGGAGCATATGATGTGAAGTTAGGCGTTTATAAACATGCTAAAAATGTACGTACAAACATTGCCAAGATAAAATACACTAAATACAGAAAAAAGATCATTGTAGAAAAAAAAGGACGTTTTCATTATGTCCATGCTGTCATAGCATCTAACAAAGAGGCTAGAGAGGCACTGCATGTCTATAAACGGGTCTTTAAAGATGCGTTTATCTCTAAAAAACCTGTGATACTCAAGAAAAAAGTGAAAAAAGTAAAAGCAGTATCAAACGCAAAAAAAGTAACCAATGTAAAAAAAGTTTCTCCACCTCCAGTCAAAGAAGAAAAAGAACCAGAAGAGATCAAGCCACCTTGTGATGTCAAGGAACTATTGACAGACAAGACAGTGTATGTTTGTTATGAAAAAAAGTCTTCTGACGCGAAAAGAAGAGTGGTTGAAATGCGATTTGGTCGAGTCTATGTTGAGTATATGCCCATACACAGTAAAGACCAACCGCTAAAAATATTTTACAGTTTCCAGAAAGACACTGTCCTCTTACCTATCTCAGGTCTGAAGGTCATGCATCAAGTTTACCAAAAAGAGGCAAACTTTTTATATGTAAAAAGTTTCATCAACGGTAAAGAAGCCCATGCTTTGAGGTACTATTTTGATGAGAATGCTGCTTTGGCATTTGTTGCCGGTAATTAAAAGCACTAAAATAGTTTTAGTGCCTTCAGATAAATTTTTGTAGAGAGGAGCTATTGTGAAGCAGTCAAGTTTCTCTCACCTCTTCCCTAAAAAAAACAGAGATCAAAATGAACTTCCTACTCAAAATGCCAAAAAAACCGTTTTGGTCATCTTCTTACTTTTTTTGATACTCTATATCCAATATAAACCCTATATCAATATTTCTCATACTCCAAGCACATTTTTGGAACAGTTGTTTGTACTTTATCAGTTTATCATTACGCAAACACTTGGCATCGTACATGAAGCTGGTCATGGGGTTTGCTACATCTTACCTTGTCCCAAGTTCGTGATGGTAAGTATGGGGACACTCTTTCAGTGGGCTTTCCCTCTTGGCATTGCCTATTACTATAAGAAAAAAGGTAACCTTATGGCATTTTACATAGGGCTATTTATCTTAGGTATCTCGATGGATCACACCGCATGGTATATGTCTACAGCACATGAAGGAGCCATCCTTCCTGCACAACAGTCATTTTTAGGGGTAGATGCCTTGCATGATTTTCATTATATTTTTTCAACTCTTGGTGTGCTTCCGTATGAGTCTTTGATTGTAGGGTTGACTAAAATAGTCGCAATGCTTTTAATGGTAGGAAGTGTCATTGCGATGTTTTTTGAGGCATTTTCGAGTAAACGTTAAAACCCACTATTTGGGTCAAATCCAAAGTTTGGTTCTCCAAAACTCTGCTGTGCATAGGTAGGGTCAGTGTAGCCTTCTTGTACTGACATCCCACGTAACATCATGATATCCATTTTTGGGTCTATGCCTTTGGGGCATGCTGCGGTACACTCTCCACATAAAGTACAATCCCACACCCCATTACTTTGGATGTTGTCTATGGTTGCCTTGACATCACCTTCCCGTTTATCTGAACTGTAACGATACGCGCGTGTGAGTGCAAACGGCCCTAAGAAGTCTGGATTAACGGCATAAACAGGACAGGCGGAGTAACATGAGTCACAAAGGATGCAGTCTGTTTGGGTCTCTGAGAGTTTTTCATCTTTATGGGTGAGTGAAGCCTCTTGCGCTTTTTGTAGCCATGCGGTACTTTTTAAGAGTGTCTCTTTAGCTTTGTGTTTGTCTACTTTGAGGTCACGTAGCACTGGGTGATAGTTGAGTGGCTCAATCACATCCCCATCTTGTACTTTGTAGGCACAAGAAAGTTCTTCTCTCCCATTGACACGCACTGCACAGGTTCCACACACAGAGGCACGACAGCCTGCTGTAAAGGTAAGGGTAGCATCTTGGGTTGCTTTGATGTGCGTAAGGGCTTTAAGGAGTGTAGTCTCTCCCTCTGGCAGGGTGTAGGTTTGGGCGGTGTTACTCTCACTGCGTAAGATACTTAAGTTCATACTGCTTCCTTTTTTTTCTGTAAGACCATGTGCCAGGCAAACTTGGCATCATCTTGTGCTTCAAATCCCACTTTATAGTGTGCCCCACGGCTCTCATCTCTAGCGGTTGCACAAGAGATGATGCTAGGTGCGAGAAGGAGTGCATTTGAGAACTCCAAGAAGTCCGTGAGGTTTGTGTTGTTCGTAGGACTTTTGTCAGCTATGCCCATTTGACTCAAGTTCTTTTGCATGGTAAGGACATCTTCCAAGGCAATGTGCAAAGCAGTGTTCACTCTGACAATCCCTACTGAATCATAAAAGAGTTTACCCAAGGCCTCTCTTTTCTCATAAAAGTTGATGCTGTTCTCTTGTGCGTAAATGTTTTCTAGCTGTGCTTTGTCTTTTTCCTGTTGTGCGTTATCTGCTTCTTCATGAGAAGCATCCATCGCGTATTTATATGCATTTTCTCCTGCGAGTTTCCCAAAGGTGGTGATCTCCAGTAGAGAGTTTCCACCCAAACGGTTAGCGCCATGCACTTTGCTGTTGGAACATTCACCCACAGCAAAACATCCATTGATGCCATAGACCTTTAACGTCTTGTTTACGTCAATACCACCCATGGTGTAGTGGGCTACAGGTTTGACAGGTATGAGTTCTTTTGCCGGGTCTACATGCTCATGTAGTTTACAAAGGGCTACCTCTTGAGGAAGAAGCTTCAGTAGCTTCTCTTCGCCTAAGTGTCGTACATCCAAGAAGACTTCAGAGCCACTTTGAAGTTGTGCAAAGATGGCACGGGCTACTTCATCACGGGGTTTAAGTTCATCTACGAAGCGCTCACCTTCGGTGTTTACCAAGTAGCCACCTTCTCCTCGGGCACTCTCAGAGATAAGTATGCTCGAATCTTTAAGTGCAGTAGGGTGAAACTGTATGAACTCCATATCTGATATGGCTCCGCCAGCACGCACGACAGCAGCTATGCCATCCCCTGTAGAACCATACGCATTGGTCGTGTAGCCATGGTAAAGTCCACCATACCCACCCGTTGCCATGATCACAGACTTGGCATTGATCTGTACCACTTCACCTGTACGAATGTCTAAAAAGGTGGCACCTTTTACCGTGTCATCTTGCATGATGAGGTTAAGTAGATAATGTTCATCTAAAAAATCTATATTTTCTTTGAGACAGGTGTCGTAAAGGGTGTGGAGTATCTTGAGTCCTGTGTAGTCTTGCGCATAACAGGCACGTTTGGCAGAAGCCCCACCCATTTGACGTTGGGCGACAGTATCTACCCCAGAGGTGCCATTATCAACTCTTGAAAAAGGTACACCTAGACCTCTCTAGCCATGCTATGGTCTTTGGTGCATCGGCACACATGTGACGTACCATAGCTTCATCACACAGGCCTTTTGCAGATTTGATGGTATCGCATCATGTGGAACTCAATGTCGTCTTCTCCTACGTTGCCAAGTGCAGCGTTGATGCCACCTTGTGCCATAGAAGTTTGTGAGTTGGTAGGGTAGGCCTTACCCACAACAAGTACTGAGGCACCTGCCTCTTTGGCTGAAAGTGCTGCAGTGAGTCCTGCGCCACCTGAACCGATGATGAGTACATCTATCATGTTATTTCTCCAAAAAAGTTTGTATATTTTTTACTATGCCCTCAAGAAGCTTTTTTCTAGCTTCAATGCTTGCCCAGGCCATATGCGGAGTGATGAGAAGTCTCTCTTTGTGTTTGACTTCATTGAGTCTGTTGTCTGCAGGGATAGGTTCTGTTTCCAGTACATCCAGACCTGCGTAGATATGAGCGTCTGTCAAGTTCAAATGCCAAGTCAGTTTCATTGATGATCCCCCCTCTCCCAAGGTTAAGAAGAATGGCATCTTTTTTGAGGTAAGGCAGGTTGTTTTCATTGATGAGATTATAGGTATCATCATTGAGTGGGGCATGAATAGAAATGATGTCACAATCTCTAAAAAGAAACTCTAAACTTTTATGCGTGTAAGCATGATTGAGGTTTTTCCCAGAGGTAGAATAGTAATGTACCTCTGCCCCAAAAGCTTCAGCGATTTTAGCGACTTCTTGACCAATGGTTCCTAGTCCTATGATACCCCATTTTTTACCAGATATTTCGTAAAAAGGATGACTTACATCTGTAAAAAGACCTGAATTAGTCCAAGAGGCATCTTTCACCACAGCATCGTAATATGCCATTTTTTGTAGTAGATAAAGTGCCATAGAAAAAGTATGTTGCACCACTGACTTCGTAGAATAGCCTGCAACATTTTTGACTTCTATACCTTTAAATTTGGCAGCATCCAAGTCTACGTTATTCATACCAGTTGCGGCGATACAGATGAGTTTGAGTCTAGGAGATTCTTCCATCATGTTCGCAGTGATGACCACTTTGTTGGTGATAACAATGTCTGCTATCTGGATGCGTTCAAGTGTTTCATCCGCTGAAGTGGTATCGTAGGTGGTCAGTGTTCCAAAATGTTCAAGGGCTGATGTAGTCTAAGTCATACCCCAGTGTTTTTGCGTCAAGTAGTACAATATGCATTTGTGTCCTTAGTATTGAGGTGCTTGTGTGGTGTTGTCATCTTCACAAGGTGCAGTCTCTACAATAGTGATAGCACAACCTGGTTCAGATGTCGCTGAAAAAAGGTCAGTTGGTACACCTAAACTATGACTGCTTTGAGGTGTTTCTTGTATGGATGAGGGTAGCGTTGCATTCTTTTTTTCAAAATGGGAGATGATCTTTTTGTCTCCGGTCAAAAGGGTGGTTCCTGATCTTTCTTTGATTACGAGTACCGGAATAGTTGAGATGTCAACAAACTTCAAAAATGATCTTGCATTGACTTCACTCACTGAGATAGCGGTGTAAGTGATGTCATGTTCTTCAAAATACTTTTTTACTTTTTTACAATGTACACAAGTCTCAGATTGGATGAGGTAGAGACCTTCAGTACTTGCATAGTGCTTTGTTTTTTACGATGGCAAGTGTATTGAATCCTATAAAGATGGAGAGTACGACAGCGATTACTAAAGCAAAACTTTTCAGTTTGGAAAAGAGAGCGATGGCAAGTAAAGCGGAGAAGATAGTAAGACAAAACAGACAAGGCTCAGGGTTTGCGATGAACTGGTAAGAGAGTATCGTGGTTTCAAAAGCAATGGCAGAGTAGAGTACCATAGAAAAGAGTCTTTCCATGAGTTTACTTTGAAGTGAGAGATACCCTAGTCCAAGTAAAACAAATATGGAGACGATGCCAAAGTAGTTGAGGTACATAGCATCAAAGCGTAGTAGCTCCCCTGCAAGTTTACACCCTTCTGCTGCACAAAGTGAAGTGTCTTGTAACTTGAGGTAGGTTTCTACAGAGATATAGCTAAGGAGTAAAAAGGGTAAAAAGACCCTTGCAAAAAATGCCATCTTTACACCTAACTATCTGATATTAGCGAAACGATATCTAAAGCTCTTTGTTTCGCAGTTTCTACATCGTCCAGTACAAGACTCACAGCCATACGACGCCCTACATGTGACTCTGGTTTGCCAAATACTCTGACAAAGCTGTCTTTTGTAAAGGCAGAGTCTGGTACTTCTAGCACAGGACTATGGCTCTCATTTTTAGCTTTGTACGCACCACAGGCACCTGAGCCATAAGTCGTGTACGCCAGTGGTAACCCTAGTACCGCTCTTACGTGCAGTGCAAACTGGCTTTGGCTTTGTGTGATGAGTGTGACCATGCCGGTGTCGTGTGGACGAGGGCTAAGCTCTGAAAAGTAGACTTCATCATCTTTCACGAAGAACTCAACTCCAAAGATACCACGACCACCTAGACCGTCAGTGACAGCTTTAGCAATATCTTTGGCTTTTTGCAGTGTGGCAGGGCTCATTGTGCATAGGTTGCCATGAGAGGATGAAATCCCCCTCTTTTTGTACGTGTCCGATAGCATCACAAAAGACTGTACCTGTTTCATTGCGTACGGTTAAAAGCGTGATCTCATAGTCAAATGGCACAAACTCCTCTACGATGAGTTCGCTCGCATCCCCTCTGGCTTCTTTGGCTACTTCCCATGATCTCTCTATGTCATTGGCTGTTTTAGCGATGCTTTGCCCATGACCGGAAGAACTCATCACAGGCTTGATGACACAAGGAAAACCTATGCGTTCCCCTGCATCTTTAAGTCCATCAAGTGTAGTGACAAATTCATACTTACTTGTTTTAAGTCCCAAAGTTTCTGCGGCAAATACACGGATGTTCTTACGGTTCATGGTTTTGTTGACCGCTTCAGCGTTGGGGATAACATGGTAGCCACGTTTTTCTGCTTCAAAAAGTGCAGAGATAGAGATGGCTTCTACTTCTGGCAAAATATAGGTAGGTTTTTCTTTTTCTATGAGTGCAAGTACCGCCGCTTCATCTTGCATGTTTATGGCATAAGAACGGTTCGCGACTAAGTGAGCAGGGGCATTTTCGTATTTGTCTACAGCGACCACTTCAATGCCAAGTCTCTGTGCTTCAATAGCTACTTCTTTACCCAGTTCCCCAGAACCAAGGAGCATGATCTTGATAGCGTCTTTTTGTAGAGTTGTTGTAAATGTCATCTTTTTTGCCTTTAAAATAATTGGCTTTATTTTAGCGAAAAGTAGGATAAATTGTAATGAGTTCAGATGTAAACAGTCAAAGTTAAAGTAAAGTTTGAATCTGTTTAACTTCATGATGCTCAAGAGAGATATGTAAACTCTCTACGTCTTCACTCATATGTTTTGAGTCACATGTTCCTATCAGTGGAACGATCTGCTGCTCTCTTAAAAATGCAAACCATATCTGGGCAGGGGATTTCTGATATTTTTGGCAAAGAGACCCAAGTATGGCACTTGATAAGATATCGGGATTTGCAGTGAGACTCCAAAAACTTTGATACACCATATGCTGTGAATAACACCATTGACGTATGTCCTTATCATAGTTAGTTTTTGCATGAAATCGGTTTTGTACAAGGGCAGGTTTTATGGTCGCTTTAGCATAAAGAGACTGTAGCACCTCTAAGCTGTAGCAGTTACTTATGCCTAGTTGCCCCACTTCACCTTTGTCTACAAAGCTTTCCATCGTCTTCCAAACCTTCATCATGTCATCCAAACTATCATAAGGAGAATGCAGCACCAAAGAGTCTATATAGTTGGTATAGAGATTTTGTTTGGAACGGTTAAAGGATTGACGTACTTGTTCTTGAAGGCTGGCATTTTTGTCATAAGGTACATTGTCAGGGTCTTGACCCGCGAGGGGTGTAAATTTTGTTTGTATAAAAACATCTTCACGCGTGATGCCTTCTTGTTGCATAGTCAGTAGTGCTTCCCCAACAAGTTCTTCGTTGTAATGTTTTGGCTGACAGGCGGTATCTATACCTCTAAACCCAGACTTTAAAGCCGTTTCAACCAGTGCAGTTGTATACTCTTTTTTCCACGCGGTACCATAGATGATCTTTGGCATCTTTATTCCCGCAGAAGTGATGATATAATCTTTATCTTGCATAGTCATACTTTCTCTATTGATTTATAGGATATGAATATAGCATAGTTTTATGGATAGTTTTTAATAGGACTGAATAATATGTCAATATGAGATACTTTTTAATCACCAGCGATATTTAATGTATAATTCTCTATCAATAATAAGTGATAAGGTATCTTATGCAAAAATTAACAGTTAAAGACCAACTCACAGAGTTCCTACTCTACACCACACCAAATCACGACATAAAAGTAGAAACCTACCTGCATAATGAGTCTCTTTGGCTTCCTCAAAAGCGTATGGCGGAGCTTTTTGGTGTAGATAGAACGGTTGTAACCAAGCATTTAAAAAATATATTTGAGTCTGGTGAATTAGAAGAAAATGCAGTATGTGCAAAATTTGCACATACTGCCGAAGATGGAAAAAGTTATCAAACAAAGTATTATAACCTTGATGCCATTCTCTCTGTAGGTTACAGAGTCAATTCCTCACAAGCAACACAGTTTCGTATCTGGGCAACTAAAGTTTTAAAAGAGTATATCATCAAAGGTTTTGCTATGGATGATGACAGACTTAAAAACGGTCAGTACTTTGGGAAAGACTACTTTAAAGAGCTTCTTGAACGTGTGCGTTCCATTCGTGCGAGTGAGAGACGTATCTATCAGCAGATCACCGATATCTTTGCGGAGTGCAGTTTTGACTATGATAAACATGCACAAACAACCAAAGACTTTTATGCCACAGTACAAAACAAGTTTCACTATGCCATCAAAGGTAAAACAGCTGCTGAGATAGTGTATGAAAATGCAGATATAGCTAAGCCAAATATGGGTTTGGCAACATGGAAAAATGCACCCGCAGGACGTATACTCAAATCGGACACTGCCATAGCCAAGAATTATCTGGAGGAAGATGAGATTAAAAAGTTAGAACGCACAGTCGGCGCATACTTTGACTACATAGAAAGACTCATAGAAAACAGACAAGAACTTAGCATGAAAGATGTGAGTGACTCGGTCAATAAATTTTTAGAGTTCAATGAGTTTAAAGTGCTTGAAGGATTTGGTAAGGTAACACATAGGCAAGCCAAAGAAAAAGCATCAAAAGAATATGATGAATTTAACAAAATACAAAAAATAGAATCTGATTTTGATAAAGAGATGAAAAAGCTGTTAGATAAAAAGTAGTACGAAAATAAGATATACTCCACATAAAAAGGAACAAAGATGTATGAAAATAGAGTGGGGGAATTAGTGTTAGCAACTTTGGCTGCAGATAGTCATGCTTTAGGCTCTCACTGGGTGTATGATGCAGATGAACTACAAAATTTAAAGATAGATTGGGAAGCACTTAATACGCCTTCAGTTGCATGGCATGAGGGCAAGACAAAAGGTGATTTCACTCACTATGGTGACCAAATTGTCATCTTAGATACATTCTTAAAAGATAAAAGTCATTTTGACTTAGATACATATATGAGATACTGGTATGAAAAAATGCAAACATTTAAAGGCTATAGGGATGGTTCAATCAAAGATACTTTGCTAAATATGGATAACGGCATGGCTAACCCCTGTGGTTCTAGCTCTGGTGATATGTCAGTCATTGGTAGGATTGTCCCCTTATTAAAAGTCTCAAGTTCTCAGAAAGTATTTTTAGAAAATACGAAACAATTTGCTCAAGCCACACACAATAATGAGCTAGTACTAGAAGCCATGCATTTTTTCGCATCACTTTTGGTTGAGGTATTAGAGGGGAAGCGTATAAGACAAAGTGTTGAGGAACTAAAAGAAAATTACTCTGAGCGTATACAGAAGTATATTGATTTAGGCATACAGTCTAAAGATG
The DNA here is from genome assembly GCA_963698695.1 of Sulfurovaceae bacterium. GTDB lineage: Bacteria > Campylobacterota > Campylobacteria > Campylobacterales > Sulfurovaceae > Sulfurovum. The sequence goes on along the minus strand of CAVORT010000003.1, from coordinate 401,761 downwards.
AAGAGACCTTTACAAGCATTGCTACATTTGGTTCTGCTTGTTCTGTAGCATCTAGTTTTCCAGGCACTATACACATTTTATTTAAATACAGTGACTATAAAGAAGCGCTCATTCAAAATGCTAAAGCCGGAGGAGATAGTTCTGCACGAGCTATGATCATATCTTACTTGATGGTTGCGCAAGATTCTATAGAAATAGTGCCTAAAGAATGGCTTGGTTTTAATAGAATATAAATAAATGTTTGGGAGTATGTAAGTAGTCGTAGAATTGAGTAGCAGAGCCGAAGCTCTGCCAAAGACGGATTAGAGTCTAGACTCGTATCTTCTGAGCATGAAGAGTTTTTTAAGAATTTTCTTGCGAGTTGCAATCTTTTCTTTTTTGTTCTTTTCAGTTTGAGTCTCGAAGTTTTGTCTGGCTCTTGCTTCAGTAACGATAAGGTTTCTGTCACATTGTCTTTTGAACTTTCTGTACGCGTCATCAAATGAATCACGTGAAGTTAAATTAATTCCTGGCATGAAAAAGCACCCCCTTCCTATTGAAAATTCTTCTAAACTTGTAAAACTAATGTTATTTGTCTTACGAAACGGCAATAAAGTGGAAAAAGCAGATAAAAACCCTATGGGGCTAAGTACAATAAAGTTGAATTATATCGAAAGTACTTTAATTTGTGATAAAATAAACCTATGAGAGGAGTTTACGATGCAAAAAGTATATAAAGAATGTTATACATTAGACAAAAAATGTTATGAAGAATACGGACTCACGGAAGACATACTTATGGAGCACGCGGCAGCGGGTATGGCAAAGCATATACGAGCATGTTTTCCTAAAGAGACTTCTGTACTTATAGTCGCGGGTAAAGGGAACAACGGTGCTGACGGCATCGTGCTTGCACGACAACTGTATGGTGATTATGATGTGAAACTCTGTGTGCCTTTTGGGGTTAAGTCAGACATGGCAAAGGTACAGTTGGACAGAGCCACACTGCTAGGGATGAAACCCATCACTGCCATCGTAGATGCAGAGGTTGTCGTAGATGCCACTTTTGGAGCAGGGCTCAACAAACCTTTGACAGACAGTTGTGAGCATATCATCGATCAACTCAATGCACTCACAGGATACAAAATAGCCTGTGACATTCCCACAGGTGTAGGAGAGACATGGTGTCATGCCTATGGCTTTTCATGGCAGATGTAACTCTCACCATGGGTGCTAGAAAAGAAGCACTTTATTTAGATGAAAACAAAGACGCAGTAGGAGAAGTCATCTGTGTAGACTTGGGGTTGAGTGCTATGTTTTATGAAGAGAAAGTCACACCTATGTACTCGAAGTAGAGTGACTTGAAACTTCCCTCACGCAGTAGCGTAAAACAGTCACAAAGGAAGCTTCGGACATGCTGCAGTATTTTGTGGGGAAAAAGAGGGAGCAGGTGTCATATCTGGTATGGCATGTACAGTTTTGGTGCAGGGCTCACCACCCTTGTGGTACATGAACACATCGTGCTCACCTCCGCTATCTCATGCACGCAACAGTAGTTCCTGACAATGCCACAGCCTTGCCATAGGTATGGGGCTTGGTGGTCACTTTGAAAGAGAGTTCTTAGAAAAATATGTTTTAAACTCACACCTCCCTATAGTCCTTGATGCAGACGCCTTTTTAAGTAAAGAACTGCTCACGTGTACTCAGTCAAAAAGACAGGGAATAGTCATCACTCCACACCCTAAAGAGTTTGTCATTTTGTGGAAGATACTTACGGGTGAACCAACTCACTGTCACTGAAGTGCAAAGTCAAAACGTTTTGAGATGGTGCGAATGTTCAATGCCAGATATCCTCACGTCACCCTTCTTCTCAAAGGTGCAAACACACTCATTATGCAAGAAGAACGCCTCTATATTAACCCTCTAGGATGTTCCAAAGCTTTCCAAAGGAGGATCTGGAGATGTACTCTCAGGTCTCATCGTGTCACTTTTAGCACAAGGATACACTGGCATAATGCAGCCATACATGGCTTCTTTGGCTTTAGTGATGGCCGCAAACCATTATAATGGTGCATCTTATGCGATGTTGCCTACGGATATTATAGATGAGGTAAGGTAAACTAGAAGAGTGAAGATTAGAGTCATTATAACCCAGTTCTGGTACAATACTGCCATGAAGAAAATAGCAGTCTTTTTCTCAGGCAAAGGTTCAAACTTTGCCCACATTGTTAAAACATTACACCAAAAAGAGTGTGAAGTGGTTTTTGCCCTGACCAATAACCCTGAAGCCCGAGGCATCGCTATCGCGCAAGAGCATCGCATACCGTATGGTGTAGTAGAACCTAAAAACTTTGACGCACGTGAAGCGTATGATGAAGTGGTCGTAGAAACCATCAAAAGGTATGCACCTGATTTAACTGTATTGGCTGGGTTTATGCGCATTTTGACACCAGTTTTTACCGACAACATTCAAAGTATAAACCTTCATCCCTCACTTTTGCCCAGACATAAAGGCCTTAATGCCATAGAAAAAAGTTATGAAGATGACACATCCTGAAGGTGGGGTTTCTGTGCATTATGTGACTTCTGAACTTGATGGAGGAGAGATCATCTTGCAAAAAGAAGTTGCTAAAGCAGGGCTAAGCTTTGAAGCCTTTGATGAAAAGGTGAGAAGTGTGGAAAAAGAAGCACTGGTTGAGGCTATCAAAAAGATTTTGGCTTAATATTTACCTCTTCCGTCAGAAGCACATTTTATAGGCTACTTTTTTAAACTAGAGTAGTCAAAACCCTCACTTGGACGGAAGTCTTCTTCTCCTTTTCCCTTGTCTGAACATTTTAGTACTGCACTGTGTTGTTTTGACATACTTTTTTATAATGTGATTTAAGCGATATAACTTGACATCATTAGGAAAACGGGGATATAATGAAAAGAGTATGAAACGTTTTTACCCATAAAAAGGAGAGTGTATGTCTGAACTTGATGAGATGCTGAAGCCTAAGAGAGCATGGCAGAAGTGGTGGATATGGATGACACTTTTTTTGGTGCTTGCCTTGGGCGTTATCGTTTACCAGTATATGGCACTTTCAAAGAGTGCGTCTTTTTCGTATGTGACTGAACCTGTCTATAAAAGTGACCTCAATATGACCGTGACTGCCACAGGTTATCTCTACCCTGTGAGCAGTGTGGATGTAGGGAGTGAGATCTCCGGTACCATTATAGATGTATTTGTTGATTTTAACGACAAAGTACATAAAGGTGATGTGTTAGCAACTATCGATAAAAGTCGCTATATGAGTAATCTTAAAAGAGCAGAAGCGACATTGTTGAGTGCAGAGGCTGTGCTTAGGAGTGTTGAAGCAGATATGCAACTCAAAGAGAGCATCCATGAGAGAAACAAAATACTCCGTAAAAATTCTCAAGGCAGACAGCCTTCACAAAATGACTGGGATAGAAGTTTTGCTGCGTATCTTTCTGCTAAAGCAATGTATGAAAGCAGTAAAGCCAATGTACAAGAGGCAAAATTTGCCTTTGAATCTACGCAATATGATTTGAATAAAACTGTCATCTATTCACCCATAGATGGGATAGTCCTCACGCGTAACATAGACCCTGGTCAAACAGTGGCAGCGACTTTTCAGACGCCTGTTCTTTTCAAACTTGCCAATGACCTCTCACAGATGGAACTGCATGTCAGCATAGATGAAGCAGATATCGCACAGATCCAAACAAAGCAGGATGTTTTTTTCAGTGTAGATGCCTATCCTGATACGCATTTTAATGCAGTGGTAAAGTCTATGCGTGTTGCTTCAGAGATGGTTGCAGGGGTTGTGACCTACAAAGCTTTACTTTTAGTTGATAACAGTGAACACAAACTGCTTCCGGGTATGAGTGCTGATGCCAACATCGTTACCAAGCACATTAAAAATGCATGGGTCGTTCCACGTGCAGCGATGCTCTATGAGCCAGTGAAAGAGGCTAAAAAGATTGCCTTTGGTGCACAAAATACTGAAAAACTTGATATAGATATGCAACCACATGTATGGGTACAGCGTGGAGATGAGATCAAAAAAATATATGTTGAGGTACTCGGTACCAGAGGAGCGAAAACAGCAGTCAGATCAGAAGAATTAAAGTCAGATGATAAGCTGATACTTTCTCAAGAGCAGCGTTTATGATCCGACTGGAGAAGATAGGCAAATCTTACGGTAGCGGTGAGACGAGAGCAGAGGTACTCAAAGGTATTGATCTTCAGATAAAACAGGGTGAATTTGTTGCCATTATGGGTCCAAGTGGAAGCGGAAAATCTACCCTGATGAATATCATAGGATGTCTGGATAAACCCACAACGGGCAAATACTTTTTTGAAGATATCGCCATAGATACACTTAACAGTGACCAAAGAGCACTTTTTAGACGATATAAACTGGGCTTTGTTTTTCAAGGCTATAACCTACTCAAGAAAACATCAGCTATTGATAATGTACAAATGCCACTCATTTATCAGGGTATCAAAGTAAAGCAAAGACATGAACTGGCAGCACATGCACTTAAAAGTGTAGGGTTGGAAGGGTACTATGACCGTGATTCCAGTCAACTCAGTGGTGGACAGCAGCAAAGAGTAGCCATAGCAAGAGCTATTGTGAGTAAGCCCAGTTTGTTGCTTGCAGATGAACCCACTGGAAACCTTGATACTAAAAAGAGTCATGAGATCATGATGCTTTTGAGTGATTTTCATCAAAAGGGCAGTACGATCATCATGGTCACGCATGAAGAAGAGATGGCACAATATGCCTCACGCATCGTACATCTTTGAGACGGTGAGATAGAAAGGATAGAGCATGTTCATTAATGCCTTGCTCCTTGCCCTTAGTGAGATAAAACGTAACCTGATGCGTTCACTTTTGACGATGATAGGGATTGTGATTGGTATCGCTTCTGTGATTGCCATGGTCAACATCGGTAAGGGAGCCAGTGCATCAGTCACGGAGAGTGTGAGTAAGCTCGGAAGCAGATCTATGTTTATTGTCCCTGGACAATCACGTGGTATGGGTGGACAATCGACAACGGCAAAACCGTTCGAGATGAAAGATGTGGAAGTGCTTAAAAATACCATCTATTCGCTTGAAGCAGTGAGTGGACTGGAAAATAGCTACCCTCACCGTTATGTATGCTGACCAAAATTACCATACAGGCGTCAGAGGTGTGGAGAGTGATTATCTTATTATTCAAGATTGGGAGATTGACAAGGGTAGAGCGTTTGAAGCGCGTGAGATAAAATCAGGTCAGAATGTCTGTATGATTGGACAAACCATCATCAAAAAACTGTTTGACAACCATGTCAATCCTGTCGGACAAAAGATACGTTTGGAACGTTTTTCGTGTGAAGTGATAGGGACACTCAAAGAAAAAGGTGCCAATACTTTTGGCATGGATCAAGATGATGTGGTACTCGTCCCTCTTAAAATGTTTCAACGACGTATCAGTGGTTCTACAAAAATACATACCATTATGGTCATCGGTCAAAAAAGGGATTTTGTTAGAAGAAGCCAATATTCAGATACGTCGCATTATGCGTGAACAGCGTTCACTTTCCAAAGATGCTGAAGATGATTTTTCTATCTATACGATGCAGGCACTGCTCAGTACGATTTCAGGTATCACCCAAATGCTCACCGTAATGTTGGGGTTTGTGGCTGCCATCTCTTTAGTTGTTGGAGGCATAGGCATTATGAATATCATGCTGGTCTCAGTGACTGAACGTACCAGAGAGATAGGTATACGTTTAGCCATCGGTGCTACCGCAGATGACATTTTGACACAATTTCTTATTGAGTCCATTGTCCTCTCTGCTTTGGGTGGTATCATAGGTATTTTATTTGGTATCTCTATCACTTGGGCAGTTTCCACTCTGATGGACATCGCCTTGATCATAGATTCGTTGACGATTAGTGTGGCATTGGTGGTTTCTATGGGGATTGGTATTGTCTTTGGGTTTATCCCTGCGCGAAAAGCAGCCAGTAAAAACCCTATAGAGGCTTTACGGTATGAATAGTGTGACAGATGTGCTATAATTTGCAGATTTTAGAGTAGAGGAACAGGAAAGATGCAAAAATACAATGACAACACGAACAAAACTGGGATGAAGATCATCTTCATGCTGGCTCAAATGCTGGTACTTGCCATCGTCTATATCTTTGTTTATACGACTTTTTTGGCCGTGGGTTTGGCTATAGAAAAACATGGAGTAAGCCCCTTGATGTACTTTCCTGTTTTTGTAGCACTGGTCTCTTTCCCTATACTGCTTTACAAGTATAGACAAATGTTCAACGCAGGTCAAATGCTTGTAGCCTTTACGTGGATGATGGGGACTGCCTCACTCACTATTGTGCTGCTCTACGCTTACATCGCACAAATCACTGGCTAATGTGTGCTAAGGTTTTTCCCCACTAAACACCAAAAGATACTCAAACTTTCTATTCCTGCGGCTATCAACTCTTTACTTGACATGCTTCAGGTCATCACTGACCTTATCATGGTGGGCCGTATCTCAGCTTTTGCTGTGGCGGCTGTGGGTTTGGGGTTACAGTCGCTCACCTTTATGTTTGCCATACTGACTTTACTCCATGTAGGAACGTCAGCACTCTTGTCTCGTTTTGTAGGAGCCGGACGCATGAGCCGTGCTTCTACAGGGCTTTCTACACTGCTCAGGTTTGCCTTCTTCCTCTCTTTACCCATGATGCTAGTATGGTATGTGTTGTCTTCAAATGTCTATGTGTGGTTTGGTACCGCGGCTGAGGTTGTGGCCCTTGGGGAAGACTATGTACAGATGCTCACGCTCATGCTCCCGTTTGTGTTTGTGAAGCTCGTTTTTGTCACAGCACTCAATGCAGCAGGCGATACCAAAACACCGATGTATGTCAAGATAGGCTCCATCATGCTCAATGTGTTTCTAAACTATCTGTTCATCTTTGGTAACTTGGGTTTTCCTGAACTTGGTGTGATGGGTGCAGCACTAGGTACCGTCATTGTCAACATACTTGAAACACTCATCTATACATGGCTTTACGCCAAAAGGAAAGATGCCTTATATCCCTACTTTACACTACTCTAAGTCATTGCTTAGTCGTGCTTTAAAAGTAGGCATACCTGCTTCTTTTGAGCGTACGTTGACGTTTGGTTCTTTTATGCTTTTTACAGTCATCATCGCAGACTATGGTACCGAAGTGCTTGCAGGGTATCAGATAGGGTTACGGGTAGAGGGGTTGGCATTTATGCCAGGCATCGGCTTTACCATCGCAGCGATGGCACTCATGGGACAAGGACTTAGGGGCTAAAAAGCCAGAACAATCCAGAGAAGATGTACTACTCGTACTCAAGTACACCATAGGACTCATGTTCTTTCTCTCCTTTTTTATGATATTTATGCCAGAAAAAATAGTCTGGCTCTTTACGGATGATGCACAGACCATTAAAGAAGCCAGTCTCTACCTGCGCATCGTGGGTCTTTCTCAGATACCATTGGCTTTTAACTTTGTACTCTCCGGAGCACTCAGAGGTGCAGGTGATACAAAACGCACACTTAAGATAAGCCTCATCTCAGGTTGGTTTGTGCGTATCATACCAGCCTTTTTACTCTCATGGTATTTTGAAAACATACTGGTTGTCTACCTTGCGATGATATCTGATACCTTTGTGAAAGCGGTGTGGTTGTGGGTGACCTTTAAGAGAGGTGAGTGGATGAAGATAAAGGTTTGATGGGTCTTGTTTAGATAGAAACCTTATAAAATTATATATTTTATAAGGTTTTGTCACTAGATGATAAAAGATGATTTGATGAGTAGGAAAGTGTTGAAGAGACCCTTATCAACTCCCTCTCTCCGCTACTTAATAAGAAGGGTAAGTAGTTACTTTTATACTCTCACAAGACTTAACAAGGGTTCAAAAGCATATAAAGCAGCTCTTCTACCAGATGGTGCTTCACGAAGAACAAGTAGCCCTTTGTCTAATAGTGCTCTTGTAAACCTTGCAGCACTAGCACTTGGAATACCACTATTTTGTGTAAATTTGTTATTACGAAATACCGGGTTGGTAAATACATAATCAAGTGCATTGACACTATATTTAGATGATAAAGCATCACTAAAAACCAATTTCATATCATCATAAAGTGCTCTTATACTTTCTGCAATTTCAAGGTTTCTGATAGCTTGTTTTTCTACAGCTTCAAGGAAGAAGATACACCATTCTGTCCAATTACCGCTCACGGATACGTCTCTCATCATATCTATGTATTCATTTTTATGCTCTTCAAAAAACTCACTAATATAAAAGTGTGGTGCAGAAATAGTACCTGATGACCAGAGCATTAATGTTATAAGCATCCTCCCTATACGACCATTACCATCTTTAAAAGGGTGTAGTGCTTCGAACTCAATATGAGTAAGAGCTATCTTGACCAATTCAGGATCATCACTCTCTTTGATGTAGTTAAATAGCTTTTCCATCCCTTCTTGTAATTTTTCAGGGCTTACTGGTACAAATAAAATATTCCTTTTTGTTCTATCTGCAAGATAGTTTTGTTCATTTTTATAAGTACCAGGACTTTTCGAGGCACCTCGACCATAAGAGAGTAACTGCTGATGTACAGCTTTTATTAAATACTCTGATATAGGCTGACCGTCTAGTACAGCCTTCTGGGCTGACTTAAGGGCTCTTTGGTAGAGGATTGTCTCAAGTATCTCTGCTCTTACTGGAGCGGGCGAGGCTTCTGATTCATCATAATCTGCTTCATATTGCAGTATTTCATCCATGGTACTAACAGTACCTTCCATACGTGAAGAAATGACAGCTTCTTGATTTCTTAATGGGGCTAGAAGTATTTCACTATTATGCATGCTCTTTAACATTTGATCGAACCGTGCCAAGGCATCAGTTGTTTTAAGGATCTGACTCATTATTCTTCTATAATCTATTGCTTCAGGTGGGAACTGATCATAATGATAGGTTACTGCATTGTCGAAATTTAGTTCATTAGCTAACATTTTCATTCCTTTGATGTTAATATAATTATGTATTTAGAATCCAATACTAAATCAAACGTTAAGTTGAAAACTTTTGATATCCTCCTGGATGCCATAAACCTAAGCCAAATATAAAACAAACAAAATTAGTAAAATTCAAATTTGATGGTCGAAAACATTGTAGGCAAATGAGTTCTTGTGCAGAAACATAGAGTTTTATTCGAAATTGCAAGGGTACTTATAACGGATGGTGATTTAGATGAGAACCTGTGAAGACAATTCTGGTTTTGAAATAGCTAAATATATATTTTAGTATTTGTATTATTTTTTATTGGACTTCGTCAAGACCGTTCTTTCTCGAGCTATATACCAACAGGATTAATTTATACAATTCTTGATTTTTTATTGCCAATTCTTATTTTACTTATTGTGATTTTATTGCAAAAGAAAGAATATCCTACCATGAACGAATATGGAGATAGACCTTGGTATTATAGACAGTCTTTAAATACTAGAAAATTTTTAAGATTTTTTAAAAATTCTCTTTTGGGTATAATAGTTTCAACTATGTTTTATTATTCTATAGGATCTTTGGCATCTATACTCCCTCAAAAATACACTTATAATACATATACAGTGAAAGTCACTTCTCTTTTTGGAAGAGGTCATGGTGGATGTAATCGTAGTGTTAAAACTGATTTTTTAAATCAAATCAATTTAGATAATCCATCTTTTTATGTGAATGTCGTTAAGAAATTAGATCTGCTTAAATTATGTATGGATTACAATACTTATGGCACCATGTATAAAAATAAAAAAATTACTATATTAACCCAAGAATCCCCTATTTGGGGAATTTATATTAAAAGTCTTGATTCTCATGTGCCAAATACAAATTATAAAAAATATTATAAACCTACTATTAAACCATCTAGACCATTAGAAGATTCTACTTTTAACGAAAAATTAAAAACAAATGTTTTTTCAAAAAAGGAATACAACAATGCCATACAAAATACATATCCCAAAAACAAGATTGTATTCACACCAAATAAATCTTGAGTTCTCTCAAAATATTGTGACTTATTTGCTACAAGAATGAAAACCTTATAAAATGTTCTATACAGGAGGTTTTATAAGGTATTCACTCCATCGTCCTTACATCTAAAAAACTTCCACTTTCATACTTTAAAAGTTTGGGGATGGTATGCAAAAGATGTTTGGCAGCTTCTTTGGGTGTTTGGATGTTGGACGCTTTCAGTGTTTTGGCTGAAGGAAACACGGTATCATCCACATCTTCAAGTATATGTTGTACCATCGGCGTGTCTATAACCCCGGGTGCCAACGCAGTAAAATGGATATGCGGTAACTCTTTTGCATAGACATTGATGAGCATATTGAGAGCAGATTTTGAGAGCGAGTAGGCACCCCATCCTTTAGAACCATTGACTGCAGCACCTGAACTGATGCCTACTATCTGTCCTATATAGGCTGCATATTCTGCCAGTGTGTCTATGAGTTCTTTGTTTGCCCAGACATTGATCTCCATCACATTTTTGATGTCTGAAAGTGTCAGCTTTGGTCAGAGTGTTTATGTCACCCAAGACGCCGGCATTGAGTATAACAAGTATCAAAAGAGTGTTTTGTAAAAAATGGTCTGTAATGGTAGACTTGATCATAAATGTTTCACTTAAATCATAAGGGAAAAAGAAAAAATGAGGATGATGTTCAAATCGTTTTGGCAGTGTTTTACCGATGGCATAGACAGCATCACCATTGTGAAGATAGGCTTCTACCAATGCTTCACCTAGTCCAGAACTTGACACCTGTGATAAGTATATTTTGCATGATGTAATCCTTTTGTAATGCATTTTTCTTGCTATGCTATAATTATGCCAAAATATCTTGATTCTCACTAGAGAGACAAGTTATACAGAAAGGATAAAGATGAGTCACAAAGAAGCTAAAACTTTAGATGAAAGAATTGATAAAATTTATAAAATGGCAGAAGAGCACTTTGGTGAAGTACGTTTTGTAGGAATTAAAAGACATGCAAAGATCGGTTGGGTTGCCAAGATACAATTTGATGAGTTTGAGTCTCTTGTAGCAGAAGGTGAAGATGCCATTGATGCATTGAAAACTTTGCGTAAACGTATTTCAAAGATTATAGACCGTTACAATATGGTGTAACTGACACATAGTATGAAAAAAAATATTATTATCATCGGTTTTATGGGTGTGGGTAAGGGTACCACTGCCCGTGCATTTACAAAGAAGTATGGTACCTACATCATAGATACCGATGACCTTATAGAATCCAAAGAAAACAAAGAAGTTAAAAAGATATTTGCCAAACACGGAGAAGCGTATTTCCGTGAACAGGAACAAGCCACTGCAGACTGGATAGAAAAATGTGTAGATCATACTTTTATCTCCTGTGGTGGTGGGTTTTATAAGGTGAATAATCTTAAAAAAGCTTGGTACAGTTGTTTTACTTGATGCCTCATTTGAGTGGATACATAACCGTTTAAAGACGGCTAAAAATGCCAAAGCTAAACTTGCAAAACGTCCTTTTTTTCGGATGAAAAAAAAGCTAAAAAGCTTTATAATGAGCGTGAAAAAGCGTATAGAAAATTAGCAGATGTGGTGGTGGATGTTGAGAAGTTGACGCTTGATCAGCAGATTGCGTTTATTGCTAAGAAGTGTAAGGTTTAACTTACTTTTTTTGTTTATTTGATTTCCTCTTATCTTAACTTGTGGTGTTGTTTCTCTCCTTACTTTTTTAGAAAAACGTAAGCAAAAAAGCGTCATGGCTCTCGAATCGCTGCGCTTTCAAGGGCGTTCGCCGTGACATTATTTAATAGAGGAAGAGCGTAGGTTCATGCCTTATTTTGTAAACTCCAATGATCCAAACCTTTATAGACGAGCGTCAAAAAGGTAAAAATAAGCATCGTGCTACCCATGCAGTAGGGTGCTTGTTCCATAAATGGGGCAGGGGATTGTGCGATGGTGAAGATGATGTATCCCCAGAGTAAAAAGGCGATGAGTCCCAGTAGTCTTTTTGTCCATGTGACTGTTGTAATTATAGTTTTCTTATTCATACCGCCATTTTAGCCTAATTCGATATAATTTTACCAATAAAAACCATAGGGCTAAAATGCAACGCTTCGAAACGTATCTTTCTCAAAATTTACCACAGGTATCAAGCTTTCATCCTGTGTATGAAGATGCTCTAGGCGTGATGTTGACTGCGGGTGGTAAACGTTTCCGTCCTATGTTGCTTTTGAGCATTGTAGATGCCTATGAACCGATGCTTTATAATGGTGCTTTACCTGTAGCACTCTCTTTAGAAATGTTCCATACCTATTCTCTCATACATGACGACCTGCCTGCTATGGATGATGCAGACTTACGTCGTGGTCACAAGACCTTACACAAGCGTTATGATGAAGTGACGGCAATTCTTGCTGGAGATGCACTGAACACTGATGCTTTTTTACGTATCGCCAAAGCACCACTAAGAGAAGATGTCAAGATAAAACTGGTTGAACTTCTAGCGCGTAAACGGTGGAAGTCAGGGGATGGTACTTGGACAGGCCATAGACTGTTACTTTGAAAATACACCCCTTACACTTAGAGCAGGTCAAAACACTGCATAAAAACAAAACAGCCAAACTCATAGCAGTGTCTTTACAGATGGGCGCGCTCATCGTAGGGCTTGATAAAAAGGTGCAAAATGCACTTTATGATTTCGGCATAGATTTGGGACTTTTGTTTCAGATACAAGATGATATCATAGATGAAACCCACACAGAAGAAGAAGCGGGTAAACCCACAGGAAATGACGGCGATAAAAATAGCTTTGTCAATCTTTTAGGACTGGAGAAAACTGTTCAAGAAGCAGATACTTTGCAAAAGATTTACAAAGACGATTTGAAGACTTTGATGAAAAGTTGAAAATAGCTTTACAACCCTTGATGAACACATACCTACACAGACACACAAAGGATTAACTACATGGTAATGACAGAGCAAAACAAAATGCGTAAAAAGATGGCAAACACCATCAGATTTTTAGCAGCAGACATGGTACAAAAGGCAAACTCAGGACACCCAGGTGCACCTATGGGTCTTGCAGACATCGCAGTAGTACTTTCTGAAAAACTAAGTCATAACCCGAAAAATCCAAAATGGCTCAACCGTGACCGTTTGGTATTTCTCAGGAGGACACGGTTCTGCACTCATCTACTCACTTTTGCACCTTTGGGGGTATGATGTAAGTTTAGAAGACTTAAAACAGTTTCGTCAACTGGACTCTAAAACACCAGGACACCCAGAGTATGGTCACACAGACGGTATAGAGATCACCACTGGACCTTTAGGACAGGGGATTGCCAATGCCGTTGGTTTTGCAATGGCAGAAGCGTATACCGCTAACCAGGTAAACTCTGAGACTTGTGAACTCATAGACCACAAAGTGTACTGTCTTTGTGGAGATGGTGACTTACAAGAGGGTATCTCGTATGAAGCATGTGCCTTAGCTGGACACCTTGGACTTAAAGATATGGTACTTATCTATGATTCTAACCATATTACTATTGAGGGTGATACAAGCATCGCATGGTCTGAAGATGTAGAAGGACGTTTTGCAGCACAAAACTGGGACGTCAAGAAGATCAACGGTCACTGTTATGATGACATTGAAAAAGTGTTTGAAGAAGTGAAGTCTGCTACAAAACCGACGATCATCATCGCCAATACTATCATCGGTAAGGGTGCAGGTGAGCTAGAGGGTACACACCATACACATGGTGCGCCTCTTGGTGAAGATATCATTGCTGAGTCTAAAACAAAAGAAGGTTTTGACCCTGAAGAGAAGTTTGCTATCCCTGAAGATGTACTTTTAAGATTTAGATGTGCACTGGAAAATGGTGAACTTGCAGAAAAAGAGTGGATACACAGACAAAAAGAAGCACCGCTGATAGAGCAAAACATTGCACTGGAAAAACTGCTTAACCCAGACTTTTCAGCTATTGAATTCCCAGACTTCTCTAACGATAAAGAGATGGCAACAAGAGACTCAAACGGTAAGATACTTAACGCCATTGCAACTGCTGTCCCTTCTTTCTTGGGAGGGTCTGCCGACCTTGCACCGTCAAACAAAACAGAGCTTAAAAACATGGGAGACTTCCCTAAAGGTAGAAACCTGCACTTTGGTATACGTGAGCACTCTATGGCTGCTATCACCAATGCGATGGCACTTTACGGTACAACGATTCCGTTTAATGCCACGTTCTTTGTATTCTCTGACTACCTTAAAGCCTGCAGCGCGTATAGCGGCATTGACAGGCATCCAAAACTTCTTTGTATGGACGCATGACAGCATCGGTGTAGGTGAAGATGGCCCGACACATGAGCCTATAGAGCACATCAGCCAGTTTAGAGCACTACCAAACTTCTATGTATGGAGACCTGCAGACGCTACAGAAAATGTAGAAGCATGGAAAACAGCACTTACGTATGACAACGCACCACACGGTTTTGTACTAAGTCGTCAAAAACTTAAAACACTCAAACCAAAAAGAGATTTTGGTGAAGTAAGTCAAAGGTGCATACCTTGTAAAAGAAAGAAAAGATGCAACACTTACACTTATGGCTTCAGGTTCAGAACTTATGCCTTGTCTGAAAGCAGCATGTCACCTAGCACCACTTGGCATCAAAGCCAACGTAGTCTCTGTACCATGTCTTGACCTCTTTAACGAACAAGATGCAGAGTACAAAGCAAGAGTAGTAAATCCAAGATACAAAAGTACTAGCAGTAGAAGCAGCAACTGCCACAGAGTACTACCGTTACGCAGATGACGTACTAGGCATGGAAAGCTTCGGAGCCTCAGCACCAGCAGACCTACTCTTTGAGAAGTTTGGCTTTACGCAAGAAGGTATCATGAAACGTGCATGTAAGTTGATGGATGTGGAGTATAGAGAAGTAGAGCTTGGAGAGTGTAAACTCTAGAACTGTATGGAACGATATTTCAGATATTTTCTTAACTAATTGCTTAATTTGCGATGTATTATCTTGAGTATCTTATTCTGCTCGTAGAAATTAAAACTGGACTATTGTAACTTGCAAGATTTAATTAAAAGGTCATCAACATTACAGTTTGTGCTCATAGATGAAATAAAACAACTAGATATTACAGAGCGTATACTACTTGTAGAAGAGATTTGGGATTCTATTGCTAAAGAGCAGGAGAGTGTTGGGATCTCAGAGTATGAAAAAGAAGTTCTAGATAGTAGACTTGCATCACTTGAAAGTAACCCTGATACTCTTATGTCATGGGATGAGATAAAAAATAAAATAAGAGTTTAAATGTACAATATAGCGTTTAAACCAGAAGTCTATGACGATATAAAAAGTGCATATGATTGGTATGAATCTCAGCGTATGGGATTGGGTGAAGATTTTCTTCTTATACTTGAAGAATCTTATGTAAAAATAATTAAAACTCCTAAAATTTATCAAGATATTTATAAAACTGTAAGAAGAAAATTGGTTCGTAGATTTCCTTATGGTGTCTTTTTTGTACTACGAGAAGATACAGTAATAGTATTGGCTGTTTTACATACAAAAAGAGAACCACATGAATGGCAAGAAAGAGTGTAAAATATTTTACTCAGGCGGACAAACAAAATACCGCATATTAATATTCTGTAACGGAGTACTCCATCCCATATAGTATGTTTTTCTACCATTTTTTACTATACTTGTATCATTTTCAAAATAGTGTTTCATGACAGTTTCTATATGAGCTATTTTCTCCATTGATTTCGACTATCCATACAAACGCTATCTTTTTAAGTTGATGAACCTCTTTACGTTTGCGTATGATGGCACGTAAGGCTTCTTCTGCTTCACAGGCACTTGTGTCAGGAGATAGGGGCAGAGATGTCTATGACGGCCTCTAGGCCTTCTACACTTTGTATCTTCTTCCAGTAGTCACCCTTAAACTTATTGAAAAAAGTGGGCTCGGGTATGTCTTTAGTGGTGGCAAGTATGAAACCTACATTTTGGATGTATTTTGGTGTATGGTTAGAAATTCTTTGGAGGTCAGCACGTGGGTACTCATCATAGCTAAACCCATCTTCATCTAGTAAGTAGTTTGCCTTGAAGTACTGTAAGGCATCCTCTTCTTTGATACGCTTGGCTTCATGCACAATGGCTACAGAGTAGTCTTTCTCGCAGCCATAGTCAGTTCTGTTGAAGAGAACATGTAAACTCTTTTTGGCATCTACTAATGAGAGTGTGTGAACTTAATAGCGTTTCTAAATCTTTGATAAAGTCAGGCATTAGCTTAACATGCCTCTTACTTCATCTTCATCTATGAGATCTTTGTCATATTTAACAACGGCGATGTGTTCTGTTTCGTTCACATAACTCTCAACAATGGCTGGGTGGTCTGTGAGTGCTGCCACACGTTCTCTGTCAAAAATATCTAATGACAAGTAGACATTTCCTCTGTTGTTTGGACTTGGCATGGTAGCAACCCAGATGAACCAGATGATGGAAAGACCAGCTACTACAAGAGCAAGTGTGCTTCTGTCATAGTGTTGCATAAGCCAACCTGCAAGTAGACCACCAAGGAAGATACCTGTATAGGCAAAGGTATTGGCCACACCCAGTGCAGCACCTTTTTGGTGTACTTTGGCAAACTTGGCTACAAAACTTTGTAAAAGTGGCTCAAACATGTTAAACCCGATGAAGAAAAAAACCACACCCACTATAAATACCCAAGGCTCTGTGGCAAAGCCCATCGCTAAGAAACCTAAGAAAATAATGGCTACAGAGATCATAAATATCTCTTTTCCTTTACCATACTTCTCACCAAAGATAGCCGCTGGTGCTAAGGCAAGAAACCCAAATATCATTGCAGGCAAATAGACTTTCCATAGTTCTGCTTTTTCCCAACCAAATCCACCATCTGCAAGTGACTGTGTCATCACAAGAGGGATGATGAAAAATGCCATGGTCATGATGCTAGAGTGAAAAAGAAACGTAATGTACATACGTGTAAGTGCTTTGTCTTTAAAGACTTCTGACATTTTAGACTGTTCTTCTGAATAGCTATGAACAATCTTTGGCGGTTTGGGTACAGAGGTAAAGAGTATGAGGATGGAGAAGAGAGTTAAAATCGCTGTAAGCCAGAAGAGTTTGTCTATCCCCCAGTAACCACCCACAAGTGGTGCGATGATCATCGCGGCAGCAAAACTCAGTGCAATGGTTCCACCAAGTATAGCCATCGCATGCGCACGTTCCTCTTCTTTTACAAGGTCAGCTACCATCGCTGAGACCACTGAACCAATGGCTCCAGCCCCTTGCAAGAAACGTCCTACAAGAAGCATGTAAATGTTATCACTCAATGCAGCGATGACTGAACCAGCGATAAAAATAAGTAGACCAAAAAGTAAAACTTGTTTACGTCCAAATTTGTCTGACATCATTCCAAAAGGTACTTGGAATGCGGCTTGGGTCAGTGCATAACCACCGACGACAAGACCTGCTAAAAAGGGAGTAGCCCCTTCCATGTCCAGTGCATAGATAGAAAGTACAGGAAGGACAATAAAAAGTCCAAAAAATCGTAAAGCAACAATCAGACTAAGTGGTAGAATCTGTTTAATCATGTTAATATCTCCAATAGGGTAAAATTTGTCTTATTATAGTACTAAAAGGTTAAGAGTTGATGAAACTGGTTTTAGCAACGGGAAACAAAGGTAAATTACGCGAATTTAAGCAGATGTGTCAAGATGAAGTGGTGCCTTTTTCTGAACTTTTGGGTGAATTTGACATCGTTGAAGATGGCGATACATTTGCTGCGAATGCACTCATAAAAGCACGTACGATTTATGAGAAGCTTGGGGAAAAGGACCCTGCCACAGATTATCTGGTCATTGCAGATGATTCTGGTATCTCACTGCCCATTCTTGATGGTGCACCAAATATTTACTCTGCACGATATGCGGGCGTAGGATGCTACAGATAAAGACAACCTTCATAAGCTCATAGAAGAAGTGAAGAAAAAAGGTGTATCGTCTACCCCGGCATACTACACTGCAGCCATTGCTATAGTTTCTAAGTATGGAGAGTATGTGGTACATGGCTGGATGCATGGTGATGTGATAGACAGAGACTAAAGGGGATAAAGGTTTTGGGTATGACCCTATGTTCATACCTAAAGGGTACGAGCAAACTTTAGGTGAGTTAGAGGATGATGTGAAGTCCAAGATTTCGCATCGTGGTCAGGCTTTAGAGTTGGCGAAGCCTATTATCAAAATGTTACAAACAAAATAATACAGATAAACTATTTATATGAGTATGAAAATGAAAGATAGAAAAAATGAATAAACAAGAATTTATGCAAGACCTACAAGTCATTTATGACGAGTTACAAACAAGACAAGCAGAGCTTAATGCGTATTATGAACTTTTGGATGAGAGATAAAGGGCATGAGACAGCAGAAAAGATTGTAAAACTTTTTTTGACACTGCTCAACCTCCCAAGAGATGAAAGAACGGCAGTATGGCTGCGCTTACTCGGCTTGTGGGTTTGCGTGAAGATGCCTTAGAGCAAGTGATGCAAAAAAATGGATTTGATGAAAAACAGATACGCATGAAGAAAGAGTTGGCATATGGCTTTGTGAGTCATTTTCATCTTGAACGTCATGAAGCACTCATACAGTGGATAGAAGAGCAGCAATCTGTTAACCCCTTTTTACCGTTCTCTGATCTTTGGTGTGAATTATGTAGGTAGACGTATGACAAAGTGGCAGAGTCATTGGACACGTCATATCTTCATTCTGTCAATCTGGAACTGTCAGAGTATGTTTAATGGTGATGATGCAAAAGTGTTTGAGATGCTTCAGGGTGAGTCTTTACTTGATGAGGATGACAGTGGATGTGTAGGAGACAGATGTTACTCTGTACTACAAAAAGAGGATACAGGGTATAAATCTGTAGCCTATGCTGAAGCATTCCCTAATGATGTACAAGGGTGTGACTGACTGCACTTGAACATGTTATTGCACTGCTAGAAGAAAATGAAGATGAAGTATTTGGTCAAAAAGCAGAGTGGATAGCCTATTTTACAGCTATCAAAGAGGCATTTGCACATACTGTACCCGATGAACTCATAGGAAAATGGGCAGAGGTAGACAGAAAGTGGATGGCAGTCAAGACACCTTTACAAGTAGGACACCCTTTAGAGTATTATGAAGACCATTACAGAAAAGCGGTTGCCTTGGAGTGGGATTTACGTATTGTAAATCCTCAGTTACAAGAGGGGTCACCCACAAGAGAGAACATCAAAAACTTTGCTTCCGCAATGGCAGAAGCGTTTGGTGGTGATGCTACAGAAGACGATGGCTAAAAACCTTACACAAGTCGATGAAACACAACTTTACATTGGTCAGCCTATACTCTACTATGCAGCAGAGTTTAATGGGCTTTTCTCCGCACAAGTGGTACCAAATGATGAACAAGTCTCTGCTGAACTTGGTAAGAAGATATTTGCGTATGCAGACTTTGTGATGGAGTCTAAAAAGTCTAAACCTATCATGAAACTTTAGTGTGGAGATGATGGGTGAGACATTTGTAAGAGCACAAAGAGAACTCATAGAGGCTCATCCCCAACTTTGGCACGAGATCTACGATATTTCAACCATCGGCCATGAGTATGGACATATCTTATGGATAGATGCAGACACTGAGACAAAGATGAATGGGACAGGGCAGTTTAAGAACATTGAAGAGTTCAAAGCGACTGCTGGTGGGCTCATGGCATTTTTTCATAACGAAAGAGAAGAGCTTAAACACCATGTCGTTGATGATGTGGTAAGTCGTGCAGTAGGTCTGATGGCTTGGCGTGAAGTAGGGGAAGTACTTCCGTACTACTGTGAGGGCTTGATACATTTAGACATTTTATTTGGTTCTGGTGTTATGACTTATGACGGTCAGATACAGATAGACTACACTCAATATGATGCGATGAAAGAAGGATATCAAAATGCGTACAAAAATTTGGCAGAAAATTACCTCAAAAAAGTAGATGCAAGTGAGTACCTAGGTCAGTATGCAGTGAAGATAGACGGAATTTATCTGCCTAAAGATGAGAAGATCACCTCTTTTGTAGAGCATTATTATGCCCGTTATAAACAAATAGGTCAGCAGACCACTACATTGAGTTAAACTACATTTAGGGGCTCTCCCCTAGATTTTCTTATTTACATTCATTTACAATTCATTCACAACAAATTTACAAACCTCCTTTATACTTACAACATCTCAAACATGAGAAACATACATATAACTATTAAGGATATACAATGAAAAAGACAACACTCGCAATACTTTTAACTTTAGGACTTGGAACAGCAACACTTTTAGCATGTGGTGGACCTAAAGGACACAAGGGTGGAGATAGAGGTGACCGTATGATGAAGATGGTGAAACAACTTGACCTTAATGCAACACAAAAGAGCGAACTTAAAGCTATGAGAGAAGCTGCAAAAGCAGAAAGAAAAATCAAAAGAGAAGAAAGAAAAGCAAATAGAAAAAATATGCAAGGTCAGATGAAACCTGATATGGGTCAGTTTATGACGGCGGATCATTTTGATAAAGAAGCATTTAAAGCACAAATGAATCAAAATTTTGAAGCAAAACGTGCCATGATGGAAGGTAAAAAAGCAACGATGCTTGAAAGAAGAGCAGACAAAATGGAGAAAGTATTCAACGTTTTAACGCCTGAACAAAGAATTAAATGGATAGAATTATCTAAGCAACAAGGTAAAAAGTGTACTAAAAAATAAGACGGATAAAGGGTAAAGATGTCACAGATATTGATGGTAGAAGATGATGAAGAGATCACGGAACTTTTAGAGCAGTACCTTCCACGGTACGGGCTTGAACTCTTTTCTGTCTCTCTCCCTTCTGTGGCACTGGACAAACTAAGCATAGAAAAGTTCGACCTGGTCTTACTCGACTTGGGCCTACCTGAGATGGATGGACTTGAACTGTGCAAACGCATCAAAACAAACTATCCGCATATTCCTGTTATCATATCTACTGCACGCGCTGATGTGAGCGATAAAGTAGTAGCCTTTGATGCAGGAGCAGATGATTATATCGCTAAGCCTTATGAACCTAGAGAATTGGTTGCCAGAATACAGGCTATCATCAAACGGTATACCCAGTTTTCAACCACCCCCACTGCAGAAATTTTTCAGATAGATAAAGTCAAAATGCACATCAAGCAAGAGGGTAAAGTACTCGACTTGACGCTTGCAGAGTATGAGATATTCACGCTCTTACTTGAAAAAAAACATCAAGTAGTTAGTCGTGAATACATCGTCAATAGCATTAATGCGATCAAATGGGAGAGCAGTGACAGGAGTATCGATGTCATTGTAGGAAGGATACGTCAGAAAATTGGCGATGAGAGTAAAAATCCAAAATACATCAAGTCCATACGTGGTGTAGGTTATAAATATATAGGAGCATAGATGAACCGTCATTCTGTTTTTTTTAAGTTGAACATTTTGTTCATAGTTGCCCTGCTTGCAACACTCATAGCCGGTAGTTCCATTGTGGTGCATATTGGGAAAAAAGACAGAATGGATATGCTCTTTAAGTCCAGACTTATCATGAAAGAACATAGGATTTTTCGGCACACTCCTACAGCGTTATTTGAAGAGTTTCATATGACACCCATAGAGGGGAATGAGAAACAAAAGATACTCAAAGATCAACCCATGTTTCCTAGACAAGATGCTTTACTTGGGAAAAGAAGTCATACACTTGCCTATAAAGGTCACATGTATCTGCATATCCACACACCTCATATGAATGTCCTTCTAAGAGATGACCGTACTTTGTGGGATCGTTTTTATCTGCCGATCCTTGCCATGCTTGGTACAATGATTCTTCTTATCACCATGTATATTCTCTTAAGAAAAACGCTTTCTCCTCTTAGAAAACTGCAAGACGATATTGTGAGGTATGGCGAAGGTGTGCTTACTCATTACGCCCTTTCAAGTAAAAAAGATGAAATAGCATTGGTTTCTAATGCCTTTTACAAAGCCGCATCAAAATCAAAACGTTTGACAGAGTCACGTACACTGTTTATACGCAATCTTTTTCATGAACTCAATACACCAGTAACCAAAGGAAAAATACTTACAGAGATAGTAGATGAGCCAAAAACAAAAACAATGTTGGATTCGATCTTCTCAAGGTTGGCTTCTTTGCTCAAAGAGTTGGCGCAGATGGAGCAGATCACTTCTGAAAATTATGCGTTGTCTCCCAAACCTGTACGTATCATAGAACTCATCCATGAGGCAGCCGATTTACTTTATCTGGATGAACCTCTCAACACCAATGTCACAACGCAAATGATGAAGGCAGATTTTGCTTCTATGAGCATAGTCTTTAAAAACCTCATAGACAATGCACTCAAATATGGAAAAAATCTAGAAATTATTTATGATCAGGATAGCCTTGCTTTCATAAGTGAAGGGGTGAGACTGGATGGGGACTTTAAGGCATACTTAGAAGCGTTTTCTCCTCAGCATGATGGTAAGGATAAAGGATTTGGTTTGGGACTTTATATTGTCAATGAAATTCTTAGTAAACATGGCATGGGTTTTGAATATGACTATAAAGAAGACAAAAATAGATTTACAATCAACTTCAAAAACAACCTCTAAACTCATTTTAGATATAATTTCGCCAATTACGCCGTCGTCATGATGGCGATTGCGAGGATTTTTATGTTACTTTTTACACCAGGACCAACCCCAGTACCAGAGTCAGTACGCTTGGCTATGGCTACCCCTACACTACACCACAGAACACCGGAATTTGAAGCCATTTTTAAAGAGGCAAGAGAGCGTCTTTTGAAACTTCTTGGTATGGATGAATGTGTGATGTTAGCAAGTTCAGGTACAGGCGCGATGCAGGCTTGTATGTTGAATCTTTGCCATACGAAAGCACTGACAGTAAATTCAGGTAAATTTGGTGAGCGTTTTGGAAAAATCGCAGATGCCATGGGCAGAGAAAAAGTAGAACTCACCCATGAATGGCATACTCCTTGTACTGTAGCGGATGTAGAAAAAGCGTTAAAGGAAAATAGAGATGTAGATGCACTTTTTATACAAGTATGTGAAAGTGCGGGCGGACTTAGACACCCTGTAGAGGCCATAGCGAAAAGAGCCAAAGAGATAAACCCAGCTATTATGGTCGTAGCAGATGGTATCACGGCTGTAGCTGTAGAGCGTATAGATGTTTCACATATAGATGCACTGATAACAGGGAGTCAAAAAGCACTGATGCTTCCTCCTGGACTTGCGATGATAGGTTTGTCTACAGCAGCTGTCGAGAAGACAGGTGAAGGTCAAGATTATTATTTTAATCTTGCTACTGAGATCAAAAATCAGCAAAAGAACACTACGGCATGGACTGCAGCAACCACACTGATTATAGGACTAAATGCTATTTTTGATGCGATTGAAGAAGAAGGGTTTGATGCATTGTATGCGAACACCAAATCAAGAGCAAATGCTACGCAAGCAGCCCTTGAAGCCATCGGATTTTCTATGTATCCACAAACGCCTGCACCATCTATGTCTACAGTGTTTGATGAAGATGCTGAAACCATTCGTAAATTACTCAAAACGAAGTATGGGGTCAATATGGCTGGAGGGCAAGATCACCTCAAAGGTAAAATTTTCCGTATCAACCAAATGGGTCTTATCCCTGTATATGAGTCTGCATGGGTAGTGAATGCCATTGAGCTAGCGCTTGGGGACATTGGACGTAGAGACTATGACGGGACTGCAAGTAGAGTATTTAATGAAACGTATTTTGAGAAGAGTAATTAAATGATATTTGAACACGAAATCCCAACAGGGTCGAAACTTTATTTTGGAGAGTCTGCTAAGGTCAAAAGATCAATAGAGTTTATTGCATCTGAGATGTTAGACAATCTTGGGTTTGAAGAGATAGTCACGCCACTATTTTCTTACCATCAGCGTGAATGTTTTGACAGTTCTAAGTCATTGGTACGATTAAATGATGAAGAAAATCACGAAGTCACTTTGCGTGCAGATTCTACTGTGGATGTCGTGCGAATTGTCACTAAAAGACTTGGCCGTAGTACGGGGTCAAAGAAATGGTTTTACATCCAACCCACTGTGACCTTTCCGACGCATGAACAGTATCAGATAGGGGCTGAGGTGATAGATGGTACCTTTGAAGAAGTAGCAAAAACAACCACCATGCTTTTAAAAGAGATAGAAACAACACCAGTCATGCAGATAGCAAATATTCGCATACCACATCTTCTCAATGAAAAGTATGGCGTTTCTTTAGAAGTACTGAAGTCGATGCATATTGAACAAATCATGGGTGCAAATTTAACTTGGATTGACCAGCTTATACGTATCAATGCTGTGGATGATTTGAATGATTTAAGTGTATTTCCGCAAGATATAAAATCAGAACTTGAGAAGATAAAAACAGCAGCGGAAAATATTGAATATGACAATATAGTTATCTCACCACTGTATTATGCGAAGATGAGATATTATGACTCTTTAACATTTAGAATGTTTGAGGGTAACAGTCTTTTAGCTATGGGTGGTATATATACTATCGATGGGGCAGAAGCAGCAGGATTTGCACTCTATACAGATGAGTGTATCAGCAATCAAATGAATAAGGCATAAAATGAGTAAAGCAGATTTAATTGTAGGTCTCCAGTGGGGAGATGAAGGAAAAGGAAAGATCGTTGATCATATGGCACAGACCCACGACTATGTATGCCGTTTTGCAGGCGGACACAATGCCGGACATACCATAGTCATTGATGGCAAGAAGTATGCACTTCACCTCATACCTTCTGGTGTTCTTAACCCTAGTGCCAAAAATATAGTGGGAAACGGTGTTGTACTTTCTCCAAAAGATTTTATCAAAGAGATGGTACAGTTTGACAATTTGGAAGGAAGACTTTTCCTTTCAGACAAAGCACATGTGCTGTTACCTTACCATGCACTCATAGATCAAGCCAAAGAGCGTCTCAAAGGTGATAAGGCGATTGGTACAACAGGTAAAGGAATCGGACCTGCCTATGGGGATAAAATTGCCAGAGTAGGACATAGACTTGGGGAGTTGCTTCATCCTGAAAAATTGACTGCAAAAATTGTAGACTATTTTGAAATGAATAAACCTGTTTTTGATGCAATGGGTGTTGTCCAACCTGTAGCGGCAGAACTGTTGGCAGAACTGCAAGGTTACAAAGAGGTATTGGGTGCTTACATTACAGATACTACACAAATGATGTGGGAAATTATGGATGAAGATAAGAAGATACTTTTAGAAGGTGCGCAGGGTACGATGCTTGACATCGATCATGGTACGTATCCTTATGTGACTTCTTCAACCACTGTAAGTGCGGGAGCTTGTTCTGGTCTTGGTATCAATCCCAAAGACATTGGAAAAGTGACCGGTATTGCTAAAGCCTATTGTACAAGAGTGGGTAATGGTCCTTTCCCTAGTGAAGACTTTGGTGCGGAAGGTGATACACTACGTAAAAACGGACATGAGTTTGGTACGACCACAGGACGTCCGAGAAGATGTGGCTGGTTTGATGCTGTGGCTATGCGGCATGCAGTGCGTGTAAATGGTGTAGATCAGGTAGCGCTAATGAAATTAGATGTATTGGATGGTTTCGATGAAGTCAAAGTATGTGTAGCCTATGAAGTAGACGGTAAAGAGATTAACTATGTACCGTATGACCTAGAGGATGCAACACCGATTTATCAGTCATTTGCTGGTTGGGACAAGACGGAAGGTGTAAGAGTATTTGATGATTTACCCGATACAGCTAAGTCATACATATTGGCACTTGAAGAGATGGTCGGAACCAAAATGGGGATCATCTCCACAAGTCCAGAGCGTGAAGATACAATAATTCGATAAACAAGGGATAGCAATGAGATTAAAACCACAACAAACAGGGTATGTAGCAACAAAAATCGGGATTGATTTAGCGAATGCACCTTTCATCACCATGCCTAAAGGTAGAGAAGCAGTTGTAGAAGCATGTAAAAAGATCATCGACGAAAACCTTGCTAAAGAGCATGCATTGGATGAAAAAGTCAAAAAAATCTTAGATGAAAACTATGATGAAATAGAGTTTCAACACGCAGATGAAAGACAGCTCTTTTTTATGATCAAAAAGAAGATGGCACCAGAAGCGGGGGTCATCATGAACTATGATGACCGTTATAACGATTTGGCTCACCTCATACTAGACGAACTGTATGAAAATTACCTAGCCGAGTATGACGTCAATGAAAACCAAGTAAAAAATGTCATTTTCAAAGCTTTCAAAGCCTTTGCTGATGCCTATGATGAGATAGATGACATCGTCTATGACAAAATACGTGGTATGGAAAAAGAAGTGGTTCCAGGTTCCCAGGATTATGAACTTCTTTATGAAAGATTTTATCAAGAGGAACTTTCCAAAAGAGGAATGCTCTAATGCCAAGAATTAAAATGCAATGCAGGGAGGCACTAAATGCCGAATCGTAAAAAAGTTTCTTTATATTTTGAAAATGGATTACTCCTAGAAGCAAAAAGTTTTGGTGCAGAGGGTACATCAGTAGGAGAGATCGTTTTTAACACGTCTCTTACGGGATACCAAGAGATCGTTACGGATCCTTCTTATGCAGGTCAATTTGTGACATTTACAATGCCTGAAATAGGCAACGTAGGATGCAACGAACAAGATATGGAAAGTAAATCAGCACACTGTAAAGGTATCATTGTTCGTTCATACCAAGACAGACCATCTAATTTTAGATGTGAAGAGACACTGGCAGCACTGTTGACAAAAAATAATGTGATAGGTATCACAGAGATCGATACGCGTTTTATCACCAAAATGTTAAGAGAAGAAGGTGCTATGATGATGGTGGCTTCAACTGAACACCATGACAAAGAAGCACTTAAAAAAGTACTTGAGTCTTCGCCTCGTATTGAAGATATCAATTACATAGAACAAGTCAGCACAAAAGAGACATACACTCATCAGCAAGCACGCTATAGTACAAAAACATTTTCTTATGAGACACCTAAGACAAGTAAGAAGATTATTGCTTTAGATTTTGGTATTAAGAGAAATATCTTAAATGAGCTTACGCATGCAGGTATGGAAGTCACTGTTGTACCTAACTCATTGTCTGCGGAAGACATCATAGCAAAGATTGACAGTAAAGAGATAGATGGTGTCTTTTTGTCCAATGGTCCCGGTGATCCACTTATACTCAAAGATGAACAAGAGAAGATTAAAAAACTCATAGCCAAAAAAGTACCACTTTTTGGTATCTGTCTTGGACATCAGCTACTTTCCATCGCACACGGGTACGATACGTACAAGTTGCAGTTTGGACACCACGGTGGAAACCATCCCGTAATGAATGTGGTGACAAATACGGTAGAAATTACAGCACAGAACCACAACTACAATGTACCCCAGAACATCACAGAAGTAGCATCGGTGACACATATTAATCTATTTGACAACACCATAGAGGGACTGAAATACAATGATTCCCCAACTATGTCAGTCCAACACCACCCAGAAGCAAGCCCAGGTCCACATGAATCAGCATATATTTTTGGCGAATTTGCCAAGATGCTTTAAGGAAATAAAATGAATATAGCCATACTCTTTGGGGGTTCAAGCTTTGAACACGAAATCAGCATAGTCTCAGCCATCACCTTAAAAAAAGTATTGAAAAACACAGTCATCACTTATATTTTCGTGAGTCAAGATAGAAAGTTCTATCTCATAGACTCAGAAAAGATAAACTCTAAACTTTTTTCATCAGGCGAGTATAAAAAGTCTAAGGAATTGACACTGAAACAAGGTGGATTTTTTGTAGATGGGATGTTTAAATCAAAACCTGTACACTTTGATGTAGCCTTAAACCTGATACATGGAAGAGATGGTGAAGATGGCAAGATCTCTTCTATGATGGCGTTTTACAACATCCCTTTCATCTCTCCACGTACTGAAGCTTCCGCTCTTTCATATAACAAACTTTATACGAAGTTTTTAGCAGAGAGTTTAGGGGTAAAAACGGTAGCTTATGAGCACCTCTCTAAAAATGACGAGAGAAAGATAACCCTGTCATACCCTGTGATTATCAAGCCTGTACGTTTAGGTTCAAGTATAGGTGTTAGTATTGTCAAAGAAGCCAGTGAACTTGACTATGCCCTTGATGTGGCTTTTGAGTTTGACACAGATGTAATAGTCGAACCCTTTATAGAAGGGGTTAAAGAGTTTAACCAAGCGGGTACATACACCAGTCAATGGGAACTCTCGATTGTAGAAGAACCACATAAAGAAGAATTTTTAGATTTTGAGAAAAAATATATGGATTTCTCTCGTGATTCTCAAGTGTTAGCTGCTGATATTACAGATGATCTCAAAACAAAGATACAAGAGAGCTTTAAAAAGATATATGACCCACTTTTTAAAGGGAGTATTATTCGTTGTGACTTTTTTGTTGTTGAAGGAGAAGTATTACTCAATGAGATTAATCCTATCCCCGGTTCAATGGCAAATTATCTTTTTGAAGATTTTGAAGGGTTACTTGAACGACTTTTTAATCATTTACCTAAAGAACAAATCATCTCTATCGACTATCAATATATTCATTCTATTCAGAGTGCAAAAGGTAAAGCGTAGTCAAAATATTATAATTTTTATTTTTAAATAAGAATTATAATAAATTATAGTTAATTTAAAGATTTTCTTTTTTGTGTAGATAATAGTTCAAATTCACATTATATTACTTTTATTTCTTTATCAATATAGCCTTTTCATTGCCTTTTAAGTAGATATATTTTACACTACTAGCACTATTTTTTGTAAATACGTAAAATAATGACAGGGAGTGTGAATGAGAAAATTTTTGATACTTGTATTGTTAACACTATCAATACAAGGCAGTCAACTTGGTATCAATGAACATTTAGGGGAGATGGTTCCACTTGACCTAAAGTTCATCAATGAAAAAGGTGAGAGAGTCACTTTAAAGCAACTCATGGATGGAAAACCAACTATGATTTCATTAAATTACTTTCGATGTGCAGGCATCTGTACACCGCAACTCAATGATATGGCAAAAATGCTGGGTCGTTTAGATTTAGCAGAAAACCTCGACTATAAAGTGCTGACCATTGGTTTTGCAGAAGATGAAGGGTATGAACTTGCTGCTGCAAAGAAAAAAACCATGATTCATTCTATACAAAGAGATTATGTGCCAGACGCATGGCATTTTGTGATAGGTGAGAACAACTCTTCAGGTATCTTAGCTGATAAAGTTGGGTTTAGTTACAAAAAAACTGTCTCTCCAGCTGGTGTAGTGGATTATGTTCATGCAGCCGCACTCATTATGCTTTCTCCAGAGGGAAAAATTACACGTTACCTTAATGGTATTGAACAACTTCCTTTTGATGTAAAGATGGCATTGATGGAAGCAGGTGAGGGGAAAGTAGGTCCAACAATAGCAAAAAATTTGCTTTATTGTTTTGCCTATGATCCAAAGGCTAAAAAATATATTTTTAAGTGGGAAAAAATAGCAGGTGCGGTAATGACGCTAATCATGCTTGGTTTCTTTGTCTATCTTGTACGTACAAGTAGAAGAGAAGATGACAACCAACAAAACAAAGGAGACAACTAGATGAGTAAATCTTATTTCGACGAAACACACTGTGCCATCGGGCACCCTAAGAGTACAATCATGCAATGGCTGCTTACTGTTGATCATAAAAGAATTGGTATTATGTATGCAGCAGTAATGTTCTTTTTCTTTTTTATTGCAGTTTCAACTGCATTTTTAATGAGATTAGAACTTTTTGCGCCAGGGGCACAATACATTGATGGTGATACATTTAACCAAGCGTTTACACTTCATGGTGTTATTATGATTTTCCTTTTTATCGTTCCGGGGATTCCAGCGATATTTGGAAACATCGTTATGCCATTGATGATTGGTGCGAAAGATGTATCTTTCCCAAGACTTAACTGGTTTACATTTTGGCTCTACATCCTAGGATGTATCATTGCAGTTTCATCACTATGGGTTGGTAATGGATTTGCAGATACGGGTTGGACATTTTATGCACCATACTCTTTAACGACTGGTACAAATGTTATCTTTACACTTGTTGCAGCATTTGTTCTTGGTATGGCGTCTATTCTTACAGGTCTTAACTTTCTTGTAACGATTCACAGACTTAGAGCACCTGGTATGACTTTCTTTAAAATGCCACTATTTGTATGGGGTATCTACGCAACAGCATGGATTCAACTTCTTGCGACACCTGTAGTTGGTATTACACTTATCTTGGCTATTATGGAAAAATACTTTGGTATTGGTATCTTTGATCCAGCTAAAGGTGGGGATCCAGTTCTGTTTGAGCACTTATTCTGGATTTATTCTCACCCAGCGGTCTATCTTATGATTCTTACCAGCATTTGGTATTATGTCTGAGATTATCCCAACATTCTCAAGAAGAGAGATCTTCGGATACAGAACGATTGCTCTTTCATCAGCATCTATTGCAGGTATTGGTTACTTGGTATGGGGTCACCACCTTTATACTTCAGGTATGGCAGACATTGCAAAAACAATTTTCTCATTCTTGACATTCTTTGTTGCAATTCCAACAGGTATCAAGTTCTATGACTGGA
Source organism: Sulfurovaceae bacterium (assembly GCA_963698695.1). Lineage (GTDB taxonomy): Bacteria > Campylobacterota > Campylobacteria > Campylobacterales > Sulfurovaceae > Sulfurovum. The sequence goes on along the minus strand of CAVORT010000003.1, from coordinate 370,946 downwards.
TTGCAACGATGTATAAAGGAAAGATTGTTCTTTCAACACCTATGTTATGGGCACTTGGAACCATTATTACATTTACAATCGGTGGACTTACAGGTGTAACTATTGCGATGATCGGTGTTGATATTCACCTTCAAGATACTTACTATACTGTTGCACACTTTCACTATGCTATGCTTGGTGGGGTTGTATTCTTATTGTTTGCAGGTATGCACTACTGGTTCCCGCTGGTTACTGGTAAAATGTACAATGAAAAACATGCAAAAATTGCATTTTACTTGAACTTTGTAGGATTTAATCTTCTTTGGTTCCCTATGTTCATTGCCGGTTACTAGGTATGCCAAGAAGATACTTTGACTACTTACCAGAATTTCAGATTTATCACCAAATCTCATTTTTTGGAGCAGTCATCTTTATTGTGGGTCTTGTATACATGTTTGTTGTCCTACTTAAAGGTTGGAAATCTGGAAAACCTTCAGGAACTAACCCATGGCATGCGACAACACTAGAATGGCACTTACCATCATCACCACCACCTTTAGAAAATCACTCTAAAGTACCTTATATTGACTTTGATCCATATGAGTATCACCATGGTGAGCCAGTGGTTAAGTTTGACTATGTAACGATGAAAAGGATAGACTAATGGGTCATGAGTATATACCAGAAATCGCGACGGATCGCGAAGGGAACCAACATGAGGTTCAAGGATGGCAAGATGATTTTTACGGCGGGAAACTAGGTTTCTGGCTGTTTATGTTTACGGAAGTATTGATGTTTGGTGCCATGTTTATGGTACTTGCATACTACAATACTTTGCACCCACAAGAATATCTTGAGGCATCAGCTTCTCTTAACAGATTACTCGGTGGTATCAATACTGTGATATTACTTGTCTCAGCACTTACTATGGGGCTTGGACTTCTTAAAATGAGAGTAGGTGACGTCAAGGGTGCAAAGCTTATGATTTGGTCAACCATCATATTGGCTTTAGCTTTTTTGATTATCAAAGGATTTGAGTGGAGAGCTGAATACAATCATGGTATTTTCCTTATGCATGGTGAAATGTTGGAATCATCTGGAATGGCATTTGGTAAAAAACTTTTCTTTGGAATGTACTTTACAATGACGGGACTTCATGGTATCCATATCATTATTGGTATTGGTCTTATGATTTGGTTACTTAAGCGTATCAACGCTGGAAAAGTAAGTCCAGAACATCATATATTGTACTGGAACATCGCGCTGTATTGGGATATCGTTCACCTTATTTGGGTATTCGTATTTCCTTACTACTATATGATTGGGGCAGGAGGAGTTACAGGTGGACACTAATACTATAGATTTTAAAAGAGAGAGAATAGGCTACTATAAAGTACTTATAGGACTACTACTACTGACAGCAGTGACATTCATACAGCCACATTTGTTTATGACAGAGTCTACATTTGTAGCTCAGATGGCAATTGCCGTTGTTAAAGCATGGTTAATTATTATGTATTATATGCACTTAAAGGGTGACAGTCTCATCGGAGTCATGGGAATATTTTCATTGATTATCGTTGCAGTATTCTTTATTATCGTTATTGGCTTCGATGTTGCCAATTTCCAATTTGGAGCTGAGAGTCACATCACAGGTCCAGCTAGTGCAGGAGTAGAACAAGCTACTCCTGTTCACCATTAAGGAGTAATAGTATGGATGTAAACAACACCCTACAAGGATTTAATTCAATGGCGGCAACTTTTTCTGCTGACGTTGATCAGGCATTTTGGATAAACTTTTGGATTTCAGTAGTACTTGGTCTTTCAGTTATTGTTCCAATGTTTTACTTTGCTTGGAAGTATAGAGAGTCTAATGTAAAAAATGAAGACATTGAGAATGTGACACACAACACTCACTTGAAGTTGCTTGGACATTGATTCCAACTGCATTACTCATGGTACTTTTTTATTATGGATACACGTCTATGCAGACGTTAAGAACAATGCCCGCAGAGAGTGAAAGTATCGTGATTAATGTCGAAGGATCCAAATGGAAATGGAAATATGAATACCCAGCAAATAAAAGCGGGCATGTTCATAAAATAACATCTGTATTTGACAAAAAAATCGGAGATGTTCAAAGGGGACTTTATGTACCAGTTGGGACACAATGTGATCTTAAAGATGACGGCACCACTTAATGATGTTATACATTCATACTTTGTACCTGCTTTCCGTATGAAAGAAGATGTCGTTCCAGGACGTACGACCAAACAATGGTTTAACTCTGAAGTTGTAGGAGAATATGAAGTTGAATGTGCAGAGTACTGTGGTACAGCACACTCATATATGTATTCAAAAATTGTAGTGATGGAAAAAGCTGATTATGATAAATGGTTTGAGAGTACAGCAAAATCACCATTTGAAGATGCAAGTGCACCTCAGATGTCTAAAGGTCAATCACTTTATGAAGACAATGGTTGTGCAGGATGTCACTCTATCGATACTGATGCTACACTTGTTGGACCAAGTCTTAAAGGTATCGGTGCAAAATATGATGCAGCATACTTAAAAGATGCAATATTGAATCCAGATAAAGATGTACCAGAAGGTTTTTACCCAGGTGTTATGCCTGCATTTGCACTTCCAGATGCTGATGTTGCTGCACTTGTTGATTATATGATGACTGGTAAATAATGTTAAAAGACTTTTTTGTTGTAACCAAATTTATTCTCTCCTTTGCGGTTAGTCTTTCCGCACTCTTTGCCTATATTATGGCAAAGGGAGAGATTGGTACAGATATGTTTCTTGCTACCTTTTCTGTACTCCTAGTTGCCATGGGTGTGTCTACCCTCAACCAAGTACAAGAGTATAAAGAAGATTCCAAGATGGAACGTACAAAACATCGTCCTATCGCTGCGGGACGTATGAGTCCTAGAACAGGATACTTTATCTCTGCGGTTTTAATTATACTTTCGATGTTACTGATTTATAATCTTCTTGGACTTACAGGGGTGAATATATTCATGTTCGCTTTTTTGTGGTATAACGTCATGTATACACCTCTGAAAAAGAAGTCTGCATTGGCAGTGGTACCTGGTGCCATTTTAGGTGTTATCCCACCTGCTATAGGTTGGCTTGTTGCTGGACATGCACTGATGGAGTTGGAATTCATTGCTTTAGGACTGTATTATTTTATTTGGCAGGTTCCTCATTTTTGGTTACTTGTGATGCTTTTTCATGGTGACTATCAAGATGGAGGTTACCCTACAGCTATGCGTCTGTTTGGCCAAGCGAGTTTACAAAGATTGACATTTGTGTGGCTTGTGTTTACGATACAGGCTGGTATATTTTTAGTTTCAGTTTTTGAACCTTATACAGCGACAATGGTAGGTACGATACTAGTTGGAATTTGGGCATTTGTGAGTTCACTAGAACTCTTGAGCGATAAATTTGAATTAAAAAATGCACGTTCTGTTTTTTGGAAAATCAATGCTGCATTTTTAGCCATCATCATACTCTTAAGTATAGATGAGTATTTAAAACATCATCAATTTTAAAGAGATAAAAGTAAAGCTAACACTTTGCTTTTACTTTCTATAATATCCCCTATTAATTTATATCCAAAAGGCTTTTTATGCAAGAAGAAACGTATGCACTCACAAAATTGTTAGAGACATTGACAAAAATTAAAAATAATACAGTGAAAAAAAGACTTATTTTTGATCAGTCACCTGTGGGTGGAATTGGTTCTAAATGGGTTATCGCTTTTTTCATATCTTTACCTATATTGCTTTATGTAGGTATTTTTAATCCCTCAGTATTTGCTATGCTTGGCATAGCGCAGGCTATTATATTTTACATCGTTTTCTTATCAATGGTGATGATTATGATTATTGCACTAACATTTATCAATAACAATAAAGTATCAAGACAAATTAACCCATCATGGCAAAAATTTTTCCCAGACATAGATTTAAAGCTCGTACTTTCATCGGGTGCTTCACCTTATAAAGATTTTTTTAAACATTATGATCTTGCTGTAAAAGAGGGGATTACGGATGAGGCACTACATGCATATTTACAACATGCATTTTTAGAAATGAAAGAAGAAAATAAAGATTTACTTGAAGCTATGCAGAGAGATAGAAATGCTTAAGAGGTTTTTTAGCCTACAACTTGTGGTTGTGAGTTTTCTGTTTGCGTTCGATAAGTCTAGCTACGAGCAGGCATGTAGAGCAAATGATGTTGGTGCCTGTTTCACCCTAGCTGTCCATCTGACAACAGGTAAAAATACCGAAAGTCAGGACAGTATGGAAGAGGGTATGGAATATATGAGAAAAGCCTGTCTCTATGGTGAGATAAAAGCCTGTGATAAACTAGGGAAAAACTACTTCAAAAACAAAAGTTATGGGGCAGCTCGTCCTTACTTGATCGCTTCATGTGATAGAGGGATCAAAAGTGCTTGTGAGGCAGTGGGAACAATCTATCGTGACGGACATGATGTAAAACCAAATGATATTTTAGCAAGGGAGTTTTATGAAAAAGCTTGTGCATTAAAAAGTCCTGATGCTTGTCATAATGTTGCTATCATCTATCGAGGTGGATTTGGTGTGGATAAAAACAGAACCATGGAAAAGCGTTTTTATCAAAAAGGATGTAAAAATGGACTTCAAGTTTCCTGCGAACAATTTACCATACTTGACAATGAAGACAAGGGTATAAAAACTGGTTTGTGGGAACGTATGAAGAATTGGTTTTTTTAAGCCTTAAAACCTTTTTAAATTATTATTTTTAAACAGTAATAAGAGAGTTTTTATCTTATTTTCATCAAAAATATTGACGAAATAAAGTATATTATTAACCATAATTATGCTAATAATATGCGCTAATTATGATCCCTTGACTTAAATTTAGATAAATTTACACCTTCTAGTTAGATATTAAGCGATTGAATTGCAAAAAATCTTATAATTATTATTGAGTGTTGCTCTCTGCAGCACATTGATTTTATATAAGGGGGTATGCATGCAATCAAACGCAGCATTAGAATATGATTATTCATTAGCAAAAAAGTTTACTTACTTAACTATTTTGTTTGGATTTTTAGGTATGGTCGTCGGGACACTTATCGCCGCACAAATGGCATTTCCTGAATTGAACTATTTACTCGGAGAGTATGGTACATTTTCAAGATTGAGACCAATTCACACGAACACAGTGGTATTCGGATTTACTGTTTCTGGTATCTTCGCTACATGGTTCTACTTAGGACAAAGAGTACTCAAAGTATCTATGGCAGAATCAAAGTTTTTGATGGTTGTTGGTAACATTCAGTTTTGGCTCTACTTTATTGGGGCACTTTTAGCAACAGTATCTTTACTTTTTGGTGTATCTTCATCAAAAGAGTATGCTCAATATGAATGGCCATTTGACCTTGTGGTTGTAGTAGTATGGGTACTTTGGGGTGTTGGTATGATGGGTCTTATTGGAATAAGAAGAGAAAAAGCACTTTATATTTCAGTATGGTATTATCTTGCATGTTTCCTTGGTATTGCTATGCTTTACCTTTTTAACAACATGGCCATTCCAACTTACTTTGCTACTGAAGGTCTAGGTAATATACTTCACTCAGTTTCTATGTACTCAGGAACAAATGATGCATTGGTACAGTGGTGGTATGGACATAATGCGGTTGCATTTGGATTTACTGTACCAATTGTTGGTATGATCTACTACTTCCTTCCAAAAGAGTCTGGTCAAGCGATTTATTCATATAAACTTTCTTTACTTTCTTTCTGGGGATTAATGTTCGTTTACCTTTGGGCTGGTTCACACCACCTTTTATGGTCAACCGTTCCAGACTGGATGCAAACTATGGGTTCTGCATTCTCAGTAGTACTTATTTTACCATCATGGGGTTCTGCGATTAACATGCTTCTTACAATGAAAGGTGAGTGGAATCAATTAACAGAGAATCCACTGATCAAGTTTATGGTACTTGCATCAACATTCTATATGTTGTCAACGATTGAAGGTCCTATCCAAGCAATTAGATCAGTCAATGCAATTGCACACTTTACAGACTGGATTCCTGGGCATGTACATGATGGTGTACTTGGTTGGGTTGTATTTATGATCATGGCAGCCATTTTCCATATGGCTCCACGTATGTTTAAGAGAGAAATTTACTCTAAGAAACTTATGGAAGTCACAATTCTGGCTTCAGACAACAGCTGTTGTCTTGTACTTCACATCTATGTGGATCGCAGGTATTACACAAGGTATGATGTGGAGAGCAGTAGATGAGTATGGTAACTTAATGTATAGCTTCATTGATACGGTTACAGTACTACACCCTTACTATACGATTAGAGTAGTTGCCGGTGTCATGTACCTTACAGGTTTCATCATGTTTGCTTACAATATTTATAAAACTATGACTGCCGGTAGAGAGCTTACCGAAGAGCCACAGTTTAGAACACCTATGGCATAAGGGAGGTAGACATTATGTTTTTTCACTGGTTAGAAAAAAATCCATTCTTTTTCGCTGCGGCGGTATCGATTGTAATCTCTTTTGCGGGGCTTATAGAGATTGTTCCAAATTTTGCGAAAGCAGCTCGTCCACTTGTAGACATGAAACCACGCACCGTTCTTGAACTTGCGGGTAAAAATGTTTACATCAAAGACAACTGTATGTCATGTCACTCACAAATGATTCGTCCATTTAAATCTGAGACAGACCGTTATGGTGATTACTCGCTTTCTGGTGAGTATGCATATGATAGACCATTCCTTTGGGGTTCTAAAAGAACGGGTCCGGACTTACACCGTATAGGTAATTACCGTACAACAGACTGGCATGAGGCACATATGCTAAATCCACCTGCTATAGTACCTGGTTCTATTATGCCAGCATACAAACATCAGTTTACAAATTTGGCTGATATTGAGACTGCATACGCAGAAGCAGTAACTGTTAAAAATGCATTCCATACTCCGTACGGGCCTGAGTTTAAATCAACCAGAGAAGCTTGGGATGCACATAAACCAAAAGTACTTGCAGATGCAAAAATTATTGCGGATGATATGAAAAGTCAAGAGGTGAAAGATGCTATTGCTTCTGGGGAAGTTCCTGAAGTGGTTGCACTTATCGCTTATTTGAATAGCTTAAAGTAAAAGAGTAAAAGATGGATATTAGAGATTTACAAGGATACGCTTCTTTCTTTATGACCATTTTTTTAGTAGTGATGTTATATTGGTATATTTTGCACCTGTATAGGTCAGAGAAAAAAGGCTTAAGGGACTACGAAAAGTATGGGAATATTGCACTTGATGACGAGATCACAAGTACACCTGTAGAGGATAAGCCCGCGTCTAAAAGAGAGTATAAGGAGGAGAATAAATGAATGGATTAATGATAAAAGCATTGGCATTTGCAGCGATATTGGTCATTGCAACTATTGCAGTTGTGATGAGCCTAGATATAGATATTTTTGCAGATTCTGTCAATGCGATAACAATGGGTGGTGCTATTGCCATTGCTGTACTTACATCAGCAGTTTCTGTAAAATACATCAATCAGATGAAAACAGATACAGCCAGTGGTGAGCTTGCAGACGAGAACTGGGATGGTATAGGTGAATATGAAAATGAACTTCCTTCAGGTTGGGCATATACATTTTTGGGTGTATTTATATGGTCGATGTGGTATGGTTTCTTCGGTTACCCTATTAATGCATACAGTCAAATAGGTGAATATAATGAAGAAGTGATTGCTTACAATGCAAAATTTGAAGAGACACATAAAAATGCAAATGATGCAACACTCAAAGAGATGGGTGAATCCATCTACTTAGTCCAGTGTTCACAGTGTCACGGCAACACAGGTGATGGTCTTGGCGGAAGAGCACAAGACTTTACTGGCCGTATGACAAAAGAGCAAGTGCTCGATGTCATCAACAATGGTTCAAACCAACTAGGGTACGCTATGGGTATGATGCCTCCAGGCATGGCATCTGGTGCACAAGCTGAAGAGATAGCAGAGTATGTAGCTGGTGGTATGAAAGGTGAGCAGCCTGCGTCATTTGCAGCATGTTCTTCATGTCATGGGGTTGATGGTAAAGGTATGGACGGTATGTCTCCAAACCTTGTAGCTTATGATGCACCATTGATGAGTCATGTACTTCAAAATGGTAAAAAAGGTGTCATTGGTAAGATGCCATCATTTAAAACACTTATCACACCAGTACAAGAAAAAGCCTTGACTGCCTACGTGCAGACATTGGCAAACTAAGGAGTTAACATGGCAGAAAATACAAACAGAAGCTTATTTGGATTTCATGGATTAACAGGAGTTATGATCTCAATTGTAGGGTTACTTGCAATTCTTGTGACATTAATGTTACTTGCAACTGTAGCACAAAGACATGCAGTGGAACAACCGTATGATCCATCAGTGATTAGAGATGTGAATAATCTCAAAATGAATTCTATAGAGAATTGGAATTATTCATTCCAAGCACAAAAAAAGGATAAAGAATGATTAAATATATGGATAAAGTACTTATCGGGTGTCTTATATTTGCAGCAGTTGCAGCACTCTATTTGTCATTTACCGGTAGTACTAACCTTTTATACGTAGGATAAATGATGATTAAAGCAACAGTAAGGGCAACCTTGCTTGCTTTACTTGCTCCACTACTTCTTAATGCTACTCATGTCCTAAAAAATGATCTTTTGAAACTAGAAGCGGTTAAGCTCATAGATGACATGGGTACAGAACTCCAAGAAAAAACAGGTATCAATGCTTATGTGATTGCCACCAATGAACATTTTCCAGTGAAGTTTAATTTAGTAGAACATAGCAAAAAGTATGAAGCAAAGTTAAGTAAGCCATATGTATTGTTTATCTTTGCTCCCTATGCAACGATAACACAAAAGTCTGACGCAAGAGGAAGAGTGGGAATTATCCCTTCTTCTGATACCGTAAGAGTGATGTATGATTATGAATCTGTAAGAGATGCCGGTATTGATATTGTCGCAATCAAGGATTCCAATACAAACGAAGACAAGTTTAATATTGGGGTACTTCAAGCTTACTCAGTATTGGCTGACGGTATCGCGGGTTCAAAAGGTGTGACATTAGAAAAAACCATTCGAGATGAGATGGGGACAATGCTCACTATTTTAAGAGTATTAGTGTACTTTGGTACAGCTATATTACTTTGGATATTTGTAATCAGACCACTATGGATAAGGAATAAAAATGGCAAAAAATAAAGAAAAAACCTACTGGCCACATATGATAGTAGGTTTCTTACTATTGGCGTTGACACTAAGTTTCTGGACAGTAAAGTCAGCATCTTCTCTCCCTGTACAAGAGTCCAATAGCTATATGCTGAAATATCAACTGGCAGATATTACTATCAATGAGATACATAATCTCAAAAAAGCTTTTGATGCAAAATATACCATTAAGTTGGAAAATGTAGAAATGATGGTCATGACGGACAACATTCACAGTAAACTTCCTCAGCCAAATGCAGTGAAACTTTCACAGGGAAGTAACACCTTTAGCTACAGTGTTGTATCAAAAAGTGGTGAAATAGTAAAAGACGCGAAAGTGACTTTTTTACTCACGCAACCCCACAGCAGGAAAGAAGACAAGCTAGTCGAAAATGTACCTTTTGTGGATGGTATGTATGTTGTAAAAGCACTTGACATCCAAAAAGAAGGTAGATACACACTTCAGTTTAGAGCAGAAGTAGGAGATACCATAGGGTATTCTGAGATAGCAGCTTATCTTAAAAAGTAGTCTTGCGTATTGTAGGGATGACCTGCAATACTAAATGGTCATAGAAAATATTTTACCTTCAGGCTGGTTTTTTGCCAGTCTCAAATCAAATGCCATACACACATTCCGTACAAACATACGTGCAGACTCTTTAACAACAAGTTTATCTTCATAAATTTCAATAAGATGATCTTCTTTCATTTCATCAAGACGTTGAAGTATGTCTGGCATAGCATCAAGTTTCATGTCATCATTTTCCCATGAAGTCTCAAGATTGCACATAAGATTTAAAATATGTTGACGTACAATGAGGTCTTCTTGAGTAAGCAGGTGTCCTCTAAATACAGGTAATTTCCCTTCATTCACTCTATTGATATAATCTTCCACACGTTTTTCATTTTGTGCAAACGAATACCAAGAGTCCGAGATGGAAGACATGCCAAGACCTATCATTAGTTTGGTTTTGTCAGCAGTGTATCCCATAAAGTTTCTGTGTAGGGTTTTATTTTTCATTGCTTTGTAGAGGCTGTCTGAAGGTAAGGAGAAATGATCCATACCTATCTCTTCATACCCTGCATCAAAGAAAAGTTGCTTACCATACTCATAAAGTTCTCTTTTTTCTGAATCTCGAGGCAGGTCATTTTCATCAAAGCCTCTCTGTCCTACACCTTTGATCCATGGCACATGGGCATAGCTGTAGTACGCGATGCGATCAGGTCTAAGTTTGACTGTATTTTCGATAGTCGTTTTGATATTCTCTTTATTTTGGTGAGGAAGTCCAAAGATGATATCATGGGAGATTGAATCAAAGCCTATCTTGCGTGACATAGCATTGATTTTCTGTACAGTCTCATACGTTTGTACGCGATTAATGGCTTTTTGTACAGTGGGATCATAATCCTGTATACCAAACGAGGTACGGTTGAATCCTAGATCAAAAAGTGTTTGCAGTTGTTCTTCTGTAGTTTCATTCGGATGGGCTTCAAAGGAGAAGTCATATGCTTCATGACGTGTGGCATCTTTGAATAACCCTTCTATCATACGCTTGAGGTTGGCAGATGAGAAAAAAGTAGGTGTTCCTCCGCCAAGATGGATCTCAGCAATGGAGGGTTTATTTTCTAAAAGATTGACATAGAGTTTCCATTCTTTGAGTACGGTATCTATATATTCATCTTCTACAGAGTGCTGCTTGGTAATGTGTTTATGACAGGCACAAAAAGTACAGAGGTTTTCACAGTAAGGCATATGGATATAGAGACTAATGCCTTCCTCTTCATTGCTTTCGTTAAAAGAACGTTTGACTGTCTCTTCCCAATCACTCTCCTTGATACCTTTTTTGTCCCAAAATGGTACAGTAGGGTAGGAGGTATACCTTGGTCCTGGAATGTTGTATTTATGTATGAGTGCTGTGTTATCGAGAGATGGCATGTGTGTCCTTGAACTATAATACTAAGATTATATCAAAAGGTCTATTTGAGGACTATGACATATGTCAATATTACATGGGGTGTGCTATACTTCTTTTTATGATAAAAATACAAATTTTATGCAAGCGCAGCACTCTATGTTGAGTCAAAATGAACTTCACATCTACCCGACTTCAAGAGCATTAAGAACTATCTTGACCAAACATAAAGAAATAGATGCCTTCTTGCCTGCCCTCATGCGTATGGATGAGTTTGAACAACGCAGTATACTTATAGAAAACAAGATACAAATAGACCCTCTACAGCGTATATTGCTCTTGCGGGAAGCAGCGCGTTTTGAAGCATTTGATGATTTGAAAGTCGATCTGTCTTTGTTGCGGTTTTTTACCAAAAGTGAGGCACTCTTTAAATTTTTTGAAGAATTGGCAGGAGAAGATGTAGGGTTTGGCACTTTAGCTGAGGCAGATGCGTATGCAGAGTTTGGTACACATCTTACGATCTTAGAAAAACTTTTGAAAAATTACCAAAATCTCCTAGAGGACAAAGGCTATACCGATAAAGCTTTTATACCCCATACCTACACACTCAATGTAGGCTTCATGCAAAGTTACGAAAGTATTGAAGTGCATCTTGAAGGGTACTTGAGTCATTTTGAGTTGGCACTTTTAGAGAAGATCGCAGAGCAAACACCTTTAAGTGTACACTACAGCACTTCGAAGTTTAATGTGAAAATGCAAGAACGTTTTGAGGCTATGGGTATCACTTTACCTAATCATAGTCATGTACATTTTTCTATGACAAATAAAAAAGTCCTTTCTCGTCTACATAATGACGAAGTCATCACTGCAAACGTCTATGCCGTAGAGCAAAGAGAAGAACAGATAGCCCTAGCATTTGTAGAGATAGAAAAAATGATACGCTCAGGGCTCAAAGCAGAAGAGATAGTCCTCATCTTGCCTGATGAAAAGTTCAAAGAACACTTTACACTGTTTGACACACATCACAACCTAAACTTTGCGATGGGGTATGACTATGCCAATGGACGCATCTATAAGTCACTCGAAGCATTGTATGCACACTGGCAAAGCTTTGATGCAGACAGTAAGTATTTGTTAGAACGTTATGGGTTTAATCTTGAAGAGGTTGATACGGTTTCTCCAAGTAAACGATGTCGTGTGGAAGAATTCTTTAGAAGCATAGATACTTTGAAGCTTTTAGACAGCCCTTTACTACACGGAGAAAAAAAAGAAAAATACAATGAACGGGTAGAAGAGAAATATTTACATTTTCTAAAGATATTTGACACTCAGGAACTTACTCAAAAAGAGTGGCTTTTCTTATGGCTTAAAGCTTTAGGGAAAATCACCATAGATGATGTACGAGGGGGACTCATCACAGTGATGGGTGTACTGGAGACTAGAGGTGTGAGCTTTGAGGGTGTGGTCATCGTGGACTTTAACGAAGGGGTAGTACCTGCTACTTCAAGTAAAGACCAGTTTCTAAACTCACAGGTAAGAGCCTTTGCCAACTTGCCGAGTAAACATGACAGAGAAGCACTACAAAAGCAGTACTACAAACGTCTACTCGAACAGGCCAAACAAAGTGTCATACTCTACAGCACCGCAGAGAACAAGCTCCCCTCAAAGTTTCTCTATGAACTGGGACTAGACAAATCAAAAAATGCAAAAGCACAGTCCAACTTACTCTATAGCCAACCTTCCCAGCTTGTACAAGAACTTGACCCCATCGTGGAAAACTTTAATGCACATGAGATTGTGTGGTCAGCTTCACGTTTGAAGACGTATTTGGAGTGTAAACGAAAGTACTACTACCGTTATGAACAGAAAATACAACAAAAAAAGGATGAAGAACTCAATGAAGGGGCATTTCTACATAGCCTTTTAGACCATTTACATAGGGAAAAAGAGAGCTACAGTAGTACAGAGGAGATGCAAAAAAGTATGGACATCTTACTAGACCAGTTACTCCCTTTTGATGATGCAAAGATAGCCTATCAAAAGTTACTCTGGAAAGCAAAGCTTAAAGGGTTTGTCAGCGCACAGATAGAGCACTTTAAAGCAGACTGGAAAGTAGTTGAAAGAGAAAAAGAGTTTCAAGGTGACATAGGAGGACTACACTTCAAAGGACGCATAGACCGCATAGACCAAAATGCTACCCATACCTTAGTACTAGACTACAAAAGTGGTGCAACCAAAGACGCCCAAAAAACCAAAAACCTTGAAACTCTCACAGACCTACAGATGAGCATCTACTACCAAATGTTAAGTACCAAGTACCAAAACATCAACCTAGCTTTCGTAAAGATATTTGAAAATGGAGAGATAGAAGAGATTACTGCACTAGAAGAGAAAAATGAACGTCTCTCAGAAGTCATTATAGAACTCAAACAGACAAAAAGCTTTGTGGCAGAGAAATGTGAAGACTTACAGAAGTGTAAATGGTGTGAGTTTACTTTGATGTGTGGGAGAGGGGAGTATTTATGAGTTTCAAACCATACTTAGCCTACTCAGCCTCAGCAGGATCAGTGGTAAAACCTTTGCACTTTCTGTCCGTTACATCTCCCTACTTTTTATGGGAGAGTCTCCTAGTCCAGCATACTTGCTGCAACATTTACCAACAAAGCTGCCGCTGAGATGCGTGAGAGGGTGGTGGACTCTTTGCGTGGTCTTGGGGAGAATGAAGCGTTTTTAGAAGCTGTTTTAGAACAGACTGGATTTAGTAGAGAGGAGTTGTTTCAGAAGCAGCCTGAAGTTTTGGCTAGGTTTTTAGCAACTTCCTCTTACATTGTGACTTTGGACAGTTTCTTTTCTGGCATTTTACGTTCTGCTTCTTTGGAGTTGGGACTTGAACCTGACTTTGTAACGAAGGAGCAGGGAACAGAGGAACTTGAAAAGCATTTTTTAGATGAAGTGCAGGCAGAGGGTTTACTTTCTAACTTGGTGAAACTGGCTATGGACATCGAAGACAAACGCTTTGGTAAGATATTTGACCTGATGCAAAACTTTTACAAAGTGGATCCGTTGTTGCCTGTACAAGAAGACATGCCTTACACACTAGCCAAACAAGAAGAAGCCTGTGAAGTCGTACGCGTGAAGATGATAAAAGCTTTGAATGATGCAGGTGCAGCTGCACGTTGCATGAAACAGTTTGAGACAAAGAACATCAAAGAACTCTTTACTAAGACACTCTTTGAGAAAGAGACTTTAGGGGAGCATTCATGGTTTAAAAAAGTGGCCAACGATGAGATAGAAGGACTGTATACCTATCTTAAAAAAGAGCTAGCACTCTGGGCGAAAGCCAAAGAAGCCATCGTCTTGCAGAACCTTTTTAACATCTATGACTACTATCGCAATGCGAACATCACCAATGCAAAGTCTTCTGGGGTGCTTAGTCTTTGATGATCTGACGTATTTTACGTATAGGCTTTTACTATGAGAGCATCAGTAAAGAGTTTTTGTACTTTAAGATAGACGCCAAGTTTAAACACATACTCCTTGATGAGTTTCAAGATACTTCTACCTTACAGTTTTTACTTTTAAAGCCTCTCATAGATGAGATATTTGCAGGACATGGGCAGAGTGAGTTTAAGAGCTTTTTTTATGTGGGAGACACAAAGCAGTCACTCTACCGTTTTCGTGGTGGAGTGGAAGAACTGTTTGACAAAGTAGCTCAGCGTTACGGAGTAGACATCTTGCCTATGGATACAAACTACAGAAGTAGCAAAAATGTCGTAGAACAAGTTAACCGTTGGTTCCAAACCACTATGCAGGGCTATGTGCCTCAAAAGAGTAAACCTGGAGCCTCTGAGGGGTACGTGGAAGTCTTAGAGTCTGAAGAGCTCATAGAAGAAGCAGTGACACAAGCAAAGAGATTTTTAGAGTTAGGGGTAAGGGTAGATGACATTGCCTTTTTGGTAGCGACCAATAAAGATGGGCAAAGCCTGCAAGAAGCATGTCAGCATGAGGGCATAGATGTACTGCTCAAAACCTCTTCTTCCTTGAAAAATATGCCTAAAATCGCAGCACTGGTGATGATGGTCTCTTACCTTTTTTATGGAGAGAAGATAGATGCGCACGCGATGCTCCTTAAAGTAGGTAAGTCACTAGAGGGGGTAGATGTCTCATGGTTCTCTGCTTTTATGTCACCCTTACAAGTCGTAGACAGACTGGTGCGTGAGTTTGGGTACTTTGATGAGGACTTGAATATACTGAAACTTTTAGAATTTGCTGCAGCTTTTTCAGATATCCCTACGTTTTTAGAAGAGTTTGAAAGTTCGAGTATATCAGTGGCATCAAACACCGTACATGGTGCTAAGATCATGACTATACATGGCTCAAAAGGTTTGGAGTTTGAGTATGTCATCTTGCTGGATAAACTGACAAAACCTAGACCAGATACTTCTGCTTTGGCGTATCACTATGATGACAACTTGCATATAGATAAAATATATTATAGGACCAAAGGGAGAGAAAATTTCGATGCGGAGTATGCACGTATGTTAGAAGAACGAAAAGTCTCTACCCTAAAAGACAAGAAAAATGTACTTTATGTGGCACTGACCAGAGCAGTAGAAGGCTTGATAGTCTTACGCAAACCTAAGGGCTCAGTGTTTGATGAGCTTGGGATGGAAGTCATGAGCTTAGGAGAGCTTCGACAGGTACCGCTACTGGATACCACTACGGTTCATACCCTTGACCAAGAGGATATGGTGATCTCTAACTATGGTACACAAGAGGTAGTGAAGGAAGAAGAGGAAGGCGAGAAAGATTATGAAGCCATCCTCTTTGGTACAGCTTTACATTATGCCTTGGAGATGTTAGGTGCATTTGATGAGGTGAGTTTAGTTCATGCTATGACTGCTCTGCAAAACAAGTATGGGCAACAACTCAGCAAGACAAGCATAGAGCAGATACGAAAGCGTGTATCTAGTCTTATCAATCATACAGGTTTTTTGAGATTACTAGAAGAGGCAAAAGTACGCAAAGAACAGTCTCTTTCTTTTGAGGGAGAACTCAAGCAGATAGATCTGCTGTTAGAGTACGATGACAGCAATGTGGTCGTAGACTATAAAAGTTCTAAAAAGTATGCCTTAAAGCATCAACAGCAAGTAGGATATTATAAAAAAGCCATAGCAAACATTACCGGAAAAAAGACACGAAGGGATGGTCGTTTATTTACTGGATGAAGGTATTGAGTTAGTCACTATTTAGAGAAAAAGAGACACAGTCTTAAATTAAACTTAATTTAAATAAATTTTAAGGTTAAATGGGTATGATTCGTCCACAAAAGAGCTGAGGCTCTCATTATACAAGGAATTATCATGAAAATGACAAAGGTACTAAAACCTGCCGAAGTAACACGTGACTGGGTTTTGATAGATGCTGAAGGTAAAACTTTTGGTCGTATTTTAACTGAAGTAGCAACACTTCTTAGAGGTAAACACAAACCATCATTTACACCAAATGTAGACTGTGGTGACTACGTAGTGATCATCAATGCTGAAAAAGCAAAGTTCTCAGGTGCAAACAAGCTTGAAGACAAAGAATACTTTACTCACTCAGGGTTACTTTGGTTCAACTAAAAGTAAAAAACTTGGTGACATGTTAGAAAACCATACTGAAAAACTTTTCAGATTGGCTGTTAGAGGTATGCTTCCTAAAACTACTCTTGGTAGAGCAATGCTTAAAAAACTTAAAGTGTATGCAGGTGCTGAACACCCACATACAGCACAAATCAATAAGGAAGCGTAATCATGGCGACTATCTATGCAACAGGAAAAAGAAAAGCGGCTATCGCTAAAGTTTGGTTGACTCCAGGTAATGGTGAAATGCTTATCAACGGTAAAACACTTGACCAATGGTTAGGTGGACACGAAACACTTAAAATGAAAGTAAGACTTCCACTTGAAGCGACTAAGCAACTTGAGGCTATGAATGTGAAAGCAACAACACTTGGTGGTGGCTATTCTGCTCAGGCAGATGCATTGAAGCATGGTATCACTAAAGCGCTTGTAGAGTTTGAACCATCTTTCAGAGCTATTCTTAAGCCTATGGGACTTCTTACTCGTGACTCTAGAGTGGTTGAACGTAAGAAACCAGGTAAGAAAAAAGCAAGACGTTCTCCACAATTCTCAAAAAGATAGTCTGTATCTTTTCAAAAAGCATCTCTTTGGAGGTACTTTTTACTCTTTTGCAAGAGGTTTTCTCTTGCAAAACATTCCCTTATTTTTTCATCTACCCATTAAAATTTCATCTTCTTAAAAAAGTAACCAAGAAGTCACTAAGTATAAAGCACCTAAATGACAGACTTTTTATCAGTGCTACTGCTACAGTATTGCCTAGTTGACATACACCACAACGTTTACCCTCATACAATGCTAAGACAAAATAAACACCTATCAATACAGCTATGGCACTCATAAGAGCAACTTCAAAGGTTTGTAGATGTGGTATAAATGAGGGGATAAGGAGTCCTAAAAGTGCCACAAGACCTAAGATGAGAGCATATTTTATCACCGTGAGTACCTTGTCTGAAAAAGGTGCGGTGTTGCAGGTATCTGATGTACTGATATTTTTGAGTTTGGCTTCAAAGGTCTTTTTTTCTTCAGGACTTAATCTTGCTATAAAGGTAGAGCCTAAGAGATAATCAGTTTTTCTTTGTATGAGTACTGCGAGGTCATCTACGGCTGTTAAAAACTGCTGTTTGCCTGCTCTGTCTTCATACATCACTTTGATACTTTGTGCACGTTTGGTGGTAGCTGTGAGGTGAGGGTAGTATGCGGTAGATTCAGTAGGGGTTAACTCTCCCTCCTTAGTGAAAATGACGGGATTTATCATTTCGATGTATTGCCCTTCTTTTTTGATGACAATCACGCTAAGAGGAGAAGCAATTTGAAAAGCGGCAAGCCCCTCTAGACTATTGGCTTCTATGGTGTCTTTCATGTCTTCTAGCAGTGTATGCAGGGTCTCATCAAAATGACGTACGGTGCCACCAAAATCAAAACCTGTGGGAGTGGGGTATTGGATAATTTGTCTTATCATGGGAGTCTTTCTTGTAAGCTTTTACCGCATCACTTCAAAAAGTAATAGAGTAAAGGTTTGAGTGAACATGTATCTTAGTGGTGACTAAGATACATGAGAATATTTAGTGGCTTTTAGACACAACGATGAGCATCTTAATGTTAATCACCATAAATCTAAAAAATTGCCAGATTTTACACGTTCTCATTTTACGAGCAAAAGCGCCTGGAATCATTGTTAAGTTAAATTGTTCACTTTTAGAAAAGTTTACTTCTTCTTGTTTCATATTATTTTCCTTAAAATTATTTATTCTATTATATGGTTGGGCTTATTCAGGGATAAGCGTCCATCCTGGCTTGAGTTTTGCTTTGTAGATGAACATATGGTGTAAGATATGTTTGATCCAGTGTCCTGCAAGTCCTATTTCTCCAAAGGTATAGTCAGTATCTCTACCTGTTCCTGGGTACTTTTCAAAGTCTGGTACCACAGGGTAAACAGTCATCGCAGCTGCTTGACCATCGAAGATACCTTTACCGGCACTTGCCACACAGGCCGCACCCATTTCTGCCATAGAAGCTTCATGTAAGTGAGCTTCTTTACCACTTTTGATCATGTCGCACACAGAGTGGGCAACGGCTTTACCGATGATACCTGCAGGCATACCTGTTCTAGGTGGGGTAGGGTTGATCGGTGTACCATTTGGTGAACTCATAGGTTTAGAAATAGCGTGTGGTGGTGCAAAGGCAATACCTGCAGCAAAGATGTTGTCAAAAGTATGGATTTTGGTAGGTTCTTGGCCAGTCAGAGGCTTTCCAGTTTTCATACGCACCTGCATCATACTTTGCATCTACTTTCATAAATCCGTTTGGCGCAAAAAGCACATCTGTGATGTCTGAACCATCTTTGTCATACGCTTTGAACCCTACACCGGAAAATGGAGGAATAAGCATGGCAAAGTCAAACTCTTCTTCATGCATCGTACCATCAAGAAGTTCATATTCTATTTTCCCATCTTCAACTTTAGATGTATGTGCACCGATGATCCATTGGACATTCTTTTCTGCATAAAGTGATTCTGCAAAAAGTTTTGAACTTACCGCGTAACCTCCTACTTTCATGTGGAGACCGCCCATACCAAAGTCACCAAGGAATGATTCGTTAGAGATCCACTTAATGTCTAACATATCTCTAATACCAGCTTTTCTCGCTTCGTGTTCGATGTTAAAGATGTACTCAAAGGCAGCACCTTGACAGGTACAGGTACCGTGACCCGTTCCGACAAGAATTTTTTGTCTTGCACCTGCTTTTGCTTTTTCAAAGATTTGTTGAAGTTCTAGGTTTGCATGCACAGCATGATCTGCAGTACAAACAGAAACTGTGTGTCCACTAAGATCACCTTTTCCATTCCCTAAGCCCTCTGTTGCATCAAAGTTAAGTTTTGGTCCTGTGGCATTTACAAGGTAATCATAAGTCTAATTCTTCTGTTTGACCTGCTTTACCTTCTTCCGTTGATTCGATCACGATATATGGTGTGTCATCTCCTTCTTTTCCGTTAGGGTGTATCTCCGTTGCTAAAGCTTGTCTGTAGTCAATACCTGCCTTATAATAGATAGGTGCCAAAGGAAAGACAACGTCTTTTTTCGTCATCTGTCCTACACCTACCCAAATGTTAGATGGAATCCAGTTCCATTGAGAGTTTGGGGTGACTACCACCACTTCATGTTCATCCCCTAGCCATTTTTTTGCAAATGTTGCAGTAGTGTGTCCTGAAACCCCACCACCCATTACTATTAATCGTGCCATAACCTACCTTTTTTAAAAAAAATTTGTTCATATTAATTCTAGGCTAATAAAAGTTAAAGAGTTATTAAAACTATGAATATTATTAATAAGAATGATGTCGATATATAATTGATTTATATCAAAAGATGAGTATGGCAATTGTTTTACTATTGAAGATGACTGTTACTATATATGCTGGTGTCAACTTTTACTGAGCAGGGATGCACTCGTACACTACAGGTGATCCAATACCTATATTCAAATTGGGTATATCTGACAGGAGGGGGGGTGTCTTTGTTATGATGGCTATGGCTTACCCTGAATAAATGACATGTTGACGTTTGGTTCTAACTTATAGTATAAAGTGAAAGAATAACTAAATTTATGTTAAACTTTTTTATCTAAATGAGATAAAGGAACTTTATTGTTTGACATCATTATGACGCCAATACGCGCAATTAAGATGCGTTATATTCCATTGCTACTTATTTATTTTGCTTATGGGGCAAGCGGATTTACGGCAGTCGCAGAGACTTTTTGGGTAAAAGAAGCACTTAATCTTAGTGCAGAGAACCTCATTTCTTTAGGTGTTTGGCTTACTGTGCCGTGGACGATAAAGATGATATTTGGACAGATAGTAGACTCTTTTATTCTGTTTGGATCTAACCGTAAAGTCTATGTATACATCGGGGCATCGTTAATGATGTTTGCCACGCTGCTCATGATGGGGCTAGTCTCAAATGCCAGTTGGCTTGAGATGTACAGTAAGGAAAAAATGTATATTTTTGCCTCTGTGGTCATGGTGGTTGGCTTTGTACTGCAAGATGTTGTTGCAGATACAATGAGTACAGAAGTAGTTGACAAGAGTCAAAGTGATGCTGATATAAAAAAAGAACTCGCTATGATACAAGTACTCGCCAGACTCTCTTTAGGCCTAGCGGTGTTTGCTGTTTCCGGACTAAAGGGGTGGCTGGCACAAATCTATTCTTATGAGACGATGTTCCAAATTTCATTTTTTATTCCTCTACTCTCTATCATAGGTGTCAGTTTGGTCAAACTCAATCCTGTACCTTCTTCTCCACTCAATAAACAGATATTTTTTGGAGGTTTTTTATTTGCTGTTTTTGTGGTCCTTATTGGTTACAATGAAATACCCTATTCACAAGAGATTGTTTTTGTAGTCTCTTTAGGGGTAGTGCTCTACTTCTTAAATACACTTATCCAAGACTTAGACAGTCAAACGGTGAAACATATTAAGATGGCGATGCTGGTTATTTTTGTCTATAGGGCTATGCCTTCAGTGGGTCCCGGACTCTCTTGGTGGGAGATAGATGTGCTTGGGTTTGACAAGGCATTTTTTGGGACACTGGGACAGATAGGGGCTGCTTTGGCTCTAGTAGGTATGTGGATAAGCTCTAAGTATATTGTGAACCAGTCCATAGGAAAAGTACTTATCTGGATGACTGTGATCGGCTCTATCCTCTCTTTACCAGTTATTGGGATGTACTATGATGTGCACACTATGCTTGGCTTGGATGCGCGTACAGTGGCCATAGTGGATACTGCATTGGCTTCCCCTTTTGATTACATCGCAGTGGTACTTATGTTGACGCTTGTGGCAATTTATGCTCCAGAAGGTAAAAAGGGAACTTGGTTTGCCCTCATGGCATCACTGATGAACATCGCTTTAAGTGCAGGTGGACTTTTAAGTAAGTATCTTAATCAAATCTTTGTTATCTCAAGGGAAGTAAAAGAGAATGACATCGTTGTCACTGCAGCACACTATGATGATTTAGGTATTTTGTTATGGATCGGACTCGTTATGGGCTTTGTTGTTCCTATCCTCACCATTATTATATTCAACCCAGATGCGGGTATCAAAAAAGCAAAACTGGGTGGGAAAAGAGAGACAAAAAAGTAATTTATATATATGAATAATACATAGCCTATTATTGTACATTTTATAGCTATAATCGCGATTGTATTTCAAGGACTAACCTTGAACTTAAAAAGAAAGGTCTGGCACAAATAAATGAACAGATTATTTATTAAAATGCTTTTAATGCTATGTTTCACTGTCTCAGGACAAACTGGTGTGTGGAATAACCCTCATGACTCAGAAAAGATTAAAACCGACACCTTATTTTCATCCTTTTCTATACCACTTAAAAAGCTTGACCCTGTACAATCGTATAATGCTATTGAGTGGGCTATTATTGGTCAGATTTACGAGCCTCCTTTACAGTATAACTACCTTAAAAGACCCTATGAACTTGAACCTTTGACACTCACTAAAATGCCAGATATTCGTTATTTTGACAGAGATAATCAAGAGGTAGAAGAAGATTCAAAAGATATTTTGTATTCAGAATACCATTTGGAGCTACGTCAAGATATTTATTACCAAAACCATCCTGCATTTGTGAAAAAGAAAGATGGTACGCTGATGTATGATAGATTGGCAGAAGAAGCAGTAGAAAAAATAGATTCTCTTGATGATTTTAAAAAAACAGCAACACGGAAATTGGTCGCCTCTGATTATGCATATGCTATCAAAAGAATGGCTGTCAGACGAAATAACTCACCCATACTAGATACGATGCAAGAGCATATTGTAGGATTAAAGACCTTTACTCAGGAAATGACACAGAGGGAAAGAGAAGCAAAAGACAGTCATGAATGGAGAGACCTTCGTAAGTATGATATTGAGGGTGTGAAGGTGATAGACGACTTTACACTCATCATCAAGATCATAGGAAAGTATCCTCAATTCAACTATTGGCTGAGCATGAATTTCTTTGCTCCTATTCCTTGGGAAGCAGATTTGTTTTATCAGCAAAAAGGGTTGATTACAAAAAATATCACCTTAAATTGGTTTCCTGTGGGAACGGGTGCGTATTATCTGGCTGAAAACAATCCTAACAAACAGATGCGCCTGTTGGTGAATCCAAACTATCATGATGAGGTTTATCCTTCTCTTAGTGCAGAAGAGCGTCAAGCATTAAAGGTACCAAAAGAGTTGCTTGAGGACTCTGGTAAAACATTGCCTTTTATCAAAGAGGTGATTTACGCTTTGGAAAAAGAGAGTATTCCATTGTGGAACAAGTTTTTACAAGGGTATTATGATGCTTCGGGCATAAGCTCTGAAGCATTTGATCAAACGGTACAGGTTTCATCAGCGGGCAGTATGGATTTGAGTGATGAAATGTCTGAAAAAGGCATCAAGCTGAGATCATCAGTTGAGCCATCAGTTTTTTACATGGCCTTTAATATGACAGATAACATTGTGGGTGGATATTCGGAGTCAGCAAAAAAACTGCGACAGGCCATTAGCATCGCTCAAAATCAAGAAGAGTATATTTCGATATTTCTCAATGACCGTGGGATCCCTGCACAGGGTCCTATTCCTCCTGGTATAGTCGGCTATGAAGAGGGAGAAGCAGGTACAAATAGCGTGATTTATGATTGGGTTAATGGTAAACGTGTACGAAAATCCATGGAGGTTGCCAAAAAACTGTTGGCAGAAGCAGGATATCCCAATGGTATTTCAGAAATAACAGGAAAAGTTTTGAAGTTGCATTATGATGCTACTGCGACCGGTCCTGATGACAGGGCATTAATGGATTGGCAGCGTAAGCAGTTTGCAAAATTGGGCATACAGCTTGTCATACGATCGACTGACTATAACCGTTTCCAAAGAAAAGTAAGAAAAGGAAAAGTACAGCTATTTACTTGGGGATGGAATGCAGATTATCCTGATCCTGAAAACTTTCTTTTTTTACTTTATGGTCCAAATGCTATTGTAAACACAAATGGAGCAGGTATTAATAGTTCAAATTATCAAAACCCAGCATTTGATGTACTCTTTGATGAGATAAAAACGATGAAAAACACGCCTGAACGAAAAAAGAAAATTAAACAGATGCTCGAAATACTCAGGGAAGATGCACCATGGATATGGGGTGTACACCCTACGTCAATGTCACTGTTCCATCAATGGTATAAAAATGTGTTGCCTCATGCCATGGCAAACAACACACTCAAATATAAACGTGTGGATGCAGCAACAAGAGTGATGAAACAAGAAGAGTGGAATCAGCCAAAAGTGATGCCTTTGATCTTGTTTGCGTTATTCCTGATTTTGATGGGCTTTATACTGCATCGTGTGTATCAAAACAGACTAAAAGCTGTTATCACTAATGAGGGTCACTAAATGTTTGCTTATATACTAAGAAGAATGATTTATGCTATTCCAATATTGATCGGTGTAAACCTTATTACGTTTATGCTTTTTTTTATGGTCAACAGTCCTGAGGATATGGCAAGAGCCCAGTTAGGAGCAAAACAGGTGAGCCCTCAAATGATACAGTCATGGAAAGAACAAAGAGGGTATGATAAACCACTCTTTATCAATCAGAAAGCAGAAGGGTTTTCTATATTGACAGATACATTGTTTGTGAAAGAGTCACTTAAGCTTTTCTCTTTTGATTTTGGTATCTCTGACTCCAACCGCAATATAGGTTCAGATATTCAAGAACGTATGGGGCCTAGTTTGGCTATTGCACTGCCTACTTTTATCATTGCATTGATTACCAATATTTCACTCGCGCTCCTCCTGGTACTTTTTAGGGGATCTGCTTTAGATACGAGTATGATGGTGATTGCCGTCATGATTATGTCGATCTCTGGACTTTTTTATATCATTGCAGGGCAGGTACTTTTCTCCAAAATGTGGCACTGGGTTCCTATCTCTGGTTATGAAAGCGGATGGGAGGGGCTTAAATTTATCATTTTGCCTGTCCTCATAGGGGTGTTTGCAGGTATCGGTTCAGGCGTGAGATGGTACCGAAGTATCTTTTTGGAACAGATAAACCAAGACTATGTACGTACCGCAAGAGCTAAAGGGCTTTCCGAACTCAGAGTGCTTTTTGTGCATGTGTTACGTAATGGTATGTTACCCATCTTGACAGGTGTGGTAGTGGTCATACCTACACTTTTTATGGGAAGTTTGATAATGGAGTCTTTTTTTGGTATCCCAGGACTGGGGTCTTATACGATAGATGCGATTAATTCACAAGATTTTGCCATTGTGAAAGCTATGGTCTTTTTGGGTTCTGTACTTTACATAGTAGGACTTGTCCTCACGGATATCTCTTATACATTTTTTGATCCGAGGGTAAAATTATGATGCTTTCACTACTTTGGACAGATATCTTGGTTTGGAGCTTGCTCATTATACTTCTCTTTTTGGGCTTGGGGGCATCTCGTTCTCCTCAGATCAGAGAACAGTGGCGTACCATTTTTAAATCAAGTATAGCTATGACTTCAGCGATCATCTTGACGTTTTATCTCTTTTTTACACTGCTCGATTCAGTGCATGTACGGTTTGCTATAGATCCAATAGAGGGGAAGAGTGAAAAGATACAATATTCAGAGATAGTCAGTCCTTTGGATTTGATCTTTGCACATAATATACAAGGCACAGAACGTACTTATTCTGCACCTTTTGCTTTGCATGAGTATACAAAGTCAATGATAGTGGATGAGCATGGGGTGACAAAACAAGAGTATCTCCCACTTAAACATGTCTCCAAAAACAACCAAAGTATGCAGACATCCCTTATGGCGGTCATGTTAGGTTTGGCAATCAGTATGCTGTTTATAGGTATACATATTCTTTGGCGTAGCAAAGAGGGGTTTAAACATGAACTTAAAGTGACTATGGAGGGGAAAACAGAACTTCCATGGCGTATCGCGTATGTTACCATTATGCTGTTAATTACACTCTGTACATGGTTCTATGTGTTGAGTTTTGACTATCATGTACTCGGTACAGACAAAGTAGGCGGAGATGTCCTCTATCAAAGTTTAAAAAGTATCCGAACGGGGGTGCTGATCGGTCTTTTAACGACTTTGATCATGTTACCTGTAGCCATACTTTTAGGAGTGAGTGCAGGATTGTTTGGTGGTTGGGTAGATGATGTGATCCAATATCTCTATACCACACTGAGTTCTATTCCTGGTGTACTTCTCATCGCCGCAGGTGTCCTCTCGATGCAAGTCATGATCAATAACAATCCTACGTGGTTTGAGACCACACTGGAGAGATCAGATTTGAGGCTATTGTTTTTGATCATTATACTGGGGATTACCAGTTGGACGGGACTTTGTAGATTGCTTCGTGCGGAGACATTGAAAATCTCCCAAATAGAGTTTGTGACAGCAGCCAAAGCATTTGGTGTGGGTAAACTCACGATTATACGTCGTCATATCATTCCCAATTTGATGCATATTATTCTTATCTCTGTGGTACTTGACTTTTCGGGTCTGGTATTGGCTGAGGCTGTACTCTCTTATGTGGGTGTAGGGGTTGATCCTACGATGCACAGTTGGGGCAATATGATCAATCAGGCAAGACTTGAAATGGCAAGAGATCCGATGGTCTGGTGGTCACTCTTCTCTGCTTTTGCCTTTATGTTTATTTTAGTGTTGGCAGCAAATTTACTCTCTGACCGCGTTCAGACTGTTTTAGATCCAAGGAATAAGTCATGAGCACTCTTTTAAGTGTAGAAAATTTGAGTTTGACCGTAGAGGGCAATACCCTTCTTAAGGCTATTAGTTTTGAGATAAAACAAGGAGAAGTATTTGCACTGGTTGGTGAATCTGGATCAGGAAAATCGTTGACCTCTTTGGCCATCATGAGACTGCTTCCTGATGTCATCTCGGTGAGTTCCGGAGATATAAAACTTAAAAACGATTCTCTGTTTGCACTTCCTGAATATAAAATGCAAAAGATTCGAGGTAAATCCATTGCGATGATCTTTCAAGAACCGATGTCTGCTTTAAATCCTGTGATGACCATTGGTGTACAGGTGGCAGAGGTGATCAAAATGCATCTGGGTTTAAAAAAAGATGCTATAAAGCAGAAGGTTATTTCACTCTTTGAAGAGGTGGCGTTAAAAGATCCCCAAGAGAGATACAACTGGTACCCGCACCAGCTTTCAGGCGGACAGAAACAAAGAGTGATGATCGCTATCGCTTTGGCGTGTGAACCCGATCTTTTGATCGCTGATGAGCCGACTACGGCATTGGACGTCACCATACAGGCACAAGTGTTGAAATTACTCAAAAAGATACAAGTGCAAAGAAATCTTTCCATACTTTTTATCACGCATGATATGGCTGTGGTTGCACAAGTAGCAGACAGGGTAGCTGTCATGCGCCATGGAGAGATTTTAGAAGAGGCAGAGTGTCATACCTTTTTCCATACACCACAGCACACCTATACTCAAAGCCTTTTAAAAGATGCAAGTACTTCTAAAGAGGTTAGACAGAGCGTAGAAAATCCGGAGAAACTACTTGAAGTAGAGGGCTTAAAAGTGCATTTTCCTGTGAAAAAAGGTTTTTTTCAACGTACTGTTGGGTTTATCAAAGCCGTTGATGGTGTGAGTTTTTCTATTCCGAAAGGAAAGACACTGGCTTTGGTAGGAGAATCTGGAAGTGGCAAAAGTACTACCGGGCAGGCGATACTCTCTTTGATACCGACCACAGAAGGCGTTATTAAGTTTGGAAATCAAGATCTTGCACATCTTGATAGTGCAGCACTCAAACCTTATCGGCGTAAAATACAGGTCATTTTTCAAGATCCTTTTTCTGCATTAAATCCTCGTATGACG
Organism: Sulfurovaceae bacterium; assembly: GCA_963698695.1. GTDB lineage: Bacteria > Campylobacterota > Campylobacteria > Campylobacterales > Sulfurovaceae > Sulfurovum. The sequence goes on along the minus strand of CAVORT010000003.1, from coordinate 343,246 downwards.
ATAGGAGATATCATTAGAGAGGGTATGGTGAGCCTGGGAATAGGTGCTAAGGACAGAGCTTCACAGGATGTGAAGATAAGTGAACTTCTTGTGAAAGTGGATTTGAAAGCAGAGCATATGTACCGTTATCCGCATGAGTTCTCAGGAGGACAACGTCAACGTATTGGTATTGCCAGAGCCTTGGCAGTAGAACCTGAACTCATCATTTGTGATGAACCGACCTCTGCACTAGATGTGTCTGTACGCACGCAAATCCTTAAGCTATTGCAAAAACTGCAAGAGGAGTCAGGGGTCTCTTATCTGTTTATTACTCATGATCTCTCCATTGTTCCTGTCATTGCAGATGAAGTCGCAGTGATGAAAGAAGGGAAGATAGTTGAACAAGGATCTGTGGAAAGTGTGATGGGAAATCCACAGCACCCCTATACTCAGAAGTTATTGAAGTCAGCTCCAAAATTACCTAAGATTGGGTAGACTTCTCTAATTTTTGATTTTAGGCTATAATCAAAATTATATATTTTAAGGAATAATTTATGCCATTATTAGACAGTTTTACAGTAGACCATACCAAGATGATAGCGCCAGCCGTAAGGGTTGCTAAGACTATGAGCACACCAAGTGGAGATGACATTACGGTGTTTGATTTACGTTTTTGTGTACCAAACAAAGAGATTCTTCCTGAGAAAGGTATCCATACCTTAGAACATCTGTTTGCAGGTTTTATGAGAGACCATCTTAATAGCAAAGATGTAGAGATTATCGACCTTTCTCCTATGGGGTGTCGTACAGGGTTCTATATGTCCCTGCTTGGACATCCTAAGGCTAAAAAAGTAGCCAAAGCCTGGAAACAGTCTATGGAAGATGTGCTTGGTGTCAAAAGTGAAGCAGACATCCCAGAGCTTAACCTCTACCAGTGCGGTACGTGTAACATGCATTCACTAGATGAAGCAAAAGAGATTGCAGATACAGTCATACACAGGGGCATAGGAGAGATGAGTAACAAAGCACTCAAGATGAGTAAAAAACAGCTCAAAAATGCCAATAAATAAGGAACTAAGCCTCAAAAAAGACTTAGTACTTTGTGAAGATGGCACGTATACACTCTTCTCTCACGAGTTTGAAGAGCCTTATCACTCTACCAAAGATGGTGCTTTACATGAAAGTTTAGAAAAACATGTCAAGCCCTCTTTGATCTTAAAAAAAGACAACTCAGAACTTGTCATTTTAGACATCTGTTTTGGTTTAGGCTATAACACCTTTGCAACACTCTACACCATCAGAAAAAATCATTTAAAAACAAAAGTACACATATTCTCTCCAGAGTTTGACGAAGCACTTGTACGTTCTTTGGATACGTTTGATTTTCCTCCTGAGTTTGAAAGTATTAAGCACATTATCAAAGAGGTTTCACAAAACTTAAGCTATGAAGATGAACAGTTTAAGATAGAGGTTTTACTGGGCGATGCAAGAGAGAGCATCCCCAAGATAGCAAAGAAGATAGACATTGTTTACCAAGATGCTTTCAGCCCTGCACATAATCCACTGCTTTGGACAAAAGAGTGGTTTTCAGGGGTTAGGGCCATCTGTAACGATGATGCCATACTCACCACCTATTCCACAGCAGCAGCCATCCGTTTAGGACTGTATGAAAACGGTTTTTACATCTTTGTGCATCGCGCTGAGATGATGCGCTACTCGACAGTGGCATCTTTAGAGATGTTAGAGGGGTTGGAGTATATAGATATGGAACTAAAAAAGATTCGTAATACTCAGGCCAGGAGTATGAAAGATAAAGATTATATGTAAGAAGCAGAGTTAAAATACTATTTGTATTTTAACTCCATCAGAACCATCAATAGAAATATCTCCCTCTAGTTCATCAACTACTAAAGCTTCTATAAAAGAGAGCCCAAATGTATCTTGACCTTTTGTGGTCTCGTCAAATCCAATACCATTGTCTTTAAATATAAATATTTTTTTGCTCCCTTCCTCTTTTAAGTTTATGGATATATCTCCTTTGTGATCAGGAAAAGCATATTTAAGGGCATTAGTTATCAGTTCATTTAAGATAATGCCTAAGTAGATCGACTGATGCATGGTTAACTGTGCATCAGTTTGAAGGTGTATATTAATTTGAGACATATTAAAACTACGTTTCATCTCTGAGATTAAACTTTCAAAATATGTTTTACTATTTACTGTTTGGAGATCTTTTTGGCTGTAGAGAATCTCATAGGTTTTACTCATCGCCTGTATCGTACCTTCAGCTTCTTTGAGATTTTGGTCTAGTTCAGGGTTCATGATTTTGTCTAGTTTTAGTCTGTACATGATGATGATAAATTGCATATTGTTCTTCACGCGATGGTGAAGTTCTTTTATAAGAACAGTGTTAGTTTTGAGAGATTTTTCTAGCTCTGTGTGTTCTTGTTTAGTCTTGCAGCAAGTGCAACAGAAAAGAGGATTGCTTCAGAAAGAATGGTGAATTCGTAAAAATGGGGGAAGTAATCTATAAGTGTCCATAGCCCAAATGCTTTTAATATTTGCATGATGGTACCAATGACCATTAATAACCAACCTAAAAAAATGTATTTTACTTGATCGTTTTTTTTGTATAAGGCATATGTACATAAATATAGGACAAATAACATATTAAGGATTGTGAGTTGACTTGTTATTGTAATAGATAGTCCAAATATGAGATATAAAATTATGATTGTATATATTATATAAGTGTGCACTTTATTCTGGACTTTTAAAAATGTTTTAATAAACATTAGTACAAAAATATTTGCTATCCCAATAAAATACACTACATATGAACTTTGAGGAAAGATGATAATATAGTTGATAATCTGAGTATAAGTTACATAATATGTCGTTAGAAAGAACATATAAAGCACATAGTATAGGTAAACAGATTCTTTTATAAAGAAAAAGAGAAATAAGTTATATATGATTAATCCTATCATTATACCTAAGAAGATAGTTTTCATAATTTGATATGTAATTTCATCTTGATAAAGTGTTTGAGTATCTTTGATATGTAATTTAAAATTATTGGAAGATGTAGTACTGTGTATCTTAAGATAGAAAAATCTTGTTTCATATGGTTTAAAGTTGATATGAAAATTTGGGTGTAAAATATTATTTTGTTCATATTGTCCTAGGGATAGTATTCCTCTACTCGTTTTTCTATACGTTTGTCCTTCTTTTTCAAATAAGTCGATTGTATCAAGTATGGGTTTGTTAATTATGAGATTAGACTCAAAAGGTTGATTCAGTTTATTGGTTATTTTAAACTGTATCCAAATAGTACTTTGCGTATATCCAAGTTTTATTTCGTCACTGTTTATCGGCTTAAATGTTTGGTGCTGTATTTCGGCAAAGGTCATTTGTGATGAATTATCAATATACATACTACTATAGGGCAATAAAGATATCTTTGAAGTGTTATGATCAATGCTAACATTTGCGTATAGAGATGAAACAAATATAAGGGAATAGAGAAAGAGTTTTAAAATCATAAAGCAATATACAATAAATTCAATAAATATAGTTACAATTACTACATGGATAAGATAAGTATATTAATTGTAGAAGATGAGTTTATCATTTATACACACCTTCAAAAACTCTTAAAAAAAATAGGGTTTACCAATGTTCAGATTGCCAAATCTTATTCTCAAGCGCTTGAACTGGCTTTGGAGCATACATTTCATATTTTGTTATCAGATATACGTATTAATGGTGAAGTAGATGGTATCGAGACGGCTAATGTTTTACAAAAGATCCATAATCTTGCAGTAGTCTTCATTACTGCATATAATGATGATGAAACACTTGCAAGAGCTTCAAAAGTTGATTTTGTAGGCTATTTGCTAAAGCCTTATAGAGAGGATGAGTTACGAACACTTATCTCGTTGATTATTCAAAAGTATCATTTTTCAGCATCCTCTTTTATGAAAGAGTTGGGAGAATATACTTTTGATATGGAAGAGAGAAATCTCTATAGAGGATGGAGAAAACATCAAGCTATCAGAAAAAGAAAGAAAATTTTTTCAGTTAGTGTTTTCTAATTTAGAGTCTATTATTACCTATGACCTCATAGATGAGGTTGTATGGCAGTCAACCTATGTCTCAGATAATACAAGGCGTACATTCATGTACCGGATTAAGAAAAAGTTTCCAGAATTAAAACTTCAAACGATAAAAGAGATCGGTATTAAAGTAGGTTAGTTTTTTTAGCATTTAAAATTATTCTTAAAAGTAGTCTGAGGTATAAAACTACGTCGGTGTTTTGAAAAAATCATGTAATTTATTATTTAAAATGTGATGTGAATGTGATGTTGTAAAGTTAGAATTGCAATGCATACAATAGAAATTATTTCAGTAGTTGTCTAGTCAATAAATTTGGCAGTATCAAATGATACTTAGGGAAAAAGAATGTCAATCAACATCTGCGAGTAGTCATGCATTTATGAAGAGACATTGGTCATACATATTTCAAATATGTCCATGACCTGTCTCGATACTATACATCTACATTTTTTTAATGTGTCATAGCTTTATCAAAATAACAATAAATTCTCACTAATCTAAAAAATATCTACCCATTTATCTTATCTAAAAAACCAACTTCTGAAAATAGAACAATTCTATAAATAGTAGGTTAAACGATATGATGTCAAAAGATGGTCAATAAATTAGTAAATATGGACAGTTAACCACACTGTACTTTTGAGTGTTTGGATTATTTGGTGAGGTGTCTTCGCAGGTATAAAAAGTGTATCCCCTTTTTGAAGTGACCTTTTTCTTCATTGTCTATGCAGTAGAGTTGCTTCACCTTCAATAACAACAATCCACTCATCTTCTTCTTGTATGTACTCTATAGGCTCAACACTATTTGAACTTACAATACGATTGATTTTGACATTTTTATGTTCAAGCAGGGTGGTGAAGGTTTCACCACTTTGGGGTGTGAGTGTAGTCGTAAATATTCACTAGTAAGACATCTGCATCTTATCTACATCATCCCATGACATACTTTTTTTACCGTTTTGGCGATGTGCAAGGATATGGTCGATGTATCTTGCAAAGACATCTGTCTCTATGTTGAGGTTTGTGCCCACTTTATAGTTTTTCATGAGTGTATTTTCTAGTGTGTGGGGAATGATAGTGAGTCTGAAACTATGATCTGCCACGTCATTCACCGTAAGAGAGATCCCATCTATGGTGATGGAGCCCTTGGGGACAATGTAAGTGATGTATTTTGGGTCAACTGTGATGATAAAGTCTGTGGCATTTTCTCTTTTGCGTATGGTTGTGACTTTACCTACACAGTCCACATGCCCTTGTACGATATGCCCTTCAAAACGGTCGTTCATCATCATCGCTGGCTCCAAATGTACTTGTCCAGAGATCTTACTCTCATCGATGATAGAACGTGTTTCATCTGCAAGCTCAAGGTCAAAGCCGTCTGAATGTACTTTGATGACGGTTAAACATACCCCATTGATGGCGATGGAGTCACCTAGTTTTGCTGGGTGTTTTGAGTGGATAGTCAAGATGTTGTTTTGATAGCTTTTGACAGTGGCAATTTCACGAATAAGACCTGTAAACATGATGCTCCATTTTTTGGATATAATTCGATTATTATAGCGAAAATATACCAAAGGCACCCACAAGGGATGCCTCTAGGATTTGCATAAAATGTAAGGGTGTCCCTTGTGGGTATCCAATATGAGGTAAAAATGAATTATGATGTCATAGTTATAGGTGGTGGTCATGCAGGGATAGAAGCTTCTTTAGCGTCTGCACGTATGGGTGTCAAAACACTGTTGATAACCATACTTGCAGAGCAGATAGGAGCATCAAGCTGTAACCCTGCTATAGGGGGACTTGCCAAAGGTCACTTGGTACGAGAAGTAGATGCATTGGGTGGAGAGATGGGGATCTGTACGGACAAAACAGGTATACAGTTTCGTACACTCAACGCTTCTAAAGGCCCAGCGGTACGAGGTACTAGAGCACAGATAGATATGGATAAGTATAGACTCTATATGCGTAATGTGGTTTTGGGTACAGAAAACTTAGATGTCAAACAAGAGATAGCAGATGGACTTGTCATAGAAGAGGGTGAAGTCGAAGGTGTGACGACACAGCTTGGTAATATCTACACCGCTTCAAAAGTCATCATCACTGCAGGGACGTTTTTGAACGGGCTTATTCATATAGGTGAAAAAAAGCAAACGGCTGGACGACAAGGGGAGTTTGCTTCTGTAGAGTTAGCTGAGTATATGAAGAGTCTTGGCATAGAGATAGGTAGACTTAAGACAGGTACGTGTGCAAGGATAGATGCAAAATCAGTAGACACTTCAGTGATGGAGATACAACCTGGGGATACTCCACCACCACCGTTTTCTTTCCGTACAGATAAAAAAACATTTAACCCTAAACAGTTGCCTTGTTATGTCACCTATACGAATGAAAGAACACATGAAATCATTGAGTCTAACTTTTACAGAGCACCTATGTTCTCCGGGCAGATAGAAGGCACAGGCCCCCGTTACTGTCCAAGCATAGAAGACAAGATAAGCCGTTTTAGGGACAGACCGCGTCACCAGATATTTGTCGAGCCTCAAACGATGGATGAGACGGAGTACTATATCAATGGGATGAGCACCTCTTTACCCATAGATGTACAGCTGGAAATGGTACAGTCGGTAGAAGGTATGGAAAATGCCAAGATAGTCCGTTACGGGTATGCCATAGAGTATGACTACGTGCAGCCCACAGAGCTTAAACATACGCTTGAGACAAAGAAAATAAAAGGTCTTTACACTGCAGGACAGGTCAATGGTACCACAGGGTATGAAGAAGCAGCAGCACAGGGGATCATGGCTGGTATCAATGCCGCACTGAGCATACAGGGAAAAGAGCCATTAATTCTTAGACGTGACGAAGCGTATATCGGTGTGCTCATAGATGACCTTGTCACAAAAGGTACTAAAGAGCCATACCGTATGTTTACAAGCCGTGCAGAGTATAGACTGCTTTTACGTGAAGACAATGCAGATATGAGACTTTCCAAATATGGAAAAGCATTAGGGCTTTTAGATGATGCCTATATGGAAAAATTTGAGAAGAAAAAAGCTGACTTAGAAGAGGCATTAGATTTTTTAAGAGCAAATCAAGTGACACCTAACAAAGCGTTTTTAGCGCAGTTAGAGTCTATAGATGCCATAAAGATAAGTGATAAAACCTACTGGATAGATGTCATAGGACGTGGGGACTTTGACAGGGAAAAACTCATCACGCTTTTGCCTGAGTTTGACAAGTATGAGGATGAAGTCATTGTCCAGATACTTGTAGAAGCAAAGTACTCTCGGTACATAGAAAAACAACAGCAACAGATACTCCAAATGGGAGACATGCTTAAGATCAAGATACCAGAAGGGTTTGTCTATAGCAATATCTCAGGGCTCTCTAATGAAGTGGTGGAAAAACTTCAAAAAGCTACACCGCCGACGCTTTTTTCAGCTTCTGAGATATCTGGTGTGACACCTGCTGCACTCGAGATACTCCATGTACACATCAAACTAAGACAAAAAAGTATGTCCTCAAAATAAATTTAAACTTATAATAAACATAAATTAAGACTATATTAGTCTTAATTTACTTAAGGTAACACTCTACTAAAACTTCCTTCACTCACGACCTAAAGCACATCTCTTTAACCCCGAGTAGCCTATAATATTTTATTATAATTTTATACAAAGTGAGGAAAATTATGGCTAACGAACAAAAAGAGCGTAGAGACTTTATGGGTATGGCACTAGGTGCCACTGCTTTAGTTGGTATAGGTGGGGGCTTAGGGTACGCAGCAAAACGTACATGGGATCCTTTACCATCAGTAAAAGCTGCAGGGTTTACAACAGTAGATTTAAGTCTTGCAAAACCTAATGAATTGATTGTAGAAAAATGGAGAGGAAAACCTATTTTCATTTTGAAAAAAACAGCAGATATGAAACCACATGATAGAGATATTGTTATAGGTTCTGACAGATATCATGTTTCTATAGGACTTTGTACGCACTTGGGATGTATTCCAGCGTATCAAAAAGCCAATCATGTATTTTTCTGTGCATGTCACGGAGGAAAATTTGATGCTTCAGGTGTGAATGAGCCTGGTCTTCCACCACCAAGTCCACTTGAAATACCACCGTATAAAATTGCGGGTACAAAGCTTATCTTGGGTGAATCTGGACCTGAGTATAAAAAAATGCTAGACGCGGGTCTAACGGTTTAAGGGGAGAAGAATTATGGCACATTTTGAAAAAGCAAATAGTTTAAACGAATGGCTTGATCAGCGTATAGGTCTTAATACGCTGAAGAGAGTTTTAAATACAGAATACTGGATACCAAAAGATATCAACTTCTTATGGGCAATGGGTATGGTACTTGCGGCTACCTTTGGCTTATTGGTCATTTCGGGTATTTTCTTATTGATGTACTACAAGCCAGATACAAACTTAGCATTTGACTCGGTCAACTACACCATTATGAGTGAAGTTGGGTATGGTTGGTTATGGAGACATATTCATGGGATAGGTGCATCGATTGTATTTCTTATTATTTATATCCACATGTTTACGGGTATTTATTATGGATCATATAAAAGAGGTAGAGAGCTTATCTGGCTTTCTGGTATGGGGCTTTTTGTAGCCTTTTCTGCAGAAGCCTTCTCTGGATACATGTTACCATGGGGACAAATGTCTTACTGGGCGGGTATGGTTATCACCAACCTATTCTCTGGTGGATCACTCGAAGCTTACGGCTTAGTAGAGTGGATACGTGGAGACTATGTCCCCGGTGATGCTTATCTGACACGTTTCTTTATGTTGCATGTCTTTCTGATTCCATTGGTAATTATTGGTCTTATTGTTTTACACTTTGGTACACTTAGACTGCCACATGTAAACAACCAAGAAGGGGCAGACATCGATTTTGAAGAAGCTGCAGATCTTTGGAAAGCAGGGAAAAGAAAAGAGTCTAAAGTGATTCCATTCTCTCCAGTATTTTTGAGTAAAGATGTTTTTGTCATGGGTGTGTACTTTATACTTTTCTTCTACCTGGTATTTTATAACTTTGATTTTGCCATGGATCCTGTAAACTTTGATCCTGCAGATGGACTTAAAACACCAGCACACATTTACCCTGAGTGGTATTTCTTGTGGTCGTATGAGATTCTACGTCCATTCTCCAAAGATGTTGGATTGATTGCCTTTGGTATTGCCCAAGCTGCGATGTTCTTCTTACCGTTTATCGATAGAAGTCCAAATGTGGCTCCGGCACATAAAAGAGGACTGTTCCAAATTTGGTTTTGGGTATTGGTTATAGATATGATTGTACTTACAGCGATGGGGAAACTTCCTCCAACAGATCCTACATTTGCATTTATTGGATTGTTTTCTGCAGTGTTGTTCTTATTGATGGGACCAGCATTATTCATTATTACTCTGTTTGAGAAAAAAATAGAGAAAGGAGCATAACATGAGAGAATTAAAAATATTAGCAGTTGTTGTCTTCTTTTCACTACTTACATACTATTTGGTTGAGCCGTATGCACACCATGAGATGCATAAAAAAGTAGATGCTCAAGGGAATGAGATTGTGATTGAAAGCAATGGTTTTACCTATGATGGAACAGATGACATTAAAGAAGCTGAGCGCAATGGTGATGCAGCTTTAGTAGAGAAGAAAAAAGCGTTTTGGTCTGATGTAGTAGCTGTGTCTAAGATGGCAGGTAATGCAGCAGCAGGTGAGGCAGTGTTTGCCAACTGTATAGGGTGTCACAATGGTGCAAACATCAATATGGGTGGGGTTATCCCACCGAACCTTGACCATGCAGGTGCCATTTATGATAAAAATTATCTTATAGCTCTGATCAAAGATCCTGCAATGGCATCAAATGTGGATCACAAGTATACAGATACTTCTATGCACCCAATGGGTTCTATCAAGTTCAGCGTATCGGATAATCAGCAGATAGCAGATGTTGTGGCGTATATGTTAGAGCATAAAGCAGGTGAAGTCACAGCAAAAGAAGCATTTACTGAAGCCTGTGTAAGATGTCATGCTGTACGTTATACCAATACGACACAGTTAGGGGAGACACCAGCATTTAAACATAAAAAGGATGCACTGGCTCATGAGATAAAAGTCATTGAAGAGCAAGACATGGTCAAAGCATACATGGGTAATTTACCCCCTGATCTTTCTATGATCATCAGAGCAAGAGGTGCGCACTACATGGAAACATTCATAGAAAACCCTCAATCAGGTCTGCCAGGTACTTCTATGCCTAGAGTAGGACTGAACGAAGAAGGGTACGAAAAAGTGAAAGAGTACCTTACTGAAGCAGGTGACCCTAGTAAAAAAGCCAGAGAAGAACTTGGACCATGGGTGATTGGGTTCTTTGTATTCTTTAGTATCTTAGCGTTCTTATGGAAGAAACAACAATGGAGAGATTTACACTAAATCTTTCGCCGTATTTTGCGGCATCTTTAAAGGAGTTCGCTCAGTTACGTACTGAGTGTACGCTCCTTCGCAACAACCTTCAAATCTACAACAAATTACCACGAAATATTCAATCTAAATTATTTCATTTACATAGAAGCTTTAACAAAATCTACAGCGAAAATATCAACATAAAGTTATTATATAAGGCAACATGTTCATTTTATCCCCATTTTATCTATTTTTAGATACCCTAATGAAAATTATAAAAAATGAATTATTGGATTTTATATGCTTATAGATGGACATGGACGTGAGGTAAACTACTTACGAATATCAGTAACAGAACGATGTAACTTTAGATGTCAGTACTGTATGCCTGAAAAACCTTTTTCGTGGGTACCTAAAGAAAACTTACTTACTTTTGAAGAACTTTTTTTATTTGTTAAAGTTGCCATAGACGGTGGGGTAACAAAGATACGTCTTACAGGTGGAGAGCCACTGCTTAGAGAAGATTTAGACAAGTTTATTCAGATGATCAACGAATATAAGCCTGGTTTGGATTTGGCCATCACCACCAATGCTTTTTTACTTCCAGAGGCAGCACAAAGACTGAAAGATGCAGGGCTTAAACGTCTTAACATCTCTCTAGACTCACTCAAAGCAGATGTCGCAGCTAAGATAGCAGGTAAAGATGTCCTCTCACGTGTTTTTGAAGGTATAGATAAAGCATTAGAAGTAGGACTCAAAGTTAAAATCAACATGGTACCACTCAAAGGTATCAATGATGACGAGATTTTAGACGTGATGGAGTACTGTAAAGAACGTGGCATGAAAGTACGTTTCATAGAGTATATGGAAAATGCACATGCAGACCAAGCACTCAGAGGTATGCACGGTAAAGAGATACTTGAAAAAGTAAAAGAGAAGTATACCATCAAGGCATTAGGTCGTGAGGGTGCAAGTCCATCATTTAATTACCTTATAGTTGAGACAGGGTATGAGTTTGGACTTATAGATCCACATAAACATGACTTTTGTGAAAACTGTAACCGCATACGTCTCACAGCAGAGGGTAACCTCATTCCATGCCTTTATTTTGATGAAGCACTGAGTATCGCTGAGTCAGTTAAAAAAGGTGACATCCAAGGTGCAGCAGATGTACTCGCAGCAGTACTCAAAGACAAGCCAAAAGAGAACCGTTGGAGTGAAGAAGAACTTGAAGACAGAGAAATCTCTAAACGGGCATTTTATGAAACTGGTGGCTGATGTTTTACCTCACTGAACAGTTTTTCTCCATACAGGGAGAAGGGAAGTATGCAGGTGTTCCTTCATACTTTTTACGTACAGGTGGATGTAACCTCTCTTGTCCTGGTTTTGGTGCCAGTTATGAAGTAGAGGGTGAAGTACGTTATGGGTGTGATACATACTTTGCAGTAGACAGCAGTTTTGCAAAGTCATGGCTCAAGGTAGAGGATAGTGAGAAACTCATACAGACACTCCAAAGATGAATTTGAAGTTATCGGGTACAACCCTCATATGGTTATCACAGGGGGTGAGCCTCTGATGTACCATAGTGATGCCACTTTTTATGCCGTGGTGGAGTGGCTTGTGTCTGAAGGCATAGAAGTGACTTTTGAAACCAATGGTACAGTCAATATTGACTTTGAAAAATTTCCGGCGTATAAATCTTGCATTTTTGCACTCTCTTTGAAGCTTGCTAACTCAGGTGAGCCTGAAGAAAAACGTATCAATGTACCAGCATTAGAGTCTGTACAGACCTATGTAAAAGAAGCTTTTTTGAAGTTTACCATCGATGCGGAGCTTGTAAAGAGTACAGCCATCGATGAGATAGACCAAGTAAGAAAGATACTGCCTACATTAGCAGTTTACTGCATGCCTGTAGGGGAAAGTAGAGACACTATCTGGAAAAACGACAAAGCAGTCTTTGAGTTTTGTATGAAACACAACTTTCATTATAGTGATAGACTGCATATACGTGTATTTGATACCACGCAAGGTGTGTAATCTAACATTTAGTTAGCTTTGCTAAAATCAGATTTATATACTCCTACTTAAGGATACACAATGCTTATAAGAAAACTTTTTAAATTTGAAAATGCACATATCGTTCGTGACTGTACGACACAACGTTGTTCTGAAAACATACATGGACACTCCTATAAGATAGAAGTACTTTTAGAATCTAACTATTTGGACGATGGTCAGATGGTGTATGATTTTGGGTTAACCAAACGCAGTATTAAGGAACTCATAGACTCTTTTGATCATGCTATCACGTTGTGGTCAAAAGATGATACAGCATATATAGAGGCCATGAAAGCCTATAGTAACAGATGGATAGAACTCCCTGTTTCTCCTTCTGCTGAACAATTTTCAAGAGTCATATACCTTATGGTAGAACGTGTGTTAGCGTGTACAGATATGCAAAATGGTGAACGTGAAGTTAAACTCCATAGCATCATAGTGCATGAGACTGAGACAGGGTATGCACAAGGATTTAAAGAAGATGCCCACTCAAATCTGATGGGAGAGATAAAGCTTGAAGACATAATCTTTTCAAAACAAGTACAATCTGAGTGGTCGGATATACATTTATGGGAAAAGCTTTTAAATAAAGTACCGGTAAAGAATCCTATAAAAGTATAAGTAAGAAAAACCTAGTATAATAGCATTATCTAAAACATAAGGAAACAGAATGAAAAAGGTAACAATACTTTCACTCGTAGTAGCAACTTTGTTGTTTACAGCATGTGGAGAAGACGCAAAAAAAGCAGCAACAGATGCAGCAACATCAGCAACTGAAACAGTTAAAGAAACTACAGCGAACGCAGTAGATGCGACAAAAGCGGCAGCAACAGAAGCCGTAGACGCAACAAAAGCAGCAGCGGCAGAAGCAGCAGAAGCAGCGAAAGCGAAAGCAGCAGAAATTGCAGCAGCAGCCAAAGTGGAAGCAGAAAAAGTAGCAGCAGCAGCATCAGAAAAAGCAGCGGAAGTAAAAGCAGCAGCAGAAGCTAAAGCATCTGAAGCAGCAGAAGCGCTTAAAGAAAGAGCAGCATCAGCTACTGAAGCAGTGACAGCAGCAGTGACACCAGACAATGCAGCAGGTAAAGCAGCGTACGCTAAATGTGCAGGATGTCATGGTGCAGATGGTCAAACTAAAGCACTTGGTAAATCAAATGTCGTTGCAGGTCAAACAGTAGCAGCACTTTCTGAAGCACTACATGGTTACAAAGCTGGAACAAGAAATGTATCTGGTATGGGTATGCTTATGAAAGGTCAAGTGGCATCTATGGATGACGAGACTATCACAGCAGTATCTGAGTATATGTCAGGTCTGTAAGTTCAACTTACTCTTCTGCTTCTCTTTTTTAAGAGAGGCACGAAGTATTATACGCTAGTTCAATAATTCTTCTTTCTTCACACTACAAAAATCCCACTTTATCGGTATCATTTTTATTTGTCTGCCTTTTTCTAAACAGTTGATTTCAGGGCGTAATGAGTATAAGTCCATCTGCATCTTGCATAGGTGAGACCATGCCGGGCATTTGTCTTTTTAAAGCCTCAAACGAAGAACCATCAAACTTCCCAAGTACAACAGCATGTTTCCCGCCTCTTACGTCAAAGTTCTCTTTCATATTTGTCTTAATGGTTGCATGATAATGGTCTGTTCTTCCAGACATCTTACGTATGATAGCACGTACAAACAACTCATAATTGACCATAGAGGCTAGAGGGTTTCCAGGTAAGTTAATCACCATCGTTTTACCTATACTTCCTATGATGGTCGGTCGTCCGGGTTTGATGTCTATTTTATCTATGTGTATTTGCATACCAAGGTTGGTAAATGCCTCTTTGGTAAAGTCTTTGTCTCCCACAGACACTCCACCTGAAGTGATGATGATATCAGCATCCAGAGTAGTCTTGATGGAAGCTTCCAGTGCTTCGAGTGTATCAGCTGAAGAGCGTATGAAGCGTACGTCACAGCCAAGTGCTTTGGCACGTGTTAAAAACATTGGACTGTTCGAGTTATAAAGCTGGTGATCTTCTATCTTTTCAAAGTGAGGTCGCAGTTCATCACCTGTACCAAAAATGGCTACCTTAATACGTCTTGTGACGCTGACATGGCTTAGACCTTGACTTGCCAAAGAGGCAACACTGTAAGCGTTAAGCATCTCTCCTTTAGCCAAGAAAACAGTATCTTTTTGGATGTCTTCTCCTGCCATACGGATGAATGCGTCTTGCTTTATATCTGAGGGGAGTGTGATCTCATCTTCATGGGCAGTTACATTTTCTATGGGTACGATGGCTTCACATCCTTTTGGGAGAGGTGCACCTGTCATGATTTTGATGGCTGTCTTTTGTTCAAGTGTCATTTGTGGATTGTCACCTGCATAGATGACATCAGTACACTTCACCTGTTGTCCTGCATCTGCTGTTTTTACTGCATACCCGTCCATAGCAGAGTTGTTAAACCTTGGTAAATTAAAAGTAGCGACATAGTCTTGGGTAACCACGCGCCCTACAGACATTTCAATGGGAAGTATTTCGCTATCTAATGGGGTGACAGTTTGAGAGATGATATCGAGTGCTTCAGAGATGGAGACAGCCATGTTTGACCTTTAAATTTGAGTTAAGTTGATTATAGCTAATTAGGGTATAATCCACTTTTAAACAGATATTAAACAAGGAAGTAACGATGGAAGTAACACAAATGATAGCAGGACACGGTCTGTTGGTATATATATTTTTAGGCTTTTTGGTTGTGGGGATGGTCATCCCTTTTATGACAGCCAACAACCCACTTGGTTTTAGAAAAGGTTCTTTTATCTACACAATGATCTTTCAAGCCATTGCAACAATGATAGCTTTTGCAGGGATTGTAGCTATATTTACAGGCGATTTAGGCTGGCCACTCACAACGATCGTTATGGTAGCTGTATGGGCAGTGATGATGTATATTGAGATCAAAAAATTTAAAGCCATTAAACTGGGAAATCTTACAAATCCAGATACCTTTAAAGTATTAAAATCTGCGTTTATCAAGATCTCACTCATCCAAATCTTGTTAGTGGTGATCATGATAGTCCTTATGATGGTCAAAGCCAAAGGCATAGTTGCTATCTAATGCTTTACCTTTACCACAAAGATGCCAGCCAAAGTCAACTTACTTTGGTGGGGGATGAACATCGTTACCTCTTTAAAGTACGTAGGCACAAGGTTTGCGATACCTTGTATCTTCGTAATCTTGAAGATGGACTTCTTCATACTTATGCCATCACCTACATAGACAAACGTTCTGTCATACTAGAACTTCAAAAGAGTAAAGTACTTGAGGTTAAAGCTAAGGCTCCACTACACCTAGCCTGGTGTGTCATTGACCCCAAAAATGTAGAAAAAGTACTTCCCTCACTCAATGAAATGGGTGTCGATAAAATCACTTTTATCTACTGTAAACGCTCTCAACAAAGCTTTAAACTAGACTTCAAACGTTTAGAAAAAATACTTCTCAACTCTTCTCAACAGTCAGGGAGGTCAGAGATCATGAAGCTAGAAACAGTAGTAGATTTAAAGACATTTTTGGATGAAAATCCAGATGCTAAAATGTTGAACTTCTCTAACAACAAACTTACATCCTCTTCAACGATAAGTGCCATAGTCATCGGGTGTGAAGGTGGTTTTCATGAAGATGAAATAGCACTCTTTAAGCATGAAAATATTATCGGTTTTGATACTCCTTTGGTTTTAAAGAGTGAGAGTGCGGCGTGTGCAGTGGCTTCTAAATTACTTTTGTAATACTTCTTTTATAGTATTATTTAGAACTAAAAATGGGTATTTAACTATATATTAGCGTTTGCATGAAGTGTTTAATGTTAGAGGGGTGAATGCATATTTTATAAATTCACATTTTATTTATACTTTATCTGTATAGTTTTCTATACTTAGGAGGAAACTACTTTGAAAAAAATCCAAATCTTTATACTTATGTTTTGTTTGGGAATGTCGGAAGTCCATGCCGTTGGGATTAAAAATGACAAGGATGCAATTTTGGCCTTGGGCATGGAAATGTCGAATGTGAGAAAAATGCTTGAGGCTTATATCTTAATTGGTAATAATGTTGCTTACAGGGATCCTTCTGAAAAATTGAAAAAGCGTATAGCAGGATATGAAGAGTTATTGAATAATTTAGAGAATGATTTTCAAGATATAGCGGTTCAAGAGAGTATTAAAAAGAGTAGAGTGGCGTGGAAACCGGTTAAAAATGCACTAGATACAACACTTCAGGAAGCTAATGAGGCCAGTATGAAAGAAAGTGCCATATTTATTCATGGAAATATACGTTCTGTTATTAGAGAATTGTCAAATATGAAAAAGTATTTCCTCAATAAAACAGATATGGGGAATAAAGAAAGCCTTAATGCAGCCATAGAAATAGGTGCATCCGCAAGGAGACTTTCGGCACATTATATGATGAAGATGTGGAAACTTGATGACCCTACCATTGAACAACATTGGAACAAAGGTTTAAAAATCTACAAAGATTCACTAGAAATATTGATGCAATCACCTTTTTATGAAGATCCAAAATTTAAAAAAATCTTGCAAAAATGTAGTAAAAGTCACGTGTATTTTACTAAAATAGGTAAAAAAAGTAGATTTTCACCAGCACTTATCAATAAAAGAACCACGATTGTATTTGAGGATGCCAAAACAATGACGCAAATGATATTATCAAAAATTGACTCAGGTGATTAACTTTAAAGTAATAAAAAATTATTTTAAATATTTTTCGCTATAATTTTGCCCTATATTGTCTCACCTCAGAGTGTTGCAATAGCCCTATTTATATAAATATGGAAGAGCAAAATGCTAGAATAGATTAGTTATCTGTCACCAAAATAAACTTTTAGGAAATACAATGAGAAAAGATATACACCCAGATTACAAACTATGTGCAGTAACATGTGCTTGTGGAAACAGCTTTGAGATCAAAACAGACAAAGAAACAATGAGTATCGATATTTGTAATGAATGTCACCCATTCTTTACAGGTTCTGAGAAAATTCTTGATGCTGCTGGTAGAGTTGAGAAGTTCAAAAGCAAATATAAATTGTCGTAAGACATTTACTACTTTCTTTGGGGACATTTGTCCCCAATCCCTTACTATACTTACTGCCTAAAGGCATCTTATGATCACCTTCATTCCCACACCCATTGGAAACCCGCAAGACATTACGATTAGAGCTATGAAGCTTTTTGAAAAAGCAGAGCTATTTTTTTGTGAAGATACACGTCAGACTAAACGGCTTTTACGACTGCTCGAAGAGCGGTTTGAGTATGGTGTACCCTGAGGCTGAGTTTTCTCTTTTAACGAACATAACGGACAACATAGACTCGATGAGTTTGGGCGCTACTTTGGCTGAGAAAGAAGTGGTCTATGTGAGTGATGCAGGGATGCCTGTTATTTCTGACCCTGGACAGTTACTGGTAGCGTATGCGCAAGCACATGACATAGAGTATGATGTCTTACCGGGTGCATCGGCGGTGACTACAGCGTACGCAGCACAGGGCTTTGAAGAGGGAAAGTTTCTTTTTTATGCTTTTTTGCCACACAAAGGAAAAGAAAGAAGTACAGCTTTAGCAGAAGCAATGGGAAATGGTTACAACACTGTACTGTATGAGTCTCCGCATCGTTTGGAAAAACTTTTTGCTGAAGTGCTTCACCTAGATGAGAACAGAGAGCTTTTTTTGGCAAAAGAGATAAGTAAAAAGTACCAAAGATATTATCGTGGTACAGCCAAAGAACTCAATGTTATGTTTAAAGAGATAACTATACGCGGTGAGTGGGTCGTGATCATCAAAGCCCAAGAAACAGTAGAGAAAAGCCTTAGTTTTACTGAAGTTTTGGGTCTTGATCTCCCTCCAAAAATAAAGGCAAAACTCTTAGCAGGGTTGAGTGACAAGTCTGTGAAAGAATGGTATGAGACTTTAATTAAAAATTAGAAATTAGAATCAGTAAAAATTAGATAAAATCTATCTTATGATTATATATGGAAAACAGGTGTGTTTACACGCATTAGAACATCACGAAGCTAAGATAAAAACAGTCTATGTTGCACAAAAAGGTGCAAACTCAAAAGGGGCTTTACCTAAAGCACTTTTTCACAAGTACCATGACAAGATAAAGTTTCTAGAAGAGAAGTGGGCGCAGTCTATGTCTAAAGGCGGAAACCATCAAGGTTTATTGGTTGAGATGGATGATTTTGAAGAGACAACTTTTGCCAAGGTCAAGCAACATGATTTCATTGTGGTGCTTGATGGGCTTACAGATGTGGGTAACATCGGTGCGATTGTACGTTCAGCTTATGCATTAGGTGTAGATGCCATCATCGTTTCTGGGGTAAGACAGTTAAACATGGCAGCAATGTACAGAAGTAGCTCAGGTGCATTGCTGGATATGCCTTTTATGATCACCCCAAATATATTAGATAACTTTAATGAACTGGAACAGCTTGGTTTTACAGTTTATGGTGCTTCGATGGAAGGGGAAAATGTACAAGACATTAACTTTCGAGCCTAAAAGTGTACTGGTTCTGGGGAGTGAAGGCAAAGGGCTTTCTGGAAAAGTGGTAGCAAAAGTAAATCACATAGTTTCCATAGAGATGCAGCATGCATTTGACTCACTTAACGTGAGTGCTGCTGCTGCGATTTTAATACATAGGATGGGTTATGCAGTTAAATGACATACTTGAAGAAAACAGTGTAAAAGCAATCAGTGCAAAAGACGAAAATTTCAGAAGAAAATCTTGAGAACTTGTTAGGCAAAAGATTTTGACCCATTAGAAAAAGCAAAAACATTGGGTTTATCTCTATTACTTGAACGTGAATATGGTGCAGACTTAGGAGCAGTTAAAGAGCAGGCTTTAGCGTATTATTCGCAGAATGGAGAAGACCATAGTGTGAACCCTTGGTCGTACCTGATTCTTGAAGAGAAAAAAGGATAGTCCAAGTTTTTCATCGTGCTAATACTTAGCCTTGCTTCGCGTATGCTTCATGGTATTTCTTTACGCAGTTTGATAAGAAAGTATCTTAACGCAGATGATTCCTTTTATAGACGAAAGCAGATATGTCCGGATCCCTGAAAATGTTATGGGTCCAAAAGAAGTAAAAAGTGAAGTATTGGAAACGTTAAGCATTGGAAATGCGCTATTCAGCCACTCAAAGAGATACGTGCTAATGTCCGAAACGAACATTGTTGAGATAAACATTGAGGCCCATAGATCACCAATGTGACTGCAGTCGAACACGAAGTGACACAGACACTTGAAGATACACACCTGCACCGCGTTGAGACTAAAAGTATCTCATTATACCGAGAGCCGTCTTTGGTTTGGTATCATAAACATGCAACGAGGAAAAGAGATCATTTTTCAATCTCAGAAAAGTATGAGATTGGATGTCAAAGAAAAAAGTGGTTGTGGCTACATGCTCTGCACCGTTTTCTTTTGATGCATGAAATGAGACACAAGATTTAATGATGGAAAAGAACACTATTTTAAAATAGATGAGATGGTGTGGCACTTTTAAACAAAGCAGAATATGTTGAGCATGGTGGCTGGAAACAGTGGTAACAAAGAATCCTATAATTTAAAGAGAGAATACAATGTTTGAAGAAATACAATTTGACAAGATAAACCGTTTACCTAAGTATCTCTTTGCAGAGATAAATGAGTTAAAATGGACTGCACGCCGTAATGGTGATGATATCATAGATTTTTCTATGGGAAATCCTGATGCCTCTACACCACAGCCTATCATAGATAAACTCTGTGAGACTGCACAAAAACCAAAAACACATGGCTACTATGCAAGTAAGGGTATCTATAAACTGCGTCTTGCAATGAGTAAATGGTACAAACGTAAATATGGAGCAGACATAGACCCAGATACAGAAATCGTTGCAACAATGGGAAGTAAAGAAGGGTATGTACACTTGGTACAGGCTATCTCTAATCCTGGTGATGTGGCTATTGTTCCTGATCCTACGTATCCTATCCATTCTCAGGCATTTATCTTGGCAGGTGCCAATGTAGAAAAGATGGAGCTCAAGTTCAATGAAGATACATTTGAAGTCGATGAAGATAAATTTTTAGCAGATGTGGTAGAGCACTTAGATAACTCTATCCCTAAAGCGAAGTTTTTGGTGGTTAACTTCCCGCATAACCCAACGACGGCAACGGTGACACCTCAGTTTTATGAAAGACTTGTGGCACTTGCAAAAGAGAAGCGTTTTTATATCATCTCTGACATTGCGTATGCAGACATCACATTTGATGGCTACACAACACCATCTATCATGAGTGTCGAAGGTGCAAAAGATGTGGCTGTTGAAGCGTATACGCTTTCTAAGTCATACAACATGGCTGGCTGGAGAGTTGGTTTCATCGTAGGAAATAAAAAGCTCATAGGTGCACTTCAAAGTATTAAGTCATGGTTGGATTATGGTATGTTTACGCCTATTCAAGTAGCTGCTACTGTTGCACTTGATGAACATGGGTATATTCCTGATGAACAGATCATCCCACGTTATAAGAAAAGACGTGATGTGATGATAGAAGTCTTTTACACAGGCAGGATGGCCATTGGCTAAACCTAATGCTTCGATGTTTATCTGGGCAAAGATTCCTGAAGTGGCACGTGATATGGGTTCACTTGAGTTTGCAAAACAACTTTTACTTAAAGCAGGTGTGGCAGTAAGCCCAGGTATTGGTTTTGGTAAATACGGTGATGAGTATGTCCGTATCGCACTCATAGAAAATGAAAATCGTATCCGTCAGGCAGCAAGAAACATTAAGAAGTTCCTTAAAGAGCTTGAAGAGGCGAAAACAATACTTGAGTGAGATGTACCCCAAGGGCATTTCCTTTGGGGCAATTCAATAGGAGCTTTGCTTCTATTGAAGAAGAAAAGGATAGGTAGTAATGGTTAAAATCGGTATCTTGGGTGTTGGTACTCAAGTGTAGCGAAGATACTTGAAGAAAATGCAGACATCATAGAAGCACGTGCAGGTAAAAAGATAGTCGTCAAGTCAGGTGTGGTGAAAAACCTTTCTAAAGACAGAGGTGTAAGCATCAAACTTTCTGACAACCCTCTAGATGTGGTAGATGACCCAGAGATAGACATCGTGGTAGAACTCATGGGTGGGGTAGAAGAACCTTATGCACTTGTGAAAAAAGCACTTGAAAACGGTAAAGCAGTTGTCACTGCTAACAAAGCACTCCTTGCGTACCACCGTTATGAACTCCAAGAGATAGCGGGAGACATTCCACTGATGTATGAAGCAAGTACAGCAGGAGGTATACCCTATCATCGGTGCTTTACGTATGGGCTTTCTGCAAATCATATAGAGTCTATTCAGGGTATTATGAATGGTACATGTAACTATATGCTTACCAAGATGATCAACGAAGGTGCACAGTATGATGCCATACTTAAAAGAGTCTCAGGAGCTAGGGTATGCCGAAGCAGACCCGACGTTTGATGTCGGTGGCTTTGATGCTTCTCATAAGCTTCTCATACTGGCGAGTATCGCTTATGGCATAGATGCGAAACCAGAAGACATCCTCATAGAAGGCATAGAGAACATTACGACAACTGATGTAGATTTTGCTAAAGAGTTCGGTTACGAGATCAAGTCACTGGGCATCGCCAAAAAAGTAGGTAATGGTGTAGAGTTACGTGTACACGCAACCATGATACCCGCAGAGAGCATGATAGCCAAGGTAGACGGCGTCATGAACGCTGTTACAGTAGTAGGTGACCGTGTAGGTGAGACGATGTACTACGGACCAGGAGCAGGTGGGGATGCTACGGCGTCTGCTGTTATCTCTGACATCGTAGACATCGTACGTGGTAACCAAGGACCGATGCTTGGCTACAAAAAAGGACTAGAGTCCGGACTCAAACTTCTCCCTAAAGAAGACATAGTCACGCAGTACTACCTGAGACTAGAAGTAGATGACCAAAGCGGTGTACTCGCAGCTATCACAACGACACTTGGTAAGTTTGACATCTCTATAGAAGCGATGTTGCAAAAACCTACCAAAAATGATGACATTGCAAAACTACTCTTTACCACACATATCTGTAAAGAGTCTAAGATGCAAGATGCCATTACTGCATTAACAAAACTTGATGTAGTACATGGGAAGATAGCTATGATGAGGATTGAGAAGTAAAAAGGAGTATAAATGGCAAAAGACCACTATTTTGATATCACAGCAAAGCTGGATATGATGGAGATGAAAAATGCGTTGATCATGGCGGAGAAAGAGGTGGCTACGCGTTTTGACTTTAAAGGGGTAAAGGCAGAGTTTAATCTTAATGAAGCAGCGAAAACGTTGAGTCTTAGTTCAAGTTCAGATGCGAAGATAGATGCGCTGAAAGATATACTCATCTCCAAGCTCATCAAGCGTGACATCGCTGGTAAGTCTTTAGATGAGGTAAAAACGGAGGGCATAAGCGGTGGGAACATGAAAGTGATTTACCGTATCGTAGATACCATAGACAAAGATGAAGCTAAGCAAATCGTTAAAGCCATTAAAGAGTTGAAGATAAAAGTAACACCGTCCATACAAGGTGATGAAGTACGTGTAACGGGTAAGAAGATAGATGATTTACAGGCTGTTATGGCTGAGGTGAAGAAACTTGATTTGAAAGCGCCGTTGGTGTTTGGGAATTTTAAGTAACAGTTTTATTGTTATTTAGTTTAGTGAGATTTCCTCTCATCTTGATTGAGGTGTTGTTCTTTTATTCATTTTTTTAGAAAAAACGAAGCAAAAAAGCGTCGTGGCTCTCGAATCGCTTCGCTTTCACGGGCGTTCACCACGACAAGAACAGACTATCGTCTGATTATTGGAGGAAGAGTGTTCTTATGAACAGTGACCGCCACCACAACATCCGCTTGAAGCAGCTGCTTGAGGTGCTTTCATAGCGATGCTAAAGTCACTACCGTTTTCACTAAGTTCAAATCCATGTTTACCACAGAATTTTTCATTCATATGGCTGACCATACTTTGTGCTTTTATCATCGCATCATCTTTGTTATCAAACGTAACATTGTTTTCTAAGTCACTTCTTTTGAAGCATCCACATTCTTGAGCTATATTTATAGTTGACATTTTAATCCTTTAATTGTAATTTGGGTGATAATAACAAAGAAAGATTAATAAGAACTTTATTATTAAGATAAATAAGAGAATTTGCCTCCTATTTATCTTTTTGGAGTAGAAAATGAAGCGTTTATTTCGCATGTTTGTATTTTTTGTTTGCTATATGAATTGTAAAGATAGTCATTCTTTAGATATAATTTGACTAAAGATAACCAAGTTACATTCAATAAACTTGATTTAAAATTTAATGTAAAATGAATTTACTTTTATTTGACTAAAGAGCTTAAAAAAAGGGTAATGACAATGACAAAAAAACTAGATAACGAGTATAAAGTAATCGATAGTGTATGTGCATACTGTGGTGTAGGGTGTGACATAGCTGCGCATGTGGATACCAAAGAAAATAAAATAAAAAAGATTTTTGCGCATCCTGATGGCGCTACCTCTGAAGGAAAGCTTTGCATTAAAGGAACACATGGTTATGATTTTGTTGATGCAAAAGAGAGACTTAGAAACCCTCGTATTCGCAAAAGTTTTTTAGAGAAAAATCCTCATATCAAAGAAGTGATAGCAGATACTTTAACTTCATTAGATGATACATGGTATGAGACTGATCTAGATTCTGTCACAACGGCTGGAGCCATGAAGCTGAAAGACATTCAAGCTAAGTATGGTGAAAAATCAGTATGTTCACTCGGTGGGGCTAGAAGTTCATGTGAGAGTGCTTACTACTTTCAAAAATTTACGCGTGATACACTAAACTCTCCTCATGTTGATAACTGTGCAAGAGTATGTCACTCTCCATCACTTAAAGGGATGAGACTGACCATTGGTGAGGGAGCGGCTTCCAATCCATTTGATGATATCTATAAAACAGAGTTTATGATAGTTATGGGTTCAAACACCACTGAAGCACACCCTATTGTGGGTAATCGTATGATTAAAGCGGCACAAAATGGTACACCTATCGCATGTTTTGATGTACGTGATATTAAGCTTCATAAATTTTCAAAGTACAAAGCAGTGACGCCACACGAATCAAACCTACTTGTGCTCAATATGATAGCGTACACCATCATAACGGAAGAGTTATATCATAAAGATTTTATAAAAAACAGAACGAAAAACTTTGAGCATTTTAAAGAGAGCATCTTAAATGACCCCTATGCAAATCCAGAATTTTTTAGAGACGTTGAAGGGTATGAGTATTTAGCGGATATGCTTCCTGAAATTGCTCGTGAGTATGCAAGTAAAAAATCTCTCATTCTTATGGGGACTTGGAATTACAGAGCATGTAGATGGCTCTTATGCAGTCATGGCGATAGTTCATCTCGCACTGATGACTGGAAACATTGGTAAAGATGGTGCAGGAGTGATGCCTCTTCGAGGTCAAACCAATGTGCAAGGGGTATGTGATATGGGTATGCTTCCATATTATGCTCCAGATTATCAAGCACCCAAAGAGGTGGGTCTTATGACGCCTCAACTTGTGGATGGTATGCTTGATGGTACGATTAAAGGTGTACTAAACATTGGCGAGGATTTAACACATATCCATCCAAATCTTAACAAACTTATCAAAGCTTTTGAAAACCTAGAGCTTATCTTTGTCCAAGAGTTATTTATGACTGATATCGCCCAGCGTGCTGATATCGTAGTGGGTGTAAAGTCTGCTTATGAAAAAACGGGTATCTACATCAATGCCATGAGAAAAGTACACCTTTCAACACCTTTAGTAACATCTGATCTACCTGATGACTGGGAAGTGATCAAACTTCTTGATGAGAAAATGGGTGGAGGCTTATGGTTTCGATTCATCCGAAGATATATGGGAAGATGTACGAAAAACGGCAACCAATAGATTTAGTGGTGCTTCTTATAAGGTTCTTCGTGAAATGAAAAAGCAGGGAATTTCATGGCCAATTACAGATGATGGTACAGGGTACTCCAGTACTTCATAGAGAAGACTTTAGAACACAAGATGGCATTGGTGCATTTAGATACCATGGGTATACACTTTCAGGTATGGTAGAAGAGATTTTAAACAAAGAGCTTAAAGGGTATCATCTTACAACGGGTAGAATTATGGCGCATTATAATAACTCTGCACAAACAAAGTACACTGAGAAATTGATGAAAAAGCATACGGAAGATGTTTTACTTGTTCATGAAGATGATGCGCACGATTTCACTACTGAAAAAGTCATCTTAAAAACAGAGTATGGTCAAACCAATCCACTCAGAGTAAAGTTTACAGATAAAGTACGTCCTAAAACACTCTATACGACATTTCACCATGCAGACTCAAAGTTAAATCATATCTTTGGTGATAAAAGTGATGAGCTTATTATGACTGCTGCATTTAAATCTATTCAGGTTGATATCATCCCTGTAGGGGATGAAGTGGCTTGTGTCTAATGCGTGAGCTTCCCAAACTTTTCGGTGATAAAAGTGAAACCCTTGCGACACGTTTTTTAGAACAAGAGGGCTTTATCATTTTGGAGCGTAATTATTTTGCTAGGAAGCTTGGTGAGATAGACATCATCGCTCAGTATGAAGAGTTTTACATTTTATAGAAGTGAAGAGTGGGCAGTCAGATACCTTTGACCCTGTCTACAATGTCACACCTGCAAAACTGCGAAAAGTCATTAACTCTGCACAGTATTATCTTAAAGTTAAAGGATTAGCGTTGGCATTTAGTATTGATGCTCTCATTGTACGTGGGGATGAGGTGGAGTTTATAGAGAATGTTACGCTATAATTTTTACAATTTAACTTAAAGATGAACGTATGACACTTACCAATGCCCAATTAGCACAGTTTCACAAAGATGGTTTTATTGTTTTGCGTGGGTTTGTGGATGCAGCATATTGTGATGCTATCTTAAAAGTGGCACAAGTGCATTTGGAACAACAGATAGAACCCATCGAAACAGAACTTGGCTATGACAGTCGAAGCAAGGAGTATAGAACTTCTGTGACAGATTATGGTAGTCAAGCAAAAGACGAACATATCATCGTGCGTAGATTACGTCAAGTGTATGACAGAAATCCACTTTTTAAAGCATGGATGGAAGATGTGAACATACGTCCTGTTTTACAACAGGTTCTTGATGACCAAGTTGTCATCACCACTGCACATCATAACTCCATTATGACAAAGATGCCTCACCTCAGTCAAGATACCTCGTGGCATCAGGACAGACGTTACTGGCGATACAGTGATGATAACTTAGTAAGCGTATGGCTTGCACTGGATGATGAGTGCAGTGAAAATGGGGTGTTGGAGTTTATCCCTGGCAGTCATAGGATGAAGTTTTCTCCAGAGCAGTTTGATGAAAAGGAGTATTTTTCCTCAGAATATGCACCCAATAAGGCTATCATAGCTCAAAAAGTTTCTACTGATCTGAACAAAGGGGATGTTGTACTTTTTCATGCTTTGCTTCTCCATAGGGCAAATAAAAACAGTACGGAGAAAGCGAAAATATCATTTGTCTATACGGTAAAAGGTGTTAAAACTCACGCGATAGAAGGTTCACGATCATCAGAGTTTCCTGAGATAACATTACAAAAGTTATAAATAAGAGAAACTTTGTCCTCATAGTACACATTTCCTACACATACGAGTGATATTATAAAAAATATAAGTTATGACAATAGCTTTATAATGAAATTACGATATAATTTTGGAATAACAACAACAAAAGGAAATAATATGGCAAAATATATAGAATTAACAAACGAAAATTTTGATGCAACAATCGCAGAAGGTGTAGCATTGGTAGACTTTTGGGCTCCTTGGTGTGGACCTTGTAGAATGATTGCTCCCGTGATCGAAGAACTTGCAGAAGATTTTGATGGAAAAGCAGCTATCTGTAAAGTAAACACAGATGAACAACAAGAAATTGCTGTAAAATATGGCATCCGTTCTATACCAGCAATTCTTTTCTTTAAAGATGGTGAGATGGTAGACCAAATCGTAGGTGCGGCATCTAAAGACGCATTTGCAGATAAACTAAACGCATTACTATAATCATTTATTAAAGAGGGGCTCTAGCTCCTCTTTAATATACTTCTCAACACTTATTTCATCTACTTTTTAACAAAATTTTTAACCAAGTACTTTCATTGTATAATAGCAAAATATTTGGTTAAAAATTTTATTTTTTATAAGGAACTATACTATGTTAGACTGTGCGATTATTGGTGGAGGACCTGCTGGACTTACTGCAGGTCTTTATGCCACACGTGGTGGACTACAGAATGTGACGCTATTTGAAATGGGGTTACCCGGAGGACAGATAACAAAAAGTTCTGAGATAGAAAATTACCCTGGTTTTTTTGATAGCACAAAAACAGGATTAGACTTTATGGATACGTGGACAAAACAGTGTTTTCATTTTGGTTTAAAGCATGAGATGAAAAAAGTTGTATCAGTAAGGAAAACAGGTGAACACTTTACAGTAATGCTTGAAAGTGGAGAGACAATAGAAGCAAAAACAGCGATTGTGTGTACAGGTGCAGTACCAAGACGAGCAGGGTTCAAGGGTGAAGATGAGTTTTATGGTAGAGGTGTGAGTACCTGTGCAACGTGTGATGGTTTTTTCTACAAAGACAAACCTGTGACAGTACTAGGTGGTGGAGACACAGCACTTGAAGAAGCTTTTTTCCTCTCAAATATTTGTTCTGATGTCTATGTGGTACATAGACGTGATGAATTTAGAGCTGCACCTCCTACACTAGATAGAGCAATGCGAAAAGAGAATGTACACTTCCTCACAGACTCAGCCATAGAAGACTGTACTGGGGACGCTATGGGTTTATCTGGTGTAAACATACGAAACCTCAAAACAGGTGAGATTAAACATATGGATAACACGGGGCTTTTTGTATTTGTAGGACAAGATGTAAAAAATGATGTACTTAAAGATGCTAAAGGTGATTTTATATGCGATATGAGTGAAT
The DNA here is from genome assembly GCA_963698695.1 of Sulfurovaceae bacterium. Lineage (GTDB taxonomy): Bacteria > Campylobacterota > Campylobacteria > Campylobacterales > Sulfurovaceae > Sulfurovum. The sequence continues at coordinate 314,573 of CAVORT010000003.1, read as the reverse complement.
TAAACCAAGTCATTGTAGATTTAAAAATGCGTACATCTGTAGAGGGTCTTTTTGTTGCGGGCGATTTACGTATAGATGCACCCAAGCAAGTAGTCTCGGCTGCAGGTGATGGGGCTATAGCGGCACTACAAGTCATTTCATATATTCAGGAGAAGCAATAATGGTAACAAGCCATAAAGTAGGAATAGTCGGCAGTACAGGTAGAGTAGGTAATCTTCTTATAGATTCTTTGTTACATGATAGTGAGTTACCTTTGAGTGCAGTACATGTATTTGATGAACTGAAAAGAGATTTACCAAAAGATGTACTTGTGACCAATAGTATGCAGAAACTACTGGAAAATTGTGACATTGTAATTGATTTTTCTGCCCCAACGGCTACACAAGCTTTATGTGAAGCCGCCCTTGAAAACCCTACACCGTTGGTCATCGCTACAACTGGATTTACAGAGCATCAGCAGAATTTGATGATGGAAGCTTCTAAAGAGATGCCAGTACTGTATGCCTCCAATATGTCTGCGGGTATCGCGTTACTTAAGCAACTGGTTGAACAAGTCTCTAAAACTTTAAAAGATTTTGATATAGAAATCGTAGAACAACATCATAAGCATAAAGTAGATGCACCAAGTGGTACAGCACTGACTTTAGGTGAATTTGCTGCAAAAGGAAGAGGGCTTGACTTGGATGCAGTACGTGTAAGTGGAAGAGATGGGCAGATAGGTGCTAGAAGTAAAGATGAGATAGCAGTTATGGCTCTTCGTGGTGGTGACATCGTGGGACGTCACACCGTAGGGTTTTATAATGATGGTGAGTTTTTAGAACTAAACCATACCGCAACATCAAGAGAGACATTTTCAAAAGGTGCTATCAGAGCAGCAAAATGGTTAGTCAACCAAGAGAGTGGTTTTTACTCTATCAACGACTGTTTAGGAATTTAATATGTGTGCAATCGTCGGTGTTTTTGGTGCTAAAAAAGCTTCAACAGTAGCGTATTATTCGCTTTTTTCTATGCAACATAGGGGGCAGGAAGCCACAGGTATTTCTGCATCCAATGGTGAGAAGCTGGTTGTTTATAAAAAACGTGGTATGGTTGCAGATGTTTTTTCGCAAGAGACACTCGATAAATTAGAAGGTTTTTCTGCAGTTGGACATAACCGCTACTCTACGGCTGGATCTGAATCTGCTGGGGATGCCCAACCTGTTTTTGCAAAATACAAACTAGGTGAAATCTCGGTTGTGCATAATGGAAACCTTATCAACAAGCAAGAAGTTCGTACGGAGCTTATCAATAGAGGTGCTATTTTTCAGACAGATATGGACACAGAAAACATCATCCACCTTATAGCAAAGTCAGATAAAGATGCTTTGGAAGACCGTATCAAAGATATGTTGACTAAAATAGAGGGTGCCTACTGTTTAGCGATTCAAAGTCGTAAAAAGATGTTTGTGATACGTGACAGATTTGGAATTCGTCCATTGAGTCTGGGTAAATTTAAAGATGGTGGATATATCGTCGCTTCCGAGACGTGTGCATTTGAACTTGTGGGTGCAGAGTTTGTACGTGATGTGGAGCCTGGAGAGATGCTTATATTTGAAGAAGGTCAAGAACCACAGTCCCAAATGGTATTTGATAATGTAGATTTTCATCCTTGTGCATTTGAATATATTTATTTTGCAAGACCAGATAGTATTATAGACAATAAAAATGTCTATGAGATGCGTCTTGAGATGGGTAAAAGACTTGCTCAGGAGACACCAGCCGAGATAGACTTGGTGCTTCCTGTACCAGATAGTGGTGTGGCGGCAGCACGTGGGTTTGCTGAAGGTATGGGTGTGCCATTTGAAATGGGTATTGTGCGTAACCACTATGTAGGACGTACATTTATTGAACCTACTCAGGAGATACGTGACTTAAAGGTAAAACTCAAACTTTCACCTATCAGACATCTTATAGAAGGAAAACGTGTAGCCATTATAGATGATTCACTCGTACGCGGGACTACTTCTAAACAGATAGTACGTATGTTAAAAGAGGCAGGGGCAAAAGAGGTACATATGCGTATCGCCGCACCTGAGATTAAATTTCCCTGTCGCTACGGTATCGATACCCCTACAAAAGATGAATTAATATCTACAAAGTACACACCCGAAGAGATAGCGAAAAACATGGGTGCTGATTCTTTAGGTTTTCTCTCTATTGAAGGGCTGAAAGCATCACTTGGAAATGATAGAAATTATTCACTAGTAAGTTTTGATGGTAATTACTTTGCAGGCGGTAATGCAGATAGTCCAGGGTGTTCAATCGTATAAATCTTTTTCAAGAGTGGAGGGTGCTTATTTGGAGCGACTCTCTTTCTCTTTAATACCTGACATCCCAAATCTTCTTCCTAACTCTTGTTTGACTCTGTCTGGAGAGATGTCTCTGTATCCTAAGCCTACTAAAGTATGGTAGAGTAGGTCTGCAGATTCATAGATGACTTGTTCATCTGACTCTTTATCTATAGCAACACAGACTTCGTCAGCTTCTTCACGTATTTTACTTAACATTAATGCTTTGTCATCCAAGAGTTTTTTAGTCCAAGACTTCTCATCTGCTGAGGCATTTTTACGTTCGAGTATAGTGTGATAGAGGGTATCTACCACTCCGTAGATGGCATCTGTATTTACTTCTTGTTCTAAGATCACTTTGTTTTGTAAGACGGAAGTGAAAAAACAACTTTTTCTCCCTGTGTGACAGGCGACACCGTTTTGTTTGATCTTGAGAATGATAGTATCTGCATCGCAGTCTAGAAGGATATCTTTTACTTCTTGTGTATGGTTAGAGCTCTCGCCTTTTTTCCAGATGCGTTGTTTACTTCTGCTGAAATAGTGCGCAAATCCTGTGCTAAGGGTAAGGGTATAAGCTTCTTCATTCATATAGGCAAGCATAAGTACTTCGCTTGTTTCACTATCTTGTGCAATGGCAGGGATAAGGGGGTTTTTGTTCCAGTCTATTTGCATAGGGAAATCTCCATAAATCTAATTATGTCATTATATCAACTCTATACATTGGAGGAGCTTTTTTGTATAATGGCGTACTGCTATAAAAAAGGATGTAGATGATACAGATCAGCACACATATTTATTGTGATTCTTTATTTGAAGATATAAATATTGACAATAAACTTTTACCCAATCAATATAAAGATTTCCCCTATCTTATCATTAAAAATTTTTTTTCACAAGCATCATGCAAAAGACTTGTTCATTTGGTTCAAGAAGATGAAGAAACAAAAAGAAAAGCACAGGTGAAACAAGAAGTTATCGCAGGTATTATCCAATCAGATGTGGTAGAAGAGTATCGCAAAACCAACATTTATACATTGGATGAACGTTACAAGAAATATTATGAGGATCAATTTATCAAATATAAACCGGTCATGGAAGCGTATTTTTCAGTGGCACTGACTTTGTCAACAGAGGTTCAGGTGCTAGAGTATAAAGAGGGGTTTTTCTACATTAAACATGCGGATGATTCGAGTGAACTGATAGATCAGAATAAACAGACGATAGGGTTTAAACTTGTAGCTCCACAACGCAAGTTGTCTACGGTATTGTTTGCAACAAGCCATGTGACCCATATGATACAGGGAGATCAAAGTTTTGAGGGGGGAGAGTTAATGTTTAATTATCTGTATGATAGTGAAGGTGAAGTAGTTCAAATTCGACCGGAAGCTGGAGATATGATTGTTTTTCCGAGCAATCCTTATTTTTCACATGAAGTATTACCGGTTAAAAAAGGGTATCGTCTGACATTGGCACAGTGGCATGATGCGATGTATTGATATAGATGTATGAAAAGTGGTAGAGGCAGATGTTAAATCTGCCTATGGAGATCAATATAGCATTGATCTCAGGGGGATTACTCTTGTCCCATTAAACGCTGTTGCTGTTTACCTTTTGCATCTACCCAGATGTTAGGTACTGCACCACCAGGTGTAAGGAAGATTTGAGCATCCTTGTTCACTCTAAGTGCTTCATTGAACTTGCCTTGTGTTTTGATTTGCTCTAGTTCAAGAAGTTCACGCGTCAATGAGCGTGAAATGAGTTCGTTTGCCTTAGCCTGCTCTTCTGCTTCGATACGAATTTTGTCAGCCTCACCTTGTGCTTCAATACGGTTTTTTTCTGCTTCACCACGTGCAACTTCTGCTCTGGTTTGTGCTTCTTGTTTTGCTCTCTCTTTTTGTTGCTCTGCAATAGTCACATCTTGTTTTGCCGCTTGAACATCTTCGATTTTCCCTTTAATTTTTGGAGGTAAAATAATGCTTCTAAGTTCAACAGAAGAAAGGATAACAGGTTGGTGCTCAAGTGAGTCAATACTTTGTCTTACTTTAGTTTGAATAGCAGCAGCAATTTCATTTCTCATTTCAGGAAGTTGCTCTGCTGTGTATTGTCCCACCACATCACGTACTACTTCTCTCACTTTTGAGTTGATGATCTTTTCTTCCCAGCTAGAACCCCATTTTTCTATGGTTCTTGGAGCAGACTCAGCTTTAAGACTGTATTGTACGGCGATGTCTATGCTTACGGTGAGACCTCTTTTGTCGAGTACCTGAATCGCAGGGTTTCTCTTGAGTCCGCCTTCAAATCCATCACCTGCAGAAAGACCTTTTGCATAGTTATCTCCTATGGAACTTGTCTCTGTATCTGAATAGGTAATGAGTCTGATACGTGTATTGACAGGAATAATCTTTTCAAGCACAGGAATAAAAAAGTGAAGACCTGCATATAGAGGTGTTTCGTTAAACTTACCCGTTCTTACTTTGATGCCCACTTCACCTGAGTTAATAATTGTAAATGGTTTAAACACAACAATGGCAAAGATAATTGCACCTATAATGATGAGCCATGACATCCCTTTTCCTGCACCATTGAGAGGATTGTTGATATTAAAGTTTCCTCCCACCGCTATTGTTATCATTGTTATTGGAGTTATTACTTGGTTTTTTCTTTTTAAAATAGTCATTCATGTCTGCTGGCATTTGTATATCCTTAGTTTATGTATGTTAAGTGTTGAACGTAATCAGGGTTTTTACCTGCGACGACATCAAAATAGGCTGCTTGTAATTTTTCAGTGATAGGACCACGTGAGCCAATACCGATGATGCGTGCATCTACTTCACGCACTGGGGTTACTTCTGCTGCTGTTCCTGTAAGAAAACACTCATCACAAATGTAAATTTCTTCACGGCTAATGCGACGTCTGACAACCTCTATCCCCATGTCTGTAGCTAAATCTATGACTGTTTGCTGCGTAATAGACTCTAGCGTATTGTCTGAAGGTGGAGAGTAGAGTTTCCCCTCTCTGACCATAAAAAAACATGCACCAGATGCTTCAGCGATGTACCCTTGGTCATCTCTAAGTAGTGCTTCATCATAGCCTGCTTCTACTGCTTCATACTTTGCCATTTGTGAGTTTAGGTAGTTGGCTACGGCTTTTGCTTTACCCATACTTGAAGTGTTTGGTGTTCTGGTCATAGATGATATTTTCAATCTAATCCCTCTTTTTAAACCTTCCTCTCCAAGGTATGCACCCCATTTCCATGCAGAGATAGATACATTGACAGGACAGTCTTTATGGTAAAGTCCCATAACACCATACCCAAGGTAAACAAGCGGTCTAATGTACGCACCGTCAAAAAGTTCATTCTCCTGAAGAAGTTTTACCTGTGCAGCATTGAGTTCCTCGAGTGTAAAAGGTACATTCATCAAGGTCATTTTCGATGAATTGAGAAGTCTTTGCGTGTGCTCTTTGAGTTTGAAAATAGCACATCTTCCATCGACTGTTTTGTAGGCTTTTGTACCTTCTATGGCACCATTGCCATAATGTAGTGTATGTGTGAGAACATGTACCTTAGCATCATCCCAAGGTGTAAGTTCACCATCCATCCAAATATATTTTGATTTATCCATTAGTATACTCCAAGATAAGCTGTATAAGCCTATCAAAATTAATGGATTATTCTATCTAAAAAGCTGTTAATAATCGATTATGTAAAATTGAAAGAAATATTTAGATGCTCTCACGAGCCATGTAGCCTCTGTCATAAGGGTGGGGATGGGTCAAAATGACCCATTGTATAGTTAAATAACCCCTCCAGCATTTACTCCCCATGTGGTTCTCCATCTGCTTTTTACTAAACTCAACCCAGCTATGGCTATGAGTATATTGACAGCGATGAGCATAAACCCAATACTGTAACTACCAAACATTAAAGTGGAGGCACCCATAATTTCTAAGATAGCTACACCACCAAGTGCACCCGCAGCTCCGATGATTCCTGTCATGATACCGATGTCTTTGGAAAATCTTTGTGGGACGAGTTGGAAGACTGCACCATTTGCCATACCAAGGTTTGCCATGATAAGAAACATGACAAGTATATCAAGCCAGAAGGGTAAGGGTATAAAGGCATTGATACAAATAAGTACGATGGTACTTATGAAAAAGATATAAAGTGATTTTATGCCTCCAATCTTATCGGCGATGGTACCCCCAACAGGTCTAAGCATCGCACCAGCCATAATACAAAATGCGGCAAAATAGCCAGCAACTACATGAATGTTCTCTTCCCCCAATACTTCTAATCCAAAAAGTTCCATTTCATCAAAATACATGGCCAGGAGATATACTTTCATGTAGACTGCAAACCCTACGAATGTTCCAAAACTTACGGCATAAAAGAGGTTGAACCACCATGTATCTCTCTCTTTAAGTAGTCTGACATAGTCAGAGAGTTTTTTAACTCTGGGTGTGTAAATGCCTTTGGGTGCATCTTTTGCCACTAAAAGATACGTGATGAATACAAGGGTAGATAATACGCCTGCGACTAAGAACACAGATTGCCATCCCCATAATTCTGCAATTTTTGGTGCAAAGAGAAAACCAAGTACTATCCCCATATTGCCTATTCCTGCGATACCAAGTACAGCACCTTGTAACCTTGCGGGGTACCATTGACCCGCTTGTGGTAGTGCCACAGCAAATGATGCCCCAGCAAAACCTAATCCCACACCTACCAAAAGCAGTGCATCATAAGAGATGTGTTCACCAAAAGATGCGACATAAAACAACGTAGACATGACAATAGCCTGTGCGATCAAAGCAGTTTTTTTAGCGCCTATGACACCTACAAAGTACCCAAGTAAGATACGTAGTAATGCACCTGACAGTATGGGCACAGAAAGCATGGTTGCGCTTTCAGATGCGGTCATTTGAAATCCATAGGACGCCATAGTGTCTGAGATCTCTGTAGCCAGTGACCCCAACATCGTCCATACCATAAAACTAAAATCAAAATATAGAAAGGCTGCAAACAATGTGGAAGGACTACCTTCTCCTTTTAATTTATTAAAACCTATCATTTATACTCCTTTTAAGTGTAATGTTATTATGTAGTATACATAAAAATAAAACAACTAATTACATTATTATGATTAATATTTATACAAATATTTGTATATTATATATACAAATATAGGTTATACTTTTAAAGTTAAATGATCAGCGTATAAGGAGTAATTGATGAGAATCACACGTTTAATACTATTTTTTATTGCGACAATGATTCTGTACATCATAGCTATGTTGAGTATGTTGATATCTTATTCTTATTCCAAAGGTTGGATACTGGCTGACTTCGAGTCTATCAATGCCAAACAGGCCATTGTACTCATCTCAAATGATGAGAATGTCACATTGCTTGATGTAAGAACAACAAGTGAATATGACGAGAGACACCTTAAAAATGCCATACATATACCTGTACAAAATTTAACTAGTAGTTTAGATAAGCTGAAAGAGGTTAAACATAAGCGACTAGTGGTGTACTGTAGGTCTGGAAGTAGAAGTATTAAAGCATCACGTATCTTGGAGGAAAATGGATTTACTCCTTTAAATGTTAAAGGCGGTATTATAGAATTGATGCGCAATAGTGCAGTATTGGAATAGTACACTATGGGTAATACTACAAATATGAAACCTCGATGGAGATATGATGCGTAAACCATTTATTCGTTATACGATTTACAGTTTTTTTGGGATAGTCCTTTTATCACTTTATTACCATCCTTTGATGTGGCTCTTGGTGCCGTTTGTCGTACTTGCAGGTGTAGGGTTGTATGATATGTGGCAGACAAAGCATACACTTCGGCGTAATTTTCCTCTTATTGGAAGGATGCGTTGGGTACTTGAAGCCCTTCGTCCTCCGATACGTCAGTATTTTATAGAGTCAGACATGGATGGTGTTCCTATTAGCAGAATGTTACGTGGATTAGTCTATAGACGTTCAAAAAAAGAAGTGGATACCCTTCCTTTTGGTACCAAAATGGATATCTATAAGCCAGGGTATGAATGGATAGGACACTCTTTAAAAGCACTCGATAGTAAGGCATTAGATGAGGACATACGGATAGAGATTGGATCTTCTCAGTGTTTACAGCCTTATTGTGCCAGTATATTTAATATCTCTGCTATGAGTTTTGGTGCTTTGAGTCAAAATGCTATTTTGGCATTGGGTCATGGTGCAAAAATAGGTCATTTTGCTCACAATACAGGTGAGGGAGGTCTTAGCCACTACCATTTAGAGACAGGAGCAGATCTTATCTGGCAGATAGGTACGGGCTATTTTAGCTGCAGAGATGAAAAAGGACAGTTTAGTTCTGAGGCATATGCCAAAAATGCACAAAAATCTCAAGTAAAAATGATAGAGTTAAAACTCTCTCAAGGTGCCAAACCCGGACATGGCGGCATTTTACCTGCAGATAAAAACACAGAAGAAATAGCACAAATACGAGGTGTTGAACCACATACTCGCATAGACTCTCCACCGATACATTCTGCTTTTGATACACCACTAGAATTACTCGCATTCATACAGCAACTACGAGAACTGTCACATGGTAAACCTGTCGGATTTAAACTCGCTATTGGCCAGAAAAATGAATTTATAGCCATTTGTAAAGCCATAGTGCAAAGTAAGATATATCCAGACTTCATCACCGTAGATGGGGGAGAAGGGGGAACGGGTGCAGCACCACTTGAGCATACCAATTCTGTGGGGATGCCATTACGGGAGGCATTGGCCTTTGTCTCTGATACACTCATCGGATTTGATATTAAAAAAGAGATTAAGATCATCGCATCAGGGAAGGTCATTACTGGTATGGACATGATCAAGTTACTGGCACTTGGTGCAGATGTCTGTGCCAGTGCAAGAGCCTATATGCTTTCTTTGGGATGCATACAGGCTTTACAGTGCCATAAAAATAACTGTCCTACTGGTGTGGCAACGCAAGATGTGGTACTCTCCAATGGACTGGTGGTCACAGATAAAAAACAACGTGTAGCAAATTACCATAGTGAAACACTACATTCATTTAAAGAACTTCTTGCCTCAGCAGGGTTGGACAGCCCTGATAAATTGTCTCGAACACATATCTATCAAAGGGTTAACCGTACAGAGTATCATCGATATGATGAGTTTTTCCCGCCACTAAGCGAGGGAGCATTGTTAAACCCTCCTTATCCTTCTGCGATGGAGCGGTATATCCTACAAAGTACTGCAGAAGCATTTTAGTGCGACTACAGGTTGTTTGCTTACACCATAGATTATATAAAATATTATAAATAGCTATATAATTATAAAATATACAATAAGTTGATTAAAAATTAAACATATATTTGTATAATTAACTTAATCCTATTGTTATAATGCATTCATATAATATTTATAAAGGTTTTAAATGGCAAAAACGCTAATAAAAAAAGTATTGAGTATAGGGTTTGGTTTAAGTATAGTAGCAACAGCCTCTCTGGCTGAATTAGAAAAAACAGATCTCAAAATAGGTTTTATTGCTCTGACTGACTGTGCTCCGATTGTTATAGCTAAAGAAAAAGGTTTCTTTAAAAAGTATGGGCTTAATGTTCATGTAGCAAAAGAGGGTGGTGGTTGGCCAGGTATTCAGCAAAAGGTCATCTCTGGGGAGTATGACTTCTCACATGCCCTTGCGGGTATGCCCATCGCTGCAACGATAGGTATAAATGGAAATGCACACCTTCAAGCGCTTTTATCGTTAGATTTTAACGGTAATGCGATTACCTATGGAAACAATATTATCAAAGAGATGGAAAAATACGGTTTAGACAAAACAGAAAGACCAGTCTCTGCTGAGAGCCTTAAAAAATACATTGATGCAAAACACAAAGCTGAAGGGGATAAGTATCAGCCACTTAGTTTTGGTATGGTTCATCCAGTATCTACACACAACTATGAGTTACGTTACTGGATGGCTGCATCAGGTATCGTTCCTGATACTGACTGTACGATTAAGCCATTTCCTCCACCGACGATGCCCTCAAACTTGATCGCGGGGAATATCGAAGGGTACTGTGTGGGTGAGCCTTGGAACTCTAGAATCGTGCTTAAAGGTAAAGGTTCAGCACTGGTTACAAACTATGACATCTGGAACAACAACCCGGAAAAAGTACTTCAGGCAAGAGCGGACTTTATAGAAAAGAACCCTGAGACTACCAAAGCGGTAATGAAAGCCATCCTTGAAGCACAGATGTGGCTAGATGCATCATGGGAAAACAGAGAAGAAGCCATAGGTTACCTAGCTAAAAAGAACTATGTCAAAGCACCTAAAGACGTACTTGAGAAAATCGATGAGTGGTACTTTCCTTTATACAAAAGGTGTAGACAGCTCTAACCCGATGTTTAATACCTTTGCAAATTATTATGCTGCTTATCCTTTCTACTCACACGGTATGTGGTTTATGACTCAGATGTATAGATGGGGGCAGATAGATAACGCAATCGATATGAAAAAAGTGATCGAGTCTGTCTATAGACCAGACCTGTTTGCTGAAGTGGCTAAAGAGGTAGGGTATACATTGCCTCCATCAGCTTGGAAAAAAGATGGAGTAGATGAGTATAACAAATTTATCGATGGTAAAGTATGGGATCCGAACAAAGCGGTTGAATATATCTTTGATGCTGAGGTAGTCAACTCAAAAGTGAGTAAAGAAGATTTACTAAAAGAAAATAACTGGACAGTAGAGACTGTTCAACCAGATTATGTGTGTCCGTATGGACCGGCTGGATGTGCAGACCCGAAATTTGTAACTCAAAAATAAACGTAGAAATAAAGGTAAATACAAAGCAATATGCTTTGTATTTACAAGTGCCTGAAGAATGTAACCCTCCTTTTTTGAATGTAAAGTTAAATTTCATTTTCTAACTTCAGGCACCTGTAAATACAAAGGTGTAAACCCTTAAAAATCCAGATGTCAATGATTGAAGTAGTTTTTGTAGAGTCTACCACTCCGTCAAAATCATACAGGGTTTTTAAGAGTTCACATAAAGGAGAAACAATGAACAATGAACTTGTAAAAAAAATAGTATTGCCATTTATAGTGTTTATTGCTATTTTGGGAGTATGGACAGGTATAGCCAATGTTGTCGAAGATTTTCCCACTCCTGCAAATACCTATGTGTCTGCTTTTGGTGGCGTTGATGCTGATGGTGATGAGGTAGAAGGTGTTCTTGCTGACCCTTTCTACATAGAAAATGAAGATGACAAAGGTCTCTTCTGGCAAATTTTAGAGTCACTTAAAAGAGTATTTGGTGGATTTTCTTTGGCTCTTGATTGTTGGTATTCCTCTAGGTTTGCTCATAGGTATGAGTAAAAATGCCCAGTATGCATTTGATCCGTTTATACAGATATTTAAACCTGTATCACCCTTGGCATGGTTGCCACTGTTATTGTTTATCTTTCAAGATATCAATATGACAGCGATCTCAACCATCTTTATCACTTCTATCTGGCCGATTATCATCAACACGGCTTTAGGTGTAAGATCAGTCAGTGAAGACTATATGAATGTAGCAAAAGTTTTGACGATTTACACCACTTGAAAAAGTAGTACAGATCATCTTACCTGTAGCCGTACCGTACATCTTTACAGGGATGAGACTCTCACTGGGGATTGCATGGTTGGTTATTGTTGCTGCTGAGATGTTAACGGGTGGTATTGGTATAGGGTTTTGGATCTGGGATGAGTACAATAACCTTGCATACGACAACATTATTATCGGTATTATCCTCGTTGGACTGGTTGGATTTATATTAGATGTCATGATGGGTAAAATAGCAGATTACTTTGATTATACAAAAAAAGGTAGAGCGTAATGAGTGGGTTTTTAAGTTTAAAAAATATTGAAAAGAGATTCCCTATACCTGGGAAAGAGGACTATATAGCAGTCACGGATGTCAATTTAGAAATTAAGAAAAATGAAATCATCTCAATCATTGGACACAGTGGGTGTGGAAAATCTACCTTACTCAACATGATCTCTGGTCTTGATAGACAAACAGATGGAAGCATTATCCTTAAAGATCAAGAGATTAAAGGACCTGGACCAGACAGAGCAGTCGTGTTTCAAAATCACTCGTTGCTTCCTTGGTTAAGTGTGTATGAAAATATTGAGATGGCAGTCAAAAAAGTGATGCCTGAACTTGATGCTCAGGCCCTTAGAGAACGTGTGGAGAAATTTGTCTCTATGGTGAATCTTGAACCTGCTAAAGACAAACTTCCAGGAGAGATATCTGGTGGTATGAAACAGCGTGTTGGGATTGCCAGAGCACTTTCCATACAACCGGATGTACTGTTGATGGATGAGCCGTTTGGTGCGCTTGACTCTTTAACCAGAGCCAATCTTCAAGAACATTTGATGCGTATACAGGAAAATGTGAAAAACACGGTCATCATCATCACGCATGATATCGATGAAGCGGTACTGCTTAGCGACAGAGTCATTATGATGACCAATGGGCCTGAAGCAACTATAGGTGAGATACTTGAAGTGAATTTGGAACGTCCAAGAAACAGAGTAGAACTTCAGCATAATCAAGAATATATCAGATGTAGAGAAGCCATATTGAGTTTCCTTTATGAAAAGTTTGCCAAAGAAGATGAATAAGTTTGGCTAAAAAATAAGTGAAATGTGTGAAAGGAAGTCATGATGAAAGAATTTATCAAAGTATATGAAGAGAACCAGGAAGACATAGAAAAGTTTATCATTACAACTTTGAAAAATAATGGCTCGATCTTGACAGAAACATCCAGTAACTATAAAAAGGTTTTTAAAACCTTCCCTTCTATGGAGTTGCTGTATGTGACTGACGCAGAGTATACACAGTGTGCTCCCAATGTGTTTAGAAATAAAATAGAAGTATCTGCCAAAGGTAAAAGTAGGGCATACCTCAGTACGAAAGTGGTGGAAAAAGAAGAAGACTTTTTCATGTCTACCCCTTACCTCAGTTCTACAACAGGGCGTACGTGTATTACGGTGATGAAAAAAGAAGAGGACAGATATGTTTTTATAGACTTCAGGCTTTCAGCTTTACTTGGGAGACTTGGTTTGGTCGAACTTAACCCTTCTTTTAATGAATTTACCACATTTTTTTACAAAGCTGTAGGTTTTTCTTTGATGGCATTTGCTTTTTTTTCGATTGTCTATGCCATTTTGGGCTACATATCGAGTATTTTTATAAGTGGGGACTTCTCACTTGATGCGATCTTTAAACCTATTGTGGCACTCACATTGGGATTGGCCATTTTTGACCTTGCCAAAACGATTTTGGAAAGAGAGGTTTTCTTTAAAAACTATAGTAAAGAATCTGAAGATGCCAATGTCTTAACTAAATTTTCGATTGCTATTATTATTGCACTTTCTATTGAAGCTTTAATGGTCGTGTTTAAGATCGCTTTACATGATTATTCGCAAATGATCTATGCGCTTTATCTTATTATCGGGATTGCTTTGATCATTGTTTCTTTGGGTATCTATAGTTATTTGTCAAGACGCCCATAGTTCATTAAGTCAGGCAGATTCAACAATATTGTAAAATAGTAAAAATCATTTGAAGGACAGATATAGCATCATGGGAAAAGTATATTTAACGGGTGCTGGTCCTGGTGACTTGGAACTTTTGACACTCAAAGCCTTGCGTGTGGTACGTGAAGCGGATGTGATTATCTATGATCGCTTAGTCAATCCTGACATCCTTAAAGAAGCCAAAAAGAGTTGTGAGTGCATTTATGTAGGTAAAGAGGACAAACACCACATCTTACCGCAAGCGGACATCAATGCTTTACTCTATGAAAAAGCGCAAGGACACGATGTTGTGGTACGACTTAAAGGCGGTGATGCAGTAGTGTTTGGGCGTGGTGGTGAAGAGGCACTTTTTCTTGTGAGTAAAGGAGTGGAGTTTGAGTTTATACCAGGTATCACCTCTGCCATAGCTGTCCCTGAAATGGCTAATATCCCCATTACACATAGAGGAAAAGCGGTTTCTTTTCGTGTCGTAACGGGTTATGAAGCACCGGGGAAAGGGTATGCTCAACTAGACTGGTCCAGCTTCAAGAACGATGAAACCATCATCTTCTTAATGGGTTTACATCAACTACAAAACATTTGTACCCAACTCATAGCCATAGGCAAGTCTAAAACATATCCTGTAGCGGTTATTAGCCGGGGTACATTGGTAGATGAAAAGGTTGTGGTATCGACCTTGGAAGATATTTATGAACAAACCAAAGATATGCCTACCCCTGCGCTTATAGTGGTAGGTGAAGTGGTGAGCCTAAGAGAAGTACTGATGGGGAAAGGATAATGTCCTTTTTCCCTATAAGTATAAATATGCAAAATCTCAAAGTGTTAGTGGTGGGTGGTGGTACCATTGCTACTCAGAAGATTGAAAAGTTACTTGATTTTACAAAAGAGATTACCCTCATTGCTGAGGAGGTAAGTATGGAAGTCCATAGGCTCATTCAAGCGCATTGTTTGACGCTGCATCAACGTAAGTATAAGAGTGGTGACATAGAAGGATTTGATATCGTTATCGTCGCAACAGATACCATAGCGCTGCATAAAGCCATCTATGAAGAGTCAAGAGGCAGTAGGATACTTGTAAACTCCGTAGATAACACAGTGTACTGTGACTTCATCTTCCCCTCATGTGTGCAAAAAGGAGACTTGACCATAGCTTTTTCTACAGGAGGGGCTTCCCCTGCTTTTGCAAAACACTTACGTCATTATATGGAAAATACGCTTCCTGACTCTGTGGGGCCATTTTTAAAAAAGATGAAAGATTTACGTACAAGTATACCTAAAGGCAAAGAGCGTATGCGGTATTTTGAGGGACTTGTAGAAGCATATTTTAAAAAGCATTTTGATAAATAGGTAATAATAAAATTAAAAATATTATTATTCAAAATTATAATAATTTGATATGTGATATACTTTGGTTGATTTGATTAAGGATCTATGCATATGTTTCAACTTAAAGATATACCTCTCTTCTCAGGACTTAGTGATAAATATGTTACTGAGCTACAAACCCAGATAATCGTAAAGCAGTACACGAAAGGCAGTATTGTATTTTACGAAGGAGAGGAGAGTGAATATTTACATATATTGATGTTTGGTACAGTAAAACTGTATAAAACTTCTCCTAAAGGTACCCAAGTACAAATGCATCACTTTGAGGCTCCAGAACTCATTGCACTGTTTGCTGCTTTTGAGAGCATACCGTTTCCTGCTACATGTGAGTTTTTAACGGAGGGGACTGTTGGGTTACTACCACTAAAAAAGCTCTATACGTGTTTGGCTAATGTAGATTTTTCATTAGCACTTCTCACGGCTTTGTCGAAGCGTATGAAACTCCTTTCGGATGTACTCCATAGGGAGACCATATTTTCTTCTGAAGCCAAAATTGCAGATTTGATCTACAATAATGCTAGTGTTTTTGAACGTTTGAAAAAAAATGAGATAGCCGCGATACTGAACATAACCCCCGAAACGCTGTCTCGTACACTGACCAAATTTAAAAGAGAAGAGATCATCATAATAGAGGGACATAGTGTGATAATACTGAAGCATCATGTACTTCAGAATATTATCGAAACCAACAGTATGAAAAGACAGTCATCAAACTAATTACACTTATTTCTTAATGCATTTTATTTTATACAAAAACATGATTAAAAAATAACCATATTTTTGTATAAAAATATTAAAAATAACTATATACTTTTTAGAATAAGAAATAATTTTAGAGAGATGTGTATTAAAAGCAGTGTTGGCAATATTTTAGTATTACGCTATTTTTTGTAAAAATACTACACCAATAATCATGTTGTTGATTAATATCAATGACTTATATCTTTGATACGGTTATTCTAAAAATGTATATATATTATATCAATTACCTAAAGGAAGAAATATGTCATTCAATAGTAAATTTTTAAATAGTACGTTGTTACTGTCAGTAGCAACATCTCAGCTCATTTTAGCAGGAGGCGAGATAGAACCAGTTCAAGAGGCTGTTGCTCCTTTAGCAGAAGCTTTCACATTCCTTAGCAATGTAACAGCACAAGGTGAGATTCGTCCAAGATATGAATTTGTCAATACAGACAATACAGTA
Organism: Sulfurovaceae bacterium; assembly: GCA_963698695.1. Lineage (GTDB taxonomy): Bacteria > Campylobacterota > Campylobacteria > Campylobacterales > Sulfurovaceae > Sulfurovum. Next base: position 298,044 of record CAVORT010000003.1, on the reverse strand, counting down.
GGGGATGCAAAAGCATTGACCAATCGTTTAATGTTCGGCGTGAGTGCAGATTTGTTTAGTGTTGATGGTCTATCTACTTATATGGAAGCTATTAATGTAGTAGGTACCGGTGATTATAATGATTTGAGTAATGGTGATACGGCATATAATGTTGTGGCAGATCCAGGTCAAACACGTATTACACAGGCGTACATTGATTATACTTTTAGTGATTCTCTTCTTAGGACAGGTCGTCAGGGTATAAATTTGGATAATCAGCGTTTTATAGGAACGGTTAACTGGAGACAAATGCCTCAAACCTATGATGCTGTATCGTTTACAAATAAATCCATTGAAGGACTTTCTTTATTTGCAGCATACATATGGCAGGTCAATACTATTTTTGATGCAGACACAGTAAACCCTGTAGGTGGTGAGTATGATACAGGTACCGTGCTACTTCATGCAAATTATAAAGTGATGGATGGTTTAGAGTTGACAGCTTATAATTATATGCTAGAAGATATGTATGATACTTATGGTATTGCAGCCACTGGTACATTGTCCCTCAGTACAGATACAAAACTTTCGTATCGTGCAGAATATGCAAAACAGTCTGACCCGTCACTTGATGATCTTACAGTTAACAAAACAGCTGATGCAGACTACTACAACATTGAAGCAACAGTGAATATGAGTGGTTTTTTAGTCGGTGCAAGATATGAAGTTCTAAGTGCGGGGAAAGATGGAAATGCTGCATTTAGTACACCACTTTCGACACTTCATGCACATAATGGTTGGGCTGATATGTTCTTATCTACGCCTGCAGATGGATTAGTTGATATGAATGGTATGATAGGGTATCAAGCTGACGGTTTTGGTACGGCAAAAGTGTTTTATCATGATTTCTCGAGTGATACAGGCAGTATAGATTATGGTACAGAAGTTGATATACTTTATATTAACAAAATCTCTTTGGTAAAAGGACTTTCAGGTATGCTAAAAGCATCATACTATAGTGCAGACACCTATAAAGTAGATACGACAAAATATTGGGCTATGTTAGATTATAAATTTTAACTTTTTATTTTTAGAGGAGAATCTTTTCTCCTCTGCCTTTTCTCTCAGTTCATCAATCCAAGTAACCACTTTTTGGAGTTTCGACATATTATAATATAAGATAAAAAACCCCTGAATTATCTTTCTCACTATCTTTCTCTAAAATTTACCAAATCATACATTTCTTGACCTATATCAATTTTTTGTATCACTAATGCTGTTATTCTATAGATGTATATTTATTATCTAATAAGGAGGAAAGATGTCATTAAATAGACGAGATTTTTTAAAAAATTCTGCAGCGGTAGCTGCAGCAGGTGCAGTGGGGATAGCCGTTCCGCAAGAAGCACAGGCAGCAGCAGCCCAAGCAGAATCTAAATGGAGATGGGACAAGGCGGCTTGTCGTTTCTGTGGTACGGGTTGTGGGATCATGCTTGCCACTAAGGATGGGCGTATTGTTGCGGTAAAAGGTGACCCCGCAGCACCTGTAAACAGAGGTCTGAACTGTATTAAGGGTTACTTTAATGCGAAGATCATGTATGGTGCAGATAGACTTAAATCGCCTCTGCTTCGTATGAATGATAAAGGTGAGTTTGACAAAAAAGGTAAGTTTAAAGCCGTTTCATGGGAACGTGCCTTTGATGAGATGGAAGTGCATATTAAGAAAGCACTGAAGGCCTCAGGTCCAGAAGGTGTGGGTGTTTTTGCTTCGGGTCAATACACGGTGATGGAAGGGTATGCTGCTCAGAAAATGATGAAAGCAGGATTCCGTTCAAATGCTTTTGATCCAAATGCACGTCACTGTATGGCATCAGCTGTGGTTGGTTTTTACCAGACATTTGGCATCGATGAACCAAGTGGATGTTATGATGACATTGAACTTACAGATACTGTGGTTTCCTGGGGCTCAAACATGGCAGAGATGCACCCTATTCTTTGGTCAAGAGTGACAGATAGAAAACTCTCTAATCCAGATCAGGTAAAAGTAGTCAACATTTCTACTTATAGACATAGAACATCTGACCTTGCAGATATTGAGATCATCTTCTCTCCAAATACAGACTTAACATTATGGAACTACATCGCGCGTGAGATCGTGATGAGAGATGATGCAGAAAAGATTATCGATTGGGATTTTGTAAAACAACATATGGTTTTTGCAGCAGGTCCTGTAAATATCGGTTATGGTTTGAGAAGAGAAGGAGAGAAATCACTGACTCCTGTCAACAAAGATGGTTCAGCCGGTAAGTACTCTGCACTTGAAATGGAAATAGTTTCCAAAGAGATGGAAAATATAGTTTCAGCCAAAGAAGCACCTGCTTTGGAGCCTTATGGCTACAAAGAGGGTGATGTGATGAAAAATATCCCTGGTACACTGGATCACTGGGAGATTTCCTTTGAAGACTACAAAAAATCGTTAGAACCTTATACCTTAGAGTATACAGCACAAACGACCAAAGGTGATCCAAACGAAGATATCGAAGTGTATAAGAAAAAACTTCAGGCATTGGCAGATCTTTACATACAAAAAGGCAGAAAAGTCGTTTCATTCTGGACCATGGGTATGAACCAACATACACGTGGTACTTGGGTAAACACATTGGCATACAATGTGCACTTTATGTTGAACAAACAAGCCAAACCAGGCTCTGGAGCATTCTCTTTGACTGGACAACCAAGTGCCTGTGGTACAGCAAGAGAAGTAGGAACATTCTGTCACAGACTTCCAGCAGATATGATGGTTGCAAACCCTAAACATAGAGCCATTACTGAAAAAGGTTGGGGTGTACCAGGGGGTACTATTAACCCAGTAGGTAATCAACACATTATGAAGATCCATAGAGATATTGAAGATGGTGTGATTAAGTTTGCATGGGTCAATGTATGTAACCCATACCAAGATACTGCGTCAGCGACGCACTGGATCAAGGCAGCACGTGAGATGGACAATTTCATTGTGACTTCTGATGGATACCCTGGTATCTCAGCAAAAGTATCTGACCTTGTGCTTCCTTCAGCGATGATCTATGAAAAATGGGGTGCCTATGGAAATGCAGAACGTCGTACCCAACACTGGAGACAACAAGTGCTTCCAGTAGGAGACGCGATGTCTGATACATGGCAGTGGGTAGAACTTTCTAAAAGATTTACTGTTAAAGATGTATGGGGTGAATCTACGCTTCGAAATGGTGCCAAACTTCCAAATGTCATCAAAGATGCTAAGAAATTAGGATTCACGCCAGACACAACCATGTATGAAGTGCTTTTTGCAAATAAAAAAGCAAAATCATACAAGTTGAATGACAAGTTCCCACAAGCAGGATATGATGATACTGAATCACGTGGTGATAGCAGAAATGTACTCGGTTCAGATGGTAAACCATGGAAGGGCTATGGATTTATGATTCATGAGTACCTTTTTGAAGAATATGCATCGTTTGGTAGAGGACATGCCCATGACCTTGCACCATTTGAAGTGTATCACAAAGTCAGAGGACTTAAATGGCCAGTGGTGGATGGTAAAGAAACACAGTGGCGATTTAATGTGAAGTATGACCCGTATGCAGCTAAAGCCGCCAAAGAAACGGGTGCAACAGACTTTGCATTCTATGGGACATTGGCTAAAGCATTGCCTCAAGGTGACCTTCAGGGAATCAAAGACAAAAACAAAAAATCGCTTAAAAATAAAGCGAAGATCTTTGCCAGACCATACATGGATCCACCAGAAATGCCAGATTCAGAGTATGATACTTGGTTATGTACAGGGAGAGTACTTGAACATTGGCACTCTGGTACGATGACGATGAGAGTTCCTGAACTTTTCAGAGCAGTTCCTGAAGCATTGTGTTATATACACCCACAAGATGCAAAGAAAAAAGGGTTCAAACAGGGTGAGCTTATCTGGGTTGATTCACGTCGTGGAAAAGTAAAAGCCAGAGTGGAGACAAGAGGACGTAACAGAGTACCTCAAGGGCTTGTGTTTGTCCCTTGGTTTGATGAAAAAGTTTTCATTAACAAAGTTTGTCTGGATGCAACATGTCCTATGTCAAAACAGACAGACTTCAAAAAATGTGCGGTTAAATTGACGAAAGTATAGAAAAAGGATATTTGTGAGCACTATCAAAAAGCTTCAGATCAGTGAGAGAAGAAAATTTTTTACCAGTATAACGCACAATGCTGGTTTGGGATTGATGGGAGGATTGGTGTGGGCTGGTTATGCTGACAAGGCAAAAGGCTCACCTTTGACCCTCAGACCTCCTGCTGCAGTGGATGAAGAGAATTTTTTACGTGCATGTATCAAGTGTGGTTTGTGTGCAGAAGCGTGTGTAAATCGTTCGAGTAATATTGACAAAGAGACAGGAAAACCTAGACCTTCTACACTTAAAATGGCAAAAGCCAAAGATGATGTGACCATCGGTACGCCATTTTTTAAACCTTTGGATGTACCTTGTTATATGTGTGATGATATTCCTTGTGTCCCCGTTTGTCCAACAGGCGCACTCGATTTAGCTTCTGTCACCAATACAAGTGGCAAACTTGATTTTAAGATGATGGATATGGGGATTGCTGTAGTAGAGCCCAATGCGTGTATTGCATTTTGGGGTATACAGTGTGATGCCTGTTATCGTGCATGTCCACTGATGGATGAAGCTATTACGTTGGAATATGGTAGAAATGAGCGGACAGGAAAGCATGCTTTTTTGAAACCAGCGATAAATATGGATGTGTGTACAGGATGTGGGCTGTGTGAGCATGCATGCGTGACAGAAAAGCCGGCTATTTTTATCCAGCCTAGAGAAGTGGCACTTGGGTATCCAGGTGATCATTATGTTAAAGGTTGGGATAAAAAAGATCAGGAAAGAGTAGTAAACCGTGATGCAAAAGATGTAACAACAGAAACGAAAAGAAGTGATCAAGAAGCGGCTGACTATTTGAACGAAGGAGTAGATTTTGAGTAATATTAAATATCTTATCCTTAGAAGAATAACACAAATCACCTTGTTGGTATTGTATTTTGGTGCCAATGCCTACGGATGGAAGATACTCTCAGGGACACTCTCAAGTTCTTCTGTTTTGGGGACGATACCTTTGAGTGATCCTTTTGCTGTTTTGCAGATACTTGCATCTGGTGTGCTACTTTCGTTTGATGTGATATTGGGTGCGATTATTATCGCACTCTTTTACGGCATCATCGGAGGTCGGGCATTTTGTTCTTGGGTCTGTCCGGTTAATATGGTTACAGACGCTGCAAATTGGTTTAGACGAAAACTTTACATAGATAAGATAGAGAAAAAAGTCTGGATGAGCCGTAATATACGATATTACATGATTGTTCTAGCGTTGATCGTTTCTTTTGTCAGTGGTTTAGCTGCATTTGAAATCATCTCTCCTATTACGATCTTAAATCGTGGGGTGATCTTTGGTTTTGGTGCAGGAGCAGGGTTGCTAGTGGCAATCTTTCTTTTTGATCTTTTTGTACTTAAAAATGGTTGGTGTGGACATATCTGTCCTTTAGGGGGCGTGCACTCAATCATAGGTAAATATAGTCTTTATCCGAGTAACGCATAACAGTGATAATTGTACACTTTGTATGAAATGTAAAGAAATTTGTCCTGAAACACAAGTGCTCAATATGATAGGAAAACGCAGTGAAGTTGTCTCTATGGCAGCAGTGTACAAATTGTGGAAGATGTGTAGATGTGTGTGATGATGAAGCTTTACGCTTTCACATACGCAATTATTTAAAATAGTAATTTGGAGGAAGAAAATGAGAAAATTAATAAAAACTGTAGCACTTGGTGCTTTATTGGCAACTTCAAGTACATATGCAGCAGTAAGTATTGCTGCATGTGCGGGATGTCATGGACAGCATTTTGAAAAAATGGCACTGGGTAAATCAAAGATAGTCAAAGATATGTCTCTTAAAGAGATAGTGAATTCACTTAAAGGGTATAAGAACGGTACGTATGGTGATACTATGAAAGCGTTGATGGAATCACAGGTGAAACATCTTAGTGATGTAGACATCGAAGCAATGTCTTTGCTCATCAAGATAGATGCAGGTGCGCAAACTGAAAAAGCAACTACATTTGCAGCAGCAGCAGCCGTAGCAGCAGCAGGGGGAACCTATGTAAATCTTGAATGAAGGTGCTTCAGATAATTTACGTATTCAACATGAAGACTTAAATAGTAAAAAATCTGTTTCTGAAAAATCTATGGGACTTAGAAAAACAGACCTTTACAGCGAAGAGACAACTCATGGGGATAAAGCTGATTATGATAGACCTGCACCAGGGGCTTCTACCAAATTTGAAAGAGCGTATAAAGATGCTCCACCGATGATACCACACTCTGTAGAAGGATTACTGCCTATTACAAAAATGAACAATCAGTGTCTTGGGTGTCATATGCCAGAAATTGCACCTTCGGTGGGTTCCACTCCTATTCCTCCAACACACTTCACAAATTATAGACCACATACCTCTATGAAGGGAGACATGGTACTCAAAGAAGGTCAAGTTTTAGGAAGTACATTGTCAAATACTTCAGATATAGAAATAGCAGAAACAACAGTAACAGATACTTTATATCAAGGACGTTTTAACTGTACACAGTGTCATGCACCACAGTCCAAAATGGAAACCTCTGTGGCAAATACCTTTAGACCAGATTATGGTGATAAAAGTGATAAAGCACATTCATCTTTAATGGATCATATGAATGAAGGCATAGATTATGAAGTAGAAGAAAAAACGCCTTTTATGGAAGGTCAGTAATAGTGGCATCACGTCGTGAATTTCTAAATGTGTTTAGAAAACCTTCAGACTCCAAAAGAAGAGGCTTTACCCTTAGTGGTAAGACCTCCTTATGGTTTAAACGAATCTCTTTTTCAGAGCGAGTGTGTCATATGTGAGAGTAAAGCATGTGTTGCTTCTTGTGATGAAGAAATCATTTTGATACGTGGTGATGGCACACCAATGCTTAAATTTGCTAAAAGCGGTTGTACCTTTTGTGAAGATTGTGCAAGTGCTTGTGAACCAAATGTATTGAGTCTGGAAATCACGTGCATACTTCAGAACAACTCAATGCGACATTTCGTATCTCTACAGAAGGCTGTGTGGCACATCATGGTGTGATATGTTTTTCCTGTAAAGAACCTTGCATTGATGATGCTATACTTTTTAATGGATTATTCAATCCGGTCATTGACATGGACAGATGTACAGGTTGTGGTTTTTGTTTAGGGCGTTGTCCCACACAAGCCATAGATTATGATGTCATCCCTATGGCAATGATCAACACTGAAACGGAGTAAAGAACTTGACCATAGAACTGAAAAAACTATCCAAAGATTTTTAAAAGACTACTGGAAGATGCATAGAGGTAAGACATCTTTTAGTGATAGACGAAAACTATCATGATGACGATACCGATGAGTTTGATGGCATGAATCCAGAAGATTTTAACTTCTTAATTTATGTGACAGAGATGTTACAAGAAGCTGTGGGTGAAAAATCCATTGTCGAGATGGTAAAAGGTTTAAAAGAGCATAAGCACATAGAAGATTTTTACCTTTCTGAAGTTGACCTGTATGGTATTAAAACAGATTTAAATCAAGAAGGTATTGCTGCATATGGTACTAAGTACATTAGAAGGAAAGTTAACGTGAAAAAGATTTTTATAGTACTGTTCCTTAGTGTGGTGTATATAAGTGCCAATGTACTCACACCGGTACAAGAGATAAGTGTTAACGGTACAACTAAAGACATGGTACTAAGAGACAAAGAACTACTCATAGGTACAGACAATGGTGTGTTACAAGTGTATGACTACGAGGCAAAGGTTTTTAGTTACACTATAGTACTCCCTCCAGTCAAAGATTTTGTAGGTGACATCATACCCCCTCGTGTCTTCTCTGTAGATAAAATTGACGACAGGTATCTACTGGTAAGTGACAGTGGAAAAGGCGGATACGCAAATTTGTGGATACATGAAAATAATGTCAACCACCCAACTTCTAAGCCATACAGATAAAATGGCAGCCATTAAAGCAAGGTTTATCAATAAAGAACAGATCTTAATTGGACTCCTCTCCAATGAAGCCATATTGTTTGACATAAAAAGTAAAAAAGAACTTTTCCGTGTACAGTTAAGTGAATCAAAGTTTTCAGACTTTGCACTTAATGAAAATAAGTCACAAGCAGTATTTGCCTGCGAAAGTGGTGTACTCAATGTCATCGATACACATACAGGTAAAGTGTTAAACACACTTAAAAGTGTGAATGTCGACAATGTCTATAAAGTGGACTTCAAACAAGGTATCGTCTCTGGAGCAGGACAAGATAGAAGAGGCGCACTCTATGATGTACGGAAGGGAAAAGGAGACTACATAGAGGGTTCTTTTCTCATTTATGCAACAGGACTGAGTCCGAGTGCTAAACAAGTAGCTTTTGCTATGGATGAGAAGAACTACATTAGTATTTATAAAAGATCAAGCAAGTCAAAAATAGCAGAGCTTCAAGGACAAAAAAGTACACTTAGCGTGATACTTTTTAAAGATGAAGAGACTCTTTTTTCATCTAGTGGTGATAACACAGTGATGATGTGGAAACTTAATTAAAAGGAATCAAAATGGATACTTCATATGATATGTTTATAGAGACAAAAGTACCTGAACATGAACTGATTATTTCAAGAACAGACTTGACAGGAGTTATCACTCATGTGAACGAGACATTTGCAATGATCAGTGGCTATGAAGCAGATGAATTAATAGGGCAACCCCATAATATCGTCAGGCATCCAGATATGCCAAAGTCTGTTTTTAAAGATCTTTGGGAGACATTAAAACGTGGAGAGAGTTGGCAGGGTATTGTCAAGAACAAACGTAAAGATAATGGCTACTATTGGGTACATGCAAATGTATCAGGAGTGTATAAAGATGGTGAATTAGTAGAATACAAATCGCTTCGTACACCCGTCGATACAGTGACACAGATTAAAATGCAAAACCGTTACGATGGATTGAAAAAAAAAGAAGAGAAGTGTTCACGTGTGGTGATGTATGTGACAGATGAACAGTTAGAAATCATAGAACAGATAGTTTAGATACAATTAAAACATAGAAGGAGCATAAAATGAATATATCAAGTATAGTCGTACAGGTAAAACCGGAAAATTATGATGCAGTAAAAGAAGACTTGGAGTCCAGTGGTATGTGTGAGTATCATTTTGGTGACGAGGAAAAAGGAAAGATGATCGTTACAGTAGAAGGTTCAGGAGTGGAAGAAGAGATAAAAAAACTCGTGCATATTCAACAGACCAAAGGTGTTTTAGCAGCTGATATGATGCAAACCTATCAAGAAGAGTTAGAGGGTGCGATTAAGGAGCTTGAAGAAGCAGATGTTGTACCAGACATGCTCAATATGGACAGCATAGATGTACGTGACATCATCTATAACGGTGACTTAAAAAAGAAAGATTTTAAAGGAGGCGTATAGATGGTAGTGATAGAGTCAGTCATCAAAACAAATCCTATGGGACGTTGGTATATAGAGTTAAGGGACACGATGAAAAAAGAAAATGAAGAACAAGAGAGCGTCATTTGTTTAGATATCAATGAATACGCTCAAAAAGTAGAGACAATGGGTAAAGAGTATGGTGGAGAAGTTGAAGTTGCATGGTCAACTGAAGACAACGTCTCTCCTACGCAAATAAATGAAATACGTCAACAGATTATGGCATATGAAGCAGAGATAGAAGCACAAAAAGAGCAATCTGAACAACAAGGTACAGAGTGAGCACCTCACGGGTAAAATACAGGAGAAATCTCCATTGTAGACATAGATATCTGCCGTTTATGTATTTTCTTAGAACTTTATGTATTAACAGTGATTAACTTATCCCATAGCTGTGTTGAAAGCAGTATTTTTTTTACACGTTCCTGCCATAATGTTCTAAAAAGTTTTTTTTCTTCATCTGAAGAAACATTTCGTAGGTTTTTGCCCATGAGTGGCATCATTCTTTCGTCTACAGGGATGACAGAAGGATCATAGGTCATCGTGACGGATTGATGGGTATCTAGTCTGGTCAGGGTTACTTCTCCTTGCATTGGTATATTATAGGTGAGGAGGTTGTCTCTACGGAAGTTACCTTGAATACCTTTAAATCCACTCGTGTCATTTGCCCCCACTACAAAAGAAATCACATTGGAAATAACACCAGTGACACCCTCATCTTTGGAGTCTCTCATCGACATATGTATGAAACCTCTTTGAGGTAATGTCTCGGGATAAAGTACTTCAAGCCCTTTACATGCCATAAGGTATGCACCTGCAACGGTTGGACATGAGTGACCAGCTTGCTTCACACAATCTAAATATGTTATCTCAACTTGTCCTCCATCGATTGCACCTAAAAAGTCACTCAGAGCATCATAAAGTACAATGCTTTTGACTTCGTCATAAAAATTTGGATATTGCATGATATTCCTTTATATTAGGTTGTTAGAAAGTATTATAATGAAAAATATGTGCATCAAATATGATGTAGATCAAGTGTAGGTCAATAGAGTGTATTAATGGCATATTTGGTACAATTATCACAAAAAATCTATAAAAGGTTGAGTGATGTTTGCAATTATGGACGGAAAGTTAGAAGTCGCAGAGGCAAAAATCTTTTTTGGCTCTACTGAAGAGACAAAAGAAACACAGCAGGAACGGAAAAGTCCTTTTGATGGTAAAGTAGTGAGCTCTGCACCCTTGTGTGATGTAGAAGATACGAAAAAGGCGCTCTTGATTGCAAGATCAGCTACCAAGTCAGCAGCAAATTCTCCCCTTTCTCAGCGTATTTTATGGTTGGAAGATGTCGCAAAAAAACTAGCAGAGCAAAAAGAAGACTTTGCTTTGATGTTAGCTAAGGAGGTAGCAAAACCTATAGCCTTTTCTCGTATTGAGGTAGAACGTTGTATTGAAACCATTCGTTTGACGGCTATGGAATTGGTAAACTTACATGGTGAGACCATACCAACAGATGTCATGCCCAGTGGCAAAAGAACGTTAGCCTACTTTAGGCGTGAGCCTGTGGGAGTGGTAGCGTGTATCACTCCGTTTAATTTTCCTCTCAATTTAGTAGCGCATAAGATAGCTCCAGCGTTAGGTGCGGGCAATACAGTAGTACTGAAACCAACCCCTGAAGCACCAATGGTAGCGTACATGTTTGCCAAGCTTTTTGTGGAGTCTGAGTATGCAGTGAAGGATGCGCTTTCTGTCGTATATGGCGATGCTGAGGTAGGTTCTGCGATGGTTACTTCTGACATCCCCAGGGTTATTAGTTTCACCGGTTCCGTCCCTGTAGGCAACATCATCACGAAACAAGCAGGTATCAAAAAAGTGAGTCTAGAGTTGGGTGGTAATGCCGCAACTTATATAGATGCATCAGCAGATTTAGCGTTAGCTGCAAAGCGCTGTGCATTTGGCGCTTTTTATAACTCTGGGCAAGTGTGTATTTCACTTCAGCGTATTTATGTAAATGAAAACGTATATGATAAGTTTGCAAAGTACATGGCAGATGAGACGCTTAAACTCAAAGTAGGTTCCCCCTATGAGGAAGAGACTTTTCTAGGCCCACTTATAGATGAAGAGTCACTTAAACGTGCGAATGGATGGGTAGCCTCAGCAATAGAGGAAGGTGCCATAGCACTCACAGGTGGAGGACAAGAGGAGGATATCTTTTTGCCCACAGTTATGGCAAATGTGACAGACGATATGAAAATCATCTGTGAAGAGGTCTTCGCTCCTATAGTCTCTTTGGTCAAAGTACCCACTTATGACATAGCTATAGAGAAGATGAATAACTCTCCTTATGGATTACAGTTTTCTATCTTTACTAATGACTTGAGACTTACACAAAGATTTATAGAAGATGCTCAGTGTGGAGGTGTGGTTATCAATGACATACCGACACTACGTTTTGACGTACAGCCTTATGGAGGTTCTAAGCTTTCCGGCGTAGGGCGCGAAGGACCAAAGTGGGCGCTTGAAGAGTTTACAGAAGTGAAATCTGTTGTGATATGTTAGCTTCTACAAGCTCATTAGCCTAAGTTATATAGAGTCATTATAAAGCAATTAAAAGAGCAATATATGACTATAATTGCACCTCACGATGCAGATATAATGTGTGAAGAATATACACAAAAAATACAAACTATATTTAGATATAGGCTAGATTAATGCCTCTTTAATATAATATGATTAAATTGGTAATATAAGGTCTATGAATAAAAGTAGACTCATCAAAAAACATTTTAAGTGATAAATGTTGAGATGGCTAAGACTAAATGTGAATTATACATCTAGTCTTAGTTTTTATGTAAGAATCAGCGGTATATAGAGTAAGTTATCATTACTATATTACACACTTGTTGGGTTTTGAAATGTAAATACAGCCTTTTTTATGGGATTGTAGATATATTTTAGATAGGATGCATTAGCTTATACGCTGAAGTCAAATTAATTGTTTGATAACATTTATTAAGGAGAATCAAATATGTCAAAGAAAATAGACAGTTGGTCCGGTAGGTTATATGCCACATTCGGCACCATCTATGGGTGTAGAACTCTCACCTGAAGGTAAGGCGTTACTTTACGGTAACATAGTTGAAGGAAGAAGAGGCGATGAGAGATGCTGCTAGAGCACTACTTACGATGGATAACCCAACAATCTTCCCTGGACCACAAGTTTTATGGGACTGGAAAGATGATGTTGCAGAAAAATCAGCAGCTATTTTGGACATGGCAGCAGAGATTCCAAATTGTAAAATTATTCCAATGCCAGATTATAGACCTAAATATCCAAAGATTGATGTTAAGGCTGAAATCAATCCAAACCACCCAAATCTAACAATTCTAGATAACAAAATTAAAGCATGTGTTTTCATTGGTGTACACTGTCACTATGCAAACCTTACTTTAAGAATGATTAGAGCTGGTACAGATTGTTATACAGTAGCAATGTGTGCATTCATGGGTCACGAAGAAGCTATGGCGTCTATTAGAGACGTGCATGCATCTGATGTTCTTAGATTTAGAGATATCATTATTGAAGTTAGAAATGAGCTAGGTATCGAATGGACAAAAACAATGCCACCAGAAAATCCATCTTTACCAAAAGAGGACTGGGGATCACTTACGCCTGCTGATTATGGTGAGTACAGAAGTCTCATCATGAGTAGAAAAGGTGAACACGTTGCAGACGTTGAATAAGATTAGGAGAGATAAATGAGTTTAAATAAAACATTAGTAAGATATGGATTACCTTTTAAATGAGGCTCCGAGAGAAAAACATTTTATTACTGGTGCTCAGGCAATGGCAGAAGCTGTTAAAAGAGCAAGTGTTGATATGGCAATTGCATATCCTATTACACCACAGTCAGAAGTAATGCACCTTGTTGGTGATATTTACGCGCAAGGTCACATTAAAGAGTACTACAGAGCAGAAGAAGAGCTTGGTACAATGTCTGCCATCGCAGGTGCGGCTAGAGCAGGTGTACGTTTGTTTACAGCAACATCAGGACCAGGACTTTTAAGAGGACTTGAAGCAATTGTTTCATGGCCAGGACACAGAGTACCATGTGTACTAGGTGTACTTACAAGAGTTGTTAATGCACCTCTTTCTATTCAGCCAGATAACATCGAAATGGCATATTTGATGCACAGTGGTATAATTATGTTACATGCTGAAAATCAGCAAGATACATTTGACTTTACATTAGCAGCATTTGCTATTACTGAAAAAGTAGATGTATATATTCCAGTATCAGTATCAACAGAAGGATTCTTTGTAACACACGCAAAAGGTTACGTGGAGATGATGTCAGAAGAATTGGCATTCTCTGAGCCTGGATCCATATGCTGCACCAGTTCCAGCAATGGACAACGAAGTGCCACCAGCAAGAATCCAAAGAGATGCACCTGTACAAAAATCAAACTTTATGTCTTACCTGATTCACTCAGTATGGCAACAAGAGATTTGGGATTCAAACAAAAGATCAATGAAATATATCTACCAATATCTTGGTGGACCAATTGATGTGATTAATCCAGGTTCAGATGTAATGATTGTTGCATCAGGATGTGCAGCTGCACAAGCAAGAGAAGCAAACAGATATTGCTCAAGAAGAGGGATTGAGTGTTGGTTTCGTTAAAGTAAAAGCGATCAGACCATTCCCAACTGATGAGATCATGTGAAGCATTAAAAGATGCAAAAACAGTTATCATTCCTGAGCATAACATTATTGGATGGTTGTCTAAAGAGATTAAAGCAGCTATACCAAATGGTGGTATTGTTTATGAAGGTCCAAGAGTATATGGTGGTATGACATTACCTGTTGAATTGATTATGGAGCAAGATTTATATTGCTCTTGGTATGGAATCTCTATAGCATTACAAGCATAAAGGATATACAATGAGTTTAAGATATATGATTCCAGCGTCAAAATTTAAGAGATATTTACCAAAAGATTATGTCGAATTGGTAGATTACGGTCCATTTGGTAAAGACTACTCAGAAGTAGGCGTTAAAAATATGGGTACATACAAAGAGTTAGTCGAAGAGCACCCAATGTGTTCTGGATGTTGGATGGCTTATTATATTAAGATCATTTTTGCATCACTTCCAAACCCTGAAGATACAGTAACAATCGGTACAGCCGGTTGTGGTAGACTTGCTATTTCTCAAGCTGCGGTACCTTTTATTTATGGTAACTACGGTGACCAAAATGCAATGGCATCTGGATTAACACGTGCATTTAGATTAAGATTCCCAGATAGAAAGAAAGATGTTATCACTATTGCGGGTGACGGTGGTATGATGGATATCGGTTTCTCTATGACTATGCATGCATGGTTCAGACGTGAGAAGATTTACAACAATCATGCTAGACAACGAAGTTTACGGTAACACAGGTGGACAAGAGTCTGGTATGAGTATTGAAGGTGCTGTTCTTAAAATGTCTCCAAAAGGTAAAAACTTTGGAAAAATGCCTGCAATGCAACTAGCAATTACTGCTGGATGTGTCTATGTTGTTAAAATGTCACCGACAAATATCAACAAAGTCTGCTAAAGCGATCAGAAGAGCAATCTTTGCAGCTAGAAACCTTGGACCTACGTTTATTCATGTTTATACATCATGTAATATTGAGTATTCTATTCCAACTCCAGATGTATTTAGAGATGCAAAAGAGATGGAAAAAGGTCGTTTTGCATTTGAAGAATACATGACAGATGAAGCAAAAGAGTTATTTGCTCAAATTGAATCTAAAAAGAAAAGAGAGGTAAGCTAATATGGCAACAGATAAAAAAAGATATAACATGCGTATATCAGGGCTTGGTGGACAAGGGGTTGTTACCTCTGCTCACATCCTTGGATCTGCTATGGATAATGCTGGTAAATTTGCTTCTTTGGTACCATTTTTTGGTTCTGAAAAAAGAATGGCACCTGTTGAAGCTTACGTAAGAGCATCTTCTGAGCCAATCTATGAAGTTGGGGAAGTCGTTTATCCTGATATTATTTTGATTTACCATTCACAAGTTGTAACACATGGTAAGTCATATACAATGCCTTTTTATACTGGTTTGAAACCTAACAGTTTAGTTATCATTAACACAGATGTAGATGTACTTGAGCCTGAAGATATTGCAGTACTTACAAGACTTAATGCTAAAGTAGTTCAATTTAATGCTACAGAACTAGCACTTAAAATTGCTGGTACTGAGCTTGCAACAAACATGGCAATGATGGGTATGGTACTTGGATTGACAGAACTTGTTGACGAAAGTCATATTGAAGCAGCCGTAAGAGAAAGATTTTTAGGTAACTCATTTGTTGCTTCAGGTGGTACAGCATCACTAGATTCAGCTATTGAGAAAAAGTTTAAGAAAAAAGAAGAGTTACTTGCAAAAAACATGGAAGTAATTAATGCTACTTTCGAATTGGCAAACTCTATCGATTTAAGCAGTGACAAACTAATAATTAATTTAGAAGTATAAAAAAAGGAAAAATAATGTATTATGTAGCAAAAGTAAATTCTGATATGTGTTCAACACACAACTGTAACATGTGTACGCTCTACTGTCCAGAGGCTAACACGTTAATGTTTGACAAGGCAAATAAAACTTCATGGGTTGATGAAGACAGATGTAAAGGTTGTGCAATTTGTGTATACGTATGTTCTGACCTTCTCAGTAGAGATTGTATAGAAATGGTAATGGTTAACACGGAAGAAGCGTAAACTTTTTTGTGGGGTGATTATTTCCCCACATAGAAGTTAAATCACTTTTGTTTAATTTGGCAGAAGTAACAACTTTCTTGTCATGTGCGTAAACTTTATCTTCATAGGTTAGTAGAAATGAAGATAAAGTTTATGCAGATGGCATAAAAGTTGAATAAAGGTAATATTAGGAGAAAAAATGGCTAATTTAGGTCCCGCTTATTATGCACCATATCCGGTAGCAACCTACGATGGTTTACTTACACCACCTGAAGGCAAAGCAATGTTATTAACTGAAATAGTTGATGAAGAAGTGGCAATGAGAGAAATTGCTAGAGTAATGCTAACAAGTGACAAATGCTACTATATTTCCAGGGCCACAAGTATTGTATGCCTGGAGTGAAGAAGCAAAGAAAAAAGCAACACTAATCAAAGAGATGTCGGAAGTTTTAAATGCTAAGATGATACCTATGTATGATTATAGACCAAAATATCCTAAGATTGATCCTGAAGTAGAGATAAATCCTAACCACCCCAACTTGACAATATGGCATAATGAAATTAAAGCATGTATATTTATTGGTGTTCACTGTCATTATGCAAATGTTGCATTAAAAATCGTTAGATCAGAAACAGACTGTTATACAGTTGGTATGTGTGCACTTTCAGGACATGAAGATGCAATGGCTACTATTAGAGATCAGCATGCTGAAGACTTGGCAAGATTTATTGAAATTGCTAAAGAAGTAAAGCAAGAGCTTGGAAAATAGAGATTAGGAGGTTACTATGAGTATAAAAAATATGAAAGGAAGAAAAGAACTGGTCAGGACAAACGATGGTTTCGACTGATTATTTGCTCTTTGAAGCACCTAGAACAAAGCACTTTATGACAGGTTCAGAAGTGACTAAAGAAGCCATGAAAAGATGTACAGTAGATGCATCAGTATCGTATCCTATTACACCTCAGTCAGAAGCGGCTCACCTTATTGGTGAATTGTGGGCAGAGGGGTATGTCGGTACATACTTTAGAGGGGAAAATGAATTTGGTGTTATGTCTGAAGTTGCAGGTTGTGCAATGGCAGGTGCTAGAACAGTTACAACTACTTCAGGACCAGGTACACTTAGAGCAATGGAAAACTTTCCAATGTGGTCAGGTACTAGAATTCCATGTCAACTTATTTTGATGGCAAGAGGTATTAACTCACCACTAACTATTCAACCAGATAACCTTGGAAGTATCATTTATGCTTGAGACTGGTTGTATGATTTGGTATGCAGAAAATGTTCAAGAATTATTTGACATGACTATTGCAGCATTTACAGTGGCAGAAATGCCAGATGTTCATGTTCCAATCGTAACTGTTGTTGATGGTTTCTTTGTATCTCACACAAGAGAGTCAGTAATGCTTCCAGATGATGATATCGCATTAAAGCCTTATGACCCATATAAAGCACCACTGCCTCCAATAGATTCAGAGATGCCTCCAGGAAGATTCTTAAGAGATCCATTTGTTATGAAATCTAACTACATTTCTTACGCAACACATGCTTCTTGGCAGTGGGAAGTTAGATCGGCTGTAGAAAGATCTAGACCTTATGCTAAACACTATCTAAAAGGTTTAGTACATGTAACTGGTGATGAAGATGCAGAGATTGTATTTGTTGCTTGTGGTACAGCATCTCACCAGGCAAAAGAAGCAAACAGAGAACTTACTAAAATGGGTATTAAGTCAAAAGTGGTTAAATTAAGAACTATCAGACCATTCCCACACGATGAGCTTCTAGAAGCTACAAAAAGTGCTAAATACATTTTTGTACCTGAGTTTAATGTTGTAGGTTGGCTAGATAAAGAAGTAACACAATCACTTTATGGTAAATCAGAAGCCAAAATTGTTGGTAGACCTAGAGTTGCTGGTGGTATGAGTATGCCTGTTGAAGCTATACTTCAGAGAAGTACTAGAAAACATTGATGTAAAGAAAGGGGCATAATATGTCAGTAGATATTTACAAAATTAATCCAGAGTTTAGAGACATCATGCCTAAAGAGATTCTTGATCTTGAGGATAATGCAACATGGCGTCGTCAGGTTAGATAAACGTGGTATTAATGATCTCACAGATAAAAAAGAGATACTAGAAGAGCACTCTTTATGTGCAGGTTGTCCTGAGGCAGCTGCACTTAGATATATTTTGGCAGCACTTCCTACACCGGAAGAGACAATTATTGTTAACTCTACAGGATGTACTTCTTTGATGTTCCCACATATTGCACTTCATACTGTGCATTCACTATTTGGTAACCAAAATGCTGTTGCATCAGGTATCAAAAGAACTTTAGATTGGAGATTTCCTGATAAAACAAAAGATGTTGTTGTACTTGCTGGTGATGGTGCAACTGTTGATATTGGTCTAGATTATACTTTACAGTCATTCTTTAGACAAGAAAAAATCACTACTATTTGTTTTGATAACGAAGTTTATGCAAACACAGGTGGACAAGAAAGTGGTTCAACTCCAAAAGGTCAAGTCTTTAAAATGGCGCCAAAAGGTAAAGTTTTTGATAAAGTACCTATGTGGGAACTTAGCTGTAACTTCAGGATGTCAGTACTCTGTTAAACTTACAGCATCTGCACCTAAAAAAGTAGCAAAAGTACTTAGAGAAGCTGTATTGATTGCAAGAGAAATTGGACCAACATATATCCATCTTTATACACCTTGTATTCTTGAAATTGGTTTGGCTGCAAATGAAGGTCTATGGGAAATGAAAGAGCAAGATAAAGATAGATTTATTTGATTTTAAATATGTTTCACCTGAAGCGGAAGAATACTTGAAACAATGTAAGAAGGAAGGACTTCTATTAATGGCTAAAGATTCAATAAAAATTAGAATGCCTGCTCTTGGTGGACAAGGAGCAGTTACTGCAGCACACATTGCTGCAACTGCTGCTGATACTGAAGGTTACTATGCAGTTTCAAATCCTTTCTTTGGTGCTGAAAAAAGAATGGCACCTTCTGAAAGTTATACAAGAATAGGAACTGTACCTATTTATGATAGAGGGGAAGTTATTTATCCTGATATTGTTATGATTTATCACCCACAAGTTATTACTATGGGTAAATCATACACTATGCCTTTTTATGCAGGTATTAAAGAAAATGGTCTTGTAATCATTAACAGTGATCATGATCTTTTAACTAAGCATGATAGAGATTTTCTTAGAGTCTAAGAATGTAAAAGTTTTAACAAGAGACTTTACTAAATTTGCTATAGATCTTGCAGGAACTGAACTTGCAACGAACATGGCTATGCTAGGTGCATTGTTTGGTGCACTAGGTATAATCGGTAAACCTGCTATTGAAGAAGGTATCAAAGATAGATTCCTTAAAAAATATACTGCTTCTGGTGGTACTGCTACACTTGACTCTGTAATTGAGAAAAAGTTTAAGAAAAAAATGGACTTGATTGAGAAAAACCTTGAAACTGCATCTGCTGCTTATGATATGACAGCTGAGTGGGCAAAAGAAGTAGGACTTGAGCCTATGCTTGAGTCACTTTAATTGTTTTAATACACTGTGCTTTGCGTACAGTGTCTACCTTCATAAATACTATAAAAATATATCACGTTGTATTTTTCTAGCATTTATCTTCTTTATGCAATCTCACATATTAATTTTTAAGGTATAAGTATGATTTCTTCTTTTGTAATCACAGGTTTTTTAGGTGTTGGTAAAACAACCATGTTGACTAATAGTGTAAAGCAACATTTTCCAGATAAAAAAATAGCTATTATTGTTAATGAATTTGGTGACATTGGGGTGGACAGTACGATACTTAAAAATGTACACTCAGAAGTGCTTGAAATCTCTGAAGGTTGTATCTGTTGTCAATTGGCTGAAGAGTTTGAGAGTGGTGTTCAAGAGATAGTAGCAAAATATGACCCAGAGATACTCTTTGTAGAGACTTCAGGTGCTAGTGAACCCTTTCCTATATATTACTCATTAAATACACTAGGAATCGCTGTAGAGGGTATTATATGTGTTATAGATAGTAAGAACTGTAAAACCTATATGCATGAAGATATCTTCAAGTATCAAATAGGTGGTTCAAACATACTTGTGCTAAATAAGAGTGATTTGGTAACCGCAGATGAGCTAGAAGTACTGCAAAACGATATTACAGTGATTAAAGAAAAATATAATATTAAAAATACACTTACAGGTGTACCGATATTTAAAAATTATTTTTTTATGAAAACCTCATATGGGGAACTTGGTAGAGAGATATTTGAAGATATTTCTTTAGGTGAGATTGAAAGTCTTGATGATGTAGAGAAAGCAGCTAAATCTAGTAATGCTCTCATATCAAAAACAATATATATTAAAGATACAACGTTTGATGTTTTAGATAAGTTTATTACAACATTGCCTAGTAATATATACCGTGCCAAAGGGATAGTGAAACTCAGTGATATTGAAGACACGATGATAGCCAATAGTAGTTTTGGGGATGTGCATTATGATAAATATGATGGAGAGATCAAAAGTTCATTTTTAGTACTGATTGGGATGGATATAGACAAAACCATCGCTAGCCTTAGAAGATAACTTTGATTTTGTGATGGTACCTAAGTTTTCCCTTCAAGGATAGAAGGTTTTAATGCCTCATCGGGAAAGATGAGACTAGAGAAGATCAATAGTCGTCATCATCATCTTCAAAGTCTGCGCGAACTACACTTCGTATGACGATCTCATCACCTCTATCTTCTGCTTCAAAGTAGTGTGTATGACAGAACTCTTGATTCATACGGCACTCCATTGTTTTTGCTTTTTGTTGCGCATCTGCTTTATCTTTATAAGTAAGATCATTTTCAAATCCACTTTTTTTAAAACAACTACATTCGTTTTCTATGTGAATTTTATACATTTTTTTCCTTTTAATTAATTATATAGTAATTTATTAGCTATTAGAATACTCTTTTTGTTTCTTTATAGATTAATGTTGCCGAAATTTAAAATATCATTAAAAAGCTACTTAAAGCTCTTTAATAACGATAAACTCTCCAAACTCATATGAGTAGACTTTTTTAGCAGTCTTTGTCTATAATAATTGGTCTTATCCATTCATTTAAAATAAATTCTTTTGCAACAGAATTTTCAACTGCTTTTGCTACTGTTTCCAGTGGTGCTTCCATGTAAGTAAGTAGACGTACAGGTTCATGATATGCTTTACCTTCTGTGAGAACACTTTGTGTAGGAAGACCAATCTTTAAATCACTGTAATTTCCATTATATACACCAATTTTAGAGACGACATTATGATATACCTTTGACCCTGCACCATAAACTTTGTTGTCTACTGTAGAAAAATAGTGTTCAAGGTTAATCCATTCACCTACAACCAATGGACCATTGAATATTCGAGTCAGTATATCTGCATTTTCATTGTCTATAGTAGAGTCATATGAGTGCAAGAAAGAGTCTGTTGTTAAGTTCCATATGTCTACAAGAGTCTCTTGGCCCTGCAAATACACCCATATTGCCTGCTAGACCCCATTCTGGTCTAGGTTCTGACCAATCCATTGTTTTAATGAAAAGATCTTCTTGTTTGTTTGCATTAGGTAAAGCCAAGGCTCTTTCTTCTCTTGATGCCAGAGATGCTTTTTTAAAGTCTTGTTCCATTTTAGAAAAAAGTTCTAACTCTTCAGCATTAAGTATGTCTGTGTCATAAAATGTCATTTCATCAGTAGTTGTAACATGCATGGCAGGTAAAAATCTTGTATCATTAGGGATATCTATACCTTTTTCTTTGAGCTTTTCACGTATTTCACTGTTTGTTTGCAATCATACAGAGTGCTCTTGCATTTGGTAAGCTAATACTACCTCCACAGGCACCACAATCTAGTGCAGATTCAAAAGGGTTATTGTCAGAGACAGCTTCCATGTCCTGAGATAGTTACAAACTTAGGAAAGTCTTTAACAAGACCTATCATCTTTAGAAGGTTTTCTAAATACATTACTTGCTCATCAATGAGTAAATCCAACCTGTGCGAGTTTTTCTTTTTGAAGCCTCATAGTCTTTACCTGTGATATGATAAGCATGCTTTAATTTATCTGATGATGTCTGGAGAGATTCTAATGCATAAATCTTTATTAAAAACAAGATGTTCCCATAAGATGAAGAGTTCATCTTTATTAAGTACTGTATCAGATTGTGTAGTTAATACTTCATTGATAATATTTGTATGGAGTCTTCTAATATATTTTTCAATCTCTTTAATGGTCAGTTTATCAATGTGTAAAAGTGGTTTTTGGTTTTTTAGGTTTCATATTCATCAAAGAGTTTCTTCGTCTTTTCAGGAAAAAATGTTTTTCCAAAAAGTTTGATACCAAACATCCATCCAATCGCTTCTACCATAATATAAGGTGTATAAGGATTGTTTTTAAGATCACTTAATACTTTTTTGGTTGTTTTGTTGATACCTTTTTTTGAATTATACTCTTCATGAGATTCGACTGGTATTTCAAAAACAATATTTTGTAGGTTTGACAATTCCAGGAGCAAGTGCAAGTGTATGTGCTTTGTCAAATTCAACAAAGGAGATAGGAATACCTAAGAATCCACCTGCACCATAGGTGTTGTATGGGCCAGATTCTTCTACCTTTCTACGTATGACTTCTGATCTTACATCCAAACAAAATATGGTAGATGAAAGAGGTTTTTCATCATAAGTATGCGTTGATGTAATTCATCTACATGCTCAGTGATATAGGTGTCTTCTAGAGACTTTAGCCAAATAAACCCTTCTTCTTTTTTAAGTAAATTGGCAAAGTTTGAAAACTCTACAAGTGTCATATCAAGTGAAGGTAATGCTTTTTTTGCAAGTTGTACTTGAAGTGAATTTAAATTGATCTCATCTTTCACATAAGCATCTAAAATCTCTTGGTAGTCTTGGTGCTCTTCCATAGCATCATTATAGGTACCAGTAAGTTTACCTTTTGCCTGTAAGAGTTTTAATATGGCATAAGGAGTGTTGTCTTTGATATATGCTGCCTAGTTTATCAAAATCATTGATCTTTTCTTTTTGCATATATTTTAATTCAAAGTGCAATCTGATAGCCATATAGTCCATAAGTGTTGAAGGATGCTCTTGTTGTGCAAAGTAGTCTTTGTCTTCTGAACGGTATTTGATATATCCTGCCCAACCATGCAGTTTGAGTATGTGTGTTAAGAAGTATTCTTCTACATCTTCAACTTTAAGTGTTTCTAGAGCTTCTTGGACATATTCTTCTGCATCGATCACATAGTCGATGTTTTCATAGAGTTTAAAGGTTTTGAACATACCAAGATCTCTATCTGTCATACTCAGTGTGGTTTGCTGTTGATCAAGAAAACGTGCAATGAATTCAATCACATCTTTTTCTATAAGTTCTTTTTCACTGGTACCAAATAGTGCATCATGTATTTCATAGAGTGTCATATGTTTTGTAAGTGATTCTATCCATGCTTCATGTATTCATGTAGATTGAGTTCTCTTCAAGATAGGTATGTAGTTCTTCATCTATCTCATTTACTTTTAACTCTTCGTAGCTTCTTAGACTATTCCACATGTGGACTTACTTCCAGCATAAAAGTTTTTGCATGCTCAATATGCTTTTCAAGATTTGCATCTTTTAGAGATCTTAGTAGATTTTTTTCTAGTGGTTCAGGCTTTAATTTTACCTTTATGATAGAGTGTGATGTAATAGTCTGGATCCATATAGACTTTGCCCCCAAATATACTTTGGGCTTTGTCTAGTCCTTCTTTAAAATTTAGATGTTCAAAACCTTTTAGAGGATTATGGTGTATAAAAGCACCTATAGGCCAATAGTGTGGTACGGTGTCTTTAATCGCATTTAATTTTTCTAATATACTCATGAAAGTACCTCCTGAAGTCCTATAATACTAAGGACTAGTAATAGTGCAAACATAGCAAGATGTAACCATCTTTCTTTGAGTGCTATATCAATGTAGTGTACAGATGGTGAGAGAGAAGCCATCTATACCCTTATGTAAGTTCTTTTATGACAATAAACTCTCCAAACTCATATGAGTACACTTTTTTAGCTGCTTTGTCTATAATAATTGGTCTTATCCATTCATTTAAGATAAATTCTTTAGCAACAGAGTTTTCTACAGCTTTTGCTACTGTTTCTAGTGGAGCTTCCATGTAGGTGAGTAGTCGTACAGGTTCATGATATGCTTCACCTTCTTCGAAAACACTTTGTGTAGGAAGACCTATTTTTAAATCACTGTAGTTTCCGTTATAGACACCAATTTTAGAGACGACATTGTGATAGACCTTTGAACCTGCGCCATAAACCTTGTTGTCTACAGTAGAAAAATAGTGTTCAAGGTTAATCCATTGACCTACAATTAATGGCCCATTAAATATACCTGTAAGTATATCTGCATTCTCATTGTCTATGGTAGAGTCATAAGAGTGCAGGAAGAGTCTGTTGTTAAGTTCCATATGCCTACATGAGTCTCTTGGCCCTGCAAATACACCCATATTGCCTGCTAGACCCCATTCCGGTCTAGGTTCTGACCAATCCATAGTTTTAATGAATAGGTCTTCTTGTGTTTTGGCATTAGGTAAGATTCCAAGCTCTCTCTTCTCTAGATGCAAGTGATGCTTTTTTGAAGTCTTGTTGCATTTTGATGAAAAGTTCTAATTCTTGAAGCATTTAAGTATATCTGTATCATAAAATGTCATTTCATCTGTGGTTGTGATATGTATGGCAGGTAAAAATTTGGTTTCATGTAGGGATGTCTATCCCTTTTTCTCTAAGTTTTTCACGTACCTCATTTTTGTTACCGATCATACAGAGTGCTCTTGCATTTGGTAAGCTAATACTACCTCCACAGGCACCACAATCAAGTGCAGACTCGAACGGATTATTATCGGAGATACTTCCATGTCCAGCGATAGTTACAAACTTAGGAAAATCTTTTACAAGACCTATCATCTTTAGCAGATTTTCTAAATACATTACCTGTTCGTCAATGGTAAATCCAACTTGAGCCAGTTTTTCTTTTTGAAGTGTATAATCTTTACCTGTGATATGATAGGCATGCTTTAATTTACTAATGATGTCTGGAGAGATTTTGATGATATCCGGAGAGCTTTTAATGCATAAATCTTTATTAAAAACAAGATGTTCCCATAAGACGAAGAGTTCATCTTTATTAAGTACTGTGTCAGATTGTGTCGTTAACACTTCATTGATAATGTTTGTATGGAGTCTTCTAATATATTTTTCAATCTCATTAATTGTCAGCTTATCAAGTGTAAAAGTGGTTTTTGGTTTTTTAGGTTTTATATTGTTGAAGAGTTTGTTGGTCTTTTCTGGAAAGAATGTTTTTCCAAAAAGTTTAATACCAAACATCCATCCAATGGCTTCTACCATAATATAAGGTGTATAAGGATTGTTTTTAAGATCACTTAAGACTTTTTTGGTTGTTTTGTTGATACCTTTTTTTGAATTATAATCTTCATGAGATTCAACTGGTATTTCAAAAACAATATTTTGAGGTTTGATGATTCGCAGGAGCAAGTGCAAGTGCATGTGCTTTGTCAAATTCTACAAAGGAGATAGGAATACCTAAGAATCCACCTGCACCATAGGTGTTGTATGGACCAGATTCTTCTACCTTTCTACGTATGACTTCTGATCTTACATCTAAACAAAATATGGTAGATGAAAGAGGTTTTTCATCATAAGTGTGCGTCGATGTAAATTCATCTACATGATCAGTGATATAGGTGTCTTCTAGAGACTTTAGCCAAATAAACCCTTCTTCTTTTTTCAGTAAGTTTGCAAAGTTTGAAAATTCTACAAGTGTCATATCTAGTGAAGGTAATTCTTTTTTTGCAAGTTGTACTTGTAGTGAATTTAAATTGATCTCATCTTTCACATAGGCATCTAAAATCTCTTGGTAGTCTTGGTGCTCTTCCATAGCATCATTATAGGTACCGGTCAGTTTACCTTTTGCCTGTAAGAGTTTTAATATGGCATAAGGAGTGTTGTCTTTGATATAGGCTTTTAGTTTATCAAAATCATTGATCTTTTCTTTTTGCATATACTTTAACTTCAAAATGCAATCTGATAGCCATATAGTCCATGAGTGTTGAAGGATGCTCTTGCTGTGGAAAATAGTCTTTGGCTTCTGAACGGTATTTGATATATCCAGCCCAACCATGTAGTTTGAGTATGTGTGTTAAGAAATATTCTTCTACATCTTCTACTTTCAGTGTTTCTAGAGCCTCTTGTACATAATCTTCTACATCGATTACATAGTCAATATTTTCATAGAGTTGGAAGGTATTTGAACATACCAAGGTCCCTATCAGTCATACTCAGTGTGGTTTGCTGTTGATCAAGAAAACGTGCAATGAATTCAATCACATCTTTTTCTATAAGTTCTTTTTCACTTGTACCAAAGAGTGCATCATGTATTTCGTAGAGTGTCATATGTTTTGTAAGTGATTCTATCCATGCTTCATGTATTCATGTAGATTGAGTTCTCTTCAAGATAAGTATGCAGTTCTTCATCTATCTCATTTACTTTTAAGTCTTCATAGCTTCTTAGACTATTCCACAGTGGACTTATTTCAAGCATAAATGTTTTAGCATCCTTTGCATGCTTTTCAAGATTTGCTTCTTTTAGAGATCTGAGCAAGTTTTTTTCTAGTGGTTCAGACTTTAATTTTACCTTCATTATAGAGTGCAATATAATAGTCTGGATCCATATAGACTTTACCCCCAAATATACTTTGGGCTTTGTCGAGTCCTTCTTTAAAATTTAGATGTTCAAAACCTTTTAGAGGATTATGGTGGTATAAAAGCACCTATAGGCCAATAGTGTGGTACGGTGTCTTTAACCGCATTTAATTTTTCTAATATACTCATGAAAGTACCTCCTGAAGTCCTACAACACTAAGGACTAGTAATAGTATAAATATAGCTAGATGTAGCCATCTCTCTTTGGGTGCTACGTCAATGTAGTGTACATTGTCATTTGGTTTTCCAAAAACTGTTTTTGCCATCACTCTCACAGCGATAAGAAAGTTTCCAAAAAATATGACTATCACAATGAGATACCACATGATATTGATATCAGAGTTAAGTATACCGTTTAGGAACAATAGCGCATTTGGAAAAGGTGGGTAGAGTGCTAAGGCTGTAAAATAAATGGTTAAAATAAGTCCAGCATAAGGTGTAACAAGTGTAATACCACTGACAGACTGATAGTTTGCACTTCCATAACTACGTTCATAGTATCTTCCCATCAGATAGACACCTAAGAGTGTTATAAGTAGTGACATTCCATATAAAATACTCTCTTTTGTTTTAAACATAATGAGCATAGGCGCATTAAAAAAGAGTATATAATAGGTCAATTTATAAAGGTTATTTGTTTTGTTTGCTTTATATAAGAGAAAATAACGAAGCTATAAATGCTACGATAATAAACGGCATTGATGTCTCTTTGTGGAAACTGATAAGAAAGTATCATTCCACAAATAACCAGTAATGAGGAAAGAAGAAATATTTTTTCTTTACCTATGATTTTTGTCTTTTCAAAAAAGACGTAATATGGTACTCCCGCAAACAAAAATAATAAAATAAAATCTATTAACATTCACATTCCTCTTTAAAAAATTTTGAAATATTTGACATACATATCTGAGATGTAGCCTTCTTTTGCTAACATCTTGTATATTCGCCATTTAGATTTATTGGGTTTATGCTCACCTATAGGTATGCCAACAAAATGTTGCTTATAGGTAAAATACCAACCAACAATCATGATGGCTATCAACATGAGAAGGGTCATTGTGCCTGTTACATGAAGTGTAGCAACCTCATAAAAGAGAGATCCATTTTTACCATAGAGGAAATGTTCAAGGGCTAGTCCTACAAATTCATAGGTAAACAATACAATAATAAAGGAACTGATAAGCGCAAGAATGACTTTTGGTGAATTTGCTTTGGATACTTCAAAGAAAGACAAAAAGAGTTGTGTACCAGTAAGCCAAGCAAATGCAAGTATAAGAGTAGCTGCATTAAAGTGGAAGAAATCTTCTCCAAGTAGAAATTTTACTCCAATGAAAACAATTACTGGCAATACAGTAAAGAAGGCAATCATACGGAACATATTGATACTGTTATATTGTGGTTTCTCTTTCCAGAAAAGTTCATGAGAAAGTCGTTTTGGAATATTTGGATCTTTTCTTGCCTGATTGATAAGGCTTCCAGACTCTAAGAAAAGTGAGGCTTTAAATATACCGTGTACCATAAGATGGTAGATAGCAAGACTAAATGCACCTAGTCCTACTTCCATGATCATATATCCCATTTGACCGACTGTAGAGTAACCAAGAGAACGTTTGATATCTGATACTGCAAGCATGAGAATAGATGCAAAGACAGCAGTGATAAGTCCCATAACAAATGCAACATTCAGTACTGCAGGTGTTAAAAGTAGCAAGAATGCCATTTTGTTTAATAAGATACCACCCACATTGACTACACCTGCATGCATAAGTGCTGAGACAGGAGTAGGGGCTTCTGAAGTATAAGGTAACCAGAGGTGAAAAGGCATGATGGCCGATTTCATCATCGCTGCAAATAAAAACAAGAAGCCAATAACATAAATCATAGAATCATCTATAGGGCCACTTTCGGACATCAACAAGCCATTTTTGACTGAGTTCTGCTAAATCAAAACTTCCAAATGTTTTATAGGTGAGTATAACTGCAATGATAAAGAACAAGTCTGCAAGTTTATGTACAAGCATGGTCCAACCACCATTTTTAATGGCAGATTTTGATTCAACATTAAATGAGATAAGAAGATAAAGACTGATACTCATAAGTTGCCATGCAATCGTAAGAATGATGAGGTTATTACTCATAACAAGAAGATAAATGGCTGAGAATATAAAGTTTAAAAGTATAAAAAATCTTTTATATCCAGGTTCATCCCACATGTATCTTGTAGAGTACTTTCGTATAACAAGACCCAGTATAGCTACATAAGGTACGAGAATGGCAGAGAGTTCATTGTAAACAAGTAATCCTCCAAAACCATAAATAACTTCATCACTACTCATCACATAATAGGTACCATAAAGTCCCAAAAGTGCAACGATAGATGAAAAAAAGATAGCCACTCTAGGCATGAGCTCTTTTTTGTTTAAGAAGCCTATCAAGATAGCAATCATGATAGGTATAAAAGGAATGAATAAAACTAGTTTTTCCACAGAAAACTCCCACTTATTTAAATTATATATACTTATAATAAATAGAAACTTAAGTTATAGTTAAAGTCTCTTAATTCCTATTCCATCACTTCATAGACGTGAAGAATGTTATCATAGTATATCAGTTTTGTTTGATTGTCAAACAAATAAGAGGCTTATAGTGTAGCACAATAATTCCTCTATCTTCCAAGCATAATAACAAAATTTGTAAAAGAGTTACTTAGTGTTAATCTATGGTATATTCATTAGGGTTTATCTGAGATAAAATGAAACATGCAAAATTTGTCCAATTTAACAAACGTAAATAGATGTAATAAATTTATAAGCCAAGTTTCTTGATGAAATTCTCAGCAATATTGCTGCTTTTTTGTTTAAAATATTCGCCAATTGAAGGGTGATAAACTTGGTCTATGGTCTGATGAAAAAGGTTAAGCCAACTAGAAAAGGCTTCGTAGGTTAGACCTTCGATGAGTATGTGGGGTTGTAGTGGGTTGCCTTTATACTCATCGTAGCCCAAGGCAACAAACTGCCAGAACTCTGTAAGTAAGTGTAGATGTTCTTCCCATGTTTCACTATCGATATTATCCCCGAGTTTTTCGATGAAAAAAGGCGCCAATACAGAATCTTTGAGAACCTGAGGGTAAAATGTTCTTACAAGTATTTCAATATTTTCTTCGCTGATACTGTTATGTAGTGGTTGAGTCATTATGATATCTTGATACACAGGAGACACTAGTCTCCTGTACCTTTGTATATTTCGTCATAATGCGCAGCTAAGTCTGACGTGTAGACAGCAGCACTCATTACGTCACAGTTGAAAACGTTAGAAAAACACTCTGGTTCTTCAAAGAGTTCTTCACTTTGATCGATAACTTTAGCTGCTTCAAGTAAACCTTGGTCGTTTTTGCTTGCATATTTAAGTGCAGATAGTAATACTTCTACTTTTCTACCTTCAAATTGTTCATCTAGGAGTTCTTTGATGTAGTTGTCATTTTCATATGCATGTAAAAGTTGGTTTACTTGTTCTGGTGACATATATGCCCCACCACTAAAAGGACCTGAAGTTTGCTACTCGCATACAAATCTTCGATATAATCACTTGGTACGACATCTTGCCATGGGGTAAAGTAAGTATTGTGAAATTCTGTATCAATTATACTAGAAATAGCACTACCATGAACAAAGTAAAACTTTTCAAAAAAGCCTTGTGCTATGGCTATGAAATACGCATGCCATTTATTGAAGTTGTCATAATCAAGATCTCTGGAGCGTTTCATAATGTGTATATATTTGTCTTTATAGAATGCTTCTACTTCTTCAAAACTGTGATGTTTTAATCTGCTCTGGTGGTATTTTTATTTTTAGTGTATTGGCTACACCTATGATCTTCAAATACATCAAAATACCATTCTCTCATTTGTTCTTCTGAAATGGGGTGATAACTTACACTAAAATCCATTTTAAGCCTTTTAATTTTTAATTGACCGCCTCTAAAAGTACCCTTGTTAAAGAGAGCGAATGAATACACCCCGTAGTTTAATCATCCAATAAGGATATTTATCGGGCGGGAGCATATTATAGTGATACTTGCGGGAAGATACATCAATTTATCTTAGATTTAGATTATACATAGATGTTATTATGCTTTAATTTGCAAGAAATAAAATAAAATACATACCATAAAAATCGATGATATACGCCATTTTTTATATAGGCTTTGCTATAGTATCAAACATTATTGTTGGGAGCGTTTTATGGATGTTTTATTTGAAGCAGGATTTTTAGGAACACGTGCACCTTTGTTTATGGATATTGTGTCCGTGATTGTTGCCGTATTGCCTTTTTTAATTTTTGGGGCGATTTCTCTTGCTAAAAAAGAGAATTATCGTGCACATGAAAGTGTGCAGAAATTACTCTTTTGGATTTCTGTGATTGTTGTAGGTTTTTTTGAGTATGGTGTACGTATGGAAGGTGGATATAAAAATCTTATGGAAGGTAGTTCTGTTTCTCATGATTACCTTGTGTATGTATTGATCTTTCATATCATTATTTCTGTGGTTACATTGATTTTGTGGACGATGACCCTCTACTATGCAAGGCGTTATAAAGCGCAGTCTACACTTCCGGGACTTTACTCGAATGTACATAAAAAAGATGGACAGCGTACATTTATAGGCATTATATTAACCATGTTGACAGGTGCCTGGGTATATGCATTGCTCTTTGTGTTTTAAGTATGAAAAACATAGCTGTCTCTGCTTGCCTTTTAGGTCAAAAGTGTCGTTATGATGCAGAAGATAATGAAAATACAAAACTCATAGAACAGTTAAAAGATCTAAGTTTCATTGCTTTTTGTCCAGAAGATGATCTTTTTGGTTCACCAAGGGCAACCATGGATTTAGTACGTCAACCTGGTGGAGACAAGGCAATATCAAATGCTTCTCGCGAAGACTTATCTGAACCAATTATAGCGTATGCCAATGACTTTTTTAATGCTAACCCACACATAGATCTATTCATAGGGAAAGACCGAAGCCCAAGTTGTGGGGTGTGTTCAGCAAGACTGTATGATGCAGATAAAAACTTACTTTCGTCCACAGAAGCAGGGCTCATGGCAAAAGTGGCAAAAGAGCGACATATTCGCTGTGTAGATGCAGAAAAATTTATAGGATTAACATGAAATTATTATTGACATTAATATTGAGCACCTGCTTTTTAACAGCAAATATCAATCAAGAAGATGTGACAAAACAGGCTATTGTCAAAATTTATACAACGGCTAAAATACCAAATTACCAAGAACCTTGGAACTCTTCTATACGTAGTAGTACGGGTTCAGGGGCTATCATTGAGGGTGGGCTCATCTTAACCAATGCACACGTAGTAGCCAATCAGTCTTTTTTGGAAGTGCAACGTTATGGACAACGTAAACGTTACATAGCCAAAGTGTTTGCTGTGTCTCATCAGGTAGACTTGGCACTTTTGAAAGTAGAGGAAAAAAGTTTTTTCACTGGAGTGGAACCTCTAGATTTTGGTGTCTTGCCTGAAGTAGAACAAAAGATAGTGGTCTACGGTTATCCTATGGGTGGAAGCACCTTATCTGCAACTATTGGTGTTGTGTCTCGCATAGAGCATCATACGTATGCACACAGTGGTGAATCTTTTTTAGCCGTACAAGTGGATGCTGCGGTCAACCCTGGAAACTCAGGGGGACCGGCACTCTCTGAAGGAAAGATAGTAGGTGTTGTGATGCAGGTGATCAGCAAGTCTCAGAACATAGGGTATCTGGTCCCTGTTAACATGGTAAAACATTTCATTGAAGATATGAAAGATGGTACCTATGATGGCTTCGCAGACGTGGGCTTAGGTACACAAAAATTGGAAAACCCTGCGATAAGAAACTACTATGGACTAGATGAAAACACTTCTGGAAAACTCATCAACAAAGTGGTACATAACTCATCCTTTTCTGGCATACTTCAGGAAGGAGACATTATAACTGCGGTCGATGGGCATAATATAGAGGATGATGGTACAGTGGAATTTAGAAAAAATGAATATACACATTTTCATCATTTTGTGGATGCCTATCAGATGGGAGATAGGGTGGGATTCGACATCATAAGAGATCAAAAGCCTATGCATATTGAAGCCAAATTAAGTCATACAGCAGATGATATGTATCTAGTAAAAACCACACGTTATGATAGGATGCCGAGTTATTTTGTTCACGGAGGTTATGTTTTTTCTCCTCTTACTAGGAACCTTATAGGCTCAACCAACCGTAACCGCTTGACTTTGAGTTACCTAGCATCCAAATGGCAAGAAGAGGACAAAAGTGAAGTAGTGGTCCTGCTTAAGGTTTTAGCATCAGATATCAGTAGAGGAGATAATGACTTTGCCATGTGGCCCATAGACAAAGTAAATGGGAAAGCTTTTAAAAACTTTCAGGAGTTTTACGGCTTGATGCAAGAGGTCGAAGGTAAATATATTGTCCTAGAGGATAAAGATGGGGTGAAAGTCATTATAGATAAAAAAGAAGCACATGCAAAACAAAGTGAGATACTTAAAAAGTATAATATCGAGTTTGATAAATCGATTGACCTTCGAAAATGATCAGTCGTACTTTTTAAACTGTTCCAGCCATGCTTTGTGTTCTTCACTGAGTTTACCCACACGCTCAAGAAGTTTAGCTTTTGTGTTGATGAGGTCTTCTACTTCCAGGTATGCCAACAAATCAGGGTTAATGGTCGGTTCACTTCTCCCATAAGAGATAAGCTTTTCAATTTCTGCTAATAATATTTCTTTTTCATTTTCCATTTGATATACTATCGAAAAATGTATAAGGATGTACTATGCTAGAAGTAGGAACACAAGCACCAGACTTTTGTCTACCCAACCAAGATGAGGAAGAGATCTGTTTTACGAGATATCAAAGGCAGATGGATAGTACTTTATTTTTATCCCAAAGACAACACTCCTGGATGTACGACTGAAGCGTGTGATTTCACAGCGGCACTTCCAGTCTTTGAAAAGATGGATGCCATCATCCTGGGAGTAAGTCCGGACAGTCCGAAAAAACATAGAAACTTTATAGAAAAAAAAGAGCTCAAGATCACGCTACTTGCAGATGAAGATAAAGAACTCTGTAACGCTTTTGGTATCTGGCAACTCAAAAAGTTTATGGGTAAAGAGTATATGGGTGTGGTAAGAAGTACCTTCATCATAGATCCCGATGGAAAAGTAGCAGCTGTGTGGGATAAAGTGAGAGTGAAAGACCATGTAAACATTGTTAAAGCAAAGTTAGAAGAGTTACAAGCATAATTTTTGGTGTTGTAGCCTTGCAACACCTTATCAAAATCTCTTATTTTATAAAATATTAAACATCATTTCGGTATAATCGCGTTCCTTATTCTTTATTGACTATGAAAATAGTTTGAATAATGGAAATACTCATGTAGTTATTCCTTGACTGGTTGCACATACTGTGTTGATGACTACAGCGGACGACTTGGATGATTATCAATCCAACTCTTAAACCTAGTGATGAAGCTATGCTTTTAACCGAGTTTTTACAATGTAAAAATTCTATTAATATTATACCAAGGAGAAAATTATGGTAACAATGAAAGACTTACTCGAATGTGGTGTACACTTCGGACACCAAACTAGAAGATGGAATCCAAAAATGAAGAAATTCATTTTCGGTGCAAGAAAGAACATCTACATCATCGACCTTCAAAAAACACTTAGATACTTTAAATATACATACAACGTAGTAAGAGATGCAGCAGCAGAAGGTAAAACTGTACTTTTTGTAGGAACTAAAAAACAAGCTAGACAAGCAGTAAAAGAGCATGCCGAAAGATGTGGTATGCCTTACGTTTCTACAAGATGGTTAGGTGGAATGTTGACAAACTACCCAACGATGAAAAAGTCTATCAGAAAACTTGAAATCATCGAACAAATGGAAGAAAATGGTCAACTTGATATGTTGACTAAAAAAGAAGCATTGATGCTTTTAAGAAAAAAAGAGAAACTAAGTTCATACCTAGAAGGTTTCAGACACATGAAAAAACTTCCAGATATGATGTTTGTTGTGGATACAGTAAAAGAGCACATTGCAGTAAAAGAAGCAAAACGTATGGGTATGAAAGTGGTTGCACCACTTGACACAAACTGTGACCCAGATGTAGTAGATTATCCGATTCCAGGTAATGATGATGCTATCCGTTCTATTAACCTTTTCTGTAAAGAAATGGCTGAAGCGATCATCGAAGGTAAAGCAGCATATGCTGAGGCTAACGGTGAAGATGTTGAAGAAGTATCTGCTGGCGAAATGGAAGCAGTGATGGCTGAAGCAGCATCAGAAGAAGTAGCAGCACCAGCAACTGAAACTGAAGTAGCTAAACTTGTAGAAGAGAAAGCAACACCTGCTCCTAAAGATGAGACTAAAGGTGATGATTTAACTAAAATCGCTGGTGTTGGTAAGGTGTACCAAGGTAAACTCAATGATGAAGGTTTCTACACATATAATGACGTAGCAAACATGACAGCAGAGCAAATCCAAGTTATGGAAGACAAATATAGCTTTAAAGGTGACTTTAAAGACGCTGTAGCATCTGCAAAAGAATTGGCGGAGGCGTAATCATGGCAAACTTTGGACCAAAAGACATTAAAAAACTCAGAGAGATGACAGATGCAGGAATGATGGACTGTAAAAAAGCATTGACTGAAGCTGATGGAGATATGGACAAAGCTGTTGCATGGCTTAGAGATCAAGGTATGGGTGCTGCAGCTAAAAAAGCTGGAAAAGTAGCTGCTGAAGGTGCCATTGGGGTAAGAGTTGAAGGTAAAAAAGCAGTGATCGTTGAGATCAACTCTCAGACTGACTTTGTTGCTCAAAACGACAAATTTTTGGCAGTCATGTCAGATGTTGTCAACCATGCATTTGATAACAGTCTTGCTGATGAAGAAGCAATTAATGCTTCAACTATCAATGGTGAGCCTTTTTCAGAGTATCTTTCCCAGCAGATCGCAAAAATAGGTGAAAAACTTGTCGTAAGAAGAGCTGCATTGATGGTTGGAGATGAGACTACAGCAGTAAATGGTTATGTTCACTCAAACAAGCAAAATGGTGTCATCATCGAAGCGAAATGTGATTCTGCAGCAACTGCGGAAGCAATGACTCCTGTACTTAAAGAAGTAGCAATGCATGCAGCTGCGATGTCACCAACGACACTTTCTTTTAAAGACTTTGATGAT
Source organism: Sulfurovaceae bacterium (assembly GCA_963698695.1). Lineage (GTDB taxonomy): Bacteria > Campylobacterota > Campylobacteria > Campylobacterales > Sulfurovaceae > Sulfurovum. The sequence goes on along the minus strand of CAVORT010000003.1, from coordinate 261,664 downwards.
GCATTTGTAGCAGAAGAGACTCAAGGTAGAATCGTTGCTATCGAAAAAGAAAATGAAGAGCTTGTAAGACTTGGTAAAACACTTAAGAATGTACCACTGTACATTTCAATGAGTCAATTGACTGATGAAGTGATGGCTGCAGCTGAAGCATTACTCAAAGAAGAGCTTAAAGCAGAAGGTAAACCTGAGAAAATTTGGGACAAAATCCTTCCAGGTAAAATTGCAAGATTTATTGCAGATAACACAACACTTGATCAAGAGCAATGTCTTCTTGATCAAAATTTTGTAATGGATGATAGTAAAACAGTACTTGAATACATTCAGGAAAAAGCAAAAGCAGCTGGTGGATCAGCTGAGATTGTACATTTCGTAAGACTAGAAGTGGGTGAAGGCATTGAAGTAGCAGAGGAAGATTTTGCTGCTGAAGTAGCAGCACAAATGGCGTAATAGTTCTTCTATTTCACTGCAATCTTCGAATGGGTGTGAGTTCAGTCACGTACTTTGACCGTACACTCCTTCATCACAACCTCCAAACCTACAGTTAACTAGAAGACTATTACTGTAAAAATTATAATTAAAATCAAAAACTACCTTATTCTATTTTCCATTACTTTTTTATGTTAAAATATCTTATCAATACAAAGGCACCTTATGTCCAACTTCTCTATTAGAAGCTAGCAACATTTCTCATGGTTTTGAGACTTTACTTTTCTCTGATGTAGACTTCACACTATCACCTCATGAGAGTGCAGCCATCGTTGGGCGTAGTGGCTCTGGTAAGTCTACATTGCTTCATATCTTTTCTACGTTTATAAAACCCAATGAGGGCTCAGTGAAACTTTTTGGTAAAGAACTTTACGGACAAAGTGATGATGAGATAGAAGCTTTACGTCGTTATGACATAGGGATTATCTTTCAGTTTCACTACTTGTTTAAAGGGATGACTGCGATGGATAACATCGATATCGCCAGTATGTTAAGTACAGAAGTGATTGAGGATACTCTCTTAGAGAAACTGGAGATAAAAGAACTGATGCACCAAAAGATAGGTGAACTCTCCGGTGGACAGCAGCAGCGTGTTTCTATAGCAAGAGTATTAAGTAAAAAGCCTCGTATTATTTTTGCAGATGAGCCTACAGGTAACTTAGACAAAGAGACAGCCAATTTAGTGATGGATGCACTGTTAGACTATGTCAAAGAGAACGATGCAGGATTGTTGCTTGTCACACATGATGAACAGATGGCAAAAAAATGTGATACCGCATATAGACTTAAAGATAAAGTACTAGAAGCGATGAGGGAGAAAGAGCATGAAGTATAGAAAATGGCTAGTTGTAGGTTTGATGACCTTAGGTTTAAATGGATCTTCTGGTATGGCTTCTGATGGGAAAGGGTATGAGATCAGTGTACCTATGCATATGATAAACGACACCATAAGGGAAAAGTTTCCCCAAAGCAAGCAAACAAACTATGGTACATTGATGATAGAAAAGCCAAATGTACTAAGTCATGTAGGGAGTGATAGGTTGGAGGTAGATACATTATTTCGTTTTTCAAGTATGTTGTTACAGGAAGGTATACAAGGTAGGGTCTTACTTTCTTCTGGTATACATTATAATCCTAGTGATAGAGGCTTGTACCTTGCTAAGCCTATGATAGAGGAACTGAATGTTCAAAACTTCAAACTCTCCAAATATCTCACACCAGAGATAAAAAATCTTATAAAGGATGCTATAGTTCAACAGTTAGGCAATAAGCCCATTTATAATATGAACAATGTCTCATTGCTTGTGAAAGATGTGGGTATTCAAAATGGCAATGTAGTGGTGACGGTAGGACTTTAGTGCCTACCGCTATAGACTATTTGGCCTGAGCGATAAGCACACCTTCTAAAAGTTTATCTATATCTCCATCTAAAATGGCATCTACATTGGTGAAGGGTTGATTGCTTCTAGTGTCTTTTACCTGTTGGTAGGGTTGCATGACATAAGAGCGTATCTGATGTCCCCAGCCAATTTCTGACTTCTCTACACCGTCTATAGCGGCTTGTTTTTTAGCCATTTCATACTCAAACAGGCGTGACTTTAGCATCTTCATCGCTGAAGCTTTATTTTTATGTTGGCTTCTGTCATTTTGACACTGCACAATGACATTGGTAGGGATGTGCGTGATACGTATGGCAGAGTCAGTGGTGTTTACATGCTGTCCACCTGCACCTGAAGCACGGTAAGAGTCTACACGTATGTCTTTGTCTTCTATGACGATGTCGATGTCATCATCTACTTCAGGGGAGACCATCACTGAAGTAAACGAAGTATGGCGTTTGGCGTTTGAGTCAAAAGGAGAGATACGCACAAGTCTGTGGATGCCACTTTCTACCTTGAGGTACCCATAGGCATTTTCTCCTTTGATGATGAAAGAGACATCTTTGATACCTGCTTCTTCTCCTGCTTGGTAGTCAAGTCCCTTCTACCTTAAAGCCACGACGTTCTGCCCAACGCAAGTACATACGGTATAACATACTTGCCCAGTCTTGACTCTCAGTACCGCCAGCACCTGGGTGTATGGTGACGATGGCATTGTCTCCATCGTGCTCGCCACTGAGCATCATCTGTACTTCTAGGGCATGGGTACTTGCTTGTAAGGATTCTGCATCCTCATAAAGCATTTCCAGAGTCTCATCATCTTTTTCTGCTTTTGCTAGCTCGAAGTATTCTATGGCCTCTACTACAGAGTCATTTGCATCAGTGTAGGTGGCCAAGATACGCTCAGTTTTGGTTTTCTCTTGGGAGATTTTTCCTGCATGGGTGGCATCGTTCCAAAAGTCTTGGTCTTGCTGCATGGTTTCTATCTCATCCAGTCGTGCTTGTAGTACATCAGGCTTGACGATATTTTTGATGTTATCCATTTTCTTGGAAAGTGATTTGAGTAATTCGCCGTATTCGTATGCATCCATGGTAAAACCTATCTATATTTTGATATTATTTTAGCAAAATATAACAAAATAGAGGGTTAGAGATGCTCATAGTCAAAACAATAGAAGCACTGCAAGAGGCAAAAAAACAGTTAAATGGTACAGTGGGGTTCGTACCAACCATGGGTGCATTACATAAAGGGCATCTCTCTCTCATACAACAAGCCAGAAAAGAAAATGAACATCTCATTGTATCCATATTTGTTAACCCTACCCAGTTTTTAGAAGGGGAAGACTTAGATGCTTACCCACGTAAAGATGAAGCAGACATCAAGATATGTCAACTAGCACGTGTAGACATACTCTTTATGCCAACGATTGATGCGATGTATGAAAAAGATGAGCTTCATATAGGCGCACCTGCCATACGTGGATATGTATTGGAGGGAGAAAAACGCCCTGGTCATTTTGACGGTATGCTCCAAGTAGTGATGAAACTTCTCAACCTCTCTGGTGCTACCCATGCTTACTTTGGTAAAAAAGATGCACAACAGTTGGCACTCATTATACAGATGGTCAAGAATTATTTTATGGATGTGACTATCGTCCCTTGTGCAATAGTACGTGATGAGCATGGCCTAGCACTGAGTTCACGCAATGTCTACTTACAAAATGATGAAAAACAACGTGCACTCTGTCTTTCCAAATCACTTAAAAAAGCTACACATATGGTGATGGCAGGTGAATTAGATGTAGGTACCATCAAAAAAGAGATGCTTAAAATACTAGAAGAGGCAGACAGTGTTGAGTATGTTGCCATAGTAGACAGGTCTTTTAATGCCCTTGAGAAAGTAGAGATAGGCAATACCATCATCTTAGTGGCTGCATGGGTAGGAAAGCCACGATTGATTGATAATCTTTGGATTTAATAAAAGATTTTAAAAAGTTTATTTCTAAAGATAATGCCAGTTAGATGCAAACCGTTAGTGAAATGTTTATTTTACTTTTTCTATCTCTGTTGAAATATAATCCACAGCATTAAAACAAATCCTCAAACATTTCATTGGCTGATTTTTTTTGCACAGGTTTTGGTTGAGGTTTTGGCTTGACCCTTACGGGTGGCTTTTTGTTTACTTTAGGCTTAGGTTTTTCATCTAGCTTAAAGAGTGATTTGACAGACTGCGACTTGGCAGGTTTTTTTGTTTTGGGTTTTTGAACAGGTTTCGGTTTCGTTGGTTCTTTTTTAATAGCAGGTGATGGCTTTGTGACAACAGGGGCAGTTTTCTCTTGTTTTGTGTCATACATAGCTTCATCAGTTTCTTCTTGTATCATCTCGCTTGGATCAGGCTTGAGATGACCTTGTTCTACGAGTATCTTGACGAGGTTTTTAAAGGTAGGTACGGCAGACTTTGAGGCAAAGTAATGGCGGTATTTTTTAGCACGTATGACGAGGACACCGATGGTGTATTTGTTTCCTTCTTTGTCGTTGGCAAAACCGTAAAAACTACTGTGATATTCACGGACATAGCGACCATTTTTGGCGATGTGTGCGGTTCCTGTTTTCCCCCCTATCTCTAGACCAGGGAACTGGGCAGCTTTTCCAGTTCCTCTGTCTACTACTTCAAGTAAGATGTCATGGACTTGACGGGCAGCTTTTTTACCTACAGCCTGAATATCTCCTATCTTTGGGTCTAAGGTATAATGTTTTCCTTTACCATCACCGAGGTAAGATACGATACGTGGGGTGACTGCGATGCCATCGTTGTTAAATGCTGAGTAGGCTTTAAAAAGTTGTGCAAATGTAAGCATCATCCCATACCCGAAAGAAGAGTTTGCTCTGTGCATCTTGTGTTCAAGTAAGTGTAGTGGTTTTAATGTCCCTGGTAAATCACGTGAGAGGTCAATCCCTGTTTTTTTAGCCACACCAAATTTGAGTAACCCCTCTCTGTACTCTTTTCCTGTGAGTCTCCATGAGATTTTTGAAGTTCCGATGTTAGAAGAGTGGACGATGATGTCATTGACTTGCATGTCTTCAAAGTAGTCATCATCACTGACACTCTGTCCTCCTGTGATGTCAAATTTCTTGTAGCCTGTTTTAAACCATGTGTTTGGGGTCACCACTTTATTTTCAAGTGCTATAGCTAGGGTGATGGGTTTGAGTACAGAACCCGCTTCATAAGGGTACTCTGAAAACTTAGGGTTGAGTGCAGGTATATCTTTTTGTGTGATGTGTGAAGGATTATAACGTTCTGTACTTGCTAAGGTAAGTACTTTTCCGGTTTTACTTTCCATGACCCCGACGAGTATTTCATCTGCATCGATATTTTTTTTCATGGCATCTATCATAAGTTCTACTCTACGCTGAAAAGCAAGGGGAATGTTGAGGTGGAGGTCTAAGCCATCTACTCTTTGGGATTTGATGGAGTTTTTGTCGTGGATGACGGCGCCAAGTACATCACGTTTCCCTTTGAAATAACCGTCTTTTTTAGAGGTAATGTGTTCGTTATAGTTGCGTTCAAGCCCTTTTTTCCCTTCTGGTCTGGTGTAGCGACCATCACTTTTGTCACCTACATATCCTAGAATAGGACTCATGACCTCGCCTAGTGGAAAACGGCGGCTTTCGCCGTTTTCTATGATGTCAAGACCATACAGTACATCGATACCTGAACGTGTTTTGATGGATCGAAATACACCAAGTCTTCTAAGTTTTATGGCTAAGGATTGCAGTTGCATCGCAGTACCTGAGTTGATGGTTTTAGAGAGGATGATGTTGCTCTGAATGAGCTTGCCTTTTTTATTTTTAAATTTTTTGAGTAACTCTTTTTCGGGAATGCCACTATAGACAGAAAAAAGTTTGACAAAAACCTCTTTTTTTTCTGGGCTGATACTGGCACCACGTATCACCGCCTGATAGGTTTTCTGAGAATTACTCAGTGTATATCCATCCGCAGAAATGATAGCCCCGCGAAATGAACGGTCATGTATGGTTTTGTTGTGACTGGGGATTCTTCTCTCTGAAGAGATGGTCTTTGAAACAGAATATAAAAATAATGCCATTGCTGATGCTAAAACGACAAAGAGCCAAAATATTTTATATTTTCTTTTTCGCATGGCTTGGTTTTGGATGTTGTTATGATCAGACATATTTTACCTTACTATGCGGACTTTGTGTTTTTATATGCATTTTATCCTCTTAATTGAGTGTAATTTTATATTAAATTTGATAAAATACTAATTAATATAAAAAGAAAGAGAATCTTGATGATAGATAAACCACTTTTAGCTGGCGTAATGGTACTTTTAACACTTTCGTTGGTGATGAGCTATTCTCTTTCAACATATGCTGTGGTGTTTTTTGGTTATGAGGATTTTCACTTTTTTATAAGACAGAGTATCGCTATTTTTATAGGCTTTATCACGATGATCATTTTAACAAAACTAGATCCTGACAAGTGGTTCGTCCGTGTTGGACTTTTGTTGTTTGTCAGTTTTTTTATCTTGATGATAGTGATGCAATTTCTGCCCTCTTCTTTGGTCAATGCTGTGGGTGGAGCAAAAAGATGGATACGTGTAGGTCCCATGTCCATAGCGCCAGTGGAGTTTTTTAAAGTAGGGTTTGTATTTTTCCTGGCCTGGAGCTTTTCACGTAAATTTAAAGACAAAGATAAGATGGGTTTTTGGGAGGAGATTAAAGTATTTTCTCCTTATTTGTTTGTGTTTGTTGTGGCTGTAGGTATCATAGCAGTGTTTCAAAAAGACTTGGGACAAGTGGTAGTTCTTGGGTTCACGTTGTTGGTGCTTTTTTTGTTTATCGGCTCTTCTTGGAAGTTTCTTACGACACTTGCTTCCATAGCTTTGGTAGCGTTTGTAGGGCTTATCTTTTTTGCGCCTCACCGTATGGCAAGGATCAAAAGTTGGTGGGGCACGGTACAAGACAGCATACTTTCTGTGATGCCATTTGAGTCTGTGCAAAACCTGCGTGTTGATGTAGGAAAAGAACCTTATCAGATATCTAATTCACTCAATGCCATACACAATGGCGGTTTTTTTGGAGAAGGTTTAGGCAATGGTCAGTTTAAATTGGGGTATCTCTCAGAAGTACATACAGACTTCATATTGGCAGGAATTACGGAAGAGTTAGGCTTTTTGGGACTTGCTTTAGTTACGTTTACAATGTTGTTCATTGTATTTCGTATCTTCAAAATTGCAGCAAAGGTACAGAGTCCTACCTATTATCTTTTTTCCATAGGCGTAGGCTTACTGATCGCACTTGCATTTATACTGAACTCTTATGGTATCTCCGGTATCACGCCCATCAAAGGAATCGCGGTACCATTTTTAAGTTATGGGGGGTCACACATATGGGCAGCTTGTATAGGCATAGGGATGGTACTGATGGTTTCAAAAAAAGTACCTCGTAACAGTAAGGGTGAGATGATATAAATATAACTGATTTATTATATTGATGTATCAGTATATATAAATTTACCGCCACCCTTTGATTTTGCAATATACATATTTGCATCAGATATTCTTAGTAAATCTGCTGGACTATCCCCATCATGCGGAAACTTTGCAATACCAATGGAAGTACCAATTTGGACGGTATGACCGTTGGGAAGTATGATTGGTTTGGAAAGAGAGTTTAAAATACGCTTGACCCACATATCAACATTTTGCCTCTTGTCATCTATGTCAATACAACTTAATATAAATTCATCACCGCCAAGACGAGCCAAAATGTCAGATTCTCTAGTTTGAAGTTTTAAACGCTGAGATACTTTTCTTAAAACATAATCTCCAGCTTCATGACCATGCATATCATTTACATTTTTAAAACCATCTAAGTCAATAAACATAGTAATGACTTCTTTATGATGTCTCCGGGCCAATGAAGTCATAGCATCTAGATTATCCATAAGCAATCGCCTATTGGGAAGACCAGTGAGTGCATCATGTGTTGCTAATTGATGAAGTTTTTCTTTGGTTTTTTTATGGTGTTCTATCTCATCATGTAATTGTTCAGTGATCGTAATGGCATCAATCGCTAATCGTGAAACTTTCCATCCTTTCGAAATAACTAGATACTGCCAAATTATTGCGGTGACAGCTAAAATATTGTGTATCGAGTCAGAAAAAGATAAAAAATAAATAGTTAAAGGTATCATCGTCAAACCGTTTAACAAAATGTAATAATAAGGCATGGTCGTATATCCTACTATCGCAACGGAAACCATGGCTGAGAGTATGATAAAAATAAACAGCTCTTCTTGAACGCCTAGATAAGAACTGAATAAGAATGGGGTTAGTCCATACATGAGAGAAATTAAGCTACTAGGGATAATCCTTGTATAGTACCACTTGGACACATTATTAATAGTGAGTAATTCATTTCTAAAGAGTTTTTCTATATACACAGTGATAATAGAAAAGAAAATAATAAAAGAGAACCAAACTAGAATTTCTAAGTGTACGGCATTTGCTGATTTTAATACCAAAGCGATGAAGATCGCACCAACAATAGCACTTGCAATATTGCCAATGGCGTTACCAAAAAATAGCCTTACCCGTTCAAGATATATGCGATTTTCAATGGTGTGTAATTTAGATTCCATAACAGCCTAGTTCACATTTTATTTTATAAATTCTTACAAAGATGATATCATACTTGTTCTTAGACAGTGTAGGTCACATGTGGTGCCTGCTGATATAAAAAACTTACCATTCCTAAGATGTTTTGAAAGACAGACAATAACTTCTCTTAGGATATAATACGAAATATATTTTCTACAGCAGGGAATATGAAATGAGATAAGGAGATGTAATTATGAGCATTATCATGACAGGTGGGGGTACAGGCGGACATCTTGCCATCATCAAAGCAGTTAAAGAACATCTTCAAAATGAAGAACTTGTCTATATCGGTTCTACCAAAGGGCAAGACAAACAATGGTTTGAGCATGATGAGGATTTTGCGTATAAGCACTTTTTTGAAACACGTGGGGTGGTCAATCAGGGTGCATTAGGGAAAGTAAAGTCACTTTTTATGATGGCTAAAGCCACGGTGAAAGCCATAAGTCTCATACGTAAACATAAAGCAAACGTAGTTTTTTCTGTAGGTGGGTTTTCTGCCGCTCCTATGGCCTTTGCGGCGAAACTAACAAGAACGCCTCTGATTATACACGAACAAAACGCTGCACTGGGTTCACTCAACAAACTGTTGCAAAACCGTGCGACGTATTTTATCTCATCTTACCTAGAAGAAAGTCCCATCAAAGCGTACCCTATTAAAGAAGTCTTTTTTAAAAATGCCCATGTGCGTAGCAAAGTAAAAACCATCATCTTTTTAGGTGGTTCACAAGGGGCAAAAGCTATCAATACTTTGGCACTGGACATCGCAAGAAAACTACAAGAAAAAGGCATACGTATTATCCATCAAGCAGGGGCAAACAACATAGATGAGGTAAAAAAAGCGTACGCAGACTTAGGAGTAGAAGCAGAAATATTTGGATTTACGACCAAACTGGCAGACTACATGAATGAAGCGGACTTTGCAGTAGCACGTTCAGGTGCCTCGACACTTTGGGAACTCTCAGCGACAGCAGTACCCACGCTTTATATCCCGTACCCTTACGCAGCCTCAGACCATCAGTACCACAATGCACAGTTTTTAGTCGAACAAAATCTTGCATGGCTTATGAGAGAAAAAGAGATAGAAAATGAGAAAGTACTCGCACTGCTTGAAGAAGATATGACCATCAAGAGTCAAGGTCTTATGGATATAGTAGAAAAAGACGGAAGTAGAAAGATAGCCCAACTTCTCACACAAATCTAACACAATTGTTCAGTATTGTTTTTACAATACAACTAATAGGAGTTTCAAATGAAAAAAATAATGATGTGCATAGTGTCAGCGGTTGCAGTGGTAGGGTTAAGTGGATGTGGTGGTGACATATGACAAAGTTACTTATTACTTACAAACGTTTGATTCTAGTGGATGAGCTGTTCCAAATGGAATTATAAGGACGCCAGATATTGCTTATCCGATGTGATAGTATGAATTATATTGGAGAACAACACCTTTGAATGGTGAATTTAGTTTTTATCCTGGTGAGAACTGTACATTTGATTTTTACGGATATGATGGTACTGATACTTTAAATCACTCCTACCGATTTACTCTGTATTGTAGATACTGATGATAAAAGGTGAGAACCGTATCCCTTATGAATGTCAGTACTTTAATGTTGGATCTATGTAATTTGATTTTTACATCTGATGACGGAATATGCGATGAAACGTGTGATTATGATCAAATGAATGATAGGTGTGTTTTCTATCTGTGAATACAGACTTTTATCCTACCTCCCAATAATCACATTTTAGATAAAATATCTCTAATGAATTCATGGGGCATATAGCCCCTTTACTTGAGGATATTTTTCAATGGATATTAGAAAAGATTTTTTAGACTTTTTTCAAAGCAAAGGGCATCAGCTCATACCATCTTCACCACTTGTACCAGAGGACGCGACGCTTATGTTCACCAATGCGGGGATGGTACAGTTTAAGAACATCTTCACAGGTGAAGCGCCTATCCCAGAAACACCTCGTGCGACATCTTCTCAGACGTGTTTAAGAGCAGGGGGCAAACACAACGACCTTGACAATGTAGGTTACACTGCACGTCACCACACACTCTTTGAAATGCTCGGGAACTTTTCTTTTGCAGACTATTTTAAAGAAGAAGCCATCGCTTATGCGTGGGAGTTCATCACAGGTAAAGCGTACTTAAATCTCCCAGTAGAAAAACTATGGGTCACCGTACATGACTCAGATGATGAAGCGGAAGAGATGTGGAAGAAGCATATCGCAGCAGATCGCATCATACGTTTTGGTGATGCAGATAACTTCTGGCAGATGGGTGACACAGGACCTTGTGGGCCTTGTTCTGAAATCTTTTATGACCAGGGTGCAGAAAACTTCAACTCAGCAGAAGATAAAATGGGTGGAGAAGGTGACCGTTTCCTTGAGATCTGGAACTTGGTATTTATGCAGTATGACAGAGATGAAAATGGTACGCTTAACCCGCTTCCAAAGCCTAGTATAGACACAGGTATGGGGCTTGAGAGAGTGGTTGCCATTAAAGAAGGAAAGACGAACAATTACCACTCTTCACTTTTTATGCCATTTCTAGAGAAGATAGGTGAGCTTGTAGGCACACCTTATGATTTTGATGCAGCAAACTCTGCTTCATACAGAGTCATTGCAGACCATTTACGTTCTTGTTCTTTTCTTCTTGCGCAAGGTGTGAACTTTGACAAAGAGGGTCGTGGATATGTTCTTCGTCGTATCATGCGACGTGCCATCCGTCATGGATACCTGCTGGGTCTTCGTGAACCGTTTATGTATAAACTCGTAGATGTGCTTGTAGAGACTATGGGTGGTCAGTATGACTATCTTGAAAATAAATCGGAAGCCATCAAAACCTCAATGATGATGGAAGAAGAACGTTTTTTTATGACCATCGAAGCAGGAATAAAACTTTTTAACGAAGAACTTGCAAGTATGCATTACACTAAAGACAGAAAAGTAAGTAACAATAAAAGACCTTACGGATTTAATGCTGTAAATATGTTTGCAGCATTGGAGCAAAAACTGGAAAATGAACCACTCTGGCTCAGTAGTGAAGTCTTTGATGGTGAAGTGGCATTTAAACTCTATGATACCTATGGTTTCCCTCTTGACCTTACAGAAGACATGCTCCGTGATAAGCACATAAAGCTTGACATAGATGCTTTTAATGAGAAAATGGATGCTCAAAAAGCACAGTCTAAAGCAGGATGGAAAGGTACGGGTGACGCAGCTACTACAGGTGACTTTAAATTACTCAAAGAGCGATTTGGTGTGAATGAGTTTGTAGGGTATAGCTCTACCACTGCACAATCAAAAGTCTTAGCACTTCTTGATGAAGACTTTAAAGAGACTATGGTGATGGATGGTAAAGGATGGGTATTACTCGATAAAACACCATTTTATGCTGAGTCGGGTGGACAAACTGGTGATTCTGGAACATTGGGTAGTGCAAAGGTATTGGACACTAAAAAGTTTCTAGATATGAATCTTTCAGAGGTAGAAGGCGATTTGTCTGTCGGTGATGAAGTAGAGGCGGTGGTTGATACTGCGCGTGCGGAGATAGAAAAACATCACTCAGCCACACACTTACTGCATGCCGCACTGAGAGATATTTTGGGTGACCACATCTCTCAAGCGGGTTCACTGAACGATGACAAGCGTTTACGTTTTGACTTTTCTCATCCTCAAGCGATGAGTGCGGAAGAAGTAGCTAAAGTAGAGAAATGGGTAAACGATAAAATAAGCAGAGCCATACCAGCTAAAACAGAAATCATGAGTATAGAAGAAGCGAAAAACTCTGGAGCGATGGCACTCTTTGGTGAAAAGTATGGGGATGAGGTAAGAGTCGTAAGTATGGGTGATGCTTCTACGGAACTTTGCGGAGGAACACACGTTTCAAACGTTGCTCAGATAGGTCTGTTTATGATCACTAAAGAGTCAGGTGTTTCTGCAGGGGTAAGACGTATAGAAGCTGTTTGTGGAAATGCAGCAGTAGAAGCCGTAAAAGCACTTAGAGATGAGATCAATGACATCAAAGCAGAGCTTAAAAATGTCAACCCACTTGCAGGCATCGCTAAACTCAAAGAACAAGTAAAAACACTTAAGGGTGAGTTGAGCTCAGCGATGAGTTCGCAGTCAAAAAGAGTTGAGTGCCGTTGAGATCAATGGTATCAATGTTATTGTAGAGGAAGTCGAAAATGGTGATATTAAAGCGATGATCGATGAGCTTAAGAACAAGTATGAGAACATTGCCGTGATGCTTTTCATGAAAAAAGGTGATAAAGTGATGCTGGCAGCTGGGTCTAAAAATACACCTATTAAAGCAGGGGACTGGATAAAGTCCATTGCACCTATTGTTGGTGGTGGAGGTGGTGGACGTCCTGACTTCGCTCAAGCCGGCGGAAAAGATGCGAGCAAGATCACGACTGCATTAGAAGAATCAAAAGTGTATCTGAGTGATATATTAGAAGGAGGAAATTAATATGACAGAATTATTTGCTAATAACGGACAGTTTATTGTTTTTGTACACGTACTCTCTGCGTTTATATGGGTAGGTGGCATGATAGCCATGCGCGTAGCAGTGCATCCAGTTATCGCAAGAGGTGGTGTGACAGCTTCGCAGAAGTTACGAAGTGATGTGATGGTATCTATGTTGGAGCCTAAACAAAGGCTAGGTATCACCTTACAAACGACAGGCAGACTGTTTAATCTTGTGATGCCTTTTATTATTATTTTATTTGCTACAGGTCTTATCATGGCCATTGCAACGGGTGGACATAAGGGTGATTTAAAAACACTTTTCATATCTAAAGAAATCATTTGGACGATTATGGCAGTGAATTATAGCTATATGTATGTCAGACGTGCAAAAGCTTGGAAATTGTTTGAACAAGGTGATATGGCACTTGCAAAAGCAAAAATGAAATGGATACCTAATGTACTGTTACCACTAAACATTGTGTTAGGGATAGTAGCGCTTTGGATGGGTGTGAGTCTTAGAGGATTATAATGATTTGTCTTTGTTCCTCTTCTGAAAGTAGAGCATTATTGCTGGATCGCTTTGGTGTAGATTTCATACAAAAGTCTCCAGAGTATGATGAAGAGCAAATTATAACCACTATAGCCAAAGACTTTGTCTACATGGCAAGCAAAGGTAAGATGGATGCTGCAGTCAAATCGTTTGGTTTAGAGATGCCATTGCTTTGTGCTGATACAGTCATTGCAGCAGCAGATGGTAGTATCTTACGAAAACCCAAAGATATAGAAGATGCACAACGTATTTTGAACATACAAAGTGGTTCGAGTATCTCCATCATCTCTTCTGCGCACTACAAGTCAAAAACCTTGGCATTTTCCGATATCTCAGCTACGCATTACCATTTTGCCCCTTTTGAAGAAGAGGAGTTGGCAAATTACCTTGAAAGCGGTCTTTGGGAAGGTAAAGCAGGGGGATGTATGGTAGAGGGGTTTTGTAAAAAATACATCGTCTCTGTAGATGGCTATGAAAGTACAGCTATGGGTTTACAGGTGGAGTGTCTGTTACCTTGGATAGGTAAGTAAACTATGTATGAAAATGAATTAAAAGCACTTAAAAAAGCAGGACGATTTAGAGAACGGAAACTTTTTGATGACAGTCTGGAAGATTTGGCTTCCAATGACTACCTAGGTCTGTCCTCCAATAAAAAGCTTTTTGACAAAGCAGTCAAACTTGTGAAAAAGTATGATACTTTAACATCCAAAGCTTCCATGTTGGTCAATGGTTATCATCCTATCCATCAAAAATTTGAAGAGACTATGGCTTCTCAGCAAGGTTTTGAAGAGGGACTTGTGGTAGGGTCTGGATACTTGGCAAATATGGCACTTATAGAAGCACTGGTTCGTAAAGGTGACATACTTTTTATGGATGAATCGTACCATGCTTCAGGGGTGATGGCAGCTGAGTTACTTGGTGACAGGGTGGTAAAGTTTAAACACAATGATGTAGAAGACTTAGCAGAAAAATTAGAGCAGTATCCTGGGAAAAGGCAGATCATAGCAGTAGAGGGTGTCTACTCTATGGGTGGAGACCTGTGTGTCAAAGAGATCTTTACCCTTGCAGAAGTAAAAAAAGCATTGATGATAGTGGATGAGGCACACTCAGGGGGTGTGTTAGGATTAACTCTTTTAGGTATCTTTGAGTACTATGGCATCACTATCAATGAAAGGCATATCAAGATGGGAACTTTGGGTAAGGCGTATGGCTCTTATGGAGCGTACATCTTAGCTTCATCCCACATCATCAGTTTTTTGATCAATCGTGCTAAACCTATTATCTATTCTACTGCACCTTCAGTCTTTGACACAGCCTTAGCGCTTGTCAATGTGAAGCATGTACGTAAAAATGCTGAACGATACAGAAAAAAAATTTTAGAGCGCCAAATCATGGTAAGACAAGAGCAAGGTACGGAGTGTCCAAGTCTCATACTTCCTATAGAAATGCCTAGTAACGATGAGACACTCTGGATGCAAAAAGGTCTTATCTCTCAAGGGTATTTAGTGGGTGCCATACGGCAACCAACAGTAGAAAAGCCTATCATGCGTGTCATACTCAATCTAGGTGTTTCTCTCGAAAAAACGCGCCATGTGATTGCGCTGATTAATCACAACAAGGTACAATAAATGAAAATAATCTTAAAGGGTGGCTGTGTTTAATGCGTTTGTAAAAGGGTCTATTATACTGGCTATCATACTCTTTGTAGGGTTAGTCGGGGCATTTATCTATGCCTACGAGCAAGTCGCTTTGGATGCGGATAAACTGATCAACTACAAGCCTGAAACTTCTTCGCTTATCTTAGATAGAAATGGTGAAAAGTTAGCGTATGTTTTTAAAAAACAGCACCGTTTGTATGCACGTTATGATGAAATACCTGGATTTTTAGTAGAAGGTCTTGTAGCGATGGAAGACACGAGGTTTTTTGAACATAACGGTGTGAATCCTGATGCCATTTTAAGGGCTATCGTGAAAGATATCAAAGCAGGTGCTTTTGTAGAGGGCGGAAGTACACTCACCCAGCAGCTCATCAAAAACAAACTGCTTACGAATGAAAAAAAACTTGCACGTAAGTTAAAAGAAGCCATTTTAGCCTTGAAGATAGAACATGAATTAAGCAAAGAAGAGATCCTTGAGCGTTATCTGAATGAAATTTCCTATGGCAATAATTATTTTGGTGTGAAAACAGCTGCAAATGGTTATTTTCATAAAGAGTTACATGAACTGACACTCAAAGAGTCAGCGATATTGGTAGGTTTGCCTAATGCACCAAGTTTTTATCAATCCTCTAAGACATTATAAACGTGCCCTTAATCGTGCGAATAATGTGCTCTACCGTATGAAAAGTATAGGCTGGATCACGCAAGCTGATTACCTTAAAGCAGTCAAAGAGTCACCTAAAGTATACAAAACGTCACTGACACAAAATGTGGCTCCTTACATTGTAGATGAAGTGGTGAGACGTTTTAAAGGAAAACTGGGAGACATTAGAACGGGTGGATACCAAATCTATACAACTATAGATATGAAACAGCAAGCCATTGCAAGAGATGCGGTCTCCTTTTCTCATCAAAAAGCCTTAAAAAAATACAAAGAAGATGTCAAAAGCTCTACACTCAATGCGGCATTTGTAGCAGTAGAAAGTAAAACAGGAGATATTTTAGCCATGGTGGGAGGAGAAAATTATAGACGCTCTGCTTATAACCGCGTGACACAGTCTAAGCGTCAACCCGGGTCTGCCTTTAAACCTTTCATATACCAAACAGCTCTAGACATGGGATACAACCCAGCAACTCCTTTAACTGATCTGGCACGCACATTCCAGTATACACATGAGGGTAAAACAAAGATATGGGCACCTAAAAACTATGAGCGTAACTTTAAGGGGTTTGTTCCTTTCCGTGAAGCGTTGGTACATTCCAGAAACCTTGCAACCATCAATCTAGTGTCCGATCTGGGTGTCAATACCATACGTGATAGGCTTGCCTTTCTAGATGTACCTCATATACCCAAAGACATGTCTATTGCTCTTGGTAATTTAGGACTTAGCCCCCTTAAAATGGCACAAATATTTTCTGTATTTGCTAATAAAGGACATATGATAGCCCCAAGACTTGTGAGTAAGATCATTGCAAAAGAGGGTGCAGTCATTTATGAGACACGTCCCAAAGAGATAGCAAACTTTACCACTCCAGAACAAGCATACCTTATGACCGATATCCTTAAAGATGTGATCAAGCGTGGTACAGGAAGAAATGCACGTGTAGACGGCATAGAATTAGCAGGTAAAACAGGTACAACCAATAACAATGTAGATGCCTGGTTTTGCGGTTATTCTCCTACGATAGAAGTCATCTCCTGGGTAGGAAGAGATGATAACAGACATATAGGAAAAGGAGCTACAGGAGGTGCCATGGCGGCACCAGCTTTTGCTTACTACTATAAAGAATTACTGAAGCTCTACCCAAATACTAAACGCAGTTTTGATATACCAGGAGGCGTTTTTAGAGGAGAGTATGAAGGTAAGACTGAACTCTATACAAAAAACTCGCCTTTGCCTTCTGTACAAAAGCCTCACAATGTCTATGAAACATATTTGAACGAGGACAATCTAACCATTAGTCCTGAACAAGAAACGGGACTTGCTGAGACTATTCATATAGATGATGATCCAATGGAGACAGAAGGTGATGCACTTCATCCTAAAAGAAAAGTACCACATCGTCCTGACTCAGAAGATAGTGGAGAATTGTTTTAATGCATAGTTTCGCACCAGAAATCATACTCATTACCATATTGGGGCTTGTGGTCTTCTCAGATGCCATTGCCAATAAACTTAAGATACCATCAGTCTTTTTACTTCTGATTGGTTCATATAGCATCTATAACTATGTACCTATGGCTGTACCTATAGATATGAAACAATATTTTGACACGATCATACTTTTTTGTATTCCGCTTATTTTTATGGGTGATGCCCTGCATTTACATTTTTCTGACATAAAGAAGTATGGTTGGGACATTTTTTATCTGGCTGTTGTTGCTGTTTCGCTCTCTATCGCTGTAGGAGCTAGTATGTATTATCTGGGTGTATTTGAGAGCTTAAGTATCGGTGCATATGTATCACTCTTTGCTATCAATATGGCTACAGATGCAGTGAGTGTACAGTCTATACTTTCACGTTTTAAAGGTATTAGCCATCATATTAAAGTGCTGATCGAAGGAGAGTCACTGGGCAATGACGCCACAGCAGTCATTGCCTTTTTCTTCATAGGTCTTCCATGGATGATGTCTGGAAACATTGATGCCGCAGATGCCGCCTTAGATGCATTGCGCGTGTTTGCAGTGAGTATAGGTATAGGGCTTGTTATAGGTTTTGGGTTTTATATGCTTATGAAGCTTTTTTCAGACAGAAGAGGAGAGTTCTTTGCTTTTATTATCGAAGCGTATCTAGCATATGTAATTGCTGAAGAAATGCATGTCTCTGGTATCTTGACGCTCATAGTAGCTATCATAGCCACCAAAGCATTTATTGATTTAGATATCGATACAAGTGAAAAGAAAAAAACAAAGAGTTTCTTACGTACTATACGGCTAGGAAGCATTCATGCTACAACCAAAGAGAGACTAGAGTACATTTACGAAATGGCAAAAGAATTTGGATATATAGCAGCGGTCATGATCTTTTTTGTTTTAGCTGAGATGGTCAGTTTGGAAAAGCTTTGGGCTTACAAAACAGAGATACTGATCATGTTTACTATCACTACACTCATAAGAGCGATCTCTATGGCAAAGTTTGCTTTCATAGGTGATACAGTAAGACACATCACACCTGTAGGCTTAGAGGGGTGGTTTATCTTAACATTCTCAGGGATGAAAGGAGCATTGTCCATCATACTTGTACATATGATACCTGCTACTTTTGAACATAAAGAGTTTTTTGAAGTGGTGACCACTGGTGTAGTCATGATGTCTATCTTTGTTTATGGGACAACACTTTGGGCGTATTTTACATTTTTTAAGAAAGAGGAAGAGAAGAAACTTTTTACATAATTTTGTAAATATAAAACCTCATAAAGTTATATATTTTATAAAGTTTCTGATTATCATCTATACCTTATTAGTTTTTAATCTTTAGATAGATGTCATGGTTTTCCATATTAGTACTATACTAGATATAGCTATTGTGGATATACCAAGATATAAATTTTCTGGATATTTAAGATGGAACTTACTATGAAGTGCATTTTCATTAATATAAATATAAACACCTGTAAATCATAGTAATATCCAATATGATGTTCCTGTTCTAGTAGGTTCTTTTATGCTATTGCTCATTTTGTACTCTTAAAACTATGATATAAAACATATAATCCAAATAATATAAACGGAATACTCAATAAATATAATTTAAAGCCAGTCAAGTTCACTAACCAAACCCCATGAGACCCCCAATGAGCCTTGCTGTAATCAGTACTATTGACACCTAAAACAATCATAAGTATTCCACCAAATCCATATTCTTTCATAGTAAAATTATACCTATAAATTTAAAAACCTACTACTCATAACCAGATGGTCGTTGGTTTAAAACCTTATAATCTAACATATTTTATAACGTTTATCGCTATAGCGACATATAGAGACCCATTTTTTGAGACCTCCCACAGAAAACCTTATAAAATGTTCTATATAAAAGGTTTTATAATGAAAACTATAAAAGAAAAGATAAACTCAAAAGGGTTTTAAAAATGGAATTTACAGATATATTTTGAAGAAAGAGGAGTGTCTCTCGGGCGGGAAAGCCCGAAAGGAAAAATTAACAAGAATAAGTTGTTTGGAACTCAAATCCTGTAGGTCTCGCTTCATCTGGGTGTACTTGACTTGCAAACATGTACTGTCTGTAAGTAGTAATGAATTCGTCAGACATAACTGGTCTTAGGAACTCAAAGTCACCACGAAGTCCTTCAAGGGCTTCTCTTAGTGTACGAGGCATTTGTGGAATATTTTTCTCTTTGATCTCATCAAGTGTAAGTTCAAACAAGTCAATATCCATAGGTCCAACAGGTACATCTGCATGTTTGATACCATCAAGACCTGCAAGCATCAAGTACTGAGAAACAAAGGTAAGGACATGCTGTAGAATCTGGGAATCTAGTCTCAATTCTAGTAGCCATTTCACCCGCACCATAAGGGATACGACAAGCAGCTGATCTGTTTTGGCTTGAGTAAGTCAAGATAGATGGTGCTTCAAATCCAGGAACAAGTCTCTTGTATGAGTTTGTACTTGGGTTTGTAAATGATGCAACTGCACCAGAGTGTCTAAAGATACCACCAAGGTATTGAAGAGCTGTTTGGCTAAGGTTTGCATATGCACCTTTTTCATAGAATGTATTTTTGCCATCTTTCCAGATTGACTGGTGTACGTGCATACCATTACCGTTATCACCATAAAGTGGTTTAGGCATAAATGTTGCAGTTTTACCATTAAGGTGCGCTACCATTTTGACAACATATTTATATTTTTGTACATTATCTGCGGCTTCGATCATGTTACCAAACTTGATACCTATCTCACCTTGCCCTTGAGCAACTTCATGGTGACCAAGCATTACTGTCAAACCTACTTCTTCAAGTAAAAGCATCATTTCTGCACGTAGATCTACCATAGTATCGACAGGCATAACTGGGAAGTACCCACCTTTTACACCTGGTTGGTGACCCATGTTACCCTTTTCCCCATAGTCTGTCGAACGGTTCCAATCACCTTCTTCAGAATCAACTCTATAACCTGATTGATTGACACCAGACCAAATTCTTACATCGTCAAAGATAAAGAATTCATTTTCAGGACCAAAGAATGCATCATCACCTACACCAGACTCTTCCATATATTTCAGTGTCTTTTTAGCGATAGATCTTGGACATCTTTCATAAAGGTCATTTTTATAAATATCATACACATCACAGATAACGATGATAGTACTGTCAGCAGTAAATGGGTCGAGGAAGGCAGTCCCGATATCTGGCTTAAGTAGCATATCTGATTTGTTAATCGGCTGCCAGTTTTCGATAGAAGAACCATCAAATGGAAGACCACCTTCGAGTTGCTCAGGACTTACTGCGCTCATTCTGTAAGAGATGTGGTGCCATTTCCCTTTGATGTCTGTAAATCTAAAGTCTACAAACTCCACCTCATTCTCTTCACAATATTTAAAAAACTCATCTGTGTTGTTTACAAATTTACCCATGTAACGCTCCTAAATTTTAATTTTATCTGTATATTGTAGCGATAAACAAATAAGTTACTTCACCTTTTGTGCCTAAAAAGTAATCAATTGCTTATCTCTATCTTGAAAAGTAACGGCTTGGGTATATCCGATGTCTTTTGCAAGCGTGACAGCAAGGTCATAACCAAACCCTATTTGTTCGACTGCATGGGCATCTGAAGAGAAAGTGATGGGTATGTCTAAAGCATACGCTTCTTCTAGTAAGGCGCGTGAGGGGTACATCTCTGCTACTGGTTTACGAAGTCCCGCAGTGTTTATCTCAAGTGCCATGTTTGCCTGCTTAATCGCTTTGAGTGCATCTTTGGCTAAAAGTCGGGTATCTTTCTTAGGCATATATTTAAAAATCTTGATGAGATCTAAGTGACCGACGATGTCAAACTTACCAGACTTTGCCATGGCTTCTGTGGCTTCAAAATAGGCTTGCCATATCTCATCGATGTCTCTGTCTTTATAGCCTGCGATAAATTCAGGATTATCAAATCCCCATTTATCTAAGAAGTGTATAGAACCTATCATGTAGTCTACTTTTGCGTTGAGGACTTTGTCATCCATGTGTCCAGGCAGGTAGTCTACTTCGTAGCCTAAGAGTATCTGTATGTGATCTTTGTACTTTTCTTTTGCAGTCAGTATGTCATCGGCATAGGCTTGCATCTCATCAAAAGATAAACGATAGTGTGGGTCAAAATCCATAGGTGCATGTTCTGAAAACCCATAGATATCTATGCCGAGTTCTATGGCTTTTTGAATGTACTCATCGACTGTACCTTCTGCGTGGTTACAGCGTGTCGTATGGTTGTGAAGGTCTATTCTCATATTAAATTCTTTTTTATACTTAGTTTATCATAAAAGAAGTGTATTTTTGACTTTTTTTTGACTTTTTTATTTTATACTTCTCTTATGCGATGGAAGAGAGATTTATGATCTATCTTAATTTCGCAATATCATATTGAAAAAGCCAAACTTATCGTGAGGTAAGGACGGAAAACCATGGGTCTCAAGTAGATTGCCAGGTTACCAATAGAAAAAGATTTTTCTTGGAATCTTCTTCTTTTTTTCTATGATTCATTTTATTATAGAAGGGATACTTGTATGACTAAACATATGACAAAACAAAAATCAGACATCTACCAAATGGAAAACAGAACTTTTCTTGAGGAAAAGTTAAGCGATCTACGTCAATCTATAGGAAATGATAGGCAAACGCTTGAAAGTGAAATCATTGAGCTATGCAGAACAGCACTTTTGGTACATGGTAAAGACAGTAATCAAATGCGTCAAATAGCACAGATCAGTAAAATATTAGCAGAGTCTTTAGGACTGGGTGTTGTGTATTCCAATATTATAGAAAAGGCAGCCTGTATTTATGATATTGGTAATATCGTCATCGGCAGCGATATCTATAAGAAAGAAGATAAGTTAACTTTCGAAGAGTTTAAGGTGGTGAAAAACCATACGTCAATAGGGCATGATATTTTAAAAGCTCAAGGTTTTTCTTCAACAGATCTGTCGGCGATCATTTCAGCCGAACACCATGAATGGTGGGATGGTGGAGGATACCCTTTACAAAAAAAGGGCGCAGAGATCAATATTGTTTCACGTATCGTTGCTATTGCAGATACGGTCGGGGCACTCTTTAGAAAGAGACCAGGTCGTGTCGCATGGGAATATAGTAAGATTGTGGAGTATGTACAAGTAAGGTCAGGTACACAATTTGACCCACATATAGTAGAGGTATTTGTTATTAATCAAGCTGTGATAGAGAAAGTGTTACATACAAACCTAAAAGAGGCACCTAGTGCCTGGTAATCTTGATTTTTAGAGTTTCCATCAAAGATAACTTTAAGAAAAACCTATTTTTTACCACCAATAGGATAAAATAAGAACAAAATTAAATTTGTTTTATCTTAGGAACACAATGACAGCAAAAAATAAAGTAGAACTTTTAGCACCAGCAGGTAATTTAGAAAAGATGAAAATTGCTCTAAATTATGGTGCAGATGCTGTATATGGAGGGACAAGTACCTTTTCTTTGCGTATACGATCAGGTAAAGAGTTTGATATGGAAGCGTATGCTGAAGGTATAGCCTATGCGCACGCCAGAGGTAAAAAAGTTTACTCGACTGTAAATTCTTTTCCTTTTAATTCACAACTCAAACTTTACGAAAACCATATCTCTAAAATAGCAGAACTCAAGCCAGATGCTCTCATAGTTTCCAGTCCAGGTGTGGTTAAAATAGCCCACAAGATTGCCCCTGACATTCCTATACATCTCTCCACCCAAGCCAATGTCATGAATGCTATGGACGCTGAGGTTTACTATGATTTAGGTGTGAAGCGTATCATTGTGGCACGTGAGATCAGTTTGAAGGACTGTGAAGCCATTAAGACACATTTACCTGACTTAGAGCTGGAAATTTTTGTTCATGGTTCTATGTGTTTTGCTTACTCTGGTCGCTGTCTCATCTCTTCACTCCAAACAGGACGTGTCCCTAACCGTGGTTCATGTGCAAATGACTGTCGTTTTCCTTATGAAATCTACGCACATAACCCTGAGTCTGGTACTACGTTTAGACTGGATGAAGAAGAAGGCATAGGTACCTACATTATGAATGCGAAAGATATGAATATGGCTTCTCACGTCGATGAGATCCTGAAATCAGGTGTTATTGACTCTCTTAAAATCGAAGGACGTACAAAGTCTCCTTATTATGCAGGTGTTGTGACAAAGGCGTATCGTCATGCTATAGATGATTATTATGCGAATGATTTTGATGCGACACGCTACCAAAAAGAGTTAAATACGACACAAAACCGTGGTTTTTCTGATGCCTATCTGCTTTCACGCCCTTTTGATAGAAATGAGACAGAGTCAAATGATTTTTCTATGCAGTATGGTACCCACCAGGTTGCAGGGCTGGTTAGAGAAGATGGAAAGACGTGGAAGTGTAAAGATAAAACCTGTGTCGGTGATACTGTGGAGATAGTCTTGCCCGTAGGCGCAACAGTAGAGTTGGTCGATAATGACGTGGGTAAGATAAGCGAAGTGAACGGACAATATTGGCTTACCTTTAAAAAGATGGTATCTAGTACAGGCAAAGAGTTTGAGTGTATCCACTCTGGAGACTTACATGATATAATGTTACCCACTACTTTGCCAGGTTACACCATCTTGAGACGTGAAATCGCTGAGGCATTAGAAAAAAAAGGATTGACAGAAGTATCAACACCAATGAACTTAGAATCAAAAGATGTGTAAGTATATGAGATTTAAAAAGGATAAACAATGAAATTTGTATCTATTGTTATCGCTTCCAAAAGTGACTATGGGATTATGGTTGAATGTACTGAGACACTGATAAAATTTGGAGTGCCGTATGAGCTTGTTGTCTCTTCTGCACATAGAAGTCCTGAAAGAACTAAAAACTACATTAAAGCAGCAGAAGAAAAAGGGGCACAAGTGTTCATTACTGCTGCTGGTATGGCAGGCACATTTGGCTGGTACCGTTGCAGCACATACGACCAAACCTGTACTTGGTGTACCCATAGAGGCAGGAGCACTTAAAGGCGAAGATGCACTTTTAAGTACAGTGATGATGTCAGAAGGTATGCCTGTAGGTACACTTGCCATCGGTAAAGCGGGCGCAGTGAATGCTGCGTATTTAGCCATTCAGATCATGGCACTGCAAGATGATGAACTTGAAAGTTAAACTTCAAGAAGACCGTATCAGTAAAGCTAAAAAAG
Source organism: Sulfurovaceae bacterium (assembly GCA_963698695.1). GTDB lineage: Bacteria > Campylobacterota > Campylobacteria > Campylobacterales > Sulfurovaceae > Sulfurovum. The sequence goes on along the minus strand of CAVORT010000003.1, from coordinate 237,052 downwards.
TTGAACTTGATTCTTCTGAGATAGAAACCATACTTAATAAGATAAGAGATAAATGAATAAACACGCCATAACATTTAGTGAACTACTACTAAAACTCCAACAATATTGGGCAGAACAGGGTTGTAACATTGTACAGCCGTATGACATCCCTTCAGGTGCAGGGACCTTTCACCCTGCAACACTGTTAAGAAGCCTTGACTCTAAACCCTGGTCAGCTGCGTATGTCGCACCATCACGCCGTCCTACAGATGGACGTTATGGTGAGAACCCAAACAGACTTGGAGCATACTATCAGTTTCAGGCACTCATCAAACCAAGTCCTGACAACATTCAAGAGCTTTACTTGAAGTCGTTAGAGTACTTGGGACTCAACTTGCAAGAGCATGACATCCGTTTTGTTGAAGACAACTGGGAATCACCGACACTTGGAGCATGGGGTCTTGGTTGGGAAGTGTGGCTTGATGGTATGGAAGTGACACAGTTTACCTACTTCCAACAAGTGGGAGGCATCGCTTGTGACCCTGTAGCAGTGGAGATCACCTATGGTACTGAGAGACTTGCAATGTACTTGCAAGGTGTAGACTCAGTGTATGACTTAGTGTGGAACCGAATGGGTGACAACGTGACAACCTATGGAGATGTACATAAAGAGACAGAGTATGAGTTCTCTAAGTACCATTTTGAAGTAGCCAATGTTGAAAACCTTTTCCAGCACTTTGAAGATGCAAGTAATGAGTGTCAAGTCTGTTTAGAAGCAGGACTTCCACTTCCTGCGTATGATCAGTGTATGGTCGCTTCTCATGCGTTTAATGTACTGGATGCGCGAAAGGCTATCTCTCAAGCACAAAGACAGAATTATATTCTTAAAGTAAGAGAACTCTCTATTGGGTGTGCGGAACTTTACAAAGCACAAGAAGAAGAACGAAATGCACGGGTAAAAGGTTAAATGAATACGAATAACCAGGAGAGTAATCCGACGATTGAAAAATTAGTCACTTCAAGTTTAAAAATGGGTGTGATAGCCGGGGGACAGCTTGGAAAAATGCTTATCCAGGAAGCTAGTAGATGGGATATCACTTCTTACGTGCTCGACCCCGATGAAGGGTGCTCAGCAAGGGGTGTCACATCTGTGTATGTCAAAGGAGATTTTAGAGATTTTGATGATGTCTATGATTTTGGTAAACAAGTAGACATTCTGACATATGAACTTGAGAACATTAACATTGACGCACTGCAAAAGCTGAAAGCTGAAGGACTCAAAATTGTACCTGATCCAGACATCTTGGCACTCATTCAAGATAAGGGACTTCAAAAAGAGTTTTATGCCAAACATGCACTCCCAACCTCACCATTTATATGTTTTGACACCAAACAAGAGATAGAAGAAGCAATACAAAATGGCAAACTTTCTTACCCTTTTGTCCAGAAGTTACGTCAAGGTGGGTATGATGGGCATGGTGTCTCTCTCATCAACAACAGTGACAAACCTTTGTTAGATGGCCCCTCTATGATAGAAGAGAAAGTAGACATTGCCAAAGAAATTGCGGTCATAGTAGCACGAAACAGTGTAGATGAAGTACGGTGCTTCCCTGCTGTGGAGATGACCTTTGATGATGAGACCAATTTGGTGGAAGAGATTTTTTGCCCAGCAAGTATCACTTCTGAGCAAGCTTTAGAAGCCCAAAGACTTGCTGTTGAGATTATCAGAGATTTTGATATGGTTGGTCTTTTGGCAGTCGAATTCTTTATAGATAAAGAAGGAGAGATACTCATCAATGAAGTAGCCCCAAGACCTCATAATAGCGGACACCATACAGTAGATAGCATGGTAACGTCTCAGCATAAACAGTTACTTCGAGCGATACTTGACCTACCGCTTGGAAGTACAGAGATGATGAAAAAGTCTGTGATGATCAATTTGCTGGGTGAACCAGGTTACGAAGGACCTGTCTATTATGAAGGGTTTGAGGAGTGTATGTCCATTGAGGGTGTCAAGATACATCTTTATGGCAAGAAAGAGACAAGACCCTCTAGAAAAATGGGGCATGTCACTATCTTATCGGACTCTTTGGATCATGCGATGAATAAAGCACAAGAAGTGAAACGTTTACTAAAGGTTAAATCATGAAAAAAATAGTAGTAAGTATAGTGATGGGATCAGACTCGGATCTTCCTGTTATGGAAGAAGCAGCCAAGATGTTAGAGCAGTTTAATGTCGGCTATGAGTTAGATGTGGTCTCAGCACACAGAACACCAGAAAAACTCTTTGAGTTTTCTAAAAATGCCCATAAACGTGGGATTCAAGTGGTTATCGCAGGTGCAGGAGGTGCAGCACATTTACCCGGCATGATAGCAGCCATCTCCCCACTACCAGTCATAGGGGTACCTGTAAAATCAAGTAACTCAATAGACGGTTGGGACTCGATACTCTCGATACTCCAAATGCCTGGCGGTGTTCCTGTGGCTACTGTAGCACTTAATGGTGCTAAAAATGCGGGTATCCTTGCTGCGCAGATCGTTTCCACCGCATCTGAAGAGACAAGGGATGCCATCATTTCTTATAAAGAAACGCTTTGTGAGCAGGTGATGGAAAAATCTGCGCGTGTTAAAAAGTAAACATATCCATATGAAACTACAGGCAATTTATAATTTTTTAGACAAGATGAGCCCTTTTGAACTTCAAGAAAAATGGGATAACTCTGGATTGATTGTAGGAGATATGTCAAGAGAAGTATCTCAAGTAGTTGTTTCACTGGATATAGATACTACGATGATTGAAGAGGCAAAAGAGGGGAGCCTTTTTGTGGTACATCACCCGTTGATATTTGATAAACTCACACAATTGGACTTTGATAAATACCCTTCTAACTTGTTAGAAAGAATGATATTGAAAAAACAATCCTGTATCGCGTTACATACTAATTTTGATCAGACACATCTTAACAAATATGTGTTTGAAAAAATTTTAGGATTTACAGTAGATAGTCAAAAGACTTTTTTGTGTACAACCAAGGGTAAGTGGAGCTATAAAGCGTTGTTAGGTCTGATAAAAGAGAAATTAGATTTACCGACATTAAGAGTGGTAGGTAAAAAAGAGAAGATAACCTCTATTGCTTTATGTACTGGAGCGGGGGCTTCTCTTATGGATGAGGTTGAAGCGGATTGTTTTTTAACAGGAGACATAAAGTACCATGATGCGATGAAAGCCATGAGTGAAGATTTGATGATGGTAGACATAGGGCATTATGAATCTGAGAAGTTTTTTGCAGAGATACTGATAGATGAATTGAAAGTTTTACCTATTTTAGCTATAATTGCGAATTCTAAAAACCCATTTCATACTGAAACAGAGAAATAGGGGTAATCGTTACACTTCCTAAAGGACAGAGATTGAACAAACATTTAACTGAGTTGATAGAGCTATCACAAAATGACCTAGCCATAGACAGCTATAACCCACAACTAGAAGCGGCTGACAAAAAAGTAGCAAAAGTACAGAAAAAAATCAGCATTTTACAAGCTGATGTTGATGCTTTGACTGCTGGTATCGCAGGTAACGAAGCAAAAGTAAAAGGTTTTGACGGGCAACTGACTTTGCTCAATGAACAACTTACACTCAATGCTAAAAAACTTAAAGAGATCTCAACAGAAAAAGAGATGAAAGCACTTTCTTTAGAAGAAGATATCGCTAAAGAGAAGATGACTTTTGCTAATGAAGAGATTGAAAGACTTCAAGGAATTAATGCTACAAAAGCAGAACTTCTTGCAGAAGCTACAGAAAAATTGACAGCATTGACAGCTGACTTTGATGAAGTCAATAAAGAAGTATCTGCAGAAAAAGAAGAAATAGAAAAATCTAAAGGTTCACTTTTCAAAAAAAGAGAAGAATTGACTAGAAACCTTGAGCAAAAAGTACTTGCATTTTATGAGAAGATTCGTATTTGGGCAGGCAATACAGCTGTAGTTCCTGTAAAAAAGCAGGCATGTTACGGATGTTTTATGAAATTAAATGATAAAACATATTCGGAAGTCATCAAAGGAGACGAGATCTGTACTTGTCCTCACTGTGGTAGAATTCTTTATATAGAGCCTATTACAGCTGAAGCATAAATGATGCATTATGGAGAAAATATTCTTTTTTCTCTATAGTCTTCTTGCTTTTTTAGTTTACCTCTTAGCATTTCCTTTTCTCCTATTATTTTCTTTCAAATCAAAATATAGACATTCTATACCTGCTAGATTTTTTTTATGGAAAAACAAAGCACTCAAGCCTGACGGCGTTTGGTTTCATTCTTGTTCTTTTGGAGAAGCAAAAGCCATACAACCTTTAGTAGAGGCATTACCTATAGAGCGTTTACGGATGAGTACGACCACACAAACTGGCTTTGAAGAGATAAGATACTACAGCAAAGAGAGTCGTTATTTGCCCTTTGAGCTTTTACTTTTTTGGTGGATAAAACCACAGAAAGTGTTAGTAGTGATGGAGGCTGAGTTTTGGTACCTACTTTTTACTTTGGCACAAAAGAGAGGAGCGAAGACATTACTCATTAATGCACGTATGTCTGACAGGTCTTTTCATAAGTATCAGCGTATGAGGTGGTTGTATAAGCGTATTTTTAAGCATATAGATGAAGTGTATGCGCAGACAGAAAAAGATAAAGTGCGTTTGGAGTCATTGGGAGCAAGCCATGTTTTTGTGACTGGCAATATTAAACTTGCAAAGTTACCTGTAGCTACTCGAGACCTTGTCAAGCCAAAAGAGTTACTCGTATGTGCAGCAAGTACTCATGAGGGAGAAGAGCGTCTCATATTTGATGCATTTGCAGCATTTAAAAAAGAACAACCTCATGCGAGATTGGTCATTGCACCACGGCATCCGGAGCGTTTTCCTAAAGTAGAAAAAATGCTAAGCAAATTTGTGAAAAAACAAGGCTTTAGCCATCAAAAATATTCACAAAATAAAACCATGCAAAGTGACGTGATATTTTTAGATGTGTTGGGTGAATTGGTCAATATCTATGCCATTAGTGACATTGTTATTCTGGGAGGAGCATTTGAACCCATAGGGGGACACAACGCCGCTGAAGCAGCGCAATTTGGTTGTAAAATCATTTCAGGCAAACACTATTTTAACCAAATAGATATTTTTGAAGCCATAGAAGGCATTGCAATAGTGGAATCATTCAACCTCGCGCGTAGATTGATACAGTATGGACTACTCAAACCTACGAAGATAAAGAGTAAAACAGATATCTCTCCTATGATAGAGAGCATAAAAAGTGCTATAATTAGCAAATAATACATAATGGACAAACAATGGCAACTGATAAAGCATATAAACTACTCGCACTTCAAAAAGATATCTCGAACAATAAAGCAAAAGATCTCATAGATAGAGGGCTCGTATATGTAGAAGACAAAAAAGTGAAGATAGCCCGTGCGGAGATACATACTGACACTATATTTCGAGTCGAGTATCCAGCAGATATAGAGATACTCTATCAAGATGAGGATATTATAGCTATCAATAAACCTGCGCAAATAGACTCTTATGACATACAAGATGCCATTGATGGTGCGGTACTCTTACACAGGCTTGATCGCGATACTTCAGGCGTGTTACTTTTAGGTAAAAATGATGCCTTTGTTGAGCAAGCCATCAAGGAGTTTAAATCTCGTAGGGTTGAGAAGCATTATGTGGCTTGGATTGAGGGTGTATTGTATGAAAAAGTAGAGATAAATGAACCTATCTTTACTGTAAAAAAAGGCAAAGCTTTTTCCCTCATAGACCCTGTGCGTGGTAAACCAGCACATAGTATAGTGAAACCTGAAGAAATACAGGGAAAAAAGTCTAAAGTACATATAGAGATAACCACAGGACGTACACACCAAATACGCGTACACCTTGCACACATAGGACACCCTATCGTAGGAGATGAGCAGTATGGGAGCCGTACGCAAGCAAAGAGGGTGTTATTACATTCTGCGAAGATGAAGATATTGGATTATGAGTTTAATGCCAAAGAACCAAAAGAGATCTTACAGTACAAATAGATAAAAGCATCACTTCTCTAGTGGAGCTAATCTTAAATATAACGAATGGTTTTACCTCTATCTCATATACTTAATAATAAGTAATATTAATTTTATATAAATAATTAATCAGTTATACTTTTTTATGAACACTCTAGACTTTTGAATAGTATCTAAGGCTTATTTATGAAAAGACTCTTTCTTGCTGATATTTTGACATCTTATGTTACAACTGTTCAACCACACCATAAAGTTGAGCAGGTACTTACTTTGATGCGTGAGCAAAAAATCAGTGCAGTTGTTGTTACAAAAGACAAATACCCTGTAGGAATTTTTACTGAACGTGATGCTGTGAGGATAGTAGGCCGTGGCTATGATCCTTTAACTGTAGAGATCGGTGAAGTGATGAGTCATCCGATATACAGTGTTCCTTCTGACATGGAGTATAGAGAAGCTTATTATCTTATTGCTGAACATGGTTACCGTCACCTTGTTGTAGTAGACAAGGAAGGAAAGCTAGCAGGTATCGTGAGTGAAGGCGATTTTATGCGAAACCTTGGTATGGAGTTCCTGCTTCGTATTAAAGAGGTTGGTGCACTGATGGCAAAAGAGGTTCAAACCTTGTCCCCAGATGTAAAACTGAAAGATGCTGTAGCATTGATGGACAGAAGACGACTTTCCTGTATTGTAGTGGAAGAGAATGATATCCCTATAGGGATGGTGACTGAGCGTGATATTGTCAGGATGAAAGATACATCCGAATCGATGCTGCAAATGCCACTTTGTGAAGTGATGACGCATCCAGTTACAACTGTACGGTCTGAAATGCCTATACCCGAAGCTATGGAGATCATGGATAGAGAAAATTTCAGAAGAGTCGTAGTTGTTGATGAGAAGGGTCATACTATAGGACTGCTGACACGACATGATATAGTCCATCAGGTGTATAACCGCCATGTTGAACTGCTTGAAGAGAGCCTCAAAGCACATGAAACCAAACTCAAAATAGTGACAGAAGAACTGGAAAAAGAGCGTCGACAGCATGTACTTGAGTCTCGTTTGAGCGAATCACAGCGCCTTGCACATATAGGAAGCTGGGAACTTGATATTGTTTCAAATAAATTCTGGTTCTCCGATGAAACCTACAGGATCTTTCAAGCCGATCCGTCAGAGGTCACTGTTCCCTATGAAGCATATTTAAATTTTATCCATCCTCAAGATAGAGAAATGGCTGATAATGCCTACAATGACTCTATCCTAAATCAAACGCCCCACAACTTGGTGCACCGCATACAGTTGGATGATGGATCTACAAAATATGTACATGTGAGAAGTACTACCTATTATGATGAAGAGGGAACACCACTTCGTTCAGTGGGCACGGTGCAGGATATCACGGAGCGTTATGAGCAAGAAGAGGAGATTGAGCGTTACCATGCTATGTTAATGGCACTGTCGAAGGAATCGACAGATGCCATATTTGTTAAAGATACAAAGGGATGTTATGTATTGGGAAACGAAGCTTTAGCAAGATTACTGAACAAACCGCTTGAGGAGATTATCGGGGCAGATGATTATGCACTTTTTACCTCGGCAGTAGATGCTGAACACTTTCGTGCCGATGACCTGCGAATTCAAAAAAATAAAACGGTAGAAACATATGAAGAGTCTGTTACTGTTGGTAATAAGATACTCCCCTACCAAACGACAAAAGGTCCACTGTACATTAACGGCAACGTTGAAGGGGTTTTTGGTATTGCCAGAGATATTAGTAGCCTTAAGCAGGCTGAGAAGGCACTTAAGGAGAGAGAAAAACACTACAAAATTTTGTTTGAACGTACGGGTACAAGTATGGCGATTGTTGAAAGAGATGGAACATTTTCACTAATCAACGATACTGCTGTTAATCTACTTGAAACAACGCGTGAAGCTTTGAAGGGCAAACATTTTTCACTTTTTTTAGATGAAGAAGATGCTGAACGGGTTCAAGCTTATTATTTGGCTCGCATACGGGGAGAGAATGTACCTGTACAATATGAATACAGGTTTAAGACCGCTAAAGGAAATAAAGGTACTGGGCTGATGACAGCAGTCTATTTACCTGATAGTGAGCAAACGGTTATTTCTGTCATTGATATTAGCAAACGTGTCATGATTGAAACAAACTATAAAACGTTATTTGAACGTACGGGAACCTGTATGGGCATAGTTGAGCAAGATGGTAGATTTTCGTTAGTGAACGAAACTTTTGCGCAACTGGCTGAGAGTTCACGTGAAGTACTGACTGGGAGTTCATTTCTTGATTTGGTACATCCGTCAGAGAAAGAGCGGATTCAAGCGTATCATACTTGCCGTATGCAAGGTGAAAAGGCACCGGAATACTATGCATTTACATTTCGTTCCAAAAAAGGAAATCTAGGTACAGGGCTTTTATATGCGGTTTTTCTACCTGATACGCAACAGACGATTGTCTCTATTATAGATATTAGTGAACAGAAGAGGGCTGAAGAGGCATTACATGAACAAACCTGGTTTCTGGAAAGTCTTGATGCTGTCTCGCAAGTACTTACAGGAGAGCATGACAGTGTAAAACTTCTTGATAGTCTCTCTGCACTGATCTTAGAGATATTTCATGTGGACAGGGCATGGTTCTTATACCCCTGCGATCCTGACACTACCGAGTATGCTGTGCTCGCAGAAAGTACACAAAATGGTTTTGATGGTGCTTACAAAGCAGAGTTGAAGATGCCTATGGATGATATTACGGCAACATTGTTTACTCATGCGTTAGCGATGGATAGACCGATAATAAATCAAGTAGATGAGCAGGAGGATGTACCTGATTTTATTCGAGAATTTAAAATCCAAAGTCAAATGGCTATGGCTTTACACCCGCAGATTGGTGATGCTTGGCTGATGGGACTACATCAATGTTCGAAAAAACGTGAATGGACAGATATAGAGATGCGTCTCTATCAAGCTATAGCTGAACGTATTGGTTCTGCACTTTCAAATGTTTTATTGCTCAAACAGTTACGTGAAAATGAAAAAGTATTGCTTGAGGCAGAAAGTACAGCAAAATTAGGTCACTGGGAACTTGATATCGCTACAGGAAAAGCACAATGGTCTGATGAAATCCATCGTATCACGGGTACTGATTCTTCTCAAGAAGTGGGTCCTGCATTTTTGTCTTCCATTGTCAATCAAGAAGATTGGCCAAACTTGAAGACCTCGTTAGAAACAGCAGCGAGCCAGGGAGTACCACATGAAATGGAATACCGTGTTAAGACGTCCAGATGGGGAAGAGCGTTGGCTATACTGTAAAGCAGAGCGTCAAAGTGATGAAGATGGAAATCATGCTAAGCTGGTTGGTATTGCACAGGATATTACCAGTCGTAAAAAAGAGGAGCAGGAACTTCGGCTTTCCAATGCAGTCTTTAATAACACCAGTGAAGGTATCTTGATCACGGATGCGGAAAATAACATCATTTCCATCAATCCTTCTTTTACGGATATCACAGGATACACTGAAGCAGAGGTAAAAGGCAAAAACCCCTCTATACTTCAGTCCAACAAGCAAGAAAAAATGTTTTACAAAGAGATGTGGCATGCTATGGAAACAAAAGGAATGTGGCAGGGTGAAATCTGGAACCGTAGAAAAAATGGCGAAATCTACCCTGAATGGCTCTCCTTGGGTACTGTGAAGGACGATAAAGGCAGTGTTATTAACTATATTGGTCTTTTTTCAGATATTACAAATATTAAAAAAAGTGAAGAAGAGTATCGCTTTTTGGCTACACATGACCCCTTGACTAAACTCCCCAATCGCATACTATTGAATGAACAGTTGGAATATGCTTTAAAGCGTATGCAAAGACATGGTGATAACATTGCAGTACTGTATCTTGATATCGATCGTTTCAAGGAAATCAATGATTCCCTTGGGCACCCTGCTGGAGATAGGTTACTAGAGATAATGGCCGGACGCTTTAGAGACGTCTTGCGTGCAGAAGATTTTGTTGCACGTGTCAGTGGTGATGAGTTTGTTGTTATCCTTGAAGAGATCAAAGTAGCGAGCGATGCGGGACGGATTGCCGAAAACATACTCAACGCCATTAAGCAGCCGATGACTATTGACAATCATAAAGTGACAGTGACTACAAGTATAGGTATAGCTATGAGCCCAACAGATGGTAGTGACAGTGTTTTATTACTTAAAAATGCAGATAGTGCTCTTTATCGTGCAAAAGAACATGGACGTAACACTTACAGCTATTACTCTGAAGAGTTGGCAGCAAAAAACTTTGAACTGATGTACTTGCACAATGCACTCTATAATGCTTTGGAAAAAGAAGAGTTTGTTGTTCACTATCAGCCACAAATCAATATGAAAACAAATGAAGTCATAGGTGTGGAAGCACTTGTGCGGTGGAACTCTCCTGAAATGGGTCTTGTTTCTCCAGGACGTTTTATACCTGTTGCGGAAGAGACTGGACTGATTATCCCTCTTGGTGAATGGGTATTACGTGAGGCATGTAGACAAATGCGAAAATGGAAAATGGCTGGCCTGTGTATGGAACATATGGCCGTCAATCTCTCAGGCCGTCAACTGCTACAGGAAAATATCGTTAAAATAGTGCAGAAAGTCATTGAAGATACGCAAATGAATCCTGCCTGTCTTGAATTGGAAATCACAGAAAGTGCAGTGATGCAAGAAGAACATCATGTCGGTAAACTCGATGCACTTAAAGCAATTGGTATTCGACTTTCTATTGATGATTTCGGTACAGGTTATTCTTCTTTATCACGGCTTAAACGAATGCCCATAGATAAATTGAAGATAGACCAGTCTTTTGTCTCTGGGATCCCTGATGAAGAAGATAATGCAAAAATTACGGACGTCATCATTCAACTTTCTAGAAGTCTCAACATGCATGTTATCGCTGAAGGAGTAGAGACGGAGATACAAAAAGAGTATCTGATAAAGAATGGCTGTGAGTATGCACAGGGGTTTTTGTACAGCCGTCCACTGCCACCTGAAGAGTTAGAATTGTGGATGAGGCAAAGAAACAACTAGAGGCCTGAAAATAATGTAAAAGATGGCATAAAATTTTGTATAGCAAGCATTTACAGTTCCATATGATGTAAGAAATAATGGTTTTAAGCCCAACTACGGTAAAATCGCGTCTAATAGATAAAGAATTTAGAACTTGTAAAAGTTCTCTCATGGGGTTAGAAAATGTTAGATACATTAACAGACAGTTTTAAAAATGCCATAGGTAAGATACGCTTTCATGATGATGAAAAAGCACTTAAAAAAGCAACCGCTGAGCTTAAAAAGTCTCTTCTAAAAGCCGACGTACATCACAAGGTAGTTAAAGATCTCATCACTACGGTTGAGTTTGAAACAAAGCAGCATGGTGTAGGTAAAGACAACTTTTTAAAAGCCTTGCAGGATAAGCTTACGGAGATTCTTACCATGGAAGGTGCACCTAAAGGTTTTACCTTTGCTTCTAAGCCTCCAACCGTCGTGATGATGATAGGTTTACAAGGTTCTGGTAAGACGACCACAACAGGTAAACTGGCTTACTTTCTAAAAGAGCAGAAGAAGAAAAAAGTACTGGTCATCGCAGCTGACTTGCAAAGACTCGCAGCGGTGGAACAACTCAAGCAAATTACATCGGGTATAGAAGTTGACTTGTATGCAGATGAAGATGCTACACCTACACAAACCGTAGAAGACGGACTATATAAGGCAGAAAAAGAACTCTATGACGTTGTGCTTATAGATACAGCAGGTCGTTTGGCCATAGATGATGCACTTATGGAAGAGCTAGCCAATGTCAAAACTGCAGCAAATCCTGATGAGCTTTTTTATGTAGCTGACGCAATGACAGGTCAAGATGCAGTCAAAACAGCCCAAACGTTTAAAGAGAAGATCGGCATTACGGGTGTAGTACTTTCTAAGTTTGATGGAGATGGTAAAGGTGGCGTAGCTTTAGGACTTACGCAACAAGTAGGTGTCCCACTTCGTTTCATAGGTAACGGTGAGAAAATGCCAGACCTTGAGCAGTTTATCCCAGATAGGATCGTTAGTCGTCTTATGGGTGCAGGGGATGTAGAAGGGTTGGCTGAGAGAGCAGCAGCGAGTATAGACCCCAAAGAAGCCAAACGTATGACACAAAAGATCAAAAAAGGGCAGTTTAACTTTAACGATTTTTTAGGTCAGATGGAGCAGATGAAAAAGTTAGGAAGTATGAAGTCTGTCATGGGAATGATCCCTGGTATGGGAAACATGGCAAAACAGCTAGGCGATATGGATCTGGAAAACTCTGACGAGATCAAACAGATCAAAGCACTGGTCTCTTCTATGACAGCTAAAGAGAGAGAGAACCCAGACTTGCTTAACAATATGCGTAAGCGCCGTTTGGCAGCGGGTGCAGGACTAGACCCAATGCATGTCAACCGTGTACTCAAACAGTTTAAAAATGCTGCGAAGATGGCAAAAAAGATGTCTACCAAAGGTGGTATGAAACAGATGAAGGACATGATGGCACAAATGCAAGGCGGTGGCGGTGTAGCAAACATACCAAGATGATCCTTCACAGAGTTTAATAGAATATTTAGGCTTTTTATGGTAGAATCGCGTTCCAAAAAGAATTTATACAGTATTGATGAGTGTTTTAGTCATTAAAAAACAGTTGTCAGTACTTTATCTCATGATGCACCTTTCCTCAGGTAGTATCGCATTAAATGAAAAATAAAAGGTATTAACATGACAATGATTAGAATGACAAGAATGGGTAGAAAAAAGAAACCATTTTACAGAATAGTAGTAACAGATAGCAGAAAAAGAAGAGATGGTGGTTGGATCGAAGTTATCGGTAACTATAACCCAGTATCTGTAAACAAAGATCTTGTACTTGATGAAGAAAGATTGAACTACTGGTTAAGTGTTGGTGCGCAAATGAGCCCGACAGTTACAAGACTTGCAGGTAAAAAATAGTCTTACCATGGTCACTGAATTCCTTCACTCATATACTAAACTGTTAGTAGAAAACCCAGAGGATATTTCTATAGAAATAGTTGAGGTTGATGAGGGATTTGATGAGATCACTATCTTTGCTCATAGTGAAGATATAGGCAAGCTCATCGGAAAACAGGGACGTATGATAAACTCTATCAAAACAGTGATCTCTGGATGTAAAGCAAAAGGCGGTAAAAACTACCGTGTTAATGTTAAAGCAGCAGAGTAGTACTGATGTCAAATGACAATTCTCTCATCGCTCAAATAGGGCGAACGATTGGACTTTGGGGTGACCTTAAGTTTCATCTTCATACAGATTTTCCAGAACAATTTAAAATCGGGAACACATACAAAAGTGACCGTGGTGACTTAACCATCGCAGATATCAACTTCACACGCGGTATCATCAAGTTTAGAGGTTATGAGAGTATAGACTCTGCGAAGAAATTGACCAATGTCAAACTTTTTGCCAACATAGAACAAACTAAAGAAAATTGCGACTTGAAAGAGGGGCAGCACTTTTGGTTTGACGTGATTGGTTGCAATGTGAAACAAGATGATGATGTTTTAGGTTTAGTTGAAGATATCCAACGTATGGGAGATACCGATTATCTTGTAATCAAAACAGAAGATAGCCTGGTAAAAGATGGACTGTCTAAAAACTTTTTAATCCCCTATATAGAACGCTATGTCATTAATGTGGATACAGATGCAAAAATTGTTTTCACAAAAGATGCCAAAGATATATTGGAAGCAAGTTAGCTTTATGCATTTCAGCTTTGTCACCCTTTTCCCTAACCTTATCAAAGGGTACTTCTCAGAGAGTATCTTAAAGCGTGCAATAGAAGATGATAAAATCTCTATAGATTTTTATAACCCTCGTGATTTTACGACAGACAAACATCATCGTGTCGACGCAGCTATGATAGGTGGAGGGGCAGGGATGCTTATGACACCACAACCTCTGATGGATACACTTACACAATTGAAGCTAGCATCACCTAAAGCACATATTATATTTGTGTCACCTGTGGCTAAGAGGTTTACACAAAATGATGCAAAACGCTTGGCCCAAAAAGAACATATTGTCTTGGTATCAGGTCGCTATGAGGGTATAGATGAAAGAGTGATAGAATCACATGCAGATGAGTTGTTTTCTATTGGAGACTTCATCTTAACGGGTGGAGAACTGGCAAGTATGGTGCTATGTGATGCCATCTCACGCAATGTTGAAGCGGTGCTAGGAAACAGTGACTCTCTAAGTGTAGAGAGTTTTGAAGATGCATTACTTGAAGCACCGTCTTTTACGAAACCTAAAAATTATGAAGAAAATGAAGTTGTTTCAGAGTTTTTAAAGGGTAATCATAGTAAAATCACGGACTTAAAAAGAGGGCTTGCTTTGTGTAAAACGAAGTATTTCCGCCCAGACTTATACAAAAAAGGTATAAAATATGAGAAATAAATACATTGAAAGCTTTGAACAAGCACAATTAGAAAACAGAAATGTTCCAACATTTAGAGCAGGAGACACTGTAAGAGTAGCCGTCAATATTAAAGAAGGCGAAAAAACAAGAGTACAAAACTATGAAGGTCTTTGTATTGCTATCAGAGGTCAAGGTACAGGGCGTACATTCATGGTAAGAAAAATGGGTGCTAACTCTGTTGGTGTTGAAAGAATCTTCCCACTTTACTCTGACTCAATCGAAAGTATTGAAGTACTAAGACGTGGTAGAATTAGAAGAGCTAAATTGTTCTACCTAAGAGAACTTAAAGGTAAAGCAGCGCGTATTAAAGAGTTAAGAAGAAAGTAATTCTTTCTTTTTGCTTTATCGCATCCTTAAGGGAGCTGTTCAGTCACTTTCTGAACATCTAAGCTCTATCTTCCTACATCTAAAAATCTACAATACATCAAAAAAATCTTTACTTTCTTGGTAATCATTTAATTTTTGGGACTAAACTATTTTTTCGCTAAAATACTATTATTAAATTTTTTAGGACAAATCAAATGCTATCAGCCATTAAAAACAAATTTATCGCACTTTTACAACTTATACTTGTCATTACTTACATCATCTTTGAAGAGTTAATTTGGGAGGGTATCGCAAAGCCAATTTATGAGACCCTTCATTCACTGAAGATCTTACAGAAAATTGAAGTTAAATTACAACATGTCAATCCTTCGGTGATATTGTTGATCTTTACTGTATTATTGGTTATTGTGGAGGCATTTGGTATTTATGCGGGTATGCTTTTTGTATCGGGAGAGGTTATTTTAGGTTTGGCTTTATATATCTCAAAGATTCCTATAGCAGCATTTACCTTTTGGCTCTTTAGGATCACGGAATCTAAACTTATGCAGTTTGGCTGGTTCAAGTGGTTATATGACTGGATTATGAATGGGATTGACTGGTTAAAGTCACGTGAGATCTATATAGAGACTATGGAAAAGTTAAAAAAAATAAAAGCAGGCATAAAAGCCTATAAAAACGCTTTGAAAGAAAAATACTTTCATAAAGAAAGCCCTTTTATAGCAAAGATTAAACGTCTCTATAAAACAGTCAAAGAATCACTTAAAAAATAGATGTGATAATGACAAAACGTATTCTCTTCTGGGTCTTTCCCTTATTACTCATTAGTATTATTGTTCTGTTAAGTGTACAAGAGAGTCGTACCTTTATAGTGGCTATGGTTTTACGCATATTCTTTTTTGTACAGCAAAATATTTTAGCACTTTTAGCAGCTTTTTTTCTCGTGAAAGGTAAGTTTATCTTAACGCTTTTTCTTAAAAAGATAGCGCTATTATCTGCTACAGGGTTAAGTAAACGTTATCTCATAGAAAAGGTGATCAACAAAAATCTTAAGATACATTTTTTAGATCATATTGCAGATGATATCAAACGTTTAGTGGTCTATGTAAAAGAAAATTTTAAAGATTTTCCAATGATAAAACAAATCATTGCAGGTTTAGCATTTTTAGGTTCTTTGGGATTTGTAGGCAAATTTATGGGTGGAATGCTTGCTATGAAAGTCTTTGTGGCTAAATTTTGGAGCTTTATCTTAGGACTGGTCCTCAAGTCTTCTACTGCAATTGTCTACTTCTTTACTGACTATCTTTGGGGCTCATGGATAGCTCCTATTATCGAAGTGTTTATTTTTTCATGGGTGCTCTCTTGGATGGAACGTGTACCTTTTCTTAAAAAATATCTTACGAAGATATACAGTTCTTTTCTTGCACTTTTTAAGTTATTTGAAGAGTGGATAGAGAAGATATTTCATATTCCACTTAAAGGGTTTTTCAGGTTTTTGTCACAGCGTATTCGGAGGTATATTTATACCTTTATAGGATACAAAAAGGTTTCCTCATGGAAACGTTTAGATGAAGTACGTACTTTAGCACCCCATAAACACTCACGTTTAATGAAAAAACGAAAAGAGCGTAAAGTACTGATGAAACGTAAAGTTTACACTTCTACCCAAGCACGTCTGGCAGAAAAAAGAAAAGTCAAAAAGTAAGCCTACTTATGACCACTTCCACCTGTTCTAGGTACCAGTTGATTCATTTGTTCCCCACCTATATTGTACGCCTCACCAAAGCCAAAAGTGGCTTCTCCGTAAATAGGTGTGAGTGCATAAAGATTAAAGTCTGCCATACCCATGAGCATACTGAGTGTTTCCCCTTGTTTTGCAATAAAGGCTTGCATGATGTTATCAAAAGCAGCATCTTCTCTGCTGATGGCTTGGACATCACATTGTAGAGAGATACGTTTTCTTTTAAACATATTTTCTGTGATGCTTTCATCTTCGATGAAAAAAGCAGAAGCTTTAGGGTTGGATTGGATGTTTTTAGTATGTGTAGCGATGTTGGAGATAAAGATATATACCACTTCTCCATCATAATAAAAAGGGGCATAAGAGCTAAAAGGGTAGTCGTTTTTAGCTATGGTTCCTAGTACGGTTGTTTGAAACGGCTCTAATAATGGATGGAGGTGTTGCATGGTTGAACTCCTATTTTAGTATGATCTGTTTTTGATAGCTTGATGGGCTTCTCTGTCAAGCGTTTTTGCTTTCATGTCAGCACGTTTGTCATGGAGTTGTTTACCCTTAGCTATGGCTATGCTCACTTTGGCAAAATTTCGTTCGTTAAAGTAAATCATCAGAGGTACAATAGTATAGCCATCTTTATGGACTTTTACATAGAGTTTTTCAAGTTCTTTTTTATGTAAAAGTAATTTTCTGGGAGTACGCGTATCGGCCACAAAATGTTTGTTAGTCGTTTCCAAATGAGAAATATGTGCATTCATAATGTGCAGTTCCCCTTTTATAAAGCGACAAAAGGCATCTGCAAGGTTGGCACGTTTGGCACGTAAAGCCTTGACCTCAGCACCAGTAAGTACGATGCCAGCCTCAAACTTTTCAAGTATCTCATAATCGTGTCTGGCTTTTTTGTTTTGTGCAACGATGTTGATAGCCACAGATATCCTTAGGTTTTATATTGTTTGAGGAATTATATCATATAATTTCACTATGGAAAATATACAGATTGAACCTTTAGAAATACTTTACAGAGATGCACACTTGGTTGCTATCAATAAACCATCAGGGTTACTGGTACATAAATCACCTATAGACAAACATGAAACAAGGTTTGCTTTGCAAGAACTACGTGACCAGATAGGTCACTATGTTTATCCCATACATCGTTTAGATAAACCTACTTCAGGGGTACTTCTATTTGCTTTGAGTGCGGAAATCGCACACATGATGTCTCTTCTTTTTCGTTCCTCTGAAGTGAAAAAAGAATATATGGCCATAGTCCGGGGTTTCACAGAATTAGAAGGCATGATAGACTACCCACTTAAACAAATGTTAGATACCAAAGCACAGAAAAAAGAAGGTATCTCAAAGGAAGAACAACAGGCACAAACCAAGTTTCAACGTTTGAGTACGATAGAGTTGCCGTATGCAGTCAGTCGCTATCCTGGAGCACGTTATTCACTGGTTAAACTCTTACCTATGACAGGACGGAAACATCAATTAAGACGTCATATGAAACATATATTCATCACCATATGATTGGCGATACCAAACATGGTAGAGGTGAACACAACAAACTTTTTCGGGAGAAGTTTGGCGTTCACCGCCTTTTGTTACATGCGCATAAGATTTCTTTTGTACATCCTGTAAGTAAAAAACGTTTAGAGATCAATGCAAAAGTGGATGAGATTTTTCAGGGAGTTCTTGAAAATTTTGGGTGGGAAAATAGAGTTTTATGATCATGAACATATTGTGTTACTCTTTAACTTCAGCGTAATGTTTTCCTGCTATAGTTTCACATCTTGATGAAGCTTGAATTATGCTATAATCAAAAATTAATGACAATGGAGAATCACTATGAAGTTACAAATAAGATGGCATGGCAGCATACTATTTTATGCTTTTATTTTGTACTACATCTTTTCTGGAAGCGAAAGAAAATACAACACTTTTAGCTGAGCAAAATAGCCACTTATGAAAATCTCAATACAGAGAAATCAGACGCAAAAATAATCATTGGAGCAATAGAGAAAGTACGACTTGTTCCACCTAATATCGTTTTAAAGCACGTATAGATACAGGTGCTAAGACAACATCCCTTGATGCACGCGATATTACCCCTTTTGAGCGTGATGGTAAACAGTGGGTCACGGTTTACTGTTGTCAGATGGAAAGAAAGAATATACACATTGAAAAAAAAGTGATTAAAACCGTTCAAATAAAACGTCATGGTAAAGAGTCACAAGATCGTTATGTGATAAAGATGCGTATGGTACTTGGCAATGTCTCTCAACTTATTTTGGTCAATTTAAATGATCGTGATGACTATCAGTATCCTGTGCTCATAGGACGTAATTTTTTACGTGATAACTTGTATTGTTGATGTTGCGAAGAAGTATCAATTCAAACCTATGGTATTACCCAAATAAAAAGGAAGTTTCATGTCTAGAAGATTTCAAGTATTACTCATTGCACTTAGTTTAGCTTTTATAGGTCTTTTTATGGTTTGGTATAAAGTGAGTGTACTTGGTATACCATTTTTACCCCATGAAAAACGTTCTGTCTATACGATTGGTGCAGAGATTTCATTTGAGGGAAAAAATAAAGCCGTATTGGTCTCTATGGCACTACCTGATGCTCAAGAAGGGATACAAATACTTTCTGAAGATGTAGCCTCTTCTGGTTTTGGGTATGCTGAAGCAGAAACAAAAAATGGGAAAAGAGCAGAATGGAGTAAGCGAAAGGTTGTGGGACCTCAAATACTTTACTATTCTCTTGAAGTATTGATAGAACCAGGAGAACATCAACCCAAAGCCACCTTTGTCAGTCTTTTGAACAAAAAAATGAGTCCCTGAGTGATCTTCCTGATACACTGAGAAATACAGCAAAAATTCTTCTGGATGATGTACGTGCAAGATCTGCAGATACCCACTCCTTTGCAGCACAATTGATTCAGGAATTTAATGCAAAAGAACCTTCTCAGGCAGCAAAAATACTTCTTGCACAAGGAGGAGAAAAAAAATTCGAAATCCTATATCGTCTTTTAAGATACAGAAAAATAACTGTACGTAAAATTCATGGACTCTATCTGGAGAGTGAACGACGTAATATTGCATTGACACCTATGCTTGAAGTGTATGACGGAAAGACATGGCAGCTGTATGATTTAAAAAAAGGTAAAGTCACGAGAGATAAAAATTTCTTTATCTGGAAGCAAGGGGGTGGATTCACTTATAGATGTAACTGGAGCAAAAAAATCCAATATTCGTTTTTCACTCAATGAACGTCAGGTTCCGGTACAATATCTTCTTGATAAAAAAGAGCTTTTAGAAAAAGCTGCTATATTGGATTTTTCACTTTTTTCCTTACCTGTATCAGAACAAAATGCCTATAGGCATATATTGCTGGTACCTTTTGGTGCATTGGTGGTAGTATTATTGAGGGTGTTGGTCGGAATACGGACATCAGGGACATTCATGCCTATTTTGATTGCATTGGCCTTTATGGAAACCACTTTGTTTGCGGGGCTGATCATGTTTATCATTATTGTGGGTATAGGTTTGATTATCCGTTCTTATTTAAGTAATCTTAACCTGTTACTGGTGGCAAGGATTTCGGCGGTGATGATAGTCGTTATCCTTATTATGTCTTTTATGAGTATTTTAAGTTTTAAGCTGGGTATTAAAGAGGTACTTACCGTTACCTTTTTCCCTATGATCATCTTGGCTTGGACAATTGAAAGAATGTCTATACTTTGGGAAGAAGAAGGTGCACATGAGGTATTTATCCAGGGTGGAGGGTCTTTGATCGTAGCCATTTTTGCATATTTTGTGATGAGTCATCCTTTTGTTTCACATATTGCTTTTAACTTTCCCTGAGTTACTCTTGGTCGTATTGGCTGTGATTATTTTGTTGGGACGTTACAGTGGTTATCGTTTGAGTGAACTTATTCGTTTTAAATCTATGGTGGACTAAATGATATTTGCAAATCCTTTTAAGCTTAAAAAATTGGGTATTTTGGGTATGAATAAGCGTAATATCCATTATATCGGTGACGCAAAATGACCGTAAGTATTACCCTTTGGTCGACAATAAGCTTAAGACAAAAGTAGTTGCTGAAAATGCCGGTATTGCTGTACCAAAGTTATTGGCTACTATTGAACGCCAGTCACAACTACGTAACTTAAAAGAGATATTGGAAGGGCTTAACGGATTTGTGGTTAAACCTGCACAGGGAAGTGGAGGCAAAGGTATTTTAGTCATTGTTAAACGTGAAGGATGATTACTTTTTTAAACCCAATGGACAAAGATTGGAGCTTAGAGATATCCACCGTGACATCTCCAATATACTCAGTGGACTTTATTCTCTTGGAGGTAAACCTGATGTTGCAATGATAGAGACAATTGGTAGAGTTTGATCCTATATTTGAACGTTACAGTTATGAAGGTGTTCCAGATATTAGGGTGATTATCTATAAGGGGTACCCTGCGATGGCTATGTTTCGATGTTCAACCAGAGAGAGTGACGGTAAGGCAAATTTACATCAAGGTGCAGTCGGTGTTGGAATCAATATGGCAACAGGTAAGTCACTTTTTGCCGTACAGCATGGTGATGTGGTAACACATCATCCTGACACAGGCTATGATTTTTCAGAACTTCAAATACCTTATTGGGAGAAAATGCTTACCTTATCAGCTTCATGTTATGAAGTAACCCATTTAGGCTATTTAGGTGTAGATATCGTACTAGATAAAAACCTGGGTCCTTTGATATTGGAACTCAATGCCCGTCCTGGTTTGGCCATACAAATTGCCAATCAAACTGGTGCAGTAAAGCGTTTTGATGAGATAGATAAACAAGCAGAAGGAGTCGATGTTGCCCATAGGGTTGCATTTTCCATGAATCACTTTGGTGTAAAGTAGGCCAAGTTTCTTTTACAGGATAGACTAATGAATGATGAACATAAAAATAACCCTATGCATGGCATAAAACTTGTACATATACTCGAAGAGCTTGAAGCACATTATGGTTGGGAAACTTTAGGAACATTTGTCAATATTAACTGTTTTAACTATGACCCTAGTGTTAAGTCATGTTTAAAGTTTTTAAGAAAGACACCTTGGGCCAGAGCCAAGGTAGAAGAGCTTTATTTACTCATGATAAACAAAAAGACTACTTAAGTACCGACTCTTTTTTAAACTTTTTTGCTAAAGCATAATAGAAGGTTGCTCGGTATTTTGTCCGTGTACTTTTTAACTCTTCACATACATCTTGTATAGCAGCATCAAGCACACCTTTACTTGCATCAATACCTAATTTTTTTATTAAAAAACTTTTACGCACAGTATTTAACTCTTTGGGGTCTGAACAAGTGACAAGTTCCGCATTTTTTTTATAGATAGATGGACCAAGATTATTAACAATAATAGCAACAAATGCTTCATCCACTTCACCATAATGTTTTTTGATATCTTTGATGTAGAGTGCAATTTTAGCAGCCTTTTTAGCACCTTTTGGTGCAGCTTTGGATTTTGTTATTGTCTGTGCTGTTTCACCCCTTGTGGTTGCTTTAGCAGGCACTTTTTTTCTGGTAGTACCTTTCTTCTCTGGCGTTTTTTGAGGAGCTACCTTTTTTGTCGTTTCTGTTTTTGTTTTGGAGACAGTTGCCTTTTTGCTGACAGGTTTCGCAGTGTCAGTATGGATTGATTTCTCTACAGGTACTGCTTTTACTGTCTTTTTGACTGTTGTATTTTTCTTGATTGAAGTGTTTGTTTTTGTGGCTGTTTTTTTACTCTGCACGTTCAATGCCTGCGTTTTTTCTTTGATGCTTTTAGAATCTTCTTGAGTCTCTTGCTTCTCTCTTTTGACTACTTCTTTGTAGAGAGTTTCTTTTTCATCAGGTGTACCTATATTCAACAGTGTATCTTTTACATTTGATATGGTTTTTGTAAGCGTTTCAATCTTTGTAGCAGGGATAGAGGTTGTTTGCTTGTTAACTGATATAGGGGTATTATTCTCTTCAGGTCCCTCAGCGATAATGACCTTGACGGCCTTTGTGTATAAGGCATCTATTTGTCTGAATATACTTTTTTTCTCCATCTAATACTCCTTAATAGCATCATTGATCTGTACATAGGCCTTAAGTGGTGTGGTTTCAAAATACGGTATGTCATACTTTTTTGCAAACTCTTTGGTCATTTGTTGTACTTTTAGTAAGTTGAAACGCGGTGCTTTTGGGAAGAGGTGGTGCTCTATCTGTGTATTGAGTCCACCGTAGAACCAATGTATAAATCTTCCTCCTTTGAGTGAACGACTTCCTCTCATTTGAAGTTCCATCCAAGAGAAATTTTTGGCTTCCTCCTCTGAAAATGTCTCACATCCTAAGTGGTTGGTGATAAACCCAAAGGCTAACCAAGGAGAGACGATGAAGTTTACAGTGAGTGCCACATATAAGGTATTAAGTCCCCCTATCTGGTAAATCAGTGTACCCCATATGAGTGGCCAGTGCAGTAACATGAGTACTAGTTCTCCCCAAAGTTTACGTTTGATGACAAAGTTGTATGACTGTATGATAAAAGCAGGAAACATAAAGAACATCGCACCCCAAAAAACAGTATGTTTATGCTTTTTCAAAAAAGGACTGTTTCCTTTTGCAGTGTGTGTAAATGCACCATCCAAGGCACGGATGTCTGCATCTTTTTCTATAATGTTACAGTACGTATGGTGGTTGACATTATGCTTGTGATCCCACCAAGAAGAGGAGTTTGAGAGTATAAATGCAGAAAAAGGGTAGCTCAGTTTTTTTGAAAGTGATTTGTCTTTAAAGTACTGTGTATGCAAAATATCATGTGAGACAAAAACAGAACGGGTAAACACAATAGTGATAAATACTCCTAAAAGTACAGGGTTCCAAAGAGGAGCTGTGAAGAGAGCAAATAGTATAGAAAAAAGAACTGCAGCCATCTCTATAGAGCCACGAACTGGTACGCGGCTCAGTAAACCCGCCTCACGGACTTTGGCTTTTAGTTCATTGAAGATATCAGGGTATGTGGTAGATTTGGACATAAAAACTCTTTATATATGGATAATTGTTTTTATTATAACAAGTATTTTTTAAACTTGTATGGAGAGTGAACAATCATATGACTAATCTTTTAACTTAAAATACGTACTTCCTGAACCAGAAAAAAACCAACCTTCTTTAGATAGCGATTTGAGTGACGGGTAGGCTATAAGTGAGGCTGCATAGAGATCATTCAGTAGGATAGGATCTGCTATTTTTTCTAAGATGCTTCTTGAATCTAGTCTATCCCACCCTAAAAAGGAAGAAATCTTGATATCTTCTAGTAGATGTTTTTTAAATGTTTTGTAGACTACTGTCGTGTCACAACCTATGTCTGGTGTGTAGAGTTCAAGGGCTAAGGGCTCTTCCTCAAAGGGTTCTACGACTTCACCAAAACCTGAGACATTGGCAGAAGGGTAGTTGTAGATAAAAAATGGTAAGTCTGCACCTATGCTACTGCCCACTTTGGCTAACTCGTCAGTACTTAACATAAGATGACAGACCTCTTTGGTTAGTAGCATAAAAGCAGCCGCATCAGAGCTTCCCCCTCCCAGTCCAGCTTGAGAGGGTATGCGTTTGGTAACCACAACTTTATGTTTGTAAAAATAGTCAAGGATGTCAAGGTCACCTGTATGGTCGTTGAGTGCTTTGTAAGCTTTGTAGATAGTGTTGGACTCCAAAGGTATGCCCTCACAGCCCTCTATGGTAAAAGTATCACACTCGCATGGGACGAAAGTGATGGTGTCATAAAGATCTTCAACTCTTACAAATCGTGAAAGTAGGGTATGGTAACCCTCTTTATGTCCTGTGATTTTTAAAAAGATGTTTACTTTTGCATGGGCTTTGATACGGTACCCTGAATCACTTATTTCTATATCTGACTTTTGCCTATTCGTACTTTTAGGCTTATAGTTGACATCTTCATCCCAGAATCCACCTTCATCCCCACCTTCAAAACCGCCCATAACTAAACCCTTTTTATAGAAATTGAATGATTATTATACTGTAAAAAAAAATTGAAATAAGATCCAAGGTAAAAAAAGCCCAATCTTTATTAGCGTAGTGCATTCAGTACACGTTTGTCTTTTATATGTAGATCGAGTTGAGGTAGAGGCATCGCAATGCCATTTGTTTTGAGTGTATTATAAATCAAAATAAGAAGATTTGATTTGGTTGATGGTCTGATTCCTTCTATCCAGACAAGTAGTTCAAGTTCGATAAAGCTTTCTCCTACCGCAGACATCCAAACGGTTGGTTTTCTTTTTGCTACATCTCTGATGAGTCTGATATGTCCTGCTACCATAACGGCTTCCACTATCAATGATCTTATCTTTTTAACATCACTTCCATAAGGCACTTTGAATGGTACATAAATTCTACGTATTTTATCTTCAAAAGTGAGGTTAATTACTTTCCCGTCAATGAGATCTGTATTTGGGACGATGACATGAGTGTTATCAATGGTTCTTATCACACTGGCTCTAAAGCCAATATCAATCACATTTCCTGTCATGGTAGGGTCAATCCGTATATAGTCCCCTATTTTGATATAGTTCTCACTCAATAGTACCATACCTCCTATCATATTGGAAACCACACTTCTCAGAGCAAATCCGATACCGATAGAAAGAGCACCTGCAATTACAGCCAAGTTTGCAACACTTAATCCTATGCTGCTCATTGCTATGATGAAGGTAACAAAAAGTATAAAGGTAAACCCTATATTTGCAATGACTTTAATAGAAACGGCACTCATGTCTTTGCGTCTTTTGTGGAGACGTGTAAAAAGTCTAAAATAAATTTTTGCAACTACAATACCCAAAAAGAGGATACCAATGATTTTAAGGATACTTAAAAAACTTATGGGTGTTTCATCAATGACTAAAAAAGGAATACGTATATAAGTAGAGAAATTCTCATAGGTTGCCAAAAAAGACTCTTTGATAGTGAGAATTTTGTAATTGATTGAAGTATTGGTACTTTTGGTAAGATCTGTAAATTCTAGTAATTTCGTGTTATATTTTGTACTTTTTGTTGTGAATTGTTCAAGGACTGATTGAAGTCTTTTTTTCTCTAGAAGTACGGCTTGTGTATCTTGTTTTTGAAAATAATACAGCCCTTGAAGCAATAGGTTATCTGCAAGTGTTTTAAGTGTTTTGTCCCGTTCATATTGAGTATCATTAAGTTTTTTCCCCAGTTTTTCGGAAATAGTTTCCTGAGATAGAAGCTCTCTTTCTTTGGAAAGATTGAGTGCAATAAGCTTTTTATTGAGTCGTTCTACTTCTTTTTCACTTTTAAGTATGGCAATTTCATATGCTTTTAAATCAAACTTTATGTTTGGAATCAGTAGTGGAAGTACTTTTTTTCCTTCAGTAATAAACTGAGCATAATTTTCTATAGCAATTTTGTCATGTTTTTGCTTGAGTTTATAATAGGCAAATTGAAGTTGATAAAGCTGTAGGTTTTTATGCTGATAATCGGTCATACTTTCAATCTGTTTTTTAAGATAAGATAGTTTTTCCTGACGAAGCATTTGATTGAGTGTAAGTTTGTCTTTTTTGTCAATGGCAGCACTAAGAACATTAAACAGTTTCATAAATTCAATATCTGTAATCTGTTCTTTTTCAACCAATGAAGTGTCAAATATTTGAATGGAAGGTTCTTTTGTTATGAGAGTACGTAGTTCTAACAAAAGACTTTTTTCATTTTTTAAACGTTCTGCATCTTCATCATCTATGGCTATATTATCTGAAATTTTTTTTGTAAGTTGGTCATAATATATGAGTGTATCTATACCCTCATAGAGTCTGTTGTCTATCTGGATTCCTAAAAGGGATATGGTCAAAAAAATGACACTTATGATGATTTTCATGTCTGTCCTAAAATAAAATTCCTAGAGCTACTTCAAAAAGTAATATGATATTATCATTAAATCTTGCAGTGTTATTACACTAATTACTTGCTATATTCTACAGTTAAAAAGTTAAAGGTTTCTAAAATAATTTCTATTATAGCAGGTATAAAATCAATCTATTCATTATTTTTAAATTTAGAAATCCTGTTCAGTTTGAAGCTCACTATGCTATTTGTTATTTCTATGATCGAAAAAAAGTTTGAAGTCTCTATAAGATAGACGCCATTCTCTTTGGTTTCAAAATATTCTATAGAAAGTTTTTTACCTAGTTCAATATACTCCTCTTCTCCCGTATAGACATTGGAGGGGAGGGCTAAGTGTGTAAATGGATTTAACGCTTTTTCATTTTCATAATAAAACTGTCCTTCATGAATACGGTGTAGGCTTGATAATGTACCATCGACTCCTAACTTGTCCGCTATAAGTGCACCAAGACTACGGATGTAAGTACCTTCACTGACTTTTGCCTCAAAGTGTACAAAAGGATGGTTGTAGTGGATAAGTTTGATATCGTAGATGGAAGATGTAATGGTTTTAAGGGCTACGTCTTCTCCTGCACGTGCGAGTTCATAAGCGCGCTTTCCGTTGATCTTTTTGGCACAGAATTTGGGAGGGTAGTAAGTAAGCTGACCTTGTAAAGAGGAGAGAATCTCTTTGATATGGTTTGCATCAAATGCTTCGACCTCCTTGATGCTGTCTATCTTCTCTATATCTAGACTTGGAGAGTTTGCCCCTAGCCATAGGGTGGCTTTGTAGCTTTTAGGCGTTTTATTGAGGTACTGAAAAAGTTTGGTATATTGTCCCGTAGCTACGATGAGACAGCCTGTGGCAAAGGGATCAAGGGTACCGGAAAAGCCTACTTTTTTAGTACCATATTTACGTTTCACATAGCCCATATAGCCATTGGATGTTCGAAAGATAGGTTTGTTAACTACAAAAAGACGGTTCAAGGTTGTTTTCCTTATTTTAGGAAGTGGATATTTTAGTCCCACTAAAAGGTATGATTTAGTATAAAAGATAAAACTTTCACGCTGTTTGGAATGGGAGCAGGACTGAAATCCTCACTTCCAAGAGCCACTATATCAATTGTACGAACGAACTCAAAATTTCTTTCTTGTTCCCACCAAAGTTTATGAGTAGCTTATATTCTTTTCCTGATTTATTGGCGGCTTGGACACGTCCTATGCCAAATATCTTGTGTTTGACCAAGTCACCCTTTTTAAACCCAGATGATTTGGTTATCTTGAGACTGGTGTCATGTATAAGTCCTGATTCACCCAGGAAACGGCTTTTGTCTATCATCTTACGTCGGCCTTTGTAAAAACGACTATCGACATAGGAGAGTGTAAGGTCAGACTTCGCTCTCGTGATGGCGACATACCCCAATCGACGCTCTTCTTCCATGTTCGACCCCTCACCAAGGAGAGGAAAGAATTCTTCTTCCAAACCTATGACAAAGAGGTGCTCGAACTCTAAGCCTTTGGCCGCATGTATACTCATAATAGTGATGCTATTTTCTTCAACCTGGTCTTGGTCACTTTGGAGTGAAATTTCATTGAGAAATCCATCAAGTGTGAGGTCTGGATTTTTCATCACAGCATCTCTAAAGTAGCCATAAAACTCGTCTATGTTAAGTATACGATCCATACCGTCAACCATCGCTGCATAGTGGTCCTTGAGTTTGATATGTTCTTCAAAAAGTGTGATGAAGTTTCCAAGTTCCTTTTCTAAAGATTCTTGTAACAGGTTGATGCCATTTATCAGTTTGATTAAGGCAGTATCTACTTTTTTACTAACTACCGTGGGTACTTCTCCAGTGATAGATTTTTGGATATACCCATAGAGTGAAGTGTGTGCATCAAAAGCAGCTTTTTGTAACTTTTCTATGGAAGTTTTACCTATCCCACGTTTAGGTTTGTTGATGATACGCATGAGTGAAAAGTCATCATGAGGGTTGGAGAGAACTCTAAGGTAAGAGATAAGGTCTTTTATCTCAGCTCTTTCATAAAAACGCATGCCACCGATGAGCTTGAAGCTTAGCCCTGCTTTAGTAAAGCCCTCTTCAAGTGATCGAGAAAGTGCATTGATACGATAAAGTACCGCAATCTCATCAGGGTCTGCTCCCTCATCTAGTAGTTTTTGTATGTCATGGGCAATGGCTTTGGCTTCCATAGACTCATCTAGTGAGTGTAAAAGCTTGACTTCTTGTCCTGCTCCTTTGTTCGAAGTAAGTTTTTTACCCAAACGTGTAGAATTATGTTCTATGAGTGTATTGGCAGCTTTAAGTATGGGGTCAGTAGAACGATAATTTGTTTCCAGTTTGACAACTTTACACACTTCAAAATTGTCTGCAAACTCTAAGATGTTTCGTATGTTCGCACCACGCCATCCATAAATACTCTGGTCATCATCTCCCACGACACAAAGGTTTTTATGCTCAGAAGAGAGTAACTCAAGCAGTTGAAACTGTAGTTCATTGGTGTCCTGGTACTCGTCTACCATAATATACGTATAACGATTACTGGTTTCTTTACGAAGTGCATCATTTGAAGCGAGTATTTTATAGGTAAGCATCAGTAGATCATCAAAGTCTACAAGATTGTTCTCTTCAATATTTTTCTGATAAGCTACGTAGATGTTGGCTATTTTTTTGTACTCTGGGAGTTCTGCTTTTTCCAGAACAAGTTCCGGAGAGAGAAGAGAGTTTTTATATTTGGAAATCTCTGAAGCGATAAAAGCAATATTGAGGTCAACGTTAAGCTCTTTGGCAATACTGCGTAAGAGACGCTTTTTGTCATCACTGTCAATAATCACAAACGCATTGCTACGGCCTAGTTTTTCGATATGAAATTTTAAAAATAATAATCCAAACTTATGAAAAGTACATAATAAAGGAGGATAGGATACTTTACTTGGCATCAGTTTTAACGCACGTTCACGCATCTCTGCTGCTGCTTTATTGGTAAAGGTAAGGGTGAGGGTATTTGCAGGGTCTATCCCCACTTCACCTATAAGATAGGCTAGTCTGCTCGTAAGGGTTTTTGTTTTTCCTGAACCTGCACCAGCAAGGATAAGCATGGGCCCATCTATGTGTTGTACTGCTTCACATTGTGCGGGGTTAAGTGAACTTAGTATCTCTTCCATTGCTTTTGATTCTCCTAATAGTATTAATTATACCTTGAAAAGGTTTATGCTGTGCTGTGTACATTAAATATAAAATATAACTTATAGTTATTACTTTCTTTAAGATATAATAAGATATAATTAGAGTTATTTGGTAAAAGTATGGATAAAGGAAAAATAATATGTTAAAAGATTTTGTAAAATTAGAAACATTTTTAACGGTAGCACGTGAAAGAAGCTTTTCAAAAGCATCAGCAAAACTCGGTATTTCACAGCCAGCTGTCACACAACAAATCAAATTTATAGAAAAGTATCTTGCTTGCAAAGTGATTGAACGTAAAAAAAATGGTATAAAACTCACAAGTGAAGGTGAAGAACTTTATAAAGTCGCAACAAGAATTGAAAAAGAAATTCACGCTTCAGAAAAAGACATTTTAAAAATTATCAACAAAGAAATTACATTTAGACTGGGTGCATCGTACACTATTGGCACCTATGTCATACCAGGTCAATGTCTAAATACCATAGGAAAAGCAATTCATAATGACATCAGTCTTTCTATAGATGTCAGTGAAAATATTGTTCAAAAAATAAAAGACAGACAATTGGATGTAGGACTTCTAGAGTCTCCAGTGATGGATAATGAACTTGTTTATAGAGAATGGCTAGAAGATGAGTTGGTTGTTGTTTCCAATGTTCCTATTCCTAAAGTATTGAAAAGTGAAGAACTTTATGACTTTTCATGGGTTTGTCGTGATGAGGGATCTCATACAAGACGTATAGTTACAGATGTATTTGATGAATTAGGTGTCTCTTGTAAAAGTTTCGACGTACTTTCAGAAGTAAGTAACACCACTGCAGTACTTCAAACGATTAAAAAAAGTGAGAAAAACTTAGATAAACCGGTAGTTTCTATCATTTCAAAACACGCCATTGCAGATGATGTGGCTGAGGAAACATTGTTTGAAGCACGTATTAGAGGATATACGATGACACGTAAATTCTTTATTGTGTATTCAAAAGAGAACAAACATAATGCTTATGTGGATAATGTGGTAGACTTTATCCTCACAGGACATTGTGACGCATAGAAAATTTATTTTCTTTTTTCTAAAAGTTTTTTATTTTCAGGATTTTTAAGCAATGCCTCCATAGAGCTTTTAGTGGAGGTTGTGTCAGGCGTATGGGGAGTTTTTTTCTCTTCGGTATGTTGGGCAAAATTGATAACAATAGGCGTGTCTCCTACTAGTATTTGCTTGATGGCAAGTAGAGGTACTGTCACAACTGAGTCAAAATTTTCTGCTCCAAACCCTGCTTCAAATGAAAAATATCCCTCTTCTAGTCTAGCGCTTTCTAATGTGTATCCACTCAATATAAACAGTACAGTCTCATTAAAACTCTCTTTAATCTCTTTTGGCAGTTCAGGAGTAAAATCAATATGTTTGACTTCACAAGCGAGTCCAAAGTCTTGATTTTTACTAAATAAATAGCCAATAGACTGAGTGATATGATCTGTGATTATGGCTTTATATTCTGCAGTTTGTAAGAGGTTAATAGTCATAGGTTTTACCTTCAGTATCTTGGATATGTATATTTTTTAAGATATCAAATCCTATCATAGCATTCATTAAAGCCACTTGTGTGTAGTGCTTCAGGTCTTGAATGCTAATATCTTTTGTTTTTAAAAACCCATTATCGAGTAATCTTTGTCTTGTTGTACCTTCAAGTAAAGGTTTTCGTGGGGTCCACCACTGAGATCCGTCATAAAAAGCTATATTTGCAATGGTGGTATCTGTCAGGTATCCCTCTTTTTCAATGATGATATCATCTGCATAAGGTTGATTTTCTAGAAGGGAAGAGAGTGCGGATCTCTCTGCATACTTGTGAGTGTAGTTTAGTGTAGAGGGTGTAATCTTAAGTACATGTATCGTTTTTGCTACATAAGGAATATACTCTATACTTTTGATATGCTGAGCATAGTGTATGCGACAACGCCAAACACCCAATGGAGGAGCTTTTATAACAGAGGCAAGAGAAAGAGCCTCTTCTACATTAAACAGGGCTTTTCTACTTTTTGTACATCGCTCTTGATGATAAGAAAGGTTAGCAATCTTACCCTCTTCAGTTTTGATGGTCTCAATCAAAGTAAGATCAGACATTAGTTCTCAAATAGCTCCGTAGAGAGGTAGCGTTCTGCTGTGTCACAAAGTATAGTGACGATGGTTTTTCCTTTATTTTCAGGACGGGAAGCTACAAGTTTTGCTGCGTGTAGGTTTGCACCCGCGGAGATACCGATGAGAAGACCTTCATCTTTCGCGACTTTTCGTGCCATTGCAAATGCATCTTCATCACTCACAGCGATGACTTCATCATAGATGTTGGTATTGAGTATGTGAGGGATAAAACCTGCACCAATTCCTTGAATTTTGTGTGGCCCAGCACCTTGTCCTGAGAGTACTTGCGAACCTACAGGTTCTAATGCAATACTGATGAGGTTTGGGAGGACTTCTTTGAGAACCTCTGAAGTGCCTGTAAGTGTTCCACCTGTACCCACTCCGGCGATAAAGATATCTAAGTCATTATCACAATCTTTGAGTATTTCTAAAGCAGTTGTTTTTCGGTGTATATTGGAATTATTTGGATTATTGAATTGTTGTAATACTTTTGCATTTGGTAGTTCTTTTTCAAGTGTAGCAGCCTTGGATATAGCACCACCCATACCTTCTGATGCAGGGGTAAGAACTAGTTCTGCACCTAGGTGTGTTAAAAGTTTACGTCTTTCTATACTCATAGATTCTGGCATGGTCAGCAAAAGTTTGAGTCCTTTAGCCGCACACACAGCAGCAAGACCGATACCTGTATTGCCTGATGTTGGTTCTATGATGGTGGTATTTTTATCTATATCTCCAGACTTTAAAGCTTCATTGATCATATTGAAGGCAATGCGGTCTTTGACTGAAGAGGTGGGGTTCATAAATTCACACTTGCCTATAATTGTGGCTCCGGTCTCTTCTGACAAGGTGTTGAGTTTGACTAGAGGAGTATTTCCTATGAGTTCATCAATATTGTTCGCAATCATATACAATCCTTATTCATTTATATCATCTTATCAAATTATTCTGCAATCGAGGAGTATAACTGTTCGATTTCTTTCTTCATGGCTTTAAATGTTACCATTTCTAAATATCAATATGCTCATGGGTGAATAAAATGAAATCTTTTATTTTATTGCGATACTTCTTTAATGCTATAAGATAACTCTTCATCAGCATACATGGGTACAACACCATTGTACTCTGAAGGGACTTTAAAAGGTTTTTTCTCCAAATGTATGGTTTTATAAGGAGGCGTGACCCCATAAATATTTTGTGCATTGGTAGATACAAAAGCTTGGAGGTTGTCAAGTGCATCATGTGCTTCAAAAAGTTCGGCTAAGATTTGTAGGGCTATGGGTGCAGTAAACACGCCAGCGGCACAACCACAAGACTCTTTCGCATGTTTTGGATGGGGTGCAGAATCTGAACCAAACATTACTTTAGGATGTGCAGAGAGTGCTACTTTAAGTAAGGCTTCTTTGTCTTCAGGACGTTTGGCGATGGGCTTACAAAAAAGGTGTGGCTTAAGCATACCTCCTGCTACATCATCCAAGGTAATGAGTAGATGATGGACTGTGATGGTTGCATAAAGGTTTTCAAATCTATCTAGTGCAGCAACACTTTCTTTGGTGGTAATGTGCTCCATGATGATTTTGAGTTTTGGAAATGCAGAGGCTAAACGCTCATAAATACTTACAAATTCTGCTTCTCTGTCCATCACGAAACCATTGGTCTCTCCGTGTACGCAAAGAGGAATGTTCAGTTCACTCATCGCTGTGAGCGTGGGGCGTAACTCTTCCACATCAAAGCCACTCACACCACCTTCAGAATTGGTAGTGATACCAGCAGGGTAAAGCTTGATAGCAGTGATTTCATTTCTAACGCTTTCTAAAAAAGTCTTGGTGTAACTAGGTTTGAAAAAGAGCGTCATATAGGGTGTAAAATCTTCATTTCCAACAGCAGACATAATACGGTTCCTGTAGGCAACCACCTCTTCTTTACTGCTTACGGGAGGTACAAGGTTTGGCATGACAATAGCACCTGAGAAAGTGTGCGCTGACAGGGCAGCAATATTTTCTAACATTTCGCCGTCACGAAGGTGTAGGTGCATATCAAGTGGTGCTTTTAGTTGCATTAAAATCCTTTACTACATAATAGTGTGTATTGTCTGTTTGTGTACTTTTGGGGACTAGCCAGTAGCGTATTTTTATTGTGCCACATTCTGTATTAAAAGTGAGTACTGATGAGTGTTTTTGGGGCATAAAATCTACCAGGGGATAGTCAATGCCTCCTCTAAAAAATTGGTTACAACGTAAAATACGCAAAGAACTCGAGAGTAAGGCTTTATGTGGGGCATTAAACTCAAATTGCCAAGAGGCATATTCTGAACAGGAAGGGTAGTACCTGCAGTTTGCGGGAAACATCTTGGAGAAGTATTGGTACCCTTTAATGGGAGCGAGGTAGAAGTTCTTTGGGTTCATGGCTGAGTCATTTTATGCTTTTTTATTTTACAGATTGTAGCATTAAATAGTAATGAAAAAGATTTATTTGTCTAACAGATTTAACGCTTTAAAAAGCATATTTAGTATACCAACTGAAGTGTACTTTGCTATAATCGGGATTATGAATGAAATACAACGTAAATTTTTAGTATCACCTGACATTAAGCGATGGATCAAAGAACAAAGTGTTGTGCTTGAGCAAACAGAACAGTTCTACATGCATTCAGGTAGAGATACATGGCATTACTATATCAAACATTTTCCAGATACGTATGCTGAAGTACTGATCGATAGTGAAGGCCAAGAAAAAAAGACACCTACGACGGAAGAGCAATATAAACTCGCACGAAAGCAGCATATTGGGAGGATAGTTGCTAAAAAATCTTACATCATCGACATAGGTCAAGAAACATTTGTGGTTGCCAAATACTTAAAAGCACTCAAAGGGCTTTATACGCTTGTTGTGCATACTCAGCGTGGCAGTTCACTAGAAGAATCAGAGGCATTACAGTCCTTGCAGCCTTTGATGCTCAAAGAGATTGATAAAGACCAAAAGTATAGTACTCAATCCTTGTCTCTGTGTGTTGAAGTGATGGAATATAGTGTAAACAAATTGTTTGATCAGATTGATGCTTTTGAAGCACCCAACCTTTTCTTTTGGCAAGTACCTAAACGACTGTACGTCAGGGACGGCGTAGCGTTGGTACTCTATAGAAATATTCGTCTTTTGCACCACTACAAAATGAACTATCAGCAAAAACGTTTTAGTGCTTCTTTGCATCGTTTGCGCGTACTCTTACGAAGAAGTGCCACACTTTTAGAGACTTTTTCAGACTTTTTTGACCCAAATGTTCAGAGTGTTTGCATCAATTTGTTACTGCGTTATCATGAGCAGACAAAGCTTTTGCGTTATCTTTATTTTTTAGAAGAGTTGTGCGAGACAAAAGAAGGTGTGCATCCAAATCTTCATAAGGAAATCAAGGATCTTATCTTTAAAGAACATCGTAATGTCTCACAAATGCTTCATTCTCAACCCTTCAAGCAGTTGGTGCAAATCCTTACTAGGGAAGTACAAGATCAAGAACATCCTCAATGCGCTTCTTTGGAAGATGAGGTAGTTAAATTGGTCAAACAACACCTAAGTGACCTTGAAACACTACTTGAAAACACCAGAGGTGGACATAATGAAGATATGCTTGAAGAGATTTATGCATCTATTGATTCTCTTCAGACACTGGTGGAAGATTTTTTTCATATTTTAGGAGAAAAAAAGACACAAATCATCGTCGATGAACTTAACATTCTTTTAAAACCTTTACGTGAATATCGTAACTGTAAAGAGCGTGAGCATATCTTAAATGCAATCAAAGAACAGTCTGATGAGACTAAAAAATTAGATATTCGTCCACTTTTGTGTAAACATGAACTCGAGCTTGAAGAGAAAATTACCCATGGGCTGAAACTCCTACGCGCTTCAAGATTTTATGTCTAAACTGTTTGTATTTTAAAGTACATAAGAATCTGACATATTCACTGAATGATAGATAGTCGTCCCATACTTTTTACTATAGTAGAGTAACAAAAGTTTTTGCAAAGTGGGTTCTGTGGATGGGGTGAACCAACCATTGTTACTAAGTACTATCATGTATTTTGGGTTCCCTTCATAGAGTTTTTCTGAGGTAGCTTCGAAACAGATGGCATTTCTGTAGGTGATGCCATCTACTTCATAATCTATGACATCAGCACTCGCCTTATAGTCTACGGCATCATCATAAAAGATTTTATTGACCCAGTCACTTAAAAAGTCTGGAAGTGGGTTACTTTCTCCAAAGGGCACCAAGAGGACTTTGTTCGCCACGGTGACTTTACCTTTTGTGAAGATGTAAGTGGAGTTTCTAGGTGTCTGACCGTCCCAATATAGGGCACCAGTTACAATGGAAATGTCTTTGGCTTTTTCTTGGAGTTTTTCCATAAGTACTTGGGAACGGTTCAGAAATACAGGAAAGACGGACTCCGGCAAGATGATGAGCGTTTTCTTCTCCCTTATGGCTTCATCTATGGTCTTTAAAATGCTGTCAAATTGAGCAGGATGTAAGGTTTCGTTCCATTTGTCTTGGACAGTCGTGTAGGTAGAAATGAGGGTGATACCATCATTTAATGTCATAGGAACAGCATGTGTAGGCTGGTAAGCAAATAGGATAAGTAAAAGGTACAAAAGTTGTTTTTTCCAGTGACTCAGCACAATAGCAAGTAGGACAAGTGTAAATTGCCACTTATGTATGCCTAGGTAACTTTCCACAAATACAAGTTCGGGCTTTAGCCAATCAAAACCAAAAGGATGGATGTAGCTTAATGTGAGCAGTCCAAAGGCTTTTAGCGTGAGAGGTAATAGGTCGTGGGTAAAAGGTAGAAATGAAGTGCATTTTTCTGCAAGGTAGGCGATGAGCCAAAAGAGAGTACCGTAACTCAGCATAATGACTAGTAGTCCGATGGGCATAGCCCAAGGCATAGCATAGTGCTTAAAACTGAGTACTATCCACCAAAACCAAAGTAACCCTATGAAAAAACCTGAAAAAAACCACACTTTTTTAGAGGCATCAAGTAATAAATATAGAGCCAAAATAGCAAAGATAGTGTTAAAAAGAGGATGTGAAATGCCCCAGTGGCTAAGGTAAATGAAGGCAGAGCCCAGCATTGCTATCATCAAGCCTCTTGTTATCTCAAAGGTGCTAAAATATTGACTTATTTTATTCAAAAGGATTCCTATGGAACAAACAGGCAGCGTTATTGGTTCATTCTTGCCACTTATCTTATTATTCGCGATTTTCTATTTTTTGATTATCAGACCACAGCAGAAACAGCAAAAAGCACATAAGCTTATGCTTGAAAACCTTAACAAAGGTGATAAGATCATCACCACTGGCGGTCTCATCGCTGTGATCGTTAAACCAGAAGAAGATTTTATCAAAATCAAACTAAATGATGACACTATAGTGAAACTAGATCGTGCTTATGTTGCTAAAAAGGTTGAGTTAGGTGAAGACGCTTAATTATAGAGTTGTACTTTTAGCTTTTGCACTCATTTTTGGCATCGTTTTTTCAATGCCCTCTTTGACACAAAGTGAAGAAGGTAAAAAAATTATATTGGGACTTGACCTTCAAGGTGGGTTACATATGCTATTGGGTATCAAAAGTGAAGTAGCTATTGAGTCACGTACTAAGTCAATGGCTGCAACCGTAAAGTATGTGTTTGATGATGAAGAGATTATCTTTGATGACCTTCGTATGAATGAAGACGGGACCATTACGTTTGAACTTTTAGACAAGGATGATGTGCCAAAAGCAACAGCATTGATTGCTAAAGAGATCAAAGGTACGGTATTGACAGAAAATGCCTTAAAATTTTCACTTCAAATGACAGAGGAAGAAAAGCAGCGTACTGAGCAAGATGCCATCGGACAAGCTGTAGATACGATACGTAACAGACTCAACGAGTTTGGACTGGCTGAACCGACTGTTGCAAAGCAGGGTACAGACAAGATCTTAGTAGAGGTTCCAGGTATTGAGAGTAGAGAAGACATCGAGCGTCTTAAAAAACTCATAGAACGCGCCGCACACTTACAGCTTATGGCTGTAGATGAAGAACGTATCGCTAGAGTAGAGACGATGAGTCCTCAAGAGGCAAAAAGTTACGGGAATGTTATTCTGACGGATGTCAATACCCCTGAAAAATATTTGTTACGTGAAATCCCTGTACTTGATGGTTCTATGCTTACCGATGCAAGTGTGGGATTTG
The DNA here is from genome assembly GCA_963698695.1 of Sulfurovaceae bacterium. GTDB lineage: Bacteria > Campylobacterota > Campylobacteria > Campylobacterales > Sulfurovaceae > Sulfurovum. The sequence continues at coordinate 198,964 of CAVORT010000003.1, read as the reverse complement.
ATGAGCAAAATCAACCAGTAATACACTTTACACTAAATGGACAAGGTGCTAAGATATTTGGTGACTTTACTGGTAAGTATGTAGGGAAACGTATGGCAGTTGTTTTAGACAAAAAAGTTTATTCTGCACCAAATATCAACGAGCGAATTGGCGGTGGACGTGTACAAATCTCTGGAAGATTTACTTTTTCAGAAGCACAAGATTTGGCTATCGCTTTACGTTCAGGTGCCTTGTTGGCACCTGTTGTCATTGAGTCTGAGCGTTTCATAGGACCTAGTTTGGGTGCAGACAGTATTAAGGCAAGTTCTTTAGCGCTTGCACTTGGTTTTGTGTTGGTGGTCATTTTTATGATACTCTATTATGGTATGGCAGGTGTGATTGCGAATGTGGCACTTGTGGGGAACCTGTTTCTCATCTTAGCTGTGATGTCACTAGCGGGTGCTACCCTTACGTTACCAGGTATGGCAGGTATTGTACTGACCGTCGGTATGGCTGTTGATGCTAACGTCATCATCAATGAACGTATACGTGAGTTACTTCAGCAAGGAAAGTCCATAGGTAAATCGATAGAAGATGGCTACAGTAATGCATTTACGGCTATCTTTGACGCGAACGTCACAACACTCATCGCGGCTGTTGTGCTTGTAGTCTATGGTACTGGAGCCATTAAAGGGTTTGCAATAACGATGGGTATTGGTATTGTAGCATCTATGCTGACTGCCATCGTAGGTACGCATGGTATCTACCAGTGGGTACTTCCAAAAATAGAAAAGCACAAACTAGGCTTTTGGTTTGGGATCAAGAATGAGGAGGGTAAATAATGGAAATTTTTAAATATAAAAAACCACTCTCTTTAATGCAAAAGAGTAAACGTTTTGGTGTGCTCTCTGTTGTATTGCTTATTGTATCGTTTGGGCTTATCTTTACTAAAGGGTTTAACCTTGGAGTGGATTTTGCCGGTGGTACGCTTATACAAGTAAAGTATGAAGGTAAAGCACCTATTGAGAACATCAGAAAAGCACTGACTGTAGATAAAACGTATGAGGGAGCATCAGTCACTTTCTTTGGGAGTGATGAAGAAGTAGTTATTCGTACTAAAACATCTTCAAGTGCTTTAGGTGAAGATGTAGGAAAGACGGTAGGTTTGCTTCTTAAAGATACAGGTACTCTTGAAGTCAGGCGTGTAGACATGATAGGTGCAAAAGTTGGTTCAGAGTTACGAGATAAAGGGCTTATGGCCATGGTGATCGCCATTATTGGTATCTTGATTTATGTATCATTTAGATTTGAGTGGCGTTTTGCTGTGGCCTCTGTCATGGCACTTGTACATGACATTACCATTGCTATGGGGATGATAGCATTGTTTAATGTAGAGGTTAACCTTGATATCTTAGCAGCACTTCTTACCATACTTGGGTACTCTCTGAATGATACGATTATTGTTTTTGACCGTATTCGTGAAGGAATACAAACGATCAAAGAACCTGATTTGTCCGATATTATTGATGAATCTGTTACGCGTACACTTTCACGTACAACACTGACGTCACTGACAACATTTTTTGTGGTCTTAACGCTCTTTATCTTTGGCGGTGAGATCATCCATGGCTTTGCATTTACTTTGCTTGTGGGTATCATTGTAGGTACGTATTCTTCCATCTTTGTAGCCTCACCTATACTATTGTGGCTAGGTTTTTCTGTTTCAGACTATAGATTGGGCGAAGCAGAAAAATTAAAACGAGCAAAAGAAAAAGAAAAAATGCGTGCAATGTACGAAAATGGCACAATATAGTTTAATTGAAGGAGTTTGAATGAATTGGGGTAAAGTTTTTTATATATTTTTCACATTGATGTCGTTGACAACATCCGCGGCGTTCTTGTATGAACATTCTATCATAGCGTTATTTATAGCAGGATCAGTCAATATTATCTCTACACTGATGAAAATCGGGATACGCAATGTACTCTCTGCGGAACTTCTAGCAGGATCATTAGTGGCTGACTTGCATCTCATACCTGCATTTTTTGCTCTACAGTTTTATGCCAATGAACCTATGGCAGTCGGACTTGTGATAGGTGCAGTTGTTGCAAACATGTATACTATCTTTGTTTCTATGATAGAAAGTGCTAAGGAAAAGGCTGATTTTTAAGTCTACTTGGGTACCTTTCCTGTATAGACACATAATAAGGATAAGTACGTGATAAAGATGCCAACACTTCATGGCAGTGACCCTGAGGTAAAAAGAGAAGAGATTAAAACATATTTTCATCACTGTTACAAGCGTTATGAATCTCTTTTTCATATTGTCTCAGATGACAATGCCTATTTTCAAAAATCTGACCCTCTTCGTCATCCTATTATTTTTTACTTCGGGCATACAGCCACTTTTTTTATCAATAAATTTAAATTAGCAAAGATGATAGAGAAACGCGTGAATGCAGAACTGGAGTCCATTTTTGCTGTAGGTGTAGATGAAATGTCCTGGGATGACTTAAATGAAAAGCACTATACATGGCCTAGTGTGGGAGAGACACAGCATTACCGCGATGAAGTCTATGAGGTGGTCACTACGCTCATAGACACCCTACCTTTGGAACTCCCCATTAGAGAAGACTCTCCTTGGTGGGTGATCATGATGGGCATAGAACATGAAAATATTCATTTAGAAACCTCATCTGTCCTTATCCGTCAAATTCCTTTTGCCTCTGTGCGAGAAGATATAAATTGGATAGAGTGCAGTGACTATGTAGAGGCTCCGCAAAATGAACTTGTAGAAGTACATAGTGGTACTGTTTTCCTGGGTAAAAATAAAGAGTCCAAGCTCTTTGGTTGGGATAATGAGTATGGAGAGCATCAAGCAGAGATACCTACCTTTGAGGCGGCCAAGTATCTTACTTCCAATGCAGAGTATTTGGAATTTGTCAATGATGACGGATATGCAAATGATGATTTTTGGTGTACAGAGGGGAAAGCATGGAAAGCGTATACACAGGCTAAACACCCATTGTTTTGGTTGATACAAAATGGAAAATATAAACTCAGAACTCTCAGTAGAGAGATAGATCTACCAGCGAGTTGGCCTGTGGAAGTAAATCACTTAGAAGCTGCTGCCTTTTGTAAATGGAAGAGCAGACAAATGGGTGTCAATATCACCCTGCCTACTGAAGATGAGTACATAAGACTTCGTGATGTAAGCAAGGTCATCAGTTATGTGGAATGGACAGATAGCGGGAAGAGTGTGGCAAACATCAACCTTGAAAATGTTGCCTCCTCTGTACCTGTAGACACCCATAGACATGGTGATTTTTATGATGTGATAGGCAATGTCTGGCAGTGGTCTCGTACCCCCATGTACCCTTTTGAAGGCTTTAAGGTACACCCTATGTATGATGACTTTACGGTACCTACATTTGATGGAAAACATAACCTTATCAATGGTGGGTCTTGGATCAGTTGTGGAAATCTGGCTACACAAAAAAGCCGCTATGGCTTTAGACGACACTTTTACCAACATGCAGGGTTTAGATATATTAAAAGTAATTATGAGGAGAAGGTTGTGACGGATTATTATACGACGGACAGTATTGTGACACAGTATTGTCATTTTGGTTGGGGAGAAAATACTTTAGGTGTAGAGAACTACCCTGCTCATTGTGCAAAACTTGCTTTGGAGTACATGAAAGATAAGCCCAAAAGAAAAGCTTTAGATATAGGGTGTGCTATAGGACGAAGTACCTTTGAACTGGCTCGTGGTTTTGATGAGGTGATAGGTGTGGATTTTTCTGCGCGTTTCATACAAGAAGCACAAATGCTTAAAGATGCAGGGGTACTGCGTTACACCATGCCCACCGAAGGGGAACTGGAGAGCTTTCATGAAGTGAGTCTCGCTAAGTTTGACTTAGATGCGGAGCGCAACAAAGTGGTGTTTTGGCAAGCAGATGCATGTAATCTAAAACCTATTTTAAAAGATTTTGACCTCATATTTGGTGGAAATCTTATAGACAGACTTTATGACCCCCAAAAGTTTTTAGAAGATGTGCCTTCTAGACTCAATAAAGGGGGTATTTTGATACTTACATCGCCTTATACTTGGCAAGAAGAATCGACACCTAAAGAGAAATGGATAGGTGGATATAAACGCGATGGAGAAAATGTCACAACACAACAAGGACTTGAAGAGATACTTGGAGATGCGTTTACTCTGATAGGCACCCAAAATGTACCTTTTGTGATACAAGAAACAGCAAGAAAACATCAATACACCATAGCACATATGACAGTGTGGGAAAAGAAGTAAATGCCAAACGATATCAACAGTGCAGTCAATCGTGCAGGATCACATTCAGTTAAGTGGGATGATACTAAGAAAAAGTTTGGTAGAGAGGATCTCATTCCTTTGTGGGTCGCAGATATGGATTTGGCTTCACCACTTTGTGTGCAGGAGGCTTTGTTACAAAGAGCAAAACATCCAGTTTATGGGTATACGATTTACCCAGATCACTATTATACTGCCATACAAAGTTGGATGCAAAAGCGTTTTAGTTGGCAGATAAAAAAAGAGTGGATAGTACCTTGTTATGGTGTCGTACCATCACTGAATTTTGCCATCACTGCCTATACACAAGAGGGGGATGGTATCATCATTCAAACTCCTATATATGCACCTTTTATGAGTTCAGTTTTACATAAAAAAAGAAAAATTTTGGACAATAAGTTGAGGTATAAAGATGGTAGGATATAGTATAGACTTTGAGGATTTTGAAGCCAAAGCCAAAGAAGCAAAACTCTTTTTACTTTGCTCACCACATAACCCTACTGGTCGTGTTTGGGATAAAGAAGAACTTTTAAAAATGATAGAGATATGTCTGGATCATAATGTGTTCATCGTCTCAGATGAAATCCACGCAGACTTAGTGTATGAAAAAGCACATCATCCCATAGGCTCTTTTGAAAATGTTATGAAATACAATGTATTACTCAATGCTCCCTCTAAAACTTTTAATATAGCAGGACTCAATACTTCGTATGCTATTATTCCAGATGATCGTTTGCGTCGTGCTTACAAAGAAGAACAAAACAAGTCTGGTATTACCAATGGGAACCCTTTTGGTATAGAGGCTTTGATCGCGGCGTATGACAAAGGTGAAGTCTGGCTAGAAAGGTTAAAAAATCATTTGCAAAGCAATATAGACTATGTCAAAATGTTTCTTGGTGCAGAAAAACTACCTCTTGTACCTGTAGAGACGGAAGCAACTTTTTTAATATGGCTCGATTGCAGAGGTTTAGGGCTTAGTCAAAAAGAGTTAGTTGACTTCTTTGTGAATGAAGCAAAACTAGGACTCAATAACGGTACGGATTTTGGTGAGAATGGAGAGGGTTTTATGCGTTTAAATGTCGGAACAAGCACTGAAGTACTGGAAGAAGCAATGCAGAGTCTTTTGCTCGCATATAGGAGAATGAGTTGAAACGATTATTTGTAATTTATGTGATGTGTACTTTCGGTCTATATGCACTTCCTGCTGCCATAGAAACGATGATAGCCAAGTCAACTATTCCTAAAAAAGATATTAGTATTTACATTAAAGAAGTGGGTAAAAATGCCAAGGTATTGGCTTCACATAATGCAACAACCACAAGAACACCTGCGTCAGTGATAAAAGTTTTAACAACCTATGCTGCAGTACTTCAATTGGGATTTGACTACCGTTTTCCTACAAAGTTTTACACCAAAGGGCATATGAAAAATGGTGTACTCAATGGCGACATTATCGTCAAAGGTTTTGGAGATCCTACTTTGGATTCTAAAGATTTGGCAAAGATCGTAGCCAAGATATATGAAAAGGGCATACGTAAAATCACAGGAAACATAGTGATTGACCGTAGTTTTTTTAGGGTGAGCACCAAAAACAGTTCTGATTTTGATGAACATCCACATAGTCCATATAACGCGATGCCAGATGCGATGATGTTTAACGAACGTATAAGTACCATATGTGTGAAACCTCGTCAAAATGCTGTTACTAAAAAAGATACGGATGAGAGCTATACCATCATCAATAAACTCCAACCTGTAAATCAGCCCTGTAAAGGACAATACTCCTGGCCTAGAGTTACCATCAATCAAAATGAGACAATTCCTACAGTTATTTTGCAAGGAAAAGTTTCTAAAAATTGTGGACAGCAGAACATTTGCAAAGTCGTGACTAAACCGTATCTTACTTTTTATTATACATTTAAGGATCAGTTAAAAAAAGCTGGTATATCTGTAACGGGCAATATGCGTTTACGTAAAGTACCTTTGGATGCTAAGCCTCTTTTGATACATTATTCTGAGTCTTTGGAAAAGATAGTTTCTGATACGGCTAAGCAGAGCAACAACTTGTATGCTAGACATCTCTTACTGTTTTTGGGTGCAAAGATCTATGGTGAACCTGCTAGTCTCAACAAAGGACGTAAGGCAGTAAGTAAAATTTTGAAGAACAAAGGTGCCTTGAGTCAAGGGGTACTCAGCATAGACAATGGTTCAGGACTGTCCCGTACAGCTAAAATGTCTGCAAAAATACTAGTAGATATGTACGATAACGCTTATGAACGTTATGGACAAAGATGGATGAATACACTTTCCATTGCAGGGGTAGACGGTACGATAAATAAACGTTTTCGCGGAACAAAAGTCAAAAACAAAGCATGGATGAAAACAGGGACACTCAGAAGGACTAAAAACATAGGTGGCTATGTTGAAAGTGCTTCTGGGCAACTTTATACCGTAGTAATACTTGTACAATCGAACAGAGGTAACTGGAGAGCGGCAGGTCTTCAAAACGAAATCATAAAGTGGCTAGTGACATATAAAGGAAGAGGAGGGGTGAGACATCCGAAGAAACACTCTGTCAGAGATAATCACTTGCCCATGCAACGGGGTGTAACAAATTATATGACTGGTTTTCAAAAATTTTATGTGCAAGCAGGCTCATTTCAACAGATACCTACCAAGCAATATCTTCAAAGTATAGAAAAACTTGACTTGTCGTACAGGGTCAAGTTTTCAAATACTCATAAAGTACTGATAGGTCCTTATGGGAGAGAAGATGATGCACGAAAAGTGTTAGGGAAAGTACGTAGCCATATCAATGCAAATGCATTTGTAACAAAGTTATAGTTTACAGCAACTTCGCTATAATCGTAGACAAAATATATTATATCTAGGGCTTTTATGAACTTCGAAACCTACCCTTTTGAGAAACTCAATACCTTACTTGAACCTATTATCCCAAATCCTGAGTACACACCTTTGTCATTGACTATAGGAGAACCGCAGTTTGATACACCTAAGTTTATATTGGATGCCTTAAATAACCATGCTATATTGTTAAATAAGTATCCTAAAACAGCAGGAGAAGCAGTCCTCCGTGATGCGATGCTCAAGTATAATAAAGAACGTTTTGGCTTGAGTCTTGATAATGCCCAACTCATACCCACTTTTGGTACAAGAGAAGTGCTTTTTAACTTTCCCCAGTTTTTACTGCACGATATCAAAGACCCGGTCATGGTATTTCCCAATCCTTTTTATCAAATTTATGAAGGAGCAGCCAAAGCATGCAGGGCTGAAGTGATATATCTTAATCTCAATGCCTCAAATGATTTTCAGCCAGAAGTAGATGAAGTAGCATTAGCAAAAGCCGACTTTGTGATACTGAACTCTCCTAACAACCCAACTGCTTCAGTGATGGGTATGGAGGCGTTAAAAGAGTGGGTTAAGCTTGCACTCAAACACAACTTTGTCTTGATGAATGATGAGTGTTACGTTGACCTCTATCTAGCTGAACCGTTGCCATCTCTACTCAATGCAAGTGTGGAAGTGGGCAATACAGTGTTTAAAAATGTCCTCGTCATTAACTCCGTATCTAAACGCTCTTCTGCGCCCGGACTTCGTTCTGGATTTATCGCTGGAGATGCTGAGATACTGAAAGATTATATGGTGTACCGTACCTATGTGGGATGTGCTTCACCTTTACCTTTACAAGAAGCAGCTGCTGTTGCATGGGCAGATCAGGAGCATGTGGCGGTGTTTAGAGAAAAGTACAAGGCGAACTTTCAAGCAGCCAAAGAAGTCTTAGGTGTTGATGCACCTAGAGCCACTTTTTACATCTGGCTTGAAGTTGAAGATGAGATAACATTTACAAAGACACTCTATGAAAATTACAACCTTAAAGTCATACCTGGGTCATTTTTAGGGCGCGATGGAGAAGGGCAGGGCTATGTGCGACTTGCACTGGTGTATGAAGCAGATAAAACAAGAGAAGCGTTGACAAGAATCAAATTATGTTTGGAGAACAATTAGATGGAAAATCCTGAGATACACGTAGAAGAATTAAAAAAAGACCCTGAGTTTTTAGCGAATATAAAAAGACTAGAAGAGGAGTGTAAAACAGAGCAAAGCATCTCAAAAGGTTATCAACTTTTAGATGCGCAGCTCATCATAGAGGCTCCTGAAGATGAGATCAATGAAATTTTTACTTTCATCGTAAACAATGCATTTGACAGATTGGCACAAAAGCTAACAGACTCACAAAACTTTGATCTGAACGATGTGGAAGACTTGGCAACAGCCAGAGCCATCTATGAACACGGTATACAACGTTACAGTGAGAATGACAAGAAAGGTGCTAAAGAGATATTTTTAGTGCTGAACTACACGATCGCACATGATGAACTCAAAGATGCGATGATGGTACATGCTGCAGCAGTGATGGCCGGACATACTTTTGAAGACTTTATAGAAAACCTTGTAGATGTCACTGGGGTAGATGAACATGATCCTTTGGCATTTTTCATACAGACATTTGCGCAACCTACAGACATCTTGCTTAACATGTTTGCTAAGCAGGTGAAACAGGGGAAAGAAGAACTCAGGGTACTAGACGAGTCCAAGGAGAAGTAAATGAAGATACATTTTATAGGTATTGGTGGCATTGGGCTATCCGCATTGGCAAAATTTTTAGTGAATGATGGGCATAAGATATCGGGTTCAGACATCAAACAAACTGAGATTACGAATGATTTGGCAACGAACTTTGATGCAAAAATTACTATCCCCCATCATGAAGAGGCAGTAGAAGGAGTGGAGAGAGTCATTTATTCAGCGGCAGTGCGACCGAATAACCCTGAGTACCAAAGAGCCAAAGAACTAGGCATAGAACTGCTCTCGCGCAAAGAGTCTTTAAGATCCATCCTTGGAGGAAAAGAGGTTTATGCCGTCGGAGGTGCACATGGGAAAAGTACCACATCTGCAATGCTTTCTTCTGTCATTCCTGAGTCTAACGCGCTTATAGGAGCGATCAGCAAAGCATTTGGTTCAAACGTACGTAATTTCCCTAACAACAAAGTAGTTTTTGAAGCAGATGAAAGTGATGAGAGTTTTCTAAACTCTAACCCACACTTAGCCATAGTCACCAATGTTGAACCTGAACATATGGAGTATTATGGGTATGATGAAGAGCGTTTTTACAATGCCTATAAAAACTTTTTGCGTTTAGCTGAAATACGTGTGATCAATGCAGAAGATGAATTTCTTGCTTCGTTGGAGATGGAAAGTATCAAACTATACCCCTCTAAGGACATTACGAATATAGCGTTTGTTTTAGTGGAAGGAGAGCCTCATACGAAGTTTGACTTGCTGGAGTTGGGTTCTTTTGAAGTTTTTGGTTTTGGTAATCATATTGCACTTGATGCTGGTTTGGCAATATTGGCTGCATTAGAATTAGGTGAGAATTTAGAAGACATACGTACAAATCTGCTCAATTACAAAGGCATAAAAAAGCGTTTTGACATTGTGCAAAATAGAGATGAATGTGTGGTGATAGATGACTATGGACACCACCCCACAGAGATTAAGGTCACGATGGAGTCACTACAGGCATACAAAAACCTAAGAGGATTTCACAGTCTTAATGTCATCTGGCAACCACACAAGTACTCACGTACCATGGATAATTTGCAAGCGTTTGTTGAGTGTTTTGAAGGCGTAGATGAACTTGTTATCTTACCTATCTGGGCAGCGGGGGAACTGGAAGTGGATATAGACTTAAAAGGTGCATTTAGCCGTTATAAACTCCTCATGGCTGACTCTGTGACTAAGGAAGATGGTGTGGTGAAAGTCTTTAAAGATGGACATATTATTCGAGAGTACTCTCAGGGACTTGTGACTGCTTTTGGTGCAGGGGATATCACGTATCAGATACGTGGTGAAGCATAAGCTTTTGGTAGTGCTACAACACTACTACACAATTTTTAAACAATTTTAGATTATAGTTCGCCCCCCAAAAAATTATAATCTAAGGAAAAAGAATGACTAAGACTATTAGACTCTCTCTACTCTCATCGTTACTACTTTCATCGGCTCTTATGGCAGATGCGGAAAGTGATGCAGCGACAGCAGCAGCAATGACAACCACAGATGTAGAAGCGCAATACTCAGCAAAATCAAACGCAGATGTAAGCAAAGAAATGAAGCAAAGCATTAACTTTGGTTTTGCCAACACTACAGGAAATACAGAAACCCTCAATGTGAACGGTAAATATGTCATGGGATATACCACTGTAGGATATGCTCAAAAAGCATTGAAAGTTGCATTTGATGCAAGCGCATTTATGACTAAAAATGACAGTGTAAAAGACAATGAAGAGTATACGGCAAACTTAGGAGTCGAGCAATACATTACAGATACCGGTTGGTTAGGGTATGCTTCACTTAACTGGCTAAGTAATGAATTTAGAAACTTTGATAATAAATTTGCTGTAGGTGCAGGTGTAGGTAAAGAACTTTTCAATGATGGTCAGCATTCACTCAAAGCCAAACTCGGTGTTGCGTATAACATTGAGCAATACTCAAATGGACAAGCAGATCACAAGTTTACATCGTTAAATGAGTACTTAGAATACAATAACAAGCTCAATGAAGTCAGCAGTCTTTATGTAAAAGTAGGTGCTTCACAAAATTTTAAAGATTTTGGTGACTCTGATGTACTTGGTGTTGTTGGATTTAGTTTTGCTGTTGCAGAAAACCTTTCTGTCAGTATAGAAGAAGAAGTACGTTATGATAATCTTCCACCGGTTGGATTTAAGAAAACAGATACCAAATCTATTGTTAGAGTGGGTTACAATTTCTAAGAGTTTTATTTTAATTGTGGGCAACTGCCCACAAACCTAAAACGTGCTATAATTCTTGCAAATTCAGCTAAGGAAAATGATAACACGTGTCTTCACAACAAACAAATGAAAAATCCATCATACAAAAATTAGACCTTGATGGTTACATCCATCAGTTCAAGCAGTTTTTAGCCAGAGACAAACCTGTGGCAATGATGGGGGACATTAATCAGCATTATCGGTATATACAGGCACTTTCCATAGTACAGTTTCCTTCCCCTCCTCAAGTACAAAATGTAGAGAGAGAACTTGCACGCATTAAAAAACAAGCAGTATTGAGCCTTGATGAGATATATGCTTTTGTGATGATGCTTTCTTACTTTAATTCACTTTCAGCCGTAGGCTTTACTGAACCACTGATCTCATGGATACAAGGGATAGAAATACCAGAAGAGATCGTTGAGGTCATAAGCTATTTTACGCAAGAGGGTGACATAAATTCTGAACGTGACCCTGAATTACATAAGTTAGAACGTGCCCTGAAACAAAACAAGATAGACATTAAGGAGACGCTGTATAAACTAGCGCACTCTTCTAAATTAAGAGACTATCTTGTAGACACACAAGTACACTTTAACGGGGGAGAAGAAACTTTACTTGTACGTGGTGGGTTTAACAACGCCATCAAGGCTACAGTAGTGGCTAGGTCTTCTGGTGGATTTTTCTATATCATTCCTCAAAGTATTTCACACCTGAAAGAAAAAGAGTCTGCTTTGCTTTCAAACAAGGAAGAAATTATCTATGCGTATTGTAAAAAAATCTCTGCGGTATTTTTTACCTGGGAGCGTTTTTTAAGTTTTGTGAACAAAGAGTATGACCGTTTTGACCACTATCAGGCACGGGTGAATTTTGCCAGAGCTAAAGAGTATGAGTTTATCTTGCCTTCTAAACATAAACGTATTAAACTACAAGACTTCGCACACCCTGCCATAGAAAACCCAGTGCCCATTACCATGGACTTTAAAAAACAGATCATGCTTGTGACAGGAGTCAATGCCGGTGGTAAAACGATGTTACTCAAGTCTATGCTTTCTGCGGTGTATATGTCGAAGTATCTTTTACCTTTTAAATGTAATGCTGCGGAGACAGAAGTGGGGCATTACAAAAGTATAGAGGCTGTGATTGATGACCCTCAGTCTGTGAAAAATGATATTTCTACTTTTGCAGGACGTATGCAAGAATTTGCAAAATTGTTTGATAAAGAAGATGCCATAGTCGGTGTAGATGAGATAGAACTAGGTACAGACTCTGATGAAGCAGCTTCTTTGTTTCGAGTGATGCTGGATGAACTTCGTAAAAAGGGCATCTCTTTTATTGTCACTACGCACCATAAACGTCTAGCCGCGTTGATGGCAAGTGATGATGAGGTGGAGCTCATCGCCGCATTGTACGATGAAGCCCGTCGTTTGCCTACGTATACTTTTTTACAAGGGAGCATAGGTAAGTCTTACGCGTTTGAGACAGCACAGCGTTATGGTGTTCCTGTAGCCATCGTGAACAAGGCAAAAGAGGTGTATGGGGAAGACAAAGAAAATCTCAATGAACTAATAGAAAAATCTACTTCATTAGAGCGTGAAATGCGCATGAAGATCGCTAAGATAGATGAAGAGTTAAAGTCTGTAGAAAAGAAGAAGCTTACGCTTGAAGAGGAAGAGTTCAGACTTCAGGAAGTACACAGAAAAGCAGTAGCCACTTTAGAAAACCGTTACAATGCAGCGACAAAAAAAGCAAGAGAAGCTCTTAAAGTACAAGAGTCGACTGAGGGTAGACGCCTTCTTAATGTCGCGCACCAACGCAAAGACTTTAAACAAAAAGAGTTTCATAAAGAAGAGGAAGAAGCGCTTAAAGAGGGAGACAAAGTCAAGTATCGCTCACATAAAGGGGAGCTTGTTTCATTACGTGGTAAAGATGCCACGATCATAGTAGATGGACTTAAGATGAGAGTACCACTTTCACAACTGAAAAGAAGAGGAGATACCCCTCAGATCAAACTGAAACCAAAACCTAATAAAGCTTCTGTATCGGTAGAAAAGTCAGGGGCTTCTGTCTCTGTAAAATTGTTGGGTATGTATGCAGATGAAGCCATAGATACCGTAGACAAGTTTCTTTCAGATGCTTTGGTGCATCACCTAAGTGAGGTGCAAATTATACATGGAACTGGAGGAGGGGTACTTTCTAAACTTGTAAGTGAATACCTTAAAAAACACCCTAAGATTGAGAAGTTTTACAGGTTACCGGGTAACTTGGGTATCACAGTGGTGGAGTTGTAGCTTAATTTTAACTCTTAAGGGTATAATATACGTTAAATGAATTTGAGCTAGGAGTGTGCTGTGAATATAGCAGATGTAAAAAAAGAGTTGAGTGGTGATGAAAAAGTATTAGAGAGTGCTTTTAAATTAGAAACATACTATAAAAAATATAAAGTAGTCATTTGGGCTGTAGTTATTGGTCTTCTTCTTTTCTTTGTGGCTAAAACAACGATGGAATCTATGAAAGCAACATCATTAGCAGAAGCAAATGAAGCATTTTTAACTTTACAAACAAAAGCAGATGACACACAGGCACTTGCTGTGCTAAAAGAGAAAAATCCGGCACTTTTTGAACTTTTTTCTTATGCTAAAGCAACTAAAAACAGTGATGTTAAAGGTTTAACAGATTTAACAAATAGTACTAATGCCGTGATAGCGGATGCAAGTGGCTATGCAGCAGCAGTATTGGAAAATAAAAGTGCTGACTCTAAGCTCTACAGAGAAATGGGTTTACTAGAAGAAGCATATTTGGCTATAAAAGCTGGCGATACAAAGGGTGCAAAATCAAAACTTGAGTTGATTGATGAGCGTTCACCGCTTTCAATGTTAGCATCACTTCTTATGCACTCAACTTTAAAGGCAAAATAATGATACGAATGAATAGACTATCACTTATTATACTTGTAGCCATTGCAGTTCTGCTGTCAGGATGTAGCGGAAAAAAGTATTTTGAACCAACAACAAAGACATATTCTGCAAGTTCAAGTTCTTATGGGGGCAGTATTGTTGACTTAAGTAGAGATGGTGCAACACTCAAAAGTGGCAAGTATATTGGAAAATCAGGTTTGAGTAGTATGAATCTTGGTGAAGGATATAGATTTTTAAGTGAAAGTGAAAACTATGTCTTGGCTTCGAATCCTGAAGGTGTACTCAATATTATTGATAAAAGCACACAAGAGTCTGCACGTGCGGTTTCTTTACATGTCCCTGTTGTCTCAGCGAGCATTAAAAATGGTGTTGTTGCATATATTTTAAATAACAATACATTCGGTATTTACCAAGTCGCAGATAACAAAAAAGTGGTAGAGAGTCGTTCAGAAAGAACGTATGCTATCGATACAAGGGCTGCAAGTCCTATGTTCATAGATAACTTGGCAGTGATGCCTATGCTTGATGGTAAATTGATTATTGTAGACTCACAAAATAGTGATAATGCAAAAGTGGTATACATCAGTAGTGAGAAGGTGTTTAACAATGTAGTACATCTTTCACGTATGGGAAATACAATGGTGGCTGCTACACCTAAGAAAATCATCTCTTTAGGGAATGAAGGTAAGCAAGAGTATCGATCAAATCTTTCAGAAGTGGCTGTAAACAATGGTAATATTTATATCTTTACCAAAGAAGGTGAAGTGGTGAAGCTCAACACCGCACTACAACCAGTAGCAACCCAAAAATTTAAATTTGCACACTTTTCAGCTGCAACTGCATTTGATGGGAAAGTATTTGGCTTAGATCAGCAAGGATCTCTTATTGTACTTTCTTCAGACTTGAGTAAATATAAGATTTATGATATTGGAAGTGTAGAGAACCCAGCCTTTATCACAGGTACAAAACTTTATAAAGATGGTAAAATCATTGAACTCTCTAAACTAGGTTATGAATAGTAACTTACTTGTAGCTTTTGAGGAGTATCTGAGTGTCACTAAGGCACTCGATATGTTGACAGTTACCTCCTACATTTCAGACTTAAAACAACTCGAAGTTCACTCTAAAATATCACTTACTAAACTTGACACTACAGATGTTTTAGCTTTTTTAGCTACTTTTGAAAATAAAAGAACACTCAACAGAAAACTCTCTTCCATCAATGTTTTCTTTCACTTCTGCCATCTACAAAGTTTCGCGCACCAAAAAATCAAAATTCCCATGGCAAAAGTTCCTAAAAATCTTCCTAAGTATGTAAGCAATGAGGAGATACTTGATGGCATCAACCTTATAGATAGAAGTACAGTGATGGGGTTACGTGACTATGCACTGATATTGTTTCTTTATGCCAGTGGATGTCGCATTACTGAAGCACTTTCAGTACAGCGTACAGACATTGTAGAAGGTTGGCTCAAGATTCGCTTTGCTAAAGGCGAAAAGGAACGTGTTGTCCCACTAGCCCCCGTGGCCACTCAGGCGATGGAACTATATCTAAGAGAACAAACTTTGGCAAGTCCCTACATTTGGCTTAATTATAGAGGTGAACCCCTTAGTCGTATCTCTGCCTACAAGATAGTAAAAAAATACCTAGGTGTTTCACCTCATGTATTACGCCATTCATTTGCATCATCACTGATCATAGGTGGAGCAGACTTACGTGTCGTACAAGAGCTGTTGGGACATGCTTCACTGGAAACCACACAAATCTACACTCATATACAAAAACAAAACCTAGCAGAGACCATGCATGCTTTTCATCCTTTGGGTTGATTTGGGTATGATATGTTTATGAAAGTTATCGTCGAATATTTACAAAGTAAACAAATCATTTTTAAGTCACTCAAAGTGGTCACACCCAAAGAACTTGGTTCACGTAAAAAGATAGACATTTTTTTAGGTGTGGACTTGAAAGGGTATTATGCTGATGTGATGCAACTTGAAAAGAAAAGTCGTGTACTTCGTAAAGAAGCAGAAGAATTGATGCGCTTACATGAGAAATTAGAAACATTGATACAGAGTAGTATTAAGAAAAAGTACATCATCATCAAAGCACCACTTTGCTCTAAAGCCAAAGCATTACTGGAAGAACATCATTGGAAAGTATGGCATGTCTTTTAATGTACTGTTGGCAGATATAGGCAATACTTACTTTCATGTGTATGATGGAAAGGAAGTCATACACCTTTCTTATGAAGATGCTATTACACAATACCATGATAAAAAACTTTTCTATATCTCAGTGAAGCATCAGTTAGAAGACAGAATAACACAGATAAAAAACTGGAAAAATGTCTCTTTGCTTATGACACTAGAGGGTGAGTATGAGACTATGGGTGTCGATAGGAAAGCACTTTGTCTGAGTCATCAAGATGGTATTTTTGTAGATGCTGGTTCTGCCATTACGGTTGATATTGTTCAGGATGCCAAGTATATGGGAGGATTCATTTTGCCAGGACTCCAAGCGTATATTCAGAGCTACAAAACGATTTCCCCTGCTCTTGATGTAGTACTTTCCAAAGAGCCCAATCTCAATACGCTGCCGTTGACAACAAAAGAGCAGATAAGCTATGGTATAATCGCGTCTATAAAAGCACTGATAGACAAACATAGTAAGGGAAAAAAGCTTTATTTTACTGGGGGTGATGGAAAGTTTCTGTCACAGTATTTTGAAGAAGCCATTTACGATGAAATGTTGGTTTTTGATGGGATGCAGCAGGCGCTTGGTGCTAATTAGAAAGAAGAAACTAGAAATGAAAATTTTTATTTTCATGAAGGAACGATAGATGTTAACAATAGCACTTCCAAAGGGAAGAATAGCAGAGCAAACACTAGAGATATTTGCTGAGATTTTTGGCGGAGAGTTTAAGTTTGAGGGAAGAGAACTCATCTTAGATATGGGAGCGTTTCGTTTTTTAAATGTACGTAACCAAGATGTACCTACGTATGTAGAACATGGAGCCGCAGACATTGGTGTGGTCGGGCTTGATGTTATCACAGAAAAAGAGTTGGATATCATTCAACTACTTGACATGCAGTTAGGTAAATGTAAAGTAGCCATAGGTATCAAAAATGAAGACGAACTTGACTGGTCCCGTCCGAACATCAAGGTAGCTACGAAGATGGTGAACATTACTAAAAACTACTTTGCACAAAAGGCAGTAGGGGTAGAAGTAGTCAAACTTTATGGTTCCATAGAACTCGCTCCTCTTGTTGGATTGGCTGATGCTATTGTAGACATCGTAGAAACAGGTTCAACCATGAGAGAAAATGGTTTAAGAGTGGCTGAAAATATTATGGACTCTTCTGCGCATCTCATCTCAAATAAAAATAGTTTTTATGCAAAAAAAGAAGAGATACTCTCTTTGTATGAAAAAATAAAAACAGTTGTTGAAAGAAATGCTTAATTCAACGGCAAACTCTCTTGACCTCTACGCTAAAGTAGAGGATTTACTTGGGGTGAAAGAGGCTGCTCCTGGTCTTTATGCCCATTACCTTCTTTTTTTAAATTCCATAGGATTTGAAACACTTTTAGATGTAGGCTGTGGTTCTGGAGACTTTTTGTATCAGATGCAAAGTGCTTTGGATATCCCTTTTGTTAAAGGAATTGATCTAAGCCCTTTAATGGTGGCTAAAAGCAAAGAACAAGGGTTAGATGCAGAGTGTCTTAACCTTTGTGACCTAAAAGGGAAATATGACATCATCACAGCTGTTTTTGATATGCTCAACTACTTAGACAAAGATGCATTAAGAGGTTTTTTAGAGTGTGTAAAAGAACATTTAAATACAGATGGTTTTTTTCTTTGTGACATCAATACGCTTTATGGATTTGAAAATGTAGCTGTAGGCTCTTTTATAGTAGATGATACATCACGATTTTTGACCATAGACAGTGACTTTGAAGCGGGTGAATATGTATCAGAATTCACATTGTTTGAAAAAGAAGATACATGTTTTAAAAAGTCTCAGGAGATCATCAAACAATATTATCATACGGTAGATGAATTGGTAGCATTAAGTGGATTAGAATTGGTTTCTTGTGATGATGTTGTGTTATATGAATTAGATGAAGCAGATAAGGTATTTGTGGTACTAAGAAAATCGTAGGGTGCGTAAACACGCACCAAATGCAAGAGAGTCTAAGACTATCTTACATTCTCAAATGGGTTTTCAACTACATTTTTTCTATCTACGATATACGGGATAAGTGCTGTTTGTCTTGCTCTTTTAATAGCAATAGTGACTAGCTCTTGGTGACGTTTACAGTTTCCTGTAAGACGACGAGGCATGATTTTAAATCTCTCACTTAGTGAAAATTTAAGACCACTTAAGTCTTTATAGTCGATAAAGTCAACTTTTTGTTCACAATATTTACAAAATCTTTTTTTAAATTTTCTTCTTTCTGCCATGGTTGTTCCTTTTGGTTTGATAGCCCATAAAATGCAAGTTCATTGAAACTTGTCTTATAATGAGCAAGAATTTTGAAGATGTATAGTATAGTAATTTGACTTTGAATTGTCTTAATACTACGGAGGGTTATGCGTTTGGGTTTAAAATATTTTAACTTTCCTTACAGCCATTTGTTGATAGACTCTTTTTCATACTAAGGTATCTGACTTTAGAGTTACAGGAGCAGGGCGTGCAACATTATTTACCTAAACAAGAAAAAGCAACTATAGATGAAAATCCTTCTTTTAATCACAGCGTTTAATACTCAAGCCCAAGCAGTTTATACTGCCTTAAAAGATAGGGGGGATGAAGTATCCGTGACGTTTGCTCTCAATGAACTTCAGGCACTGAAGGAGATAGAAGAATTCACTCCTGAACTTATACTCTGTCCTGTTTTACAAACATTTCTTCCTTCAAGCATCTATGAAACATATGCTACCTACATTTTCCATCCAGGCCCTAGAGGTGATAGGGGTTCTTACCCGCTAGAACATGCACTTCAAAATCATACAAAAGAGTGGGGACTTGTGATTCTCAGAGCAAATGCGAGTTATTATTGTGGTGATATTTATGCGGAGGTTCATTTTCCAACAAGAGAGACATTTAAAGCATCTTTGTATAGACACGAGATAGTCTCTGCTTCACTTGAAGCACTGGATATATTTTTTCATCATCTAGAGCATGATATAAAAGTACCACAACTCAAGAATACTATACATGAGGAAGTGACATTAGGTAAAAGAATGATCAACTGGCATAAGGATAATACACAGACCATCATAGATAAGATACATTTTTCAGATGCAGATCCTGGGGCACCAGATGAGATACTGGGTGTAAAGTACTACCTTTTTGGAGTACATAAGGAAGAAAATCTTAGAGGTAAACCTAAAGAAATCCTTGCTAAACGTGATGGCGCTATATGTTTAGGAACTATTGATGGTGCGGTATGGATAAGTCACGTAAAAGAGATAGGGAAATTTAAGTTGCCTGCAACTCATGTATTAAAAGAAAAGCTTCGAGATATTAAAGAATATCCTTTACCTGTATGGTTTGATAGATCCTATGATACATTTTATGAAATCAGTGTAGATATACGAGAAGATGTTGGTTATTTGTATTTTAACTTTCATAATGGAGCTATGAGTACACTGCAGTGTAAAAAACTTACACAGGCAGTTGAAATGCTCAAAAAACAATGTAAGATCTTAGTGCTTATGGGCGGTGTGGATTTTTTCTCAAATGGTATAGACCTTAATTTACTGGAAGACTCATATAAGAAAAGTGTCGATATATGGGAAAATATAGAGGCCATCAATGGGTTAGTCTCTTCCATATTGTATGCAGACGAAGTGGTCACTATCGCTTCATTTCATACAAATGCAGCCGCAGGAGGATTGTTTATGGGGCTTGCATGTGACTATGTCGTAGTCAAAGAAAGTGTAGTGCTTAACCCGCATTATAAAACGCTAGGACTTAGCGGTAGTACCTATCATACCTACAGTTTACCTAAACGGGTAGGAAGACAAAAAGCACAAGAGCTACTGGATGCATGTTTACCCCTTTCTGCTAAAGAAGCAAAAGCATTAGCTATGGTAGATGAAGTGTATATACAGGAGTTTTATGCTGACGATCTACATACCTTTGCAAAGTCTACATACAGTCATGGGTATATCTTAGATAAAACAGCATACTTGAAGACAAATAAAGTTCATATCGAATCTCTCAAAGAGAAAGAACTTGAAGTCCTTAAATCCGAATTGAGAGAGGAAAATAGTCTTTTCCATGTTTTACGAAAGAACTTTGTTTATAAAGTGAGCCCAAATGCTACACCTATAAGGCTGAAAAGAAAAGGTTAAGAAACTAAACGGTAAATAAGTATGCTATGACTCTTGCATTTTCGAAACAGAGAAATAGGCATCTACTACTATGTAAAGTAATATGATAATCCCAACAGAGCCAACAACAACAGCTATCTCTCCTATAGGTGGCATAAAGAAGATGACATCTCTTACAGGTTCATACTCCCCATACTTTTCAAAACCTACACCAAAGCGATCACTCATAGGGTAAGCGTTACCTCCATAGACAAATATCATTTTTCCTAAGTAGGTACCAATGATAATGAGCACAGAAGCTAAAATTTTAGACCCATTATGTGCAAAGTTTTTAAACAAGAGTACAAAGGGTATGCCGACTGACATGGCAAGATAGGCATAGAAATAGTATTTGAAGTCTCCAAAAAGGATTATTTCTGCCCACTTTTTATCAATAAAGAGATAGGCAGTGGCTTCATATGCACCAAGGGCTATGACACTATATAGTGTCATTTTTTGAAGAAGTGAGAGTAATGCTGCACACTTTGTTTTGTCTGTATTGCGGTAGGCAAGATAGGTATAGAGTATCATCACCGCAGCACTTGCAGTAAAAGAAGAGACCATAAAATAAAGTGGAAGTAATGGGTAGGTAGTCCAGAGGTGTCTTGCTGAGTTCATGTCAAAGAGTTTTGCTTGGACATAAAATTCAACAAACTCTACTAAAAGACTAAGGATGAGTATAATTACAGCTATCTTTTTTATCCAGCTGTCTTTGTGTGCAAGGATAAGGTATATCTCAAATATTACAAGAGGGATATAGACGATATAAAGAGGTAGCATGAGCCACATACCTGAAGTGTAGCGAGGAGAGAGAAACATATGGTGTAGATGTAAGACATTTAAGTCCATCAAGATAGTAAAAAGGCCAGCAAGTATCATTGTTAAGCCAAGTGTTAAAAAACCTGCAGCTGTTTTTTTAATGAGTTTGATATTTATAAGTTCTGCAAAAGCTACTATGAAAATAATACCTGAACCTACGTAAATCATATACATATAGTTCACAATATAGAGTGACCATGGAGCTTCTCTTTTAACTTCACCTCCTGAGCCAAATACTGCTGCCTTCATAGCTTCTGCAACCTCTCTACTCCCTGGGGATAATCCCGCATCAAATGCTGTAGCAGAGAGTAAGAAGTAACGCTCATAAAAGACATCGATCATACCAAAGAGTGCAAAAAGTAAAAATCCGTAGGCGACATACATTCCTTTGGATGTCAATACACTCTTTAATGTGACATTGTTTATCTCTACTCCTGCATGGCTTGCCATTGTGGTTTCCTTTTTGCTTTTGCCATTTCTATGATGGGTTTAAATTCATCCCATGTATAAATATTTGTACCAGCATCCACAGAGTTCATCGCAAAATTTTTGTCATGTTCTGGGAGCATGTAGAAGAGTTTTGGTACTGTCCCCTCATTTTCTTTAAGTACATAAAACTTTCTGTGAGTGAGCATTTGTATAAGTTCACCCTCTTCATCATCCAAGTCTCCAAACAGTCTTACTTTAGTTGGGCAGGTTGCTTGACAGGCAGTGGTCATTTCTCCATTGACAATGCGCGTGTCATAACAGAAGGTACATTTATCAACAGCGACATGAGTGTCGTCCACAAACCGTGCATCATAAGGACAGGCTTCCATACATCCTTTACACAAGATACAGGTATCTTTGTTGGTCATGACTATCCCACCAAGCGCAAAGTAGCTCGACCCTGTAGGACAAACATCTACACAAGGTGCATCTTGACAATGATTACACTGTGAAGGATGCAAGGCTACAAAGGGTTCACCAAAGATGCTCTTTTCAGATTGGGTAACCCAAATCCGTTGCTTATCCGCTCCTAATTGTACACCATTTTCTTCTTTACATGCAACTTCACATGCTTTACAGTCTATACAACTTTGATAGTCTAATGCCATTGCAAAATTCATTATCCAACCTTTCTACTATATGAACGTGAAACTGGAAAAGCCGTTTTCACTACGTTAACACTAGGTTTTCTTTGGCAGAAAGCCCACGCGACTGATCGTTTTAATGATGGATAACTCATCATCCGACCTTTCTTACTTCTACAAGTGTTTCGTGCATGGCAGCAGAGCCAAAGACAGATTCTATGGTGTCTTCTATGATCATATTATCGCTGGCACCATTTCTATAGCCAAATGTAAGTCCTGTAGACTCCTGTCCAAACCCATGGACATAAAAGACCACATCTTTGATGATCTTGATGGTAGGGTAGGCTTTAATATGTATGATGCCTACAGAGCTTTTGACCTCTACAATATCACCATACTTGATGCCTTTTTCTTCAGCTTGTTCTTTGTTTATCCATACATAGTTCTCCCTCATGACGTCTAAAAGCATGATGTTGTTAGCCGTAGAGTTTTGTGTCTGTTGGGCATGTCGTCCTGTGACAAACTTGAACTTACCTTTGGGTGCGTCTTTGTAGAGTGCATCTCTCCATGTTGGCATAGGGTCTTGTCCACCTTTAAGCATCGTGTGAAGATAACATTCGACTTTTCCAGATTTTGTACCTAAATTTTTTTTGAGTGCCGCCATCTCTTTTTCATCAATACAGGTATCTTGTGCATCTAGTTTTTCACCACCTGGTGTGGTGTAGTATTTTTTATCTTCAGGGTAGTACTCATATTCATTGGCTGAGAGTTGTTTAAAGTACGTATCCATATGGGGGTAAAAGACACCTTTTTCTTTCAGTGTGTTGTAGGCCTCTTCCCCATACTCATTCACCACACGCTCTTTATTTATATGCTCTTGTGAGTGTTCAAAGGCTTTAGAAAGGTCAAAGTTATTGTCCTCAAAGGTCTCTTCAAAACCATCATCAGCCATTGCTTCTTTGAGGTCTTCATCATACTTGGCAGAAACCTCAAAAAGCGGTTTAGAGATTTTGTGACTAAATCCTTTGAGTATGTCAAAGAGTGCTTTGGTCTCATACATGGGATCTATAACCTTGTTACGCAGATATGATAGCTGGTTCAACACCTGCAAAAGACTTTACGGGGTCTTCACGTTCAAGGTAGGTACATTCTGGTAAAACCACATCAGACATCATTACGGTATCGCTTGGCATGGTGTCTATGGTTACGACAAGGTCAAGATTTTCAAACATTTTACGTGTTTTACTGATGTTTGGTATAGCTTGCATAGGGTTTTGTTTGTAAGAGAAAAAGTCGTACGTAGGGGGTAAGGAGTACGTTTTTCAGCTATCATGTTTCTAAAACCTATCCATGTACCATTGGGTCCTACGAAGGTGGCTTCATTTTTGTCTATACGTTGTTTTACGTTATTGTAAACAGGATAGTCTACAACATGGTCTTCCAAAGGAAGCTTCTTTCCAAAGACGATGCCGCCTTTGACATCTATACCTCCTCCTAAGCAGAAAATATAGCCTGTGCACGTCTAAGCTGAAAGTCTTGCTAGACTCCATGCAGTACGTCTTCCTTGATAGTAGATGGACTTAGGTGCATGTGCCATAAAATCACGTGCAATGGTAGTAATGCGTGTCTGCCTCTATACCCGGTAATCTTCTTCTGCCCACTCAGGTGTATAATTATTATCTAAGATATGTTTGTTTGTACTCTTCAAAATGATTCATATTCTTAGAACAAATTCTCTGTTGTAAAGCACTTCTTTGATAACAACATAGGTAAGTGCCAAGACAAAAGCAAGATCAGTACCTACTTTAATACCCAGCCATTTATCTGCATGGATGTGCTGTATTGGTATAGCGCGGGTCAAGGACAATAAGTTTAAGACCTCTTCCTCTGGTACGTTTGAACATATCCATTGTGTCAGGGGTAAAATAGCTTCTGCTCTGTTCGCACCTGCCATGATGACATAAGAAGCATTTTGCATATCAGCTTTACCATACGCACCTAATGTCAGAGCATAACCTGCTGTTGTGGTTTGCAGACAAATAGAAGAGTGGTTAACAAAATTTGTATCCCATCATATCACCCATAAACTGTTTGAAATGTATGCTCTCCCATTCCTTCACCTGCACAGTAGCCAATCGTAGAACGGTTATCTTGCTCTTCATCGAGTATCTGCTTAAGTACCTTTAAATTTATCTGTACCATTGAGTATAGCATCATAGGCTTCTTCCCATGTGGCACTTTTAAATTTACCATCACCTTTTTCTCCGATACGTATGAGAGGATATTTCAATCTATCTGGATCATAAAGTGCATGCACACCAGCATCACCTCTTGCACAGAGCATATTTTTAGATTTAGGAAAAAGTGGGTTGGGGTCTAGTTTTTTAAGATGCCATTTTCCACAGAAGCAAATGCAGCACATTTATTGACACACATCTCACACACTGTGGCTACTTTGGTATTAGCAAGTAATGACTTTCTATCTTCTGCTAGGAGTGTGGAAAAAGTAGTAGCACTCCCACCGACAACACTCAAGGCTACAGAACCTTGTAAAAATCTTCTACGTGATATCTCAACTTGCATATATATTCCCATCTTGTTCAATCATAGTTGAATCTTTATGTATTAATTGTAAGAAAGTATTACTTAATTAAGATTGAATATATAGAATAAAATTAATAAAAAATATTATTAGTATATATTTGTTTTTTAAATAGTTTAGTATTATTTATTTATGAATAAAGTATTTTAGATTTTAAATTTTGGGTATATTTTATTGGAAACAGATATCATAGATTTTAGGGAGATGTGATAGAGAATAAAAAGTGTAAATCATTTATATATAGTTACACTTTTGATTTGTTATACGTTAAAAAGGTATTTCATCTTCATTGATGTCTATTTCTGGAATGTTAGACGCTTGATTTGCTTGGGGAGCAACTTGTTTTGGAGCTGGAGCATCATACCCTGATGGTGAAGGTTCTGAATAAGTGTCTCCAGCTCCAGCGTTGTATCCACCACCTTGTGGATCATCTTTGCTCCCTAACATTTGTAGGCTTTCCACAGTGACAGAGTGCTTAGATCGCTTGCTACCATCTTGTGCTGTCCATTGGTCAAGCTTTAGTCTACCGTCAACTAACACTTTACTCCCTTTACGTAAGTACTGATTTGCTATCTCAGCAGTTCTACCAAAGAAAGTGATGTCCACAAAAAGAACTTCCTCTTTTTGCTCACCTGTTTGAGATTTAAATTTACGGCTTGTTGCTATGGCAGTATTTCCAATAGCAGATCCACTTTGCGTATATCTAACTTCTATATCTCTAGTAAGGTTGCCTGCTAAGATAATTTTATTGTACATAGTAAAGTTGCTCCTGTAGGTTGTTAGGCTTCTGTAGATTCTGTAGCAGGAGCTTCTGCTTCTGGTGCTTTTGTTTCTACTTCACTTGCAGTTTTTTTATTAGACTCTGCCACAAGTTTGTTAAATTGTGCCATTTCTTTTGTGTTAGAATATTTCACAGTCAAGAATTTAATCACATCTTCATTAATTTTAAGATTTCTTTCTAGTTCATGAATAAATGCACCTTCTGCTTTGTAAAAAAGAACAGTATAATACCCTCTGTCATTTTTTTGTACAGGATAAGCTAGTTTTCTCATGCCCATATCATTTGTACCAACGAGTTCGGCACCTTCTTTTTCTAATATATCTTTCACTTTCGTGATTTGTGCAGCTGTCTCTTCTTCTGTAAGTGTAGGTTTAACTACAAAAAGTGTTTCATAACAAGTCATATTGTTTCCTTTTGGTTTAATAGCCCATATAAATGCGGATACAGTGTCTATCCGTCCAAAAATGAGCAAGAATTTTGGAAGAGACATATTACAACAATGTCTCTTAATCGCACATTAGATAATTATTTAGATATTATTTTGCATGAAACCCTTGACATTAATCAATCATTCTGTATTATTTGAATATCTTAACTATATAAAAAGGATTTAATTATGGAAAGAAGAAGTTTTTTACGCCTATCGGCTACCTCTGCAGCAGTCGTTGCAATAGCACCATCTCTGATGACACAAAAGCTCTATGCTGAAGATGGAAGTTTATTTCAAACATTTGAAAAAGTACAGTTAAAAGACGCTGAAGGAAATGCACTAAAAGCTAGCAAATTAGTGAAAGAAGAAAACTATCTTTTTATGTATCCCTATGCTGCAACACCAGCGATTATGGTGGATTTACTAGAGCCTACAGAAAAAGATGTGAAGTTGAAATCTGAAGATGGAACTGAGTACATCTATAAAAGTGGAGTAGGGGCTACAGGTACAATTGTTGCGTTTTCTGCCATTTGTGCACACCAGTTAACACATCCTCAAAAAGCTATGAGTATGTTTCAATATGTACCTTCTACAGGAAAAACATTAGCTTATGAAAAACCAGGTGTATTTGTTTGTTCTTCCCACCTTGCAGCTTATGATCCAAGACAAGGTGGAAAAGTAGTCAGTGGTCCTGCCAACCAAGGCTTGGCTTCTATTGTTTTAGAAGTGGATGCAGAAGATAATATTTGGGCAGTGGCAGTACTAGGACCTAATAAATTTCAAGAGTTTTTTGATGCATTCAAACAAGAGCATAAAGCTGAGTTTGGAAGAAAAGGTGCAAAAAAACTGACTCAAACAGAAGCAGAAGTAAAACCACTCAAAAACTACTCAGCAGAACTTATCCAAGCATAATTTATTGGCTATAATGTATAGTAACTTTACTATACATTATACTAAATATAAGCTACTTAAAACTCTCATTTCTTCCCTATGTGTTTTTTAGTTACAGACATAAAAAAAATGCTCATTTTCTCAAAAAACATTGCAAAACATTATTATTTATGACATAATAGAATTACTTTATTTAATATAAAGAGATTAACAATTACATTAAAAATAGGAGATATTATGGCAATGGATAGAAGAGATACATTTAAACTTGCAGGTGTAGCAGCAGCTGCAGCAGCACTTCCAAGTATGGCAGTAGCTAGTGAAAAAGAAGCAACAGCAGCAGCAAAAAAAACAACTGGTAAATCAGTGGTTATTATAGGTGCAGGTTTCGGTGGACTTACAATGGCGAAAGCACTTAGAAAAAGTGACAAAAGCATTGATGTAACAGTCGTAGAAAAAAGATCTATGCACATGGCTTGTCCACTATCAAACGGATTACTTGGCGGTCTTGACAATATGAGTCTTAGTATGTTTGTGGGTGACTACGGTCAACCAGCAATGGCACATGGTTATACTTTTGTGAACTCTGAAGTAACATCTATAGATAGAAAAGCAAAAGAAGTACATACTGCTACAGCTGGTGCAATAGGTTATGACATTCTTGTATTGTCTCCAGGTATTGCGTATGATTATGAAGGTCAATTCCCGGAGTGGTCAAAAGAGAAAATTGCTCATGTAACACAAGCATGTCCAGCAGGACTTATGCCAGGTAATGAGCATATTGCACTTAAAAGACAACTTGAAAATATGGATGATGGTAACGTATATATCGTACCACCAGCAAAAGGTAAATTTAGATGTCCGCCAGCACCATATGAGAGAACAGCGATGGTAGCGAACTACTTGAAGAATGAAGGTATCAAAGGTAAAGTTATCGTGCTTGATACTAGAGGTGGTAAATTTGCTAAGGCAGCAGCATTTCAAGAGTCTTGGGCTGACTTATATGATGGTTTCATAGAATATAAGGGTTTTACTGATGTTACTGATGTGGATCCAGTAGCAAAAACAATTACATACACTGAGTTTAAAGATGTTGATGATGAAAAAGGTGTATCCAAAACTGAGAAATACGAAGTATGTAATCTTATGCCAATCAATAAATGTTCACCAGTGATTGCAATGGCAGACATTGAGCATAACGGTGCAGGATATGCGATGATGGACGGATATACTTTCAAATCTAAAACAGATTCAAGATGTGTATGTTATCGGTGATGCTGTAACACATGGTATTCCACCAAGTGGTCAAACAGCTATCTGGGGTGCACATAGAGCTACAGGTCAGATCGTTGCTCAACTTAACGGTAAGGTCGATGATCCTAAAGCAGGTCTTCCAGCTAAAGCTGCAAACGTATGTTTCTCAATGGTAGGTGGTAAACCAGAAGAAGCAATTATGGTTACACATGAATTCACAGCAGATCCAAGTGGTAAACTTGGTAGTGCAGGTCATGTGCCTAAGCCAAAAGATGGAAACGGTAAGTTTAGATCTGCAGGTACAGCTAAAGCTACGAGAGAGTGGTTTGGTGGAGTAATGAGAGAAATGTTCGCATAATCTCAATAGATAATCTTTATGATTATTTGCACTCATCTTTCTTGAGATGAGTGCAGTCATTTACTTGACGTAAACTCCTTTACTCAAACTAAAAAATCTAAGCACAACTAACCAAAAATATTTATCTATTAAAGTTCCTAATAAATTCTTTCAAATATGCTTTTACCTTAGATACGTTTTATTATAAGTACCCTTGTAATTTAATCAACATACCATAAAGCAAAACTTCTTTTTGTGTATTGGGTGCTTTTTTGATTATGAGTTCACTCTCTAGTAAATGTTCAAATATTTTGAGTAATGATGCAGATTTTACACGTAAAGCCAGTTGTGCTTTTTGTTCTTCTATCTGTTTGGGTAACTTATAGCCTAGTATCGCAGCAGAGTCTATGTGTCCGTTGAGTTTAATGTAGGCGTGAAAAAGAAATATTTGGTTTACAAAGTACTGTGTAGAGCGAAGTAGGGATGCTTCATCTTCTCCTATCTCCAATAGTTTGGTGATGGTAGAGGTAATGGGCTTTTTGTTAAACAAGTCTATGAGTAACTGTTCTGTAGCCAAAGGAGCAGTGGAGTAGACCAGTCTGTCTATGTCTTTGCCAGTCACTTTTGTACCAAGAATGGCAAGTTTGTCCAGCTCGTTTGCACATAGAGCTAAGTTATTGTTCAGTACCAGCATCAAGTGTTGCAAGGCATAGTGGTCTATGTCTAAATGTATGGCTTGTGCTTTTTGTTGTAGAGTCGCTACCCCCTCACGTACATTTGGCTCAAAGAACCGTACCCATACCCCACCTTTTTTTTCAGTAAATGCAGTTTGCATACTTTTTGCATCTTTCGCAGCACCACTATAAGCATATAAAAAATAATTGTCTTCATTTTTATTGGCTAATTCTACTAAGATATCTAGTTCTTTTTTAGGTATTTTTTTGTCTGCTTTTACTACCACAAGATTGGTTCCACCAAATAAAGAGGTCTGGGCTAAAAATGCTTTTGCCTGATCAAAGTTCCAATCATCATAGTAAAGTGTCAGCATACTTTCCTTGGCATCAGTCTTGTTAACGTATGCATCAATGTAAAAGTCTAGTAGATAGTCATTTTCTCCATACAGCAGTACAGCCTTTGGAAAATGCTGTTTAAGTTTTTGGTCAAATTCTCTTTGGTACATTAGACAAGCTCCATCTCATCTTTACTTAACTTCTCCACAAGTTCCACCATAATAATGGCTTGAGCAATGTTTACTTCACTTATTTTAACATGTATTCTATCAAAAAGCATCACATGGTCACCTCTTAGATTTACACTGATACCTTTAACTTCACCTAAAAGTACGGCTTTTGCAGCTTCTCCTGTTTCAATGACTTCTGCTTCGAAGATTTCATCTATATGTTCTTTTGCCCAACGTGCAAACTTACGGTCTCTAAAGTCCCACTCGGCTTTGGTGGCTTCTCGTTCCAGTTCTGAGACTCTCGCACAGAGGGGATCTATGTTTCGTAGTAAAGTAACTTGCTTCTTCTTCATCTTCACGGAATTGTGTTTTAATGAGACGATGTAAGATAAGGTCCGAGTATCGACGTATAGGAGAGGTAAAGTGGCTATAGTGGGAAAACCCAAGTCCAAAATGGCCAACATTGGTGGAGCAGTAAGAAGCACGTCGTAAAGACTTGATAACCATAGCATCTACTTCTGAGGCTAATCCCATCTTCTGCGCTTCTTTTTGGATAGCACGTATGAGAGAAGGGCTGTCTTCATACTCTTCTACATAAAGTCCTATGGCTGCTAATTCGGTAAGAAGGGCTTCTATTTTTGTAAGTTGTGGCGGTTCGTGTATACGAAATATGCTATCTCCTTCACCTGTGAAACGCTTGGCAGCAGCTTGGTTCGCCAAAAGCATACACTCTTCTATAAGTGAGTGTGAAGGTGTACCTGTTTCTATTTGTGTACTGACAAGCAAGTGCTGAGCATCTATAGTCAGTTTAGTCTCTTCACTTCTAAAATCAAAACCATGCATAAGACGTGCTTTTCTTGTACGTTTGGTTATCTCATAAAGAGGTAAAAGGTAGGTGAGAATTTCTTTGACTTTGCCTGTGGTCTCTGAACCATTAGTATTGATGATTTTATCGATGTCTTCATAGTTAAAACGGTGTTGAGAGTATATGATGGCTTCAAAAAATTCTTCTTTTAGAGGTTTTAAGGTTGTTTTGTCCAGTTCTATTTTGGCTACAAAAGCAAGTCTGTCTACCTTTGGTTTTAGAGAACAAATATTTTCACTGAGTTCACGGGGAAGCATAGGAAAAGACTTGTGCGGTAAGTAAGTGGTGAACCCACGTTTTTTTGCCTCTTTGTCTATGTTCGTAAAGTAGGGAACATAATAACTGACATCAGCGATGGCCACATAAAGTGTATGTGCTTCTATATCAAAATAGATGGCATCATCAAAATCTTTTGCGGTCACGGGGTCAATGGTACAAAAATCAAGGTGTGTAAGGTCAACACGGTTAGGATGGTCTTCTTTGGTGACTTCTTTTTCGACATCAAGGGCATCGCTCACGCAAGGCTCAGGAAATGCATCTTCTCGCTCATAGAGTGCAAGTGAAATTTTCTCATCTACACGCGCATCATCCAAGTTTCCAAGGACCTCCAAGACTTTGTCATCATCGACATCCACTTTGAGTACGGTGCCGAGCTTAAAAGCTTTTAAGTCCATACCCTCCATTACTGCATGTGTAGGCTCTCCTGTACGGATATTAAGTATAAGAAAATGCCCTTGTTCATCTCTATGTGTATAGGCTATGGTAAAGAGGTGAGATTTAGTGATGACAAGTTTGACAACACCACTTGCACGTCCACGTCTAGCTATGATACGTTTAGCTACAACCACGTCACCATGTTGGGCACCCCAAAGGTGGTCTGGTTCTATAAGTAAGTCTCTTTGCTCTTTAAACTCTGCTTCGACATATCCTTTTCCATCTTTACCGATATAAAGTCTACCTGCACGATAAAGTGAGTGAAGCTTCCAAAGACCGTCTACTTCTTCTAGGGCACCGAGTTGTTGCAGTGCCTGAAAACTGTTCTGATCTTCTTGTTCGATGTCTGTAATCAGACATCCATTGGTGATTTGTATAGCAAATGGGGACATCATAGCTGACTCTTTTAAAGGTATTTTCGTTAGTTAATTATATTACTTTAACGCTTCAAGTCTCTCTATCCTTTGTTCGGTGCTTGGGTGTGTGGCAAAGAGTTGTTTGAGGGACATATCTTTTCCTGAAAAAGGGTTGATAATAAACATATGTGCTGTTTGTGGATCTGCGTCATGCATCACTGTACCTCTAGCATAGTTATCTAACTTTGCTAACGCACTTTGCAGCCACTCTGGATGACCAGTCATTTTTGCTGCACCTTCGTCTGCCATAAACTCACGGTTTCTACTGACGGTCATCTGTATAATACTTGCTGCCAGTGGCATGATGAACATGAGTGCCAATGTCACGATGATGTTTGGTCTGTCACGCCCCCCACCAAAAAACATACCAAATTGTGCAAGCATTGCTATAGCACCTGCGATAGTAGCCGTTACTGTACCTATAAGCATATCGTAGTGTTTAATATGACTGAGTTCATGCGCGATGACCGCTTCGACTTCTTCCTCTGTCATGAGATTCAGCAGGCCTTCTGTCACTGCGACAGCGGCATGTTCGTAGTTACGTCCTGTGGCAAAGGCATTGGGTTGTTGCTCTGGTATGATGTAGAGTGCTGGCATAGGGAGATTTGCACGGTGTGTAAGTCTTTCAACTATCTCATAGAGGCCTGTTGCAGAGTTATGATCAACAGGTATGGCATGGTAGTGTTTGAGTACCTGTGTATCACTATAGTAGTAAGCATAAAAATTCATCCCCGCCGCGGCGATAAAAGCAATGATCATTCCCATTTGCCCAGCTATCATTCCTCCAAACCAAATGAAAAGTAAAGTTAGCCCCGTCATAAGGGCATAGGTTTTGAATTGTTCCATAAGGTAATCCTTTTTATTATTACTATATGATGTGAATACAAACAGAAAGTTAATATAAATAATGCAGAGGTATAAAGTGAAAATTATTTTAGCATGTATTTTATTGCCATATATGGCATTTGCAAAATTTGAAGCAAGTATAAAACCCATCAATAAACAGATAAAACAGCGTATGGTTGAAGGAAAGTCGTGGCAAAAAAGTTGCCCAGTACAGTTAAAAGATCTTCGTTATATTCGTATGAAACATCGTAACTTTTATCGTTCAGAAAAAATGGGAGAAATGATCGTCCATAAAGATGTGGCCCATGAAGTGGTAGATATATTTAGAGAACTCTACCAAATCAAATACCCCATCCGACAAATGCGATTAGTGAGTGATTTTAGAGGAAGTGACTGGCAGTCCATAGAAGCAGACAATACGTCAGCATTTAACTGCCGAAAAGCCACAGGGAGTAAAAAGTGGTCCAAACACTCTTACGGTAAAGCTATAGACATTAACCCCATAGAAAACCCATACATAGCAAGAAACGGCCGCATTACACATAAAGATTCAATCAAATATAGAAAAAGAGTTCATAAAAACAGTAGCTATGCAGACAAAGCAGTATTGCTTAAAAAGGATAAAGCAACAAAAATATTTGAAAAGTATGGTTGGAAATGGGGCGGTGATTGGAATGGGATTAAGGATTATCAGCATTTTGCGAAATAAACATGAAAAGTGGCTTGAAATAATACTGTAAAAAGAGTATGCTATATAAAGAATAAATTTTATTTAAATAGGATGATGATATGAAAAAAATGACACTTTCACTTTTAACTATAGTATCACTGAATACTGTATTGATGGCAGGCGCTGATGTGGCTCCTGTGGTAGAACCTGTAAGTATAATTCCAGAGGTAAGTAGCGGCGCATTTTATGTAGGTTTGGGGATAAGTGCTGTGAGTAACCGAGAGGGGAGTTTAGACTTTTTTGAAGTGACAAATGGACAAGATAGAACAGGAGATATTAGTCTCTTGGCAGGATATGAATTTAACCCTTACATAGCCTTAGAAGGGCGTTATATGACTTCCATAACTGAAGAAGATATTTTGGATAGAAGTTCATGGGGGATTTATGCTAAACCACAGTACCCTGTAACCGATGATGTCAAAGTGTATGCATTGTTAGGATACGGTGGTTTCGAGGCTGAAGGCATTAGTGGTGCAAATATAGATGTTGATGAGACAGGTTTCCAATGGGGATTTGGTGCAAGTTATGATATGACAGAGCACATTTCACTTTTTGCTGATTATCTCAATATTGCCAATGACGTACGTGCAACATCATATATAAGTGCTCCAGCAGATGTAAGTTCAGACGCTATTACTTTAGGGGTCATATACAAATTCTAGAATCAACATTGTAAAATAATGATTACAAAGAAGAGGCCACATCATATTTTAAATTTAAATTAATTGACAAGTTATTATTGATCTGTATGGCTCTTTTTCAAGTTTCTATAAGAAGGAGAAATGTCAACTAAACAATAATTTTTATTATTTAGTTAGCATTTATTTTACAATAAATACGTTATACTTACTTTTAGTATAAAAATTATTTATATATTTTTTTTACTAATATCATTTAATTTACATAAGTATAAAATAGATTTTATTTATAATAAAAAATCATAATTATACTTTAGTAAACGTATTTAGAGAAGTTTCAGATGATACTTTTAATTGTTATTCTGATGAGAAAGATATACATACTAGATGGAGAAAAGCTTATGGATAAAAATAACGAATCCCCTGTTTCAGATATGACCAATAAACATACTTCTATGCAAGGCACATCAAACAAAGATTGGTGGCCAAATCAATTAAACTTGAAAATACTTCATCAAAATGATGTCAAGAGTAACCCTATGGGAGAAGATTTTAATTATGCTAAAGAATTCAAAAAACTTGACCTGAAAGCATTAAAACAAGATCTTTTTACCTTAATGACAGATTCACAAGATTGGTGGCCAGCTGATTTTGGTCATTATGGTCCTTTCTTTATACGAATGGCTTGGCATAGTGCAGGTACATACCGTACTGGAGATGGTCGTGGTGGAGCAGGATCAGGGAGTCAGCGTTTTGCACCTCTTAATAGTTGGCCTGATAACGTAAATCTCGATAAAGCACGTAGATTACTTTGGCCTGTAAAGCAAAAGTATGGAAAAAAAATATCTTGGGCTGATCTCATGATACTTGCAGGTAACTGTGCAATCGAATCAATGGGTTTACCTACCTTTGGCTTTGCTGGTGGACGTGAAGATGTTTGGGAACCAGAAGAAGATATATACTGGGGTGCTGAAGCCGAATGGCTTGATGATAAGCGTTATTCAGGAGATAGAGACCTTGAAAACCCACTTGCCGCAGTGCAGATGGGCTTGATTTATGTTAATCCAGAAGGCCCTAACGGTGAACCTGACCCTGTAGCATCAGGAAAAGATATACGAGAGACTTTTGCACGTATGGCTATGAATGATGAAGAGACAGTTGCCTTAACCGTAGGTGGACACACTTTTGGCAAATGTCATGGAGCAGGCAAACCTGATCATGTAGGTCCAGAACCCGAAGCCGCTGACATAGAAGAACAGGGGCTTGGCTGGAAGAGTAGTTATCGTAGTGGTAAAGGTGCAGATCAGATTGGTAGTGGTTTGGAAGGTGCTTGGACACCCACACCCACACAATGGGATAGCAGTTACTTAGATATGTTGTTTGGTAATGAATGGGAGCTTGTCAAAAGCCCTGCAGGTGCATGGCAGTGGACACCAACCCAATCAACGGATAGCAATATGGCACCTGCCGCAGACGATGCATCTAAACGTGTGCCCATCATGATGACTACAGCTGATATGGCAATGAGAATGGATCCTATTTATAATAAAATTTCAAAATACTACCATGAAAATATTGATAAATTGGGAGATGATTTCTCACGTGCTTGGTTTAAGTTAACCCATCGTGATATGGGACCAAAGTCACGTTACCTTGGTGAAGAAGTACCTGCTGAAGATCTTATATGGCAAGACCCTGTACCTGAGGTAGATCATCCATTGATTGATCAAAATGACATCCATGTTTTAAAAGAAAAGATTTTAGCTTCAGGTCTGTCTGTGTCAGAACTTGTTTCAACAGCTTGGGCTTCAGCAAGTACTTTCCGTGGTTCAGATAAACGTGGTGGTGCAAATGGTGCACGTATCCGTCTTGCACCACAAAAAGACTGGGAAGTAAATCAACCAACACAGCTAAAAAGTGTCCTGGGGAAGCTTGAAGAAATTCAAAAAACATTTAACAGTGCACAGTCTAGTTACAAAAAAGTATCACTTGCAGATTTGATTGTACTTGGTGGATGTGCAGGTGTTGAACAAGCTGCAAAAAATGCGGGACAAAATGTAACAGTTCCTTTTACGCCTGGACGTACAGATGCCTCTGATGAACAAACGGATGCAGAAGCATTTGATGTACTTGAGCCTGAAGCGGATGGTTTTCGTAATTATATGAAAACCAAATATACACTTACTGGTGAAGAGTTATTGGTAGATCGTGCACAGTTACTTACTTTGAGTGCACCTGAGATGACGGTACTTATTGGGGGACTACGTGTCTTAGGTAATAATTATGCAGATACAGCACACGGTGTATTTACTGATAAAAAAGAAATACTCAGCAATGACTACTTTGTTAACTTACTTGATATGAGTACTAAATGGCAAGCCAGTAAAGAAGATGAAGAGATATATGAAGGGCATAATCTTGCCACAGGTGATCTTCAGTGGACAGCTACTCGTGTGGATCTTATTTTTGGTTCAAACTCTCAACTTCGTGCTTTAGCAGAAGTTTATGGAAGTCAGGATGCAAAGGAGAAATTTACACAAGATTTTATAGCTGCATGGGATAAAGTGATGAATCTAGATAGGTTTGATCTCAATTAAATAGTTTGATAAATACCAAGCGATACGCTTGGTATGCTTTTACTTTTTAAACACATTCCCCAACATACCTTTTACCGCCCCTTGTAAGTCCGCAGGATAAATGACAAACTTAGAGTTGGCACTTTTACTTATTTGTTCCAGTGAGTTGATGTAACGGTCTCCGAGTAAGAACATCGCTGGGAGTTCTTTGTCCTGGATGTTTTCACTTATCATTTTGATGGCTTCAGCAGAGGCGTTGGCTAGCACTATCTGTGCTTTGGCTTCACGTTCTGCTGCGGCAAGTTTACCGTCTGCCTCTAAGATGGCAGCATTTTTGTTACCCTCTGCAGTGGTTTCAATGGCTCTTCTTTCTCTCTCAGCTGCTGCTTGTCTTTCCATGGAAGCTTGCATGGAGGGACTTGGGTTAATGTCCTGAATTTCTACTGACTTCACTGTGACCCCCCAGTCAGCAACATCATCAACGATAGAGTCTTTGAGTTTTGTTTTGATGACCTCACGGTTTGAGAGAGCTTCATCAAGTGTCATCTCTCCAAGTATAGAACGCAACGTTGTCATAACTAGCTGTTGAATGGCAAGTCTAAAATCTTCTATCCCGTAAAGTGCATCTCTAGGGTTGGTGACACGTATGAAGGTCACAGCATTGGTTAAAATAACAGCATTGTCTCTAGTGATGACTTCTTGCTGAGGTATGTCTAAAATGATATCTCTAGTTGTGATTTTTTGACGTACAGATTCGATGTACGGGATAATGAGGTTAAGTCCAGGATTTAGAGTCCGTGAAAATTTACCAAGTCTCTCTACGACCCACTCTTCACCTTGGGGAACGATATTGATACCCTTGTAGAGGGTTATGATGACAGCGAAAACGATAACAATGACTATATTTAATACTTCTACTTCCATGATGTTTCCTTAAGGTTTTACAGGTTCAACTTCTATGAGTTGTCCGTTGATTTGTACGATTTTTACTCGAGTGCCCTTGTCTATATCTAGTTTAGAGGTTGCATGCCATGAACTGTTGCCCAGTACTGGAGTATCGAAGGTTACTTTTCCTCTACTATGTGGTTGTATATCTTCCATTACCATACCTAGTGTGTCTAGTCTATAGTTGGATTGTCCACTGTCTGTGATAGGATTTTCTCGAAACCATTTAAACCAACCAGCGATAGCAAGTATGGAGAGTACTATCCAGATACTAAGTTCAACAGTAAATGAGACATCGATTAAAGAGTCTAGTATTCCGACTAAAATAGCAGCAATACCAAGCCCAAGCATAAAAAATGTGCCTGTACTCATTTCTAAAATCAATAAAACAATACCAAAGACAATCCAATGCCACCACAAGACAGTCTCATTGAGTAGTGTGATCATTCAAACCCCTTATTTATTCTTGATATTTATTATATCATAAAAGATTAATGATGAAATCTCTTCCTAAAAACTTAGCTTAATAAGTATTATTTAGGTATAATCCCGAAAATTTTCAATTCATGAAGGATAATACATGTCAAGCTTAAATGTATATTATGACAAAGATTGTGATATCAATATCATCAAATCTAAAACAGTAGCAATGATCGGTTTCGGTTCACAAGGGCACGCACACGCAGAAAACCTTAGAGATTCTGGTGTCGAAGTTGTTGTCGGTCTTAGAAAAGATGGTTCTTCATGGGCGAAAGCTGAAGCTAAAGGCTTTGAGACACTTACAGTTGCCGAGGCATCAGCAAAAGCGGATGTGATCATGATTCTTCTTCCAGATGAAAATCAAAAAGAGATTTATGAAAACGAAATCGAGCCAAACCTCAAACAAGGTGCCACAATAGCATTTGGACATGGTTTTAACATCCATTATGGAAGAGTAAAGCCAAGAAAAGACATCAATGTTACAATGATCGCTCCAAAAGCACCAGGTCATACGGTACGTTCTGAGTTTGTAAGAGGTGGTGGTATTCCAGATCTTATTGCTGTGGGTCAAAACCCAAGTGGAACTACTAAAGAACTTGCGCTTTCTTATGCATCAGCTATCGGCGGTGGTAGAACTGCGATCATTGAAACAACTTTCAAAGATGAAACTGAAACTGACCTATTTGGTGAGCAAGCAGTACTTTGTGGTGGTGCAGCGTCACTTGTACAAGCTGGTTTTGAAACACTTACAGAAGCGGGTTACGCACCAGAGCTTGCATACTTCGAATGTCTTCACGAGCTTAAGCTTATCGTTGACCTTATGTTCGAAGGTGGAATTGCTGACATGAGATACTCTATCTCAAATACGGCTGAGTACGGAGACTATGTTTCAGGTAAAAGAGTTATCAACGCTGAGTCAAAACAAGCGATGAGAGACATCTTAACAGAGATCCAAGATGGTAGATTTGCTAAAGACTTCATCTTAGAAGGACAATCAGGTTACCCAAGAATGAACGCTGAGCGTGCAAACGATAAAGAAAAACTTATCACTAAAACAGGTAACTCTCTTCGTGAGATGATGCCGTGGATATCTGCCGGTAAAATCGTAAACCAAGAAACTAACTAATCTTTTTTCTTACCTGCACTCATCTTTAAATGATGAGTGCACTCATATACAAATCTGTATGCTCCTTTACTCAAACATTTAAATCTAAGCACAACTAAGAAAAAAATATTTAGTAAGTTTAGTCACTTCTATTTTCTAATATTTAAACAATTGTGTATTACTCATTACTAATTTCTTATTTCCACGCTATAATAATTAAAATCTAAATAATTAGCGAAGATATGGCAAATAAACCTCAAAAACTTATGACAAATAAAAAAACACCAGTGAAAAGAAATACCCGTAAAAAATCAAGTAGCACATCTAATTTTAAAAAAAATACTTTGATTGTATTCGCTGTACTTTCCGTTATAACTTTGGTTTCTTTTGGATACTTTTTAGGAAAGAATGATACGCAAGAAGCGCCACTAAAAAGTGGAGAGTATGTAGAGTCGTATAGCACGAAACAACTTTTAAATGATTTATCTAAGATAAAACTTCAGAAGCAACAAGAGGTAAAATCTAAAGAGGTTGTGTATAAAGCAGAGGATAAAGCAAAAAAAGAAACCTCACCTAAGGATTTGTTTGATGAAAGAGGGGTAGAAACAAAGGTTAAAGAAGTTGTCATAAAACAAGTAGCGTCTAAAGATAAAAAGAAACAAAATGTTTCTTTGGCGAATCGTGGTAAAAAACCAAAACTTGTTATTATCATCGATGATGTTTCATCTGTTACTCAGATGAAGCGCATCAAGAATTTGGGCATGAAGATAACTCCTTCTATCTTTCCTCCATCAGAACTTTCTATGTCCAGTAACAACCTAGCTAAGGGTATAGAAAACTATATGATTCACTTACCTATGGAGTCTGGGAGTAAGCAGTTTAACAAACAATATAAAACACTCATCACTACTTTTACAAAAGAACAGATAAATGCCAGGGTGAAAGAGCTTAGAAAATTATTTCCAAATGCAAAGTATGTCAACAATCATACGGGATCTGTATTTACCGATCATTATACTGCGATGCATAGACTGTACAATGCACTTAGAAAAGAAGGATTTGTATTTGTGGATAGTCGTACAATAGGGACAACCAAAGTAGGTAAGATAGCCCGTGAGTTTGGTGATTCCTATGTGGCAAGAGATATTTTTATAGATAATGAACATAAAGTTCCTTACATACACCAGCAACTCAAACAAGCTGTAAAAACAGCTAAGAAAAAAGGGTATGCTGTAGCCATAGGTCATCCACATAAAGTAACGATGAAAGCACTGAAGAGTGCAGGAGATATTTTAAAAGATGTTGAACTGGTTTATATTGATGCGATATATAAAAGAATATAAATGAAAGGCATAGGTAGCGCAATCGTTATCGGACTAGTATTTTTTAGCTTGTCTTTACTGGGATTTTCTACGCAACATGCTATTCTCATAGGATTGGTTGCATTTTTAGTAACACTGTGGACGAACGAAGCTCTACCTCTAGGTATAGTCTCCATGTTGCCTATATTACTTTTTCCTATTTTTGGTATTTTAGATACCTCTTCGGTCACTGCGAATTATTCCAAATCGATTATCTTCCTATTTTTAGGTGGGTTTATGTTAGCTATCGCGATAGAAAAGATAGGATTACATAAGTACTTTTCTGCAAAGCTACTTAGTTTTTTTCCTAAAACAGCCAGAGGGATCATCTATGCTTTAGCCATCACTTCAGCACTACTTAGTTCTATTTTATCCAATACAACTATTACGCTTATGCTTATGCCTATAGCACTGTTTTTAAGTGAAAATATAAAGTTGAAAGTACGTTTTTTACTTGCCACAGCCTATGGTGCAAGTATCGGTGGAATTTTAACGCCCATAGGTACACCCCCTAACTTGATACTGCTTGGATTTTTAGAAGAACATAAACTCCCCTCACTTGCTTTTGGAGAATGGATGTTTGTCATGTTACCGGTGGTAGGGATAATGCTTGTCATTATGCCTTATTTGATTTCTTTTGGCGTGTCTAACGAGTGCGTTGATGATGTGAATCACTCTGTGCATGAACTTACAACTCCTCAAAAAAGACTCTACGGCATCATTATCATTTTGGCGTCTCTCCTCGTATTAAATACCGTTATAAAACAACTGCTGGGGTGGGCACTGGATGAACAACTTTTGTTACTTGGTTTTGGGCTTTTGATGTTTGCTCCGAAAGTGGGTTTTTTAGAATGGGAAGATACCCGTGCCATACCTTATGAAATTATTTTCCTGTTTGGTGCAGGGTTTAGT
Organism: Sulfurovaceae bacterium; assembly: GCA_963698695.1. GTDB lineage: Bacteria > Campylobacterota > Campylobacteria > Campylobacterales > Sulfurovaceae > Sulfurovum. The sequence goes on along the minus strand of CAVORT010000003.1, from coordinate 157,520 downwards.
ATAGCAGCCGCTTTTTCAAGTACAGGCCTTGCTTCGGATATCGCTACAAAACTCTTTTTTATTTCTACGCTACCATTGTTTTGGATGTTTGTCACTGTGGCACTTTTTGTCACATTCTCTACAGAAGTCACAAGTAACACAGCTTTAACTTCCATAGCTATCCCAATATTTTTCGAGTTTTCTAAAAGCATGCCTGCAGAAGAAGGTATGATGCTTCTTATGGTTGCTACGGTTGCAGCCTCCTATGCCTTCATGTTGCCAATAGCTACACCACCAAATGCTATCATCATGTCCTCAAGAATCATTAGTATCAAAGAGATGGCAAAAGTAGGGTTAAAACTAAACTTCATAGGCGTGATTGTACTTTCTTTGGTAGGGTACTTTGTATGGAAATGGTTACTTTAGTCAATAAAACATGTCAATTTGAGATTTTTTTACTTCTTCTTTACCTTTTATGTTACTATTTTTTAAAGTAATGAAGTACGTGAGCTTTGTGTTGACAAAACTTTACATACTTCAAAGAAGAAAAAAGGTTAGTCATGAGCCAAAATGTTGTTGATACCATTACAGAATTAGAAGCGATGAAAAAGTATCCGCCTGAACTTTTTTACAAAGGTAACTTAGATTTACTTAAACGTCCTAAGGTCTCTATTGTTGGTACACGTCGGCCTTCAGCGTATACACGGCAGTTCACCTATGTACTCGCTCAGGCGTTAGCCAAACGTGGTGTCTGTGTAGTCTCAGGGGCTGCTATGGGGGTTGATGGTGTAGCTCATGAAGGAGCAGGTCTAGCCAATACCATTGCAGTAGTCGCAAATGGACTGGATATACGTTACCCTGTCATCCATAAAGAAATTCTTAAAGGCATTGAAGATAATGGGTTAGTACTAAGCCAATTTAACGATGGTTTTCGTGCTACAGGTTGGAGCTTTGTAGTACGCAATGAACTGGTTGTTGCTCTTGGTGACATACTCATCGTCACAGAAGCTGATTTAAATTCTGGGTCTATGCGTTCGGTAGAGTACGCTTTAAAGATGGGTAAACAAATTTATGTTTTACCACAAAGACTTGGAGAGAGTTTAGGAACCAATCAACTGCTGCAAGAAAGTAAAGCCATCGCTATACATGATGTAGAAACTTTTGTTTCACGTTTTGGTGAGGTAGCAAATGAAAGGATGGAGAAAGATGATTTCTTTTATTTTTGTCAAACTTCACCTACGTTTGATGACACGGTTTCAAAGTTTGGAGAGAAAGTATATGAAGCTGAGTTAGAAGGATTGGTCACGATACAAAAAGGTATCGTGAGGCTCACTTAAGATCAACATCTATTGTTGATAAAGTTCAATCCATCTTTTTTATAAGTACTTTAGGGTAGGTTGAATTCGTTGTTTCTCTAGGCTCATCTATCACATTTGCCTTTATTTTTGCGATTTCAACTTTGGCTACTTCAGAAGCTATTTGCATAAGCATGTTTGCTTTGACTACCTCTATCATCGCAAGATATGATGAGATGTTTGCTGTGGCTTTTGCTTTTATTTCATCTAAGTTTCTTAAACTCTCTTCTTTTAGGTCTTTTGCACTATCAGGGAAAGAAGCTTCCATAGTCGCGCGTGCAATTTCTATGAGTGAAACAGCTCTTGCAACTTCGGTTTGTGCTGTGGCTTTGGCTATTTGGATCGCAGATACATTTTTAGCAACGGTCAGTGTCTCTTTTGGATGTTTGATGTCCACGGGAGCTTTTGTCTTACTGAGTTCTACCCGTCCTGTTGCTTGTAGTATATTTTGTGTCGCTTTTGCTTTGGCTACTTCTACAGAAGCTATCGCATCAGCAACAATATTCATGGAGTTAGGATCTAGGCTTTCTATGGCTTGCGTGATAAGGCTCTTTGCTTGTACTTTTGCTATCTCAACAGAGGCGGTACTATCAGCTATGACACCTAAAGCATGGGTTTCAATGATTTGTGTAGAAACAGAGTTGTTATGTTCTACACTGTTTTTTCTGGCACTGTCTACACTGTTTATCATCGCATGTAATGCAGAGATAGTCTCTTCTCTTGCCTGTTCGACACGCTCTATGGCTTCAGATAATGCAGTATTTGAACCAAGGGAAGAATCAGCTGGTTGGGCATATAGAGCGGTGATGCTTGTAAATAAAAAAGCAAGAAATGTATGTTTCATAGGGTTATCCTTTATTTGAATCGTTAAGTAGAGTATAGTATAATATAATTATCTGTAATATTTATTAATAATATAAATATTGGTTTGAAAAAATGATAAATTGTAATTAAATGCCACCTGAGTACGTGGCATTTTTAAGTAGCTATGGCTAGCTGGCAGGATTTTTAGTGTGTGGTGTTTGCTTCGATTGTAGTAGGTTCTTTGTCAGTTTTATTACCTGATAGTTGCGCTATCAGTTCTTCAAGTGATTCTTCTGGGAGCATACCTGCTTGAACAAATTGTACATTACCTGTTGTGTCAAGTGCAACTAAAAAAGGAATACTTCCTTTCCATTGTGCTCTTTGTTGGATGTAGTTTACCAAACCGGAAGCTTTTTCTTCAGATACCACGATGTAATTCAAACCTTTTTCTTTAGCAAAAGCACCTGTTTGTTCATGGTTGTATCCTTGTACTTCTATAGCAACAATGGCCAAAGTGTCTTTATACTTTTCTTGAAGTTTAATCAAGTGTGGGATAGAAGCTAAACATGGGGGGCACTTGTGTCCAAAAAATTCAAGAAAGACTACCTTACCTTCAAGACCTTCTATGCTGAAACCTTGGTCTGTACCAAGCACTTTATAGGTCTTCCCTTGAATATCAGTCATGGAGAGTAGGGGTGCTTCAGGTGTGTCTTCAACTGCATGTGTATACGTCAATAGAGAAAATAACATAAATGTAGTAAATAGGATTTTTTTCATGATAGGCCTTTTTTGGTTTATTATACACAAATAAAGATGTAATAATCGTGTAATGGATTGAAATCGATAAGAAGATAAGAGAAGGTGGATTTCAAAGAGCACCTGAAGGGAAAAAGGAGAAAAAATAATTGATCAGGAGACCTAAAATAATTTAAAGGGAAGGGAGTTATTTAGGTGTCCCTGGTGCTCTTATGTTTGAAGTATAAACAAACAAGGTTAACCGTATGCAAATAAAGGCTTCTATAGTATAATACGTCATTCAATGAAGGATATTTCACATGACAAGAAAATTTTTACTTTTACTCCTCTTTACAATGGGTATCACATATGCACAGACACTTGAGAAGAAGATAGGACAAATGCTCATGGTAGGCTTTCACGGTACTTCAGCCGCACCTAACAGTCAAATCTGCCAAGACATCAAAAACTACAACTTGGGAGCAGTCATCTTGTTTGATTTTAACCCTGTCGATAAATCTAAACCAAAAAATATCGAAACCAAAGTACAACTTAAAAAACTCACAAAACAACTTCAAGGATGTTCCTCTGACGGGAAGCTTCTTATTGCTGTTGATCAAGAGGGTGGAAAAGTACAACGTCTTAAAAGTAAGTATGGCTTTTACGGGAAGTTCCCTAAGGCTTCAGATGTCATAAAAATGGATCAAAGTCAAATAAAAGCAACCTATACTCAAATGAGTGCTGAACTACACTCTGTAGGGATAAACTATGACTTAGCCCCCGTCGTAGACTTAGATATCAATATGCAAAACCACGTCATACACGGTCTGGGACGCTCATTTGGAAAAGATCCGCAAGTAGTTGCTAAGTTTGCGTCTACTTTTATAGATGCCATGCACAGTCATGGGGTACTTACATCCATCAAACATTTTCCCGGTCACGGATCCTCTGTAGGAGATACCCATAAAGGGTTTGTAGACGTGACACATTTGTGGCAGGAGAAAGAGTTGGAACCGTATCATCTTTTAAAAGATAAAGCTGATACCGTGATGGTTGCACATGTTTTTAACAAAAAACTCGATGCCGAATATCCAGCAAGTCTTTCTCATGAAGTGATTACAAAGATGTTAAGATGGAAGTTGGATTATCATGGTGTGGTGATTACCGATGATCTACAGATGGGAGCTATTTCTAAAAAATATGGACTCAGCAACACACTTAAATTAGCTATCAATGCAGGAAATGATATCTTATTGATAGGGAATCAACTCGATCCCCGTAAAATAGTCAGTAGTAAAAAACTGGTAGATACTATAGGCAGTTTAGTGAAATCTGGTGCAGTCAAAGTGGAGAATATAGATAAAGCGTATGCTCGTATACAAAAATTAAAAGAAAAGATTTAAAGGCAGAGTGATGAAAAATGTTATATGGAAAATTATTAAATACGGTCCGATACTTTTTGGACTCTATAAAAAGTTCAAAAGAAAATAATTTTAATTTTTAGCGAGATAGCGCTCTAAAATGATTTTTGCAGCGATAGAGTCTATCTTCCCATCTTTCTTGTGTTTAAATACACCTTGGGTGAGTTCTTTTGCTTCAACGCTGGAGTTTTGTTCATCCTGATAAGCTACTTCTATAGTGAGTTCCAAGAGTGAGACAAAGTGTTTGATGCGTCGTTCCATCTCTTCAGAGTTGTCTGCATCAAGTGGTAGCCCAACGATGAGCTTTTCTACTTCCCATTCTTTTAAAAAGGTTTTGACATCACGTGCGGCTTGGTTGCGGTTTTTTCTTAGGATGGCATCTTGGGGTAGCACAATGTTACCATCAAAGCATAAGGCAACACCTATACGTTTAAGACCTACGTCTATACTGGCTAATTTCATTTTGAAAGTATAGCCAAAATAATTTATGATAAAATAACTTTACCAGGAGGCGTATGATGAAGAAAAGTAGCGTATGGGTATTTATGCTGGGGTTAGTAACATTGGCTCATACAGAGGAGGTTCTTTCTGTACAAAGTGTAGAAACATTTTGGATATGGATAGCACTTTTTTCTTTGGCTGTAATAGCTATAGTAATATTATTTGTTTCTTCTCATCAAACGATGAAAATTCAGAAGCTTCATCAAGAGATGCTACAAAAGCAACTAGAAATGGAAAAAAATCAAAATATATTGTTGACCAATATGAGTGAAAATATCCATAATATTGCAAAGCAGGCATTGGAGAAAAATAGTCAGACCACAGAACTGAGAAACAAAATTTATCAAAGTAAAGAAGAAGTATTTGACAATGTGGAAGATAGGCTTTTAACAGTAACGAATGATCTCATTGATTTTTTGAGATTAAAATCAAAGAAAGTAGCGATCACTAATGAAAAGTTTAATATCAACAATGTCTTAAATGAAGTGTCAGGTTCTATCTCTTCACATTTTTCAGGCAAAGACACGGAACTCATTTTTGATATAGAAAATAATATACCCAGGTTTATCATAGGGGATTCTTTACATTTGGGCCAAATACTCAATAGTATTTTGGACCATATCATGGAACATTTTTCAGGAGACGAAGTGAAGTTAGAGATTTCTATGTTCCATACCTTGGATGAGAAAATAAAATTACAATTTATCTTCACCGACACAGGAGCAGGGATGTCTTCTTCTGAAATTGAAACGCTTTTTACCCCCTATTATGATGAAAATAAAGGGCTATATATTGGACTAGGTCTTTTTGTTGCACATGAATTGGTATCTATGATGCATGGAGAACTTTCCGTACAAAGTGTATTGGGTAAAGGAAGCACTTTTAGTCTTATTTTACCGTTTGAGATTGAGAATTCAAAAGATAAACGAATGTATAGATTGCCTGAGAAACTTTTTATGGTAAAAAAAGTTTTTATTGTTGATAATCATCATACTTCTGCTTTAGCCATTAAAAAAATGTTTGCTTATTTTAAACATGAGGTTAAGGTGATCACCAAAGAAGATTTTTTACGAAACATGCCCAATCTCACACCTTATGACATTCTCGTATTGAATGAAAGTTTATTTAATATACGATTGGTTGAATATATAAATAAAATAAAACTCGGGAAAGAGTTAAAGGTCATTGCTTTAAATGCTCTTATGGATTCACATAAAAACAATTTTGTAGATGACATTATTGATGTACATCTCTTTAAACCTCTTAATCAAGAGAGGATTCTTGAAATGATCATAGATATGTATGATATTAAAGTACCTATTGCCTTTAATGAAGAGAAAAGGGGCAATACATTTCAGGCAAAGACATATAAAGAACATATTGTAGCAACTAAAAATGTGACACCTGCACACTTTAAAGAGTTTGAAGGTAAAAATCTATTAATTGTGGAAGATAATTTAATTAATCAAAAAGTACTTGTTAATCTTTTACATCAATCTAAAATGAATATCTCAGTGGCAAATAATGGACAAGAAGCAGTTGATTTAGTGAAAGAGAGTAAGATAGATTTTGATTTGGTACTTATGGATATCAATATGCCCATCATGGATGGATATACAGCCACACAAATGATACGTTTAGACAAGAAGTTTGATACCTTACCTGTTGTGGCTTTCACTGCTTTAGTGTTAGAGAGTGAAATACGTAAGATGTTCAATAGCGGTATCAATGCATTTTTGGCAAAACCTTTAAATATAGGTAAGCTATATACGGCATTGGCTATGTATATTTCCAATCATCCAAGCATAGAGCTTTTGGATGAAAGTATAGAAGATAAAATCTATGAGAAATATGCAGGTCTTGACATAGAACAAGGACTCAAACATTCAAATAACAGTGAAGCACTCTATAGGGAAGTACTCAAAGAGTTTGATGCTGCTTATAGTCAAAGTCATGCCGTTTTTTTCAAGCTTGTGGATGAACACCGCTATGAGCAGATTAAAATGTTATGTATAGATATGAGAGGACTTACCGGTGCCATAGGTGCAGTGGATATGCATAAACTTATCAATGAAATACACCAACGTATACTTTATAATAAAAAAGAGTTACTGCCTAATTACCGAGAAAAATACATATTTGAAATCAATACATTAAGCAAGTCCATTCATCAATATTTAAAATCATAAATGTTGCTTAACGTATCTCAGCGATAAAAGCATCTTTTTGTATTTGAGTTCTTACACTATTGAGAGCAGAAGAGGCTCCTCCTCTTGTCATATATGGGCCTATGAGAAGTTTTGAAATTTCTCTACCCTCAGTTGGAAACTTAATGACTTTATGTTTGAATCCATGACGCGTGATGTTATAGATGAGTGCGGGTTTTGGATTACCTATAAAAGAACCTACCTGTACATAAAAGTTACCACTTGGAGATGACTGCTCTATCTCTTGTATAGGTGCTTGAATGACGATAGCTTTACCTGATGTTGGTGTAGCAGGACCTCTCTCTTGATTGATGATTGGCGTAGGTCTACTTGGGACAGTGGACTTAGCTACAGTAACTGCTGGAGGTACAGGTAAAGTTTTCGGTGTCTCCCATGGTGTCTGCTTTGGTACGTTTAGAGGCTTCTCTGGCAAGTATCTACGGCATACACGAAGTCTTTTTTTATAGTATGGTGAAGTAAAGAGGTTGGAGTAAACGACTTCATGTTTGACGGTACTTGCATGCGTGAACCACCCATCACCCATATACATCCCTACATGGGTGATTTTCTTATGATTTTTTTTATTGGTAGCGAAAAAGATGAGGTCACCATATTGTAATGCATCAGCGGGTACGCGTTTACCTACTTTGGCTTGATGACGAGCCACACGGGGAATGTTTATACCCATACTCCCATACATATAATAGGTAAATCCTGAACAGTCAAAGTGGTTTGGTCCCTCTTCAGCCCACACATAGGGACTGCCTTGTAACTTTTTTACCATTTTGTCTAAATTCTTTTTACTAGGAGCATACTTCACTTTTGGTTTAGTGATACCATAGTTAGGGTTTTTAGGATGGGGCGCAGGCTTTTTTTGAGCACACGATGAGAGTAAAAACAGTGTTAGAAATAATATAAGTGTTAATCGTAATTTTGTCATAGTGCAATTATATGACAATGCTTTTAATGTACGCTAAATCACAGGGTGATTTTTTAGAAGGCTATGGCTTAGGGTACCGCTTTTTTAGGTAATCGCATACCCGTTTTCCAAGGAGTCGTGTATCGGTCACTGGTGCTTGTCATTTTTTTAAGAGGGACATCACAGTTCATATATTTGGCACGTTCATCTTCACTCAGATAGCGTTTACACCACTTCATACGTTTGGTATAGATAGGTTCTTTATCAAAGTGACTAATGGTTACTTTTCTCTTTTTACTGCTTGCATGTGCAAACCAACCATCACCCAAATACATTCCTACATGGTTGATGTATTTGCTTCGTTTGTTGGTATTGCCAAAAAAAATGAGATCCCCATAGTGTAGATTTTCATAATTGACATGTTTGCCCATTTTGGCTTGTTCTCTTGCGACCCTCGGGATGTCTATACCCATTGAACCATAAATACTGTAAGTAAGACCAGAACAGTCAAAAGCATCTGGACCTTCTTCTGCCCAGACATAAGGCTTCCCGAGATGTGCGTCTAGAAGATCTTGTATATTTTTTCTGTTTGGTTTACATACTTTTTCAGGTTTAATAATGTCATAATTTGGGTAAGAGTAAGGTTTTTTTTCTGCACAAGAAATGAGAAAAAATAAGACAGAGACAAAAAGTATATATTTCATTTATAACCTTTTTTAAAGTATGAGCATGGCATCGCCATAAGAAAAAAATCGATACTCCTTTTCTATGGCTTCCTTATACAAGTGTAACGTCTTTTCTCTTCCAATAAAGGCACTCACAAGCATGATCAATGTACTTTTAGGTAAATGAAAGTTAGTGAGTAAATGAGTGACGCGTTGAGGTAAATTTGCAGGATTTAAAAAGAGATCACATTCTCCTTGTGTTTTTTGTGTACGCACATAATACTCTACTGTTCGTGTCACGGTAGTGCCTATGGCAAGAATGGGTGTATCACTATTGAGGATCGTTGCTGAAGACTGAGGAATATGAAAATACTCAGAATGCATAGGATGATCCAATATCTTCTCAGCATCTACAGGCTTAAATGTACCCGCACCGACATGTAGGGTCACTTTGTGTGTCTTGTGTCTTTGTTCTAACGCAGCAAAGAGTTCAGGCGTGAAGTGTAAAGAAGCAGTAGGGGCTGCTACAGCACCTGCGTGTTTAGCAAACAGTGTTTGGTAGTCTGTTTCATCTTCTTTGTTGTCTTCTCTTTGCATATAAGGAGGTAAAGGGATATGTCCTATGTCATCCAGCACCAGAACCAGTTCTTCAAAACGTATGGGCTTGTTATGGTGGGTAAAAGTGACAACACGTGAACCATCTTCATTGAGTGCCGTGACTGTGGCGACTAGATCATGATCAAAGAGAAGCTCCATTCCTAGTTGCACTTTACCTCGAATGAGTACGAGGTAATGAAGTGCATCGAGAGGTTTGTTAAAAAGGAGTTCTACTTTTCCCCCACCTTGAGGATTTTCATCATTGGTGGGGTTTTGGGCTGCTTTATGTCCAAAAATACGTGCTTTGATGACACGTGTGTCATTGAGAAATACATTACATGCTTCAGGTACAAAATCGAGTAAATGTTGAAATGTCGTGTGGGTAATGGTGTCTGTTTTTCTGTCATAGACTAAAAGTTTTGCATGGTCTCTAGGGTGTACGGGTGAAGTGGCTATGAAGCCCTCAGGGAGTTCATAGTCATAATTTTTGGTTAACAATTCTGTTGACATCGTTTAGTCTTTCGTTTCACTTTCTTCTTTTTTATTTTCCTCTGGGGCTTCAACATGAGGGTTTACCGCACGCACGATGAGGATGGATACCCCATATAGTATGATGAGTGGTGCAGCCATGAGAAGCTGTGTAAGTACATCAGGAGGAGTAAGGAATGCAGCCAGGACAAAGATGATAAGTATCGCATAGCGAAAAAAGTCAATCAATGTACGGTCTGTCACTAAGCCTAAAAGCGCTAGGAAGTAAGCAAATACAGGAAGTTCAAATGCTAAACCAAAGCCCATCATGATTTTTGTAAAAAACCCTACATAGTCTTCGATGTTGATCAATGGTGTATAAAGGAATGAACCAAAGGTAATGAGGAATTGAAATCCAAATGGTGTCACGACATAGTAAGCAAACAGTACCCCTACCATAAACATCACAGTACCACCTATGACAAAAGGGATAACCATTTTCTTTTCATGTGCATACAAACCTGGGGAGATGAAGAGCCAGAGTTGGTAAAGTATAAATGGCAGTGCCGCTAAAATCCCTGCAAAAAATGACACCTTCAGGGCTACGAAAAAGACTCCACCGATCTGGTGCGTGGTAACCATTCCTTCAAATGTCTTTTTAGAGGCATTTTCTATACTTTGGTTAAAGTCACCTAGCAGATGAGTCAGTTTTTGAGTAGCGCTTGCTGTCTCTTGAGCTGAAGTTGCAGCAGCTTTCAGCAGTAAAGCCATTTGGCTATTGTCGGTTACTGAAGATGCTTCATTGAGTGTTCTGTGCAGCGTATCTGCTGAGATTGAGGCCTGTTGGGCATAGTCTTGCGCAGAACCTTTTTCATACTGAGGGCTTTTGAGTTCTACAGTAGCATTATTTTCATCTTGTTGTATTTTCCACTGGGCTTTTCCTTTTGCTTCAATGACGAGACCTACTTGGGTCAAAGCTTCATTGAGAGGTGCGGTAATCCACGACAAAATATGTGTATGGAAAATAAACGCAATAGCGAACATGATAAAAATGGAGAGAACAGAAAGTCCTAGTCGTTTACGGAGTTCAACAAGATGGGGTTTTAGGTCATCAAACATTATGCATTGTCTTTGTCATCATTTTTTGTCTCTTTTTTCGAAATAGATGTTTTGTCTTTTTTAGGGGGTTTTGGTTTTTTTTCAAATGTTACTAAATCATTTTTAGCTTCTACTTGTGTTGCTTTGACTTCGGTATCTTCTTGGGATTCTTTGCTCTTCTGTGTGCTGGCTAGATGTTCCATAGGGGACTCTTTGGAGACCTCCTCATCATAGGTCGTATTATCGTCATCATCAAAAGAGAAGTTTTTAAACCCTTTAAGTTCATCAGTAGCCTGACTGAGTTGTTTTTTGTAGTTGAGTGCTTCTTCTTTCAAATCTGAGATTTTCATCTCTTCTTCGAGTGAAGACTTTGCTTCACTTACCGTTTTTTTAACACTTTTGATAAATTTGCCCATCTCAACTATGGCACCAGGCAGTTTATCTGGACCTAAGAAGAGTATAGCGATGATAGAAATGAGAAGTATCTCGGTAAAGCCAATGCCAAACATGTTGAGCCTTAGTTATCCGTAGTTATGATTTGAATACATACTAGGAGTTTTATGAATTCATGTATTTTAGCAAATTATCCTAAAATGTAGAGAGAAAGTTCATCACTGAGGAAGAAATTATTATTATAGTAGTGTGTGGTGTCACTAAGAAGTTTCTTTTCTTTACAAAGTGTATCGGCATTATTTTGCATTTGTGGGGTAAGTGCAGATTTTACAACACCGATACTAGATCGTAATCCTAAAAATATCTTTTCTGTCAAGAGTTCATCAGGCGTAAGTAACTCTTCTCTAATATGCAAAGGGTTATTTATATAAGCTTCTATATCCGTCTGTGGGTAAAATCTTCTCTCCTTTAAAAAACCAACTGCGCCTGCGCCTGCACCTATATAGTCTTTTGTTTGCCAGTAACCCTTATTATGTTTACTTTGGTAACTTCCGAAATTAGAAATCTCGTAGGCTTGAAACCCTCTTTTTTCTATCTGCTGTGTTACAAAAAAAGCGAGCTTTTCATTTTCTTGTCTGACTTCTGGCGTTGCTGAGAATTTGGTACCGTCTTCTATAGTAAGTTCGTATGCTGAAATGTGGTCTATGGGTAGACTGAAGGCTTGCTCTATGTCATTGAGAAGCAGTTCTTTGCTGTCACCTTTGTAGTTGTAAATGAGATCCAAAGAGAGATGCTTGAACCCTAAGGTATGGGCATGATGTATGGCATCTTTGGCTTGTTTGGGGTCATGTGCTCGGTTGAGTGCTTTGAGTTTGTCCGCATCAAAACTTTGTACACCAAAACTGATACGGTTAACGCCTAGTTCTTGCATACCTTGTAACCACTCTTTTGTAGCAGAGTTTGGGTTGGCTTCACTTGTTATTTCCGCATTGTCTTGTAGATAAGGCTGTAGAAGATTGAAAATGGGAGCGTAAAGTTCTGGTGAAACAGTCGAAGGAGTACCTCCGCCTATAAAAAGTGTCTCAATACTGTTTGGTGTTGCTTCAAAACGTTCAAGTTCAAAGGCAAGTTGTTTATGAAGTGCATGCATATAGTCTTGACGCGTATCAAATTTATCGACGTAGGTATTGAAGCTACAGTAATTACATTTTGAATCACAGTAGGGGATGTGAAGGTATACTAACAAATTGAAGCCTTTTCAAATGGATATAACCGTATTTTAGATAAAATCATATCAGAAAAATTAAAAATCATGAGTAAATTGAGTTGTAATATGCAAAGTAACAAGACGTATAGACCAAACGTCGCAGCTGTTATACTCTCTTCCCGATATCCAGATAAGTGTGAGTTTTTTGTGGCACACAGAAGTGATATAAAAAATGCATGGCAATTTCCTCAAGGTGGGATAGACGATGGTGAAACACCTAGAGAAGCGCTACGAAGAGAATTGTTAGAAGAGATAGGCTGTGATAATGTAGAGGTTTTAGGAGAATTTCCTGAATGGATCTCGTATGACTTTCCAAAAGTTTCACGAGGTAAAACATACCCTTTTGACGGACAGACCCAAAAATATTTTTTGGTACGTCTCAAAGACGGTGCAGAAATAAATTTAGATGCCTACCATATTCCTGAATTTGCAGAATATGAGTTTGTAGAGTATGAAGACTTATTTAAAAAGGTCACTTACTTTAAGCGTAAAGTGTATCGTAGAGTGATTGATTATTTTATAGATGAAGGACTCATCTAGAGCGTATTACTCACGAGAGTCTACTCCTTGAAGTAGGCTTATAGGCTTTGGCCAAAAAGCGTTATAATAAATAAAAAGGGACTTGTTCAGATGTTAGTAGTACATAAGTACGGTGGAACCAGTGTTGGGGATGTAGAACGTATAGAAAACGTTGCCAACCGTGTGATAAAAGCCAAAGAGGCAGGAGATGACGTTGTTGTAGTGGTCTCAGCGATGAGTGGTGAGACGAACAAACTTATAGGCTATGCAGAGTATTTTACAAAATCCCCTGCAAAAAGAGAGATGGATATGTTACTCTCTTCAGGTGAACGGGTGACTGCAGCACTGCTTTCCATTGCGTTGCAAGCTAGAGGACATAATGCTGTGGCTATGTCTGGGCGTGGGGCAGGTATTGTGACGGATGATACCCATACCTATGCGCGCATTGAGTCCATTGATCCTACTTCAATGCACAATGCGATCAAGGATGGGAAGATAGTGATCGTAGCAGGCTTTCAAGGGGTGAACAAAGACGGTTCAGTGACGACACTTGGACGTGGCGGTTCTGACCTATCTGCTGTGGCACTTGCTGGCGCGTTACAGGCTGATCAATGTGAGATATATTCAGATGTAGACGGTATCTATACTACTGACCCACGCATAGAGCCAAATGCAAAAAAGCTTGATATTATCTCTTATGATGAGATGTTAGAGCTTTCTAGTTTAGGAGCAAAGGTCTTACAAAGCCGTTCAGTAGAACTGGCAAAAAAACTCAACATCAAACTGTACGCAAAAAGTAGTTTTACTGACAATGAAGGTACGCTTATCACAAAGGAGAGTGACAATATGGAAGAAGTTTTAGTCTCTGGCGTAGTGCTAGACAAAAACCAAGCAAGGGTGACACTAAGAGGTGTTTCAGACAGACCAGGTATCGCTGCAGAGATATTTACCATGTTAGCTGAAGCAAACATCAATGTGGATATGATCATACAAAACATGGGAGCTGACGGCTCAACAATCCTTGGTTTTACAGTACCTCAGTCCGAACATGAAAATGCTAAAAAACTCATGACAACTTTTGATCATGACATCCAAGGTATGGACTTTGACGAGCATGTATGTAAAGTCTCTGTGGTGGGTGTAGGTATGAAGTCTCACTCTGGTGTAGCAGCGACAGCATTTACTGTGTTGGCAAACGCTGACATCAACATACAAATGATCTCTACTTCGGAGATAAAAGTTTCTATGATCATCGATGAAAAATATGGTGAGATTGCTATCCGTGCGTTACATGAAGCATATGAGTTGGATAAGTAGTAGATGAAACAACTACTCAAATGGACTCTTGAAACCATACGTGAAGAAGAGTCTATGTTTTTCATGGATGGAAGAGTACCGTTATGAGTGGGCACCTTTAGTCAAAAGTGCCGTAGAACAAAGCATAGAAGGTAAAACTGTTCTTATCGTCACAGATGAATCACGCAAATGGTTTGGAAAGTACATTTTAAGCAATATTAATGATTTGGATAAAAACAGACCATTATTGCCATTTTACCAACTTACAGACTGTTTTCCTCACTTACGAAATATCCACAACACACAAGAAATGGAACTATTGGAAGATATGTTAGATATTTCATATCCCAATGGATATTATTTCTGGTATATCGGCCGTGGTGATCACCCTTATACAAAGTTGGCTTACCGTTGTGAGGACAGTTTTTTATGGGTCATGGATGAAGAAGTACAAAATGCGTTTTACCTTCGCTCTTCTGACTCCTGTTAGACATCAAACTGTTGCAACTTTTTAAACTTTTTGACAGTACGCTCTCAGCCACACTCTTTGGAGACTTAGATTTAGAAGCATGACGTTAACTTCCCAAGTGATCATCTCGCCGAATATTGAAGAGACTGTCTTGCAGCTTGAGGCACTTAAAAGTACGGAACGTATCGTCAAAATCCTTGAAGGTGAAAAAGCATTTTCTGTATCAGATGCAAAAGAAGCCATAGAAAAAGCATACATGGCAAGTGAAGAGATCACCGTGATCATCTTAACCGCAAAAACTTTTTCTCCTATTGTCCAGAACAAACTCCTCAAGGTCATTGAAGAACCTCCTAAAAACAAGGAGTTCATACTCATCACCAATGCTAAGTCTACGATACTGGACACCATACGTTCACGTTTACCCATTGTCGTGCTTGCTGGGCTTAGAGATGAAGAAGATTTAGGTTTGGATGTAGCAACACTTTCTTTAGCAACTGTTTATGCGTTTATACAAACGCATAAACGGACAGATGCAAAAGCCATGAAGATACTCGTAGAGCGTATCTCTAAGGCAGCCATTGTGTCACAAGTCTATGACTTGGATGACACAACGCTCACACTATTTTCCAATGCTTTTTTGGCTTTAGACATGGGGTCCCCTCCTGCTTTTATATTAAACACTTTACTGTTAAAGCTTTTGGCACGCAAAAAGCGTTAAAATACTTACTATAACCTCTCCAAGGAGTTCATGTGCATATCTATAGACTAGGATCTATCTCAGACAAAAAAGCAGTACTCAAAGCATTAAATGTTGAGAGTGGTGGGGTAGGTATCATGGCTAAGAAGATGGAACTTCTCTATTTTTTCATCAAAGACCTCAAAACACCTGCGGCAAACATACTCAAACAAGACGCGTTGAGCATAGGCGCTGAACTGGCTGTACCCTCTGGGGTGATACTCTGTGAAATGCCAACCTATGACTGCATACTCATCGGAACAAGAAAACACATGGAAGTGCTCGCTAAAAAAGAGTTGGCACAACCTTTTGGACTTAAAACCGTGGCGATCGAACTTAAAAAACTTCTTGCTGAAAAATCATACCCTACACAAATCATGGGTGTGATCAATGCCAACGATGACAGCTTTTTTGAGGGGAGTCGTTTTAAAGAAGAGGATGCCATAACACAGATAAAACGCATGATAGCTGATGGTGCGGATATCATCGATGTCGGTGCAGTCTCTTCCAGACCAGGGGCACAAGCGGTGAGTGAGTCTGTCGAACTCGAACGTCTAAAACCTATCTGTGATGTGATAAAGTCTGAAAAACTGTATGAGAAAGTGACCTTTTCTATAGACAGTTACACGCCTGCGGTGGTAGAATATGCTTTAAAAAGTGGATTTACTTTGATAAACGACATTACAGGTGCACGTGATGAAGCCATTATCAAACTGGCAGTTACCTATGGGGCGAGACTTTGCATTATGCATATGCAAGGCAATCCTCAAACGATGCAGGAAAACCCAAACTATGATGATGTCATGGTGGAGGTCAGTACCTTTTTTGAAGAACGCATCGCTCAGTGTGAAGTACTGGGATTAGCTAGAAAAGATATCATTTTAGATGTAGGGTTAGGGTTTGGTAAAACATTGGAACATAACCTTACGCTCATTAAAAATATGGCACATTTTAAAGTATTTGGATGTGAAGTACTCGTGGGTGCAAGTAGAAAGTCTATGATAGATAAAATCGTTTCTAGCCCTGTGGAAGAGCGTCTGGCTGGAACATTAGCCATACATCTAAAAGCAGTAGAAAATGGTGCGAGTATTGTCCGTTGTCATGATGTGAAAGAACATGTGCAAGCTTTGGCTGTAGCACAAGCTTTAAAATAGCAATAATATTAAAACTAGGAAGTAAAATGAAAGATGCAAAGCAAACTAAAAAAGTATATATACTCAGTGGTGCAGGGCTGAGTGCTGAGTCAGGCATAAAGACATTTAGGCAGAGTGATGGTTTGTGGGAAAACCACAATGTGGAAGAAGTATGTTCAACACAGGGTTGGGCAAGAGATCGTCAAAAGGTATCTGATTTTTATGATGCACGACGAGTAGATCTTGAGCATAAAGAACCCAATGCGGCACACTATGCCTTAGCCCAACTCAAAGAGAAGTACCCAAATAACATCGTCATGCTTACACAAAATATAGATGACTTACTTGAACGTGCAGGGTGTCAAGAGGTGATACACCTTCATGGGACACTGACAGACCTTAGATGCGAGAGCTGTCAAACCGTTTTCAATGTAGGGTATGAGAGACAAGAGGGAAAAAAATGTCCCAAATGTCATAGTGATAATGTCCGTCATAATGTTGTGATGTTTGGAGAAGATGCCCCGATGTATGCCTTTCTTACCGTACTGTGTAAAGCTGCAAATATGCTAGTGGTCATCGGCACAAGTGGACAGGTGGTTGACACAGCGTATCTTGCTCAAATGGTTGAAAATTCCATACTTAATAACTTGGATGAAGACCCTGAGATAGATAAACATTTTAAAACACGTATTTATGAGCCTGCAACTAAGGGGGCTATCAAAGCGTCTATCATGGTAGAAGAGTATTTAATCCTGGAAAATCAAGTAGCGTTGTAAATGTCTAAAGTGATGCGCACTCTCAAATGGCTCTTTTTCATGCT
This sequence comes from Sulfurovaceae bacterium, assembly GCA_963698695.1. GTDB lineage: Bacteria > Campylobacterota > Campylobacteria > Campylobacterales > Sulfurovaceae > Sulfurovum. Next base: position 140,138 of record CAVORT010000003.1, on the reverse strand, counting down.
TTTGGTGACGGCTGGAGGGCTTGTTGTCATAGACAGTTACATCAGCAGACAAGCAGAACCAAACATTTACGCTCACACTCAAAAACCTTCCAGCCAAAAAAGCCGCTTTGGTCTTAGGTACGGCCAAGTACAGAGTAGGGGGTGGGAAGAACTACTTTTACACCTACCGCATACGCGCAGCTGCCGCACTGTTTAAAGCCAGAAAAGTAAAAGCCATCGTTGTCTCAGGTGACAGTAGTACCAAACACTATGATGAGACAAACAAAATGATGAAAGACCTCATAAAAGCAGGTGTGCCAAGTAAGTATATTAGCCTTGATCCTTTGGGGGTGAGAACACTTGACTCCATAGTGAGGGCTGAAGCGATTTTTGACCTAAAAGACTATATAATCGTCTCTCAGAGATTTCACCTAGAACGTGCGTTGTTCATAGCGAAAACCAAAGGGCAAAAAGCCATAGGGTTTATGGCAAAAGACATCCCTGGGACTGCTGCTGCGTATAAGATGAAAGCCAGAGAGTATCTCGCACGTGCTAAAGCATTTTTAGATGTATACATTTTACATACCAAACCGAAGTTTGATGGAAAAAAAGAGAAAGTAAATTATAAACAATGACAAACAAACAATACCAAGAAAAAATAGACATTCTCAAAAAATGGGCACATGCCTACTATGTAGATGATAACCCTATAGCTACGGATGAAGAGTATGACACGCTTTACCATGAAGTGCTTAGACTATGAAACAGCCAATCCTTCTGATGTAGCAGAAGACTCACCTACCAAGCGTGTGGGTGGTGTGGTGCGTGATGAGTTTTCTAAAGCCACACACATCAAACGTATGTGGAGTATGGAAGATGTGTTTACCACGGAAGAAGTACAAGAGTGGCTTGACCGTGTGGAGAAAAATGTAGGGGAATGTACTTACTTTTGTGAGCCTAAGTTTGATGGTGCAAGTATGAACTTACTCTATGAAGATGGTAAGCTTGTTCGTGCCATTACCCGTGGGGATGGTGTCGTAGGTGAAGAGGTGACAGACAATGTACGTACCATACGCTCAGTACCTCTTAGCATAGACTATAAAGGGCAGATAGAAGTGCGTGGTGAAGTAGTCATCCGTAAAGATGACTTTGAGATCATCAACCGTGAGAGACTAGATGAAAATGAACAGCCTTTTGCAAACCCACGAAATGCAGCAGCAGGAAGTCTTGCGTCAGTTAGACTCGTCTATCACTGCTAAACGTAGACTTGTGTTTTACCCTTGGGGTCTAGGTGAGAACACACTTACACAACGTAGACTTTCTGAAAAGATGGACTATGTGTATAGCTTAGGATTTTTAGAACCTCCACATGCGCAAGAGTGTAACGGCATAGAAGAGATAGAAGCGTTTTATCATAAACTCATTTCAGCCTGCGTAATGAGATACCGATGATGATGGATGGCATGGTCATCAAAGTAGATGAGGTGAGTCTGCAAGAAGACTTAGGCTACACAGTAAAAGTACCTAAGTGGATGTGTGCTTACAAGTTCCCAGCTGTTGAGAAAGTGACTAAGGTCAATGCCATTACGCTTACAAGTAGGAAGAACAGGTGTCATCACTCCTGTGGCTGAAGTAGAACCTGTAGATGTAGATGGTGCCATCATAGCACGTGCCACACTTCACAACTTCGATGAGATAGAACGAAAAGGGCTGATGATAGGTGACTCTGTCATCCTCATACGCTCAGGCGATGTCATACCCAAGATAACCAAAGTCTTGACCGACAGACGTGATGGCTCTGAGATAGCTATAGAAAGACCCACTGCATGTCCTACTTGTGACTCTGAACTTCTTGATGAAGGTACACTCATCAAGTGTCAGAACCTTGACTGTCCGGACAGAGTAGTAAACTCCATCATACACTTTGCAAAAAAAGGATGTATGAACATAGATGGGCTTGGTGCTAAGATAGTAGAGATACTTGTAAAAGAAGAAAAAATAAAAGATATATTAGGACTGTACCATCTGAAATTCGAAGACTTAGAAGGCATGGAAGGCTTTAAACAAAAGCGTATACAAAACCTACTAGATGCCATAGCAAACACAAAAGGTGTACCTCTACATAGACTCATCTCTGCCATGGGCATAGAACACATCGGAGAAGTGGCTGGTAAGTCCTTGGCACTTGAGTTTGGGCTTGGCATAGTAGATGCTACACTCGAACAAGTCGTAGCCATAGACGGCATAGGTGAAGAGATGGCAAACTCACTGCTTAGAGTTTATGAGAGTAAACCATGACTTTGTACTTAAACTGTTTGAAGTGATACAACCTACGGTAGAAGAAAAAGTAGAAGCAGATGAAAATCCTTTTAAAGACAAAACGGTAGTACTCACTGGTACGATGTCTGTAAGCCGTGGAGTCATAAAAGAGATGCTTGAAAAACTTGGTGCTAAAGTAAGTGGGTCTGTGAGTAAGAAGACGGACTTTTTGGTGTATGGTGAAGAGGCTGGGAGTAAGTTGACTAAGGCTGAGGGGCTGGGTGTGAGCTACTTTGACTGAGGATGAGATGAGAGGGATGTTGTGAGTGTAAAATAGAAATGATACGTTAATGTACAGAAATATTGTAAGAAATTTAAATGATTATAAATCATTTTTTACATCTAATGGAGTATTTTCTATTTCTTGTGCAGAAGATTATTATTTGAATAGCAAACAGTTATGCCTTTGTAAATAGAGAAGGCATAAATTTACTACAATTAATACGAGTTGAATTATATCAAGAGCAATTTACTTTATTAGATGACTGCGAGTATGAACTTACACAGAACTTCAAAACTATGACAGTATTTACAAAAAATGTGATTTGGAAAAAGAAAATGATGAAATTGGTGAAAATTATTAAGTATATTAGGAAATAATCAAGATCAATTGTCATAGAATCAATTGAATAATAAATTCAATAAATTGATAATTTCTTTTGTAGAATTGAAAATTCTATATTGAATATATACAGCTACTCTATTGGAATATTGTATTATTACTTTATCAATGAATCAAGGTTATCCGAGAAAGTAAAAAGATTATAAAATTTTTCATCGTAGCAATCTCGATTTCGACTATGGCAAAGAGCTTGGATATAACAAATTACTGGTATCAAATATGTAAAAGAAAGAGATGGTTGGTATGAGACTTTATTAAATATCTTCTAGGAAATCCATTTTTTTACTTCAATTATGGAATATTTATTCCTAATAGTTTTCCTGCTGAAAGAGAAGAGTTAAGAGATTCTTGTTTGCAATTGTGGCAACGTATGAGTCGTGCTGATGGAGAAGTGTTTCACTGTGGCAATAAAAAGCAAATAGAAGAAAGTGCGGCATTAGCTTTAGACTTATATAAAGAAGAAGTTGTACCTTGGTTTGAATCTTTAACTTTAGAAAAAATACAAAAAGAGATAAATGGATGAGACAAGACAAATATGCAGATATAGAGAGTAATGTTAAGAGTAGTGAGAATACTAAAACTGAACAGATAATAAATAACAAAAGAGAGCAAGAATGGCTTGAAGAAAATAAAGAAGCCATAGAAAAGCAGAATGAGCGAATGGAGAAAGAAGGTTCATTTAGTGATGAACACAGAAGATTTTAGCCAAGTCATCGTTTAATCTCTATCTAATATTAAAAGACTATACTATTTATAGGTAAATTAACCAGTAAATAAAAGGAGTATATGATGGTAAACTATACAGAGAATGAACTCTTTTCCATTACAGACTTTACTAAGCAGATAAGTACCCTGCTTAAAGATGTGAAAAATAATACACTTCATAAAATAGGCGTACTTAAAAACAATCGTTTAGAAGCAGTCGTACTTTCTACTGCTGAGTATGCGCGACTGAAGCAGATAGAAGAAGAAGCAAATAGTACAAAGTGGACATACTGGAAAGATGAAGAGTTAGATAACTTTGGTAAGATAGCCATAGGACTGAGTAAGAATGATTATGATGATGAAGATTACTCTAAATGGTAGGTTGCATTTACTTTATACAAATGCCCTACAGTAACTTTCGAGAGTTTAAAGGACGACCAGTATTGGTTTTTAGGCAGGTAGATAAAAATGATTTACTTGTATTGCCACTCACTACTAACCTCAAAAGAGAGGGCATAGTCATCAACAATGAAGATATAGAAGATGGCTCACTTAGAAAAGAGTCAGTGGTGATAGTACCAAAGATTACGGCTATAGATTTTGAGTTAATTACACAAAGTCGTAAGATCGCCACATTAAAAGAAACAACATTTCAAAAAGTCTCACAGGCAATATGTAATAAGTTTGAGTGTTAGATACTATGAAAGAAAACATAGAAAGAAAACATATGAGACTAAACAAGTACCTAGTAGATGAGGGTCACCATGAGAAGCATAATCGACCACGATACATCAAGAACCCAAAATGAATAAAAACCAACTAACCACCAAAAAATCCACCGCTCTGATACTAGGTAAAAGCAAAAGCCTACTAGGTATAACGAAGAAGCTACTAGAGGGTAGCAGTAAAGAGCTAGTAAAAGCCAAGCATGAAGACATCAGCATCATAGGTGACCTTATGTGGGAAAAAGAAAGCAGAATGATGAACTGGTATGAAGCAATGGAGTATGCCGAAGATCTCAGGCTTGGTGGATATGATGACTGGAGACTAGCTACTAAAGAAGAGCTAGGAGATATAGTGACATCGTGCAGTGTAGCCTTGGCTGTGCATGATGAAGATGACTGGAATGATAAATGGGAGTTAAACAAGGAAAATAAAGCCTATCAAGCCGCTTATGAAGCAAAAGGTTTTGCATCTGGGTTTTATTGGGCATCTACTGACTATGCTGACAATAGTAATGAAGCGATGTACGTTGTGTTTTATTATGGTTATCAAGGTTACGACAATAAAAATTTCAGCTATTATGTGCGTTGCGTTAGAACGGGAGAGTGATTTGACTCTTTGTTCATTTGAGAGAAAAGGATAGTATACAGCCATGGAAAAAACGAATAATGATTTGAACACCTCTGAGCATGGAGACATGGTAGCTTATGAAGACCCCGAAGTAAAAGTATTTAAGCAAGAGCTAAAAACATTGGAGCTAAAGATACAAGACCTCGATGCACTTAAAAATGAACAGCTAGGTACCATCGAAGAGTTTAACACCCAGTATAGTCTCAGTGTGGGTGATCTGATAGAGAAGATACTTAAGCGTAAAGAAGAAATACTCGCAGTAAAAATAGCTAAATTACAAGAGAAACTTGAGCAAGAAAAAGAACGTTATGAAGAAGCCAAAAGCAAGACTCAAAAGCTGAAAGTAGAGCTTGAAGAACTAGATGAATCTGATGACGAGTATAACAAAGTGTATGAAGCATGGGAAGACAGCTAAAGAAGCAGAAGAGCTACAAAGAATAAAAGTCAAAGAAGCAAAAGAAGCGCTAGAAAATGACGAAGACTATCAAGCCTATGAAGAGGTAAAGCAAGAGCATGAAGAGTCTAGCTGTGGGCATAAAAAGGCACTTGAGCAAAAACGTTTCACCCTGAACGATGAGGAGAAAAAGGAGCTAAAGCTACTTTTTAGAAAAGCAGCGAGACTCTGCCATCCAGACATAGTGACCAAAGAGCTACGAGATCAAGCCCATGAGATCACAGCACAACTTAACGAAGCCTATGCACAAAATGACCTAAGCAGAGTTAAAAAGTTACTAGAGATGTTAGAAAACGGTGTCTACCTTGATGCAGCGAGTGATACACTTCAAGATATAGAAAAACTCAAACACAAGATAGTCCATCTGACAGATGTATTGGCCGACATTACCCAAGAGTTAGAAGCCATCAAAGAAGATGAGACTTATCAAACCATAGAAGAGATAGAAGACTGGGATGCTTACTTTGCCGAAGTTCGTGAGGCATTAGAGAGTGAATATGAAGCACTACGGGCATCACAAAACTAGAATGAGAGTGTAGGGAGAGTATTGTAGGAAATCTTCCTTTGCGTTGTGATATAATACATACTAATTATACATAAAGGATGCACATGATAAATATATATGATATACATGCACCCAAAAAAGCTACCAATTTTACCATCAATCCCGAATCCTAATTTTAATATAGAGGGTGAAAAACTCTATATGTCCACGATGGATATAGTAGGTATCCCTGCTACAATGCTTGGTAATGTTATAGATAATTATGAAGATAGGCGTACTGAAATAGTAGATGCTTTAGATTTTTTAGTGAATGGATTTTAATGAGATTAGACAAATACCTAGTAGATGAGGGTTACTTCGAGAGTCGTAACCGTGCGCATGATGCTATAAAGGCTGGGCAGGTGATGGTGGATGGCAAGAAGCCAAAGCCTTCTGCGAAGATAGATGAGAACACAGTGGTAGAAGTAGAAGATGCGAAGTTTTATGTCTCTCGTGCGGCGCGTAAGTTAGAGAACTTTTTAGCTGAATATACTATGGACTTTAGTGGAAAGAGAGCTTTAGATGTGGGTTCTAGTACGGGTGGGTTTGCTCAGATAGTACTGGAAAATGGAGCAGAGTCTCTTACCTGTGTCGATGTGGGTTCGGAGCAGCTACATATCTCACTACGTGAAAATGACAAAGTCACTTTACATGAAGAGACAGACATCCGTGACTTTACGAGCGAGGAAGCGTTTGAGCTTGTGACTTGTGATGTGTCGTTTATCTCTATTTTACAAATCATAGAAGCTATAGATAAGCTCTCCGCCAAGGGTACTGACATCGTGATGCTCTACAAACCACAGTTTGAAGTAGGTAAAGATGTGAAGCGTGACTCAAAAGGTGTGGTACAAGACCTTGATACCATCGCTAGACGTAAAGAAGAGTTTGAAGCCGAAGCGAAAAAGTTAGGCTGGGATGAGAAATATCAAGCAGAGTCAAAAGTACAGGGTAAAGAGGGTAATCAAGAGTACCTTTATCATTTTATAAAAAATTAAAAGAAGAAGTTAAAAATTGGCATATAATAATAGTATAAAATCCATCGCTATTGGTTCGTTTGATGGTATACACCTAGCCCATAAAACACTCATAGACCAAGCTGATGCACTGGTCATCATAGAACGTAATGGCGGGTACTTGACGCCAGGGTATAAGCGTTCAAATTTTACATCTAAAATATGTTGCTTTTACCATTTTGATGTGATCAAAGGACTGACTCCTGAAGCATTTGTAGCTAAACTCAAAAGTGATTTCCCTGTACTTGAGATCATCATAGTAGGGTATGACTTTCATTTTGGTAAAAACAAAGCAGGTAATGCACAAGTGTTAGCGTCACTTTTTGACAAAGAAGTAGTCATAGTAGATGAAGTGAGTTATGGAGGTGTTCCTGTGCATTCTCGTACCATTAAAGAGTATCTGCGTGTAGGTAACTTAGAGATGGCAAACAAACTATTGGGCAGAACATACTGCATAGACGGTAAAGTCATCAAAGGTCAGGGACTGGGTAAAAAAGAGTTAGTGCCTACACTTAACCTAGAGGTAAAAGAGTATCAACTTCCGCTAGAAGGTGTTTATGCAACCCGTACACAGGTAGAGGGAGAATGGCTAAACTCTGTGAGTTTTTTAGGGCATCGTGTCACCACCGATGACTCTTATGCTGTGGAGACCCATATATTGGGCAGTAACCTAGGTGAGGTACAAGGAAAAGTGAAGATAAAGTTTATGAATTTTATCCGTGAAAATAAAAAGTTTGATAGTCTAGATGCCCTGAAAAAGCAGATAAATATAGACATACAGAGTGCCCAAAAGAGTTTAGTGTGAAAAGGATACTCAGAAACATAAGTATCTTATTGTTATTGGGATATGTGGGAACGGGACTATTGCTTTATATTTACCAGAGAGATTTTATTTATTATCCTACGCCAAAGATGGCTACATCTTATGACGAGATAACACTTCAAAATGGTGGAGAGTCGATCAATGTGATCGTTTTAAACAAAGGACATACCAATGCGATCCTTTATTTTGGTGGCAATGCAGAATCGATGGCACAAAGCAGTGCGTATATCGCCGAACAGTTTCCTCACTTAACGGTGTATTTGATGGATTATCGAGGGTATGGTAGTAGCACTGGTATCGCCACGGAAGATGGACTTTACAGTGATGCATTGAAGCTCTATGATACTATCAAGCCAAAGCATAGCAGTATCTCCATAGGGGGGCGCAGTCTTGGTTCTGGCATCGCAACGTACGTGGCTGCCCATAGGGAAGTTTCTAAACTGGCACTTATCACTCCGTATGACAGTATAGTCAAAGTGGCGCAAGACAGGTTCCCTATGTACCCTGCATCACTCCTTTTAAATGAGACCTATGATTCTATAGATAGAGTAAAAGACATCAAAGCTAAAACCTTAGTTATCATGGCAGACCTTGATCGTGTGATTCTCAAAGAACGTACACAAAAACTCATCGAGGCATTTGCCGCAGAACAGTTACAAGTGATCGTGATAAAAAGTAGAGGCCATATAGATATTTCATCAGATGAGAGATATTATAAAGTGGTACAAGATTTTATAGGTAAAGGGTGAGTGGTGGCAAAAGATAAAGTATTCACAGAAAAGATAAGTAAAAAATTTGAGTTTGATGAAGCGGTAGCTTCTGTTTTTGATGATATGTTGAGCCGTTCTGTGCCTTTTTATGATGAGGTGAGAAAGTTAGTGATTTCACTCATACTAGCAGAGCAGAAAGAGGGGATGAAAGTCCTTGATCTTGGTTCTTCTACGGCTAAGTTCCTGCTAGACTTACATGCGAAGAAGTCAGTGGATATGAAGCTCAAAGGACTGGACAACTCTCAAGCGATGTTGGATAGGGCTGAGCAAAAATGTCAAGCATTTGGAGCGAACATCGAGCTTGAACTTGCAGATATGTTAGAGTATGACTACAAAGAAGAAGACATCATCGTAGCGAACTATACCTTACAGTTTATACGCCCTATGCAGCGTTTGGAGCTGATGCGAAAGATATATGAGGGGTTGAAAGAGGATGGGATGTTCATTTTTTCTGAGAAAGTGGTCTTTGAAGATAAGGTGTTAGATAAAGAGATGATAGACATCTATTATGACTATAAAAAAGAACAAGGCTATAGTGCTTATGAGATAGCGCAAAAGCGTGAAGCTTTGGAAAATGTACTTATTCCTTTTACCATCAAGGAAAATATGCAGATGTGTAAAGATGCCGGGTTTACTAAAATAGAAACAGTTTTTCAGTGGGCTAACTTTGTCACATTTGTAGTTAAAAAATAGTTCTTCACCCTATGTGAATGATTTATTCACCGTGACTGAAAAGTTATCATTTTATTGATGCCCGAAAACACGGGTTGCATTTTTTAATATGAGTTATTCACAAGTTATTCACTATGTGAAAAGGCATATATCTTCTTAAAATTAGCTCAAAATAGTAAATTTTTTTTACAATTTTAGCTATTGTCTTTTTACCCATCGTCTTTTCATCACTTTTCAGCTATAATCATTTCATTAATTTTTTGGGCATATTTTAGCCCTATGTAAGGATACACTATGAGTTGGACACCAAGTAGCTGGAGACAATTTCCTATAAAGCAGCAACCAACATACGATGACCAAGAAGTACTTAAAGAAGTGGAAGAGGAATTAAGTTCGTACCCACCACTCATTTTTGCCGGAGAGGCAAGAAGACTGAAAGAAAAGCTGGCAGCAGCAGGACGTGGAGAAGCATTTTTGTTGCAAGGCGGAGACTGTGCGGAGAGTTTTTCAGATTTTAATGCTAAAAATATCAAGAACCTTTTCAAGCTCATGCTTCAGATGAATATGGTGCTTATGTACTCAACAGGTAAGCCTGTGATTAAAGTAGGACGCATCGCTGGACAGTTTGCAAAACCACGAAGCTCAGACTTTGAAGAGATAGACGGTGTAAAACTTCCTTCATACCGTGGAGACATCATCAATGGTATGGAATTTACAGAAGAAGCAAGAGTCCCAAACCCTCACAATATGATCAAGGCCTATAACCAATCGGCTGCGACACTTAACCTCGTAAGAGCATTTGCTAGAGGTGGGTTGGCTGATTTAAAGATGGTACATCAGTGGAATCTTGATTTTATAAAAGACAATCCACTTGGTCTTCGTTATGATGAAATAAGTACAAAAATAGATCACTCTATGAAGTTTATGGAGGCATGTGGGGTCAACAGTGACACCATACCGCAACTTCACCAAACAACGCTTTACACATCACATGAAGCACTGCTACTCAATTATGAAGAAGCATTGACAAGAAAAGATACTGATACCGGAGATTACTACGACTGTTCAGCGCATATGCTTTGGATAGGAGACAGAACCAGAGAGCTCACTGAAGCACACATCGAGTACTTTAGAGGCATTCAAAACCCTATTGGTTGTAAAGTTGGACCTAGTATGGGTGAAGATGAACTCATCGAACTCATCGATGCACTCAATCCTGACAATGAAGAGGGAAGACTTAACCTTATCGTGCGTATGGGTGCAGATAATATACAAGAGTATTTTCCTAAATTACTTAGAAAAGTGCGAGATGCTGGGCGCAATGTTGTCTGGTCTTGTGACCCGATGCATGGAAATGTGGAAAAGTCTTCTACTGGTTTTAAAACAAGAGACTTTGATAACATTCTATCAGAAGTGAAGCAGTTTTTTGCCATCCATAAAGAGATGGGAACGGTGGCTGCGGGTATCCACTTAGAGATGACAGGAAATGATGTCACAGAATGTACAGGAAGTACTTCTTGTGCCATAACGGATGAAGGCTTAGCTAGTCGTTACCACACACAGTGTGACCCGAGACTGAATGCATCACAAGCTTTAGAGCTTGCATTTATGCTTTCAGATACTATCAAAGAAGCGTAAGCAGAAGACTTAGATTACCGTGAAGATATTTTTTCCTTCTTCATGTTTGTAATCTAAGGACATATTGTGAATATCCAAAATACTTTTTACAATATAAAGTCCCAAACCTAATCCTTTTTTGGAAGTGTGGAATGGCTTAAAGTAATTTTCTACAGGTTCACTCAGTGCTTCGCCTTTATTGATAATCTTGATTTTATTTGTATCTATGACAACGGTGATAGATTTGTCTGTACTATATTTAATACCATTGTCGAGTAGATTTTTGATGACCAATGTAAAAAGTTCAAAGTCAACATCTATGATATAGTCTTTGTGTATGACTGTATTGATGAGTCGACTAGGATTTTCTACCATGAGCATGTCGACACTCGCTTCAAGTAAATCACTTATCTTGTAAGGTTTTATGGCAAGATCAAAGTTCTTAGAAGTAATTTTCTCTATTTTTGCAAATTCATCTATGAGCAGGTTGAGCCTTTCAAAAATGCTGTGCAGACGGATTTTATTTTTCTCATCATCCAGCATTTCTGAGACGAGTCTACCTTTACCTATGGGGGTCTTAAGTTCGTGCATGATGGCGCGTAAGAAGAGCTGTCGTGAATGCAACAGTTCACGTATCATACTCACCGCATGGTCAAACTCATTGGCGACTTCTGCTATCTCATCTTGTTTGTCACTTTTACAGTCTATGTCTAAGTTTCCTTGAGAAAAAGTTTTTATCTGTCTTTTGAGTTTTGACAGAGGTAAGAGACTTTTCATGATCCACAAGTACAAGAGGATGATAAGTAAGAATACGGTGGAGAATATGAGAGCACGTTTGAGTGGGAATTCAGCTTTGTTCTTATTTTCCAAAATGAGTTTAAATCTATCATTATTGATTATGATAATACGTTTTAGATGGTATGTATCAACGGCATAACGCTTGAATTTATCTTTTTCTTTAAAAAAACGTTCTATCTGTACTACCATACCTTTGTCCGTAATGAGCGAAACATTTTGCGCATCAAGATAGGCCTCATCGATCTTTCCGTATTTGAGATAGTAATTGTACAGATAATGCGAAATGGCTTGTTCCTGTGAGACATTTTCCTCTTCCATTTTTGCATGGTCATATTTGATGGAAAAGACAAACAGGGCACCTAGTAAAAGAAGGGTAACAGAAAAAACAACTCTTATCTTACTGCGAAGAGATGTGATGATCATACGAGTTTGTAGCCTACACCACGAACAGCCTGTATACGTTTAGCGTCATCGGGGTTTTGCTCTCCCAACTTAGAACGTATTTTAGAGATAATTACATCAAGACTTTTACCCTGAGAATCGATGCTCATCGTGCCAGAAGTGTTGATGATCTGTTCACGAGACTGGGTAATACCTGGGTGTTTGACAAGTAAAGAAAGTACTTCAAATTCTGCAGGAGTCAAATTGAGTGCTATGCCTTTGAAGTAAAGGGTGTCTCCCTTAAGGGAAAAGTCTCCCTGTGAACCAGTAGACTCTGTTTTCTCAGACTTTGAGTAACGACGAAGCAAAGACATGATGCGCGCATACATCTCTTTGGGATCATACGGTTTAGGGAGGTAGTCATCTGCACCTATTTCAAATCCGCTTACCTTGTCTTGAATGTCTGAGCGCGCAGAAGAGATGATGACAGGGATGTTATACTTACGTACCACCTCCTCACACACTTCAAGCCCATCCATACCAGGAAGGGTGAGGTCAAGTATGAGTAAGTCGTACTTTTTCACACCTGCACTCAGTCCCAAGTAGGGGTCTTCAAAGTTAGTTACCTTGATATCATACTGAGCCAAGTATTCACTCAAAAGCTCTGCAAACTCCGGATCATCTTCTATCATTAAAATGTTTATCATTTGTTGCCTTGTAAACTATATAGGCTTATTTTAATGAGTTAAGGTTAATTGAAAACAAATGAATTTAATCAAACCCATCTGAAGGGAGTTCTAGCTTCTCCCATTCTAGCTTTCCCCACTCTTTCAAGTTGTTTTGTAACGTGTCAAGAGTCTGGTCTTTGTGACAGGCGTAACACGCATTTGTTTCTGCTGGCATACCATAGGCTTTGGTTTGTGCAGGATAGGTAAAACTAAAGAGGTGTGAGCGTACAGTAAGGGGTGACTTACCTGTATGTTTACCTGTTTTAGGCATGTGACACTCGATACAGGATGAACCTTTGGAATGAACCTTATGATGGGTATGTTGTTCCAGTGTGTCTTGGTGTGGTCCTATCATCGAACCAAAAGAGTGACACTTCATACAGGCATCATTTTCTTCAGGTTTTTGCGCAGTATGACTAAGCTTGTGTGGATCATGACAGTTGATACAGGTAATTCCATGTTTGTACATTCGGTCATGGATATATTCATTGCCTTGGGTTCTGTTTTTCTTTGCAGCACCATTTCCCCAAAACTCTTTGGTCTCTTCCCCTTTGCCAAAAGGAGCAGGAAGTTTGTAAGAAATGAGAGGCTTACCGGGTTCATAGCCATCTGGATAGTCTTTGGCTTCTCTCCAAAGATCTTTGATTTTTAGATTTTGTGTTTCAAGACGCTTATCTCTGTTTCTCATGTGGCATTGGAAACAGACTTCATTGGTGCGTATGGGGTCTGAAAGACTGGCTTTAAAAATGGCACTTTTAGGGTTTTCTGCATGCTTGCTTGCCGGTCCATGACAACTTTCACAAGAGATGGAAGGCTCCATTCGTTTACCTGTGGACATATAGCCGGTAAAGTGACAGCCATCACAAGTGTTTGAAGTGGGAAATGCGTTGTTGTTATGCGGATAAGCATCCTTATACCAATCTTCGTAAGCTTTATAGACTTGCCATTTTTTGGTTTCTTCATTCCATTCGTAGTTTCCCAGTCTAAAGTCTTCTTTGCCATTTATGGAAGCTGGTATCATGTAACGTTGTTTAAACTTAGATCCTATCGTATACACTGCTTGTGCGAGGGTGAAGTCTGCATCTTTAGGGAGTATGGAAAAATCTGCTATCACAGCATCTGGGGTGGTTTGAATATCTTGTATCATTTTAGAATGTAGAGAATTTTTCCAGTCATGAGACTGCTCTTCATGACATGCTTTACATTTTGCAGAACCTACAAAATGGCTCTCTTTTTGTACTTGAGGTTGTAAGTCAAGGTTAAGTCCTACACGTGTTTTGGTAAGTTGTGTGTAGTAGGGGGTGATTTTGGGTAGAGAGAACCAGATGACAGAAGTGATGAAAAGTAAAAGTATGATGAAGATACTCAGCATTTTCTTCATAAGTTAAATGCTTCTTTCATCCTGGCTTCTATCTGTGAAAATGTGTAAGCATGGTCTGTAAAATATTCAAATGCTATGATACCTTGATACAGTAACATGTCAGATCCATCTTTGGTGGGTTTATGATAGTACTTGGCAAGCTGTAAAAAAGGGGTTTCTTTCCCATAGATGACATCGACACATGCCTTAGCTTCAGGTATGACAGCATCGAGTATCTCTTTTGGAGCAGGGAGTGCGTTATCTTCAAGACCGGCAGATGTCATATTGATCACCAGATCAAAGGGTTGTGGCTTAAAGGTATCAAATGTATAGGCAGAAAATCCCTCTTGTATGTAACGTTCAAGCCTCGCTTCACTTCGGTTGAGGATTGTTACAACATACCCTGCATCTCGCAAGATACTTGAAGTCGATTGGGCAGTTCCCCCTGCACCTAAAAAAAGAACGGTTTTGATGTTTTTAAATTCGGCTATGGCTTTTAAAAAACCAGGAGCATCAGTGTTATATCCATAGAGTTTTCCTTCTTTTTCCACGATGGTATTGACTGCTCCCACTTTTTGTGCAAAAGGGTCCAACACATCACAGGCTTTAAAAGCATGTTCTTTATGGGGAACAGTAATGTTAATGCCTTTGAGTTTTAAGTCAAAAAAAGTCTCTTTAAGTCTGCTTCCCTCTTCAAGTAAGTACCGTGTATAGCAGGCATCATAGCCTAGACCTTGAAAGGTAATGTTGTGCATAAGGGGAGATTTAGAATGAGAGACAGGGTTCCCAAAGAGTGCGAAAAGATGTTTTGCCATCTTTTACAGAGCTTCCATCTCTTTGAGTGTGGCTAGCAAAGCCCCAAGTTTGTTTTTTACTTCCAAGTACTCGAGTTCAGGTACAGAGTCAGCAACGACGCCAGCTCCAGCTTGTAAGGTAATGCTATCAGGTTTGATGAGAGAAGTTCTGATGGCGATGGCAGAGTCCATGTTTCCATCAAATGAAAAGTAGCCTACCGAACCAGAGTAGAACCCACGTTTAAGACCTTCATATTCAGCGATGAGTTTCATCGCTTCTATCTTAGGTGCACCTGTCATCGTACCGGCTGTAAAGGTAGCAGCAAAGAGGTCAAACATATCTTTGCCCTCATCGATATGTGCTTCTACATCTGTGACCATATGCATAACGTGTGAATACTTCTCTACACGCATCATATCTGTGACTTTTACAGTACCTGTTTGTGCTACACGTCCTACATCATTTCTCCCTAAGTCTATGAGCATGAGGTGTTCTGCACACTCTTTAGGGTCATCCAGCATCTCTTGTTCGAGTTCTTTGTCCCGTGCAGCATTTTTACCACGTTTACGTGTACCGGCGATAGGACGAAGTAGTATCTCACCTTCCGTGAGTCGTACCATCACTTCTGGACTGGAACCACAGATGGAAAAATCTTCATAATCGAGTAAAAAAAGGTAGGGTGAAGGGTTTTTGGAACGTAAGATTCTGTAAAAACTGAGAGGGTCTATTTTACCTTTTTGCGTATAACGATTGGCAAGAAGTATTTGGAAGATGTCACCAGAACGGATGTTTTCTTTAGACTCAATTACAAGTCTTTTAAAGCGTTCTTCATCAATGCTGAATGATCCTTCACCTTCTAGTTGTACTGGTTTAAGTGGCATGGGTGTGCATGTGTTATGCAAGATCTCTTCTATCTGTTCAATACTACCTGTCATCGTATTATCATTCAAAATCAGTGTAAGTTTTGCACTCTTATGCGAATATGCAATAATGATAGAAGGACGAACCAAATCAAGGTCAGGTGTGTTTAACGGGTCTAGTAGATCATCCATACTCTCTTCAAGTACGGGCTCAAATACTTTTACCATATCATAAGCGATAAATCCTATGAATCCATCCACAAAAGAGAAGCCAAGTTCAGAAGCTTTTGCCTTATAGACATCTTTATCTATAGACTTATAGTACGCTTTTAAAAACTGAAACGGATCTTCTTCTAATGTTTTTTTAGTGCCTGTTGTATCTGTGTATGTGGTTGTTTTGTTTTGATAGCTTAGACGTTCTTGTGCACCAATAGTAATAAAAGAGAAGTTACCATCACTTGTATTGACTACTGATTCGAAAAGCATCGTAATTTCATTTGGAAAAATCTCTTTTATTTTTCCATAAAGTGCAACAGGGGTTAGTTGGTCAAAAAGAAGTGTTTTATGCATGGCTAGATCTACTTTTTAACCACAAAGGCACTTTTGTTAATGCGATCTTTCACGCGAACAAGTGCATTCGTTGCTGATTCTTTATCGTTGTAGGGACCGATGAGAAGTTTCTTTGTTCCTGTAGCTGAGGGAGGAGTGATGGTGTATTCAAATCCAGAATTGGTAATCACAGAAAGAAAACGTGAACTAGGTGTTTTAGAGAATGAACCTACCTGGATGTAATATGTCTGTGCAGCAGGCGTTTGCTTGGGTACCGTGACAGGTTTAGGTGCTGGTTTTTCTTTTTCTATGGCTTTTACCGGTGCTTTTTCAACTTTGACTTCAGGTTTTTCTATACTAGGCTCTTGGGAAAACTCTTTGGTTATTTCTACGATAGGTTGTGTTACCACCTCCGGTTTTTCAGTCTTTGTAACAGGTTTAGGTGCTGGTTTTTCTTTTTCTATAGCTTTTAGCGGTGCTTCTTCAACTTTCACTTCAGGTTTAGGTGCAGGTACAGCTGATTTAGGCTCTTCTTTTTTTGTTGGTGGAGTCACATTTTGCAGTGTGAGTTCTGGGCTTATGAGCTCAGTATGGTCTTCTTCCAAAGCAAGTCTATCCTCATTTGGGTTTTTGAGTATGATTTTTGTAAGGATAATCGCCACAATCAGCACAACAATAAGAAGGGCGATAATCGTTAAAAAACTCTTTGTTTTAGAGTTCTTAGGCTCAATATTGTCGATGATCAGGTCATCTAAATTGTGATCATTCATAAGGTGAAATCTCCAGATATTATTTTGAGTTGATTATAGCATATTAAACTATATGTTTTATAGGGCTAGACGCTTTTGATTAAGTATCGTATAGAGTACAGGAAGATAAAGTAGATTCAATACGGTTCCCCATGCGAGTCCAAAAGCAAGTGAGATGGCCATAGGTTGGAAGATAGCCGCTTGTCCTGTAGGGAAAAATACGAGTGAACTTAAACCTATCAGTGTCGTGACCGATGTTAGGATGATAGGTCTAAAACGTTTTGAAGCATACATAAATATCTCGTCCATCGTGTTTGCTTTTTTGAGATTCATCACCATGATGATACCATCATTGATGACCACACCAGAAAGTCCAAGCATACCGATGATAGAAGGCATAGAAAGATTAATATCGAGTGCAAAGTGACCGATGAGTACACCTAAAAATGCAAAAGGTATCACTGACATCATCATAAAGGTTTCTCTAAAAGAGTTAAAGAGATATAGGAGTGAAAGCATGATGAGAATCATCGCCACAGCCGAGGCCGTCATCATGTCATTTTTGAGTTCTTTTTTCTTCTCCTCTTCTCCTTTGAGGATGATTTTGATACCGTCATTTTTGGCTTTATTTAATATGTCATCAATCTTTGTAAGTGTCTCTGTTGCTGTGATCTTTTTGCTGTCTACATTGGCATAGACGTAAAAGTTTTTCTCACCACTGTCTTTGATGATTTTCTCAAAAGATTTGATCACATTAAAGTCTGCCACATCTTTGAGCATGACAAAGATACTATTATTGTTACCATCATCAAGTTTGATTTGAAAATTTTTGAGTACGGCTAGTGAGTCTTTTTGTACAGAGCGTATCTTTAGTTCAAGTAGATCTGTATGGTCAAAAGCAAAGCCCATTCTTCGCTCTAAGTAAAAACTTGAGAGAAGTATCCCTAGTTTTTGTTCCGTAAGACCTAGTGATGCTCCATAGCTATTGATCTTGAGTTTTATCTCATCTACACCGTAGTTCATGGCATCATTGACTGAGACAATACCGTCAACCTTGTTGAGAGCCTCTTTTATTTTTTCGGTATAAAGCATGATTCTCTGGTTGTCATCTGAGACAAGTCCTATCATAAGGTCAGACTTTACCGGACCTACTTTACGTTCAACGATGGCAAGATCAGAGAGGTTAAAACGCTCTTTATACTTTTGTGTCTCCAAATAGTCACGTAAATTTTTTGCTATGATAACAGACTTGTCTTCACGTGTACGTCCCTCTTCATCATAGTAAAAACTAAGTGTAGGGGTGATGAATCTGTCTACAAAATTTTGGGCTTTGAGTTTTTGCAGTTCTATGGTTATCTGTCCTACATAAGGGTAAGTCTCAGAGTTTCCAGCGGCGTCCTGTCTCCACCCTGCCACCGAGCCAACATGAGAGATATAAAATTTCTCTTTGTTTTCAAACAAATCTTTTTCTATGGCTTTTAAGTACCCGATGGTCTCTTCTGTTTTTGTATTGACATTGGCTTTGAGTGTGATGTTCACAGTGGTTGAGTCAAACTGAGGGAACATTTGAAACTTAGAGGCTTTAATCCCCATAATAATGAACAGCGGCACCAGTATGATAAAAAGAAGTAAAAACGTTTTTTTGTACCGCATAAAAAAGTGGATAACCCAAGAGTAGAGTCTGTTGACGCCTTCCCATGAAGTCGTCTTTTGTTCTTTTTTTAAAACATGTGCTGCGTGTATAGGTAAAAATAGAAATGACTCTATGAGCGAAGCAAGTACAAGTACGGCCACTGCTATAGGAATGAGTTTTATGACTTCTCCCATTGTACCAGACATCATCAACGCAGGGATGAAAGCAAACAGTGTTGTCAGTGAAGCGATGGTGACAGGTTTAAACATCTCTTTTGCACCTAGTACAGCAGCTTCCTTCGGTTCTATGCCTTCTTCTATGTGCTGTTGTATATTTTCACTTACAACGATAGCATCATCTACGATGATCCCCAGCGCGATTAGCACTCCGATGAGTGAAATCATGTTGATGGTATATCCTGAAAGATACAGATAGGAAGCCCCCATCACGAAAGAGGTCGGGATACCCAAAGAGATGATGAACGACATACGTTTATTAATCAGAAGTGCCACCAAAAGCGCGATGAGTATAAGTCCCAGTAAGATGTTAGAAATGACAATGTTAAGACGGTCTTTAATGGCCTCAGATCTGTCATTATGCATCGTATAGATGATGTTTTTATCTATGAGGTTACTCTCTTCTACAAGTTTTGTGATGTCTTTTGCTAGTTCTAAGGCATTCCCTATGTTACTTTGCTTGATCGCTACATCCACTGCATCGTTGGTATCGATGGAAAACATCGTAGCTGTGTCTTCATAGCGTTTATTGACTGTGGCTATATCTTTAAGGTATAAGGTTTTACCTAAGACTTTTATCTGACTTTCCAGCATCATATGGGCATCTTTTGGTCCATTATAGGTTGAGATGAAGTAGTGCCCATTTTTGCTGTCTTCTATGGTACCTATGGGAAAGATGTATGACAGCTCGGAGAGTGCTGCTACGACTGGGCTTTCATCTAAGCCTAAGGCACGTATCTTTTCACTATGTAAACGGATATCATAGTATTTGTCAGAGTCTCCATAAATGCTTACTTCTGCAATGTTCTTCAAAAGGGTAATTTTGTCTTTGAGCACATCTGCTGCAGCGATGAGAGCATCATGTGATGCTGAGTTTGATGAGATAGCAATGCTCAGTAGGTCACGTTTGATATCGATGACGTTGACGGTAGGTTCATCCATATCTGTAGGGAGATATTGTTTGGTAAGTGTGATGGCATCTTTGACTTTGTCTGCGGTATTGTATTTATTTACACGTTTTTCAAGTTCTAAGATGATGTTGAACTTTCCAGCAGAGATGACCGTAGTCATTTTATCGATACCATCGATGTTTTTCAGTCCAGCTTCTATCTCTTTCACTGCCATCTTGTCAAGCATGTCTATTGAAGAGCCTGCATAATAACCATTGACAGAGATCATATCTAGTTCAAAAGAAGGAAATATCTCTTTAGGTGTTTTCATGTAGAGTACGATACCTGTCAGAAAAACCAAGACAAAAAGAAAATAGTTCAGCCGACTATTGTTAACAAAAAATCTTAGTAGTTTTTCAAACATTTGTATCCATTTTATATTTTGAAGTAATTGTATCGAAGTTATGATAATGGATATGGATAGATGGAAAAAGATATTTAAATACTTTATTTTTCATATATTTAAGTAAATAATTCTAATTATTACTTTCATATTAGTAAATTAAATTTATAATTAATTAAGATTATTTATCTTATACTTAAAAGATATACCAAGCTATACTACATGTGAATGTAGGACAGAAAACCACGGGTCTTCTCCCGAAGATAGCCGAGTTGCATATATTGACAGTTCATTAGACTGAGGTGCAACGGCGATTTCTTTTTAAAAAATCAAAGTTTCTAAATTTGTATTTTATCAAGGGGAGAAATGATGAAAAAGTTATTAGGTTTATATGTTTTTACATTTGTATTTATGAGTTCAGCGGTTTTTGGTGTCAACCGCGGAGTTAAATTAGGCAGATTTTCGTAAAAAAAATTAACGAAATGTAACCTCAAGCAACACGTGTTTTTTAGCCTTCTTTTTTATTATTTTTTGGTTCAAATATATAGAGATCTGAACCACTCATTTCTTCCTCCTTTTTTTCTTTTAATCTGTAAGAATCTCCCAGTATATTTATCACATGAGAATGATGCAAAAGTCTGTCTAAAATAGCTGTAGTAACCACCTTATCGTTTGCAAAGATACTGCTCCATTGTGAGAAGACTAAATTGGAAGTTACAATGGTTGCACCTCTTTCATATCTTCGTGAGATCACCTGAAAGAAATGATGAGCATCTTCCTTACTCATAGGGAAATAACCTATCTCATCTATCACCAGTAATGCTGGAGACATCACGGCTTGTCTGAGAAAGGCATCATAACGTTTCTCTTTCTTGGCTTGACTCATTTGCAGAATAAGGTCAGAAGCCGTAACAAATCTTGCTTTGACACGCTTCTGTACTGCCTGATATGCCAATGCTATAGCCAAATGTGTTTTACCCACACCTGATTGACCAAGCAGAATGATATTCTCTTTTCTTTTTACAAACTCCATTGTTGAGAGTTCTTCGATCTGTCTTCTGTTTACGCCTATAGTAAAATCAAAGTCAAACTGTTCGAGTGTTTTAATGGTCGGGAATCCTGCCATCTTTGTAAGCGTAGCCTTTGAACGTGCTGCTTTGCCTTCTGATTCACTTTTGAGTGCCTCATACAGATATTCACTGTATTTCCAATTCTCTTTGGCTGCACGGTTGCTGAGTTCATGATGACTTTTATACAATGAGGTAAGATTCAACTCTTTACAAAGCAGTTCTATCTGCTCATTTATTGCCATGATACACCGCCCGTAATAAGACTATAGGTCAGAAGATAGGCAACTGCTGCAGGAATGAACTCATCATAACTTTGCAGGTCACGCTGTGGGATATGTACTCTTTGTTTAGGTTTTACGCCAAGGGTCTGTGCTATACTTCTAGATGTAGCTTTTAATGGATGTATACCTTGATAAGGCTTCGGCAGAGAAAGCAGGTGCAACTGCTCCTCTGCAAGTAGATCAAACGGTTTTTGTAAAAGCGTTTGGTGTATTCTCGCATTGGCTGTGTAATCCAACCAATCCATCACTTCAGCATTCGCATTCTCTTTTGTCATCTTATATCCCATCATAGACAGACGTACTTTAAATACGTTATGAAAGCTGTATCGCAGATAGTGGTTGAAATCGTTCTACTTTACCTTTGGTTTGCGGACGGTAAGGTTTACAGACTTTGAGTGTCATTCCGCAGTGTTTTGCAAAGTCACGGAACTGTTCGTTGAATTTATGCTTCCCTGCACCATAAGCATTGCGTTTAATGATGACGGTCTTCATATTGTCATACAATCCTTCTTCAGGGACACCTCCGAAGTAAGAGAATGCGTTCATGTGGCAGTTGATGAGGGTATCTACTTTCTCATCCGTCACATACTCCACATACGAAGCTCTGGAGTATCCCATAGTGGCAACAAAGGCGGATAAACCATCTTTGGGAAATTCTATCCAATCCACTTGCATCTGTTTGCCTTTGGCGGTCTCAAAGTTCACAAGCAGTTCTTCATCTTCTACTTTCTGGCGCAGTTCATGTCGTTGCATGATATCCTGCATCCAACGCAGAGACCCCGGATAACCCATCTTCTGTATCTCTTTATAAATGGAACTTGAGGGAATATGTATCTCTAATTTATGTGCCTCTTCGAGCATTCTTGCGATATGAGGGAGATAGGCATCAACAGTCGTACTTGCTGCTTCTCTTTTTATAACGGGTATATGACCTTCGGGTAATCTTGGAGTACTTCGAAACGGTCTCACGACTCAATCCAAGTTTACGTGCAATGGCACTCTTACTTAGCCCATCTTTTATCATCTTATGGATCATTTTTACTTCACCTTTTTTTAGCATCAATCTCCTTCCAAATTTATTGGAAAAAGACTCTAACAGATTTCCTCTGTTTCTTTAGCTTTTTGGTTGTAAAAACTACTCTTTTAGCAGTCTTTTATACTGCCTATTTTTACAGCACCGCGGGTGACATCTACCATCAGCCTCTATGTGAATGATACGCTTAAAGATACGTTCAACCTATCAGAAGATACCAATGAATGGATGGATAGAACTATCACAGGTATCACACTGCAAACCGGAGATGAGATCAAGATCATCGCTATCTCAAGAACAGGTGAGTTTGCAAGAGTGGATTATATCGAGTTGTTGAGTAATTAAATCTATACATGCTATTATGTCTCTTTTGAGACGTAATAAGGAGCAGATATGGAAAATTATTTTGATAAAGAATTTGAATTAAGATATTTTGAAATGGATAAATCGGGTGAAGCCTCACCTATAACCATGTTGACACTACTTCAAGAGACAGCTGCTGATCATTGTGATTTTGCAGGGCACAGTTTGTTTTCTTTGATGGAAGAGAATTTAGGATGGGTGTTACTCTCTGGGATCATGCAGATGGATCGTTATCCTAAGTATAAAGAGAAGATTATCATCAGAACGTGGATATCAAAGTATTTTGCGATTAGAGGATTTAGAGAAAATATTATTTATGATGCAAACTATAATGTTATAGGAAGAGCTAAAGGGTTGTGGGTCTTTTACGATATAGAAAAGAGAAGACCTACGAAGATACATAAGGACTTTAAAGAAAAATGGTCATCTTCTGAAGAAGTGTGTATAGAACATGACATTACAAATAAAATAGAACCCATTAACTCTGCAGAATTGATGAAAGAGTTTAAAGTCAATATGTATGACATGGATACCAATAAACACGTCAATAATATTAGATATTTACAGTGGCTCATGGAATCTATCCCCGAAGTGATTATCGACAATTATTATCTCTATTCTATTGACGGGCGATTTATTGCAGAAGCCCAATATGGAGATGTGATTGTCTCTTTAAGCAAGCAAGACAGCGAGGAAAACTCTTTTATGCATACGATACATGTTAAAGGTGAAGATAAAGTGTGTGCAACAGGTAAAACTGTTTGGAGGAAAATAGATAAATAATATTAAGTAGAAATCAAACACTATAGTCAGTTAATGTACATCTTAAATTTTTTTATAGGGAAGGGTAACAATATTATATGCTTCAGGCAATGAAGCCAAGGGTAAGCATTTCCATTTTTTGACCATTTTTTCTTTGAGTGCATCTGATATAAGATGAAGTTGACTCTCTGCTTCTACCAGTGTAAGCTTACCCACTTTTATAAATACTTGTAACCGTTCCACATCTTTACCCTCATAGATATGGTAATCAGTAATATCAAGTGTTTTAAACAGGTGTTTGACAAGATGGTAAAAACGTTGGTGTTCTTCACCTTTGTACTCTATGACCAGGTACTCCGTATGATTGTTTTTGAGTAAAGGCACTGCAATGGTATAGTCTCTGTGTAAATGTTGTTCTAGCAAAAGAGGCGTGAGGGGTTCGTTTATGCGTTCAAATTTGGCATAAAAAGTACGATTGTCAAATACTATTTTTTCGACAATCGCAGACCTTTTAATGTAATAATAATCATCTAAAAGGTTTAAATCAAAAACTTTTATTTTGAAGTCCTATTAATAAATAGATTTGTCATAGATAACAAAATCTTGCGCTAAAACTTTCATCTCTTCTTTGATAGCCGCGTGAAGTGCAGCATCATTGACGTTGTCAAGTACATCTGCTATCTTGTTTGCAATGATTTCAAATTCCTTTTCTTTCATACCACGAGAAGTGAGTGCAGGTGAACCAATACGCACACCTGAAGTTACAAATGGGCTTCTGGTCTCACCTGGAACGGTGTTTTTGTTTACAGTGATCCCGGCAGCACCAAGTGCCGCGTCAGCATCTTTACCTGAGAAGTCTTTGTCTAGGAATGAAACCAAAACAAGGTGGTTGTCTGTACCACCTGAGACTACATCGTAACCTCTTTTCATAAGGACATCTGCAAGTACTGCAGCGTTTGTTTTTACTTGTTTAGCATAGACTTTCCATTCGTCTGAAAGATTGTGCTTAAATCCAACTGCTTTTGCTGCGATGACATGTACAAGTGGCCCACCTTGAAGACCTGGGAAAATAGCAGAGTTTACTTTCTTAGCAACATCTTCATCATTGGTCATGATCATACCACCACGAGGACCAGCGAGTGTCTTGTGCGTCGTTGTAGTCACGACATCCGCATAGGGGAATGGGCTTGGGTGCTCACCTGCACATACAAGTCCAGCAATGTGAGCGATATCAGCAAATAAAATAGCTCCTACTTCATCTGCGATTTCTTTAAATCTCTTAAAGTCTATCTCTCTAGCATAAGCAGAAGCACCACAAACAATGATCTTCGGCTGTACTGTTTTTGCTATTCTTAACACTTCATCATAATTAATGCGGCCATCAAGTTCAACACCATAAGTGAAGCTTGAGTAGTTTTTACCAGAAAAACTTGGTTTAGAACCATGCGTTAAGTGACCACCATGGCTTAAGTCCATACCAAGTATTTTCTCTCCAGCCTTCAGTAAGGCAGCATAGACGGCACCATTTGCTTGAGAACCTGAGTGTGGTTGGACATTGGCAAATTTACAGTCAAAAAGTTCACAGGCTCTGTCGATGGCAAGTTGCTCAACCACATCAGCAAATTCACATCCGCCATAATATCGTTTATACGGGTAACCCTCTGCATACTTGTTTGTAAAAACAGAACCCATAGCTTCCATTACAGCAGGAAGAGTAAAGTTCTCAGAGGCAATCATCTCTAAGTGATCAGTCTGTCTTTCTCTCTCGTTTTCAATTGCAGCAAATATCTCTGGGTCAAATGTTTCGATTGCGTAACTCATGGTGGTCCTTTTGCTTTAATAATGTATTTATATCAAATTTAATTTAATCCTACCTTGATAGGGTTAAACTAAATGTTTAAAAAAGGCAAATATATTATTGCCTTTCGATCTATGTTCTCTGAAATACGTTGTTTACATGCAGCCACATCCATACAGAACATACCTTTACCTTTTTTAGCAGGTTTGAGTTCTTCTGCTACATCATGGCCACATTTTTTACATGTATGTACAGCATCTACTTCTACGTGCTCTTGTGCGGCTTCTGGTCTCATCGCAGGGAAGAGGAGTACATCACGGATAGTATGCTGGTTAGTGAGCATCATGACAAGTCGGTCAATACCTATACCTTCACCAGCCGTTGGGGTCATACCATAACTGAGTGCACGTACAAAATCTGTGTCCATATGCATCGCTTCATCATCACCTGTGGCTTCTTTAGCATCTACTTGTCCCATAAATCTTTCGTATTGATCTAGTGGGTCATTGAGTTCAGAGAAACCATTGGCAATTTCTTTGCCTGCCATGAAGAGTTCAAAACGCTCTGTCACTTCAGGATTCTCATCAGATCTTCTTGCCAGTGGAGAGATGTCTACAGGGTAGTCAGTGATGAAAGTAGGGTTGATAAGCTTAGCTTCAACAAATTCATCAAAGAGTTCAGCTTGTACGTACCCCAGTGTCCAGTTTTGATCTACTTTAAGGTTGCGTTCTTTGAGGTAGGCAAGTCCAGCATCTCTGTCGTTCGCTACTTCTCTTGGTACACCGCCTATGTCTACGAGAGAGTCTACCCATGAGACTTTCGCAAATGGGGTAGCAAAGTCTATCTCCGCTTCACCATAAGGAAGTTTTCTTTCTAACTTAAGGGTGTCAAAGAGGTAGTCAAAAAGCTCCTCAGTCACTTCCATAAGTTCGATGTAGGTTTTGTATGCCCAGTAGAATTCTATAGAGGTAAACTCAGGGTTGTGTGTAGCATCTATGCCTTCGTTCCTAAAGTTTCTGTTGATTTCAAAGACCGCATCCATACCACCCACAATAAGACGTTTAAGATAAAGCTCTGGTGCTATACGAAGGTATCTATCAACATTTAATGCATTATGGTGGGTGATAAATGGCTTAGCATTGGCACCACCTGGGATGGGGTGCATCATCGGTGTTTCTACTTCTAAAAAACCTTTGTCCTCAAAAAACCTTCTGATACCTGATACGATTTTAGAACGTAAAACAAAACGGTTTTTTACCTCTGCATCCATAATCATGTCTAAGTAACGTTGTCTGTACTTTATCTCTTGATCTTGAATACCGTGAAACTTTTCTGGCAATGGTGAGATGGCTTTGGTTACTAAATTAACTTCTAAACAGTGAAGTGTAAGCTCACCTGTACCTGTGACAAAAGGGTAGCCCTTGGCTTCTATAATGTCACCCACTTCAAAGAGTTTTTTAACCACATCGTTGTAGTAACTCTCTGGTAAATCATCCCGGTTAAAGTAGAGTTGGACTAGACCTTCTGTATCTTCTATTTTGGCAAAGGCAGCTTTACCCATGATACGCACAAACTTGAGACGTCCCGTGAGTGTGTAAGACTTTGTTCTGTCTTGTTTCATTTCCTCTGTATCTATATCATGCACATAGGCACATTCATTTAAAAAAGTGGTAGAGGGTGTACCTTTTTTCACTTGGTTAGGGTACGGGTTGATTCCTATGTCTCTAAGTGTTTGTGTTTTTTTTATACGTTCTTGAATATATTGATTGTCAAAAATCAAAGTGTCTCCTAAGGGGTAATATGTGGTTTATTGACAATTTTCGCATAGTCCAACAATTTTCATGCTGTGGTCGGACATTTGAAAATTAAATTTTTGAGAAATAATTTCTTGTTGCTTTTCGATGATTTCATCAAAAAATTCTATAATTTTTCCGCACTCCGTACAGATAAGATGATCATGGTGTTTTTTAAGACCAAATTCATATTTTTTACCTGCCGCACCAAAAGAGATAGATGAGACAATGTTCGAGTCTTCAAGTAGTGTCAGTGTACGGTAAATGGTTGCTATACCTATATTGACATCCGGATGTTCTTTTTTCAGAAGCATAAAGATGTCTTCGGGGCTATAGTGCTCATCATTTTGATAAAGAAATTTTAAGATCAGTTCACGTTGTTTGGTGAATTTTAATGTATTTTGTTTGAGTAAAGTTTTAAATTTTTCTAAAAGTTTATCATAGGTAATCATTCTTAGCCTTTTAGTGTGAAACTGTACTCATATTGTTGTCTTGATCCGGGACATCTGATTCTGTGGCCTCAGGCATTGGTATGTCCACAGTGGTATCATTGTTGTCATTCAGGTTAATCACTTCTTTAACCACTTGTGTGGTAGAAGTACTGTCAAGTCCAAGGTTACTAGGATCTAAGTTAATAAGGTAGGAACCTGCTTGTTTGAGATAAGGATAAAGTACAGAGTCTTCTACGTGTTTTTCAAGATTGTCTTTAACCAATGAAACGTTTGAAAGAGCAGTAACGATAAGGGCGAAAATAAGGAAATACTTTCCTCCTCCGGCAATAAAACCAAAAAGTCGGTTTAAAAATCCTAATCCGCTTGTAGAGGTAAGCTTGGAAAAGATGGAACCCAGTATGGTAGCACCTAACCACACAATAAGAAGTATGGCTAGGAAACCGATGAGTTTAAGCAAGGCAAGATTTTCAAGATGAAGGAAGTTTTTATCTATAAAATCCGCAGCTGTACCCGCAAGACGAGAAGCAAAGTAAACTCCCCCAATAAGCCCCGCAAGTCCAAACACTTCTTTGATGAACCCATTCATAAAACCTTTAATACCCAAGAGCAGTACAATCGCTGCAATGGTGATATCGAAGTAGTTAAAGTCAACCATTGAAAAGTTTTCCATCTTTGTCTATCCTCATATTATTTTCATTTTTGTATTGTATCTAACAAAGGCTTTTAGTACTGCGCTGCTTTTGAAACCTCGTCTGGTTTATTGGCATACTGCAAAGCAGTATCTCGAGAGATCTTCCCGTCTTTTATAAACTTCATAAGTGCTTGTGTCTGTGTTTGCATCCCAGAGTCACCTTGCCCCAGTTGCATTTGTGAATAAATCTGATGCACTTTGTCTTCACGGATCAGGTTTGAGATGGCATGGTTTGTAACGAGTATCTCAGAAGCTGCGACACGACCACCACCTAGTTTAGGAAGTAATGACTGTGCGATCACTGCTACAAGAGATGATGAAATCATTGCTCTGATCTGTGGCTGTTCATCACCGGCAAAAACATCGATAATACGGTTGATAGTACCAGGAGCTGAGGAGGTGTGAAGTGTACCAAAAACAAGGTGCCCTGTCTCTGCTGCTGTGAGTGCTGCTTCTATGGTTTCTTTATCCCTCATTTCCCCAATCAGTATGATGTCGGGGTCTTGACGCATAGCATACTTCAGTGCAAGCGCAAAACTTTTGGTATCTTCACCTACCCCTCTATGTGAAAAGACACATTTTTTGTTCTGGTGTATGAATTCCACAGGATCTTCCACGGTCACGATATGTTTTTGTTCATGAAGGTTGATTTCATTTAGCATTGCTGCCAATGTCGTTGATTTACCAGATCCAGTAGGGCCGGTAACCAATATGAGACCTTTTTCTCTTTTGATGAGTTTTTTATAGACTTCAGGTGCACCCAAATCATCTAGAGCAGGTACATCTATGGGAATGGTTCTGAACGCTGCAGCAGTGTCACCCAGTGTACGGTAGTAGTTTGCCCTGAATCGCCCTATATTTGGAAGCAAAAGAGCAAAGTCCAGTTCATCATTTTCTTCAAACTGTTGTTTTTGTTTTTCAGTAATGAGAGAGTAACACATCTCTTCGATGTCTTCACCCGTGAGTTTAGGAAGGTTTACAGGTTTGAGTACCCCATCGAGTCTAATTTGCGGTTCGGTACGAGAGACGAGGTGTAAGTCTGATGCCCCATGTGTCACAACACTTTGTAGCAATTTTTTTATATCAAAAGCAGCCATGAATTATCCTTTTATTTATGAGTTTATGATGTATGTTTATTAAAATTTTAGTATGTATTTATGCATCTTATTCTATGATGGACGGCACGATAAAATAGTCATCTTGACTTTGAGGTGCTTTGTTTAAAATATCTTTAGCGATATTATTTTTTTTTCTTGGGATATCTTCTCTTAATGGTGTGCCTCCATCAAGTGTAGAAAACGAAGGAGATAGCGCATCGGTATCTAGTTCGTTGAGATTGTCAATATATGAAAGTATACCTGAGAGCTGTTCTTTTACTTCTTCTTTTTTACTTACATCTATACGTAAGTGCGAAAGTTTCTCTAGTTTTGCCAAGACGGTGTCATCTATTTGCATTTTAGCCCTTGTGTGGTAATTTGTCTTATTATATATTAATTTAGTTTAGATATAACTAGATAAATATTATTTTACAAAGGATACAGGATGATGCAACAATTAGACATGAATTCAGAAGAATTTAAAGCAGAATTAGAAAAAACAAAAAAATTTACAGATAAAGTGTGTGAAAGTAAAGGTTGGGTTTATGGTGCGAACGAAGATGTCAATGAAGGTGTAACTTTAGGACTTGCTCGACATAAACTTCTTTATGGAAAGAGATTTTGTCCATGTTTTATGGTCGAGCCAGACCCAGAGAAAGAAGGTAAGTTTAAAAGTACAGACGATCGTATATGCCCATGTAAGCCAGCTATAGAAAAAGAGATACCTGAAACAGGTATTTGCCATTGTCAAATTTTTTGTACACCAGAACATAGAGAAGCACAAATCAATGAACAAAAAGCCACTGCTTTGGCAAAAGAAGAAATAAAAAAGATAGCAGACAAAGAAGCATAAAGTCATTTCTAATGTTTTATCACTATAATACGCGATTATCTTAATTATTAGGAAAATCATGATGCAACATTTGTTGAAAAAAGAAGATGTAAATTCAGAGGAGCTTCTTCAGCTCCTAGATGCTAGGGAAAATGGTGAGGTAGACTTCCTACTTGTAGATGTACGAGAAGAAATGGAATATAATGAAAGACACATTAAAGGGGTTGATATGTTAAAGCCTACCACGTCTTTTCAAAGCTGGGCGGGTGATTTACTTAAGTCAACCCAAGAGCAAACAGTCATTTTTACTTGCCGTACAGGTAGTAGAAGTGCACAAGTTCAGAACGTATTTTTACGGTCTGGACATGAACATGTTATCAACCATTATGGTGGTATAGTGACCTATAATGGTGAAACGGAAAGATAAGTAGTGAAAAATGATATGAACGTTGTTGACCTCCTTTTAAAGCTCTTGAGTTTTAAGTCTCTTACACCTGATGATGATGGCTCACTACAATTTATAGAAGAGTATTTAGATGGATATGAGGCCACTTATGTGAACAAAGAGGGTGTCAAAAATCTTTTTCTTAGTAAAAAGTTTGGTGAGGGAGATCATCTTTGTTTTGCTGGGCATGTGGATGTGGTACCTGCTGGAGACAAATGGGATACTAACCCTTTCGTGCCTGTAATTAAAGAGGGCAATATCTATGCCAGAGGTGCACAAGACATGAAGTCAGGTTTGGCTACGTTTGTGCAAGCCTGTAAAGAGGCAGAAGGTTTTAATGGAAGGCTCTCTGTGCTACTTACTTCTGATGAAGAGGGAGAAGCAAAGTATGGCACCATTGTGATGCTAGAGCACTTAAAAGATCAAGGCATGTTACCAGACTATTGTTTAGTGGCAGAACCTACATGTGAGCGTATCTTCGGAGATGCTATCAAGATAGGACGCAGAGGTTCGATCAATGGTTACCTCACGATACAAGGTAAGCAAGGGCATGCAGCATATCCTGAAAAAGCCATCAATCCTGTACACCAACTCGCACCTATTTTAGAAAAAATTGCAGGGGTGAACCTTGACAATGGGGATGATGATTTTGCACCTTCCCAAATGGTCATCACGGACATTCGTGGAGGCATGGAAGTAACCAATGTGACACCAGGTTCACTAAAAATCATGTTTAATGTCAGAAATTCCACTAAAACTACACAAGAAACTGTTAGGCTACACATCGACAAGTGTTTTAAAGGTTTAGACTATAGTTTGGAGCTCACGCAGGGTTCATACCCTTTTGTCACAACCAGAGATTCTAAGATAGTAAACACATTAACAAATAGTATAGAAAATATTACTGGTTTAAAAACGAAGCTTTCTACAGCTGGGGGTACAAGTGATGCTAGATACATGGGTGCTTTTGGCATTGATGTGGTTGAATTTGGTGTGATTAATGATACCATCCATGCACCCAATGAACGTACCTCTATAGTAGAAGTTGAAGCATTGTGTGAAGTTTTTAAGGATTTAATTCAAAATTTTAACTAAGGAAATGATTTGAAAAAAATATTAAGTATGGTACTCTTGCTCTCGACATTGGCATTGGCAGATATGGCTCAAATAGAATTTAAATGGCAAGATAGTTTACAAAAGGCATTTGATACAGCAAAAGAATCAGATAAAAGAATCATGGTTATGGTTGAAGGTGAACACTGTAAATGGTGTAAGAAAATGCTACATAGAACGCTTGGTGATGATGGGGTACAAAAGAAGCTTGTGGAGAAATACATTTCTGTAAGAGTAAAAAGAGAAGATTTGGAAACGATGAAAAGTTTACCTGAAGTCAGTGGTGTGCCGACTATATTTTTTATGGATAATAATAAAAACGTAATAGAAGAAGTAATAGGTTACTTTGATGTAATTGACTTTACTTCATATCTCCGTGATGTTGATAGAAAAGTAATAGAAAAAAGTCAAGTGCAAAAGTGATTCACTAAATTTATGAAATTTGTATCAGTACTTTACCTAAGCATTGTATTCTTACTGATGGGATGTTCTGAAAAAAAAGAAAATAGTCACAGTACAATCGCAGGGCTTTCTTGGAGTTCTGATATAGAAACATCTTTCAAAATAGCGCAAAAAGAAAACAAAAATGTCATCGTTATGGTCGGAGAAGACTCTTGTAAATGGTGTAAAAAGATGCAAGAAAGTACTTTGATAAACAAAAGTATACAAGAGAAGATGAAACAGTATATATTGGTCTATATTAAGCGTTCAGATAAAGTCTCACTAAAGTTTATACCTGAGTTCGACGGAAAGATTCCCTCATTCTTTTTTATGCAGGCAAACCAAGAAATTATCGAGCCGGTAGTGGGTTATTTTGAAGCAGTTGACTTTTTATCATACATTGAAGAGATAGAGGGGTAGGCTTAGATGTTTCTTCGTCCATATTTTAGAGAATATGTCATGGCAAGACTGGTAACCACTGCGGTCTTTATTTTCCTTATATGTGCAGTTATTCTTGAGGTGTTTGTTGGAAATGATGATGTGGTACTGCTTGCTATTTTATTACTAGCTTTGTCATTCAGTATTTTTATCTTTGCCATTTATCGTGGTGCAAAAAGTATGCAAAATGAACTTAAAACGATCAACAAATATCTCGAAAACTTAGATAATGTAGACAGGATAGACTACAAGACGCACTTTTTTACCCAAGAGTTTGAAGATATCAATCAAAATCTCATAAAGGTACTAAAATCTGCTAAAAAGCGTGAAGACACAAAACAACGCTATAACGCTAAACTCAAACTTAAAAACCGTCAAAGAGCAGATATGATCTCAGCTATTGCCCATGAATTTAGAAACCCCATAGCTTCTATCATGGGCTACTCTCAAACTTTACAAGATGATGAAGACATACCTCAAGCGCTACAAACGAAGTTCTTAGGTAAGATTTATGCCAATGGCAACAAGATAGAGGCACTGCTTGCTAGACTTATTTTGTGGAATAAGTTTGAAAGTGGAGAGGCAACACTTCATAAAAGTACATTTGACATCTATACTTTACTTCAAGAAGTGAAACTCTCATTGTCAGAGAGCTACAAGACAAGAGAGATAGAGATAGAAGGAGAAAGCCGAAAAGTGGATGCTGACCGTACACTTATGGAAGTGCTTTTGAAAAATCTCATAGAAAATGCATTAAAGTACTCAAAAGATAAAGTAGTTGTACGTTTGGAAGCAGATAAAATATCTGTTATAGATAAAGGTCTAGGTATCAGTGAACAAGATATAGAAAAAGTGACTAAGAAGTTTTACCGTTCAGGTACACATAACTGGGATAACTCTATGGGACTAGGTCTTTCTATAGTCAAAACCATACTCTCTCTACACCAAAGCAAATTGGAAATAGAGAGTGAATTAGACACGGGCTCAACATTCTCTTTTAAAGTTTAGTATCCATACATCTTGCTTATGATATGGATGAATAATATTGTATAAATTTTTCTTAAAATACACAGAATGACACATTTTAAAATAAAATAATACAAAGTTAACACTAGGTTAACCTATTGTGTATTATAATCATCTCGTATTCTAAAATTATTTCACATAAAAATTTATGTAAATAATTAATTTCAAGGAGGAATTATGAAACTAGGTTTCTTAGTTGACCTTAACCTATGTATGGGTTGTAAAGGTTGCGAAATCGCCTGTAAAGTGGAGAATGAAGTTCCGCTAAGCACATGGCGTTTACGTGTTAAATATATAGATTTGGGGGTATTCCCCGATACAAGAAGATCGTTTACGCCATTACGTTGTAATCATTGTGAGTCTGCTCCATGTGAACGTATCTGTCCAGTATCTGCTTTACATTACCTTGAAAATGGTATTGTTAATATCGATTCTGATAGATGTATCGGTTGTGCAGGTTGTATGATGGCTTGTCCTTACGGTGCTATCTATATGGATCCTGAGACAAATACAGCGGATAAATGTACATATTGTGCACACCGTATTGAGTCTGGTATGATGCCAGCCTGTGTGGTTGCTTGTCCTGTTGAAGCAAATATATTTGGGGATATTGAAGATGATCATTCAAATATTTCACTTTATATTATGGAGCACAAAGGTGCGGTACAAGTGCGTAAGCCTGAAAAGCATACTATACCAACACACTTTTATGTTGGTGGTGGTAATGCAACTCTTAACCCACTCGCTCATCAGAGAATTGAAGGGTATAACCTCTTTAACGACATTACAAAACTTGAGCATGTTGGAGATAAAAATCATGGTATTCTTGATAGATTTTTAGCACCGTTTGTTGGGCATGATACACCAGATAACACAAGCCTAATAGAGTCTGCAACTAGTGCTGATTCACATGAACAAGAGGGAGGACACTAAGATGATAGAAAGTACAATTGGAGCAACACAAGCAGTTGTCACACTTGATGTGCCTATCCAAGGCATTGTTTGGGGTAGCATTATTACTGTAAATATGTGGGCAAAGAGTATTGGTACAGGTGTAGTATTTTTGGCGGCATTCTTGTGGTTTAGACATACAAAAGACGAGACACCGAATCTTAGATGGGTAATGCCACTTATTGCATTTGTTGCGCTTAACATCTTTTTACTCTTTACCTTGATTGATCTACATCAGCCTTACAGAATGATACATATCTTTACGCATCCACACTGGACATCATCTATCACTGTTGGTGCTTGGTTGGCATCAATTTTCTTAGGACTTGTAACGGTGCTTATGGTTATAGGCGCAGCAGATGCATTCCCAGGTTTAGGTGGTAAAAAGTGTAAAGTGACAGCTATGGCAAGAAACAACTCTACACTCTATGAAAAAATTATGCCATTTTTGGTATTTTTAGCTATCCCGGTTACGACGTATACTGCGATTATTATGGCGCAGTCATCTGCACGTGAGCTATGGCAGGCACCTACAGAAGTGATGCAAATGATCTGGGCAGCCCTTATGGCTGGTTCAGCAGCACTTATTTTTGTATCGGGTGCTTGGAGTAAAGAGGCAAGAAAAGATTTGGCACTTGTACTTACATTCTCAGTATTCTTCTCTTTTGCGATGTATATGTCTGAGTATTTCTTCTCTTTCAAATCAGCAGAGGCAGAAGCAGTATTGGCATTTGTTCATGCAGGTGGAGCGTATAACACTGTGTTCTGGATCGGTATGACATTAGGATTTATAATTCCATTCCTTTTAGGAATGAGTTATATGAAATCAGAAAATATGACGCTGCTTAGATTTGCAGCACTTTCAGCATTGGTAGGGCTATTCTTTGTAAAAGATGTATGGCTTAAAATACCACAAATGCTACCGTTGAGTTAAGGAGATATAGATGACAAAATCAATGAAAAATGACCATTCTGCTTCACATGAAGGTAAGTTCCTAGAGGGAAGAAGATCTTTCCTTAAAGGTACTGCATACTCAGTAGCAGGTGCAACACTTGCAGCAGGTGTGTTTAAAACTGTAGCAGATACACCAGCGCATGCTGAGACTAAGTTTACACCAACACCAAAGACACTAGCCTTCTATCCGCCACTTGAAGAGTGG
This sequence comes from Sulfurovaceae bacterium, assembly GCA_963698695.1. Classification (GTDB taxonomy): domain Bacteria; phylum Campylobacterota; class Campylobacteria; order Campylobacterales; family Sulfurovaceae; genus Sulfurovum. The sequence continues at coordinate 104,139 of CAVORT010000003.1, read as the reverse complement.
GACAGCTTTACAGAGCTTAGTGGAGAAGACTGGAAACGTGGTGGAACATCAAGACATGGTGTACAAAGTGAAGATAATCCAGATGGTATAAAAGCCACTGAATATATGCTTGTACCAACTGCATGTTCAAACTGTGAAGCTTCATGTGGTTTAACTGCATGGGTTGACCTTTCTACTATAAAAAGCGGGAACCTGGACAACTAGCAGTGCGTAAGTACATGGGTAACCCACTTCACTCTGGATCTCGCGGGAGAAACTGTGCAAAAGGTTATGCCGCACAATCACAAATGTACGATCCAGATCGTATCCCTTTCCCTCTCATGAGAGCGCCAGGTTCTAAAAGAGGTGAAGGTAAGTGGGTAAGAACCACTTGGGATGAAGCAATGGCAAAAATCGGTAAAAAAATGCACGATACGCTTAAAGTAGGTGATGAGATTTCTAAAAAATCAATCATGTACCACGTTGGTCGTCCAAATGAAAATGGTTTTGGTCACCGTGTCCCTCACTCAATGGGGCTTGACGGGTATGATTCTCACACAAACATCTGTTCTGCAGGTGCAAGACAAGGGACTATCCAGTGGAGTAACGATGATAGAAACTCACCAGATTGGTCTAATGCAAAGCTTATCTTCCTTCAGTCTTCTCATGCGGCTGACGCAGGGCACTACTTTCAGCAGGCTGCTGGGCGTATTGCAGAAGCACGTAAAAAAGGTGCAAAGCTTGTTGTTATGGATCCAAGACTTTCTAACTCTGCTGGTATGGCAGACCTTATGGGTACCTTGTTGGCCAGGAACAGAGACAGCTCTATACTTGTACCTTGCAAACAGAATCCTTAACGAAAAAGGTATCAATGGTGAAGACCTTGTAAACCATAACTTCGTGAAAAACTGGGTGAACTGGGACCACTTGATGAAAGACAGAGAATATCTTAATGTACTTCTTGAAAAAAAGTATATCAAGTCTATTCCAGAAGGGAATTCTTACGAAGATTTCATCACAATGATTTCTGAAATGTATTCTCCTTATACACTTGATTTCGTAGCGGAAGAGTGTCGTATTGAAAAACGTATTGTAGAAAAACTTTATGATATGTTCATTGATGCAGGGGCTAGAGTAGCTACATATATCTGGAGAGCAGGGCCAATTGGTCACAAAGGTGGATGGATGATCGCTAGATCGGCATTCTTACCATTTGTACTTCGTGGTGCGATGGCAGGGGATAAAGGTGGGGTAGGATTACACCACTGGCATGTTATATCTGTCAACGGTAAAGGCGATGCAGCAACGCAAGCAGGTTCTAGACCAGCAAAAGTTGATGTTTGGAATGAGATAGCCTGGCCACCAGAATACCCACTTTCTTCATATGAGATGTCACATATTATGCCACACTTACTTCTTGATGATGAGTGGAGAGCAAAAGTGGAACTCTAAAGGTCTTCAATGTACCTGAGAAGTTAGCAGTTTGGATTCCTCGTATGTATAACCCAGTTTGGATTAATCCAGATGGATTTAGATGGATTGAAGCATTAAAACGTGAAGATAAGATAGAAATGTCATTTAACCTCTCTCCTACATGGTCAGAGACAAACTGGTATTGTGACTTCATTTTACCTGTTGGACTTGCTGGTGAAAGACATGACCAACACTCTGAGGCAACAGAACCAAAAAGATGGCTTGTCTTTCCGTAACCCTGCACTGAGAGTTGCACTAGAAAAAATGGGTTGGAAACCAAAAGATCCAACAAGAGCAACGCTTGAAGCACACATCAAAGCAGGTCTTGGTGAAGTATGGGAAGAAGTAGAGTTCTGGGCAAATATTTTGATACATCATGTTGACCCTGATGGTTCTTTAGGTGTTAAGACAGCATTGGGCTTCAAAAGAAGATCCAACAAGAGCTGTAACAATTCCAGAATGGTATCAAGCAGCATTTGATAACCTTCCTAACTTGAAAAAAGCAGCTAAAGCAGCGTATCCTGATTCGAAGTACCCTAACTATGAAATGATGAGAGACAGAGGTACATGGTTAGAAGAAGATAACATCTATAAACCACAAGAAAGACCACTTAAAAAGGTTGGTTCTACTATGTTTCACATGGACATGAATATGCGGAAGATCAGGTAAGAAAAGATGAATTTGGTGTCATTATGGCAACAGATGACCATGGTAAGGAAACAGCAATTGGTGTTGAAGTAGATGGTGAAATCGTTCAAGGTTTCCATACATTGACTAAAAAACTTGACTTCTATTGTGAGTGGTTTAAAGATTGGAAATGGCCAGAATATGCTATACCTATCTATCCGACAACTAAAGAAGATAGAGTGAAGATGACACATCTTGTTAGCAAGTTCACCATGACTTTATGCAAAAAGATAACGAATTTGCTTTGAATACTGTGTTTAGATTACCATATAATATTCACACACGTTCTGTAAACTCGAAGCACCTTATGGAGATATCACAAAACCATAACCCAGTGTGGATCTATACTGAAGATGCTAAGAAGTTAAATATTAAAAGAGGAGATGCTATTAAGGTGACTATCAAGATACGGTATCTGGACTTGATTCTGGTTACTTCATTGCTATGGCTGTACCTACTGAAGCTACGATGCCAGGTGTATTAGCTTGTTCTCACCATGCAGGTAGATGGAAGCTTAAAAATGCCGTAGATATTCCTGGTTTTGAACATAAGCTAGGAGTGATGGGACTTGGTGCACCACTGTATGACCTTACCATGGATGGTAAAATTGGAACATTGAAACCTACACAAGGTATTGTAGACGGTCTGAATGAGAACAAAGACTCTTGGCAGTTTAAAGCATACAATAGAGACCTTGACAATGTTTGGTGGGATGGACTTTCAGGTTCATGGCAAAATGCTGTTGCACCTTCACACCCAGATCCGATAGCAGGTAACCACGCATGGCACCAAAAAGTCATCATTGAACTTGCAGGTAAAGATGATGTGATCGGTGATATTTATGTGAATTATGAGAATAATATGAAAGTGTATCAAGCTTGGAGAGATAAGCTTACTCGTCCACTTGATAGTAATGATACACTCAGACGTCCTCAACACATTAAGCGTCCGGCTGTACCTTTGTCTGACAAAGCCTACGCAGTAAATATTAAACCGTAAACTTATATCCTAGTGGGCAGATTTTAAATCTGCCCCTACTGTACATTGATACAATTTCCCAGATAACTATTTTTACTTAAGTTATAATTATCTTGAAAGTGGTATATTACCTCATATTATACAAGAAAGACATGACATGGAACAAATGAAACAAGAGATTGAAAACCGTATTGCATTGTATGCACTTATATCAAGGCTGATGCTTGTAGAAGTAGATGTTGCTTTTTTAGAGCAGATAGAAAGTGATGAGGACTTACTCTCTTTCTTTCCCAACTATAAAAATTGGGAGAAACGTAAAGAATTTTCACATGAAGAACTCGTAGAAGAACACTACAATGTAGACTTTACCAACCTTTTTTTAATGCATCTTGTACCATATGAAAGCTTCTATACAAGAGATGACCAGATGATAGAATCCGGAGGAGACAATCCTGTTTTGGAGCTCTATAATGAGTTGGACTTTCGTGTAGAGTTAGATATAGCAAGAGTTGTAAGTGCTGATCATATTGGTGTTGAGTTGGAGTTTATGTATATGCTTTGTACGGCACTTAAAAAAGCACTCGAAGCAGAAGATAAAGATGGGATTTGTGAATTGCTTCAAGTACAACGTGCATTTTTAAAAGAACACTTTTAGAGTGGACACCACTGTTTCTTATTAATGCAAACGAGAATCACGTACACCACTGTATCATGATGGTGCTGAACTTGCTCTGGAATTTACTATTAGTACTTTGAATACGTAAATGCAGATCTAAAGCACACTGTCAAACTGAAGCATAGAAAACTAATGTCCTTACAACTAGAAATAGCTTCATGTGTAAGAGCTACAAGTAAGTTTTCAGACTGTACTAAATGTATAGATGCCTGTCCAGAGTCTATACAGCTTGTGGATAATCTACCATCTTTTGCTAACAATACTGGTGTAGAAGCAGCTGCTTGTGTAGGTATATGTCCGACTGAGGCATTTTCACTTTCAGACTTTTCAACTACAGAATTTTTCTTTACATTTTTAGAGTCTAAAGTAAGACTCATCAGTCCGAAGTTCAATGTACCTTGTATTTCAGTGTTAAGTGTGGAACATTTAATTTCATTTGGCACTGGCAAGTGATGAGGAAATTACTTTAGATATAAGTTCTTATGATGTTGACAGCATTCTTTTTGAGCAAATTGAAGCACGTATAGAAGAGGCAAATTTTGTACTCTCTTCTTTTTCAGATAAACAATTATAAGTAATGTCGATAAGCTTGAAGTCACTGAAGAAAAAGATGAAATCTCGAGAAGATGAAGTTAGTTCAAGACGTTCATTTTTAGGTAATGCTTCTCTTAAAGGTGTAGTAAAACACAAAATGAGTTTTGATGAAGCAGTAGAAGCTGATGAATTAAAAACTTTTGCACTTGATAAAGCTATCATCGCCAAAATTCGTGAGAAAAAATTACCGGATAAACGTAAAATACTTTTTACAACATTAAAACATGCAGGTGTACCTAATGCATTTGAAGTTTTACCAGAAGAAGACGTTAGTTTTACATCTCAAAAATTTGTAGATGATACGTGTACCAATTGTCAGATATGTTACCGTATTTGTCCTACAGGTGCACTGTCAAGTGATGGCAAGTTCTCACTTATCAATTTTGATGCTATGCTTTGCGTGAAGTGTCGTTTGTGTCATGATGTATGTGAACCTGATGCCATACAGTTGCAACCAGGATTTGAGATAAAAGAGTTATTTGAACCAACCCAAAGAACATTGGCAACGTTTAACATCAAGAGATGTAATGAATGTGGTAATAACTTTACCTACAAAGATGGCGAACAAACCTGTCCACGTTGTATGATAGAAGAGGAAGAAGCAATGTTCTTACACAGTAATGCAAAGCGTATGGAAAAAGAGCTTGAAGATGGAGAGGATTCATGAAACCTGAGGAAATTAAACCAGACACTGGGCTCTGTACTATACTTGGTCATAATGCCCAAACGGGACATATGCGTACGTTACTTCAACAAGATCATGAAAGTGAATGCACTCAATGCGACTGCGATTGCATTGAACATCACAGACGAACATGTTGATATCACGATGTCTAATGTAGGGCAGTCTAAAGTAGACACAAATGATGTTAGAACAAGAGTTTGGTTATAAGGCATACCATACTGTGAAGAGATTAATGCGTGTGCCAGTAGAGAAGGACGTGTGGACTTCATAGAAGTACGCGATACGAAGGTCTATGGCTACTGTTTAGATGATGATGCCAAAGCGCTCTTTGATAAACCAGAGTTTTTGGATGAGCAGATACTTTTTGTTGCCAAGGTGATGCTTATAGCACATAGATGGTTCAATACTAAAATAGATGTGGATGATATACCACTGCTGATTAAAGATGAGGAGATAAATAATATGAATGATTTAAGAAAAGAGTTTGAAAACATAAGTGCACAAAATTTTCATGGTAAACCGGCCTTTGGACCAGATGGTCAATGTGCAGCAGATGAAGAGGTGGACTTAAAAGATTACCCTTCTCACACAGAAGCACTGTATGCAAAACTCATTGCTCCTCATGTTTCTGGTATTTATATCTCTCGTTGGGATATTAAGGACATCGCATTGGCTGCAGGTGACTCTATGGCTATACACCCTCGTAAGCGTATGTTTGAACTTCTCATGAAGTATGCAACAAGTAAAGAAAATATGCAAAATGTCCTTGATGCGCTAGAATCACATATGGAAGATAAAATCACCATCTATAAGAATGTATTACCAACTACCCTATTCTGCAGAAGTGTTTGAACCTAAGATTCAAAAAGCCAGAAAAACGATAAAACTCTTTCCTCAGATTATCGAAGAATATTTTGAGTAATTTACTTGCGCTGTATCTCTTGTGCAAGACTAAACTTCAAAATCATCTGTGAGACTTGCAGAAAAAACCTCTTTGCTCCAACCATTGGTACCCGAAAATTGGGTACCCTTGATGTCATCTACTTTTATAAATATTCGCAACTAGCATCACTGCTTCATACCAAACACAAGCCCGAAGGATATCGTGTGTATAAAGCTTTGGCTAATATGACAGTTAAACCTTTCATTGAAGAGTTTACTGAAGCAGACGACAGACAAGTGTATGTCGTGGGGGTAGATGAATATGTCAAAAGTGGCTACTCCCATGTTTCACTTCTCACACGTGCAATGAAGAAAAAACATGTTAAGCCTTTGCATGCCTCACTGATGGCAGGGTCAAGAATAAATTATTCTGGTAAAAGTTTACAGTTTCGTTTAGAACACCCAAGAGATTTTGTTTACGAAGGAAGGGCAAACATCGATGTGATACTTGTGGACGACATCGTCACTACAGGTATTACACTACAAGAAGCACAACAAGTACTGACTCAGTCTGGAGTCAATGTACTTTTTGCTTTGGTATTGGCAGATGTGGAAGAATAATATAATTGATTATTTTAAATTATTTAAATAATAACATAAAGTAATACTCTGGTAATCTATTTATAGCATACTTGCATTGTTCAACTATTAAAATATAAAGGATATAGCATGAAACTTGCATTAGGACAGTTGACATTATTTGCTATGGCTATTTTGGGTGGTACACTCATTAAAATACTAAAAAGCTTTTACTCAATTAAACAATAATTTACACGAAATGTCTATTTCTATAGACATTTCGATTTTCTCCTTATACGCCTTAACAATACTTGCAGTATAATATTCAGATATTAACTTTTAAGGTCTACCTATGTCCAAAATCACTAAAGAAAAAGCACTTGAGTATCATAAAAGTGGAAAAATAGGTATACAGCTTACAAAGCAGTGTGATTCGCAATACGATCTTTCTCTTGCCTATACACCAGGTGTTGCACATCCTTGTTTAGCGATAGCTGAAGATGAAAATCTTGTATTTGAATATACCAATAAGTCTAATCTTGTGGCTGTTGTTTCAGATGGAACAGCGGTACTAGGGCTTGGTAACATTGGACCTTTAGCATCCAAACCAGTTATGGAAGGTAAATCAGTCCTTTTCAAAAAATTTGCGAATGTAGATGCTTTTGATATTGAACTGGATGTCCATACAGTAGAAGAGATAGTCGCAACATGTAAAGCCATTGCACCTACTTTTGGTGGGTATTAACCTCGAAGATATTTCAGCTCCAAGATGTTTTGAGATAGAGCGCATTTTAAAAGAAGAATTAGATATACCAGTATTTCATGATGATCAACATGGTACAGCCATCATAACAACAGCAGGGTTGATGAATGTACTTGAACTTACTGGTAAAAAAGTGCATGAAATAAAAATTGTGATCAATGGTGCAGGTGCTGCAGGCATTTCCTGTGCGAAAATGTATAAAGCCTTAGGTGTAAGACATATTATGATGTGTGATTCCAAAGGCGTCATTAGCAAGCATAGAACAGATCTAAATACATATAAAATGGAATTTGCAATAGAGACTTCTCTCAATAGTCTTGCTGAAGCAATAGTGGGTGCGGATATGTTTTTAGGACTTTCAGTTGCTGGAGCACTCAGTAAAGAAATGGTAGCAACCATGGCACCAGAGCCTGTCATATTTGCTTTGGCAAACCCAACTCCTGAGATATTGCCAGAAGAGATGAGAGAAGTAAGGAATGATGCCATTATTGCAACGGGACGCTCAGACTATCCTAATCAAACGAACAATGTTCTAGGGTTTCCTTTTATTTTTAGAGGGGCTTTAGATGTACGTGCTAGAAAGATAACAGAAGGTATGAAAATGGCTGCGGCTAAAGCATTGGCAGCACTAGCAAAAGAGCCTGTACCGGACTATGTAAAAGCTGCGTATAATAACGAACACATTACGTACGGTAAAGAGCATATTATTCCTCTTGCCATTTAATAAAGAAGCTTCTGATATGGGTTGCCTCTGCTGTTGCTAAAAAGGCCTTTGAAGAGGGTGTAGCAAGAGTGGATAGTTATGATGATGAAGCGTATAAAGAACATCTTAGATGCGTAATCTATGGATGTCCTGAAGAAGAATAGCCCGTATCGGGTAAAAGAAAGAATACGTATAAAATGTGTAACACGAATAAATAATAATTGGACACTATGAATCTTAAATCTTATCTAACTCTTTACCAGCTTTTGGAAGTAGACACGAGCACGAAAGAAGAGAGACGCGCTTTTGGCTTGTCTCAAGTGCTTTTAAAAAATAACCCACAGGAACAACTTTTAGCATGGTTTGAAGCATAAAAGTAAGTTAAAAAAGCCCATTACTCTCACAGACATTTTCTTCCTATTTGTATGGTATGACACTTGGGGTTGTGATTATCGCTTTTATAGCTGGTGTGTTTTCTGGCATTGCACTGCTTAACTATAATGGACAGATGCCTGTGAATGTTGTCTATTTTATGGCTATGGTGATTGCTTTCCCGCTAGTGACCATAACGCTGACACTTTTTTCTATGCTAAAAGCACATAAAATAGAGTCAGTTCTAGTACATATCTCTCCTGCATTTTGGATGGAGAAGATATTGTCTTTACTCCCAGACAAAGTTCAGAAGATTTGGAAACATTAAAGATCAATCCTTTACTGGCAAATTGGATAGTCATAAAACGGTCACAATTTGTGGCACTGTTCTTTTCTATAGGTTTAGGGTTGGCACTTTTGGTTGTTGTTGCAACAAAAGATATAGCTTTTGCCTGGAGTACGACCTTACAGATAACTCCTGAATCTTTTCATACATTTTTAGAGATGTTGGCTACCCCTTGGAAAACATGGTTTCCTTCTGCGGTTCCTTCGTTAGAGCTTATAGAAAAGAGTCAATACTTTAGATTGGGTGATAGCTTAAGTGCAAGAGATGATAAACAATGCATCTACACTTGGAGAGTGGTGGAAGTTTTTAGCTTTTGCAACACTTTTTTATGCCATTATTTTACGTTTTTTCATCTATGTATTATCTTCATTTGGACTACATGTAGCAGTGAAAAAGTCACTCTTTTCACTTGATGGTGTAGAAGGATTGCTGCAGAGATATGAATGAACCTATCATTAGTACTTCCAATCAAGCCTATAGAACCAATAATGATATCTCAAAACAGAGTGACTTACAAACACTAGAGAAGTTAGATACCTCTTATGATGTTGTGCAAGGTTGGGCAATGTCTGAAGAGCATATAGCTGTACTCAATGACAGTATGCAAGTAGTTGCACCTTAGTTTGTGATGTAGGAGGTACAAACTCTCTTGAAGAGGACTTGGAGATAATACATAAAAGTCATGGTGAAGTGCTTCTTTATGTGAAGGCGTGGGAACCACCGACGATGGATTTTATGGACTTATTTAGAATCGCTTGTAGCAGAGGTAGATAAAGTAGTGGTTAGTACCCGTAGGTGTGCCTGAAGAGAATTATGGTCTCTAGTCATCAAGGCATTAGAAGTATGGGCAAGAAAACTGGCCTCTTAAATCATCAGGTAAAAGTGTGGCTAAAACAGTGATAGCTAACACCCAAGATTTGCAGTAGTAGGTCACCCTAACAAAGGTAAAAGTTCCATCGTCTCTGCTTTGGCACTAGATGACACAGTACATATTTCAGATGTACCGGGACTACAACTACAAAACAACGTTCATTTCCTCTAACTGTAGATGGAAAGGTACTTTATGAACTCGTAGACACCCCGGGTTTCAAAGTGCAAGAAGAGTACTTGCATGGCTTCAAAAACATGAAGTACCAGCCGATAAAAGACACGAAGTGGTACGTCTTTTATCGAACACATCAAGATGATATCAAGTTTAATGATGAGATACAACTCCTCAACCCCTATCATGGATGGTGCAGGGATCATCTATGTGGTAGATGGCTCTAAACCTTATGGAGAAGAGTATGAAGCAGAGATGGAAATACTGCGTTGGACAGGGCAGCCTTCTATGGCACTGATAAACCACATAGATGAGACTGACTATTCAGAGGAGTGGAAGAGTGCATTAGAGATGTATTTTAAAATGGTACGTACATTTAACCCTATGCAGACAAGCAGGGCACAGCACATTGGAATACTGGAGAGTATGGCACAACTGAGAGAAGAGTGGATAGCCCCGGTGAAAGCCTCTATCGACTCTTTGAACAGTATCATGAGCAGATGCTCATTAAAGCAGTCTGCTACTGACTTGCCAAGCTGGTAGTAGAGTCTTCAGGATTGGTGGAAAAGCTACGTTTGACAACGAGGATGCGACTGATGAAGAGAACAGTCAAGTGAAAACACTATAAAGACAACTACGACAACTTGAATTAGAGTCACAAAACAAGATGGAAACATATGGAACCATGATCATTTGCAAGTAGAGCAAACACTCTCACTTTTGAAGGGCTGGACTTGTTTTCTGAAGAGACTGCTTCAGTTTTTGGACTTGACACGAAAAGAACTCATGATCACTGGAGCTACTTCAGGAGCAGTCACCGGTGCAGGGTTAGACCTTACTTTTTGCAGGACATACACTTTTACTTGGCGGAATCATAGGAGGAGTGGTAGGTGGAGTAGGTGCGTATTTTGGATTTAATGAGCTCTCGGAAGTGAAGGTCTTAGGCCAAACCTTGGGAAACACTACTTACAAATGGGACCAATGGAAAACAGAAACTTTCCCTACATCTTACTTGGGCGTGCTTTGTATTATACTCAAAAAGTCTCTAAACGTTCTCATGCCAAAAGGGGTGAGATGGAGCTAGAGATGGATAATTCTTTCAAATCACTGTGGTTAGAGGATGAATTGAAAAAAACACTTGAGGGATACCATAAGAAGTTTCGTTCGGGTAAAGAAGTACCTTCAGAGGTTTTAAAAGAATATGCTTTGGTGTTGAGAGGTGTGTTGGAAAAATTGGCACAAGTATAACTTCTACAGCAACTTTCCAATCCCCATTAAAATCACAGCAGACAATAACCCACCGGCGACTCCGGCAAGTACATCATCTAGCATCACTCCCATACCCCCTTTAAGTTCTCTGTCTATCCATCCTATGGTTGAGGGTTTCCAGATATCAAAAAGGCGGAAGGCAGCGAAGCTGAAAATGATAGCTAGGACTTCTGCGTAGGGGTATGTCATCGTGATGGCAGTGGAGTGGGCTATCATGAGGGCTATCCACATACCGGCTGCTTCATCTATGACAATATGTTGTTGATCATGTAATCCTGTGTTTTTTTCGTATTTATTTATCTCAAAGATACCTATGAGGGTAATGGCAAGAGTAAAGCTAAAAAGTGTCTCTATGCCAAAGTAGTAAAGAATGGCAAGACCTACAGGGAGTGAAGCCAAGGTACCAACTGTACCAGGAGCTTTTGGACTCAGCCCCGCTCCGAAAAATGTGAGAAAAAGTTTTTGTAATGTCATAGGATTCCTTAAGTAAGAGAAGAAGTTTGGTAAAGTTCAATGAGTTTGAGGTAAAACTGTTCTTCACTTTGTTGTTCAAGAAGCCCTGAACCTGGCATGAGAGAGTAGTGTATCTCTTGGAGATTTTCAAATCTCTCAGGGAAAAGGGCTGTAAGAAGATTAGCAGATACTTCTTTACGTACCAAGATAGACGGTGGTATGAGTCCTGACTGTATCAGTTTCATAATAGAGTCTGAATGATAGTGTATATGGTGATGTTGACCATGTGGGCAGGTAGTGTTACTGACTAAGGTTTTACAGGTATCACAGTAGACATATTCGTCAACGGGTTTGACTTGAATGTCTATGTTTTCAAAGTGGTCAAATACTGAGCTAAGTCTATTTTTATCATAATAAAGACCTAGCCCACCATGGTTTTTACCAACTACCAGTTGATGGCAACCATAGTTTTTAGCTAAGAGTGCATCTAAGATCAGTTCATTGTAGCCAGCAAAAATATAGGAGTTCTCAAAGGGAACAATCAATACTTTGTTTTTGGGAAGAAAGTTTTCCACAAATGTGATAAGTGCATTATGCCTGATATCGTAACGTAGACCTTTGTTTGTGAAAGGTTTACGTAAAAAAATGATCAGTAAATCTGAGTCAGATATGGCCTGTCTTATCATGCGTTCATGAGCTCGGTTGAGAGGGTTTGCAGCCAACATAAGTGAGGAAACAAACTTCGCACCTGTTTTGGTGATCATTTTTTGAATGCGATTGATGTTGTCTTCAATCAGGGGGTATGTGACATCGTAATCACCACACACTGCAATTTCTCCGAGTCTTTTTGAAGTATTTTTGACCCCAGGGTGGGTTGTGTCAGAGGTACCATAGATGTTGTGAAGTCTTTGCTTGGGGTTGACAAGAAAGGTTTCATCTACTGTAAGTTCACCCACTTTATTATTTTCAACAATGAGATCAAGTATCTCACCTTTTTGTACGCTTTGCAGTACTTTACTATTTTTATTACCATTGGGTGCAAGGATGAAAGAAAAAGGGAAAGGAACACCTTGATATGCTTTAGTCTCATCTACATTTTTGGCTTCTTTTTGATTCATCAGTTTCTCTACAGGTGAGATGAGACCAGCTTGCACCAATGCTAATGTAGAGAGTGTTTCAGTGTCTATATACAGAGATTTATTTGGCATATGAGTATCCTTATTTTTTCTTAAAGAGTCCGTATTTCTTTCTTTTTTCCCAAAGGCTTTTTCGTGAAATACCTAGTTTTTTAGAAAGTTCTGTATCTGGAAATTTGTATTGAAAACTATTGACGATGAACTTGACATAGTCATCAATGGTCAAAATCTCATTTTGGTCATAGAGTTTAGAATCAGTGTTGAGTGTGATCGTTTCATAGTCACATTCTAGCTCAGAAGTGCTACAAAGTATGAAGTCATAGTCCTTGAGGAGTTCTAGAAGTTGCTCTCTATCTGATTTTTTAAGGGTATTGATCTCTGTGATATAAAGTAACGAGTGGGTAGGACTGGTTTCTATTTTTTCTTTCCATGTTTTGTCTGTCAAAGGAACAAAGGTTAAAAGTTTATCTTCATTTTGTGCATACTCAAAGACCACTTTGTCTACAAGTCTTTGGTAGTTTGTCTCTATGACTAATGGTGTAGCTAGTTTTTCTGTGGATGCATCTGTTTTAATGTCCCGCAGAAGGTTATCCATATACTCTTGATAAAGTTCAGTGCGTTTTTTAAGTTGCTGGTACTCTTGATAGTGCTCTATTTTACGTATCAGCTCTTCTATCATAAATGGTTTGACGATGTAGTCTCTGGCACCATGTCTAAGTGGTTGAGAGACAGTATCATTATTGATATAGTTGACCATAAGGATGATAATCTTCTTTTTGAAAGCTTTAATGAGAGGTGTAGTGTCTTGCCCTGGTAAATTCGTTGAGAGTAAGTAGACATCACCATTACTTTTCATTGCTTCTTTGGTTGAGCTAAAGATTTCAACATCAAAGCCATTTTCATTAAGCTTAGAGGCTATACTCTGTGCAAGATAAAGTTCATTTTCTACAATGATTATTTTCATAGTTTTTTCCAGTTCATATAGGTTAAATTTGCTACAGCGTGAACAGTCACACCTTCTTTTCTACCCACGAAGCCAAGTTTTTCAGCTGTGGTTGCTTTAATGTTAACAAAGTTTTTTGCAATGCCAAGTAAAGAGCCAATAGTCATACGCATCTCCTCTTTATAGGGCAATATTTTTGGGGCTTGTGCCACAATGGTCAAGTCCACATTCCCAATGTCAAATCCATAAGATCGGACTTTTGTGACTGTGTCTAAAAGTAGTTTTTTCGAGTCGACACCTGCATAAACTTCATCTGTGTCAGGGTAAAGTTCACCGATATCACCTAGCCCTGCTGCACCTAATAGTGCATCTATAAGTGCATGTATGGCAACGTCTCCATCGCTGTGTGCTTTAAATCCGTAGTCTACATCTATTTTTACTCCACAAAGAAACATTTCCTTGTCATGCTCAAAAGGATGTATGTCCACTCCAAAACCTGTAAAAGTTTTAGCAGAAGGTTGCTTAATACAAGATAGTTTCTGTAAATCAGCGATACTCGTGAGCTTATGTGCTTTTGTTGAGCCTTCTACAAAATAGACGGTTTCACCTAAGGAGGCTATGGCTGAACTGTCATCGGTAAAAATGGTTTCTGTCTCTAATGCTTTTTTGAGCATTTTAGTAACAGAGAGTTGAGGTGTCTGTATTATTTTGGCATCTTCTCTATTGACAGGTTGGTTATTGAGGTAAAGTGTATCTACAACAGGAAGGACTGGAACGACACAAGAAGCTTTTTCTTTTGCACTCAGGATACGGTGTATCATATCTTCTGGTACACAACATCTAGCGATGTCAGAAACAAGGGTATGGCTTGTCTCTACATGTTTTAATGCGTTATAAAGTGACGCCTGTCTACTGTCACCACCTGTTACATATGTATAATCTGCAAAGTGCTGCATATAGTTTAACTCATCAGAGGAAGAGACGACAATGACTTTTTCAAAATCAGCACAGCGTTCAAAGTGCCTCGCGACTGCTAGCCACAGTGGTATGTCATCACTATAGAGCCACTGCTTTTTAACATTACTTTTAAAGCGGGAAGACGATCCGGCGCCAAGAAGAATAAGTGTTGTTTGTAGCAAATGATATCCTAGTATGTGTAAAATAGTAACGAATTATACCGTGTGATACTTTATCCATTCTTTAAATAGGATATTTTTTGTCTTATTTAAGAAAATAGCCGTTTTTTAAATCTAATTTAAGATTGTATTGGTATAACTCAATTACAAAATTGCATATTAGGAATTTATTATGACAGAACAAAATGTATTAGACGCATTAAAAAATGTAACATATCCAGGGTTTACGAAAGATATCGTTACTTTTGGATTTGTAAGAGATGTTGTGGTTGAAAACACAACAGTAGGACTCATGCTAGATATTACATCATCAGCAGATGAAGTAAAAAATGAGCTTATAGAAAAATCGACAGCAGAACTCAAAAAAGCTGGTTTTGAAGAAATTCATGTCAATATCAATGCACCTCAAGCACCAAAGCAGATGTCAAACTCAGTTTCTGGTAAAAACATTGCGCCACACATCAAGAACTTCGTGATGGTAAGTTCTGGTAAAGGTGGGGTTGGTAAATCAACTACATCTGTGAACTTGGCCATTGCTTTAGCGATGCAAGGTAAAAAAGTTGGACTTCTTGATGCTGACATCTACGGACCAAATGTCCCTCGTATGATGGGTGTAGCAGACCAAAAACCAGAAATACACGGTAATAAACTAGAGCCACTTAAAGCCTATGGTGTAGAGATCATGTCTATGGGTTCTATCATGGAACAGGGACAGGCACTTATCTGGAGAGGTTCTATGATCATGAAGGCCATTGAGCAATTCTTAAGAGATATCTTATGGTCAGAGCTAGATGTACTTGTGATAGACATGCCACCAGGAACAGGTGATGCACAGCTTTCACTTGCACAGTCGGTGCCTATTACTGCTGGTATTACGGTTACTACTCCACAGGAAGTTTCTCTTGATGATAGTAGACGTTCATTGAGTATGTTCCAAAAGTTGAACATCCCAACAGCGGGTATTATAGAAAATATGTCAGGCTTTATTTGTCCTTCGTGTGAGACAGAGTCAGATATCTTTGGTATGGGTACAACATTACCTGTTGCTAAAGAGTATGACACAGAACTGATCACGCGTATACCAATAGAACCTGCTATCAGAATAGGTGGGGATACCGGTATGCCGATTGTTTACCATAAACCAGACTCTGAGACTGCTAAACGTTACCATGAAGCGGCTACTAAACTATGGGCGTTTATAGAAAAAGTAAATGCTGAGGGTGGAGCAGACAATGCATCTGTCCAACCAACAACACCTCCAGGTGTTTCTGCATGTAGTACAGGTGCTGGAGCTGCAACTGCTGCACCAGCAAAAGAAGCACCTGCTAAGCCAGCAGATGAGAGTTGTGGAACAGGCTGTGGTTGCCATTAAGCCAGTTATTTTACTGCACCTTTGACTAAACGGCTTCGTTCCGTTTGGTCAGATACTAAAGCGTATGCTCTCGCTCTCGACTCACGCTGTTTAGCCAAATCTACAGTAAAGTCATTGGTTTAACATTATTTAGCGATATCTTTATCTTGAAGTGAGACGTTTCATTTGGTCAATTACTATTCAGTAAGCTCCTTCACTACATATCAAACTTCAGAATCAAACTACACTAACTAAGTGAAACTACTTTTTAACCATTTGTGACCGGTAAAAGATTAGATAGAACTTACTTTTTCTCAGCATGTTTCTTAACATCATTGATAAACTGTTCAAAGTTTTCAACGTAGTTATCGAAGTTTTGTTCGAGCATGTGTTTGTATTGTGTTGCAAAAAAGTTTATGATTTCCTCTTTTTCCTTTGCCATCTCTTCCCCATTTTTAAATCCTGCAGCTGTGATCCATGTGTTAAAACGTGAAGAGGCGAACATGAGTGAGTTGTTTGCATCTGCTGGGGGTACTTGTTCGTTGATGTGTTTATTAGCGAGGTTGATGTGTGCATCTGCACGTTTGTAGAAGTTTCCATCAATGGGTGTTTTGTGTGTTTCTGACATTTTAGGTCCTTAAATATTTTTTGACATTGTACATTATTTCTCTATAAGCTAACCAAAACACTTTTTTATTTATGCAACTTAGTCGCATTTAATAAAATTTTGGTTAAAATCGCGCAATGAAATTAGAGCAATTGATCAAAGACAAAAATATTAAGCTTACCACTGCAAGAGTGAAGCTTTTAGAGATACTAGAAAAAGCTGAAAGACCTTTATGTTATGAAGATATCAAAAATGACATCTCCATGGATAAAGCGACGTTTTATAGAAATATTTCCAAGTTTGAGGATGAAGGTATCTTAAATGCTTTTGAATCCAATGATAAAAAAAGATACTTTGAGGTTAAGCTTAACCCTCATGCACACTTCGTATGTGTGATATGTAGTGTTGTAGCGTGTATTAAAAGTGTTGATATTGCATTGCCAAACTATGAGATAAACAATGTGATTATCAATGGTAAATGCCCAACGTGTTTGGCGTCGGTATAAGCTATTAAGTATACTTGAATACATATGAAAGGAGACAATCATTATGAAATTAAAACAGACTGTTAATGTGCTATTGATTGCTCTTTTTGTATGGGCAATTCAAAGTTCAGCTATACACTTTCAACATAATCATATTGATGAAATCTCAGAGTGTAACCTCTGTCATGCATCAGAGCAACTAGATTTATCAACACATAATAGCTCCGTAGTCATTGTGAATGAAAATCTCGCTGTAACAACTAGAAAAAATGTAGAAAAGGTTGTGGTTAAGTCTAGGTTTGACTATACTAATGTACCAAGGCTTAAACAAGTTGACATTCTAGAAAGTAGGCAATATAGTGTTGCATCTATACCTCTAGGATTTAATGCTACTGCACCACCCCTATATTTTTCATAATAGACAATCAATATAACAAAAGTGTATGAATACAATGAAATATATCAAAAGGATAACTATGAAAAAAATATGGATAGCAAGTGCAGTAGCAGCTGCAGTGATGATAACAGGATGTGGTGGAAGCTCAAATAACGAAGAAACGACAGCGATTGATCTTCCAGATGGGAAAACGTTGATCTTTTTCGATAATGCAAGTTCAGAACAGTACCTATACAACACAGATACCGATAGCTTTAAAGACATGAATATAGCTGGTGAAAACTATGATATGACGGGTAAAAATGGCAAACTTATTATGTGGAACCATGAGACAGATGCTGGAGTAGATCAAAAGATCGTCATGATAGATGAAAATTTTGACATAGAAGACGGTAACCTAACACATGAGGACATGCATTATCTTGGACACTTCCATGAAGAGAACAATGTACCTGTATTTGCAGCACATAGTGCAGACGAGTTTGACCCAGCTGTAGCAAGTGACGTACTATTGGCGGCAATAGAAGCACTCAATATGTATCTTATTGAGCAAAATGAGATCAAAGATGAGATCACAGAAGCATTACCAAGTGGAGAGACACTCTGTAACTTTTTTGTCTTTGAACATGAAGAGCATGAAGATGATAATGATACTGCACATGAAGAAGAGGAAGCTGCACCTCACATTGCAATAACAACTTCAGGAAAAGTATATGTATATGAAGAGCATGAGGAAGGGTTAGAAGAGTCACAAGCCGCATTTGCACTTGATGGTGTGACAGAGTGTAAAGAGAATGAGGTGAGCATCATCAAAAATGATGATTATGGGGTACTTATATTTGCTGCAGAGAGTCAAAAACTCTATCTAGCTGACTCTCATGGAGCAAATTTCCATGTACATAGCACTTGGGATGCAGACAGATTTTTACCAACAGGATTTACACCAACTATCTTTACTGGTATAGGTGAGAGTGAAGATGATCATGATCACTAAGCATTACTTATCAATCAGTACAAGTTTACTCCTTTTGGGTACATGTGCTGTAGCAGATCAGGCCCAACTAGGGGAGATAACTGTGGATGCACACAGTATTCACCTTCAAGAAGATCAGGTCTCTTTCAATACTTCTTATGACACAGACACTTTAGCCAATCACACTTCAGGTGAGACATTGGGGGATTATCTTTCTGATCAACTAGGGATAGATAGCGCAAGCTATGGCCCTGCAGTTGGAAGACCCACGGTTCGTGGGATGGAAGGGTACCGTGTGGGTATCGCTCAGGGAGGCATTACACTTAATGACCTTTCTGCAATGAGTCAAGACCATGCCGTAGGACTTAATGCTAGAATGGCAGAACGTATAGAGATGGTCAAAGGGCCGGCATCTTTACTTTATGGCTCTTATAGTGGAGGTGTGATACGTACACTTGGAGAAGAACATGAAGTAAAGTTGCCTAAAAAAGGTTTATCTTTGGATACCTCTTTATCCACAAATTCTAATACAGGGTTTGGAACGACAAGTATCAAGAGTGCATATGCATTAGATGAATACTCTGTTAACTTGAACTACTACCGTAATGAAGCAGATAATTTCAAAAGTGACGGAGAGACTGTACCTAATACTGATACTTTTAGTGAACAATTTCATGGCGTGTTAGGTTGGAAGGTATCACCCATACATACGATTAAACTTTATGCTGATACGATGGATAAAGAGTATGGCGTACCAAATAGAACAACTGAGCGTACAGACATCATGATGGAACAACAGCGTTATGGGGTTGTCTTACATAGTGAGTCTATTGGGCAGATGACAAATGTGATCACTGAATATCAATACAGTGATTACAGCCACTTCGAACGTGAAGATGGAAGTTATGATGGTCTTTTTGATCAGCAACAGCAAAGCCTAAGTACTCAGTTTGACTATAAACTTGCAGAGAATACGGATGCGAACTTCCGTCTGGAATGGGTAGGTAATGAACTGAAGGTTTGTCACGAACATGGCGGATGTAGAGAGTTTGAAGATGCTATAAGAACGAGTGCAGAAGATGGACTCTCTTTACTAAATTATTATAATGATACAGGCATACCTTATTCACATGGTCACCCTATGCCAAATACTGAGGAACAGAAATTCCTTATGGCACTTAATGTGAAACACTACCTTGGTGAGACGGATGAAATAAGTCTAGCTAGTAATATTGTAGCAAGAAAACTCTCCGCTGATCCTAAGAACATGCAAGAGACTTGGCTTATGCATTCAAGTTTGGATGATGACTATTATGAGGATGATACGGATGTGGCCTTGAGCTTATCTTTGGGTTGGTGGCATAGTTGGAGTGAAGTATTTGAAACACAGGCTTCATTAGCCTATATGCAGCGTTTGCCATCTTCACAAGAGCTGTTTTGGAATGGATTTCATCATGCTACAGAGAGTTATATCATAGGAGATCGAGACTTGGATAAAGAGACTTCAGTTAATTTTGATGTAGATGCTATCTATAAACATAATGATGCGTTTTCCTCTAGAGTAAGCTTTTACTATTATGACTTTGAAAACTATATATATCAGTCTCCACTAGTAGATGATTCTGGGGTACCTATATTAGATCCATTTCACCTAAGTCCCGTATGGCAGATACAGGGTGTCGGTGCTAAGATATATGGACTTGGGATAGAAGAAAAGTACAAGAAAACTTTAGGACTTCATGCGCTTACTTTTACTGCACAGTTAAACTTCTTGAAAGGTGAGCTGGACAGTGGTGGATATATCCCAAGAATGTCTCCCTATAATGCTACATTTTGTTTAGAGCATGATCACATGAACTTACACAGTGAATTGACCTATAAATGGGTTGATAAAAGTCGTAACGTCGCAGAGAATGAAACATCAACTGATGGGTACACTATGTTGAACTTTTCAACAAAGTATCATTATGAACTTACCCATGGATCACTTGAGCTTTGGCTCAAAGGCAACAACTTGACAGATGATCTAGCAATAAATCACATTTCATTTCTCAAAGAGACTGCACCTTTGCCAGGTAGATCAGTGATTGTCGGACTTGACTACAAATTTTAATACGAAGGTGGAGTTAATCCACTTTGGTGTTTCCTTATCTTCTTCTTTTTAGATACAATACAGAAAAAATCACTACATGGAACATAGATATGAATAATGCAGATAAATTAAAAAACCTTTTAGAATTAGAAATCATTCCAGATTTAGAAGTAGCCATCGATGAACTTTTTGCGGCTATTGATAAGTCTAAAAATGCTTCTAAAGAGCAAAAAGAAGACCTTGAAGAGATGCGTGAGATGCGTACAGAGTGTTTTGCTATCATAGAAGAGCTTGGCCGTGATGAGCTTGAAGTTGAAGAGATCGATGAACTTCTTGCTGAGTTAATGGAGATGAAGACAGAAGAGGAGTAATCTCTTCCCCTTCACCTCCCCACATCTCTTACCTTACTTCAATTAAGAAGAATTTTATTTTATTTATACTATATTGCGTCTATCAACCTCTCGGGGTGCACTATTGAAATATAGTGCTGAGATAGCAGTTAATGCTTGACCCGTAGAACTTGAACTGGTTAGAACCAGCGTAAGGAAGAGACTGTATTTACTTCATTAAGTAGATTATGATGATACTTTTAGGTATCAGGGTAAGCTACTTGATATTTCTATCTACTTTTCTCTCTTTTCGTATATTAATTATGAAAGAGATAACATGACAAAACCATACAAAGACACATTAACCACTTCCAATGAGATGCTTACCCGTGAGCCATTTCCAGCGTCTACTAAAGTTTATTTGGAAGGCGAAATACACAAAGATATCAGAGTACCAGTAAGAGAGATACTGCTTGGTAATGAAACAAAACTAAGAGTCTATGATACATCAGGCCCTTACACAGACCCTAGTGTAGAGATAGATGTAGGAAATGGAATCCCAGCTATCCGTAAAGAGTGGATAGTAGGACGCGGTGATGTAGAGGAGTATAAGGGACGTATTATGGCGCCTGAAGACAACGGATACAACACCGATGAGCAACTTGAGTTTGTTACTGCAGGTGCTACAGGACTTGTACGCACACCCTTAAGAGCTAAAAAAGGCAAAAATGTTTCTCAAATGTGGTATGCGCGTCAAGGTATCATCACGCCTGAGATGGAGTTCATCGCTTTGCGTGAAAACCAAGATGCTGGGATGAATGCCGAGTATCTTCAAAATGAAGAGAGAGAAGCGAGACTCAAGGGTGAAAATTTTGGTGCAAACCTTCCAGAGAAAATTACACCTGAATTTGTAAGAAAAGAAGTGGCCGAGGGTAGAGCGGTTATCCCATGTAACATCAACCACCCTGAAGTTGAGCCTATGATCATAGGTCGTAACTTCTTGGTAAAAGTCAATGCAAACATTGGTAACTCTGCGACGACTTCAAGCATCGCGGAAGAAGTTGAGAAAATGGTATGGTCTACGCGTTGGGGTGGAGATACAGTGATGGATCTTTCAACAGGTAAGAACATTCACACAACACGTGACTGGATCTTACGTAACTCTCCCGTACCTATTGGGACTGTGCCTATCTACCAAGCGTTAGAAAAAGTAAATGGTATCGCTGAAGACCTTACTTGGGAAGTATTTCGAGATACACTCATCGAACAAGCTGAACAAGGGGTAGATTACTTTACGATTCATGCAGGACTTCTTTTGCATCATGTTCCAATGACAGCTAAACGTGTCACAGGTATCGTATCTCGTGGTGGGGCGATCATGGCAAAATGGATGATACATCACCATAAAGAGAACTTCTTAAACACACATTTTGAAGATATCTGTGAGATTATGAAGACGTATGATGTGACGTTCTCACTGGGAGATGGTTTACGCCCAGGATCTGGTGCTGATGCCAATGATGAAGCACAATTTGGTGAACTTGAAGAGCTCGGAAGATTGACTAAAATCGCTTGGAAACATGATGTACAGACCATCATAGAAGGGCCGGGTCACGTGCCAATGCACATGATAAAAGAAAACATGGACAAGCAGCTTGACTTGTGTCATGAAGCACCATTCTATACACTTGGGCCCTTAACGACTGACATTGCTCCAGGATACGATCACTTTACATCAGGCATTGGTGCTGCGATGATAGGGTGGTATGGATGTGCCATGCTTTGTTATGTTACACCAAAAGAACACTTAGGTCTGCCAGATAGAGAAGATGTAAAAGAAGGATTGATTACCTATAAGATAGCTGCTCATGCAGCAGATGTTGCTAAAGGTCACCCTGGAGCACGTGCAAGAGATGATGCTATGTCATTGGCTAGATTTGAATTCAGATGGGTAGATCAATTCAATATCGGTCTTGATCCTGAACGTGCTAGAGAGTTTCATGATGAAACACTTCCTGCAGATGCGGCAAAAGTAGCACATTTTTGTTCTATGTGTGGACCAAAGTTTTGTTCTATGAAAATCTCAGCGGAAGTACGTGAGTACGCAGATGAATTGGGTACTGATGTAGAATCTGCAAAACAACAGGGTATGGATGAGATGTCTGAAAAGTTTAAAGAGATGGGATCTGAAGTATATGTAGAAGCAGATAAAATAACAAACATGTAATTATTTGATCTTAGGAGTATCCAGAAGGGATACCCCAACGGTTTAATTAAATATCAATTTATAAGGGCAAACCCTTGTGTTTGTCCTTCACTAAAAAAGGTAAAAAATGAATATTGGTATAGCAGGGGTTGGTCTTGTTGGAAGAGTTTTAGCACTCAATCTCTTACAGCAAGGACACACACTCACACTTTTTGATGCAGACACAGCTTATGGTGAAGATGCCGCAGGGATGACTGCAGCGGGTATGCTTGCAGTATTTGCTGAACTTGAGAGTGCAGAGTCTGCCATCTTTGAGCATGGTAAACGATCCATAGCTTTGTGGCCAGATTTGTTGGAAAAAGTGGGGATAGCAGATGCCTATCAACAAGAAGGAAGTATCATCACCGCACATCCTCAAGACTACTCTGAGTTAGACCATTTCATAAAAACTTTGAAGTCTAAGGTAGAAGAAGCTTCTGAGATAGAGTTACTAGACAAGGCAGGTATCACAGCACTTGAACCTGACTTAGCACAACATAGCAAGGCATTTTACATTCCACAAGAGGGGCAAGTAGATGCTCAGAGGTTTATGAAAGCTTCAAGTGATTATCTGTTGACTCATACTAATGTGACTTGGTATCAAGGGACTAAAGTAACAGATATCTCTTCAGGTACAGTGGTAATAAACGATGGAGCAAAGCACTTTGACTGGGTGTTTGACGCAAGAGGTTTGGGGGCAAATGAACAGGTAAAAGGTCTCCGTGGTGTACGTGGAGAAGTGTTTTGGCTAGATGCACCTGAAGTGAACATCACTAGACCTACACGTATGCTTCATCCTCGTTACAAGATATACATCGTTCCTAGAAGAAACAACAGGTACGTCATAGGTGCCACTGAGATCGAAAGTGAAGACAGAAGTCCGATGTCAGTGCGTTCTTCTTTAGAGCTTCTATCTGCCGTATACAGTGTACATTCAGGTTTTGGAGAGGCACGTATTGTCAAAATGTTGACAAATTGTCGTCCAACACTTAAAGATAACTTGCCAAAAATAGAACAAGAAGATAAACTAACAAGGATTAATGGTCTCTATAGACATGGGTACTTACTGGCACCTGCTGTAGTAGAACAAGCACTCAATCAAGGAATAAACAAATGATAGAAGTCATCGTAAATGGGAAAAGAACATCAGTAAGTTCTGAAATGAATGTCAACGAGCTTATACAGGAGCTTAAGTATAAACAAAAAGGATTTGCCCTAGCACTTAATGGTACGTTTGTGGCTATCGCTACGTATGAAAATACTATGATCAGAGATAACGACAGTATAGAGATACTTGCTCCTGTTCAAGGTGGGTAAAAGATGAAAGAGGAAAACAAAATGAGTAATGAACATTGGGTGATAGGAGGCAAGACACTGCGAAGTAGGCTTCTCATTGGGTCTGCACTTTACCCAAGCCCTGCCAATATGGAAGATGCCATCAAGATCTCAGGGGCTGAGATTGTCACCGTTTCTTTGCGTAGACAAGCAGCAGGAGAGGGTGGAGGTAACCAGTTTTGGGACATTATTAAGAGCTTAAATATCCATGTTTTGCCTAATACCGCTGGTTCACATTCAGCTAAAGAGGCCATCACTACTGCTCAGATGGCAAGAGAAGTTTTTGGTACAAACTGGGTGAAACTTGAAGTGATAGGGGATCAGTACAACTTGCAACCTGACCCTTTTGAAACAGTCAAAGCGGCTGAAGTGCTCATCAAAGAAGGCTTTGAAGTCTTTCCTTATACCACGGATGACTTGGTCGTAGCCAAGCGTCTGGCAGATGTAGGATGTAAAATAATTATGCCTTGGGGATCCATGATAGGGTCAGGAAAAGGCCTCATGAATCCAGATAATCTTATAGCCATACGCAAGCAGTTTCCTGACTTACAGCTGGTAGTAGATGCGGGAATAGGAAAACCCTCACATGCCACAGAAGCGATGGAGCTTGGGTATGATGGTGTGCTTTTAAACTCTGCCATAGCGCTAGCACAAGACCCTGTGAAAATGGCAGATGCTTTTAGACTTGCCGTTGAAGCTGGACGTTTAGGGTACGAAGCAGGCACGATGCAAAAAAGAGAGTTTGCTTCTCCTTCTACTCCGACGATAGGGACGCCATTTTGGCATCAGTTTAAGGATTGAAATGAGATTTCCAAAATGTGATGAAACACCTTTAGGCATCTACCCTGTGGTAGACAGAGCCTACAAATTAAAACCTCTTTACGAAGTTGGTATTACCACAGCCCAATTAAGAACCAAAGATGCATTCTCAGGTCAAGCGCTCGAAGATGAAGTGATAGAAGCCATCAAAATTTCAGAAGAGTACAATGCAAGATTTTTCCTCAACGACTTTTGGGAACTTGGCATCAAACATAAAGCATATGGTATACACCTTGGACAAGAAGACATCCAAGAAGCAGATGTACAAGCCATACTCGATGCAGGGATTCGTTTAGGGATCAGCACACATACACCCAAAGAGATAGACATCGCTTTGGGATTTGAACCCTCTTATTTGGCGATAGGCCCCATCTATGTACCCATTTCTAAGAAGCTAGTCTATGACACTGTGGGACCAGAAGATTTAAAGCGTTGGGCTAAAAATGTGGATTATCCTATTGTAGCGATTGGTGGTATTACGATTGAGAACATTAGAAACGTGGTTGAAACTCACGCAGCTTCAGGTATAGCTATGATATCAGATGTACTTGAAGATGGCGAGGTTTCAAAAAGTAGAACATTGGCGCTCATGGAAGTTTTTGGGAATGTTTCTTAAAATAGCATACAAATCATGCCACACTTTCAATAATTAAGCATAATTGTATGTTATTTAAAGTATAAATTTTTATCGATCTCTCGGGGTGCCAATATTTGAAATAAAATGTGGCTGAGATAAACAACCCGTTGAACTTGAACTGGATAATACCAGCGTAGGGAAGAGAAGTAAGAAAATAATTTGCTCCTCTCCTTGATCATTATATTTAAGGAAAAAACATGAAATCCAAAATTTTAACACTTTCACTTATCGCATCGTATGCATTGATGGGTACAACTACGTTTGCAGAAGAAGTGACACTTGATCCTATCGTAGTTAGTTCTGACTTTAGAGAGAAGACACTTTCTCAAACTACTAAGTCTGTGACGGTTATAGGTGAAGAAGAGATATATGATAAAGCACCACAGGCATTTGAAGAAGTCTTAGGTAGTACACCCAATGTAAACTTTTCATCAGGTGGCTCTAGAGCCAAGTTTATTCAAATAAGAGGTATGGGAGAAAGAGGTCAATTTGAAACGCCACTTAACCCTACAGTGGGATTGATGATAGATGGTATAGATTTTTCTAATGCAACACTAGGTGCATCACTTTTTGACGTAAAGCAGATAGAAGTACTCAGAGGTCCACAAGGGACTACTTTTGGGGCAAATGCTTTAGCAGGTGTAGTTAGTGTTGAAAGTAATGAACCGACTAAAGATTTAGAAGGTCATTTGGAAGCCACTGCCGGAAATTATAATACAAGAGCTTTTGGTGCAGCAATAGGTGGGACACTTATCGAAGATACACTGTTAGGACGTTTTTCTATCTACAAAAATGATAGTAATGGGTTTTTTAAAAATAGTTATTTGAACCGAGAAGATACAAATGGATTGGATGAACTTACAGCTAAAGCGAAATTAAAATGGCTGGTTGCAGAAAATCACACGATTGACTTTACATTTACACACATAGATAATGACAATGGGTATGATGTTTTTAATGAAACTAATAATAGAACAACTCAATCAGATGAACCAGGAAAAGACACACAAAAAACTAATGCGTTTTCTGTAAAGTCTATCTATCAGGTAACCCCCGCATTTCATTTAGAAAGCAGAGCAAGTTATAGTAATTCAGATATTGAATACTCATATGATGAAGATTGGGCAAATGTGGGAAGTTACTATAAATCATTTGACCAATATTTAAGAGATAAAAAACAGATAGATTTAGATGTGAGATTAGTCTCTGATGAAGAAGGTAAAATTTTTAATCAAACAACGGCTTGGACAGTTGGAGCATACTACAAAAAATATGAGAGTGATTTGATAAGAAACAATACATACTTTGGAGCACCATTCTTAAGTGATTATGAAGGTCAGAGTAAAGCCATTTATGGTCAATTAGATATGGCTATCAATGAGCAATTAACTTTGGTTTCAGGATTACGTTTAGAGCAATGGGAGACCACTTATAGTGACTCTGATGATGCTTCTTTTAATGATACAGAAAATCTTGTAGGTGGTAAAATAGGGTTAGAATATAAAGTTAATGCAACACAACTTGCTTATGTTACTTTATCACGTGGATATAAACCGGGAGGTTTTAATCCAGTTTCGGATGCAAGTGGACTTCCAAAGCAGTATGAAACAGAATCTTTATGGAATGTTGACTTAGGTGTTAATGGAACATATCTAGAAGGTCAATTAACAAACAGAACCAATTTATTCTACGGAAAAAGAAAAGATCAGCAAGTTGGAACTTCATATGTTACAGAAGGGTATAAATATACTGACTATATAACTAATGCAGATAAAGGTACGTATTATGGACTTGAAACAGAGTTTGCTTATCGTCCAAATGATGAGATTACTTTTAATGCAAGTTTAGGACTTTTAAATGCTGAGTTTAATACATTTTATAACCCAGTTGATGATGTTTCAAAAGATGGAAGAACTCCTGCGCAGTCTCCAAAGTATCAATACAATCTTGGAGTAAACTATATGCTCTCTGAAAACTGGAGTTTAAAAGGAAATGTAGAAGGAAGGGGAAGCTACTACTTTTCAAACTCACATGATCAAAAATCTTCAGCATATCAGTTACTTAATGCAAGTTTAGAATACATGCATGAAAACTGGTCTGCAACGCTTTGGGGAAGAAATCTTGCTAATGCTGATTATCAGACCAGAGGTTATTACTTTGATAACTTTGGTACTGGTGATGCACTTTACACACAACAAGGAGATCCAAGAACATTTGGTTTCACTCTAGGGTATGATTTTTAATGGAAATCTCTGTAGACATCAGTATGTATCCGCTTCAAAAAGAGTTTGAAGCACCTATATTAGCGTTTATAGCTATGCTAGAAAAAGAACAGAGTGTTGAGGTTGTTCGTAATGAACTCAGCACTCAGGTGCATGGTGACTATAAAACTATTATGGCACTTTTAGAAAAAGAGATGTTTTCTGTGTTCACAGAGATTCCTGATTCTATATTTGTCTTGAAACTTGTGGGTAGCAACAGACAAGGTAAACTAAAATAATATCTTTTGGGGGTATAATCTTTTATGGTTAAAACACTATTTCTTTTCATGCTACTCACACTCACTGTTTTTTCAAGTGAAAAACCCACACTTACCATCTACACTTATGATGCTTTCGCAGCAACTTGGGGTCCCGCACCTAAGATAAAGACAGCTTTTGAAAAAGAACATCACTGTATCTTGAAGTTTGTAGGGGTCTCTTCTTCCATCGGTGCTTTGCGTAAAATACAGCTAGAGGGTAAGAAGACCAAAGCAGACATACTCTTAGGTTTGGACACAAGCATTGCACAGGTGGCTAAAAAAACAGGACTTTTTGTGCCTCATGAACTCAACACTTCTTCTTTAGACTTGCCTATACCTTATGATGATGATACCTTTACGGCTTTTGACTACTCTTACTTTGCTTTTGTTTATGATGAAAACAGAGTGAAGCATATACCAGATTCTTTTGAGGCACTAGCCTCTATGCCAAAAGGCTTTAAGATAGTGATACAGGATCCTCGTTCTTCTACCCCAGGTCTAGGGTTACTCTTATGGGTGAAGTCCGTGTATGGAGATAAAGCAGGAGAATACTGGCAACGTTTAGCTCCACACCTCTTGACCATCACAAAAGGCTGGTCAGAGGCGTATGGACTGTTCCTCAAAGGTGAAGCAGATATGGTACTGTCGTACACTACTTCTCCTGCGTATCACATCGTAGATGAAAACAAAACAAACATTAAGTCTGCTGCTTTTACTGAGGGACACTACGGGCAGATAGAAGTGGCGGCCATAGTTAAGACTTCTAAACAAAAAGCCTTAGCCAAGCAGTTTTTAGCTTTTATGCATACGCAAACTTTTGCAGACATCATTCCTACTTCCAACTGGGCATACCCTGTGGTTAAAGGTGCAAAGTTACATCCAGCATTTGAGACCTTACACAGACCAAAGACTATGCTTTTGATGGATGGGGTAACAGTAGAAGCCCAGAGAAAAGCAATAGTAGATGAATGGCTAAGCGCCATAGCGAAGTAATGATGCTAAAGAGGTTTACTGAGGTTTAAAAGTGCCGTGTTACCAGGGATGCTTCTCTCTTTTGCTTTGTTGTCTTTTGCTTTTTACTCTTTTTCACGCTCTACCTCTCACAAGATGGAGATATCTTTACAAGTATAGATGACAGGGTTTACGGACTTACTTAAAGTTTACACTCTACCAAGCTTTTTTATCTACAGTGCTTTCGTTAACTGTAGGAGTATTGCTTGCTTGGGCTTTGGCGCATCAGTCGCAGTTTAAAGGTAGGGGTCTGTTGGTGGCGTTGTTTTCTTCTTCTTTGGTACTGCCTACACTTATCGTGGTGTTTGGACTCATCGGTATCTTTGGACGTAATGGCTACTTAAATCAAACAACTCTTTTTCTTTTTGACACTTCATTTGGCTCATACCTTTATGGTCTGGGGGGTATCTTGCTCGCACATACGTATCTGAATGCCTCTTTTGCATCTCGTGCTTTACTGCATAGCTTTGAGTCTATCCCAAAGGAGAAGTATAAGTTAGCCAAGAGTTTAAACTTTTCTGTTTTTGAGAGGTTTTTGTATGTGGAGTATCCTGCTTTGAAGTCTACACTCTTGAGCATAGGGTCGACTA
Organism: Sulfurovaceae bacterium; assembly: GCA_963698695.1. Classification (GTDB taxonomy): domain Bacteria; phylum Campylobacterota; class Campylobacteria; order Campylobacterales; family Sulfurovaceae; genus Sulfurovum. Next base: position 74,050 of record CAVORT010000003.1, on the reverse strand, counting down.
TCTTTCTTTTGTGTTTTACCTCTTTTGCCGTGGTGCTACTTTTAGGAGGTAGTCCTAGCTACAACACTTTAGAAGTAGCCATCTATGAAGCGGTGAAGTTGGACTTTGACATAGGGTTGGCACTAAAACTTGCGCTCATACAGTTGAGTATCTCAGCAGTGCTTGTGGTATTTTCCTCTAGTTTTAGCGTAGGGCTTAGCAATCTTAAAACAAGCCATACACTCATACCTTGGAGAGAGACAAAAGCATTGCAGATAGTTCCAGTGGCTTATCATTGGAGTATTTACACTTTTTTTTGTGCTTCCTTTAGTGGTCATAGTCTTAGATGGCATAAAGGCTGACTTTACTCGCATACTAGTTGAACCACTGTTCGTGAAATCCTTTATAACTTCGCTCATATTAGCAACGGTCTCTAGCGTATTGACGGTATTCATCGCTGTGTTACTGAGTAACAGTAGACGAAACTTCAGCTTGTCTACACGGCTGGCAGAGCATCCTTTCTCTAAAGTGTTCAATGCCATCGTGGCTTTTTCAGGTAATCTGTATTTAGCCATCCCATCATTGGTGTTGGGTTTAGGTTTCTTTTTGATGTCACAGAGATATGAGGGCTCACCGTTACTTTGGTCTACGGTAGCACTGCTTACTGCTAATGTCCTGATGTCATTACCTTTTGCGCTTGCTGTGCTTGCCCCTGCTATGCATAAAACAGCACAGCGATACGACAAACTGGCATTTTCATTAGGCCTGACTAAGACTACAAGATGGTTGTATGTGGAGTACCCATACCTGAAGTCAGTCACTTGCTTATGTGTATTGCTTTGGCTTTTTGTTTTTCTCTTGGAGATTTAGGTATCATAGCACTTTTTGGATCTGAAGAGTTTACAACACTGCCTTGGTACTTGTACCAACTGATGGGGTCGTACAGAACCACTGATGCAGCAGGTGTAGCGTTAGTACTTTTAGTGCTTGTGTTGACGGTTTTCATTGTATTGCCAAGATTATTTAGGAGCGTGCGTGTTAAAAGTAACTAACTTACAATATCAGTATAAAAATGCAGAAAACGTCTATAGCTACGAGTTAGAAGCAAAGCCACAAGAAGTTGTAGCCATACTAGGCCAGAGTGGTTCAGGGAAGTCTACACTGCTTGACATCATAGCAGGGTTTGTGGAGCCAAGTGCAGGTTCAGTGATGTTGGATGAGGTGGAACTGATAGGGCTATCTGTAGAAGATCGCCCCATGACCATACTGTTTCAAAATCATAATCTTTTTGAGCATCTACGTGTACAAAAAAACATCTTGTTAGGCGTTTCTAAAGCTCTCAAAGACAGCATCGAAGAAGTTGAAAAAGTACAAGACATTTTAAAAGAAGTAGGGCTAGAGGCACATGAACATAAACTTGCTTCACAACTCTCAGGAGGACAGCAACAACGTGTGGCACTTGCACGCGTACTTATACGAAGAGAACCCATCTTGCTGCTAGATGAACCCTTCACAGGACTGGATGAAACGACACGTGTAGAGATGTTAGACTTAGTAAAGAAGATAACCTTAGAACACAACCTACACACTATCATGGTCACCCATGAAGTAGAAGACTGTGAACGCATAGCAAACAAAGTCTATGAGATGCGAGACCACAGCTTAGTAGCACTATGAGGGAGCGCCTTCAAGTACATTCATTTTTTACAAACAAACCCATAGAAGCTTGTACACGTTTAGAACATCAAGGCTATTGTAATGAAAACTACCTAGTAGTAGCCAATCAAAAAAAGTACATCGCCCGTAAACTTATACGGACAGATATAGACAGAAAGTTTGAGTATGAGGTACAGGGTTTGGCTTATAAAGAGGGCATTACCGCTGAACCACTTATGTATGATGAAGTCAATGGTTTTATGCTGTTTGAGTTTATAGAAGGTGAACATAAAACATCTCTTACCAAAGACGACTTAAAGCACTTAGTACATACCTTACGAAGATTACATCACATCAAAGTAGACTCTAAGCCCATAGATATACACATAGAAAACAAAACAGATGACATAGTAAAGGCATTTGAAACTATAGGGTCATACAGTAAAGAACATGTCCTTTGTCATAATGACTTAAACCCTCAAAATATGCTCTGGACTAAAGATGTAAAGTTGATAGACTGGGAATACGCAGGGGTGAATGACAGGTATTTTGACTTGGCTTGTGTTTGTGTAGAGTTTGGATTTAGTGATGAGATACAAGATTTGTTTTTGCAGTTTTATTTTTCTGGGAAAAATTTTTCATTGGAGAAGTTAGAAGCGTACAAAGTAGTGTATAGTGTTTTGTGTGAGGAGTGGTTCAACTCCTCTGTTTGATGTTTTTAAAAACCGCTACCTACGTGCATCATGCCACCACCTATAAAGTTCGCCGTCATTGCATCCATACTAGATATATGGGCAATAAGCCATTGAGGTACAGCCTCTATAAAATACATTTTGAGTATTTTTATCTCTCTACTTTCTTTCCAAGCGTCAAATACTTCATTCATCTGTTGCAAGGCTTTGTCATGTGCTTCTTTATGCATAGGGAATGGCGGAAACTCTGCTTCTATCATCTCTACTTCTTCTGTGGTAAAATGTTCTACTGTGTGGGCAATCCATTGTTGATAGAGTTTATCTATCTTATCTACATCATTACTGCCTTTTTCAAAAGCAAGTATCTCTTCAAAAAGGGTATTGATAATATCTACCTCTTCACTATGGGTATTGTTCATAAAATATTGTGAAACTTGAGGTATCTCTTCATGGGAAATAAGCATAGGTATCCTTTGATAGTTTTTATGTATCATAGCAGAGAAATTTAACCATCGAATTGACGATAGTCAAGATGGGTATTAATATTATAAATTCTTATTATTTGAATAACAAATAAAAATATGTTATACTTATGTCACTAACGAAAAGGAATTATATGTCAGAGATAGATAAAATATTGGTGGATGTTTTAGCTCTTAACTCCCAGGATAAATTACAACTTATAGATAAAATGTTGGCATCGATTCAGCCTACAAATAAAGGTGTAGAAACGGTTTGGAAAGATGAAGCTGAAGAAAGAATAACGGCGTATGATCAAGGACGTGTCTCAGCTGTAGATGAGCAAAATGTACTTAAAAAGTATAGTAAATAACTATGATTTCAGTGAAATTCTTAGAATTGGCTCAAAGTGAATTAGATGATGTCTTTGAAGCGTATGAATATCAAAGAGGAAAATTTGGGATATACCTTTATACAAGAAGTGACTGAGACACTTAAACTCATAAAAACCTATTCCGGATGTGTGGTCAAAAAGTTCTTCTCCTACACAAAAATGTTTAATAAAGGGTTTTCCTTATGGTGTTTTGTACCAAAAACTAGATGCTACTATTTTTGTTTTAGCTCTTCATAAATTTACGTAAGAAACCCATCCACTGGGTATCTAAGAGTGTGTCAGAATACTCAACCTGTCGCATTCCTATTCTTCCTGATACAATGTACACGAGGTGAGAGTTATACGATAGTAGTGAAGCTTACTCCACCGTCACAGATTTAGCCAAATTCCTAGGCATATCGACATCATTTCCAAGTCTCACAGAAATTTCAAGAGCAAGTAACTGTGTGACGACCATCATCTCAAAAAACTCTAACATAGGATGAGAGTCATATTTTGTTTGGATGAAATCATCTGCAAGATCAAATGGTTCTGGGGAGATGGCAAAGATAGTTGCATCTCGTGCGCGGAAAGTTCTTCTACGTTGGATTTTATTTTGTCATAGTGCATAGACTTGGGCATAAGAGCAACGGTAAAGAGGTTAGCGTCTGCTAAGTGCAATAGGCCCATGTTTCATTTCACCTGCAGGGTAACCTTCGGCATGAAGGTAGCTGATCTCTTTTAGTTTGAGTGCACCTTCAAGCGCAAGCGGGTAAAATATGTCTCTTCCTATGAAGAAGAAACCATGCCCATGCAAATAACGTTTGCTGAGTCTGTGAAGTTTTGCATGTAGTTCGTCTGTCACTATGAGTGCTTTAGGTGTATGAAGCATCGCGTTTATTTCTGTTTTCAATACTTCAGGCAGTGGTACTTTTTCTCTCTTGACCCATGTACAGTGCCAACATCCAAAGAACCATCGCTTGTGTCGCAAATGCTTTGGTACTTGCCACGCCTTTTTCTATGCCCGCACGGGTTAAGATAGCAGCATCACTTTCTCTTACGATAGAAGAGTTATCTACATTACAGATACTCAATGTCTTCAAGTCCTGCTCTTTTTGCCATTTTAAGTGCTTCTAGTGTATCTGCTGTTTCACCACTTTGGGAGATGGTGATAAAGAGTGTTTTTTCTGTTAAAAAAGGCTCTTTATATCTAAACTCTGAGGCGATTTCAACATCACATCGCATCCGACCAATACGCTCAAACAGATAGGATGCAGCAAGTGCAGAGTGGTAACTTGTACCACATGCACAAATTTTGATGGCATAGATCCCATCAAAAAAATCTTCATCCAGTTCTTCAAAATTGATAGAGTCATCTAAGACACGTCCCATCATCGTCTCACTCATCACATGGCTTTGCTCATAGATCTCTTTTTCCATAAAAAATCTATATCCGTCTTTTTGAGCAGATACTTTATCTGTGGTAATCGCTTGTGTCGTAAAACTTTTTTCACCATAGACATCAAAAAGTTTGACTTCCCCTGCCTTTGCATAGCCATATTCACCATCTTCAAGATAGTATACCTCTGTAGCTTTTCCGATGATAGGTGTATCTGAAGAGGCAAAATAAACATCATCACCATTAAAACCTATGAGCATAGGTGAACCATGTTTTGCAAAATAAATAGTATCGGGATCAGCTTCAGTGATAAGAAGTGTTGCATAAGCACCTTCGAGTCTATCAATCGTTTGTCTCAAAAGAAGCAGAAAACAGACTCTGATTGAGCATTTTTATGATTTTTTTCAAAAAGATGTACAATCGTTTCTGTATCTGTTTGACTTAAAAAGTGAACACCTTCATGTTGTAATTCTTCTTTTAAGTTCCTGATAGTTCTCTATGATGCCATTATGTACAACATAAGAGTATTCACCCAGATGTGGATGGGCATTAAGTTCAGTAGGTTTACCATGTGTTGCCCAACGTGTATGGCCGATGGAGATACCAAAACCTTCAGTATGATATGATTTGGTTTTTTCTCTGAGGTTTTCTAGTTTACCAATGGCCTTGAACTGGCTAAGTTTGTCACCCTCTATGACAGCGATGCCTGCAGAGTCATATCCTCTGTATTCTAGTTCTTGAAGTCCATCAAGAGTATTTCTTTTTTCTCATTTTTCCCTAAGTATCCAACAATCCCACACATTCTTCATCCCTTGTTAGTTTTTCTATAATAGTTGTCAACATTATGACAAAAGTTTCCATTCTTTTCGATGAGAAACATATCTTTGGCACGATTTTTGAGTGTATGGACTTTGGCAGTGGCAATATCTATACCCATTTCATCAAAGATACCAATAATATAGGCTACCAAACCTTTCTGATCTTTACAATCAAGATCCATAAGGGCGTATGTTTTGGAATGGTCACAATCAATTGTAAGTTCATTTTTATATATGACAGGTATTGATTTTAGTATGAGTCTTTTTTTCATTAAATGAATCATGAAGTATGGTTTCGATTTGTATGATCTCGTCTTTATCCACTTTACTGGCAAAATCTATTTTAAAATATTTTAGATCATCGAATAGTTTACAGATATCCATATTGACAACTGCAAGGGTTGAAAGTTTTCCTAGAAGATAGGCAATATTAAATGATTTTCTTCGAATGACTTCTATGGTCAAGTGCTCTTCACTGTTTATTGCCAAAGTATAGTCTTCGGTGATAAAAGCTTTTTGTGCGATATCGACTATCTTAAGCGGGTGTGTAACGTAAAAAGAGCAGATCGGAAGGAATTTCCAATACCTTTTTTTGCTGGATTATACTGAGCGATTGAAATAGTGCATTTCTATTAAGTGTTTGTTCTTTTTTAAGACGTTTTGCTGCTACATCTAACATAGTTGGACGTTTTAAAGCATCTACAGATTGTAGGTAAAGCGTCTTAATAAGTTTTGCATTAAAAGGATTATAAATACCTTCACCAACACCATTCATATCTGCATAGGTGAGTATATAGATCATATCCAATAGTTTTTTACTTGGAAAATGTGAGGTAAAATCAAGGATGGTTTTTTCATTATAAACATCTTCTCTTTGAGCAGTTTTACTCATGAGTGTATGGTAAAGTATGAGGTTCTCACCCTGTTTGATATATATAGGCTTGATATTGATTTTTTGTGCAAATATTTTAAACAAAGAGACACCTACATAATGATGGTCGCTTTTACGTCCTTTTCCTGCATCATGTAAAAATGTAACCACTTTAAGCATGACTTTTTCTTCATCATTCAATGCTTCAAAAAGCTTTTGAATAAAAGGATCTTTGATATGCTCCAAATGATACATACAGCGAATAGAATGTATATCGACTGCATATTGATGGTATCCGTCAAATTGAGGTAGGTCAACTACTTTTTTGATGGGTGGAATAGTATATTGCAGAAGTCTTGCTCGCGAAAGTGTATTGAGTATTGAATGGCTATATGGCTGTGTAAAGATGGTGTGAATAGTTTTATATAGTGCATTATTTGGGCGTTCAGGTTTTTCTGATGTGATTAACTTTTGTAGAAAAGTAGGGTGGGGATAAAAAGGTTTTTGTGCATGCGCACAGAGTTGTTTGAGCAAAGCGTTGAAATTCTGTTTTGTATTTTCGGGATAAATAAAATTTTTCTTTGGATCATCAACGGTATATTGATGGGTTAAAATATTAAGCCATATTGTACTGTAAAGTCTTATAATCTTTAAACTCTCTGTCACTTTTTGTGCACAATGCATCTGCCCTTTTGAGCCTTCTGGGTAACCAAGCAAATGTGCAATCTCAGGAATAAGATCTAGGCGCAATTTATCCTCTTTTTTGTGTGATACCAAATGTAAAGCAGAACGTACACGAAAGAGAAATTCCAATGCGATACGAAAACTCCGATACTCTTTTTCATCCACAACATGAGAGGGGAGATTTTTGATATTATTGACATTAAAAAGTATTTTTCCTATCCAAAAGACAAGATTTGCATCACGAAATCCACCCACACCGTCTTTGAGGTTAGGCTCCATGGTTAGAGGAAATTTTCTGTGTTTAGTTTCTTGCTCGTCAAGTTTATGTCGAATAAATCTCAGTATATCATCATGGCGTATCTGGCTAATGGCATTTTGTGTTTCTGTCCAAATAAAATTAGAACCATCTATGAATACGTGATTCTATCAAAGCCGTTTTTATAGTAATGTCCGTTTTTGAAACTTCATACAGTTCTTCAACCGTATGTACCCTATGTCCAAGTTTAAGCCCCGTATCCCAAAGAATATAAAGTATTTTTTCTATCATCTCTTTGAGTGTTGTATCCAGGTATATCTTTATAAACAAGCATAAGTCTATATCGGAGTGTACACAGAGCTGTTCTCTTCCATATGAACCCAGGGCTACCAAGGCCATAGGAATAGAGTTTTTCATAGGGGCATAGTCTCCAAACATTTCTCTTTGTGCCACTTTAAAAATAAGCTGCAGGATACTGTCTATTTTTTTGGTATGTTTCACAAGAAAATCTTTTCCCCCTGAGGTAGCAAAGGTATCTTCAAGCGTCTCAAAATAGGTTTTGATCTCTTTTTTGAGTACTTTTGCTATCTCAAAGTCTTCGGCATTTTCATACAATAGCGCTTCTATCTCTGCTTTTACTTTATCCACTTAGTAACTCCTAATCAATTATTGATATAATACCCAAAATAGCTAAGGACACATGATAATATGGATTTAGTAGAAAAAGTACGTAATAAAGTAAGACTAACACAAGAAGAGGGTGAAGCACTTTATGATTTAGATCTGTATACCTTAGGTGAACTTGCAGATAACATACGTAAAGAAAAATATGGTAACAAAGTCCTACTTCAATATCAATCGGCACATCAATCCGACAAATGTCTGTGCAGATGTTTGTAAATTTTGTGCCTACTCTGCCACGAGAAAAAATCCACACCAGTACACCATGAGTCATGAAAAGATACTCGAAATTGTAGATAATTCAGTAAAAAATGATGCAAAAGAGATGCATATTGTCTCTGCACATAACCCCAATGATGGGGTAGAATGGTACATGGGAGCTTTTAGAAAAATAAAAGCAAAATACCCAGACCTACATGTGAAAGCCATGACAGCAGCAGAAGTAGATTTTATTACAAGAGAATATGGACATAGCTATGATGAAGTCCTTAGATATGATGATAGAAAATGGTGTAGATTCTATGCCAGGTGGTGGCGCAGAGATCTTTGACGAAGGTGTACGTGAATACTTTGTAAAGGTAAAGTGACTTCTGCACAGTGGCTTGAGATTCATGAAAAATGGCATAACAGAGGCAGAGAATCAAACGCAACGATGCTTTTTGGTCATGTAGAGACAAGAGCGCATCGTATAGATCATATGATACGACTTACGTGACTTGCAAGACAGAACAGGTGGATTTAATGCTTTTATCCCACTGGTATATCAAAAAGAAAATAACTACATGAAAAACTGTAACTTTCCTTCAGGTCAAGAGATTTTAAAAACCTATGCTATTAGCCGTATTATGCTTGATAATATTCCACATATTAAAGCGTATTGGGTCACCGCATCTATTAACTTAGCTCTCATTGCCCAGGAGTTTGGCTGCGATGATCTGGACGGTACAATAGAAAAAGAGTCGATCCAATCAGCAGCAGGTTCTGAAGGTGCACATGGTATGCCGTTGGATGATTTTATTGCACTTATTAAGAATGCTGGTTTTACGCCTGTAGAGCGAGATAGTCTGTATAATGAGTTAAAAGTATATGACTGAAAAAATCTACTATCCTTATGAGGAATTTAGACAAGACCTCAAAACCCTTACTCAAAAAATAGACCAACCATTCGATGTGATACTAGGTATTGCAAGAGGCGGTTTGTCGATGGCTCAAATGCTAGGTGAGTACTATGACCTAAGAGAAGTTTATAGTATCAATACCATAGGTTATGAAGATACACAAAAGAAAGCCTCTGTTGAGGTATTTAACATTCCTGAACTCAAAGAAGCCAAAACGGTACTCCTAGTAGATGATATTGTAGACTCGGGAGATACCTTGGTAGAGGTAGTAGCAGTGTTAAACAGTAAGTATCCAAAGGTTACGTTTCTAACAGCTTCACTATTTTATAAAAAAACTGCTAGAATAGCACCAACATGGTATGTTAAAGAACCAAAAGGATGGATAGATTTTTTTTGGTCTGTTGATTTAAGGGATTAAAATGGTATTAATGATAGACAATTATGATAGCTTTACTTACAATGTCGTACAGTACTGCCGTGAACTAGGTGCAGACTTAAAAGTTATCCGTAATGATGAGATGACTATCGATGAGATAAAAGCACTGAATCCTGAGAAAATTATACTCTCTCCTGGGCCAGCCACACCAGATGATGCAGGGGTAACACTTGATGTCATCAAAGCATTTGCAGATACAACACCTATTTTTGGTATCTGTCTTGGACATCAAAGCATCGCACAAGCTTTTGGTGGTGAAGTGATACGGGCTAAAAATATGATGCACGGAAAGACATCACAAGTGGCAGTAGATAAGGAAACACCTATTTTTAAAGATTTGCCTACTGAATTTAGAGCGACACGTTACCACTCACTCACGGTAAACAAGGACAACTTACCAGAGAACATTATTGCCACTTCACATAGTATGGATGATGATGAGATCATGTCTTTACAGATAAAAGATAAACCTATCTACGGTGTACAGTTTCACCCAGAGTCCATTATGAGTGAACACGGACATGAGATGCTCGACAACTTCTTGAAACTCTAAGATGAAAAAACAGCACATATTTTTTGCAACTTTTGTATATGTTTGTGCTGTACTCTACTTAGCCATCACTACACCTATTAGCCCTCATGAAGCGAAAATATTTTATACGTCTGAGGACTTAGTATCTAAGCTTATGCACTGGGGAGACACCTTAGTAGGTGGATTTATAGGATTGAGGTTTTTTTTCGTTTTGTTAGGATTTGTGTCGATAGCGTTGTTTTATAAACTAAGCAGGCAGCATTTTACTAAGCGCGAAGATGCTTATACGGCAACGGCACTTTTCATGTTTCTCCCTGGTATATTGACAGCAGGGGTGCTTGTAAATGTCACTATACTTGTGTTACCATTGGTGATTTTTTTTGTACTCATGTATGAACGAGGTCATTTTTGGTCCTTACCACTTGTGATGTTAGCACTTTTTTTTATTCATGAGGCATCCATCATTTTTTTCGTGGCATTGCTCATCTATGCACTTGTAGATAAAGATAAGAAGTTATCTATTGTTTCCGCAGCTTTTCTTATAGCATTTATATATTTTGCTAAAGGTATAGAGATTGGGGGAGGCCCTACAGGACATTTTGTGGAGATATTTGGACTCTATGCCTCTGTATTTTCACCTTTACTTTTTCTTTATTTTTTTTATGCTTTATATCGTATTTTACTACGTGAGAAAAAGACACTACTTTGGTACATATCTTTTACTGCCTTAGCATTCTCCTTGTTATTATCTATAAGACAGCGAGTATATATTACGGACTTTGCACCTTATGTTACCATTTCTATCATCGTGATGCTAGATGTGTTTAACAACTCTGTACGTGTTCGCTTACCAGAGTTTCAAAAGTATTACAAAAGAGGTTTTTATGTGGTAATCGCATTTTTAACTTTGAGTGTTTCTGTCATAATTTCTCATAAGGTAACCTATGATCTTGCAGTTGACCCTAGCAAACACTTTGCAAAACGTATTTATGAGCCTTATTATTTAGCGAAACAGTTAAAAAAAGATGGTGTTCCATGTTATAAACACAGTAGAGGAAAGGAACGTTACCAGTTGAGATATTATGGCATTCCTCTTTGCAATAATTACTAAAAAAATTGTTTCTAATATACACATTCCACCCTTTGGTTCTTATGAATTATATCATCTAAACGTAACTTAAATCTAACAATTGCTACACTTATCGGAACTAAATTAAAGGAGAACTCAATGGCTCAAAAGGCGATTAGAGAATATGACGCAAAGTCAATCTTGGCAAAGCACTGGGATAAATATTTCCCAGACTTTACATATGCATATGAAACTGTGATGGTTCAAAACGGAACAGAACTCACTGAAACTGCAAAAACAAATGCATGGTTAAACGAAAAAACATTGGTTGCAAAACCAGATATGCTTTTTGGGAAAAGAGGTAAAAACGATTTAGTGCTTTTTAGAGATGCTAAACCAGGTGATGTTTCTTTAGCTAAAGCTGTTAGCTGGATTGACGAGAAGTCAAGTACAGAGCAAAAAGTATATTTCTCTTTTGATGGTGATACACCAACAGGTGAGCCATCGGTTGATATGTTAACGCACTTTGTTGTTGAACCGTTCACCCCACATGCACAAGAAGAAGAGTATTATATTTCTGCAACAGTGGTAGGTGATGATGATATGCTTTACATGTCTGCTGAAGGTGGAATGGAAGTTGAAGAAGGTTGGGAAGAAAAAGTGACTGAAGTCGCTTTCAAAATCACTGACACTGAAGATCAGATTGCTAACAAAATAAGAGCAAATGTACCTGCTGACGTTGCAGAAAAAGACAAAGCGGCATTTGCAGAATTTGCAATCGGTTTCTTTAAAGCATACCGAGAGTTGAACTTTGCATACCTTGAGATCAATCCATTTGTCATGCAAGGTAACAAGATTGAACTTCTAGATATGGTTGCTAAACTAGATGATACTGCAGGATTTATGATGGTAGAGGAGTGGGGCGACATTTCCTATCCGACTGCATTTGGAATGGAAGCGAAGTCTCCAGAAGTTGAAGCGATTGAAGAAGCCGATGCTAAAACAGGTGCTTCACTTAAATTGACACTCCTTAAACCAGAAGCACGTATTTGGACTATGGTTGCTGGTGGTGGTGCTTCAGTTGTGTATGCTGATACGATTGCTGATTTTGCCGGTATTGATGACCTTGCTAACTACGGTGAGTATTCAGGTGGTCCAACAACTGGTGAAACGAAGTTCTATGCAGAAACACTTCTTGATCTTATGACAAGAGAAAAAGACGCACAGGGCAGAGATAAGATCCTTATTATTGGTGGAGCAATTGCTAACTTTACAGATGTTGCAAAAACATTTACAGGTATTATTCAAGCATTTGAAGAGTATCAGGAAAAGATGAAAGAAGTAGGAATTAAGATCTATGTCAGACGTGGTGGACCAAACTATGAAAAAGGTCTTAAAGATATTAAAGAAGCGGCTGATAGAATGGGCCTTTACATCGAAGTATATGGACCAGAGACACATGTTACTGACATCGTGCGTATGGCACTAGAAGCATAGGGAGAGAAGAATGTCAAAATTATTTACTAAAGACACACAAGCAATTTTTTGGAACAACAACAAAACAGCTATCCAAAGAATGTTAGACTATGACTACACAATCAAAAGAGAAAAACCATCTGTAGCAGCTATCGTTGCTCCTACAAGTTCAAACAAATTTGATAAATTCTTTTGGGGTGGTGATGAAATTATGATCCCCCTTTATAAAACAACAGCTGAAGCAAAAGCAGCACACCCAAATACTGAGTCACTTCTTAACTTTGCATCATTCAGAACAGCGTATGATGTGACTATGGAAGCACTCAATATTGGTGGATTCAAATCTATCATGATCACAGCGGAAGGAATACCAGAAAGACTTGCACGTGGGATGAATGAATTTGCTAGAGAAAAAGGGGTAACGGTTATCGGGCCAGCAACGGTTGGTGCGATAGCTCCCGGTGCATTTAAAATTGCAAATATAGGTGGTACTATTGATAATATTATCAACTCTAAATTACACAGAGCAGGTAGCTGTGGTCTTGTGACACGTTCAGGTGGTCTTTTCAATGAACTTTCAAATATCATTGCCATCAATGCTGATGGTATTGCTGAAGGTGTTGCGATTGGTGGAGACAGATTCGTAGGATCTGTATTTATCGACAATCTTCTTAGAATGGAAGAAAATCCAGAAGTGAAGTACATGATTCTTCTTGGTGAAGTAGGTGGTACTGAAGAGTACAAAGTCATTGAAGCCGTTAAGTCTGGTAAGATTAAAAAACCTATCATAGCATGGTGTATTGGTACCATTGCTAAATATTATGACTCTGGTGTCCAGTTTGGTCATGCGGGTGCTTCGGCAAATGGCGAAATGGAAACAGCTGAGTACAAAAACAATGCTATGAGAGAAGCTGGTATTCATGTTCCAACATCATTCAATGATCTTCCAGCGATGATCAAAGACGTATTTACAAGCCTTAGTTTACCTGCCATTCCAGAACCGGAAATGAATACGGTGCCTAAAGCAAGAAGATCTAAAGAGTTTATTTGTACTATCTCTGATGATAGAGGGGAAGAAGCACATTACTGTGGTTTCCCAATTTCATCTGTAGCAACACCAGAAACAGGATTTACAATTGGTGATGTCATGTCTATTCTTTGGTTTAAGAAAAGATACCCAAGATGGGCTGTTGATTTCTTAGAAACAGTACTTAAAACAGTTGCAGATCATGGACCGGCTGTATCAGGTGCACATAATGCAAAAGTAACTGCACGTGCGGGTAAAGATGTTATCTCTTCACTTATTGCTGGTCTTCTTACTATTGGACCAAGATTTGGTGGGGCGATTGATGGTGCAGCTGAACATTTCAAATATGCAGATGACAACAACCTCTCCCCAAAAGAATTTTTAGAACACATGAAGAAGCAAGGTATACCTATCCCAGGTATCGGGCATAGAATTAAGTCACTTAAAAATCCCGATCTTAGAGTTACAGGGCTTATGAAGTATGCAAATGAGAACTTCCCAAGTACACCACTACTTGACTATGCAAGAACGGTAGAAGCTTTGACTACATCAAAGAAAGAGAATCTTATTCTTAATGTTGATGGAACTATCGGTATTCTTATGGTTGATATGTGGAGAGCATTAGACTATACAGATGAAGAGATTGATGTATTTATTGAGGCTGGTGCTCTTAATGCATTCTTTATTTTAGGTAGAAGTATTGGTTTTATAGGTCATATCCTTGATGAAAAACGTCTTGCTATGCCTATGTACAGACACCCAATGGATGATATCCTATATGATGTAAAAAAAGCAGAAGAATTATAATTTTCTTGCTTCACTCAGCATCTTTGACTAAATGGATTTTGTTCCGTTTAGTCAGCTACTAGTAGTACGCTCTTTTTCTACTAAAACCTATCTAGACACACTTACTATTAAATCAAAAAAATTATTTATTATTATATATTAAATGTATTTTTTCTTTATCTATCTTTCAAATTATTCTTATTTCATAAGCTAAAACATAGTATAAAATTATACTTAATTTTTTCTAAGTTATTCCAATAACGTACTTCAGGGCACTAGATCTAAATTGAAGAGAAATAAGTTAGTTTTTAGTTATTTTTGTATATATAATGTAAGTAAAAAAAGAATTTAAAGAAAATAGCACATTTTTAGTAAAAGAGCCTTGACAAGAAAGGGATTGGGTGCTATAATACGCGTCCAACAACACATGGACGGTTAGCGAGTTGCTAGCAAGAGTGTTATTGAGTGATCTTTGACAACCAAATATAAGTAAACAAATCAACGTCTATTTGAGTTTTAATTTTACCAGTTTTTAAAAAACTGGATAGAAGAAACTTATTATAGAAATACAATAAGTGATTCTGACAAATGGTTCAAACCATTTCATTTTTAATGGAGAGTTTGATCCTGGCTCAGAGTGAACGCTGGCGGCGTGCTTAACACATGCAAGTCGAACGAGAACGGGTCTAGCTTGCTAGACTGTCAGCTAAGTGGCGGACGGGTGAGTAATGTATAGTTAATCTGCCCTTCAGAGAGGGATAACTACTGGAAACGGTAGCTAATACCTCATATACCTTCTATCTTAATGGTAGTTGGGAAATGTTTTTTCGCTGAAGGATGAGACTATATGGTATCAGGTAGTTGGTGGGGTAAGAGCCTACCAAGCCAATGACGCCTAGCTGGTCTGAGAGGATGATCAGCCACACTGGAACTGAGACACGGTCCAGACTCCTACGGGAGGCAGCAGTGGGGAATATTGCACAATGGGGGAAACCCTGATGCAGCAACGCCGCGTGGAGGATGACACATTTCGGTGCGTAAACTCCTTTTATATGGGAAGATAATGACGGTACCATATGAATAAGCACCGGCTAACTCCGTGCCAGCAGCCGCGGTAATACGGAGGGTGCAAGCGTTACTCGGAATCACTGGGCGTAAAGCGCGCGCAGGCGGCCTTTTAAGTTGGATGTGAAAGCCTACGGCTCAACCGTAGAACTGCATCCAAAACTATCAGGCTAGAGTGTGGGAGAGGAAGATGGAATTAGTTGTGTAGGGGTAAAATCCGTAGAGATAACTAGGAATACCAAAAGCGAAGGCAATCTTCTGGAACACTACTGACGCTGAGGCGCGAAAGCGTGGGGAGCAAACAGGATTAGATACCCTGGTAGTCCACGCAGTAAACGATGAATGTTAGTCGTCGGGGAGCTCGTCTCTTCGGTGATGCAGCTAACGCATTAAACATTCCGCCTGGGGAGTACGGTCGCAAGATTAAAACTCAAAGGAATAGACGGGGACCCGCACAAGTGGTGGAGCATGTGGTTTAATTCGAAGATACGCGAAGAACCTTACCTAGCCTTGACATATATTAGAACTCCGCAGAGATGCAGAGGTGCCTTCGGGAGCTTTTATACAGGTGCTGCACGGCTGTCGTCAGCTCGTGTCGTGAGATGTTGGGTTAAGTCCCGCAACGAGCGCAACCCTCGTCACTAGTTACTAACGGTTCGGCCGAGGACTCTAGTGAGACTGCCTTCGTAAGGAGGAGGAAGGTGAGGACGACGTCAAGTCATCATGGCCCTTACGGCTAGGGCAACACACGTGCTACAATGGCCAGGACAGTGAGAAGCGATACCGCGAGGTGGAGCAAATCTATAAACCTGGTCTCAGTTCGGATTGTAGTCTGCAACTCGACTACATGAAGCTGGAATCACTAGTAATCGTAGATCAGCTATGCTACGGTGAATACGTTCCCGGGTCTTGTACTCACCGCCCGTCACACCATGGGAGTTGATTTCACCCGAAGCGGGGAAGCTAAACTGGCTACCCTCCACGGTGGAATTAGCGACTGGGGTGAAGTCGTAACAAGGTAACCGTAGGAGAACCTGCGGTTGGATCACCTCCTTTCAGAGTATAGATGATGTAACCTCACAGTGCATCATCAACAACACAAAAGACAATGGTTTGTTTAATTGTTCAATCAATAACTTATGTTTGGTTGTCAAAGATTATTAGGATCTTTGACTTAACACACAAAAGTGTATTATCCCTGGGGAATTAGCTCAGCTGGGAGAGCGCCTGCTTTGCACGCAGGAGGTCATCGGTTCGATCCCGTTATTCTCCACCATTTCTGCATAAGAGATGATGGAATATCAAAAACTTAATATAAAAATTCAAAAGAATTAGAGTTTTTATATTAGGTTTTACACCTAAAGTTATTTAACTTATTATTGTTAAGAGTCTAACGTAATGTTGCAAAACGCGATAAGATAGTAATATCGAATCAAATTTTACAAAATAAATTACAATTTAACATAAACATATTGTTCAAAGTGTAAAAACTTTAAATGATATCTTTCATGTGCAAGAAACTCATTAGAGAAAAAAATTCTATAAAATAAGGAAGTGTAAGAACTTCAAACTTGTTAAACAAGAAACAACCATAGATACAGAGGAATCTGTAAACATGTTTATTTGCATTTAATAAGGTAGTACCTTAGAATTAATTAAATTAATCTAAGGGCAGATGGTGGATGCCTAGACTAGAAGAGGCGATGAAGGACGTATTAGGCTGCGATAAGCCAGGGGGAGCTGCCAAAAAGCTTTGATCCTTGGATTTCCGAATGGGGCAACCCGGTATGGCGTGAGTCATATCACCTTTCGAGGAGCGAACGTGGGGAAGTGAAACATCTCAGTACCCACAGGAAAAGAAATCAACCGAGATTCCCTTAGTAGCGGCGAGCGAAATGGGAACAGCCCTAAAATCTTTGAGGTGTTAGTAGAAATAGCTGGAATGCTATACCGTAGAGAGTGAAAGTCTCGTATACGACAACTAATCATAGACTATTCGAGTAGGTCGGGACACGTGAAACCCTGACTGAATATGGGAGGACCACCTTCCAAGGCTAAATACTACTTCTAGATCGATAGTGAACCAGTACCGTGAGGGAAAGGTGAAAAGAACCGCAGTGAGCGGAGTGAAATAGAACCTGAAACCATCTGCCTACAATCATTCAGAGCCCTATGTTTTATACAGGGTGATGGACTGCCTTTTGCATAATGAGCCTGCGAGTTATGGTGACTAGCAAGGTTAATCAAACGAGAAGCCGTAGCGAAAGCGAGTCTGAATAGGGCGATTAGTTAGTTGCTGTAGACCCGAAACTAAGTGATCTATCCATGGGCAGGTTGAAGCTGGTGTAAGAGCTAGTGGAGGACCGAACGGGTGAAGGTTTAAAACTTCTCCGATGACCTGTGGATAGGGGTGAAAGGCCAATCAAACTTAGTGATAGCTGGTTCTCTCCGAAATATATTTAGGTATAGCGTCATGTTCGAAGCATGAGGGGGTAGAGCACTGATTGGGCTAGGGCCTATACCAAGGTACCAAACCCAGTCAAACTCCGAATACCTCATGTGAATTCATGGCAGTCAGGTTGTGGGTGATAAAATCCATGATCGAGAGGGAAACAGCCCAGACTACCAGCTAAGGTCCCAAAGTTCTAATTAAGTGGAAAAGGATGTGGAGTTGCTTAGACAACCAGGAGGTTGGCTTAGAAGCAGCCATCCTTTAAAGAAAGCGTAACAGCTCACTGGTCTAGCGATTCTGCGCCGAAAATATAACGGGGCTAAATTAGACACCGAAGCTGTAGATTCAGTATTTATACTGAGTGGTAGGAGAGCGTTCTAGTCAGCATTGAAGCCATACCGGTAAGGAGTGGTGGAGCGGCTAGAAGTGAGCATGCAGGCATGAGTAGCGAGAAAACAGGTGAGAATCCTGTTCGCCGTAAACCCAAGGGTTCCTACACTATGCTCGTCAATGTAGGGTTAGTCGGGTCCTAAGCTGAGTCCGAAAGGGGTAAGCGATGGCAAATTGGTTAATATTCCAATACCAACTAATAGTTTAGTACGAAGGGGGGACGCATAGGGTTAAACGAGGTCACTGATGGAATAGTGGCTCGAAGGGTGTAGATAAGCTGGATAGGAAAATCCGCCGGCTGTTTTCGAGACCTGACAGGCTGATGACGCTCTTCGGAGTAGATTCAGAATCGTTGATACCGTCGTGCCAAGAAAAGCCTCTAAGTGTATTATTAGTTGCCCGTACCGTAAACCGACACAGGTGGGTGAGATGAGTATTCTAAGGCGCGTGGAAGAACCCTGGTTAAGGAACTCTGCAAACTAGCACCGTAACTTCGGAATAAGGTGTGCCTACTTTTGTATATGGATTTACTCCAAAAAGCGAGAGAGGTTGCAACAAAGAGTCCCTCCCGACTGTTTATCAAAAACACAGCACTTTGCTAACTCGTAAGAGGATGTATAAGGTGTGACGCCTGCCCGGTGCTTGAAGGTTAATTGATGGGGTTAGCTTCGGCGAAGCTCTTGATCGAAGCCCAAGTAAACGGCGGCCGTAACTATAACGGTCCTAAGGTAGCGAAATTCCTTGTCGGTTAAATACCGACCTGCATGAATGGCGTAACGAGATGGGAGCTGTCTCAACCAGGGATCCAGTGAAATTGTAGTGGAGGTGAAAATTCCTCCTACCCGCGGCAAGACGGAAAGACCCCGTGCACCTTTACTATAGCTTGACACTGCAATTGGGATATATTTGTGCAGGATAGGTGGGAGGCTTTGATTCTATGGCGCTAGCTGTAGATGAGCTATCCTTGAGATACCACCCTTATATATTCTGATTGCTAACTTGCTTGGGTTATCCCCAAGGAGGACAATGTCTGGTGGGTAGTTTGACTGGGGCGGTCGCCTCCTAAAAAGTAACGGAGGCTTACAAAGGTTGGCTCATATCGGTTGGAAATCGATAGCAGAGTATAATGGTACAAGCCAGCTTAACTGCGAGACGTACATGTCGAGCAGAGACGAAAGTCGGTCATAGTGATCCGGTGGTTCTGTGTGGAAGGGCCATCGCTCAAAGGATAAAAGGTACGCCGGGGATAACAGGCTGATCTCCCCCAAGAGCTCACATCGACGGGGAGGTTTGGCACCTCGATGTCGGCTCATCGCATCCTGGGGCTGAAGCAGGTCCCAAGGGTATGGCTGTTCGCCATTTAAAGCGGTACGCGAGCTGGGTTCAGAACGTCGTGAGACAGTTCGGTCCCTATCTGCCGTGGGCGTTGGAAGATTGAGGAGAGTTGCCCCTAGTACGAGAGGACCGGGGTGAACGAACCACTAGTGTACCAGTTGTCCTGCCAAGAGCATCGCTGGGTAGCTACGTTCGGATGAGATAACCGCTGAAAGCATCTAAGCGGGAAGCCAACTCCAAGATGAATCTTCCCTGAAGATCCGCAGAAGACTACTGCGTTGATAGGCTGGGTGTGTAAGTGTTGAAAGACATTTAGCTGACCAGTACTAATAGATCGTTTGTATTTACTTTATTCTTCTCATAGGTACTACCTTATTAAGTGCATTTGCATTCTAATAAGTGAATGACTTCTTGTAAGATTGTAATTTACACCAACAACATGAATCAACTTAAACCTTGATCGTTAGACTCTTAACAATACTAAGTTTCTCAAAGCTTACAAAGCAAAGAGAGATAAGCACATTTCGATGTTCTTATCTCTCTTAGTGGTGGGGCTAGAGGGAGGGTCATACCCAGCTCCATTCCGAACCTGGAAGTCAAGCCTCCCATCGCCGATAATACTGCAGGCTACGTCTGTGGAAATGTAGGTCGCTGCCACTTTGAGTTATAACACTTCTTACATCCTTATCATTCATCATTATTTCTTATCTTTCTATGTTTATAACTTCTTTATCTTTTATTTCTATTACCCTTATCATATTACCTGGGCGTTGTTATTCTCTGTTACTTTTCTTATCTTTATATCACTATTATTTATGTTCTAGATAATTTTTATGTATAGTTGCATTAATTGTCAATTTTCTGTTTATTGACCCATGTAATATTAATGATAATTTATTAATTATCATTCACATTCCTTCTACAAAGGTAACTATCTTATCTTATAATCGAATTCGAAAAGTGGCAAGATGAACTTGTTTTACTCCTTGTCCAAATTTGTAAAAACACTTCCTTGTTTTTGTTCTGATTGACACCTTTTACAGAAGAGCCTTTCTCCCCCATATCTCCCTAGATATAACTTCCCTTTTTTAGGCTCTTCGTCTTTTTCACTACTCAAACCTCCTCAAACTAACTTTACGATAAAATACTTCTAATAATCATTTAGGAATAACTATGTCTACTAAAATAGCTTCGGCTCGTATCTCTACTAAAAGTTCTCAACTGCTTCAAGACCTTAACAACTCACTGCCTTTTGATAAAGTACTATACCGTGAAGATATAGAAGGCTCACGTGCGCATGCGTATATGCTTTGTGAGCAGGGTATAATCAGTAAAGAAGACTATGAGAAGATAGAGGGTGGCTTGTATGAGATACTGGGGGAAGTGGAATCTGGCGCATTTTTGCTTGATGGTGATGATGAAGACATACATATGGCTATAGAGGGTAGACTTACTGAAAAAGTGGGTGATGCAGGTAAACGTCTGCACACGGCTAGAAGTCGTAATGACCAAGTGGCACTTGATTTTAGACTGTATGTACAGAACAACACAAAAGCCATCGCTGACTTACTTTTAGCGAATATAGAAACATTTGTAAAAGTAGCAGAAGAAAATGCTGAAGTGATGCTTCCTGGTATGACACACTTACAACACGCACAGCCCATAAACTTTGGTTACCATATGTTAGCGTATGCGAGTATGTTTAAACGTGATTATGAGCGTTTTATGAGCTCTTATGAGCGTAATAACTACAGCCCGATTGGTTGTGCAGCATTAGCAGGTACACCGCATAACATCTCTCGTCAGATCACTTCAGATAAGTTGGGTTTTAATGCTCCGACACTTAAACTGTCTTGACACGGTGAGTGACCGTGACTTTGCGTTGGAGATACTTTTTAACATCTGTACTATGATGATGCATATGAGTAGACTTAGTGAAGAGCTCATACTTGTGGAGTGCGAGTGAGTTTAGATGGGTGACACTGAGTGACAGACATGCAACAGGAAGTCTTCCATCATGCCACAAAAGAAAAACCCTGACATCCCTGAGCTACTTCGTGGTAAAACAGGACGTGTAAATGGTAACCTTGTTGCACTGCTTACTGTGATGAAAGGTCTGCCACTTGCGTACAACAAAGACATGCAAGAGGACAAAGAAGGGGTGTTTGACTCTGTGAGTACAGCGACTACTTAGCCTACAAGTTCTAGAAGAGATGATAGCTGATATGACAGTGAATGTAGACGCAGATGGAAAAAGCATGTATGATAGGCCACCTATCAGTGCTACAGACTTAGCAGACTACCTCGTAAAAGAAGCAGGACTTCCTTTCCGTGATGCGTACCACATTACTGGTAATGCTGTGAACCTCGCTGAAGAGAAAGGGCTAGACATCTCTGAACTTTCACTAGAAGACTTACAAAGTGTAGATGCACGCATAGGTGAAGGTGTGGTAGCACTGCTTGACAACCGTGCTTCTATGAATGCTCGTATGTCTGAAGGTGGTACTGCTACGGTTAGGACTTTGGAGCAGGTGGAGAGTTTGAAGGTTGTGGTTAAACAAGCAAAACTAGCTATAATAAATCAATAAAGGAGTTTAGATGTATCTTGATAATGACAAACAATTAGTACTTATTGAACTCTTAAAAAAAGAGATACCTGAACTTCAAGCTCTTTATCTGTTTGGCAGTTATGCTGATGGAACTGCTACAGATGCAAGTGATATAGACATCGCATACTTGACTACTGAACTTTTCACTCCCACGCAAAGATGGGACATTTCTCAAAAGTTAGCTATTTTACTTTCTCGTGATGTTGATCTTGTTGACTTGTCACAGACAAATACTATCTTTCGTTATCAGATACTTTCTACAGGGTCTCGTATCTATGGGGGTGGTTATGATGTGGAGAGTTTTGAAACTTTAGCATATAGCTTTTACCTGCGTTTTCAAGAAGAGCGTAAGCCTATAGTAGATGAGATAATGAAAAATAAGTCTGTATTTGGAAAACCATATGCCTGATGTGGTGTTAAACAAGATTCAGACTATTGAGAGATGTTTGATGCGTATACGAGAAGAGTATGTAGGCCATGAAGATGAGTTTGAAGAGAACCATACGAAACAGGACTCTGTCATACTCAACTTGGAGCGTGCCTCGCAAGCAAGCATAGACATCGCCACACACATCGTAAAAGCTAAACATCTAGGACTCCCAAACACAAGCCGTGAGCTTTTTGATATGCTTTTAGAAGCAGACATCATCTCTAAAGACATTTGTAAACAGATGCAAGGAATGGTTGGTTTTAGAAATATCGCGGTACATGACTATCAGAATTTAAACATTGAGATAGTTGTGGCTATAGTAGAAAAACATCTTGGAGATTTTGAAGGATTTTGTTAGAGAAGTTTTTAGTGGGTATTTGGATGAAAAGTAGTATGACGTTCATAGGTGAAGGTGTCGTAGCACTCCTTGATAATCATGCTTCTATGAATGCCCGTCAGTCTGAAGGTTGTACTGCTACTGTGAGGACTTTGGAGCAGGTTGAAAATTTGAAAACTTGGGTAGCTTCAGACGAAATTTTATAATAATTAAGTATGAAAAAAGAGGGGGGATAAAATTATGAATTTAAAAATTTATTTAGTATGGAGTGTAAGTCTATTTATTTTAACAGCTTGTGGAGGTAGTGGAGGAACTGGTAACAGTAATAATATTGAACAAGATATAACATTAGAACAAAATTTTTTTTACGTTGATAGTTTGGGAGAATGTAGTGGTCGTGTGCCATGTTATCAAACTATAGATGATGCAATTAGATATTCATTTTTATCTCAGTTTGATGAAAACGTTCAAGCGAAAATACAAAATAGTCAATCTGATCAAATTATTGTAATGCCTGGAACATATTATAGCAAAGATGTATCTGAACCAGTCATACATGCAGGTATACCAGCAGACCTTTATAATGTAGATAAAAACTGGAAGTTAGATATTGTATCTGAACAAGGACCAAACGAGACGGTTATTACAGGAAACAATAGCAATTATTGTATAGAAATTACAGATAATATTGAGATTACTATTAAGGGATTTACCGTTAAAAATTGTTTTCATAACGAGAGTAGTAGTTATAATCAAAAACATGCAGTCTTTCTACAGTCTTATTATCATGCCAATATTAATATAGAAAATAATATTTTCATAGATAATCAAAGTGAATATGCAACAATAGGAATTTCTCCATGGGTTATAAATTTTGAAGAAATAAATATACGAGTGACTAAAAATATATTTGTTAATAATCAAGTTGCTGTAGTTTTAGAAAGTTTTCCTGAAAATCCTAAAACTACTTATTCAGCAGATATACTTATAGATAATAATATTATTTATGAGAATAAACGAGGTATATATTTAGGTGGTTGGCTAGGTGCGGTACATAATACATTTATAAAGATAATTAATAATACGGTAATTAATAATGAAGAAGTTGGTGTTTATGTTCATCAAACAGATGGTGTTCTTGTAAAAAATAATATTGTATATGGAAATGGGATAGATATAAAAGATGAATATGAATATGATAAAGATAATAATGTGACTAAAAATATAGTAAGTGAAATATCATACCTACATCAATTAAATGATAATTTAATCGATGATCCTTTGTTAATTGATATAGAATCAGGTGATTTTACACCTTCATTAGAGTCAGCAGCAATAGATGCTGGTTTAACATTATTTGATGATAGAATACAGTTAGATATTCTAGGTAATCCTAGAGTAGTTGATGGGAACAAGGATAAAAATGAATCAGTAGATATAGGAGCCATTGAAGTACAATAAGTTTATTATTCTTTTATTTTTTGTTCCTATATTGTACGTGTTCATACATACTTTAAATAATCAATTAATTTATATTTTAGACTATAAAATTTCCATGTATATTTCATTTTTATTGTTGGGGAAGGGATACCCCAATCTCCGGTCACCTACTTCAGATTCTTTTTACTGTTAAGGAAGTATGATAATCTTATATACCATAGTAAAAAGGCTAAATGATGAATCCTGTAAAACAAGATATCTTAAGAAGAAAAGATGAAATTCTCTCCGAAGTAAATGGCGTTTTTAAACTCAATATGAAGATCTCTCATTCCATCTCTCCTAAGGTGAAATGAAAACATTACTTCAACTTAAAAATATAATTCATAGCCCACCACAAATCTAATTTCCCTCTTTGCATACCTACACAAAGCATGAAAATTAGTGAATAATCTCTTGCTTAAAAAACTCGCTATCAATCATTTCTCCAAAACTTAAAGACTTCATAAGCATTTACTGATAGAATCCGTTAGAGATAACTGTATACTACAGGTAAATAAATGTAGTTGTATTATGAAAAATTATGATGTATAAAGGAATAGAAGATGGCTGGTGGTGAAAATAGACGTATCATGGAAATGCAAAAGGATGCACTAAAAGAAGAGCATGGGGTGAGTGAAGACTCTGCACCTCGCATACCTGCCAATGCTAGAAGTGCAAACAATGCTAAGATAGCAGCACTCTATAACGATGCAGCGGAGTATGAGGCTGAGCTTCAAGGTTTTGAGGCAGAGCTTGACATCCTTAATGACAATACACTGGCCGACTTAGTGATGAAGCTAGATGAAAACACTCCTGAATATGAGGGTAACTATGCAGAGGAGTTAGCTGCTGCGGTGGTGAATGCATGGACTCAGCTAGTAGAAGTTGAGAAAACACATCCAGTAGAGCAACTAGAGCTTCTAAAAAAGACAGCATTCTCAGAGATGGTAGAGAAGTTAAATGCTGCTTTCCCAGAGTATGAGGGTGACTTTGAAGCAGAGATAAGAGAAATACTAGTAAAGAGATGGGAGTTTCTTATCGACATCAAAAAAGAACATATCGCTGATGAAAGAGCAGATATGAAACTTCGTGGTATGAAACCAGACCATATACGAAAGGTATACTATAACTATCAGTGGGATCATAGTATAGATATTTTTATGGTGCTACAGCACTATGAAGAACAAGAAAGCGTGATGTTTTTGTGTTCTTCTGGTGTTTCCTTCGACAGGTGTTCAAACTCCGGTAGTTCATCATAAGGATGTGCCGCGATATGAAGAAGTGTCTCTACCTTAGAAAAATCCCCACGTAATGCATCTGTGATGGCATCTTGAAGCATATGGTTTTTTAAAACATACTTTGGGTTGGTCTTGTAGCATGGCTTCTTGGCGCTGTGTTGGGTGCGGGTTTCCTTGCTAAGCGTGCATCATACAGATTTAGCCAGCTGTCTATAGGTACTGGGTTCATGGCAAGCTCAAAGAGAGGCATCCTCTCACCATCGTAACGGCTTAGTGTCCGAAAGAATAGTGTATAGTCCACGTAAGCATCTTGCAATGTACCCACTAGGTTTGTGATGAGCTTGGCATCCTCTTCCAGTTTTAACTCAAGTCCAAGTTTTTGTGACATCACCTCTATGTAAGCATCCGGATAGAGAAACGCACCATAATCATCTAGCTTCTTTTGCATCCTCTCTTTGTCGATGAGAGGAGAGAGTGCTTTTGAGAGCATGGTGAGGTTCCAGTAGGAGACATTGGGCTGATCTCCATAACTGTAGCGACCTGCTTTGTCGGTCTTGTTACAGACAAATCCGAAGTCAAAATCATCTAACATGGCAAAAGGCCCATAGTCCATGGTAAGGCCTGCGATGGACATGTTGTCTGTATTCATCACGCCATGGCAAAACCCTATGCCTTGCCACTGAGCGATGAGCTTGGCTGTACGCTCAAGCACTTCAGAAAAAAACTTGAAGTAACGGTCTTCATCCTCTTTGAAGATGAGGATAAGACTCCGTGATAGCGTAGTCAGCTAACGTTTTGAGTTTGTCGTGTTCGTTAAAATAGTAAAAGTACTCAAATGTACCAAAACGTACCCAGCTTGGAGACATACGCATGACGATGGCTGCAGGTTCCATCTGACTTCGTAAGATTTTTGTCTGTGACCCGATGATACCAAGGGCACGGGTAGTGCGAATACCAAGATGGTGCATTGCCTCACCCATGAGGTACTCTCGTATGGATGAGCGTATCGTAGTGCGACCGTCTGCTGTACGAGAATAATATGTTTCGCCACTGCCTTTGGTTTGAAGGTTCCAGCCGTTGATGCTTCCTAGGTTGATGGCTCTTCCATCTCCTAAACGTGGTGCATTATGTCCAAACTGATGTCCAGCGTAACACATAGAAAATGGGCGCGCACCTTCAAGGGAGAATGTACCATTGAGTAGTGCTAGAAAACGAGGGTCATCACCACTTTTACTCTCAAGACCAATCAGTTTTGCTGCATTGGGATTGAAGCTTATGAGATAAGGATCATCAAGGGGTGTGGAGTCGGTCAATTCATAAAATTCGCTGTCAAGCGAAAGGTATGGGGTTTGTAATGTAAGGTTATCAAGTGTCATAAGAAGGTTTTACATTGGTTATGCTTAATGTTAGATAAGCTTTGACTTCTTAGGTGTTTTTTACTCTGTGGTTTCTCGTGGGTAAGTATTGTTTTGATATACTTAGTGTATTGATCAAATTTGACTAAAAATAAATAGAAGAAAGAGAAATAAAAATGAATGTATCGGTAGAATACACAGGCGATAAAACCTTTAAAGCAAATACCCTCAAGTCTTCTTATACGTTAGACTGTAAAGAGATCACTCCAGTGGAGTACTTTGCAACGGGCATTATAGGGTGTACAGGGATAGACTTAGTGATGATGGCTGAGAAAGACGGCTTTGAAGTGCGCAACTACAAAGTGTCAGCTGAGATAGAACGCACAGATACGGTACCTATGAAGTTTCGTGCTATGCACATCATCTACGATTTTGAGAGTGACTTTGATGAGACGAAGGCGAAGCGTTATATAGGCGCTTCTTTAGAGAGTTACTGTACGACGGTAAATTCTATCCGTGATTCGGTGAAAGTGACGTACACCATAGTGCACAATGGTGAGACGATAGTAGAAAAAGAAGGACTTATCTCTTTGGGTAGCATCACTACTGAAGATGGTTTTGGTGGTGCTTGTGGTTCGTAGGTTTTAACGTTCGTCTATCTTGCTGATGAGCTTTGAGATACGTTGGGCTTTGAGCTTTTTGCCATTGACTTTTGCTACAGGTTGTTTTTTACATTGTTTACACATACTGATACATGATTTGACTACGATGGTTTCATCAGGAAAAGCTTGAGTAAGTTTTAGCTCTAACTTATGTACTTTGGAGAATTTTTTACATAGTTGTATTTTCATACTTCACTATAGCATATTTGGAGATGTTGTCAAGTGTATGTTGGCAAAGATGACAGGTAGGCTAGACAGCTAAAATCTCTTCGAGACTTCTATAGCCGTTGATGCATACCATGTGACCGTCTTTATCTATCTTTACCACTGAGGGAAAACTGTTGGCGCCCATGGAACGTGCTTTTGAAAAATCGTGTTGCATGAGGAGCTCTGCTCTTTGGCTGTGGTAAAAGTCCAAAAATGTCTCTTTGTCCTGAGGGACATAGCCTGTGAGCACATCTAGGGAAGTGATGTCTTGACCGTTTTTGTAAAAGGCTTCTTGGATGTCTGAGAGATAGTCAAAAGAGGCTTGGTCTCCCCAAAGTTCTCTTACGGTAACCAGGGCTTTGCATGCGGGGTAGGTGTTGTAGTCAAAGGAAGGTCTGTTGAGTAGTGCAGGGGAAAAGGGTTGTCCTGTTTTACTTGCTACGGCGTTCCAGTTTTGTTTGAGGTACTCTTTGTTTTGTACGTTCCATATCATCTGCCCAGTGGTACGTAAACCACCTACTATTAAAGAGTATTTGTAGCTATCTGCATGTTTTTGCCGTAGTTCTTTCATCACAGGATGGAAACCCCAGCACCAAGAGCACATAGGGTCTAGTACGAAGATGAGTTCTTTCATGGGTATTCTTTTCTTATGAGCATACCATATCTTAGGTTTTTTGTTGTTGGATTTCTCTGGGTGATTAGTCACATAATATGTTTCTGCTATAATTCCACAAAATTACTTTTATACGGATGACTTAATGATACAACTTACAAACCTCTCTAAAAGCTTCGGTGGGCAGACCCTTTTTAGTGATGTGAACCTTAAACTTGCTTCAAACCAAAAGATAGGATTTGTGGGGCGTAACGGTTCTGGAAAATCGACCCTTTTTAAAATCATACTGGGTGAAGAGAGCTATGACTCAGGGGATGTGAGTATTCCTAAAAACTATATGATAGGGACGTTAAAACAACACCTTGTTTTTACAGAAAAAACGGTACGTGAAGAATGTGCTTTGGTACTTCCTGAAGATGAACAGTGGAACTTTTATAAGATAGAAAAACTTCTTTTTGGTCTTGGGTTTTCTGAAGAAGACTTAGACAAAGACCCTATGAGTTTCTCAGGTGGATACCAGATACGTATAAACCTGGTTAAATTACTTGCAACTGAGCCAAATATGCTCTTACTCGATGAACCTACCAACTACCTTGACTTGCCTTCTTTACGTTGGTTAAGAACGTTCATACAGGAGTTTGATGGTGAAGTGATACTCATAACGCATGACCGTGATTTTATGGACTCTGTGAGTACCCATACGATGGGTGTACAGCGTAAAGGCCTTCGTATGGTGCAGGGTGATAGTTATAAATACTACTCAACACTTGAAATGGAAGATGAGACCTATGAAAAAACAAAAGCAAATCAAGATAAAAAACGTAAAGAACTGGAAGAATTTGTAGCACGAAATAAAGCCAGAGCTTCTACCGCTGCTTTAGCACAGTCTAAACAAAAAGAGTTAGACAAGATGGATGATATGGAAGACTTGGCGACGGATACAAACTTGTCTTTTAAGTTTAACTATAAAGACACCCCGGCAAAAGTACTTTTTCGGGCCCATGATCTTGGCTTTGGGTATGACCCTGAGGAACCGTTGTTTCAAGGTATCACTTTTGCTATGGAGAAGGGTAGACGTTTGGCTATCATCGGAAAAAACGGTAAGGGTAAATCTACTTTACTGAACTATCTAGCAGGAGAACTTGAACATCAGCAAGGAAAACTTGAGTTTCACCCTTCAACGGTGCTTGCACACTTTGGACAGACGAACATCGAAAGACTTAATGTCAAAAGTACCATCGTAGATGAGATAGCCTCTATGAGTAAAGAGATAGGTATACCACAAGCAAGAAACATCGCAGGACGTATGATGTTTTCAGGTGAACTTGGAGATAAGAAGGTAGAAGTCCTCTCTGGGGGAGAACGAAGCCGTGTGATGTTAGGTAAAATCATCGCTATGCCTTCAAATTTACTATTTCTAGATGAGCCTACCAACCACCTTGACATGCAGTCGATCGATGCATTGGCTGATGCTATAGATGCTTTTGAAGGTTCACTCATCATGGTCACACACTCGGAAATGTTACTACATCGTTTAGCGGATGCACTCATTATCTTTCACAAAGGAGGAGCAGAGTATTTTGACGGTACTTATGCGGACTTTTTGGAGAAGATAGGCTGGGAAGAAGAAGCAGGTGCTAGCCCCTAAAAAGAAAAAGCCCAAGATCAACCATAAAGAGCGTAAAAAACTTCGTAAAGCAGTCACGCAAGAACGTAATGAAGTCAGAAAACCTTATACCAAAGAGATCAAGCTTTGTGAAGAGAAGATAGAAGGTCTTGAGGCTGAGATAGCTGTCAAGAATGAAGCTTTAGAAAAGGCTTCACATACGGGTGATAATGATGTCATCATGGAACTCTCCAAAGAAGTAGGGGCTCGTCCAGCAGGAGATAGATGCATTTTTTGAACGTTTAGAAATAGCTACTGAAAAAGATGATAAGATCGTGGCCGAGTATGACTTGAAGTTAGAAGAGATAGATGCGTAGTGTGCGTTAACTAACGCACATTTTTCTACAAAGACTTATGATTGTCTTCATGGGTATGATCCCACGGTATAGCTGCTCCACCGAGCATATGAAAATGCAAGTGTTCCACCTCTTGTCCTCCATCTTCCCCATTGTTGGTAATGAGTCGATAACCCGTTTCATCAACACCTACTAAACGTGCCACTTCCTGAGTAAAAGTAGTCAGTCCAGCCATCGTTTCCGCTGTGACATTTTGAAAGCAGTCTACATGTTTTTTAGGGATAATAAGTATATGGATAGGTGCTTTAGGATGGAGGTCATGAAAGGCTAGAAAATTTTCATTTTCTGCTACTGTGTTGTTAGGTATTTCTTTGTTTACTATTTTGCAAAATATACACATAAATGTGTCCTTTAGTATGATTTATAGTTTGAATTATAACACAGAAAAGAGGCAATAAATCACGGTATTAGTAACTTTTGGATAAAATCACCATAATTATTACGACACAAATGGAATTGAATGAAAGAATTGGAAGAGAAAATTGTTCAAGCTGATTCGCTTGAAAGTTTAGAAAAAGTACGTGTAGAACTTTTTGGTAAAAAAGGTGTCTTGGCTTCTGAGTTTGCAAAGATGAAGGACGTCCCTGGTCCTGAAAAAAAAGCATTTGCAGAAGGCCTCAATAAAAATAAGGCAGCACTCCAAAGTGCCTTTGATGACCGTTATGAAGTACTCAAAGTTGAAGCGATAGAAGCGGTATTGAAGTCTGAAGCCATTGATGTCTCTTTGTATGGCACACTGGCTCAAAAGGGGGCTTTACATCCTGTAATGGAGACGATGGACAAAATCATCGACTACTTTGTCGCACTGAATTTTGCGGTAGAGTCTGGACCAATGGTAGAAGATGACTTTCATAACTTTGAAGCACTGAACCTTCCTAAGTACCACCCCGCAAGAGATATGCAAGATACATTTTATTTTAAGGATGGTGGACTTCTTAGAACACATACTTCACCTGTACAGATACGTACGATGTTGGAAACGAAACCTCCAATCCGCATGATTGCACCGGGGACTGTGTTTAGACGTGACTTTGATGTGACACATACACCGATGTTTCACCAGGTCGAGGGATTGGTGGTAGATGATAAAGGTAAAGTAAGTTTTGCGAACCTGAAGGCGATACTTACTGATTTCTTACAATACATGTTTGGTGAGGTGGAAGTGCGTTTTAGACCAAGCTTCTTCCCGTTTACGGAGCCATCTGCAGAAGTGGACATAAGCTGTATCTTTTGTGAGGGTGAGGGCTGTCGTATCTGTTCACACACAGGTTGGTTGGAAGTACTTGGCTGTGGGATAGTAGATCCTAATGTTTTTAAAGCAGTAGGATATGAAAATGTCAGTGGATATGCCTTTGGTCTAGGGGTTGAGCGTTTTGCGATGCTCATGCACAAGATACCAGACCTCAGGTCTTTGTTTGAGGGAGATATAAGATTATTGGAGCAGTTTAGATGATAGTAACAAGATCATGGCTAAATGAATTTGTAGACCTTAGTACTGTGTCTAATGAAAAGCTATATGAAACATTTAATGCCATCGGGTTAGAAGTGGATAGCATCAATCACATAGAGATAGATACAAATGTGGTGGTAGGAAAGATACTTTCCGTAGAAAAACACCCCGATGCTGACAAACTGAATGTATGTCAGATAGATGTTGGTTCAGGAACAAGACAGATAGTCTGTGGCGCTGCGAATGTGGTAGATGCAGAGTATGTGGCTGTAGCAACCATAGGTGCCATGCTTCCTGGAGACTTTAAAATCAAACATGCGAAACTTCGTGGTGTAGAATCTGAAGGTATGGTATGTGCTTCTTCTGAACTTGGCCTGCCAGATATCGGTAAAGGTATTATGATACTTGATGCAAGTATTGGTGCGCTTGAAGTGGGGCGGTCATTGGGGACTTATGAAAAGGTAGCTGATACCATCATAGAGCTTGAATTGACAGCGAACAGGGGAGACTGTCTTTCTGTGTATGGTGTAGCACGAGATTTATGTGCCGCCTTAGACTTAGAGATGAAAGTATTTGAGTACAAACAAGTAGATAAAATCAAACTTGGCATTGCCAGAGAAGCGGAGCTCCATACTGAAGGTCATATGGATGCAGATTTGCATTATAAGCTAGCCACTGTTGATAAGATTTCTGAGGGGCTTCTTGTTAAACTACGTTTAAAAATGGTCAGTGTGGAAGTAGAGGGCAAGCTAGCTTCTTTACTTGCGTATGCTACACATACTACAGGTGTGGTGTTACGTGCTTATGACAGTGTGGTGTTCCGTAATGAAGAGAGTCATAAAGTTTCTGTACTTACTCGTGAAAATACGCAAGGCATTATGGAAATAATAGGAAAAGGAAATGTTCTTTCTGTTGTAGGAGCGAACCAAACTAAAGATGCTAAAGCAAACGATGAGACAAAAGCACTTTTACTGGAAGCTTCTTATATCAACCCTGACACTTTAGTAGAAGCTGTAGCTCAGAATGCATCAAAAACAGATGATCTTTACTATAAAACATCAAGAGGATCCAACCCAGATCTTACTTTTGGGCTTTCTATGTTGGCTTCTTTAATGGATCAGTATACAGATATCTCTTGTTATGAAGGCTCATTGAATGTCTATGTTGAAAGAGAACATGTAACAGTGATCGTGGATGCCAAAGAAGTATCGTCTATCATTGGCATGGATATCGAGATAGGTAAAATAGCAACTATTTTGCATAAGCTTGGATTTGAAGTCAGTGCGATGGGTGATGATGTGTTGGCAATCGTCGTACCGCTTTTTAGACATGACATTAAACATATTCAAGATATTACTGAAGAAGTTGTACGTATTGTAGGGATTAACAATATAGCACCCAAACCTTTTGTATTTGCAGAGCAAGCCCGTTTAAACACTACAACAGATCGATACAAAGCAAAAAAAGAGTTTAAAAACAGAGCCGTAGGCGCAGCATTTTATGAAAATGTCTCTTATGTATTTTCAGAGAAGGCATTGTTAGAGAAGTATGCATTTTCAACTATAGAAGAAGCGTTAGAACTTGCTAATCCCATAGCGGAAGAGCTTAACACACTCAGATCTACGATTTTAGTCAATTTGTTGAATGCGGTAAAACGTAATGTGAGTCATACCAAAAAATCCATCCCGCTGTTTGAGATGGGTGCAGTATTTGGTTCCAAAAGAGAACAAAGTGAAGTGATGTCTTTTGTTTTTTCAGGACAACTTGAAGGTGAAAATGTCAGAAATGCAGGTAAACCACAAATGATAGACTTTGCTTCTTTCACGCAAAAAGTAGGAGCAGTTATAGGGGCATTTGAACTGGTACCTTGTACGTATGAAAATGGACTCATCCATCCTTATCAGTCTGCAAATGTCATTGTAGGAGGAAAAGTATGTGGGTTTATCTCTAAGCTTCACCCTACAGTACAGGAGAATTTTGATATACCAGAGACCTTCATTGCAGAACTTGATTTTGATGCATTCATGCCTAAGCATGTCAATGCTGTACCTATTTCAAAGTTTCAAGGGGTGTATAAAGATCTCTCAGTAGTCATAGACAAATCGATGTATTATTACGAAGTAGCCCAAGTGCTGAATGGACTGGCACTTCCTTTACTCAAAGATATTTATCCTATCGATATTTATGAAGATGAGAAACTCGGAGATAAAAAGAGTCTTACCATACGTTTTTTCATACAATCGATGGAAAAAACACTTGAAGAGAGCGATATTGAAGCGGTGATGGGTCAGATTATGACCAGTCTTGAGACAGCGTGTCATGCCCAATTGAGGTGAAACAATGAAAATACAATTAGCTTCCAGTTATGGATTTTGTTTTGGTGTGAAGAGAGCCATAGAGATGGCTGAGGAACATAAAGGATCGGTAACCTATGGTCCTCTTATCCATAACAAAGATGAGATAGACAGACTTAAAAAGGGTTTTAATATTGATATCGCAAGAAGTTTGAATGATGTCAAACCTAATGATACGGTTGTCATTCGTACGCATGGTATCCCTAAAGAGGAACTTGAAGCGCTTCACAAAAAAGAGGGTCAAATTATAGATGCGACATGCCCTTATGTCACCACCCCTCAAAATATCGTTGCAAAGATGAGTGAAGATGGCTATAGTGTTGTTATCTTTGGAGATGCAGACCATCCTGAAATAAAAGGGGTGGTAAGTTATGCCCATGATGCAAAAGATGCATTTATAGTGCTTCAGCCCGAGGAATTAGATACTTTGCCTCTTAAAGGTAAGGTTGCAGTTGTTTCACAGACGACAAAAAAACCTGAAGATTTTGCGAAAATTGTCACTGCATTGATGGCTACACGTAAAGAGATACGGGTGTTCAATACTATTTGTAATGCCACTTTTGAAAACCAAG
Organism: Sulfurovaceae bacterium; assembly: GCA_963698695.1. Classification (GTDB taxonomy): domain Bacteria; phylum Campylobacterota; class Campylobacteria; order Campylobacterales; family Sulfurovaceae; genus Sulfurovum. Next base: position 39,168 of record CAVORT010000003.1, on the reverse strand, counting down.
ATGCCGCGTCTGAACTGGCTAAAAAAGCTGATGTGATGGTAGTAATAGGCGGAAAACACTCTTCTAATACGAAGCAGTTACATAGTATCTGTGAGCGAGACTGTAAAGAGAGTTATCTCATAGAAAACGAAAGAGAACTTGAAGCTTCATGGTTTGACGATAAAAACCTTTGTGGTATCTCAGCAGGGGCGTCCACCCCTGACTGGATAGTACAGAACGTGATAGATAAAATCCTAGAGATGAAGAAGATAGAAGCTTAATGAAATCTTTGACCCTAAAGCCCATCAAACACATCCATGGCGAGATCAATCTTCCCGGTTCTAAGTCTTTGTCTAACAGGGCTTTGCTTTTGGCTGCTTTGGCTGAGGGGACTACACACATCACTAACTTACTTGAGAGTGATGACACCAGACATATGCTTAATGCTTTAAAGCAATTGGGTATCCAGTACACATTGTCTGAAGATAAAACGGAGTGTAGGGTTATAGGTAATGCAGGTGCTTTGCAACATATGAATCCTCAAGAACTTTTTTTAGGCAACGCAGGTACTGCGATGCGTCCGCTTTGTGCGGCATTGTGTCTAGGCAAAGGTACTTACGTGCTTACGGGAGAACCTCGTATGAAAGAGAGACCCATCGGACACCTGGTAGATGCTTTACGTGAGGCAGGAGCTGACATAAGCTATCTTGAAAATGAGGGCTACCCACCACTGCAGATAACTGCAGACGGCCTAAACGGTGGCAAAGTGGCGATAGACGGCAGTATTTCCAGCCAGTTTTTAACGGCACTTTTGTTAGCTTCGCCACTGGCAAAGAACGATATGACTATCTCCATCTTAGGTGAGCTAGTATCTAAGCCCTACATTGACATCACGCTCGATATTATGCAGAAGTTTGGTGTAGAGGTAGTGAATGATGAGTACAAAAGGTTTAACATTAAAGCAGGACAAACCTACAAAGCGGTAGAAAACTATATGGTAGAGGGCGATGCTTCTTCTGCTTCGTACTTCTTGGCCGCTGCTGCCATCAAAGGCGGTACAGTAAAAGTCACAGGTATAGGAAGAAACAGTATACAAGGTGATATAGCGTTTGTAGATGTGTTAGAGCAGATGGGCGCACGAGTGGAGTGGAGTGAGAACTATGTATCTGTCACAAGAGATGCGCTGCGTAACATAGATATGGATTTCAATCACATACCAGATGCTGCTATGACCATCGCCACTACAGCACTATTTGCAGAAGGCACCACTACACTAAGAAACATTTACAACTGGAGAGTGAAAGAGACAGATAGACTTTTTGCGATGGCCACTGAACTTCGTAAAGTAGGGGCTGAGGTAGAAGAGGGAGAAGACTATTTGAAAATCACCCCTCCTTCACAATTAAAGCATGCAGCCATAGATACGTATGACGATCACAGAATGGCGATGTGTTTTTCCCTTTTAGCATTAGATCCAGTCTCAGTGACTATTAATGACCCCGAGTGTACAGCGAAGACTTTTCCTACATATTTTGATGTCTTAAAGAGTGTATCTATTTTTTAAACTTTTCTTAAACTTTTTGTCACTTTTTTGTAAGCCACCTCATAATTATTTTAGGTATAATAGCGCAAAATTTGTGTACACATAAGGATAGGTATGAAGTTCGAAGATATCGAAATAGAAGATGTAGATTTTGAGGCGATGCTTGAGGAATCGTTTAAGAAATCAGAGTCAAAAAGTGATTTAGTGACGGGTACAATCGTTAAGATTGATGAGAAAGACAACTTAGTGGTAGTAGATATCGGTGGAGGAAAAGATGCAAATCTTGAGCTTACTGAGATCACAGATGAAGATGGTACTGTTTTATTTGCAGTCAATGACAGCATTAATGTAGTGAACATGGGTAGAGGGCGTATCTCTTATAAAGCAGCCTTGTCTCGTGTAGCACTGAATGAATTTATCGCTGAGTATGATGAAGCGCAAGAGTACATTATTGAAGGTATTGTAACAAAGACGAACAAGGGTGGATACGTTGTTGAGGTGGATGGTTTAGAATTCTTTATGCCTCGTACACTCTCTTACCTTTCTTCAAAAGTGGATCCTAAGGGTAAAAAAGTCAAAGCGGTGATTGTTAAAGTTGATAAAGAAAAAGGTTCAGTCGTTGTTTCAAGAAAAGAGCTGATTGAGCGTGATAAAGCTAAAACAGATGAAATCGTTGGTGCATTACTTGAAAACAAAGAACCCGTCATTGGAACAATCAAGAAAATTACTTCTTACGGTATGTTTGTAGATGTTGGTGGTATGGATGGTCTTGTTCACTACTCACAAATCTCTCACAAAGGCCCTGTGAACCCTTCGAAATACTTTGCTGAAGGTGATGAAGTGAATGTCATCGCTCTTGAGTATGATAAAAAGAAAAGACACCTTTCCTTATCGATCAAAGATGCCAACCCTGATCCTTGGGCTGACATTGATGCTATTATCGGTGTGGGAGATACAGTAACTGCTACTGTTTCAAACATCGAGCCTTATGGTGTATTTGTTGATCTTGGGGAAGATCTTGAAGCATTCCTTCATGTTTCTGAAATATCTTGGGATAAAAATGTGAAACACCCAAAAGATTACTTGGAAAATGACTCTGAGATCAATGTAGAAGTGATTGAAGTAGATAAAGAGGGAAGAAGACTTAGAGTAAGTCTTAAGAGTCTTTTACCTAAGCCTATGGATGCATTTACAGCTGAGCACAGAGTTGGAGATGTGGTAAAAGGTACGGTTACATCGATTACTGACTTTGGCGCATTTGTAAAAGTGGGTACAGTAGAAGGTCTTTTACATAATCAAGAAATCTCTTGGGATAAATCTAAAAATGCTAAGTCTGAACTTGCAATGGGTGATGAAGTAGAAGTTAAAATCATCAAAATAGACAAAGATGCAGGTAAAATTTCATTGAGTAAAAAGGCACTTGAAGCCTCACCTGTAAAAGCTTTTGCAGAAACACACAAAAATGGTTCTATCGTCACTGGTACAGTAAAAGATACAAAAGACTTTGGTGTATTTATCTCTCTTGAAGAGAACATTGATGCACTTATCAGAACAGAAGATTTACATCCATTGAAATTTGAAGAGATTGAAAAAGGGCAAGAGATTACAGGAGTTATTAGTTTTATTGATGTCAATAACGACAGAATTAGAGTATCTGTAAAGAAACTTGAGCGTCAAGAAGAAAGAGAAGCGATGGAGCAACTCAATCTTGATCAAGATGATAGCATGACACTTGGTGATGCTTTTGGCGATATACTTAAAAAATAATACACTATAATACTTCGCTAAAGCATGTCCCATGAAAGGCATACTTTAGTGTATGCAAACCTAAATAGGTTTGCATGTCTTCGTACTGCTTAGTACATTAAAATTACAAAAAAGGTTTTGATATGTCAAAAAAAACAATTGTTGTTTGTGACCATATACATCAAGAGGGTTTGGATATCCTTGCTAATGACAGTGAGATAGAACTTATAAATGCAGCAGATGAGCCTAAAGATACGCTTATTTCTAATATTATTCCTTTAGCAGATGTGGCTATCACGCGTTCCTCTACCGATGTAGATGAGGCTTTTTTAGCAGCAGCAAGTAAAGTAACAGCAGTCGTACGTGCAGGGGTGGGTGTGGATAATGTTGACATTCCTGGTGCTTCTAAACAAGGTATTGTCATTATGAATGTCCCTACAGCCAATACTATCGCAGCAGTAGAACTTACGATGGCACACCTTCTTTCATGTGTAAGACAGTTCCCTTACGCGCACAACAACTTGAAACTTGACCGTGTATGGAGAAGACAAGATTGGTACGGTACAGAACTTAAAGATAAAAAATTAGGTATCATCGGTTTTGGTAATATTGGTTCTCGTGTGGGAATACGTGCTAAGGCGTTTGAAATGAACGTTTTGGCATTTGACCCCTATATAGACCCTTCAAAAGCAACAGACTTAGATGTAGCTTACACTAAAAACTTTGAAGATATTTTGGCATGTGATATTATTACCATACATACACCTAAAAACAGTGAGACTGTTGGTATGATCGGTAAAGAAGAGATTGCAAAAATGAAAGATGGGGTGATACTCATTAATTGTGCTAGAGGAGGACTTTATAGTGAAGAGGCTCTTTTGGAAGGGCTTACGAATGGTAAGATAGCGATGGCCGGTATAGATGTATTTGACAAAGAACCTGCAACTGACCATCCTTTCTTAGATCTGGACAATGTGACAGTTACCCCTCATCTTGGTGCAAATACGAAAGAGTCACAAAAAAATATAGCTATCCAAGCGGCTGAAAATGCTATTGCTGCAGCCAAAGGTATCTCTTACCCTAATGCACTCAACTTACCAATCAAAGAAAATGAATTACCTAACTTTGTGAAGCCATACCTTGAACTCATTCAAAAAATAGGACATTTGTCTGCTCAGATCACTAAGTCTGCCGTGAAGTCTATTAAAGTGACGGCAGCAGGTCCTGTAGCTGATTATATTGAGTCTATGGGTACTTTTGCAACCGTAGGTGTACTTACAGAATCTGTAGGTGACCAAGTCAATTACGTTAATGCTGAATTTGTCGCTGAAGAACGTGGTATAGGTATTACAAAGGAAGTCAAGGCAAATAACTCTGGATTTACAAATAAAGTAGGTGTCAAATTAACTACTTCTGCGGGAACCCTCTCTATAGCAGGTACAGTTTTTGATGATACAGAACAACGTATTATTGAGATCGATGACTATATTTTAGATGTTGAACCAAAAGGCACGATGATATTTTTTAGAAATACCGATACTCCAGGGGTGATTGGTGATGTGGGTAAGATCATGGCAGACAATGGACTGAATATATCAGATTTTAGACTTGGTCGTGACTCCAAGCAACAGGCTTTGGCTATTGTCCGTGTAGACGGTACGGTCACTAAAAATATACTAGATGAGCTTTCATCTCTTAAAGCGTGTATAAGCGTATCTCACGCGAGTCTATAGGGTTACATAGTAGGGAGAATCTCCCTGCGGTACAGCAATCAATAATCTAAGTATATAATTTAAAAGTATACTAAACATAATTTAATCTTATATAAGATATAATCTCTCCTATTAAATAGATAAAAATACCCCTATTTACAAGTATATTATGGGTATCTTTTGTTATAATAATTACTAATATGGGAGTATAATTATGATGATTAAAAAGTATATATGGCTATTGCTATTGGCTCCGTTGTATGTTTCTGCGGGGATACAAAACCTCAGTCTTCAAAATGCAATAAAGATGTTAGATAAAGATAACTTAGAGTTAAAAATATCTCGTTTTACCGAACAAATGAAAGCGTATGAAGCAAACGCTGCAAAAGGGCACCATTATGGTAAGTTGGATGCAAGTGTGATGGGGTTACGCTCTAATGATGCAGGGAATGTCTTTGGATTTAAGTTACAGAGTAGAGAAGCAGATTTCGGCTCTTTTGGGTTTGATGAGTTTATTGGCCAAATGGATACTATCACACCAGGAAGCCCTACATTTGATGGAGGTGGAACCCTCCTTGCCACACAACCAGATAATTTAAACTATCCTGAAGCGCGAAATCATTATCAAACGAAGATATCTTACATGCTTCCTGTATACACCGGTGGGAAACTGACAGAGTATGGCCGTATCACAAAAGCGATGCACCGTATGAGTCAGTATGACACACAAAAACTTCTTAATGAAAAAGTATTTCAAACTAAAAAAGCATTTTATGACATTTCATTGGTAAGCAACTACATTTCAAACCTTTCTAAAATCATTAAGAATATTAAGCGATTAGAATCCATCGTACATACGATGCAAAAAGAGGGATATGCTCAAGATATTGATTTATTAGAAGTTCAGTCGCGCAAAGCAGAAGCACAAAGTATGTATAATCAAGCCAAACTCAACAAAGATTTGGCCTATCAGTTTCTTTCATTTTTACTTAACACGGAAGTAAGTTCCATTAAAAAAGTCAATGATATGGCGCCTATGCCTCAAGCAGATAAAGTAGATGTTGAAAGCAATAATATTGACATACAAAAAGCACTTTTGGGGTTACAAATTACTAAAATGGCATTGAATGTGGAAAAAGCAAATTTTTTGCCAACGCTTGGTGCTTTTGCAGAGTATGGGTCTGCCGACAATAAATTTTGGAATGAATTTCGAGATAAAGATTCGTATACCGTTGGATTTCAGTTAAACTGGAATATCTTTAATGGTGGTATCGATGCGGCTAATCTTGAACGTGCTAAAGTAAATTATATGATGGTACAAAACCAAGTTGATTTAGCCAAAAGTGGTATCGCTTTACAAGTGAAAAAGCTACAAACTGAAATACTTAGTGAAAATGCAGATGTGAAAAGTTTTGAGAAACAGTTAAAGTTTGCAAATAAAGTGTATGAAAACTACAGAACACGTTATAACGAGGGGATTGTTTCTATTTCGGACGTACTTATAAAACAGTCTAAAGAGCTTGAAATGTTACTTAAACTTTTAACCGTTAAAAACAAACGTAATACTAAAATATTTGAGTTAAACAGTATATTGAATGCAGGAGGAAATATATGAAAAAAATAACAGGATTATGGGGTATTGCACTCACATCTATCGCTTTGATGGCTACGTCACTACATGCGCTACAGATTGATCTTAGTGGATCAGTGGTGTCCGATAATCAAAAGATGTTGACAAGCCGCTATATGGGGTATGTAAAAACGATGGCTGTATCAGAAGGAGATATTGTAAAAAAGGGACAACTTCTCTACGAGATAGATTCTAAAGAGATAGAGTCAGCAGAGAGACAAGTAGAGCTTGGGATTTCTCAGGCTAGACTTGCTTTACAAATGAATAAAAACCAATATACCAATGTCATGACAAACCTTGCACGTCATCAAAGACTATATAAGAAAAAAATGGTTTCCAAGTACGACTTAGAAACGTTACAGCTTGCAGCTAAAAATCTTAAAGATATGGTAGAAATTGCTGAACAACAGGTAAGTCAAGCGTTAGCGAAAAAAGAAGAAGTACTTAACCAATACAATTATTTAAAAATCCATGCACCTAATGCTGGTGTCATTGTAGATAAAAAACTCAATGAAGGGGAAATGGCAATACCGGGTATGCCAGCTTTGGTCTTGACAGACTTGAGTAAAATGAAAATAGTAGCAGAGATATCTGAAACACAACTCAAATATATTAGTCTACAGAAAAAAGTAGATATTGAAATCCCATCGATTGGGTTTATCACTACAGGTATTATCACCTCTATTATTCCTAGTTCAAACCCTATGACACATAAATTTAAAATCAAGATGGAGTTTGATATACAAGATCGTTCTGTGTATCCAGGAATGTATGCCAAAATAGTAATAAAGTAGGTCAAGATGGAAACAAAAAATAACATTAAAAAAGAATATGAAATTATAAACGTAGCAGGAAAACTTGCAAAAGGCTTCTTGCGTAGTCCTTTAACTGCAGTACTTGGGGCCTTTATGATACTCATGGGTTACATGGCATTGCAAACTATGCCAAGAGAAGAAGACCCCCAGATAGCTATCTCCGGTGGTGCGGTTATTGTCGCTTTGCCTGGGGCTAGTCCGAAAGAGATAGAAAATGTCATCGTAAAACCTTTGGAAAGAAAACTTCGTGAGGTAAGAGGTATCGAACACATTTACGGCATGGCTATGGATGATGTAGGTATGGTTAATGTGATGTATTATATAGGTGAGAACAGAGAAGACTCTAACCTAAAACTTTATGATAAAGTAATGCAAAATATGGATAAAATGCCACAAGGAACGATGCAACCGATCGTTAAACCATTTGATATTGATATTGACATTCCTATCGTGACTGTGGCTTTTTATCCTAAGGCAGGGAGTCCAATCGATGATGTTAAACTTTTTGATATGGTTAGAGAAGTACAACAAAAGATAAATGCTGTTGATTCTGTAGCAAAAACAACACTTAAAGGTGCGCGTAGACAACAGTACAACATCGAAGTAGATATGGGTAAACTTTCCGCGTATCATCTTTCTCTAGGTCAGATCATGCAGGCTGTTCAATCACTTGCTGTAGATGTGCCTGATGTGAAAGGAAGAACATTAGATAATAAACTTGTTATTTTTGGTGTGAAAAATGCCATAGATAATGTAGAAGATGTGGGTTCAGTGATTGTAGCACAATATATGGGTTCTCCTATATACCTACGTGATGTAGCCCAAGTAAATGATGGTTTAGACATTCAAAATTTTCAAACAGCAGAAATTTTATTAAAAACGGATGTTAACGAGACATTGAGTGACTCAACTCATCAAATTACTATGACCGTTGCAAAACTTGCTGGAACCAATGCGGTATTTGTAGCAGAAGATGTTGTTGAAGTACTTCAAGAATATGAAGCACAATTTAACAATGCAGGTGTAGGATACTTGATTACTAGAAACTATGGTGAAAGAGCGAATGAAGCGGTAAATGAATTGATGCATCACTTGATTATTACGATTATCATTATTGCATTAATGCTTGTATTTGCTTTAGGTTGGAGAGAATCAATTATTGTTACATTTTCGGTTCCTGCGATTCTAGCTGTGACACTTTTTACAGCTTGGATGACAGGACAAACGATGAATCGTATTACATTGTTTGCACTCTTACTTTCACTAGGGTTATTGGTGGATGCTGCGATTATTGTGATTGAAAATATACATAGACATCTACATGCACATGATGCAGCAGATAAAGAAATGGGGGAACTTCTTATTGAGGCTACAGATGAGATTGGTGCTCCTACAAATATTGCTACATTAGCCATTATTTTGACAATGGTACCTATGGCATTTGTGGGAGGGATGATGGGATCATTTATGAAACCTATTCCCTATAACGTACCTGTGGCACTTATCGCTTCACTTTTTGTCGCATATATATTTACGCCGTACTTGAGTTTAAAATTATTAAAAAAACCAGAACATGGTAATGATCATAAATCAGATGACAAAAAAGGGGAAAAATAATGAAAAATCTCGAAAGTTTTATTTATAATATCCTCAATAGCAAAGCGAAGAAAAGGCTTGTGATTATTTTAACAGCTTTAGCATTTTTTCTTTCACTTTTGATGTTCCCTACTAAATTAGTACTTGCAAAAATGCTACCTGGAAAAAGTGACAATACCTTTTCTATCTATGTAGATACACCAGCAGGATCAGCAGTTGAACAAACCAAAGAAGTAAGTGAATGTGTCATTGATTTTCTAAAAAAAGAAAAAGAAGTGATGAACATTGAGCTCTTTTTAGGACAGGGTATCCCACTAGATTATGCAGGTCTTGTCAAAGGTGCAAGTATGAAGCGTACAGAAAATGTTTCAGAAATATCTGTCAATCTTACAGATAAACATCATCGTGCAGAACCATCATATTTGATTGTTCAACGGTTAAGACCAGTGATTAAAGAAAAATGTATACCTTTTACAAGAGGAACAAATATCAAGTTTGTTGAACAACCATCTGGTCCTCCTACATTGGCTTCTATTGTGGTAGAAGTACATGGTACAAACTTAGAAAAAATAAGACGTCTTTCGGTTGATGTAGCGGATGTGCTGTCTGAGACAGAAGGGCTAGTAGATATAGACATCATGGCAGATGAAAATTTTGATAAATTTGAACTTATCCCAGATAAAGAGAAAATCGCAAGATCAGGACTCTCTGTCAAACAGGTTAATAATATTTTATACCTTGCTTTTGAAGGTATGGTTGTCGCACATAAAAACTCACAAAATTCTCCAGACCAGATACCAATATTTTTGGTATTAGATAATGAGAGTAAAAAAATATATAAATCAAATGAAGATGCTTTACAGAGTAAACTTTCATCTCTTAATCTTATGAATATGAGTGGAATGATGGTACCGCTCTCTGAAGTGGTTTCTGTAGAAAAGTCTAAATCAAATTATATGATCATGCATAAAAATCTTTCTCGTATGACAAATGTTGTTGCAGAAACAGATATGGTCTCACAGGTTTACCCATTATTAGATGCACGTGCAGTGATGATGGAAAGATTTGAAAAGAATTATATTGTGACTAAAGCAGATTTTTCAACCTATATGTTTGACTTTACGTTGGAAGATAAAAATACACATGAAAAATTTCTTATACGTTGGGATGGAGAGATGAAAGTCACACTGGATACTTTTAGAGATCTTGGTGCAGCATTCATTTCTGCATTGATTCTCATCTTTTTGTTGTTGGTTATTTACTATAAAAGTTTTGCCATTTCAGGTATTGTACTTCTAGGTTCATTCCTTTCTCTCATAGGTGTTATTGTAGGACATTGGGTGGCTAATTTGTTTACAACTGATACGTTCTTCTTGACTGCGACTTCCCTCATAGGCTTTATTGCTCTTATCGGAATCAGTTCACGTAATTCATTACTTCTTATAGACTTTGCCAAGTCTTTAATGGAATGTGAAGGTATAAAAAAACGTCGAGCCATTTCCGTAGCAGCATCGACAAGAGCAAAACCTATTGCTTTAACAGCTGTAGCTATTATCTTGGGTTCTGCATTGCTGGCGGGTGACCCTGTATTTGGTGGTCTAGGAGTTGCACTTATTTCAGGAACTGTTGCTGCAGTATTTGTTTCACTACTTTTTGTACCTGTACTGATGGATAATGCCAAAGCAATGGATTTTGATCTTGACACACAGTGTGATACAAAAAACCACTCGATTACCAAATAATACGCTTTACTTCTTTTAGGCACCTCTATAGGGTGCCTCCTACAATCTTTTAACCAAGCATCTGCTATAATCATTGAATCAATATTTAAGGACTAGCTATGGCAACAATAGGAATGGGTGACATCAAAAAAGGTGCAAGACTGGAGATAACAGGAAACCCTTACAGAGTAACAGAGTTTCAGCATGTAAAACCAGGTAAAGGTGCAGCTTTTGTGCGTATGAAGGTTAAAAACCTTGCATCAGGTAAAACCATAGAAAAAACGGTACATGCCGGCGATAAGTTTGAAGTACCAGAACTAGAGCAAAAAACGATGCAATATTTGTATGATGATGGTGAGTTTTTACAATTTATGGATACCACTACATATGATCAGATTGGACTTACGCATGAGCAAGTAGGAAAAGATACATTTGATTTTATGATTGATGGTATGGAAGCTGATATTTTGTTTCACTCTGGAGAAGCTATCTCTGTTGAGATACCACAAACGATTACACTTACAGTGGTCGAAACTCCACCGAACTTTAAAGGTGACTCTCAAGGCGGTAAGAAGCCAGCGACACTTGATTCTGGAGCTGTAGTGCAGGTACCATTCTTTATATTGGAAGGTCAGAAGATAGTTGTAGACACCGTGGAAGGGAAATACCTAGAAAAAGCTAAATAGTGCTTTATTTACTGCATGATTGAGGGAGTTAGGTGGGACACTTAATTCTGTGTTGGCTCCCTCTCAAAAAATACTTACTCAAAAATTTAACTATTACTTTTTCCTAAATACTTTTTCACAATCTTTAATCATAGCATCTGGTATGGTGGCAATAGTCATAAATTCAGACATAGTAAGTTTTGGATACATGTATGCAATATAGTATTTAGGATCAAGTATCTTTGCTTTTCCATTTTCAATGAGTATAGGGTAGGGAAGCATAGCGGCATTATTTCTACCAATTCTCTTTGTAAACTTGTTTGTTCTTTTGGCGAGTTTTATGCCTATGAGAGTTGAACCATTTTCTAGTGTTTGGGTAAAGAGCACATTTTTATTGTCTTTTATTTTTTCAAGTAAGTTGTCTCCAGAGGCTACATCTATCATATTTTCATAGTATGGCATACCCTTCATAAATTGGTATTTAGCTAAGAGTTGATACTTCAGTGTATCTTTAGAGTTATCCAAGCTCGGAAATTTATCTATCAGTTTGGATAATATTTTATTGGCAGCCTTTTCATCAAAATCATCTTGTAAAAATCCTTTTGCCATATAGAGAGGGTTAGTGATACTAATCTTCTTTTCTTTTGTGTCAACGAGTACCCGTAATGATGCCATAAAGCCTCTGTTTGGCTTAGAGGCCATATGGATAAGAGATTGGTCTGTAAAGATAACTGAGATAAGTGTACCGTCTTTATTAACAGGTACAGACGCTATGACTTCAAAATCAGCAGATTTAAGGGTTTCTTCTACTTTGACTACTTCCATGTAGGCACCCCTCAAATGTGCAGAAATCTTTCCTTTGTTGACTTCACCAATTCTTGTATGCGTAGATGTTTTTTCCTTGAGTTTTCTATCGAAGCTATGTGGTCTGTAGTTTGGGGGTATACGTTTTGAAAACTTTATACTTCTGTCCATAGTAGCATTATTGCTTGTTGGTTTGATTTGTATCACCGAAGGTACTTGAGGTGGTATAGGAATACTAATTCCCACTTCCATTTTTTCTGCCCCCTTTGTAGAGGGTGCAAGTTTTGTTTCTGCTTTTATTACCAAATTTTCGTTATGAACGAGAACTTCTTTGGTAGTAATTTTATGTTCTAGGGTTACCGTTTCTTTACTTGTAACTACAGGCGAAGATGTCGCAGTCAAAGGATTTACATTTGCTGTAGCTTTCATCCCCATCTCAGTAAGTATTTGAGGTATCTCTGTGTCCAGTCTTTCTATAAGACTTAGTCTCTTAGGATCCTTGATATCAAGTGTTTCTGACCAGTTATGTAATCTAAACATGCCCACTACAAGTTTATTAGTCCCTTTTCTAATATACATATACATTGTACATGGAGCAAACAGTCCAGCTTCCGGTCTTGCCCCTTCAGTATCAAACATGTTGTATGAAAACTCTAAGTGACAGAGTGAATACGTCCAGAATGCATCATAATCTGAGAGTATTTCTTCTGCATTATGGGTTGCTTCCATAAAATTATGGAAACCTGCTATGAGATAGCCTTTGTCTATAAAAGCAAGCTCAAATGTATTTTGAAATTCATCAATGAAATCATCCATGTCTTCGGGAGCATCAAATTCATATTCAAAGTTAATCATGGTTTCTTCAGGTAATTTTTTATAAGGGATGATGGACTCATGACCGCCAAGTTCTTGAGCTATAGTGGCATCTAAAGCTTTAAATGTTGAGGCGAACTTGTTTCGCACTTCTTGGTTCTCTATACCCAATATATCTAACATAACTTCAGGCATAAGATGACCTACATAGCTTACATTTTCATCAAGTCTTTTGTGAATTACTAGGTTAAAAGGTGCAAAACCAGCAATGCGAGGGTCGATATTAAGTAGTGGTAAAATAGTGCTGTCTCTTACGATAGGCATAAAGCTAAGCACATCAAGTACAGTTGAGCCCCATTTGGTTTCATATTGGTCATTGACCCTTTTATGGGGATCTGTTAAATGAAAGCCAATACTCTTGAGCTTTTTTTCAACCAGTGCATTGTACTCCTTTTCTATATTTCCTTTAACTGTGTGATAAATAGCAAGATTTTTCGGCTTAACTTCTTTTGTTGTTTCAGCAGTTGTTGCAAGGAGTGATATTGGAAGTATTATGATGGAAAGTATAAGTATAGTTTGTTTAATCATATGTGGCACAAATGTCCTTTAATATAGTTGTCAATAGTTTAACATAAAATTGATATATATAATAAATGTGAAATTATGATTTATAAAGTAGGAAAGTAAAAAGCTACCAAAGGTAATGGTAGCTTTAATGTATAAAATTTACTTATAATATAAGATTATTTAGCAGCATCTTTAAGTCTCATGTATTCAGCATAATCATCTACAGAGATAGTTTTTACTGAGTCATTCACATTTTCAGAAATAGACTTCACTGAAGCAGTTGTATCATTAGATACCGTTTTTGTAGTGTCAGATGCAGAATCAGATACAGACTTCACAGAAGTTGAGGCATCAGTAGAGATATTAGATGTTGAGCTATTTAAGTCATTTGAGACTGTTTTAACAGATGCAGTTGCATCGTTAGATACTGTTTTAACAGATGACGTAGCATCTTTAGACACAGCAGTAGTAGCATCTTTCATATCTGTTGAAAAAGCAGTTCCTGAGTCTTTCAAATCAGATGTTGTCGTTTTTAGAGAATCTTTAGTATCAGAAGATACAGAAGTTGTTGCAGCAGAAAGATCAGAAGTAGTATTTACTTCAGCTGTTTTAAGATCATCAGATACTTTTACAGTTGAATCTTTAACATCTTTACTTACATTCGTTACGGTTCTTTCAGTAGACTTTGTTGTTTCAACAACACCATCTTTCATTGTAGCTACAGAATCTTTAGCATCTTTACTCATAGAGATAGCTGCTTCTTTCATATCTTTGAACATGTCACCGAAGTCGAAATCAGCTTGTACGCTTGTAAGTAATGCAGCAGCTGCCACAGAAGTGATAATCATTTTTTTCATTGTATAACCCTTTTTATTTTTAGATAATAAAATTTTATTATAATTTATATTAAATATAACTTAAAGTTATCTATATTATAAAATATAACTGTTAAATATTTATAGTTAAGTTAGATATCATAGTATTTGTATGTAAAATTTTAAGAATAATTAAGAGGTGAGAAGATAAAAAAAGACAAGGCGAGCTTGTCTTTTATGGAAAAGTGTGGTATTAATATAAATTATTTAGCTGCGGCATCTTTAAGTTTCATGTATTCAGCATAATCATCTACAGAGATAGTTTTTACTGAGTCATTCACATTTTCAGAAACAGACTTCACTGAAGAAGATGTATCGTTAGATACAGTCTTAGTTGTGTCCGATGCAGAATCAGATACTGATTTTACAGATGCTGTTGAGTCATTAGAAACAGTTTTAGTTGTGTCTGATGCAGAATCAGATACTGATTTTACAGATGCTGTTGAGTCATTAGAAATGGTTTTAGTAGCATCATTTACATCTTTAGATACAGAGATAGCTGAGTCTTTGATATCTTTAGAAGCGATAGTTGCAGAATCTTTAAGATCTTTTGTTGTGTTAGTGATAGATTCTTTCGTATCTGTAGATACAGAAGTCACTGAATCTCTAGTGTCTTTAGAAGTAGATACTTCAGCTGTTTTAAGATCATCAGATACTTTTACAGTTGAATCTTTAACATCTTTACTTACATTCGTTACGGTTCTTTCAGTAGACTTTGTTGTTTCAACAACACCATCTTTCATTGTAGCTACAGAATCTTTAGCATCTTTACTCATAGAGATAGCTGCTTCTTTCATATCTTTGAACATGTCACCGAAGTCGAAATCAGCTTGTACGCTTGTAAGTAATGCAGCAGCTGCCACAGAAGTGATAATCATTTTTTTCATTGTATAACCCTTTTTATTTTTAGATAATAAAATTTTATTATAATTTATATTAAATATAACTTAAAGTTATCTATATTATAAAATATAACTGTTAATTATTTATAGTTAAGTTAGATATCATAGTATTTGTATGTAAAATTTTAAGAATAATTAAGAGGTGAGAAGATAAAAAAAGACAAGGCGAGCTTGTCTTTTATGGAAAAGTGTGGTATTAATATAAATTATTTAGCTGCGGCATCTTTAAGTTTCATGTATTCAGCATAATCATCTACAGAGATAGTTTTTACTGAGTCATTCACATTTTCAGAAACAGACTTCACTGAAGAAGATGTATCGTTAGATACAGTCTTAGTTGTGTCCGATGCAGAATCAGATACTGATTTTACAGATGCTGTTGAGTCATTAGAAACAGTTTTAGTTGTGTCTGATGCAGAATCAGATACTGATTTTACAGATGCTGTTGAGTCATTAGAAATGGTTTTAGTAGCATCATTTACATCTTTAGATACAGAGATAGCTGAGTCTTTGATATCTTTAGAAGCGATAGTTGCAGAATCTTTAAGATCTTTTGTTGTGTTAGTGATAGATTCTTTCGTATCTGTAGATACAGAAGTCACTGAATCTCTAGTGTCTTTAGAAGTAGATACTTCAGCTGTTTTAAGATCATCAGATACTTTTACAGTTGAATCTTTAACATCAGTACTTACGTTCGTTACGGTTCTTTCTGCAGATTGTGTTGTTTCAACCGCACCATCTTTCATTGTGGTTACAGAATCTTTAGCATCTTTACTCATAGAGATAGCTGCTTCTTTCATGTCTTTGAACATGTCTCCGAAGCTAAAGTCAGCTTGTACGCTTGTAAGTAATGCAGCAGCTGCTACTGAAGTCATAATAATTTTTTTCATTGTGTTTCCTTTTGTTTGTGTTTAGACAAAGTATAAATAAAATTGACTTAATTAAAACTGATAAGTAAATGATATTAATCTATATTAACAATAATATCAATACTTTATAATTAAAGACTAATATTATTGTTGTAGGTTTGAATAAATAAAACTATTTTACGATTTAATAATGAGTGTAATAACTTCTCTTTTAAAAAACTGTGTTTTAGTTTTCTATAGAGATAGTTTTTACTGAATCATTTGTATTTTCTGATATTGTTTTTACAGAATCTGCAGTATCGGTAGAGACTGTTTTTACAGAGTCAGCGGTACTGTCTGAAACAGTTTTCACAGAATCTGATGTATCAGTAGAGACAGTTTTTACAGAGTCAGCTGTACTGTCAGAAACAGTTTTCACAGAATCTGATGTGTCGTTTGAAACTGTCTTTACTGCATCAGTTGCATCCGCTGATATAGATACTGTTGACTCTTTCATCTCTCTAGTGGCCACAACTGTTGAATCTTTAAGATCCGTTGTTGTTGTTTTTAGAGCATCTTTAGTATCTGAAGAAACATCTGTTGCTACTGTTTTAGCGTCAGAAGTGGTGTTTACTTCCATTGTTTTGATGTCATCTGATACTTTGACTAAAGAATCTTTTGAATCTTTACTCACATTTGTAGTCGTTCTTTCTACAGATTGAGATACTTCTACTGTACCATCTTTCATTGTTGTTACTGTGTCTTTTGCATCTTTTGAGAAAGAAATAGCTGCTTCTTTCATATCTTTGAACATGTTGTCAAAACTAAAGTCAGCATTTGCACCTGTGATTAATGTAGCTGCTGCTACTGTTGAAATAATGATTCTTTTCATTGTTATACCCTTTTAAGTTGTAAGTTGCGAAGTATACTCTTTCATCATTAATTGCATCTTAAGAAATAATTAAATATAACTTAAATTTAGAGCAATATATAATATTAAAAGATATTTTAAATTATAAAAAATATATAATAAATTATCTATAATTCATTAGATAATAGCTATATCAGAGTTAATTGGATACAATTTAAGAATAAGAATCATGATAGGGTTCATTATTTGGTCTAATATGATTTATTTTGTAGTATGATAAATAAAAAAGGTATTGTAGTATGAAGAAAATATTATTGGCATGTGTGTTGTTTACAACTTTTAGTCTAGCTGAAGGATATACGCAAGAAAATAGAATCTTGGATATGCAAAAAATGGCACAAGCTATGCAAGATATACAATCTGGATTTTTCTATAATAATTTAGATATAGTCATTGCAGGAGCCCAAGATTTAAAAGAGTCCATTATCCATGTGGGGCCTACACAGTCTGAAAAAAACAACAAAGATGTGTATGAAAGATGGCTAAATAATAATACCGCAATGACGGCACGTACACAAACTAGAATTAGAAAATATGCGGATACGATTGTAGAGCGTTTTAAGGACGGAGATGCTGTACAGGCATTACGTGTGTATAATAGGGTCACATCAGAGTGCTTGAAATGTCATGTTAATTTAAGAAAATGGTAGGAGAAATAATGAAAAAAATTATATTGTTTGCACTGTTGTTTAATGTCTGGGGACAAGCAAATACGGAAGAACGTATGGTGCACCCTTTAGCAAATAACGAAAAGATTAAACTTACGGGTACTGTTGTCTCTGATGGACAGCAAATGATTGGTAGTCGTTTCATGGGCTATGTTAAAAAGATATTTGTCAAGGTGGGAGACAAAGTAGAACGGGAAGATGACCTTTATGAGATGGAGTCTGCAGAGTTTGATATGATGAAAATGCAAGCTGACCTTATGCTTGAACAAGCAAAAACGATGGTTGAGTTTTGGCGTGACAAGTTAAAGAGAGTCAATAATAAGAGGGATAGAGTGAGGGATACTTACAGGAATGATAATACAATCAATTTTATGGATATGGCAGACTTAGATTCAGAAGCTGCAAATGTTGAGACAATGTTGAAATCGATGCAAGTCATGGTTAAAGAAGCCAATATAAGAGCAAAACAGATGGCAAGCACTTATAATTATATTAAGATGAAAGCACCATCTGATGGTATTGTAGTAAAACGTAATATTAGAGTTGGTGACATGGTCATGCCTGGCATGTTGACTGTTCTTTTAGTAGATATGGAAAGTTTGGAGATAGAGGTTTCAATTCCGGAAAGTATACTTTCGAGGGTAACAGAAGGTAAAGAAGTTGATATAGATATACCTTCATTGGGGTATAGTACAAAAGGTGTGATTTATGCTGTAGTGCCAGATACTAATCCAATGACACATAAAATTCAAGTGCGTATTCATTTTGATAAGGGAGACAAAAATATCTTTCCTGGGATGTATGCAAAAGTAACTATATAAATAATAGTAAAGATTTCTGATGCATTTAAACTATATTAATTAATTTAGTGTTATAATTTAATATTAAAAAAAGGAGAATAAAATGAAAAAAGCTTTCTTAGCGATGGTGATCTTAAGTACGGTACTTTTTGCAGAACAAGAGGTAAGACATCTAGAAAGGATGAAGAACATGCAAGAAATGGAACTTGCAATGTCAACGATACAAAAAGGTTTTCTATTTGATAATCTAAGTGTTGTTAAAAATGGTATTAAAGACCTTAAGCGTACAGCTGCATTTACAGAATCTTTCATCAAAGTAGGCGTAAAAACAAAATCTGGTGTCAATACACATTTGTATGCGAAAAACCAAACAGACAGTATTACAATGTTGGCGGATGAGATTGAGAGTGCTTTTGCGAAAGGTGACAAATATGCTGCAGCTAACGGGTATCTTATGGTACTAAGCAAATGTTTATCTTGTCATCAAACTATCAGATCTTGGTAACATACTTTTAAAGAAGAGATAAATTTCTCTTCTTCCTCTTCCATACCTTTCCAGTTACACTTACCTATTTCTTACTTTTTATTTAACATGAATTCATTGTTCTAATACTTTTTCTATAATATAATTTATTATCTAAAATAAAAAAGGATAATAATGAATAAGATATTGAATCTAGGATTGTTTATCGTAGTGCTCAGTAGTGGACTGATGGGGGTTGAAGCAACAACTCAAAGCTCAGTTGAACCTACCGTAAAAAAATCAGTTATCATTTACACAGTTAAAGGCAATGTTGAAGTTGCTTATAATAAGATGATGGATGAACAGATAAAACCTTTAGGGTTTCTTTCTCCAGATCCTCGTAAAGGCGTACAGAAAGTCTATGAAAAAAAGTATGGCTCAACTACGTTGGATGTTCTTTCATTTATGACTATTGTAGACAAAAAAGCAATCAAACCATTATTGAACATAGATCCTACGCTTGCAGGATTTAATCCTTTTAATCTTTTGATTTATAAGCATAAAAACAAAGATGAAACGGTCATCTCTCATCTCACGCCTGAAGCGGTTTTTGATATGTTAGGTACTACAAATAAAGAAGTCATGGCTGGATATATTTCGAGTATGGACAAACTTGATGCACTCATTATAAAAAACTTTCCTGATGCAAAGATAAGTTATGGAACCTATGCGGCATCCGCAGCAGATACTATGATGAACTTTGAACTTGACTTTAAAAGACCAGAAAATCTTACAGATTTTGTAGATGAGATACAAGAAAAAGTAGAAGAGGCTTTTGAAGAAAAAGGCTATATTATGGCGGGTTTCTTTAATTTCAAAGAAGCATTTGATGGCAGTGATTTACTTCCCCAAATGGATGAGTTTTGGACATTTTCTCTGTGTCACTTTAAGTACTCGTATACAGTGTTTGACAATGAAGGTGCTAAGCCAGAAGCTGCCGTATTTGCTCCATGTACCATGTATATGTACATTCAAAAAGGAACGAACAAACTTGTCATTGGGATGCCTAGACTTCAAAACTGGGTGAGTATGTTTAACATCAAAGACAAGACGAGACTTGAGTTTAATCAAAAACTGGACAGAGAAATCCCGGAAGTACTCATAAGTCTTGGTGCAAAAGAAGTTGAGTCTACAACGTATATTCCAAATAAATAGGAGAAGTGATTATGGCATCCGTATTATTACCCATAGCAGAAGGATTTGAAGAAGTTGAAGCTGTTGCATTGATAGATGTGATGCGTCGAGGGGGCATTGAAGTACGTGTTGTGTATCTTGAAGACGAATTACACGGTGCACTGGTTACCGGTGCAAATGGTATTACGGTGCAAGCAGATATGTCCATCAAAAATGTTATCTCAGATGATTTTGATATGATGGTACTTCCTGGGGGTTGGGGCGGTACCTATGCTTTAGCTGAGAACAAACGTGTGATAGAACTACTCAGAGAATTTAAAGAAAAAAAAGCCGTAGGTGCGATGTGTGCAGCACCTTTTGTACTTAAAAAAGCAGGGGTACTTGGTCATGACTATACGTGTTATCCTGGAGCAAAAAAGGAGATAGACCATCCGGGCTATAGAAATGATCTTAAGGTCGTCACAGATGGTAATGTAATTACTTCACAAGGCCCCGGTACTGCTGTTTGTTTCGGACTAGTTATCGTAGAACGTCTTGTCGGGAAAGAGAGCATGCAGGCGGTGAAGGATGGTATGTTACTGGACTATTGCTAAGTGTTCTTTGGGTATCGTCTCTAATACCTCACGCAGGTGAGGAAGCTATTTTCAACTATCTCATACACTTTTTTTAAATATTATCTTTTTACAGGTCTTCTCTCCAAATAGGTGATGACCCTTTTTTCATGTATTTGTGTTACATCAAAGTGCTTTTCTTTTTTGTTATACATATAAGAAGGATGGATACAAATTTCCACAGTGAGTGCACACATCTAAAATATACTTAGTCTGATCTTGACTTCAAATAGCGGTTTGTTAAACGTTTTACATGGATACTACCCTTACACAATATAGGGTAGTAAAATGGAAGTCTTTTATGCAGTAGAAAAAAAGGAAGAACTATGAAAGCATCAGACCTATTTGTAAAAGCGTTAGAAAATGAAGGTGTAGAGTATATCTTTGGTATTCCGGGGGAAGAAAATCTTGATTTTTTAAACTCTTTACGTAATTCAAGTATTAAACTTATTTTGACGCGTCATGAGCAGGGTGCAGGTTTTATGGCTGCTACCTATGGTCGCTTGACGGGTAAAGTGGGTGTGTGCTATGTCAACACTTGGACCTGGTGCTACCAATCTTGTCACACCCGCAGCGTATGCAAATTTAGGTGGTATGCCTATGCTGATGATCACAGGTCAAAAACCGATCAAAAAAAGCAAGCAAGGGCGTTTTCAGATCATAGACGTTGTGCATATGATGAAACCGATTACCACAATATTCCAAACAAGTCGTCAATGCCAATAACATCGCTGCAATGGTACGTGAGAGTTTTAAAATAGCATTACAGGAGAGACCTGGTGCTGTGCATATTGAACTGCCTGAAGATATCGCAAGAGAAGAAGTGGATGAACAACTGTTTCCTGTACATAGTCCACGTTATCCGGTTGCAAGAAATGAGGGTTTACAAAATGCTATAGACATGTTATATGAGGCAAAAATGCCATTGGTGCTCATTGGTGCTGGTGCAAATCGTACGCGTATTGGTTCAGCTATGAAAGATTTTATAGATAAACTTGGTATTCCTTTTTTTATGACACAAATGGGAAAAGGTGTGGTAGATGAGTTTCATCCTTTATACCTTGGGAACGGCTGCACTCTCAGATAATGATTATCTTCATTGTGCGATAGAAAGAGCGGATTTGATCATCAATGTGGGGCATGACATTATAGAAAAACCGCCATTTTTCATGCAAGAAGGCGGCACAAAAGTCATGCATGTTAATTTTTTACCTTCTGCTGTAGATGCTACCTATTTTCCTCAGCTTGATGTGCTTGGTGATATTGCTTGTAATTTAAAAGCTTTGACACTACTTGCCAACAAACAAGAACATTGGGACTTTTCATACTATATGCGTGTGAGAGATGAATCACAGGGGCACATAGTAAAGTATTTTAAAGATGAAAGATTTCCCATCTTACCTCAAAGAGCTCTTAAGGATATTAGAGATGTTTTACCCAAAGATGGCATATTAACGTTGGATAACGGTATCTATAAAATATGGTTTGCACGTAATTATAAATGTTTTATGCCAAATACACTACTGCTTGACAATGCACTAGCTACCATGGGTGCAGGTCTTGCTTCTGCGATGGCTGCTAAAATCGTCCACCCAGATAAAAAAGTCATATCTGTATGTGGGGATGGCGGTTTTATGATGAACTCTCAAGAGTTGGAAACGGCAGTACGACTGGAGTTAGATCTTGTGGTCATCATTTTAAATGACAATGCCTATGGTATGATAAAATGGAAACAAGAAGGTATGGGGTTTGATAATTTTGGATTGGACTATCAAAATCCTGACTTTGTGCAGTATGCAAAGGCGTATGGAGCTATGGGATACAGACCAACATCCTGCGATGAATTTGGTGTTATTTTAGAGGAGGTTATCAACACGAAAGGTGTACATCTGATAGATCTGGCAGTAGATTACAGTTTAAATCATGAAATTTTAAATGAGTTACTCAAAAATAAAACCTGTTTGGTATAAACATATAATAATTTAGGAGAGTATAGTATGAATAGCATTAAAGTAGAGTCACCCTTTGACGGAAAAGTATTGGCTGAGATAGCAGTTTCAAATAAGGAAGATATTGATCTAGCTTTAGACCTTGCCCGTGAAGTGTATGAAAACCAGGAAATGTGGTTACCCAAATATGAACGGGTTGCTATTTTGGAAAAAACCGTTGAGATCATGAACAGCCGTATAGAAGAACTTACACTGATAGCAGCCAGTGAGGGTGGTAAACCCTATATGGATTCAAAGGTTGAAGTGCAACGTGCCATTAATGGTGTGAAACTTGCCATAGAACATATGGGTGTTTTTGAAGGTAAAGAGATAGCCATGGGACATACAGAAAGTTCTGCCAATCGCATGGCTTACACCATGAAAGAGCCTATTGGTGTGGTGGCTGCCATTTCTGCATTTAACCATCCGCTTAATCTTGCTGTACATCAAACAGTTCCTGCTATTGCAGTGGGATCACCTGTGATCATCAAGCCATCTGAGACCACACCAATGTCTGCTATTAATTTTGTAGACATTCTATATGAAGCAGGCCTGCCTAAAGCATGGTGTCAAGTGATTGTATGTCACAGAGAAGAAGCGCAGTATTTGGCTACGAGTCCGAAGATCGACTATTTGACCTTCATCGGTTCAGGTGCTGTTGGCTGGTATCTTAACTCACAAGTCTCAGCAGGTACCCGTGTGGGTCTTGAACATGGCGGTGTGGCACCTGTTATCGTAGAAGCAGATGCAGAGATGGAAGAACTCATCCCTGCTTTGACTAAAGGTGGATTTTACCATGCAGGACAGGTCTGTGTCTCGGTACAGCGTATTTATGTGCATGAAGATATTTGTGATGAAGTGAGCTCTAAGTTGGCAGAGGCAGCAGCAAAAACTTAGTGTCGGTGATCCTCTGGATCCCAAAACAGAAGTAGGACCACTTATTTCACATGATGAAGTTAATAGAGTAGAATCATGGGTAAATGAAGCAGTTGAAGGTGGAGCAAAAGTACTTTGTGGCGGTAAACGTATTTCTGAAAGTTGTTATGCGCCAACAGTACTTTTAAATCCACCACGTGATGCGAAGGTGAGTACCTCAGAAGTGTTTGGTCCTGTGGTTTGTGTTTATACCTATAGTAACATCGAAGAAGCTTTTAAAGCAGCCAATAGCCTTGAGTTTTCTTTCCAAGCAGCAGTATTTACTAAAAATATAGATACAGCGCTACTTGCAGTAAAACGTCTCAATGGTACGGCTGTCATGGTAAATGACCATACTGCATTCAGGGTAGACTGGATGCCTTTTGGTGGGGCTAAAGCCTCTGGTCTGGGGTTGGGTGGTATCTCTTATTCCATGGAAGAGATGAGTAAAGAGAAACTGATGGTGATAAAGTCTTCGGTTTTATGAATATAAACTAATTCATAGGAAAAGCAGAGCCTCTCATTGAAAAAATGAAAGGAATTAAATACTTTTCACCCAATTAGTCATTGCTTCATGTGCTTGTGGATTTGGAGCATCCATAAAACTAATGACAAAACTATCTTCCAATTCTAGTACACCTATAGAGCGGGGACGTAATGCTAGCATAGAGGCATTAGGTAACTGCTTCCCAAAACAAAAAATAATATTTTTTGCATCTAATATTTTTTCATTTATTTCACCTTCGTCTAAACTTTGAGTATGTGTATAGTGGTCAAAAACAGTAATGTAAGTAGCCACAGGGTGCATATCGATTTTTTCTTTTAGATCATTTAATATTTGATCCACGGTAGCATATTTAATCTTGTTTTTTTGGATGATTAACTCATTTACTGGGTATTTATCCATCACTGTTATGTGTTTCATTTTATTCCATTTTATTATATTTTTTATAATATTACCTTATTAAAATTAAATTTTACTCTAATTTTAAAACTTCGTATATTTATGGTATCATTAAGCAAATATACAGAGGAAGTGAAGCTTAAGATGGATAAGTGTTATTGTAAAAGTGGATTAGATTTTTCGGTATGTTGTGAGCCAATTTTAAGAGTAGACAAAATCCCTGTAACCGCATTGGAACTTATGCGCTCACGTTACGCGGCTTACTGTATAGGTGATGTGAATTACCTTCAAGCTACCACGCATGATCATACTTGGAGTGATGAAGAGCTAAAGTTTATACAAGACTGGGCAGATAACAGTATTTGGCAGCACTTGGAAATAGTAGCATTTGAAGATGAAATGGTTGAGTTTAAAGCTTACTATATCTTCGAGGGCAAGCAACATATGCATCATGAGAAGTCTACTTTTTTAAAAGTGAATGACATGTGGAAGTATGTAGATGGTGATGTCTACGAAGATAAAGTGGCGTTCTTACGAAATGAAAAGTGCATCTGTGGCTCTGGTGACAAATATAAACGCTGTTGTTTTAAAAAACTGACGTCTTAAGATACCTATTTAGCTGTTTAGGAAACAGTTTAAAATTCATCGTAAATCAGATCAATGTATCTTCATGTGAATTCAATCTAAATTTACCAAAGCTTTGCTATATTAAGCCCACTATAGTAAAGGTAGAATATGTCAGAAGAACCCAAACTCAAACCACAATTTACGCACTTGCATCTCCATACAGAGTATTCGCTCCTAGATGGCGCAAATAAAATAAAAGCGCTTGCAGAGAAGATAAAAGAGCAGGGGATGACTTCTGTTGCTATGACTGATCATGGTAACATGTTTGGAACGATTGATTTTTACAACACGATGCGAAAAGAAGGTATTAAGCCTATCATCGGAATGGAAGCGTATGTACATAACCAAGAAGAACTTGGCGACAAGTCGGTACGTCAGCGTTTCCACCTTTGTTTGTATGCAAAAAATGACATAGGGTATAAGAACTTGATGTACCTGAGTTCACAAGCTTACATAAATGGTTTTTACTACTATCCTCGTATCAACTGGAATTTACTTAAAGAGAACTCTGAAGGTATCATTTGTTCCTCTGCGTGTTTACAAGGTGAAGTAAACTGGCACTTAAATCTCTCAGAGCGAAACATCAAGTTTGGTGCTAAAGGGTATGAAGAAGCAAAGAAAGTAGCCCTTAAATATAAAGAAGTGTTTGGTGACGATTTTTACTTAGAACTGATGCGTCATGGTATTGGTGATCAACACCGAATCGATAAACAGATCATCAAAATTGCGGGTGAAACAGGTATTAAAATAGTCGCTACCAATGACACACACTATACCAATCAACCAGACGCTGATGCGCATGAGGCATTTATGTGTATCGCGATGAACAAACTGTACGATGATCCAAACCGTTTACGTCACTCAGTACACGAGTTTTATGTGAAGTCCCCAGAGCAGATGGCAGCACTTTTTGCAGACATTCCTGAAGCGATAGAAGCCACACAAGAGATAGCAGATAAATGTAACTTAGAGATAAAACTTGGAGATCCAACGCCTCCTAACTTTAAGTTTGCCAGAGAACGTGCCGCAGAGTCAAACATTGTTATACCAGAACCTGATGTGGAGTATTCATTACAAAATGACATTGTGCTTTTTGAGGAGGAGTCTAAGCGTGGGCTTGAAAAACGTCTTAAGATCGTCCCTGTAGAGAAACATCAAGAGTATCGAGACAGGTTGCGCGTTGAGATTGATATTATTAATAATATGAAATTCCCTGGATATATGCTTATCGTTTGGGACTTTGTGGATGCGGCAAAACAAATGGGTATACCTGTGGGACCGGGACGTGGGTCTGCAGCTGGCTCTCTTGTGGCATTTTCACTTGAGATTACCGACATTGATCCTATGCCTTATGGACTACTTTTTGAGCGATTTTTGAATCCTGAACGTATCTCTATGCCAGATATCGATATGGACTTTTGTCAGGCACGCCGCCAAGAGATACTTGATTATGTAGTAGAGAAGTATGGTCGTGTGAACGTGGCACAAATTATTACATTTGGTAAACTTTTGGCTAAAGGGGTCATACGTGATGTAGCACGTGTCCTTGACATGCCTTACTCTAGAGCAGATGCGATGGCAAAACTCATCCCTGATGAGCTGGGTATCGACCTTAAAGGTTCTTACGAGAAAGAACCTAAAATCGCTGAATTACTTGCGTCTGATCCACAGGCAAAACGTACTTGGGAGTATGCACTTGCACTTGAAGGACTAAACCGAAATGCAGGTACGCATGCAGCAGGTGTAGTGATAAGTAACGAGCCGCTTTGGCAAAAAACACCTTTGTTCAAACCTACGGGACTAGATACCCTTGCAACACAGTATAGTGGAAAGTATGTGGAAGATGTGGATCTCATTAAGTTTGACTTCCTTGGACTTAAAACACTTACCGTGATAGAAGAAGCGCTGCAACTGGTAGAAAAAAGATATGGTAAACGTATTAACTTTGTGGAAGAAAACATAGAAGACAAAGAAGTCTATGACTATATCAGTACAGGTGAGACACTTGGACTTTTCCAAATAGAGTCTGCAGGGATGCAAGACCTTGCTAAAAAGCTTAAACCAAACGGTTTTGAAGATGTCATCGCGATGCTGGCACTTTACCGTCCAGGGCCTATGGAGTCAGGGATGCTTGATGACTTTGTTGAGCGTAAACATGGACGTGCGGAGATTACGTACATGTTCCCAGAACTTGAAGAGATACTCAAGCCGACTTACGGGGTCATCGTTTACCAAGAACAGGTTATGCAGATCGTACAGACCATCGGTGGGTTTAGTCTTGGTGGTGCGGACTTGGTACGTAGGGCAATGGGTAAAAAGGTCAAAGAAGAGATGGACAAGCTCAAGGATGAGTTTGCTGAGGGTGCTGTAAAAAAAGGTTTTGAGAGAGAAAAAGCAGCAGAGCTTTTCGATCTTATCGTAAAGTTTGCCGGGTATGGTTTTAACAAATCTCATTCTGCAGCCTACGCGATGATCACTTTTTACACTTCTTACTTAAAGCATTACTATCCTACAGAATTTATGGCAGCTATCTTAACGCTTGAAAAAAACAATACAGACAAGGTAGTCAGGTATGTCGATGAAGTGAAACGCATGGGCATGAAGCTGCTTCCCCCAGATATCAATAAATCAGGTCTTGTGTTTGAAGCCCGTAATATTGATGGGGACGAGGTCGTAATGTTTGGTATGGGTGCCTTAAAAGGTGCAGGAGATATTGCGATTAACACTATGATTCAATCTAGAGGTAATACGGAGTTTAAAGACCTTTCTGATTTTGTTTCGCGTATCGATTCAAGTAAAGTCAACAAAAGAGTGGTTGAAACACTTATTAAAGCAGGGGCATTTGACAGTTTTGGTTACAGCCGTAAAGCCATGTTGTCACAACTAGAAGATATTATAGACATGGCTAAAAAAGCAGGAGATGCGAAGAAGCAAGCAGTCAATTCTCTTTGGGGTGATGATGAAGAGATGACTTCGGTGACCCTAGAACTGACAGATATGCCAGAGTTCGAACCTATGGAAATTTTGGAGATGGAAAAAGAATCATTAGGCTTTTACGTTTCAGGGCACCCACTGGACAAATATCGTGAAACTTTAGATGATATAGATTATACATTAAGCTCTGAGATAGACGACTTAGCAGATGGCTCACAAGCTATGTTTATTGGGAAGATAGAAAATATAACAGAGAAGATATCTAAGAAGGGAAATAAGTTTGGTATTGCGAGCATAATGGATCTGCATGGAAACATAGAACTTATGCTTTTTGAAAACCGTCTAAAAGAGTTGGAAGAAGATTTTGACCTTACTAAACCCATAGCATTTAAAGTGAAGATCACTAAAGATGGTGACTTCATACGTATGAATATACTTAAAATATCAAGTATTAAAGATGCGAAAAAGACTAAAGTCAAAGTGGAAAAAGAGATCAAACATGTGCCTGAGGTTGAACAACCCCCACTTATACTTTCACTCAAACTCATGCCAGACACTAAAACAGTAGAAGAACTAATGTGTCTAGTAGAACGTTATCCTGGAAAACGCCCACTAGAATTACACATTAAATCTAAACTGGCAGATGTCATCATTGAATCCAAAATGAAAGTGAGTGAGTTGATGGTAGAAGAGGCTAAGGACATAGGTGTTTATTTGGAGGAGAGTCTGAGTGTTGAAGGGTAAGGAAGATATTTCAATGAGCTTTAAGTTTTTTGAGTTACAGTTTTAAGGTACAGTAATTAACCTTCATTTTATCTATAAAGATTATAATTCCTTCATTATTAAATGAAGGAATTACTATGAAATTAATTAAAGGTTTGTTTACAATTGTTGGAGCTATAGTTGTTATAGGCACTATTATCGGAGCTATATTAGTAGGACCAAAAATAGCAAAATTAGATGCTCAGGCATTACCCGAATACATGAAAATGTTTGACAAAGTACTTACAACTGGTGATCCGGCGAAAGGTATGATCCGTAAAGTGAAGATGGTGATACCAGAGGGTATGACAAAAGAAGAAGCGTTTGAGAATGCTTTAGATATTATGGATGAAACAGGAAGTGAATATGGTCTTGGTTTAGTCGATAGTAAAACAATGCCAAGAAACGGTAAATTATTTAAAGATGGCGGACTTCTTACACATATTCGTTCATACTGTTCTCCAACTATTGCAGATAAATTTTTATCTCATTCACCAGAATTCATAGGTTTCATGCCGTGTCGAATAGGTTTTATTGAAGAGCCAAATGGTGACATTTATATTTATACTATGAGTATGGAACTTCTCATTAGCGGTGGGCACACATTATCTCCAGATTTATTTACACTTGCAACTGAAGTCAGAAGTGGAATGTATGCCATGATGGAAAAAGCCGCAGCAGGTGACGAATAACATCCTAGTAAGCCTATCTCACTTGAGATAGGTATTTTACCCTTATCACTTACCATACCGTATACGTATGAATGTAAGAAAATATCCATTTACTGTGTAAAATCGTTTATTATATGCATAACATTTAACAATCATATAGACTTTATGCAAATAATATATATTATTAAATTTTTATTAGTTACACTATTCATTGTATATAAAACTATTCAAAGGGTATTATGATGAAAATCAGTAAATTAGTACTAGCATTAATGCTAGCTATGGGTGTGTCACAAGCAGAAGATGTAAAGTCAAATATAGCAGAATCAAAGCTTACATCGGAACTACAAGGTTCTGAAGGTAATAAAGAGATAGAACTTGATGCATTGGTTAAAAAGCTTGGCACCATAGGGTATTCAACTGTGGCGGCAAATAAAAATATTCAAGTTCATTACTATAACAAATTTCAAGAGAAAAACGTAGAAATGATTTCTTTTTTTGGTGTAATCAATAAAGAAAAGATAAGACCTTTAATTTTGGCAAATCCTGATTTTGGTGCGTATGCACCTTTTAACCTTTTAGCATATAAGACACTTGACATTGAAAATGATGACAATACATGGTATGGACACCTCACTCCAGATATTATGTTAGATATTATAGGAGAAAAAGATGAAGGAAACAGAGCAGCATTCACAGAGATGGTCGGTTCTTTAGATACACTTATCAATAAAGAGATGACACCTACGTTGAGTAAGAAGTTTGAACATACTAAACCACTTCCGACGCATGGACTTACCAAATTAGTCAAAAAGTTTGAAAAGCCTGATGATTTGGAAGAGTTTGTAGAAGAATTAGTGATGGATCATGATGGGCGCTTTTCAAAACATGACTTTATTATTGCAGGGTTTATTGATTTAAAGTTTGAATATAATGATATGGATTTAGAATTTGATAAATATGATGCTTACTGGGTATCACTTCTTTGTCACTTTCAATTTTCTAACTCTATCTTCAACAGAGGTATCCCTGAAGCGGGTATGTTTGCACCATGTTCGGTTTACTTTTATATTCCAAAAGGAACAAATGAACTTCATGTTGGGTATGCAAGTGTCGACAATTGGGTGAATGCTCTTAACTTTAAAGACCAAAAACGTATTGATTATATGAGAGCTATTGATGCTGAAGTGGTAGAAGTATTTAAAGAAATGGGTTTTGTCTCGGTAGATCAAGAAGCAACAGCTAAAGTTTCAAATGTAATTTCATCTGACAATAAAAATGCAGAGTTAGAAGCACTGAAAGCGGAACTTACGAAAGTAAAAGCAGAACTTGAAGCACTAAAAAAGAGTAGCAACACAAAGTAAGCATGAGAACTTTTTCTCTGTCCTTCGGAGTTTGAGGACAGAGCGTTTAAATTTAGAGAGTATCTATATAATATGTATATTGACTGTTTAGTAGATTTGAAGGAAGGGGACTTCCTAAATTCAAATACTAAAACTTACTTTATTTCTAGAGTAGCTCCTTCTGTATGAGTTTCATTTGTATCGATTCTTGCCACTTTTTGTTCTGCTTGTGCATCAAGGGCAATCGTTGTTACAGTAAATTCTCTTTTTATTTCATTTTCATTTGCTTGTAAAGTAAGTGTTAGCATAAGTGCTACAGCTACTAGGTGTATTCTTTTTTCTGTCATTTTCTTTCCTTCTTTAGGTGAGTAAGTTTGAAACTTCAAACACAGATATTGTAGTAAAAATGTATTACCCTGAAATTACTCAAAAATTACCGCAGTATTACCTCATGAATGAGTCTGAACTCATAAATATCCTCTTAGATGTGTGTAGTATAGAAACAAATAAATAAGATAAGTTTTTATAAATAAGTAGTTTCAATGAATTGCACCTAAAAAAGTGTTACACTCTTGTCATTAATAATTTAAATTTAAGGAACAAACATGTCAAAATTACCAAAGATTATATGGTCAAAAATCGATGAAGCACCAGCACTAGCTACGTATTCATTGTTACCAATCGTAAATGCATTTACACAAGCAGCAGGTGTAGAAGTTGTAGAGAGTGATATCTCTCTTGCAGGAAGAGTCCTTGCAGCTATGGGTCTTGCAGAAGATGAACTTTCTAAATTAGGTGAAGTGGTATTAGAAGAAGATGGAAACATCATTAAACTTCCAAATATTTCTGCATCAGCAGGACAACTTAAAGATTGTATTGCAGAGCTTCAAGGTCAAGGTTATGATATTCCTAACTATCCAGAAAACCCAACTACAGATGAAGAAAAAGCTATTCAAGCAAAATATGCTACATGTTTAGGTTCTGCTGTTAACCCAGTACTTAGAGAAGGTAATTCAGACAGACGTGCTGCTAAAGCAGTAAAAAGATTTGCACAAAATAACCCACATAAACTTAGAGCATTTCGCTGAAGATTCTAAAGCCTATGTTGCACATATGGAAGGTAAAGGTGATTTCTTTGCACATGAAAAATCTGTAACACTTGATAAAGATCAAAAAGTAACAATCGCACTTAACGGTAAAGAATTGACTTCAATTCAGGGTATTGCAGGTGAAGTACTTGATGGTACATTCATGTCAATAGCTGCACTTAGAGCATTCTATAAGCAAACGATTGAAGATGCAAAAGCAAAAGACCTTATCTGGTCACTTCACTTAAAAGCAACGATGATGAAAATCTCTGACCCAATTATGTTCGGTCACGCATTTGAGATCTTCTTTGCAGATGTATTTGCAAAATATGCAGACACATTCAAAGCAGTAGGTGTGAATCCAAACATGGGTATGAGTGACTTAGAGAAAAAAATCGCTGGTCACGCGCAAGAAGCTGAGATCAAAGCAGCATTCCAAGCAGTGGTTGATTCTGATGCTCCAAAAATTGCAATGGTTGATTCAGACAAAGGTCAAACAAACTTTAACGCTTCTAACGATGTCATTATTGATGCTTCTATGCCAGTGGTTGTACGTGAAGGTGGTAAACAATGGGATAGAACAGGTGCTGCGCTTGAGACAGTTGCAGTTATTCCTGATTCAACGTACGCAATGTTCCATGCAGAAATGGTAGCTGACTGTGTGAAAAATGGTCAATACGACGTTGCAACTATGGGTACTATGCAAAACATTGGTCTTATGGCTCAAAAAGCAGAAGAGTACGGTTCTCACCCAACTACATTTGAACTTGCTGAAGCTGGTACAGTTACAGTAACTGGTGCTGATGGTGTGCTTATGAGCTTTGAATGTGAAGCAGGTGATATCTGGAGACTGGCTAGAACAAAAGATATACCAATTAGAGACTGGGTAAGACTTACAGTTGAGAGAACAAGACTTGAAGGTATTCCTGCAGTATTCTGGTTAGATGAGAACAGAGCACACGATGCAGAACTTATCAAAAAAGTAAATGTGTATCTTAAAGATCATGATACATCTGGATTAGATATTCAATTCATGAAAGTAACTGATGCAACTAGATTTACAAATGAGAGAGTAAGAAAAGGTGAAAACACTATCGCTGTAACAGGTAACGTTCTTAGAGATCACCTTACAGATATGTACCCGATCTTAGAGCTTGGAACATCTGCTAAAATGCTTTCAATCGTTCCATTGATTGCTGGTGGTGGATTGTATGAAACGGGTGCGGGTGGATCTGCTCCTAAGCACGTTGACCAATTCTTAGCTGAGGGTCACTTAAGATGGGATTCATTGGGTGAGATCTTGGCACTGGCTGAGTCATTAAGATTTATTGGTCAAAAACATGATGATGCTAAACTTAAAGCATTGACTGAAGCACTAGATGTAGCAAACAACGGTTACCTTGACAACAACAAAGAGCCAGGTAGAAAAGTAGGACAGCCGGATAACAAAGCATCTCACTTCTTCGTAGCACAGTACTGGGCAGAAGCACTTGCACAAGGTGACAATGCTGAACTGGCTGAGAAGTTCGCTCCAGTGGCTAAAGCACTTAAAGACAATGAAGATAAGATCATGGAAGAGCTTCTTGCTGTTGAAGGTAAACCTCAAGATGTAGGTGGTTACTTCCACCCAAATGATGAGTTAGCCTCTAAAGCAATGAGACCTTCTGCTACGCTTAATGCTATTATTGACGCTATATAATTAAACTTCTACTGAGTATTGCATAGTTTTTGTGCAATACTCGTGATTAAAATGTAATAATATTGTGGTATACTGTAAACTTCTGCAGAGCTTCCTCTGCATCACTTCTTAAGTGTCTAGTGTAAAAAGATACTCCCGAGAGATTCCTCTCATTTAACATAGGGTTGATGTGTAAACCTCTTTTGTCGCAAAGCATAATTGATAACAGACATTATGATTTATGTTTTGCTTGGAGGTCCCCTATAGTTCTCATTTAAAGGATTGTAATGAAAAAAAGTAAAAAAGTAACAGTGATAGGTGCAGGAAATGTGGGTGCAACAGTAGCATTTATTCTAGCTATGAATGGTGTATGTCATCATGTTGTATTAAGAGATAGAAATACCGAGATTGCTAAAGGAAAAGCGTTAGATATGTCTCAAGCAGCCAATGCGGCAAGATCACATACGATCGTATCTGTTGCAGAAGATGCCTCAGGAATTGAAGGTTCAGATGTTGTCGTTATCACAGCAGGAAGTCCTAGACTCCCAGGTATGAGTAGAGATGATCTCCTTATGATTAATGCAGAAATCACTAAAGAAGTAGTTGCTGATGTGAAAAAGTACGCCCCTGATGCTATTATCATCATGGTTTCAAATCCTTTAGATGTTATGACATACGTGGCGCTCAAAGAATCAGGTTTTCCTAAAGAAAGAGTGGTTGGAATGGCTGGTATTCTTGATTCAGCAAGAATGGCTCACTTTATATTTGAGAAGATTGGTTATGGATCAGGTCAAATTCGTGCTTCTGTGATGGGTGGACATGGTGATGATATGGTACCTTTACCAAAATTTTCTACCGTTGCAGGTGTGCCTCTTACTGATGTACTTGATGAAGAGTCCATTTTAGAGATTGTAGAGAGAACAAAAGGTGGTGGAGCTGAAATTGTGGGTTACTTAAAAACAGGTTCAGCCTATTATGCCCCTGCAAAATCTACAGCTATTATGGTAGAAGCTATTTTAAAAGATACAAAGCAGATTCACCCTTGTGCGGTATTTTTGGATGGGCATTATGGACACTCTGATGTTGTTTCTGGTGTACCAGTTGCACTTGGAGCGAATGGTGTTGAAAAACTTTTTGAGATGACATTAAATGAAGATCAAAAGCAAAAGTTTGCAAAAAGTGTTGCATCTGTACGAGGCATGATCGATGTTCTTAAAGAGAAAAATTTCTTTGCGTAGCAGGGTATTTTGATAGCCTATTGTAGATGTGAATTATCAAAAATGAAGTGCTGAGTCGCTTTTAAGAAAAGGAATAGAGATGGAATATAGAATAGAAAAAGACACAATGGGTGAGATGAAAGTACCAGCAGATAAATACTGGGCTGCTCAAACACAAAGATCGATTCAGAATTTTGAGATAGGTAATGAAAAAATGCCTATAGAAGTAGTCTATGGTTTTGCCAACTTGAAAAAGGCATGTGCTTTGGTTAACAATGACTTAGGGCGTCTTAGTGATGAAGTAAGTCAAGCTATATCTAAAGCCTGTGATAGCATTCTTTCAGGGGAGTTAGATGACAATTTCCCTTTAGTGGTATGGCAAACAGGTTCAGGTACACAGTCAAATATGAAT
The DNA here is from genome assembly GCA_963698695.1 of Sulfurovaceae bacterium. GTDB lineage: Bacteria > Campylobacterota > Campylobacteria > Campylobacterales > Sulfurovaceae > Sulfurovum. The sequence goes on along the minus strand of CAVORT010000003.1, from coordinate 3,746 downwards.
ATGAATGAAGTAGTAGCGAACAAAGCAACTGAAATTCTTGGTGGAGACTTTGCAAAAGAGAACCTTGTGCATCCTAATGATGATGTAAACAAAGGACAAAGTTCTAACGATACCTTTCCAACTGGTATGCGTATTGCTGAAGTTGTTGCCGTGACTGAGAACCTTATTCCTGCACTTGATCAACTTAAAGCTACACTTGATGCTAAATCTAAAGCATTTTCTGATGTCGTAAAGATAGGGAGAACACACCTGCAGGATGCAACACCATTGACTTTAGGACAAGAACTTTCTGGATATGTGGCAATGCTAGAGACCAATCTTAAACAAATCAATGATGCATTGGTCTATTGTAAAGAACTTGCTATTGGTGGTACAGCTGTAGGTACAGGACTCAACTCGCACCCAGAGTTTTCTCAAAAAGTCTCTGCTAAGCTCAATGAATTTATGGCGAAGGATTATGGGTTTGTTTCTCAACCAAATAAGTTTCACGCACTAACAGGTCATGATGCGGAAGTGGTACTTTCAGGTGCACTAAAAGCACTTGCAGCAAACCTCATGAAAATTGCAAATGATATCAGATGGTTGGCGTCAGGTCCGAGATGTGGACTAGGAGAGATAGAGATTCCTGCAAATGAGCCTGGTTCTTCTATAATGCCAGGTAAGGTAAACCCAACACAGGCTGAAGCGATGACTATGGTAGCTGTCCAGGTGATGGGAAACGATGCAGCTGTTGGATTTGCAGCATCTCAAGGTAACTTTGAATTGAATGTGTTTAAACCAGTCATTGCATATAATGTACTTCAATCTATAAGATTACTTGCAGATACAATGAGAAGTTTTGATACAAATTGTGCCGTGGGCATTGAACCTATTAGAGATAATATTGATAAATTTTTAAATGATTCGTTAATGCTTGTTACGGCACTTAACCCACATATTGGGTATGAAAATGCTGCAACAATTGCTAAAACGGCACATAAAAATGGTACAACACTTAAAGAAGAGGCAGTTGCACTTGGATTTATGTCTGCAGAAGACTTCGACAAAAATGTAAAACCAGAAGAGATGATAGCGCCAAAAGCCTAACATCCTCTCTGTGTGTTGTGTAGATACACAACACACGCATCCTAAAACTCCCCTATTAAACCTATTTATTAATCATATTTTATTATCAAAAATTGTATAATGAGCGCATTATATTAAAAGGAGTACACGTGAATATTCATGAGTATCAAGCGAAACAAATATTCCAAAAGTATGGTGTTCCAACACCTAGAGGTATTATTGCCAATACATGCGATCAAGCTTTAACAAATGCACAAGAGTTAGGTGGTAGTGTTTGGGTAGTTAAAGCACAGATTCACGCAGGTGGAAGAGGACTTGGCGGTGGTGTAAAACTTGCTAGGTCTTTAGATGAAGTAAGAGAACTTGCTAGAGAAATTTTGGGTATGACTTTGGTCACACACCAAACTGGACCTGAAGGTAAACTAGTACAAAAAGTGTACATAGAAGAAGGTGCAGACATTAAAGATGAACTTTACCTTTCTGTCGTACTTGACCGTGCAGCTGAAATGCCAATTATCATGGCATCGACTGAGGGTGGTATGGACATTGAAACTGTCGCTGAAAAAACACCAGAGAAGATCATTAAAATTGCAGTAGACCCTGCATTATGGTTTCCAAGGTTACCATGGTAGAGAGCTTGTATTTGGTCTTGGTATCACAGACAAAGCTGAACAAAAGAAAATGATTGATTTTGCAGCTAAACTTTACAAACTATATATGGAAAATGATGCTGAAATGATCGAGATAAATCCACTTATCAAAACGGCTGAAGGTGACTTTTATGGCACTTGATGGGAAAATGGGTTTTGATGACTCTGCACTTGGTCGTCACCCAGATATTGAAGATATGAGAGATATTTCTGAAGAAGATCCAGATGAAAGAGAAGCAGTCTCAATATGGTCTTTCTTACATCTCTCTTGATGGTGAAATAGGTTGTATGGTAAATGGTGCAGGTCTTGCGATGGGTACTATGGATACGATCAACTATATGGGTGGAACACCTGCAAACTTCCTTGATGTTGGTGGTTCTGCAAATGCTGAGACTGTTGCAAAAGGTTTTGAGATCATTCTTAAAAATCCTAAAGTAAAAGCTATTTTTGTAAATATCTTTGGTGGAATTGTAAGATGTGACAGAATTGCAAATGGTATTATTGAAGCAACTAAAATAACAGATGTTAATGTACCCGTAATCGTAAGACTTGATGGTACAAATGCACCAGAAGCAGCAGAAATTTTGAAAAATGCAAACATTGCTAACCTTATTGTTGGTGATGATTTAGGTGATGGTGCAGCAAAAGCTGTAGCAGCGGCAAAAGGAGAGTAATAAGATGTCAATTTTAGTAAACAAAGATACAAAAGTAATCGTTCAAGGTTTTACAGGTAAAGAGGGTTCTTTCCATGCTGAGCAATGTATGGATTATGGTACAAAAATCGTTGGTGGTGTTACACCAGGTAAAGGTGGTCAAACACACCTTGGTCAGCCTGTTTTTAATACAGTTAAAGAAGCAGTTGATTGTACAGGTGCTACTGTTTCTATGATTTTTGTTCCACCTGCATTTGTTGCTGACGCAGTAATGGAAGCTGCATCTGCGGGTATTGAACTTGCTGTAATCATTACAGAAGGTGCACCAGTTCGTGATATGCAAGCTGCTAAAGCATGTGCTGTTAAAAATGGTATGATGACAATCGGGCCAAACTGTCCTGGTGTGATTACTGCCGAAGAGTGTAAAATCGGAATTATGCCTGGTATGATTTTCAAAAAAGGAAATGTTGGTCTTATTTCTAAATCAGGTACATTAACGTATGAAGGTGCAAACCAAGTTTGTAATGAAGGTTTTGGTATTAGTACAGCAGTTGGTATTGGTGGAGACCCAATTATTGGTCTTTCATACAAACAACTTCTTCAAATGTTCCAAGAAGATCCTGAGACTGAAGCTATTGTGATGATAGGTGAAATCGGTGGAGATCTTGAGATTCAAGCTGCGGCATATATTAAAGAAAATATTACTAAACCTGTCGTTGCATTTATTGCAGGTCAAACTGCACCAGCAGGTAAAAGAATGGGACATGCAGGTGCTATCATCTCTGGCTCTGCAGGTACAGCTAAAGAGAAAATGGATGCGCTTGAAGCAGCAGGTGTAAAAGTTGTTGTTTCTCCAGCAGAGATTGGAAAAGCTGTTAAAGAAGTACTTGCTTAGAGTTTGCTTTTTTCTGTGAGGGAATCAATCCCTCATAGGCTTTTTATTTATAATATTTACACCTATTTTCTCACACTTTTTCTCGTTATTTTTTCTCTTTCTTAGTCATCACTTTTCTATTTGATATTGTGTGCTATAATTCGTGCTAGGTGCAATAGGTAGTTGCTGGTAGCTAACGCTACGAGAGGAAAGTCCGGGCTGCATGCAAAGCAGGATTCCATCTAACAGATGGCCAGAGTAATCTGAGGGCAAGTGCAACAGAAAGTAGACTACCACGTAAGTGGTCAAAGGTGAAACGGTGGGGTAAGAGCCCACCAGTGGTTATGGTAACATAACTAGCTAGGTAAACCCTTTCCGCAGCAAGAAGTATATGGTATAAGCTTTGCAAGCTGTTCAATCAGCAAAACATACTTCGCTTGAGCGTATGGGTAACCATACGCCTAGATAAATAACTACCCACGACAAAACCCGGCTTATCGTTG
>CAVORT010000002.1:0-170799 GCA_963698695.1 Sulfurovaceae bacterium | reverse complement strand
GCCAGGATCGTGATGAGCGCGCGCACGGTGAACTTCACCAAATACGATATGGAGGTTATAGGTGCGGAAGACCCTTATATAGGACTCTCCCTTTTGACACAACATCATTTTGATTTGATTATTTTAGACTTGACGCTACCGGGTATGGATGGGTTAGAAGTCATTCCTAAAATACGTGAAGTGAGTAATATTCCTATTATTATCTCTTCTGCGCGAGATGACATTACCGATAAAGTAATCGGTATGGAACGTGGTGCTGATGATTATATGCCTAAGCCGTATGACCCTAGAGAATTGGTCACACGTATCAAAACGATATTGAGACGTACCCATAGTGTGGAGGAAAAGGAAGTTAAAAAAGAAGAACTTTTTGTAGCAGACGCTAAAGCACGTGAGATTCGTTTTAAAGGTGCTTCACTGGAACTGACTGCTGCAGAATATGACATTTTACTCATGCTTATACAACATAAAAATGGCTCAGTCTCACGTGAACAACTTTTGTATGAGAGTGAACACATAGATGATGATTCTTCTATTAAAAACATCGATGTGATTATCTCACGTATCAGACAAAAGATAGCGAAAATAGACCCAGACAACATTTACATCAAACCTATTCGTGGTGTAGGATACCTTTTAACTGACCGCGTATGAGAAACTTATCTGTAACCACGTTTATCCATATTCTTTTTTCAGTGGCAATCATTATTTTGATTGCTACATTTTTACTCTTTCTTTCTTGGAACAAAGACCGCCAAAAGATAGAAGAGTTTAAGCGTTATCAGCTTATGTCTATTACGTTTCTCTCACAGTTACAGCAAAATCCAAAAGAAGAGGAATTGGAAAACCTGTATAATGAGCTACAGGTAAACCCTATCCCTCATGTAAAGGAAAAATCCCTCAAAAAAGAGATACAAAGTAGAGGTAAGACACTTTTTACAGGTGGCTCTTCTGTGGGTAAAGTACGTGTCTTTGATATAGATGACCAACACTATATTTATGTGCAAAGGATGGCATACAATCTTTTACTTGAAGATGATAAAAAGAGAAATTACAACTTCGAGTATGCTATTACTATAGGTATTTTCCTCATAGGGCTTCTTCTTTTACTTTATCTGGCGGTACTTAAAAAGTTGTCACCTTTAAAAAAGTTGCATAAGCAGATACAAAGATTTGCCCAAGGTGATATGCAAACACGTATCAGTTACCTTTATGATGATGAAATAGGGAAGATCGCCAAAAGTTTTGATGATGCGATTATATACATCAATGAACTTTCAGCATCTAAAAATCTTTTTATGCGCAACATGATGCATGAGCTTAAAACGCCTATTACCAAGGGGCGTATTGTGGTTGAGATGTTAGAAGATGAAGAGACAAAAAAAGTACTTGTTCGTGCTTTTGAGCGCATGAATGAGCTTATATCCGAGCTTGCAGAACTTGAACGTGTCACTACGCAAAGTTTTGAACCAAATTTTGAGTATATCATGCTTTCAGAGATCATAGCAGAAAGTAAAGACCTCCTGATGCTACAAAATCCATGTCTCAAAGCAGACATTCAAGATATGGCACTTACGACAGATAAAAGATTAATGGCGCTGGTGATCAAAAACCTGATAGACAATGGGATGAAATACGGTACTGGTAAGTGTGTGATCATTCAAACGAATGATGGGATCATTGAAGTCATCTCAAAAGGTGAAGCACTTAAACATCCTCTCTCATACTATACTGAGCCATTTTCACAAGAAGAAAAAAGAAGTTCAGGGTTTGGTTTAGGACTCTACATTGTGCATAGTATTTTGGAGAAATTAGGTTATAGATTGGGGTATAAGCATAAAGAAGAAACCAATGTATTTATGTTGGTTCCTCAAAAAAAAGGACTAGTCCTTAAGTGACTCAGCTATAAGTTCTAAAGGGTTTTTAAAGATAGTCTCTACGTCTGCATTGTTTAACGCTTCAGAGAGTTGCATTCTACATGCAGAACACTCAGCCGATACATAGTGAGCTTTCGTTTCTTTAATCATCGCTGCTTTTGGTTTACCTGCAAGTTCCGCAAAGTGAAACTTCTCTGTTTGCATGGTTACACCACCAAATCCACAACATTGATTAGAATCAGACATTTCTACCATTGGGTAGTTAGGTGCAAGGAGGTTACGTGGCTGCTCGTATATACCTTGTACTTTTCTGGCATGACATGGGTCATGGTAGGTCACTGCTTCATCAAACCTCTTACCTTTGTCTTTAAGTATCTGCTGTAAAGGAGTGTTGTCATCTAACCATGCTGTTGCCATGTGAATTTTCTCAGCGACTTTTTTAGCACGTGCTTCCCACTCTGGCATGTCATGGTTTTTAAAAAACACTTGCCAGTCATGTTTGACCATCGCTGAACAGGTAGCTTCTGGTATGAGCATGGCATCACACTCATCCATAAAACTCTCAAAGTACGCTATGTTCTTTTTCGTCATATACTCCACAGAACTTACATCCCCTGTAAAGTACGCTGGGGCACCACAGCAAAGTTGATCTTTGGGTATGAAGATGTCAATGTTCAGTTCTTTAAGGATGTCTACTAGACTATCGCCTATGCCTGTGTAGTTGTAGTTTGCCAAACAGCCTATGAAGAGTGCTACACGTTGGTTTTTCTGCTCTTGTACTGGGGCAGGTATCTCTTCAGGGTAGCTATTTAAAAAACTGGTTTTTGCCATAGAAGGAAGCAGTCTGCCTTTTTTTACCATAGGCAGAGAAAACCTTGCTCTTAGACCTCTGTCTTTGTCATCTTGTGCAAGCGCACAGGTTTTAAACATAAAGCCCATTTTCATTACTAGATCCATGATCTTACGGTTACGAAGTAAGAAGAAAAAAGCACGTTTAAACCAAGCGATACCAAACTTGTCAGCGATATCTGCACGTACCTCTTCTATGATCATGTCAGTGGCGAGTGAGTTTGGACATACATCTACACAGTTGGTACATAAAAAACAAGACTCAAAGATGTTCTTGGCATTTTTATCTAGCTCCAGATGCCCTTGTTGGTACGCTCCAAGTAATTCAATGAAGCCACGAGGAGAAGTAGCTTCATCGGGGTTGACTTGGTGTATGGTACAAACGGGGATACATTTCCCACATTTGATGCAGTCATCACTGGTAGCAGTAAAGTTAAAGATATCTTCTGGTGTTTTGCTCATATTACCTCTCTAAGCCTCGTTCCCATGCTCTGCGTGGGAATGGTATGTATTGGTTGTTACTTATAGCTAGTATTTTTTTAAAAGTCAATGATTTCTTTTTCCATCTAGCCAAACCATGATGCCTTTTTGTGCATGGAGTCTGTTCTCTGCTTCGTCAAATATAACATCTGCATGTTTCTCAAAAGTCTCTTCACTGACTTCGTACCCACGGTAGGCAGGTAAACAGTGCAGGAAGATGGCATCACTTTTTGCCAGACCCATCAAAGCTTCATCTACGATGTATCCATCAAATGCTTTCATGCGTTCTTCTTTTTCATCTTCCTGTCCCATGGAAACCCATGTATCAGTAGTGACCACATCACAGTCTTTGACTGCCTCTTTAGGGTCATTGCTAAAGGTGATTTTGGCACCAGACTCTCTGGCTATCTCAAGTGCTTCTAGGATGATGTCTATATCACATTCATACCCTATAGGTGTTGCCACTCTAAGTTCAAAGCCCAGTTTCGCAGCGAGCATAAGCCAAGAGTGTGTCATGTTGTTCCCATCACCTACATAAGCAACCACGGGGTTTTTGTCTTTACCATGTTCTATCATAGTAAGGTAGTCTGTCATGAGTTGGACAGGATGGTAGGAGTCTGTAAGACCATTAATGACAGGTACTTTAGAGTACGCTGCAAACTCTTCAAGACTTGACTGCTCAAAAGTACGTATCATCACCATGTCCACCATACGGCTGATGACGCGAGCCGTGTCTTTCATGGGCTCACCACGTCCAAGCTGTATGTCGTTAGAAGACAAAAACAAGCCCACTCCACCAAGCTGATAGATGCCCGTCTCAAAACTCACACGAGTACGTGTAGAAGACTTTTCAAAGATCATCCCCAAGGTCTGATGTTCCATATACGGTACAAACTTACGTTGTTTGGTTTGTGTCTTGATCTTCTGTGCTAAAGTTATCATCTCTAAGATTTCTTCTTTGGTAAAATCTTTGAGCGTTAAAAAGTGTCTCATGGGACTATCCTTATACATTCGTGAGTACCAATGTAAAATTTAAAAGAAATTATTTTACCATAAATGGGGTTACTTTGTTCTTTATGGGTATTAGTCCTATAAATTGATAAGCATATCTGTCAATATTTCTATATTTTTCTTCTCTTTGTTGAGTATGACTATGTACCCATCTTTTGTTTTAATGGTGTTTCTATAGTGAGTCTTTTTATCGACTAAAAGTACTTTATATTTTCTCTTGTAGCTCATGTATGTGTTTAGTGTCAGAGGTCTGTGTTGTGATGATGGTTAGGTTGTAGTGTAGCATTTTATTTTCCTTGTAAATCTTTAAAGACTTCCCAAATAACAATAACTATAGCTATAAAACTCAGTAGAAGAATTATTCAAGGCCAGGATTAGCTAATTCTCCATATTGAAATTAAAACAACCCCAATAAAATCAGCCAATAAATCACCCAAAGTCAAAAGTACGGGAGGGGATGTAGTATTGACTAAGTTCTTCAAGTGTTGCAAAAACCAGGACAATGACGGAACCCAGTTGAAGGCTAATAGTATGGTACTTGAAATTTAAGTCCATAGTTTAAAAGTAAGGCCATCATTCCATAGCAACAAAGCATGACAAATCTTATCCCCATAAGGTACTTCTCCACACTAGCCTAAAAGCAAAGTTGTGGTCTGCTGTGTCTGCTAGGAAGATGATGTAGATTATGAATATGAAGAAGCCCAGAGGTAAGAACCCACCTTGTAGTTACTTTAGTCATCGGTAGCTCCATACTTCTTTAATGTAGCACAGTAGCCCCAATGGTAAGATGCAAATGAAGTACAATGCTTTCTTCTGCTGTTTTCGTACCATGGAATAAAAACCTTAATTGCAGGTTTAGCATTGGGTTTAGCGGTGTCACTGGCTACTGTCGATTATCATCTCAGCTTCTGCATCCAATGGTTTGGAAGAGTAAAAAATCTCAGAGGCTATTTCTGGATACGATAGATTGCGGTTTAATGTTTTTTCATATTGACCTATAGCAGGCAGTGCATCTATAGAGAGACGTTTTAGTGATCTCATGTCCAAGGTGTCTGAATTTGTTTTAAATTTTTCGATGTTGTGTTTTGCTACCATCGCATCTATGTTTAAAGAAACGATGAGGGTAAAAGCAACGATACCTAAAACACTTACGACATCAAGTAACTTGTTAAATGCATACTTGCGCAGTAGAAAAAAGACACCTAGTACCAATACTAATATAAGATAATAGTCAAACCACTCTACATAGTAACGCATCACCGTTGCACCTTTGATGGACTGGTAGAGGTACATTTTTTTAAGAGAGACAATACCCATAATAATACTTTGAATCAGTAAACCTACAAGTAAAAAGGTAAGTGACTTTTCACCATGAAATCGTCGCATGATAAACAAAAATATAAGCACCACTAGACCCATAACCATCATGAGTTGGAAAAATCCTTCTCTTGCAAAGTCTGCTATGTTTCCTGGGGGAGTAAAATCACTGCTTACTAAAAAAGGAACTTGTATCACTATAAAACTTATAAAGAGCATATTTATCATCGTTAAAAATATGCCAACAATGAGCAAATCTAAGGTTTTGGGTTTTTCCATAGTATCTCGTACGGTATGGTTAGATGAACCGTAAATAAACAGTAACAAATAGATGAAAAAGTAAAGAGGCAAGGTAAACAAATAGTGAAATTCAAAGCCATGCGTAAAATGGAATAATTCTTTAATCGTAGCGCTATAATTTTTATCTGCTTCAATTAACAGTGCAGTAAAGATACCCAAAAAAGGCAGGGTAATGAGAAGTGCCAATCCTATACGTGTATAGAGTTTCTTATCTCCTTGGTTAAGTACGAGGTATTCAAAGAAATCTTTTATATACCCTAGTCCTAAGCCGTTAAATGGCAATGCCACGCGAGGTAAAAGTGTTTGGTAAAAAGAGTGTACTTGATGCATGGAAGTCAGATACAAGATGACGACCAATAGATAAAAGATGATAGGAAGAATGGCTTGCACCATACCATTGCTGTAGTAAAACATATCAACTATCATGATGAGGAGTATGGGTAGCAACCATTTTGTATAACTATTTTGTACCTTCTTTGTTGCTACGAGGTAGGTAAGTGGAGAGAGCAGAAGAAGGTACATAATGATATGCCATGTACCTACATACATATCCATCTTTAAAAAGTTTTCTATGAGCATTAACAAGGCACTTGTAGCTATGAAAAGCCATGCGACTTGTTTGTCTTGTAGTATGGGGTGAAGTACGTTGTTTTTTTCTCTAGTTGTTTCCATTTTATTTGTCCCCTTTCATTAATTTTTTCACATACTCAGTCTCTATCTTGGCACCCATCTTCTCAAAAAGTGCATAATACCCTAGGAGGGTACGGTTGATGAACAAGAACTGTTCATTGAGTTTATGTACAGAGTGAAACTGTTTTTGTTGTACTTCAAATATCATATCAAAGCCTCTTTTAGAAAAGTCATTGTTTTCTTTGAAGTCGTAACTCTCTTCTGCTAAAGGTTCTTTGTAAAGTGTGTCAAGAGGTTTGATGACTTGGGTGTAAAAATGTAGCATCTCTTTTTCGTTTGACTCTTCTATCATTCCTAGAGTGATGTAGTGTTGTATCACTGTTGTGTCATCTTTGTTTTCTAGTAGGTTGAGGTGGAGTTGGTTGTAGAGGTGCAAAAAGTTCGCATCTACTTGTTTGACACAGCCAAAGTCTATAAGCCCAAGCTTGCCTTCTGCCATAAATAAAAAGTTACCAGGATTTGGGTCTGCATGGATACGTTTTAGATTGTAGAGCGAATGAAAAAAGCTGTCAAATATCAACTGTGCATAGGCATCTTTCTCTTCTTGGCTAGGGTTAGTTACTAAGTAACTTTGAAGGTCTACCCCTTCTAAAAGAGAAGTAGTCAAGACTTTTTCATTAGAAAGTTCGGTGTAAACTTTAGGGATGACAATGTTTTCATGGTGCATATGTTCTTTAAAAAAGGTACAGTGCTCTGCTTCTAAGGTGTAGTCTACCTCTTCATACAGTCTCTCTTCTATTTCACCTATGATATGGTCAACATTTTGTCCTTTTGCAAAGCGTTTAAGTCCAAAGTGTATGAGGCTCATGTCGGACTCTATACTTTTCTTGATGCCGGGGTATTGTACTTTTACGGCTAGTTCTTCACCATCTTTTGTAGCTTTATGTACTTGTCCTAAACTAGCAGCTGCAAAAGCTTGCATACTAAAACTATCAAAGGCATCTTGTGGGTACTGTTTTAATTCAGTTTTGATAATTTTTCTCACAAGAGCCTTGTTGATACTAGGAATAGCATTAAATGATTTACTTATCTTCTCTACATACACAGGAGGTAAAAAGGGCATACCAAGCGCTACTTGTTGGGCTATCTTTACTGAGACTCCTTTGAGCTCTCCCAGTGCATCGAAGATGATGTGGGCTATCTCTTCATGATTTTGCTCTTTGTTGCCATTGGTTATAAAACGTTTGCTTTTTTTTGCCCCTATCTTTAGCAAGGCTTTACCGACTACTTTGCCACGTGAAAGTTTGCCAGTTGGGAGTGCATTATCCATGGAGTGCCTCTCCTAGTTTGCGTTTTATCTTAGAAAAGGTATCTTTCTTAGTTGCAAAGTTTTGTAAGCTTGAGAGCATATGTGTTTTAAAGAAAAACATACCTAAGTCAGAAGCTTTACTCAGCATGTCTGAGTGTAGCACTGACTCCATGAGTCCTAAGGAATGGTCTATGAACTGTGTGGTGTTTTCAAACATTTCAGAGTCATCTTTCACCCAGTAGGCTACGACTAAAACGAAGTAGTCCCAAAAGAGTTTTGGGATGTGGTCTTTAAATGGTGGCTCAGGTATTTCATCGGCTTCTATGGCGATGTTCAACATCTCTTCCACTGTGTCTATGAACAACACATTGGTCTCATAAAGTTTTCCCATCTTTAGTCCTGAAGAGTGAAAGACCATGTCGGCTATCTGTATGATGAACTCTCTGTCTTCTAAGTATAATTCTAGTTCAGTTTCCACAAGCGTTTGGAGTTGTTCACGGAGCGTATAGGTATGAAAGTCTTCTATCTCCTGTAGGGTTGCCACAGCTTCTTTATGTTTTTGTTCCACATAGGCATAAAGGAGTTTCTCTTTAGAAGAGAAGTAGTTGTAGATGGTAGGGTTACTTACCCCAGCATTTTTAGCCATCTCTCTTAGGCTGGCATTTTCAAACCCTTTTTCTATGATGAGGTCTACGGAAGCTTGGAGTATTTTAATTTTTGTTTTTTCTTTGGCAGATGGTGTGATTTTCATACTAAACCCTTAAATATTTAACAAAGTATAATATAAATAGCATTAAATGTCAATATAAATTATACTATATTAAATAAATTTAGATTAATTGTGATCTTGGAGATTAGAAGATGTCATCGTTTTAATCTAACATTAACGTAGAATTCTATATAAGATTATAAAGATAAAAGAGAAGGAATAAGTATGATGGATAAAGAACAGCTCATCAATGAAATAGAAACAGCTTTTGAAGGTGTGACGCTAGAAGAGGGCATAGGCATCAATGAAGCAGACCGTATAGAAACAGGCGAGAGAGATGTCTTGGTCAACAAAGGTAGAAACCTAGACCGTATGTGGTGGAACTCATGGAAAGACATAGAAGACAAGTACCCCGCATCTTACTCTTCTGTGATGTACAACATGGATGCACAAGGTATCAAGTGGGTACTACCTGCATATATGATCTATATTATCAACCATTACACCGAAGGATCCTTCTCTATAGACTCGACCATTTATGTGTTAGAAGAAGGTGCGTTAGGGAGTGACATACAGGACTTACTTACTGCAGAACAAAAAAAAGCCATCGCACATTTTCTAGCGTTTATGGTTAAAGTGGATGAAAAATATGTAGATGTAGAGTCTGCACAAAATGCACTTGATACGAAGTGGGGAGAGTTTCTTTAGATTGAGATATTTATTTTAATGTAGTATTATATGTATAATTATACACATTATTATAAGGATATTAAAATGATAGCATATACAAGAGACGAAATCATCTCAGCAACAGACTTAGCTAGAAATGTATCGGCTACGCTGAATAGTGTAGTCCAACACGCACAAGAGAAAATAGCCATCATGAAAAACAATAAACTGGAAGCGGTCATCATAGACATAGAAGAGTATGAGAGACTTAAAGAAGCGTATGAATTGATGGAGCATTTGGAGATAGCTAAGATTGTTGAAGAGAGAAGAAAGACACCAAAAGAAGAGTACATTACTCTTGAAGAGTCTGCAAAACACTTTGGCATCAATTTAGATGAATTATAAAATTATTTTACATCCTTAGGTTGTAGCTAAAGATCTAGTTAATATATCTCATGCACAACATAAACTGGTTTTCAAACAGTTCAAAAAACTCCAAACTTCGCCAGAACTAGGTCAATTACTTGGCAATAAAAGCGGCTACAACCTAAGTGGCTGTAGAAAAATGTATGTCGATAAGAAGAAAGTACGTATCGTATATACTATCTTGGAAAATATTATTACTGTTGAGAAAATAGCTGTAGGGAAGAGGGATGATATGGCAGTTTATGAGAAGGCTGGGGAGAGGAGATGATATTGGATAAAGCGAAACTAATAGAAGAAATTAATCAAGCATTTAAAACTGTAAAACTAGATGATGGAATAGGCATTTTTGAAGCTGAAGAACTAGATACATGTAGTAATGATAAAAAACTAGAACAAGCTAGAGAAAAAGATAGGTCTTGGTGGAAAGATTGGCATCATATCGAAGATAAACATTTAGCATATTACTCTTCATCAATGTGTTTTATGGATTCACAAGGGATAAAATGGGCATTGCCTGCATATATGATTTTTTCTTTGAATAATTATGAAGGTAGTTTCTATTCTGTAGATACAACTATATATACAATAGAAAGAGGTGCTAGGGGGGAAAATAATAGAGATTTATTTACATTGGAACAGAAAAAGATCATAGCGAAATTTTTACAATATATGTTACTGGTTGGAGAAGATTGGGTTGATACTGATTGTGCAAAGAAGGCATTAGATAAAGAATGGAATAAGTATCTTTAATTCAGGGGTGCGTTAGCAAACGCACCTTACAGTTATTTCTTCAAAAGCTTCGCCGCTTCCTTAGCATGATATGTAATGATAATATCAGCCCCCGCACGTTTAAATCCAAGTAACGTTTCCATCATCACTTTGTCATAGTCTATGACACCCGCTTTGGCTGCCATCTTGAGCATGGAGTACTCACCACTTACATTGTAGACAGCCAGTGGTAGGGTAGTGTTGTTACGGACATCACGGATGATGTCCATGTAAGCGAGTGCTGGTTTTACCATGAGTATGTCAGCACCCTCGGCTTCATCAGCTACTGACTCTGCTATGGCTTCGTTGCGGTTGGCTGGGTTCATTTGGTAGCTTTTTCTGTCACCTTTTCCTGGGCTAGACTCTGCAACGTCACGGAAAGGTCCGTAGTAAGCTGAAGCAAACTTGGTAGAGTAAGACATGATTGGGAGGTTTTCAAATCCTGCTTCATCTAGTCCACCTCTGATGGCTTGTATCATACCATCCATCATACCACTTGGTGCTATCATATCTACACCTGCTTTTGCATGGACTACGGCTTGTTTTGCTAGGTTGTCTAGCGTGATGTCATTGTCTACAGTTTCAAGTACGGGGTCAAGAACTCCACAGTGTCCGTGGTCAGTGTATTCGCAGAAACAAAGGTCAGTGGTGACAAACATGTCTGGGTGTGCGGCTTTAACTTCACGCACTGTCTGAGCGATGATACCATGTTCACACATCGCGTCACTTCCTACAGAGTCTTTAGTATCAGGAATACCAAAAAGGATGATGGACTTGATACCCAGTGCTTTAAGTACATCACACTCTTTGACTATCTCATCGATGCTCATTTGAAACACACCAGGCATAGAGCCTACTTCATCTTTAATGCCCGACCCGCTTCTTGCAAAAAGAGGGTAGATAAAGTCATTGACAGACAAGTGAGTTTCTTGGAGTAGGTCACGGAGGACTGGGTTAATTCTTTTTCTTCTAAAACGTGCGAACATTGGGTTACCTTAGTAAATAAATTGCTTTATTTTACACTAAATATAGAGGATTAACTATTAATTTTTAATTTTAAAGTATAATTTCGACATGAATAATAGTATAGAAATCTCACAAGTAGCAACGTTACCAACCAAGTATGGCACGTTCAATATCCAAGCTTTTAAAGATGAACTGGGCAAAGAACATTTGGCTATTTACACCGATGCACTTTCCGATACACCCATAGTGCGTGTACACTCAGAATGCTTGACAGGAGATGTGTTGGGTTCAGTCAAATGTGACTGTGGTGAACAGCTTCATTATGCGATGGAACTCATCGCAAAAGAGGGTGGGCTCATCATCTATCACCGTCAAGAGGGTAGGAACATTGGCTTGCTGAATAAGGTAAATGCGTATGCACTACAAGACAAAGGTTTCAACACCATCGAGGCAAACCATCAGTTAGGCTTTAAAGCAGATGAGCGTACGTATGAGGTAGTAGAGTTTATCTTAAAGCATTTTGGTATCACACAACTTAAACTACTTACGAACAACCCTAGAAAGATAGAGAGTCTCGGAGAGATAAAAATCGTTGAACGCTTACCTATACAAATCAAATCTAACCCTTATAATGAGGGTTATCTCAAAGTGAAAAAAGATCAGATGGGACATTTTTTATAAGATGAATTTATCGCAATATTTGGATAAAGAAGAGATCACTTTAGAGAGTGATATGATTGTGAAACTTGAACAGTTTGCTTCACTTTTGCACGAGTGGAACCAGATACATAACCTCACGGGTGCCAAAAGTATAGATGCCATCTATGTGAACATCATAGACTCTTTGTACCCACTGACATTCATCAAAAAACCTAAAACACTTTTAGATGTCGGAACAGGAGCAGGTTTTCCTGGTTTGGTGCTTGCCATTACTTTACCTGAGTGTGAAGTGGTACTTGCTGAACCGCTTAAAAAACGCGTGTCATTTTTAAAGTATGCCGCCATAGATTTGTCACTTCCAAATGTCTCTGTGGAAGCCAAAAGAGTAGAGTTTGTAGAACATAATGCCTTTGAACTCATCACTTCCCGTGCAGTGACAAACACTAAACTACTTTTAGATTTGACAGTTAACATTAGTGACACTAAAACACAATACCTATTCTATAAAGGGTCACGGGTTTTTGATGAAGTGGCAGATGTACAGCATCAGTTAGATTATGATATAGTACAGAAAAACCAACGAAATTATTTATACATTAAAGGGTGATCTTGATTTTAAAACTACTTATTTTTGTCATAGCAGGTTTAGCCATATACAAATTGTTTGGAGGGAAATTTCCTTCACTTGCTAAAAAAAGAAATGAAAAGAAATTAGATGCAGATACACTTATAGAATGTGCCAAATGTGGTACGTACGTCACCATCAAGGAGAGTATTATTGTCAATGGCAAGTATTATTGTTCAGATGAGTGTACACCATAACTTTAAAATAACACCAGCGTATTTGAACAAAGGAATATCATGATAATCATAGGTCATCCATGGGTAAAAAGCCCTAAGTTTTGTAAAGTTTTTACACAAAAAGACATCAAGAAATTCAGCAGTAAAGATATTGTTTTACTTGAACCTTTAGTACAATCACAATCTCTTGCAGCCTATTGTCAAGAAAATGCCATCGCGTTTGCAGTGACAGTGAACACACTTCAAGAAGCCCTTTTTGCTAATGCGCTAGGAGCAAGGTACATGATATGTGAGGAAGATGATGCCCTTATCATACAACCCATTGCACAAGAGTATCTGTTTGATACACGCGTGTTAGTCCTCATACATGATGAAAAAGAGATAGCCAAAATCGCACGCTCGAGCATAGATGGTGTCATCTTTCCTGAGGCGCTTTGTTAACTTTTCATGTTAGAAGCATTTAAAACCTACCCAATCACCTATACGATCATCATTATCAACCTTGTGGTATATCTCATCTCTGCATTTGCAAGCCTAAGTTTCATAGACATGAACATAGAGACATTGGTCAATATGGGTGCCTTGTATGGTCCCTATACGGTGCAAGATGGACAGTGGTCAAGGCTATTTACGGCAATGTTTTTGCACGGGGGTATGACACACTTACTCATGAATATGTTTTCTCTTTATCTCATAGGTCGAGGAGCAGAGAAGTACTTTGATACGAAGTCATATTTGAGTATCTACTTATTCTCCGGTCTTTTGGGAGGACTCGTGTCACTAATGGTGCATCCTATAAGTGTAGGAGTAGGAGCCTCTGGGGCTATTTTTGGTGTGTTTGGTGCTTTGGCAGGTTTTTTCTTAGCTCATAGAGGAGACATAGAAGCACATAGCAGAGCGTTCATGAAAGACTTTGCCATCATCATCGGTATAAACCTTGTCATTGGTTTCTCCATTCCTTCTGTGGACGTTTCTGCACATGTGGGTGGCTTGGTTGTTGGGTTTATCGGTGGGTTCCTGATCTCTAAAAACCTCAAGTGGATATGGCTATATAGTGCCATGATGATGGTTTTCATGGCAATATTCATGATGTATTTACCTAGTCAGTATGCACAAACATTTTATTAGCTTCACTCTTTTTGCATTTTTTCTTCTGGGTTGCAGTGTAAACTCAGTCCCCGTGTCAGAAAATCAAATCACAAAACTTGCTACCTTAATTCAGACTTTGGATGCACATGCATCCCAAAAAGAAAGTTTAAGACTCTCACGAGACATCTTTCAAAAGACAGCAGCACTTAGCAAGGCGTTTAAACTTACATCGCCTCCACTATGGCACAATACTCTGGTCAATGTGGGCTTACGTGAAAAAGGACTCTGTTATCATTGGTCAGATGCGCTGTATGCACATCTTACAGTACAGGGTTATACTGGTTTTGAGTTTCATCTGGTAGGTGCAAATATAGGGGAGTATTTTGGGGAGCATAATGCTTTAGTCGTTATCTCAAAAGATGGAAAAGTAGAAAATGGTGTCCTTATAGACCCTTGGAGGGACTCAGGGAAACTCTACTTTTCTAAACTCAAAGAAGATAAAAAGTATAAATGGTCACACAGGCTTGACAGAGGATGTAAACCTACTCGATAACCGGTTCTTCCCCTGCGCCTACTTCACGAAGTTCAGCTTCTTCTGCACGTCTGGCTTCAAGTTCTGCTTCTGAGATGCCTTCAGGTTCTTGCTCTGCACTAGATGCTTCTACTTGAGGTTCTTCTTGCGGTGTCTCTTCACTTTCACTTTGTGCTTCTGCTGGGGACTCTTCTGTGGGTACTTCTTCTACCTCAATCACTTCAGGTTCCTCCTCTGGAGGGGCTTCAGCTTGATCTTCTTCTACAGCTCCCTCTTCACTCAGTTCGGGTACCACGAGACGTTCAATTTCGCCTTCTTCATTAGCCACAGCGGTCGTAGTGAACAGCAAAGAAAAAGCAACAATCACACTAGATAATAATTTAAACATAATGAACCTTTATAAAATAGTATAACAAGTTTACAGAAATTTTCTTAAAATGGCAAATATATTTTGTCTATAAGTTCCTCATATTCATTTTTGGATTCACTGTCTATGGTGATGCCTCCACCACTTTTATAGTAAAGGGTGTTGTCTTCTTTTTCTATGAACCGTATCATCACACCTGAGCGTAAAGATCTACCATCAAATACGCCAAATACACCTGTATAAAACCTTCTTTGGAAGTTTTCTACTTTGTTGATGATGTCAACGGTACTTTTTTTAGGTGTGCCCGTGATGGAACCAGCGGGAAGAAGTTGTGCGAGATAAGAGCCTATGTTGTCTCTCCAATCCTTGGGAAGTTTGGCTGTGATTTTAGAACTTACTTGAAGAAGGTCTTTTTTACCTGCTTTGATTTGCTCGACATAACGAAACTTCTCGACCTTGACTTCTGACCCAATGATACCTAAGTCGTTGCGCATGAGGTCAACGATCATCACATGCTCTGCCATCTCTTTGTTATCTGCCAATATACACTCTTTTGCATCGGGTAAGTTTGCGTCTATCGTCCCTTTCATCGGGTAAGTGGAAATGGTGCCTTCTGTCTATCTCGACAAAACGCTCAGGAGAGAAACAGATAAATTCGTCTTTGTAGTAGAGTTTGAATTTCGCTTTCGCATAGGTAAAGATTTCCTTGAGAGAAAAGTTTGTTTCTATGGGTGTTTTAAACGTAAGGTTGAGTAAGTAAGTATTACCGGAGCGTATCTGTTCTAAGACTTCATCTAACGCTTTTTGGTACACATGAAAATCTACAGGACGCTTAGAAAAAGTAAAGTCTTTTTGCACGTTTTTGCACAGGGTAGTTACGCCACTCTTCTAGCTTGTAGAAGATGTCATCTGTCTAGTTGCTCAAGGGGTTTGGCAAAGATTTTGTTTTGGTCATAGGAGACGATGAAGAGAAAGGGTGTACGGGATTTTCCTAAGGCATCTATGGTTTGATAACCTGCTGTTTTACTTAGCCACGCCTCATTCTTCATCTATGCGCTCTTAGGCACTGTCATTACTGTCAAGTAGCAACAGTTTTAAGATAGCCATACGCATATATACGCCATTTTTTACTTGTGTGAGCACTTTACATCGAGGGTCATTGAGGATTTCATCTGAGATATCTATGTTTCTCATCACAGGACCAGGATGAAGTACAAGTATCTCTCGCTCCCCTAAACGCTTAGCATCGATGCAGTAGTGTTTCGCATACTCTTTGTAGTCATCAAAATGTGCTGTATCATGACGTTCCAGTTGTGCACGAAGTGACATGATGACATCCACTTTGTCTATGACATCATCAAGCTTTTCATACTTTGGTAGGTCACTTTGTGGCATAAACGACTGAGGTGCCACAAGCAGTACATTCATACCCATACGTGTGAGCAAACGAATCCCAGAACTGGCTACTCTTGAGCTCACGATGTCACCTACGATGGCAAGTGTCTTTCCTTTGATGTCTCCTTCAAAATGCTCAACTAAAGTAAAGAGATCAAGCAGAGCTTGTGTGGGGTGTGCATAGTTACCTGCACCTGCGTTGATGACAGAGGTGGTCTGCATGTCTGCTAGTATCTGAGGTGTTTCATTATCGGTATGGCGTATGATGACACCATCAGGATCCATGGCACAAAGGTTTGCAAAAGTGTCTTCTAAAGATTCACCTTTAGTACTGGAACTTTTAGAAGGATCAAGATGCACCACCGCCGCCCCAAGTCTCTTAGCCGCCACTTCAAATGAAGACCGTGTACGCGTAGAAGGCTCAAAGAAAAGAGTGATGAGAAGTTTATCTCTTAAGAGGTGAGAGGGGTTTTGTTTTTTAAAAGCTTTCGCATCATTTAGTAGGTTTTGTATCTGTTTGTCTGAAAAGTCGTTAGTGTCTACTAAGTGTTGCATGGGTGTCCTTGAAGAATAATTATATGATTATAGCTAATCAATGGTAAAAGAGTAGAAAAGAATAATTAATTGATATGAGATATAATATCTTTGACTATGAGGAGTTTATCAATGAAGAAATTATTGTATTTAGTATGTCTATCTACAGTTATGTACACAAATGACACCATAAATATTATAGAAGAAATACGAAGAAATATTGATTATAAAATTTGTCGTGTTGATGCAAATATTACTAAGATTAGTGAAATTAAAGAGATACGAAGAAAAGAACAAATAGTAGAAGTATTGGAAGTATTATTTCCGATGTATTTAGAATTAAATAACCCACTTTCGATGAAAAAATATAACTTTTATAAACTTGCAGAAAAAACTGATAGTACTATTAATGAACATTACCCATTATCTAAAGTAAGCCAATTTTTACATTTAACAGCTTTATATATCAATGAGTTTCCAAAAAATGATTTATCAAATAGTCTTTTAGCCAAAACATTAATGAGTATGAATAAAACTATACAAGAAGTGGAATCAGTAAGTGATTACATAGGAATAATGCTTTTGTATAAAGCCTTTTTAGAAAAAATGATTTGTCAGTCTAGTGAGCAAGAATATATTATAGGGAACAATAGACTTGTCATTACCTCATGGAGAGATGTTTTAAAAAAAGAGAAAGAGCAGTATATAAAAAGTATGACAGATGTGGTTAGAAAAAAGTTAAATACATTTGAGAGTGTTCAATCAGATAATAACCTCTCTAAAATGAAAAATATTCTATCTAAAGAGATAGATGAATTTCATAAGAAAATTATTTTGGAAGAAAAGAACAGTAAAAAAGCAAGAGAAAAAAATATAGAAATTTTCATAGACAAAAAGAAAAAAACTTAAAAGTTTTAGCTCAAAGTCTAAAAGATAGAACACATGAAGATATTACGATGGAGGAGTTCCTTAAGAATTCAGAGAATTATGATGATTGGTCAGAGCTATCAGGTAAAAAATTGTTATTAGGGTATATGGCCATTATGGGACCATTGAATATCTCAAGTTTTAACATGCTAGAGATAACGAAGATACGTGAAAAATTGTTAGATAATTGTAGGTATTAAAGTGAGAAAAGCATAGTTTTAGGTAACAGACAAAGAGGGGAGACTCTTTTATCTACTTCCCTTCCCAGAATTATACTAGCCTACTTAGGTCTTGATTATTTTTAGTCATAAAATAATGATTAGAATGACTGAGAAAACTTATTTAACCCACCCTCAACACTCCACCATTCAGGAAAAACTTCATCATAATAAGGTTGTGTCACTTCTTCAAATGTATCTTGATCTTCATGCAAATTCACACACCAGTCAAAGTCTATGTCAAAGGTTTTTAATGCCAAGATGGAGAGTAGGGTGTCGTTGATGCATCCAAGACGGCTAGGTGTGACTAAAAGTGTTTTTGCATCTAACTCTTTGATGAGGTTTAACATCATGTAGTCTTTGGTGATGGGAACCATGAGACCACCTGCACCTTCCACCAAGAGAATATCACACAGTTTTGAGAGTTCTTCGTGTTTGTCTAAGATGCGTTGCAGATTGATAGTTTTGTCTACATCTGCACAAAAAGGAGCTGCGGGAAGAGGGAACGTATAGGCGGTAATATCTAGTGGTTTGAGGGTTTTAAAGTTCTCATTAACCTTTTTACAAGCTTCGAGGAGTATAGTAGCATCATGGGCGGTATGTAAAACACCTGTTTCGATGGGTTTAAAAACACCTACACTTAAACCTTTAGAGGCAAGTGCCTCTATGAGTTTAGATCGTGGTGTGTGTTTTGCCGACATTTGTCCCAGTCGCAGTGATGAATAGTGATTTCACTTGTAAATCCTTCATTTTAATGTATAATTGTAAAAATATTATAGTAGGAAGTTTAACATAACATGCCAAAGATAGAAGAAGAATTAGAATTAGCCTATGAGCTAGAAGAACCAAAGATGTTTAAGGTACTTTTGCACAATGATGACTATACAAGCATGGTCTTTGTCGTAGAAATATTGACAGATGTTTTTCATAAAACAAGTGCAGAAGCAGAAAAAATCATGTTGCATATACATGAAACTGGTAAGGCTATTTGTGGACTATACTCTTTTGAGATAGCACAAACAAAAGCACAGCAAGTAAAGCAAAGAGCAAAACAAAATGAATTTCCTTTACTTGCAACCATTGAACAAGATAGTTAAAAAGGAATAAATATGATTAGTATAGCACTTAATGATGTATTTAAAGGGGCGGTCAATTATGCTAAAGAGCATCGCCATGAATATCTAACAGTAGACCATTTATTTTTGTCTATTCTTAGATCCCCAGCAGGTAAAGAGATATTTGCATTGCTTAATGCAGATCTTGTAGTACTTGAAGCAGGTATTGTAGAACACATAGCAAAAAATATCCCTTCAGTGAAAGAAAAAATGGAGCCTTTTGAGACAGTGGCTCTTTCACGTACCATCAATGATATGATGGCACATATCCATACAGCAGGACGTGCAGAAGCATCTATAGGCGATATGATTGCAGCCATTTTTATGCAAGAGCATTCGTATGCGGTGTATCTCATGAAAAAAGAGGGCTTCTCACGTGTAGATGTTTTAGAAGTCATTTCTCATCGTTATGAGCAGACCAATGCAGATGGTGAGATTGTTGAAAAAGAAAAAGAGACACTTTTAGACAAGTTTACGGTCGAGCTTGTGGCCCTTGCCAAAACAGGTAAGATCGATCCAGTGATAGGTCGAGCGGATGAGATAGAACGCGTGATGCAAACACTCTGTAGACGTAAAAAGAACAATCCTTTACTTGTAGGTGAACCTGGTGTTGGTAAAACAGCCATTGCAGAAGGTTTAGCATTACGTATCAGTGAAGAAGAGGTACCAGATATCTTGAGAAACTCAAAAGTTTTTGCTTTAGATATGGGTGCTTTGGTCGCAGGTACCAAGTATAGAGGTGATTTTGAAAAACGCCTCAAAGGTGTCATCAAAGAAGTTTCAGAAGAAAAGAACGCGATTATGTTCATAGATGAGATACACACGATGGTTGGAGCAGGTGCGACCAGTGGTGGAAGCATGGATGCTTCAAACTTACTCAAACCTGCACTTGCTCGTGGAGAGTTTAAATGTATCGGTGCAACGACCTATGCTGAGTATAGAAACTTTTTTGATAAAGACAAGGCACTAAGCCGTAGATTTGCGAAAATAGACGTAGAAGAGCCAAGTATTGAAGATACGTTTACCATACTCAAAGGTGTGCAACATAAGTATGAGGATTATCATCGTATTAAGTTTAGTGATGATGCCTTACACTCTGCTATAGATTTATCTGTAAAGTATATACACGATAGATTTTTGCCAGACAAGGCAATGGACATCATAGATGAAGTGGGTGCACATTTCATGCTTAAAGGGATGTCGGATATGACAGTCACTACCAAGGACATAGAACACTCAGTTGCCAAAAGTCTAAAACTACCTACAACAGTAGTAGGGACAGATGATACAAAAAAACTCAAGTCCTTAGAAAAAGACATTGCGTCACATATTATAGGACAAGATGAAGCCATAGCTGCACTGAGTACAGCTATCAAACGTTCCTATGCGGGACTTAACGGCGACAATAGACCTATTGGTTCTTTTTTGTTCGTAGGACCTACAGGTGTAGGAAAAACAGCATTGGCTACAGAATTGGCTAAAACGATGGGTGTACACTTTGAAAGAATTGATATGTCAGAGTATATGGAACCACATGCTATTAGTAGATTGGTCGGGGCTCCTCCAGGGTATGTAGGTTATGAGCAAGGCGGTTTACTGACTGAAATGATCAAAAAGAACCCACATACAGTGCTTCTACTTGATGAGATCGAAAAAGCGCATCCGGATATCATGAACATCTTACTGCAAGTGATGGATGGTGCAAAGCTTACAGACAACAATGGTGTCGTTTCAGACTTTAAGAATGTTGTACTCATTATGACTTCCAATCTAGGTACAAAAGAAGCAAATGTGATGGGCTTTAACAAAGACACATCCGTTAAAACAGATAAAGCATTGAAAGCATTCTTCTCTCCAGAGTTTAGAAACAGACTGACAGCTACGATAGAGTTTAATGCACTCTCTTTAGAAGCACTTACCACCATTGTAGATATAGAAATAGACAAGCTTAACGTCCTACTTGGTGGAAAGAATATCAAAGTTAAATTGAGTAAAAAAGCGAAAGAGTATTTAGCAAATGAAGGCTATGATGAGCGTTATGGTGCAAGACACATTGCACGTGTGATAGACCTCAAAATAAAAGAAGCATTGACAGATGAAATGCTCTTTGGTAAGTTGAAAAAAGGTGGTTCCGTCAAAGTAAGCTATAAAGATGATACATTACACTTTGACTTTGAAGGAAAGTAAGGTTTATTTGTGTCAGATGAAGATAATCATTATATTCAACCTTTAAACCCTGCATCTTGTGCATTTCCTGACCCCAGAATGGCTCCGGATGATGGGTTACTTGCCTATGGGGGAGATCTCTCCTCTGCAAGGTTACTTTCTGCTTATAAACAAGGGATTTTCCCTTGGTATAGAGAAAGTGAACCCATCTTATGGTGGTCACCAAATCCAAGACTACTCCTCTATCCTACAAAATTTATCGTACGTAAATCTTTTAAACGTGTATTGCGTTCTGGGAAATTCACGGTGACGTTTGACAAGCATTTTTCTGAGGTCATTAACTATTGTGCTTCAGTATATAGGGAAGGACAAGAAGCAACTTGGATACTAGATGAGATGAAAGAAGCATATGAGCGTTTACATCATGAAGGTTTTGCACATAGTGTAGAGGTACACCTTGAAGGAAATCTGGTTGGCGGTTTGTATGGTTTGTCCATAGGCAAGGCATTTTTTGGTGAATCGATGTTCTCGTTGGTATCAGATGCATCAAAAGTGGCTTTTAAAGCACTAAGTGATGTTTTAGGTAGCAGAGGATATGATTTTATAGACTGTCAGATGAAGACAGATCATATGGTCCGTCTAGGAGCTGAAGTAGTGGACAGAGATATTTTTCTAGATGCACTTGAAATAACCGTACAGAAGCCTACTCATGTAGGTTCTTGGTCAGACTTCTCTTGGACATATGACTTTTTTGATTCAATCGCAAAAAAACAAGTTTAGCGTTTGGC
This sequence comes from Sulfurovaceae bacterium, assembly GCA_963698695.1. Lineage (GTDB taxonomy): Bacteria > Campylobacterota > Campylobacteria > Campylobacterales > Sulfurovaceae > Sulfurovum. The sequence goes on along the minus strand of CAVORT010000002.1, from coordinate 148,896 downwards.
TTAGACGACTAGTCACATAATTAAAGGTAAGGAATAAAAAATGGTAAACAGAGATATAAATTTCTCATTATGGTTAGACTTTGTAGAGAGAGATTATCTAAAAAATGAGTTTTCTTCTTTGATAGAAAACGGCATCATCAATGGTGCAACATCTAATCCGTCTATTTTTGCTTCTGCCATAACAACTTCACTTGCCTATAAAGAACAGTTGGTTTCACTTAAAGGGAAAAGTCCCAAAGAGAAGTATGAAGCTTTAGCTATTGATGATATTCGTACTGCTGCACAAGCGTTAAGAAGTGAGTATGACCAAGGTAATGATGGTTACATCTCCATAGAAGTAGACCCGTTTTTGTCAAATGATACAGAAGGTACTATAGAAGAGGGGAAAAGACTTTTTGCAGCTATAGGTGAGCCAAATGTGATGGTAAAAGTGCCAGCAACAGAAGCAGGGTACGAAGCTATGGGAGCACTTATCTCTACAGGTATATCTGTTAATGCTACACTGGTTTTTTCCCCTAAACAAGCACAGCGTTGCCTTAAAGAGATGAAAAAAGGACTGGATGAGTTTGCAGCTTCCGGTGGAGGGCGTTGTGAAGCCGTCATCTCTGTTTTTGTAAGCCGATTTGACCGTATGCTTGACACGCAGTTAGCACGTGAAGGTATCGATGTTTCCCAAACAGGTATTTACAACGCGGCAAAGATTTACAACCTAATAGAATCAAATCATACCCCAGCAGTTCGTACACTTTTTGCAAGTACAGGTGTTAAAGGGAATGACCTGCCCGCAGATTATTATATGAGAGAACTTCTAGCACCACACTCTGTAAACACAGCACCCTTAGAAACAATAGAAGCATTCATAGCTAAAGCCGGTGCAGTACCTAAATTCCCTATAGAAGAGAGTGAAATAAATGGTTATTTTACTAAATTATCTGATAATGGATTTGATATGGACATTGTCCATGCACAATTACTCCAAGAGGGGCTAGAAGCATTTGAAAAGTCCTTCCAAGAGATGCTGGATGTACTAAAATAATAAATCTTTAAAATCCAAAAGGGTTAAAATGGAAGAAAAACTTAAACTTTATCTAAGAACAATGATTAGCAATAGAGGTTCAGACCTTCATGTGAAATCTGGTGCTATCGTAAGGGTACGTGTGGATGGCGTCCTTAAAATGCTGGGTAAAGATGCTTTAACTGCTGAAATGGTAGATGGGATCGCTCAGGCTATTACGACAAAAGAACAATATATTAAACTCAAAGAAGATAAAAACCTTGACTTTACGTATGTTCTGGGCGAAGAACATCGTTTTCGTGTCAATTTCTTTCATCAAATGGATGGTCTTTCTGCTGTTTTTCGTATTATCCCTGTGAAGATAGCGACACTTGAAGAATTAAATTTGCCAGAAGTAATTCAAAGTTTTACAGATATCCAGCGTGGGCTTGTACTTGTAACAGGTGTGACAGGGTCTGGTAAATCAACCACCCTTGCAGCCATCATTGACAAGATAAACAGAGATACGAAAAAGCATATCATCACTATAGAAGACCCGATAGAATTTATACATAAAGACAGGGGATGTTTGATCAATCAACGTGCTATTGGACAAGATACACATTCGTTTTCGGATGCATTACGTGCAGCACTGAGAGAAGACCCTGATATAATACTTGTCGGGGAAATGAGGGATTTAGAGACCATAGACATTGCGCTACATGCTGCCAATACAGGACACCTCGTATTTTCAACCCTACACACCCTTGATGCCAAAGAAACAGTCGATAGAATCATCGGTATGTTTGGTAAAGAGGAACAAAATCGTATTCGTAGTTCTTTGGCTTCTGTATTGGAAGGGGTGATATCACAAAGACTCGTGCCTACCAAAATGGGAGGCAGGGCAGCGGCCATTGAAATCTTGAAGAAAACAGCCAGAATAGAACAGCTCATCATGGAAGACCGAGATTATGAAATTCCTGACGCACTTTTTGAAGGTAAAGAAATTTATGGAACACAAACGTTTGACCAAGCACTTTTAGACCTTTTACGTGATGGACGTATCACAGAAGAAGTCACACTTGAATACGCGACAAATCCTGCAGATATGAAGCTTAAGATGGATGGTGTAGGTAAAGGTGCAATCATTAAAGATGTATATTCAAATGAAGAAGTGGATGTCTTTGATTTTAAAGATGATGAGGAAGAAAACGTAGAGCCTTCTTAAGTAAAAAGATTGGTTTAATCAGTTTTCGATATAATCCGCTTCTATTTTAATTTAAGGAAAATAATATGTTAGAAGGTATCGTTAGAGAGAGTATCGGAAAAGTGAATGCAAAGAAGCTTAAAAGAGATGGTTATCTAATCGCAAACATTTATGCAAACGGCGTTGAAAACATCAATGCAGCATTTAAACGTGGTGAATTTGTAAGAGCAGTGAGAAAAAAAGAAACACTTGCATTCCCAGTTAAAGTTGGCGATAAAGAAATCTCTGTATTTATCCAAGAGTATCAAATGCATCCAGTAAATGGTGATGTACTTCACGTAGACTTAAGAGTTGCAGTTCCAGGTCAAGTAACAAACATGCTTGTACCTGTTGTCACTCATGGTACACCAATTGGTCTTAAAAATAAAGGTGTACTTGTACTCTCTAAAAGAAGATTGAAAGTGAGAGGGGCTATTGAAAATATGCCTGCGAAGTTTGATATTAATGTTGGCCCACTTAACAGAGATGACTCAATTCTTGTAAGAGATATTGAAGTACCTGCAAATTGTAAATTGATGGACAGACCAGATGTTGCTATTTGTGGTGTAATCAAGGCTAAGTAAGACGTTATGACACTTTTCGTAGGTCTAGGTAATCCAGGATCACAATACGAAGAGACACGTCATAACATCGGATTTAAAGTCATCGACAAACTTGTTGATGACTTGTCTGCTAGAGATATCTCCAAAACCTCATTTCACGGAACACTCTTTCGTGTTGCCAATACACTTTTTTTAAAACCCACAACATTCATGAACCTTTCAGGTAAATCAGTACAGCCAGTAAAACATTTTTTTAAGGTAGAACTTGATGATGTGATTGTGATACATGATGACATAGATTTACCTTTTGGTGCTTTGCGTTTTAAAAAAGGTGGTGGACATGGAGGGCATAATGGGCTGAAGTCTCTAGATGCACTCATTACAAAAGAATACTTGCGGGTGAGAGTAGGGGTAGGAAAGCCCGAACATAAGTCACAAGTAGCAGACTATGTCTTACATGATTTTTATGAGGAAGAAAAAGAAGACCTTAAGAAACTGATAGACCATGTGTCTCAGGCATGTAAAGCACTTAGAACAGAGGAACTGATCGAAGTGAAATCAAAGTATTCTTTAAAGTCTATAGAGGGATTAGAAAGCGCTAAACCATGAGTCTCTTATCTCCTTCATTACATTTTACGTATCTTGCAAAATTGTATATGAAAAATCTTATAGCTATACTCTTTGGCCTTTCTTTTGCTTTTGCTATGATAGATTATTTCCAGCATATTCAACAGCTTGATGTTGCTGGAAACTATAAGATACTGTATATTTTTTATAGGTGGCAGGAAGCATTAGGGTTGCTTTATCCCCTAGCCATTGTTTTTGCTGTCATTATGACCAAACTTTCACTGGTGAAGAACAATACCATGGGCGCTTTTCATGCTTTTGGATACAATAAAAAAAGACTCCTCTTTCCCCTTCTTACAGTTGCATCACTGACGTATGCAATTTTCACATTTTTACACACTACGGAGTTTTCTTATGCCAAAGATAAAGCAGAATTTTTACTAAAAAATGAGATGGATACTTATGATGTGACAGATCTTTTTTTCAAATATAATGATACTTTTGTTTATATTAAAAACCTTTATCCTGTAGAGAAAAAGATAGAAGATATTACTATTTTTAAAGTAGAAGGCTATCAAGTTCGTTATACGATTAATGCACCACTTGCCACTTTTGATGGTTATGAATGGGATGCCCAGGATGCCATCCTTAAAACACACATCTATCATGATGGTGAGTTACAGAGATATAATCTTGAGCATAAAAAAAGCATCAAAACTTTGCAAGGGTACAAACCTAAAATTATAAAGTCTTTGTATGAAGGGAAAGGACTCAATATCATAGATGCCTATTATACATGGAGACTCCTAGAGAGACAAGATCTGAACTCTGACAAAATACGTGCTTCATTTTACGATAAAGTAGTCGTGCCACTTTTTGCAATAGCGATGTTACTCATACTTTTCTTCAAGTTGCCATTTCACGCTAGGATGATGAATCTTGGAGGCGTGATAGCCCTTTCTCTCGGGGCAACATTTGTGATATGGGGAGTACTTTTTGGGTTAGGACAGATAGGAGCCAATGGCGTTTTATCTCCTGAAGTTTCGACTGTTTTACCTATTGTTGTATTGTGGATGTATGCGCTTTATGTGTACATCACAGATGAAAAAAGTTTATCATAGACTTTTTCATCCTTACGAATATCCCCAGTTTAACTTACATGGAGTCGCCTAAATGCATAGCCGTTTCAGCATCCCATCTAGCGACATGTAAAACAAGCCATTTTTTAAATTCACCTTCTAAAAATATCTGTAACTCTTCAGGATTTCTATTTTTCTCCCAGCTTTCTTTAAGATCTTGAACTTTTATTCGCATAGTGTCATGTTCGGCTTTGTGTATTTGCGCGGCATAGAATTTGCTCTCTTCCATCATATCTTCTTCTGTAGAAAAATGGTCTTCAATATCATAGAGGAGTACTTTAAAAAGTTCATCTATTTTCTCACGGTCTTTTGCGACTACAGCATCATGAAAATCATTCACAATATCGATCTCTTCGTCGTGTAACATGTTCATCATAGCATTTGAAACTTGTTGTACATCACTTTTTTGAATAAGCATGATAGGCTCCTTTAAAGATGTATGATTATATCTTTAAAATTTATGGATTAGTCTTGATAAAAGTCAATAGTATAGGGATGTAGCTCTCTCTTAGACATTTTTAGATAAAATCACCTTAAAATAGAACATAGATGTAGGACAGATAATGAACGTTGATATGAAGGTTTTGGCAGAGAAATATGGAACGCCATTGTATATGTATGATTTTGATTATATTGAAAACAGATACACAACACTTAAAGATGCCTTTGCAGGTAAAAAATCGATTATAAATTACGCGGTAAAAGCGAACTCAAATCTTTCAGTGATAGCCCATCTGGCGAAACTTGGTGCTGGTGCTGACTGTGTGAGTATTGGGGAAGTCAACCGTGCTTTAACAGCAGGAGTAGACAAGTATAAGATCATCTTTTCTGGTGTAGGTAAGAGGGATGATGAGATACGTGAAGCGTTGGAAAAGGATATTTTACTGATAAACCTTGAATCTGAAGCCGAGATGAAGCGTGTGGAGATGGTTGCACGTGAGCTTAACAAAGAAGCCCGTATTTCCATACGTGTCAATCCTAATATTGACCCACAAACGCACCCATACATTTCAACAGGACTACATGAAAATAAATTTGGTGTGGAGATAGATATGGCGAAACGCATGTATATCTATGCGAATAAGTCTGAGTATTTAAACCCGGTAGGTATACACTTTCATATCGGTTCTCAGCTTACTAAGCTTGAGCCTATACGGGAGGCTTGCGGTATTGTAGCGGACTTGGTACGCTCTCTTAAGGCCATCAAAATAGACATCAAGTTCTTTGATGTGGGTGGAGGCATCGGTGTGGTGTATGATGATGAAGTGACCATCGCAGCAGAAGCATATACGCAGGCTATTTTTCAGATGACAAAAGGATTGGATGTCACACTTCTTTGTGAACCAGGTAGGTATATGGTAGCCAATGCGGGCGCATTCTTTACAAAAGTGTTGTATGAAAAAGTCAATGATGGTAAACGTTTTGTCATCGTGGATGGTGGAATGAACGACCTCATAAGACCAAGTCTTTATAATGCCTACCATAAGATAGAAGCCGTAGATGTTGAAGGTGAAAAAACACCTGCAGATGTTGTAGGTCCAGTGTGTGAAAGTGGAGACTTCTTTGGTAAGAATGTACCTCTACCACCATTGCAACATAATGACCTTTTAGTGGTACATTCTGCGGGTGCGTATGGTTTTACGATGGCTAGTAACTATAACACACGAGCTAAAGCAGCAGAAGTTGCTATTGAGGGTGGGAAAGACAGACTTATACGCCAAAGAGAAACTTATGACGACCAAGTACGGTTAGAATTAGAATATTTGCAGTAAAAGGCTTAAAATGACTTTAGATGATTTAAGAGATAAGATAGATGATATTGATAACACACTCCTTAAACTCTACAACGAGCGTATGGAGTTAGTGCATCAAGTAGGTGAGCTTAAGAACACGACTGGTGCACCTATCTACCGTCCTGAACGTGAACAAGCCATTTTAAACCGCCTAAAAAGTCAAAACACAGGTAGACTCACAGATACCGCCATAGATGCTCTTTTTGTAGAGATGTTTGCCGTATCACGTAATCTTGAATTACCTGAAGGCGTAGCTTTCTTAGGTCCGGAGGCAAGCTTTACACATCAAGCAGCGGAAAGCAAATTTGGAGCGATGTCTACTTATATATCGATGTCTTCTATAGAAGGTATTTTTCGTGAAGTGAACAAAGGTACAGCGAAGTTTGGAGTTATCCCCATAGAAAATTCTTCAAACGGAATCGTGAGTGATACAATCAACTGTCTAGATGAATACAGTCTTAAAATCATCGCAGAAGTGATGATAGATGTACACTTTGCATTTGCTACAATATGCGAAGATATTAAACAGATTACCAAGATTTATTCTAAAGATATTGCTTTTGGGCAATGTCGTTTATTTTTACAAGATTTGGGTTTAGATCATGTAGAACTGGTTCCTGTGGATTCTACTGCAAAAGCAGCAAAAATGGCAGCAAAAGATGAAAAAGCAGCAGCACTTTGCCCTTCAATAGCAGCGAAACTCTATAATTTGCCGATACGCTTTGATAATGTGGAAGACAATAGTAATAATCGAACACGTTTTTTCATCATTTCAAATTTTGAAAATACCCTTCAGGAGATGACAAAACCTCATTACTGGTAAGACTTTCAAACAAACCTGGTTCTTTAGTAGATTTTCTAAATTATTTTGAAGAAGCAGGCATCAATTTGACAAAGATAAAATCACATATTGTGGAAGGTGAATCTATTTTCTTTATAGAGTTTCATGGACATAAAGACGATGAGAATGGTTAAACCAATTTTGGAAAAAATGAAAAATGAAATTAAAGTATTAGGCTCTTATGTACGAGAGACAGATGATGTGTGTGTAAACAGACAGGAGTATAGCCATGAAATATAATAAAGCATTAGAAAATATAAAGACCTATGAGGCAGGTAAGCCCATAGAACTTGTGGTACGTGAATTTGGTATAGCAGCCGAAGATGTGGTTAAACTTGCATCGAATGAAAATCCTATAGGTACTAGTCCTGCAGTCAAAAAAGCAATTATTTCAAATGCAGAAAAGCACATCTATATCCGGATGATTCTATGTATGCACTTGAAAACTGCTTTGGCTACAAAGTATACAGTCAAAGAAGCCAACATCATCATAGGTGCAGGAAGTGACCAGGTATTAGAGTTTATTGCTCGTGCGCTACTAGATGAGAACAGTGCTGTACTTATGTCTGCAGTGACATTTGCAATGTATGAAATCTATGCTAAACAAATGGGTGCAAAAATATACAAAACAGCAAGTTACGAACATAAGTTTGATGAGTTTATGGAAGCATACACAATGTATAAACCAAAGATAATCTATCTTTGTACACCCAATAATCCAACAGGGGATGCCACATCAAAAGAGGTTGTGTTAAAGATAATTAATGCCGTAGATAAAGATACATTAGTTGTAGTAGATGGTGCTTACATGGAATATGCTGCTTCAAAAGACGAGAAGTATGCAATCACTCCTAGTGACCTAGTGGGATATCATAATGTGATTTATTTGGGTACATTTTCAAAAGCCTATGGTCCTGGGTGGCATGCGTGTGGGATATGGTATCGCTGAGGAAAGTATGATACACGAGCTTTACAAAATGAGACCACCATTTAACATCACTACAATTTCACTTGCTGCGGCTATAGAAGCATGTAAAGATGAAAGTTTTGTAGCTGAATCCATTGCGTTACATCAAGAGCAGATAAAACGTTATGAAACATTTGCACAAGAAAATGGGTTTGAGTATATAGAGAGTTATACGAACTTTATTACCTACTTATTTGAAGATAGATATGGACTCAACCAAAGATATGCAAATGCATTACTTAAGCGAGGGTGTTATTATTAGTAATCTTAGCATCATACGGGATGAATGCAATACGTATCACTGTAGGAACAGAGAAACAAAATGACATTTTATTTCAAGCATTTTTTAGAGATTATATCGTGAGAAAAATGAGTGTGGTTAAAAACATCTGAAGGTAAAGAGAAAGACCTTTTGTATTAGATGATTTTATCCAAGATAAAGAAATAGCGTAGTACGGATAAAAGTGAACAAAAAGAACTTGAAGTATTAGCTGATGAATTGGGTTTAAGCTATGATGACAAAACAAATGCATTTACAAAAAAATTGATAACGGCATATTTAAAGAGAAGTAGAAAATGAACATACAAACATTCTTTAGAAGAATTAATACCTTAGCAGAAGACATACGTCAAAAAATACTTGATACAGTGAGTAAAAATGGTGGACATCTCTGTTCAACAATGGGTGCAACAGATCTTATTGTTGCGATGCATAAAGTGTTTGATGTTGAAAAAGATCCTTTATTTTTGATGTCAGCCATCAAGCATATGCGCATAAACTTCTTACTGACAGATGGGATACTTTTGAGAGTTTACGTACAATTTGGTGGGATCTGTGGATATACTAAACCTAAAGAATCACCGTATGACTACTATGTTGCCGGACATAGCTCTACTTCCATATCTTTAGCAGTTGGAGCAGCAAAAGCCATAGCACTCAAAGGTGAAGAGAGAATACCTGTAGCACTCATTGGTGATGGAAGTATGAGTGCAGGTATGGTGTATGAAGCACTTAATGAATTAGGTGACAGAAAATATCCCGTAGTCATTATACTCAATGATAATGAAATGAGTATTGCTAAACCTATTGGTGCTATCTCGAAATTGCTTTCCCAAACCATGGCAGGTTCTTTTTATCAAAGGTTTAAAGGGAAAGTCGAGAAAAGTACTTGATCATCTTCCTGAAGGTGCAACATATCTGGCTAAACGATTTGAAGAGTCCTTTAAGCTCATTACTCCTGGTATACTTTTTGAAGAGATGGGCATTGAATATATTGGTCCTGTGGATGGACATGATATAGAAGAGCTTATTGAGACGATGGAAGTGGCTAAAGCATTGGGAAAACCAGTGATCATACATGCCCAAACCACTAAAGGCAAAGGTTACGAGATTGCAGAAGGTACAAAAGAGCATTGGCATGGGGTAAGTGCTTTTGATCTGAAGACCGGTGTTGCGCCTAAAAAAGCTGGTGCTAAGGCAGCTACTACTATCTTCTCTGAGACTTTGGTAGCACTTGCAGACAAGGATGACAAAGTAGTAGGTGTCACTGCAGCGATGCCAACAGGTACAGGCATGTCAGCAGCCATTGAAAAATATCCTAAGCGTTTTTGGGATGTTGCCATTGCAGAGCAACATGCGGTCACTTCTATGGGACCACTTGCCAAAGAAGGGTTTAAGCCTTTTTGTACCATCTATTCCACTTTTTTGCAAAGAGGGTTTGACCAAGTGATACATGACATCGCGCTGATGGACTTAGGCGTGGCTTTTGCACTTGATCGTGCAGGTATAGTCGGTGAAGACGGTGAAACACATCAGGGTGCATTTGATATCTCGTACTTGAGAGGTATACCCAATATGACACTCCTTGCACCCTATAATGAGACAACAATGAAACTTTGTATGGATTTTGCCAGAGAGTATAACCATCCCTGTGCCTTTAGATATCCACGAGGAGCCTTTTTAGCTGAAGACAGAGAAAGTCCAGCTTATGAGTTAGGTAAATCTGTCTTGCTTAAAGAAGGTGATGACATATTGTTCATAGGGTATGGTAATGGTGTAGGGAGAGCTGAACAAGTGTCTGAGCTTGTCGAAGCCAACCCAGCTATTTTGGATTTACGATTTGTGAAACCTTTAGATGAAGAGATGCTTGTAAACTTTAAGTGAAAAGTACAAAAAATGGTTTGTATTTTCTGACTCTGCACAAATGGGTGGTGTAGGATCAGCTATCCTGGAGTTACTTAGTAAAAAAAAGATACAAGATGTATCGCTCACCACTTTTGAGTACGATGATGCTTTTATTACACACGGTAATACCAAGTTGGTTGAAGAGAGTTTAGGAATATTACCAGAACAGTTAGCAAAAAGAATTACGTAGGGTTCTACTATAGAATAGATCTCTACAGTTGAATTTAATAAAAAGATAATACTATCCTTTTATTAAGTTCAGTGACAGTGAACAAAACAAAGTTAAGGATTTGAAAAATGGCTAACGAATACATTTTTACAAGTGAATCAGTAACAGAAGGTCATCCAGATAAAATGGCTGATCAGATCTCAGATGCTATACTTAGATTATATCATCGAACAAGATCCACAAGCAAGAGTAGCCTGTGAGACGTTAGTGAGCAATGGTTTTTGTGTTATCGCAGGAGAACTTAAAACAACAGCGTATGCACCTATGCAAGAGATTGCAAGAGAGGTCATAAAAGAGATTGGATATACAGATGCCATGTATGGTTTTGATTATCGTTCAGCAGGTGTGCTTAATGGTGTAGGTGAACAAAGTCCAGATATTAATCAAGGTGTGGATCAAGAATCTGGAGAGATAGGAGCGGGTGACCAAGGTCTTGATGTTTGGTTATGCTTGTAAAGAGACGCCTGAACTAATGCCTTTACCTATCTCTTTGGCACATAAGATTACAGCCAAACTTGCAGAAGTACGTAAAAATGGCACTGTTCCGTTTTTACGTCCAGATGGTAAAGCACAGGTTTCAGTCAACTATGTAGATGGAAAACCAGTGGCTATTGATACTATCGTCGTTTCTACACAACATCACGATAATGTTTCTTTAGAACAAGTACAAAAAGCGGTACTCGAAGAGGTTATTAAAGCTGTGATACCTCAAGCGTTAATGCATGATGACATTATCTACCACATTAATCCAACAGGACGTTTTGTGATTGGTGGACCTCAAGGAGATGCCGGACTTACAGGAAGAAAAATCATTGTAGACACTTATGGTGGATCATGTCCTCATGGAGGAGGTGCATTTTCAGGTAAAGATCCTACAAAAGTGGATCGTTCTGCAGCTTATGCGGCACGTTATGTGGCTAAAAATCTTGTAGCAGCAGGGGCCTGTGAAAAAGTTACACTTCAAATTGCTTATGCTATTGGTGTTGCAAAACCAGTGTCTATCTACGTAGACACACACGGTACAGCGAATGTAGAAGAAGGGAAAATAGAAACGTGCGTGAAAGCGCTTTTTGACCTTACGCCTAAGGGGATCATGAAAGAGCTTGATCTCCTAAGACCTATTTATAGAAAAACTGCTGCATACGGACACTTTGGTAGAGAAGATGCTGATTTTACATGGGAACAAACCACTAGAGTAGAAGAGATTAAGAAATACCTCAATATTTAAGATAAAAAAGGTGTCAACATTTACACCTTTTCGTAGAGTTTTAGATTTTTATTACTATAGATTAAAGATGTATTTAACTTTTTTTGCTATAGTTTGGGTATATCAAATATAAAGGAATAAAAATGGCAGTAATTATTGGTGATACATGTATCAACTGTGCAGCTTGTATTGACGAATGTCCAGTAGAAGCAATTGTAGATGAGGATGATAATCCAACGGGTGAGGAGTACTACTATGTATATCCTGACAAATGTGTTGAGTGTGTAGATCACTTTGATTCTCCAGCATGTGCTGAAGCTTGTCCAACAGATGGTTGTATCACATGGGATATGCCATTTACAGAAGAGCATAAAGAGTACTTTGCAGGGTGACAACTACATTGATGGTTTAACATATGGTTTCGAAGACTGATAGTAAAATCATGCCAACGAGAGAAGACATTTCTCTTAGAAGACAGAGCAGCTAGAAAACCTGTAATCGAAGACTAATCGTTAATATTACATGACCTTTTTAGGTCATGAAATTACTCATGTTTCTTCTTACAAGATTTCTTTGTAATCTATTTCCCTCATTCAATTATCTTATAATTTTATTTTAATCGTATTTTCGATAAAATCCCGCCCAAACTACTTTTCATACATCGTTAACTTGAAAGTAAATAATCACTTAGGAAATAAGATGGAACAAACATTATCAATCATTAAACCAGATGCAGTAGCAAAAAATGTAGTAGGTCAGATACTTGCTAGATTTGAAGCAGCAAATCTTAGAATTGCTGCAACTAAAAAAATTAGACTTAGCAGAGTAGATGCTGAAGCATTTTATGCTATTCATGCTGAAAGACCTTTCTTTAAAGATCTTGTAGAGTTTATGGTTTCTGGTCCTGTTGTTGTTACAGTACTTGAAGGTGAAAATGCAATGCAAAAAAACAGAGACCTTATGGGTGCTACAAATCCTGCTGAAGCAGAAGCTGGTACGATAAGAGCTGACTTTGCAGAGAGCATTGATGCGAACGCAGTACATGGTTCTGACTCAGTAGAAAATGCAATCAATGAAATCAATTTCTTTTTTGCACAAAGAGAAATAAACTAGTACAATTTAAGGAGTATTCCTTATGGTAATTCGTATTTGACAAAATAGGTTCCACAGCTAAACCCGTTGAAGTTGACTTCAAAAGGTATAGTACTACAAGGAACCTTACAAAAGAGTGGTTATCATCAGGTGACTTTAGATGCACAGATGATGGTAAACTTGAATTATCTGTGACAGATGTGGCGACACATATAACTATAATCTAGATAATAAGCTACGACTCAAGTTGAGTGATTTGGTATCTGAAGATAAAGTTGATTTAGATATAATTGAATTTTTAGATGGCGAAATTGATCTTTCGTACATACTAGAGAGTGAAATTACTTCAATAGAAAGTAGCTATCACTACTGTGACAAATGTGACAACAGTGATGAAGACTTTGAAATTGAATTTTAAACAAGGAATATAAAATGGCAGTACCTAAAAGACGTGTGAGTCACACAAGAGCAGCGAAAAGAAGAACACATTATAAGCTAACATTACCAATGCCTGTAAAAGATGCAGATGGGACATGGAGAATGCCTCACCACATGAATATGACTACTGGTGAGTACAAAACAACTAAAGCGTAATTCATGATACGAATTGCGATTGATGCTATGGGTGGGGACTTCGGTCCTGAACCCATTATAGAAGGTGTAATTCAAGCACTGGATGAAAAAAAATTCTTACCTATACTTGTAGGAAAGAAAGATGTCATACTCTCTTACCTCCCCGAATACTATCTAGATAAAGTTGAGTTTGAAGAAGCTACTGATGTTATCTCTATGTCTGATGCAGCGACAGATGCATTAAAGCGCAAAGAATCTTCTATTTATAAAGCGGTTGAACTGGTGCGTGAAGGTCAAGCTGATGCTGTACTTTCAGCAGGGCACTCAGGAGCTACAATGACTGTAGCAACACTGCGTATGGGAAGAATACCAGGTATTAAAAAGCCAGCTCTTGCTACTCTTGATGCCAAGTATCACTAAAGATAAAACATTAGTACTTGACGTCGGATCAGTGACAGACTGTAAACCTGAAAACCTTTTTCAGTTTGGTGCCATGGGTGAAGCATATGCTGAACAAGATCATGAAAATCCAAAATCCTAAAGTGGGACTTTTGGCCAATGGTAGTGAAGACTCTAAAGGGAATGAGCTGACCAAAGCAACTTTTCCATTACTCAAAGCACTTAAGGGCTTTATAGGTAATGTAGAGGGTAAAGACATATTTAATGGTAATGTCAATGTTGTTGTCTGTGATGGTTTTACTGGTAACATTTTATTGAAAACTTCAGAGGGTGTGGTTTCAACTGTATTTGATCTGATGAAACAGCACATTAGAAAATCATTGCCTGCAAAGATTGGTGCTTTGATGATGAAGAAAAAAGTCTTTGGAAACATGAAGAAAGAAGTGGACAAAGATGAATATGGTGGAGCTCCACTGCTTGGACTTAAAGGGTGTGCTATTATCTCTCATGGTGCATCGAGTTCTAAAGCCATTAAAAATGCTGTATTTCAAGCTATCTCTTATGTTGAATCTGATGTGAATAGCTTGATAGAAACACTTTTAGCCCAAACCGAGTCAAACACATAATCACCTTAAAGGAAACAAGTAGCTTTTTGTTCCTCATTCTCCTTTCTTTTTAGATGACTACTTAACAATTTATGGTAAAATAATAAACCATATATTTGAGTTAAGGATAACCATGTCAAAAATTTATGCTTCATTTAGATCTATAGGTGCATATGTACCAGAAAAGATACTTTCATAATGCTAGATCTTGGAAAGATGGTAGATACGACAGATGAATGGATATTAAAGCGTACAGGTATAAGTGAACGTCATATAGCCGCTGAGGATGAGTATACTTCAGATATGGCAGCTAAGGCCTGTGAACTTGCTATTGCACGTTCTGGTATAGCCAAAGATGATATAGATTTGGTCCTTTGTGCTACTGTGACACCTGACTATTTTAACATGCCTTCAACAGCCTGTGTCATCTCAAATAAGATAGGTATAAGAGATGTTCAAGCCTTTGACATATCTGCTGCGTGTAGTGGATTTGTTTATTTACTCTCCGTAGCAAAAGCTTTTGTTGAGTCTGGTATGAAAAAAAATGTACTTATTGTCGGTGCTGAAAAATTTTCTTCTATTGTGGATTATACAGATAGAAGTACGTGTATTTTGTTTGGTGATGGTGCAGGTGCTGCGATGATATCTGCTACTACCAATAAGGAAGAAGGTTTTATCGACCTGCATGCAAGTGCGGATGGATCTTATGCAGATTTCTTGGTGACACCTGCACCTGGAGCTATTCATCCTGCAAGTCAACAAGTGATAGATGAAGGGCTCCAATTTTGTGCAAATGAAGGGGAACGAAACCTTTAAACTTGGCAGTCAAAACACTCACTAAAGATGTGAAAGAAATATTGGCGAAAAATGAGATTAAGCTCTGATGATATTCCTCACTTTATTCCTCATCAAGCGAATTATCGTATCATTAAAGCTGTGGGTGATGCGTTGAAAATGAAAGATGAGCAAGTGGTACTGACTGTGGGTAAATATGGCAATACATCTGCTGCTTCTATTCCTATGGCGATTAATGACATTTGGGAATCAGGGAGACTTCAAAATGGTGAGCTGATGTTACTAGATACTTTTGGTGGAGGGCTTACTTGGGCTTCTGCGTTACTTGCCATTTGCAGGTAAAGCAATTAGTAAGTAGTAATCGTGAAAATTGCTTTCATTGGTGATATCGTCGGTAAACCAGGTCGTTTGATGCTCAAACGACATCTTAAAAGACTACAGCAAGAACACTACATAGATTTTACAATAGCTAACTATGAAAATGCCTCTCATGGTTTTGGACTCACTGAAAAAAACTGTATTGAATTATTGGGTTATGGCGTCGATATGATGACTGGTGGTAATCACTCTTTTGATAAAAAAGAGATATTTACTATGTTTGATACAGTATCCGCTTATTCGTCCTATTAACTATCCTAAAGAGACTCCGGGTGAAGGTTTATATAGAACAACACTTTTGGGTCATGAAATAGCGATCATAAACCTTGATGGGACACTACACTATGCCTATGGTAGATAATCCCTTTACTATGATTATAGAAGAAGTTAAAGAGCTAAAATCACAAAATGTTAAACATATCATTATTGATATACATGCAGAGGCGACTTCTGAAAAAAATGCTTTACGACAAATCCTTAAAAATGATGTTTCTGCTATTTTGGTACACATACGCATGTAGCTACAGATGACTTACAAGTAGTAGATGGGTGTTGTTACTTGACGGATGTCGGTCTTACTGGATGTCGTGATGGTGTCATAGGTATGGATGACGCTGTACCTATAAAACGTTTTTTGACCTCACTGAGTGGACATTATGATATAGAAGATGAGTGTAAAGCTATTTTACAAATGATTGTTTTTGAACTTGATGATGATGGACGTTGTGTAGGTGCAGAGAAAATTAAAATTTGATGATAAGCCGAAGATTGTGACTAAGGCTTGGATAGATTAGCTTTCTTCCTTTATTTGTTTTCATTTAATTTGAATTGTGGTTGTCTTCCTTGTTACTTTTTTCTATTTTGTGCTGCGACAAAATAGAAAAAGTAACCAAAAGAAAAATGTGCGACTGTATATTCCCCTTTTATTTTAAGAGTTTCTTTTAATTCTCACTTTTTTAGGGTCAAAGAGCGCTATCGCCTCTTTTATCATGGGTTCTTCCAGTAGGGTTGAAGAGTCTTTTTCTTTGGCTGCTTCTGTATCACCTGCTTCTGGAGAGATACATGAGCTTTTCATCTCTATCTCTTCTATCATAGAACTTATGTCTGCATCTTGATGTGGGACTTCGACTGGCTCAGATACCTTATTTATTTCGTTTACTGAGCTTGTCGGAGGGTTGAAGTGTCAACTACTTTTTTTTTAGAAATATTAACTATTTTAGTCTCAAAACCAAAGAGTTCTTTTACAAACATATTGATGACACCCCAGTGGGTGATGAGTTGTTTTTTATCCTCACCTTCTGCACTGGACTCCCATGTAAGTTTGTTTTCTTCAAAGCTCACAAAGGTGATGTTGTTTTCAAATAATGTACCTAGTTCGTGGCTTCTGTCATAGATTTTTCTTTTTAGATTTTCAAACGTTGTATGATGTGTATTGACCACTACTGGTTCAGGTATTCTTTCTTTGGGTACTTCAATCTCTGTAGCTACTTCAGACTTTTCAGCAACACTTTCATTTATGATTAGCTCTTCAGGCTTTTTTTCTACCATTTCAATAGCGGTAGATGTCTCTAGCTCTTTTTTTATGGGTAAAGAAGCTACTATTTCATCTTGTGTGATCGTTACTACTTCTGGGACTGCTTTAGCCTCTGGAGCAGGGGTAGTTACCATAATTTCTGAGATCTCAATACCTTGAAGTTCTTTCTCAAGTCCTCTTATCATGGTGTCAATGTCTTTGATCTCTAAGGCTTCCATCATTTTAAAAAGAGAAAGTGTAAGGACAAACTCACCATCAGACCCAAGTGCCAGTAAGCCTTTTGACTCTGCAATGACCCTGAAAAAACGTTCTATGATCATAGGTGTGAAGGTTTTGTTCCCAGCGAGCAGAAGACCTTTGAGGTGCAAAGTGAGTTCATCCAGTATCATCTCTGCTTCATAGTCAGAGGCCATGCGTACGAAGGACAGTATCTCGCTATGGTTTTTGTTATAAATGTTACCTAAAAGTTTTTCTAAAAGACTAGGTTCGATGATGCCTAACATACCCGTAACGGTGTTCACATCTACAAAGTTTTTAGAGTAGACGATAGCTTGATCAAGTAAAGTAAGTGAGTCTCTAAGTGAGCCCGCACCTGAGCGTGCCAAGATGTCTAGGGCATCTACTTCATACTCAATGCCCTCAAGGTTTAAGATGTGCTCTAAGTGTTTAAGTGTAAGGTTCTGAGGGATTTTTTTAAATCTAAAGTGCTGGGTACGAGAAAGAATGGTAGCTGGTAATTTTAGAGGGTCAGTTGTCGCCAAGATGAACTTGACAAAAGCAGGTGGTTCTTCGAGGGTTTTAAGGAGTGCATTAAAAGCTTGGTTGGTAAGCATGTGGACTTCGTCAATGATGAAGATCTTGTAACGTGCTGAACTTGGTTTGTATTTGGTGTGCTCTATAAGGTCTTTGATGTCGTCAATACCACGATTAGAGGCTGCATCCATCTCGATGATATCCATATGCGAGTTCTCTGAAGCCATCACACAATGCGTACAGGTACCACAAGGGTGGGAAGTGGTACCTTTTTCACAGAGCAATGCTTTAGCGAAGATACGGGCTGTAGAGGTTTTGCCTGAACCCCTAAGTCCAGAGAAAAGGTAGGCATGAGAGAGTCTGTTACCATCAAGTGCAAGTGATAAGGTCTGTGAGACTGCTTCTTGTCCAATGAGGTCATCAAAGGTAGCAGGTCTGTATTTTCTTGCTAGGGCTAGTGACACAATACATCCTCTATTTTTTAGTAACACCATTGTAGTTAAATTTTCACAATTTTAAGCGGTAGTAATTTTACTTTTGGTTGGTAAATTAAAATTAATAGATAAAGGAATGATATGAAATGGAAAGGTGGAAGAAAAAGTTCCAACGTAGATGACAGAAGAAGTCACTTCAGGTGGAAGTGGAGGACAGGAATGCCGTCTATGGGTACGATGATGATGGTTTGGCCAATCATCAAGCCTTTGCTCAAAACTAAATTTGGATGGGCTATCATCGGGGTTGGTGTCGTCGCGTACTTCTCTGGATTTAACCCTCTTTCACTTGTAGGGATGGGCGGTGGCACTAAAACTACTGTTGCTAATGAATCAAAAGACAATGAAATGTCAGATTTCATGGCAACCACTTTGGGTTACACAGAAGAGGTATGGGGTTCTGTATTGCCAAAGTATGGGTTGAAGTATAAAGAACCTGTGATGGTACTTTACCGTGGAGGTACCAAGAGTGGCTGTGGGTTTGCTTCTGCTACCATGGGGCCGTTTTATTGTCCTGCGGATCATAAAGTATACCTAGATCAGAGTTTTTTTGAAGAGTTAGCGAAAAACCACTCTGCACCTGGAGACTTTGCACAGGCGTATGTACTTGCTCATGAAGTAGGGCATCATATACAAAACCTACAAGGTACATTAGAAAAAGTACAACATGCAAAGCAGAGTTGGGGTGGTAACAGTGCTAAAGCCAATGCCTTACAGGTAAAAGTAGAACTTCAAGCAGACTGTTATGCAGGCGTTTGGGCACATCATGCACACAATAAATTTGGTATCTTAGAACAAGGTGATTTGGAAGAAGCACTTAGAGCAGCAGCTTCTATTGGGGATGACACACTACAGAAAAAAGCAGGTCAGTATGTCAATCCAGACGGCTTTACACATGGATCTTCAGCACAACGTATGGAGTGGCTTAAACGTGGACTTGAGATCTGGTGATATGAGAGAGTGTAATACGTTTAAGTAAGTATATGCTTTTTAAGTAGGGTGTTGTCTACTGTACAACACCCTACAGAAGCATCTAACCCCATCTTAGATATAATCCTTCCAATTAAATAAACACAATATAAGCGAGATAATGATGAGTTACAATCCAAATGAGATTGAAGCCAAATGGCAGAAAAAGTGGGATGATGAGAAGGCTTTTGAGCCGGATGATGCGTTAACAAGAAAGAAAAAATACATACTCTCTATGTTCCCTTTTCCTAGTGGTCGTCTACACATGGGTCATGTAAGAAACTATGCCATCGGTGATGCGTTTGCACGTTACTACAGAAAACAGGACTTTAATGTACTGCATCCTATCGGTTGGGATGCTTTTGGTATGCCTGCAGAAAATGCTGCCATCAAACACGGTCGTCATCCAAAAGACTGGACTTACTCGAACATAGACTACATGAGAAAAGAGCTCAATACACTTGGACTTTCTTTTTCTAAAACACGTGAGTTTGCTACCTGTGATGAGTTGTATACCAAGTGGGAACAAGAGTTCATCATTAAGATGTTTGAAGAAAAGTTACTCTACCGTGAATCTACTACAGTAAACTGGTGTGAAGACTGTCATACCGTACTAGCCAATGAGCAAGTTGAAGAGGGATGTTGTTGGCGTTGTGATAATCCTGTGGAGCTTAAAGAGATGCCAGGGTACTACCTTGACATTATCAAATATGCCGATGAGTTGTTAGATGACTTGAAGTTGCTTGAAGGTAAATGGCCAAATCAGGTCATTACGATGCAAAGCAACTGGATAGGAAAGTCGCAAGGGCTTGAGTTTGACTTTGAGCTTTCGGAGGCTTCTAAAGCTAAACTCGGTGGGAACTTTGACAAGTACACCGTCTTTACCACACGTCCAGACACTATCTATGGGGTAACGTACTCTGCACTTGCTGCTGAGCATCCTATCACTAAGTATCTGCTAGATAATGATTTGCTTGATGCGGCTACAGCAGAGAAGATAGTGACTATCAGCAATATGACTGAAATAGAACGCGCAAAAGAGGGTAAAGAGGGGTATGACTTAGGTCTGACAGTGATACACCCACTCACCAATGAAGAGATACCTGTCTGGACAGCAAACTTTGTACTTGCTTCTTATGGTGGAGGTGCGGTGATGGCTGTACCTGCGCATGATGAGAGAGATTTTGAGTTTGCTACGAAGTATGATCTGCCTATCAAAAGAGTCATAAGTGGTGGTGAGGAACTTACCTTATACGCTTGAGGGTGAATTGGTTGACTCTGCAGCATTTACCGGGTTAAAGAACTACCCTGCAAAAGCGAAGATCATCGCAATGTTTGAAGAGGCTGGTTTTGGTAAGGGTACAACAAACTATAAACTCAGAAACTGGGGGATCAGCCGTCAGCGTTACTGGGGTGCACCTATACCTTTTGTACATTGTGACGCTTGTGGTTTAGTGGCTGAGAAGATAGAAAATTTGCCTATCGCACTTCCTGAAGATGTGGAGATAACAGGTGAGGGTAACCCACTTGAGAACCATCCAACATGGAAAGACTGTGCATGTCCAAAATGTGGAAAAGATGCCAGACGTGAGACAGATACGCTCGATACTTTTGTACAGTCAAGTTGGTATCAGTTCCGTTATGCAACCAATCCTAACAAATGGAACACCACAGGTATAGACAAAGAGGAGGCGAACTACTGGCTAGGTGTAGATCAGTACATCGGTGGGATAGAACATGCCATCTTGCACTTGCTGTATGCACGTTTCTTTACCAAAGTACTTCGTGACCTTGGGTACCATGACATAGATGAGCCTTTTGAGAATTTGCTGACGCAAGGTATGGTACTGATGGATGGGGCAAAGATGTCTAAGTCTAAAGGTAATACGGTTGACCCAGATGCACTGGTAGAAAAGTATGGTGCAGATACGGCGAGACTCTTTACACTTTTTGCAGCACCTCCAGCCAAAGAACTTGAGTGGAATGATTCTGCTGTTGAGGGTGCGTTTAGGTTCATTAAAAAGCTGTATGATAGAAAAGAGAAAGTAACAGGAAGTACTTTACCTGATATTGATCAAGGAAGCTTTGAGTAAAGAGTCTAAATTGGCACGTGTAAAAGTGTATGAAGCATTACAAAAGTCTTCCGATGTGTATGAAAAAACCTTTGCGTTCAATACACTCATCGCAGCATGTATGGAAGCATTAATGCACTTGATAAACAAGATAATGGTGATGTATGGACAGAGGGTCTGTATATTATGCTTAAACCTTTTGGAACCTATCATCCCTCATGTGACAACTGAACTTTCTCAAATGTTGTTTGAAAGAGAAAACCTAGGTGCGATACTTGAAGTAAAAGAAGAAGTATTTGTACAAGACAGTGTCTTGTACATGGTGATGATAGGTGGTAAGAAACGTACAGAAATAGAGATGAGTCCAAGTGCATCGAATGATGAGATACTAGCTTCTGCAAAAGAAGCAGGAGCAAAGTGGCTAGAGGGGATGACTGATGGTCAAAGAGATAGTGGTACCAAATAAACTGGTAAACTTGGCTGTAAAACCAACTTAAGTAACAGAGGAAGAGAGCAATGAGAAATATTTAGTAATGATTTTGGGTATTATGTTATGCTTGCACTGCTTGTGGCTATAAACCTTCTTCTCATGTGATAAAAGACATCTTTTCAGATACTGTGTATGTTGAAGTCATGGTAGACAGGGTTGAACCTGAAAATGCACCTTTTCTCAAAGATGAGATGAACCGTTTGGTTTATACACGATTTAAAGGGACGCGTCACTTCTAAAGAAGAAGCAGAAAAGTCAGATACGTATTACCTATGCAGGGAGTACTTTTTACCCACTTGCATATGAAGATGGGTATGTGACACGTTACCGTGCAAACATCAGAGTCAAACTTTGATATGCTTACCAAAGAGGGTCAAATTAAAAAAGATATTATGGCAGTACGAGTTGAATCAGATATACAAGCTTCTTCACTTGCTTCTTCCACACTTAGAACAGAAGCTATCCGAAAAGGTTTGCAGAAAGCATTGGATGAATTTTTAGCATATGTGAGTGCCAAGGGTATGCTGAAAGAGAGTAAATGATACGTAAGTTTGCATGACTTCCTTGAAGACAAACCCCTTTACTACAAAGAGATAGACCATGAGCGTGTACACATCGCTTATGCAGTACTCAAACCACAGATAAAACGACCAAGAACAGTGCATGTTGTAGGAACAAATGGAAAAGGTTCAACGGGTCGTATGGTTGCACATTTAGCGTATAAAAGTGGTTTGAATGTTGGGCATTTTTCTTCTCCTCATATCTTGAAGTTTAATGAACGTATTTGGATAAATGGTAGTAGACAGTAGTGACGAGATTTTAGAGTCTGCACATCAAAAGCTTTTTACTATTCTTGGGTCAAGAGATGAGTGATGCGTTGAGTTATTTTGAGTACACCACTCTGTTAGCGTTTATCGTCTTTGAACATTGTGACCTTATGGTACTTGAAGCAGGACTTGGGGGTGAGTTTGATGCGACTAATGTGTGTGATAAAGAACTTTCTATTATCACGCCTATAGGCATTAGATCATCAGGCTTTTTTGGGTGAAACCATAGAAGAAATAGCAGGTACGAAGATACGAAGTATTCAAAAAAATGTCTTGTTGGCACCTCAGGTGTATGATGAAGTGGTTGAGGTGGCAAAAGAGATTGTAGAGAGAAAAGGCTGGAGTCCTCCGATTGGCTACAAGAATCGATGTACTACGAAAAGTCTTGGCTAAGCTTGCCGAAGCCAAAGGATGGGGTAGATTACCTTATAGACAATGCCACAGTGGCTTTACAAGCTTTAGATATCTTGGACATTAAATATGATATCAACGACTTGCACTCCTTAGAACTCTTTGGACGTTTTTACCAGCTTACAAGTAATGTGCGCATTGATGTAGGACATAATCCTCTGGCAGCTAGTGCCATAGAAAAAGCACTGAAGGAAAAGGTAGTGCTTATTTATAACTCTTTAGATGACAAGGATTATAAAAAAGTGTTACAGCACCTTAAAGCCTAAAGTCAAGCGTGTAGAGATACTCCCTATTCATTCTCAAAGAGCAACCACTTTGGAAGAGATAGAAAAGGCTTTGAAAGAAGTAGGGTTAGACTATAGCTATTTTGACAATACATTGGATGAAGATGAAAACTATCTTGTTTTTGGATCATTTTATGTGGTCGAAGAATTTTTAAAGAAAATGGAAATGAATGTACCAAAGTAATATCTATCAATACCTAGAAGAGCTAAATGAGACCAAACTTACTCATTTGTAAAGATGATAAAGAAGCCATACAGATACGTGATGTGTCTATACTCTTGGGCTTTGAGACCTTTGTCCTGCCAGACTTACGTGTGGGTGTAGGAGAGGACTTGCGTACGTATGATGAAGATGTGCAGGCATTTTTCATGACTTTAGCAGGGTATCATAAATCTACGAAGAAAAAAGTACTTGTCTCTCCTGTACGAACACTACTGATACCGTTTCCTAAACCAGAATATTTTTCAGAGCAGACTCTAGAGTTTGGTGAGACTCGTAAATCTCAAGAACTCAAAGATACTTTGTATCATTGGGGGTATCATTTTACAGATATAGCAGCCGGTCGCGGAGAAGTTTCTTTTCGTGGTGATATCGTTGACATTTTTCCTATCGATGCAGAGAAACCTTACCGTGTGTCACTTTTTGATGAAGAGATAGAAAGCATACAGCACTACGATGAAAACACACAAAAGCGTCTTCCGGAGGAGTTAGAGTCTCTTCATTTTACTCCTGCATTTTTAGCGCTGGATAAGACACAGTATGAAGCCTTGAAAAACAGGACAGAACGAAGTGCTTACGATACCTTTGTCAAAGACATAGACTCATTGGGTTTATGGCACTTAGATGACTTAGGACTGAGTGCGTTAGAGCAGTTTTCAGGGGTATGGGCATCAAACCTAGATGAGGAACTCAAAGAAATTTATGAACTCTCTACTCCTTTGGTAGAACGTAAAGCCTTTTTGTTACCTAGTGTCCCTGAAGGCCATAAATATCGTGATCTTGAAGCAGTCAATCCTAACAAACTTTTAGAATCCCATAAAGATAAAAAGATAACGATACTGGCCAAAAATGAGAGTATCGTGAGAGGGAGTGAGCTTGATACTTTTGAAAACATAACATTTGTGTATCAAGACGGGATAGTCAATCTTTTGGGAGGAGATAAGCTCATATTTTCTTTAAATAAACCTATTAAAAGAAAACGTGTTAAAAAAGCGTCTATCATCCTTGATGAATTAAAACCGGGTGACTATGTGGTACATGAGAACTATGGTGTGGGGATTTTTAAGGGGATAGAAAAACGAGAGATACTTGGTTCTTTGTCTGAGTTTGTGGTGATGCATTATCAAAATGAAGATGCTCTACTTATTCCTGTCTCTAGTTTGGAAGTCATAGACCGTTATGTGGCGGAAGGTGGAACGTTACCTGTGCTAGACCGTATGGGTAAGGCAAGTTTTAAAAAGCTTAAAGCCAAAGTCAAAGAAAAACTGTTTGCTATTGCCTCACAAATCATCAATCTCTCAGCACAACGTCACTTGAAAAAAGGTATCAAGCTCAAGACAAACTTGGAAGAACATGCCATTTTTATGGCTGAAGCAGGTTTTGTACATACCGAAGATCAAGAGAGAGCCATCATGGATATGCTGGATGATATGGGTTCAGGGAAAATGATGGACAGACTACTCTCTGCGGATGTAGGTTTTGGTAAAACAGAAGTAGCAATGAATGGGATGTTTGTCGCGGTTAAAAATGGCTACCAAGCGATGATGATAGCTCCCACAACCTTGCTCTCATCACAACACTACAAAAGCCTTAAAGAGCGTTTTTATGCGCATGGCATCAAAGTAGCCAAGCTAGATAGGTTTTCAACGACAAAAGAAAAAAATGCAACACTGAAAGGACTTGAAGAAGGTACCATAGGTGTGGTGGTAGGGACCCATGCTCTGCTTAAAGCCAAGTTTAAAAACTTAGCGCTTGTCATCATAGATGAAGAGCATAAATTTGGGGTGAAACAAAAAGAGGCACTTAAAGAGATAGCCATCGATGTGCATCTGCTTTCTATGTCTGCTACACCTATACCTCGTTCACTTAACCTTGCAATGTCTGATGTCAAGTCTTTTTCTGAAATCCTTACTCCCCCAACAGAACGTCAGGGGGTAAGAACTTTTGTAAAGTCTTATGACGATAAAGTCATCAAAGAAGCCATCATGCGTGAGATGCGCAGGGGTGGGCAGATCTTTTATGTCTTTAATTCCATCGCAGGGATAGAAGAGAAGAAAAAAGTGCTTTTAGAGATACTTCCTAAGCTGCGCATCGCAGTACTGCATTCAAAAATCTCCGCCAAAGAGACAGAAGATGAGATGATGCTTTTTGAAGATGGAGAGTATGATGTACTGCTCTCTACTTCCATCGTAGAGTCAGGCATTCATATGCCTCATGCCAATACCATGATAGTGGATGGGGCAGACAATTTTGGTATAGCAGACTTGCATCAGCTTAGAGGGCGTGTAGGGCGTGGCACTAAAGAAGGATACTGTTATTTTATGGTGACAGACAAAGAGCGTTTGACGGACAATGCAAAGCGCCGTCTGTTAGCCCTTGAGTCACATTCAGACCTTGGGTCTGGCGCAGTACTGGCTTTCCATGATTTAGAGATACGTGGTGGCGGAAACATCATCGGGGAAGCGCAATCGGGACACATTAAGCAGATAGGGTACTCACTTTACTTGCGTATGCTTGAAGATGCCATTAAGGAACTCTCAGGTCAAGACAAAGAAGTCGCACATACGATTGACATGAAACTTTCTATCGATGCTTACTTAAATGAAGAACTGATAGAAGAAGACCGGCTTAGACTAGAGCTTTACCGTCGTCTTTCATTGTGTGAGAGTACAGGTGAAGTGTACGAAATAGAGACTGAGATAGCAGATAGGTTTGGTAAACTTGACACGATCACAAGACAGTTCATCGATGTGATCGTGATGAAGGTTTTAGCTCGCCAGAAGGGCATCACTAAAGTCTCTTCGTATGGAGAAAATGTCTATATTGAATTTAGAGAAGAGGGAAAAGACAGGGTTGTACTTAAATCAAACTCTAAAGATGATGATGACATCATAAGTGCGGCTATGGGGTACTTGAAGAAGTAAGATGTTAAAATATTAACCAAGTGAAGACTATGTAGGGTAAAAGGCAATCAATGGATTTGAAGGATGATGTTTTAAAAGGAAAATACTTTCCGGCTAAGAGTATCAATAGGCATAAAGCGATCATGATGTCTTTATTCCTAGTATTATCTGAGTGTTTGTTCTTTCTTGACTTGCTTGAAAGTTATGGACAAGGGTATTATCACTCGAAGATCATTGAAATAGGTGCTATGCTTATTTTACTCGCAGTATATGTTTTGTTTCCCTATATTATTTCCCTCAAATTGGCGATTTATGTGACGTTAAGCACTATAGGCACTTTTCTTCTTTTATCGTTAGGATTTGAGGATATTAACTCAGAACTCAGTCTTTTTTACTTAGCCACGATACCTATTGGTTTTTTCTATTTTTTAGAACTTCGTTTGGCCTCATGGGTGAGTGGTATAGCACTTCTAAGCTTACTCACTTTGACCTTTGGTGTGTATGTAGGCTGGGTGACATTACTCTATAATGCATCATTGATGTTTCAAGTTTCTTTAGGATTTGGGGTTGTTTCCTTATGGCTTTACATTATAGAAACAGAGCGAAATATGTACAAGAATGACCTTTCTACAGCACTGAGTGGACAAGAGATACTCTTTAAAGAAATACACCACCGTACCAAAAACAACATGCAAGTGATGATCGGACTTCTTGAGACACAATCGTTTAAGATCAAAGACCCCAAATATAAAAAAATGTTTTTAACCCATGTCGATAGGATAAAAGCGATGAGTGTAGTGCATGAAAACCTTTACAGCAGTGGGAACTATGAAAAAGTAAATATGAATAAATACTTAAGTGATCTTGCCAGAAATTTACAAAAGTTAACACCACATACTATCATCACCGAGATAGATGCTGTGTTTTTAAACATTCGTACAAGTATGAGTTTAGGGCTTATTTTTAATGAAGCGGTCTCCAATGCTATGGAACATGCCTATAATGTCGGCGTAGGGTATATAGATGTTTCTTTTAAGCGTGTAGGGAAACAGTGTGTCCTGAGTATTAAAGATTATGGTCAGGGATTTGATGCAGATAAGTCTTACGATAGTTTAGGAATGACGCTCATTGAAGATCTAAGCGCAGGGTTACCCCATGGAAGTATGAGTATCAAGGTTGACAATGGTACCCAAATTCAAATATACTGTGACATAGAAGGGGAATAATCATGCTCTTGCCAAAAAATATAGTCATTGTTGAAGATGAAGCCATTACACAAAGATACTTAAAAGATATCTTAGAACAACACGATGTTAACATCACTGGGTGTTTTGACAGTGCGGCTGATACGATGGATGCCATCAAAAATATTGAGTGTGATATGATCTTGATGGACATCAACATCAAAGGTCCTGTGGATGGTATACAGTTATCTGAAAAGATTTTAAATATACGCGCAGTACCCATTGTATTCATTACCGCACATAATGATCCTGATACTTTTCAAGAAGTGTTACACCTTTCACCTTATGGATTTATTACCAAACCTTTTTCTTCAAGAGATATTGAAGTGACTTTGCAACTGGCGTATAAGAGATACCTTTCAAGTAAAGAAGTTCCTGTATCCGTACCTGAGGAGTCCTCAGATAAGAGTATGGTGATCTCTGAACGCTACACTTACTCTCCTGAGCATAATACTTTATATTGTGACGATAAGCCTGTAAAACTAAATATGAAACAAAATAAACTACTTGAAATACTCAGTCAAAATATGAATCACACAGTAGCCTATGATACCCTTCTCTTTGAGATATGGGGTGAAGATGTAGTTGCCGATTCAGCGTTGCGCACACTGGTTTACTCCTTAAGAAAGACGCTTCCTGATTTGCCCATTGTTTCATACAGTAAAGTAGGGTATGCTTTGAAAACAGGACAATAGTTTATTTGTCAGACATTTTTTACACCATTTATCTTAAAGATACTCCCCCCACGACATTTGTGATACATAATATAACCCTACAATAAAGTATACTATTAATAAATATTAATAAACAATTAAGACATATTTCCATAGAATAAAAACTATAATGCATTTTATTTTGCAAAAAAGTAAAAATTATTAGTTATTTTTGTTATCAAAAAGGGAAAATTATGTTTAAAAATGTATCAGGTTTTTTGTCTTATCTTAAGTATGTATTGCTCATTGTACTCTTGTCTTCATCACCCGTTTTAGCTGCACCTTTTCTCATCTCTGTTAGCAATGCAGGGGTAGCAACTGGTACCACTGCGGGAGTTACCCAAACATGGAATAATGCAGGTACCGTGGGTGGTGTACCTATTAGTCTACGTGCGACTGTGACGAGCATTTCTGCAGGAGACAGTATTAGTATTGGAAGTATAGGTGACAATCCTGCGGTACAGGCTAATACCAGCACATTTAGTGCAGATGTACTTTGGGAAGCATTTTACCAAGGTACAACCACACCCATTTTGGGTGATGTAAGATTTTTGACTACAGATATTGACGGAAACAATGGGACAACCATCGAAACGGTTTCTGCTTTATGTACAGGGTTGACATCCTATGCAACTAATGGAATTTTTATAGAAGGAGTAAATGCGAATACAAGTTCTTTAGCGCAAAGCAATATTCGTATCTCGGAAATTAATGGTAACATTCAGGGAGAGGGGACACAGAACCAAAATTCCTCTCAACAAGAAGGGTATGTACAATATAACTGGACAAACGTTTCTTCTTGGACAGTCCACTATGAAGCGACAACTAGTGGACGCGTCTTTGAACATGATGGAGATGGAGATATCCCTTTTGACGGTACGGAAGTGATTATTCCTCTTATTGACTTGGCTACCATCAAAAGTACTGCCCCTGGATCTTTGACCAGTCCTGGCGTGGGACAAGAGATCACCTATAAAATTGATCTATCCAATGCAGGTCCTAGTGCAGCAACAAATGTATCAATGACAGACCAACTTCCTGCGGGTCTAGATTATGTTTCACATTCCGTCACAGAAGGAAGTTACAATGTATCTACCGGTGTATGGAATGGGGTGAATCTAAATGCAAATGAGGTGCAGACACTTTTACTTACAGGGCGAGTTCAGGCTGGACAGCAAGGTAATACGATTACCAATACCGTACTTACAGCAACGGCTGATGAGTCTAAGTGTTCTTCCCGAGATGTCTTGACTTATGCTTTTACTGTGAATTATCTACCTGAACTTAACCTTACCAAGAGCATCAGCAGTGGTTCACCCTATACAGCAGTGGGTGACGTGGTATCCTATAACTACTTTGTAGAAAATACAGGGGATGCCTCTATCTCAAACATCGTGGTCACAGATGACAAAATTGCGTCTGTGTCTTGTCCTGTGACAACACTGAACCCTGGACAATCGACTACATGTACAGCAAGTTACGACATTTTACAAGCAGATATAGACAATGGTTCTGTCATAAACAATGCTTCTGTCATAGGAACACCAGCTGGGGGTACCTTGACACCTGCCACTTCTAGTGCTACAGCAGTGTTATTGACTCAGCCAAGTTTGACGGTAGTTAAAGATGTGGACATTGCAAATATAAGTGCACCCACCACACTGAACTACACAATAGAAGTCAATAATACAGGGAATGTTGCTTTATCCAATGTCACACTTGTAGATACGCTACCTAATGGGACTCCGGGGACACTCTCAGCTGTGACTGGTGATACAGATGGTGATAACCAGTTGGATGTTGGGGAAGTGTGGCAGTATACGATTTCTTATACTGTAACGCAAGCAGAAATAGATGATGGGACAGCTAGAGTGAACAGTGTGTCTGTGACCAGTACCGAAACGCCTACAGCTGTGGTAGACACAGCCACTACTACCATCACAAGATCACCAAGTATGACAGTAGATAAAGAGGTAGATAGGACCAGTGTCTCTACTCCAACAACTTTAAATTATACGATAAGTGTAAAAAATACCGGAAATGTAAGCCTGACAAATTTAGTAATCGCAGATATATTTCCAAACGTTTCCATTCAATCACTTACTGGAGCAACCGGTGATACTGATGGTGATAATGAGATTGATGTCACAGAAACATGGGTTTATATTGTAACGTATGATGTTACACAGTCAGAGATAGATGCGGGTACACAGAGAATCAACACAGTGTCTGCAAGTACTGATGAAGTTGTCGTAGCAGTTAACGATACTGCCACGACAACGATCATACAATCCTCTGGAATCAATTTAGAAAAAACAGCAGGTATGCCAACTATTGCGCAAGGGTTTGATGCAACTATTACGGATGAAGGTGATACCATTACCTATACGCTTAATGTAGAAAATACAGGCAATGTTTCTTTACACGATGTAGTGGTCTCAGACAGCATAGCCACAGTTACCTCATGTACATTGACAAGTAATGGTGATGCTTTTGCAAATGACGGAAGTGATACGTTGGATGCAGGAGAAAGTGTTTCCTGTACAGCTCTGTATACGTTAACCAATGCAGACGTAGATACGGGAAGTAAAGACAATACAGCTACTGTTGATGCTTTAGATCCAACAAATACTGCAGTAAACGATACAGATACGATAAGTTCAGGTCTCACACAAAAAGCAGCGATAGCACTGGTCAAAAGCGCAAGTGTACCAAGTGTTTCTGCGGGCTTGAATACTACTGTCGTAGATGCAGGGGATAGTGTCTCTTATACATTTACTGTGACCAACACGTCTAATGTGACTTTAACGAATGTCATTGTGGAAGATATAAACTTAGATATGAGTTTAGATTGTGGAAGCGGTACGAATGTCATTGCAAGTATGCAAGCAGGAGATACTGTTGCATGTACGGCAACGTATCTACTGACACAAGAAGATATAGATGGTACGGGACATACTGCTGTTACCCATGATGGGGGGATCATTGAGGTCAATAATGAAGCCAATGCAACAGGTACACCACCAGCAGGCTCGGGACTAAGCGCACCGGTTGCTACTTCAAGTGCTTTGGCAGATGCACAAGTGAATGCTTCTCTTGCTTTTGAAAAAACAGCCGGGAATGTGATAGATGCTAATGGTGATACGCTTGACAGTGCTGGAGATACCGTTACCTATACTTATAAAGTGGAAAACACAGGGGTGACAACACTCAAAGATGTGGTAGTCAATGAATCATCTGGATTTACTGGAACGGGTACAGTTCCTGTTCCATCCAATGAAAGCAGTACCAATGTCTCAGGGACTTCTACAGATACAGCTATCAATGGTAGCTGGGATAGTTTGGCTCCTGGAGATGTAGCATTATTTACTGCAATATATACGCTAACCCAAGCAGATATTGATGCAGGTACAGTAGAAAATAATGCGCAGGCAGAAGGTGCACCTTTCCCTGCAGGTATGGCACCTCCTACTGGAGTAGGTTCTGCAACAGTAAATTTTAATGCCAATCCAGAACTCAACATCACAAAAACTGCTTCTAAAACCACAGACGTGGTGGTAGGTGATGTCATTACTTATACCTACACCGTGGGTAACAACGGTAATGTAGGTATAGATACTGTTTCTGTCTCTGATGTGCATAGTACAGGTAACCTTTCAGCAGTGACACTTACTTCTCCTAGTGCAAACTTAGCTCCAGGAGAAGTTGCAACCTTTGAAGCTAGCTATACCATCACCCAAGCAGATATAGATGCAGGTACAGACATTACGAACACTGCCACAGCGACAGGTACACCTAAAAGAGGCACACTCACCGATGTGAGTGATAGTGAAGTAGTGACCATCATCGCAGCAAGCCCAGAACTCAACATCACAAAAACTGCTTCTAAAACCACAGACGTGGTGGTAGGTGATGTCATTACTTATACCTACACCGTGGGTAACAACGGTAATGTAGGTATAGATACTGTTTCTGTCTCTGATGTGCATAGTACAGGTAACCTTTCAGCGGTGACACTTACTTCTCCTAGTGCAAACTTAGCTCCAGGAGAAGTTGCAACCTTTGAAGCTAGCTATACCATCACCCAAGCAGATATAGATGCAGGTACAGACATTACGAACACTGCCACAGCGACAGGTATACCTAAAAGAGGCACACTCACCGATGTGAGTGATAGTGAAGTAGTGACCATCATCGCAGCAAGCCCAGAACTCAACATCACAAAAACTGCTTCTAAAACCACAGACGTGGTGGTAGGTGATGTCATTACTTATACCTACACCGTGGGTAACAACGGTAATGTAGGTATAGATACTGTTTCTGTCTCTGATGTGCATAGTACAGGTAACCTTTCAGCGGTGACACTTACTTCTCCTAGTGCAAACTTAGCTCCAGGAGAAGTTGCAACCTTTGAAGCTAGCTATACCATCACCCAAGCAGATATAGATGCAGGTACAGACATTACGAACACTGCCACAGCGACAGGTACACCTAAAAGAGGCACACTCACCGATGTGAGTGATAGTGAAGTAGTGACCATCATCGCAGCAAGTCCAGAACTTAACATCACCAAAACAGCAGATAAAACCACAGATGTGGTGGTAGGTGATGTGATCACCTATACTTATGATGTGAGTAATAGTGGAAATGTCGAGATAGATAATATTGTCATCTCGGATGTGCACTCTGGAACGGGTACCCTTTCTACACCTTCAGGAGGCACAACAAGTCTCTTGCCTGGGGAAAATACAACCTTTACAGCTACTTATACCGTCACCCAAGAAGATATAGATGCGGGAGTAGATATTAATAATACGGCTACGGTTAATGCCACACCACAAAGAGGTAATTATGCTCCAGTAAGTGATACTGAAAGTGTGAAAGTGGTTGAGAGTATCGCAACAATATCTATGGTTAAAAGTGCTGGAGTACCCACTATCGTGAATGGAGTTGATGCCAATGTTACAGATGAAGGTGACACCATTACCTATAGCTTGTCGGTACAAAATACAGGAAATGTGACACTCCATGATGTTGTCGTTACTGATACTATAGCGAGTGTCTCTTCTTGTGCATTTGATATAAATGGAACTGCATTTGATAACAGTGGAACAGGTATTTTACCTGTAGGCAAAAATGTGACGTGTACAGCTGTATATACTCTTGTAAATGCAGATGTGGATACAGGTGTGAAAGAGAATAATGCAACCGTAACAGCCAAAGATCCCTCTAATACAGTAGTGGATGCAAGTGACAGTACTTCTTCAGTACTTACTCAAAAAGCCGCCATCGTCTTACTGAAAAATGCAGGTGTACCTACGGTTACAGAAGGTGCAAATGCAACAGTGGTTGATGCAGATGATACTATATCATATACCTTTAATGTCACCAATACTTCTAATGTGACATTAACCAATGTTATTGTTGAAGATATGAGTTTAAATATGTCGCTTGATTGTGGTAGTGGTACAAATACGATTGCTTCAGTCGCTGCTGGAGAGACCGTGACATGTACTTCAGAGTATATATTAACCCAAGATGACATAAATGGTATTAACCCTGCTATTACGGTTGACGGAACAGGAGCAATAGAGGTTAATAATGAAGCCAATGCTACAGGTACACCACCAGTTGGTTCAGGACTTACTGCACCAGTTGCAACAGCAAGTGCATTGGCCACAGCACAGATCAGTGCTGCTTTAGGGTTTGAAAAAACTGTGAGTGCCGTGATTGATGTGAATGGAGACAATAAAGACAGTGCAGGCGATAAAGTAACCTATACGTATAAGGTAGAAAATACAGGAGTCACAACACTGAGTAATGTGACTGTCACGGAAGGAAACTTTACAGGAACGGGTACCAGTGGCACGTTAGTTGTTCTCTCGGGTAATGCAGCGAGTCTTGCACCAACTCAGACCGTAGTGTTTACCTCTGAGTATACACTCACGCAAGAAGATATAGATACAGGAATAGTAAGTAACACAGCTACAGCATCTGCAACACCACCAGCAGGTATGGCATCTCCTACAGGTACTGCTTCGGCTGCTGTTAGCTTCAATCAAATCTTTACATATAATATGGTTAAAAACAGTGATACTCCAACTATAGCTGCACCAGGTACCATTACCTATACTTTCACGTTTGAAAACTTTGGAAACATTACGTTGAAAAACTTAGGGCTAAGTGATGTCAATATTGATGCAGGTACACTTACTTGTGAAGATGATATCAATGGCGATAGCACCATTGATATACTAATACCAGGAGATTCAAGAGACTGTACTGCTACACGTACAGTGACCCAAGCTGAGATAGATGCAGGAGTAGACATCGTCAATGTTGCCACACCAAGTGCAGTGGATACTTTTGATGTGGTAGTGGATGAAGATAATGATGCATTAACGGGTACGCCAAACAACCCAGCAGATAACACTGCCACCACAACCATCACCCAAAGCCCAGAGCTCAACATCACGAAAAGTGCAGATAAGACAGTAAATGTTGCAGTAGGAGAAACGATCACCTATACCTACGTAGTCACCAATATAGGCAATGTCACCATAGATGAACTCAACGTGACTGATAACCATTCTGGTACAGGCACACTTTCAGATATGAACCAAAGTGATATCACCTTGGCTCCAAGTGAGAGTACGACTTACAGTGCCACGTATGTGGTGACCCAAGAAGATGTGGATGCAGGGACAGATATCACGAACACTGCCACCGTAGATGGAACCCCTAAAGGGGGAATACTCAGACCAGTCAGCGCAGATGCGACCGTAGACCTCATAGACAGAGTATCAAACTTTACGATGGCAAAGTCAAGTAGTGCCACAGATGCACAAGTAGGTGATAGCTTACCTTACACCTTTGCGGTGACCAATACAGGAAATGTCACACTCACTGCACCTGTTATCACAGATGCTAAGTGTCTAGCTACACCAACACTGACAACAGAGTCACTCACCGCAGATACCAGACTAGAAGTTGGAGAAACACACACCTATAGCTGTCTGTCCATTCCTGTGACACAAACAGAAGTAGATGCAGGAGTAGTACTCAATAGTGCGAGTATCACAGCAACACCACCTCTAGGAGCAACCGTACCGGCACCACAAGAAGCCAACAGCACCGTACCGGTGAACCAAACCCCAGCGTATACCTTCGTGAAAAGTACCGCGTCTGTACCGACACAAGCAGGAGATACCTTAGTCTATAACTTTGAAGTCAATAACACAGGAAATGTGACACTGAGTACCATAAGTATTACAGACAGTAAATGTGATGCCAGTGGCATCACCCTTACGACGGAAAGTCAAACAGCAGATACCTTACTTGAAGTAGGGGAAACACAGACGTACAGCTGTACGTCCTTAGCCGTACTTCAATCTGAAGTGGATGCAGGGGAAGTCAACAACACCGCAGTCCATTACCGCTAAAGTACCTGCTTCCGCTACCCCACCAGCAGGACAAAGCAGTACGGTCTCTACCCCAATTGCGCCAACCCCAGCAGTGACCATGGTAAAAACAGCAGATGATACGACTGATGTGACGGTAGGACAAACGATCACCTATAGCTATGAAGTCAATAATACAGGGAATGTCACACTCGATGATGTTTCGGTGTCAGATGTCCATGCAGGTACAGGGACACTCTCAGCGATCACCCCAGCGTCTGTAGATCTGGCACCAGGACAAGGTCAACTCTTTACAGCAACGTACATCGTGACACAAGCAGATGTAGACTTAGGTACTGCCATTACCAATGAAGCCACAGTGACAGGAGCCCCTAAACTAGGAACCCTTACTGATGTGAATGCGACTGAGTCAGTAGATGTAGCAGATCCAACCCCAACACTCAGTATAGAAAAAGAAGCAGATGTCACAGCCAATGTGAGCGTGGGCGATACCATTACCTATACCTACACGGTAGAGAATACAGGAAACGTAGGGATAGACACGGTGTCTGTGTCTGATGTCCATGTGGCACAGGGAGTACTCTCTGCTATCACAACGACGGATGATACTAACTTAGCCCCAGGAGATAAAGCAGTCTTCACAGCCACCTATGAGGTGACGCAAGCCGATATCGACTTAGGTCAAGAGATCAACAACACCGCCACTGCCACAGGAGCTCCTAAACTTGGTACACTCACCGATGTGAATGCCTCTGAGTCTGTGGATCTGGAAGATATCGTGCCAGCGATCAGCGTGGCTAAAATAGCAGGTACACCAACCATTACAAACGGTGTGGATGCAAGTATCACGGATGCAGATGATAATATTACCTATACGATCACCACTACGAATAACGGGAATGTCTCGTTACTGAATGTCTTGGTAAGTGATACTTTGGTGCCTATTAACAGTTGTGCAAACACAAGCCTTGGTAATGTATTTACCAATGACGGGACAGAAGGGTTAGCAGTAGGAGAGTCAGTGACCTGTAGCGCTGTGTATGTCCTTACAGATGCAGACTTAGACAGTGGAGAGCGTAATAATACCGCCACCGCCACTGCCGTAGACCAACATAACACCCCAGCAGAAGCCAATACCACAGTGAGCCAAGCTGTTTCACAAGCCACTTCTATTTCTTTGGTCAAAAGTGTACAAAGTTCAACACTCAGTACCCCAGTTGCAGCCAATGATACCGTGACGTATGCCTTTGATGTAACCAATACAGGTTCCGTGACACTGACTAATATTCTTGTGACAGATAATGCCCTAGGTGTGGCACCGTTTAACATGACAGTCGATTGTGGTACTGGTACAAACATCATTGCCACACTCGCTTCACAAGCAACGGCTCAATGTACGGGAACGTATACGCTTACACAAGAGGATATCGATAACAAGTCGAATCCAACCATCGTGGTGGATAGCTTAGGAACATTGCTCATTGCCAATGATGCCAATGTGACAGGTACGCCGCCAGCAGGTTCTGGATTGACAAACCCTACAGCACTTTCCTCTGCACAAGTAGAAGGGAATATCTCTGCTGCTATTGCGATGGAAAAGACAGCAAGTTTAGTCAATGACATCGATGCAGACGGAGAAGACTCTGTAGGGGATACCATTGTGTATACCTATAAAGTCACAAACAAAGGAACATCAACCCTTACAGATGTCCAGATAGAAGAGAATGCCACAGCCTTTACTGGTAGTGCAGGTGTACCAAGTGTGACACCTACTTCTGTAGCAACACTGGCACCAGATGCTATCACTACCTTTACTGCGACGTATACGCTCACACAAGAGGATATAGACCAAGGCAGTGTTACCAACACAGCCAAAGCATTAGGTACACCACCAGTAGCAGGGATGGTACCACCCCAAGCACAGGCTTCAACCAACACTGCTCTTTCTCAAAACCCATCTTACAATATGGTAAAAACAGTGACACCACTAAGCATAGCTGGACCAAGCACACTGGACTATACGTTTACCTTTACCAATACAGGTAATGTGAGACTGAGTGATGTGAATGTGACTGACCTTACGATTGATGCAGGTTCACTGGTGTGTAATATTGCAGTGCTTGAAGTCGGTGCGACACAAACGTGTAGTGCTACTAGAACTATCACGCAAGCAGACATAGATGCCGGACTAGACATTGTGAACACTGCAGTCCCTACAGCGCAAGATAGCAATAACGCAGTAGCACCTGAAGACAATGATGACAATGCTTCTACGCCAAACAACCCAGCAGATAACACTGCCACCACAACCATCACCCAAAGCCCAGAGCT
Source organism: Sulfurovaceae bacterium (assembly GCA_963698695.1). GTDB lineage: Bacteria > Campylobacterota > Campylobacteria > Campylobacterales > Sulfurovaceae > Sulfurovum. The sequence continues at coordinate 110,660 of CAVORT010000002.1, read as the reverse complement.
CAACATCACGAAAAGTGCAGATAAGACAGTAAATGTTGCAGTAGGAGAGACGATCACCTATACCTACGTAGTCACCAATATAGGCAATGTCACCATAGATGAACTCAACGTGACTGATAACCATTCTGGTACAGGCACACTTTCAGATATGAACCAAAGTGATATCACCTTGGCTCCAAGTGAAAGTACGACTTACAGTGCCACGTATGTGGTGACCCAAGAAGATGTGGATGCAGGGACAGATATCACGAACACTGCCACCGTAGATGGAACCCCTAAAGGGGGAATACTCAGACCAGTCAGCGCAGATGCGACCGTAGACCTCATAGACAGAGTATCAAACTTTACGATGGCAAAGTCAAGTAGTGCCACAGATGCACAAGTAGGTGATAGCTTACCTTACACCTTTACGGTGACCAATACAGGAAATGTCACACTCACTGCACCTGTTATCACAGATGCTAAGTGTCTAGCTACACCAACACTGACAACAGAGTCACTCACCGCAGATACCAGACTAGAAGTTGGAGAAACACACACCTATAGCTGTCTGTCCATTCCTGTGACACAAACAGAAGTAGATGCAGGAGTAGTACTCAATAGTGCGAGTATCACAGCAACACCACCTCTAGGTGCAACCGTACCGGCACCACAAGAAGCCAACACCACCGTACCGGTGAACCAAACCCCAGCGTATACCTTCGTGAAAAGTACCGCGTCTGTACCGACACAAGCAGGAGATACCTTAGTCTATAACTTTGAAGTCAATAACACAGGGAATGTGACACTGAGTACCATAAACATTACAGACAGTAAATGTGATGCCAGTGGCATCACCCTTACGACGGAAAGTCAAACCGCAGATACCTTACTTGAAGTAGGGGAAACACAGACCTACAGCTGTACGTCTTTAGCCGTACTTCAATCTGAAGTAGATGCAGGAGAAGTCAACAATACAGCCAGTATTACCGTAGATGTACCACCATCCGCTACCCCACCAGCAGGACAAAGCAGTACGGTCTCTACCCCAATTGCGCCAACCCCAGCAGTGACCATGATAAAAACAGCAGATGATACGACTGATGTGACGGTAGGACAAACGATCACCTATAGCTATGAAGTCAATAATACAGGGAATGTCACACTCGATGATGTTTCGGTGTCAGATGTCCATGCAGGTACAGGGACACTCTCAGCGATCACTCCAGCGTCTGTAGATCTGGCACCAGGACAAGGTCAAGTATTTATAGCCACGTATGAGGTCACACAAGCAGATGTAGACTTAGGTCTGAACATAGATAACACTGCAACAGTGACAGGTAATCCTAAAGGTGGGACACTTACAGATGTAAATGCCACAGAAAGTGTCGATGTTGCTGATGCTACGCCAGCACTTAGTATGACGAAAGTTGCAGATAAAACCACAGAGGTTAAAGTGGGTGATGTTGTTACCTATACTTACACCGTAACCAATACAGGGAATACAGGTATAGACAATGTTTCCGTATCAGATGTACACCTAGGACAAGGAACACTCTCTGCAGTAACGACAACAGATGATACTAACCTTGCACCAGGAGATGAAGCTATCTTTACCGCGACGTATACTGTAACGCAAGCAGACATAGATTTAGGGAGTGATATCAATAATACCGCTACTACGACCGGTGCAGCAAAAGGTGGCACACTGATAGATGTCAATGCAACAGAGTCTGTGGACTTGGAAGATATCGTGCCAGAAATTTACATTGCAAAGGTCGCCTCTACACCAACAGTCGTTAATGGTCTTGACAATACTATCACCGATGCAGATGATAATATCACTTATACCATTACCTTGGAAAACTCAGGTAATGTAAGCCTCTATAATGTACAGGCTAGTGATAGCATTACAACTATTGACTCTTGTGGTCTCACGAGTAATGGAGATGTGTTCACTAATGATGGTTCAGATACATTAGATGTAGGTGAACGTGTACTATGTACAGCTGTGTATACCTTAACAACCGCAGACCTTGATACGGGTGATCGCTCAAATACCGCTACTGTTTCTTCAGTAGATATGCATGGCACGCCAGCTAACAGTACAACTACTGTCAGTTCTGCTGTTACACAAACAGCATCGATCGTTTTAGTCAAGACAGCAGATGATTCTGCTGTACAGTCACCCGCACAAGTAGGTGATGTCATTAGCTACTCCTTTGAAGTTCGTAACACATCCAATGTAACGTTGACAGATGTCATAGTGACAGACAACTCTTTGGGTATCGCACCTTTTAATATGGGAGTGGACTGTGGAACAGGAAGTAATACCATAGCAAGTATCATGGCAAATAGTACGGCCGTATGTACAGGTGTGTATGCCTTAACGCAAGAGGATATCGATGGGGAAAATGCACCAACCATTACCAACACAGCAGGCGTGATAGAAATCACTAATGATGCAAATGTAACAGGGACACCACCTGTAGGTTCAGGGTTGACCCCTCCAACGGCCAGTGCGAGTGCCCTAGCTGAAGCCAATGCTTCAGCCTCAGTATCGATGTCTAAGACAGCAAGTGCCATTGTGGATGCCAATGCAGATGGAGGAGACAGTGTTGGAGATACTATTATGTACACGTATACAGTAAAAAATGAAGGCACTATAACACTTACAAATGTAAGTATTGAAGAGAATGCATCAACCTTTACGGGTACGGGCACATTGCCTACGCCGACAGTCAGTGTAGGAGATACTTCTTCCCTTGCTCCAAATGATACAGTAGTATTTACAGCCATATATACATTAACCCAAGAGGACATTGATGCAGGCTTACTTAATAATACAGCAAGTGCATCAGGTGAACCAAGTCCACCAAACGGTATGTTGCCACCATCAGCTTCCAGTTCGATCGCCGTGGTGATCACGCAAAAGCCTAGCTTTAGTATGGAAAAAGTGGTGACACCAACAACCATAGCGGGACCATCGACACTCGACTATATGTTCACCTTTGAAAATACAGGGAATGTGACACTGAATGACATTAACCTAAGTGATGCCAATATCGACAGTGGTACGCTCATTGGCTGTCCTATCGATACACTGAATGTAGGTGAAGTAGTAACATGTACTGCTGCGAAGGAAGTGACCCAAGAGATGATTGACAGTGGTGTAGACATCATCAACATTGCGAGTGCAACTGCCAAAGATCCATTAGGTCAGACAACCAATGAAGACAATGACGATAACCAAAGTACCGCCAATGATCCTAGTGATAATACCGCGGTGACAATGATCACACAAAGTCCATCACTAAGCATAGTGAAAACAGCAGACAAAACAATTAATGTAACTGTGGGTGAGACTATCACGTATACGTATGAAGTGGCCAATACGGGCAATATCACTATCGATAATATCAATGTGGTTGATAATCACTCTGGAACAGGGACATTATCAGATATGAATCAGACAAATATCACTTTAGCGCCTGCCCAAGGCACCATCTTCCAGACCACATATGTAGTGACTCAAGCAGATGTGGATGCGGGTGATAACATTATGAACACGGCAACAGTGGATGGTGAAGCAAGAGGTGGCACACTCGAAGCCGTAGAGGACAGTGAGACAGTATCAGTTGCTCCTGCAGTGGCACAGATAGCACTTGTTAAAGAAGTGGTACCTCAAACAACACCCTATCTACTGGGTGATGTGATCACGTATATTTTCAAAATCAAAAATACAGGAAATGTCACTTTATATGGTGTGAATGTAAGTGATGATAATGCGAGTATCTCAGGTAGTCCTGTAACGCTTGCCCCAAATCAAGAAGACAACACTACCTTTAGTGCGACACACGTGGTCACACAGTCAGATATAGACAGAGGTACTGTCATCAATCAAGCACAAGTGACGGCACAAGATGCACATGCTAATGAAGTAAAAGATAGTTCGGATAATCTTTCGTTTAATGGGGATAACCCAACGATCACTCCAATAGTGGCTATGCCTGGCATAAGCCTATCAAAGGTAGGTACGTTTGATAGTAATACATCAGTGCAAGTGGGCGATACCGTAAGTTATGAATTTAACATCACAAACACAGGGAATGTGACACTGACTGACGTTATGGTGGAAGATGAAAATGCCGTTGTTACAGGTGGTGCTATCATACTTTTACCAGGGCAGAGTGATACGACAACTTTTACAGCAGTACATACCGTCACTCAAGATGACATAGATGCCAATGAAGTTGTCAATCAAGCGCTGGTTAATGCAAAAGATCCAAGTGGTAATGATGTGAATGCTAGTTCTGATGACCCAACCACTGCAGATGTTATGGATGCAACCGTGACACCTCTACCCATAGCACCTCCAACCGTGACTCCAGACGAAGTCAATGGTACAACAGGAGAAGCACAAACAGTTGATGTGTTAGCGAATGATATAGCAGGTACCTTTGCTTTAGATCCATCAAGTGTATATATTGTTGACCCAAATGGAGATTTAGTGAAAGAACTCATCGTAGCAGGAGAGGGTATTTGGCGTGTCAATCCAGATGGTACCATCACGTTTACTCCAAATATTGACTTTGTAGGGGATCCAACGCCTATTGAGTACAGGGTTGATGATATACAAGGCAATCCTGTGACAACGGATGGAGAGATTAAGATAGATTATCCACCTGTAGCTGTGGATGATGTGGGTAACTCGTTAGTGGTTGAAGCCGTCATCATAGACATTCTAGCCAATGACAGAAATACAAGTGATCCACTTGACCCTGAAAGTGTGAGTCTTGTTGCACCTGGTAATGCGACAAATATCATTACGGATGCTGAAGGAGATATCGTAGGATTTACGGTAGATGAAGGTGTATGGAGTGTGGATGAGATAACAGGAGTAGTGACTTTCACTCCTGCCAATAGTTTTAATGGTGGTGAGGTTCCTAGCATCGCTTATACGGTACAAGAGATTGATGGATTACTTGTAAGTAACCCTGCTACCATTACCGTGACTTATGGGTCGGAAAGATTAGAAGCAGTAGATGATGGAACAATAGTCATCACCCATTATGGTCCTACAGTGATAGATGTACTGGCAAATGACAGTGACAGTAATGTGACTATCACTATCACACAACAGCCAGAACATGGAACTGTAGAAGTAGTCGTAGGGGATGATGGAAAAGCATACATCCTCTACACGCCAGATCCTGACATTAACGATGTGACAGATGCATTTAACTATACTATCACAGATGCGTATGGACAAACATCCCAAGCTACTGTGACTTTAGATGTACAGTGTGCTTCTTCACAAACCTCCGATGGTGGTGATACTTTTGGTTTCATGGAGATGCTCTTGATGATGTTAATGACCTTGGGCATAGGGCTTTATTTTGTTAGAAAAGAAGAAGAAAGAGGAGAAATATCATGAAAAGAGTATTGAAAAGTACGGTATCAGTGATGGTGTTACTTAGCACTTGTATGTATGCTGGGGGTAAAGGGGTTGCACTTGCAGAGACACCCGTGGCATCTGTGCCAGAAGACATCTCCTCATGGTACCTAGGAGCAGGGCTGGTAGCTCTAAAATTTCACTCTTGTGGAAATAGTTGTTCCTATGAAGACCTGACCTATGGTGCCATGTTAAGAGGAGGGTATGATTTTAACGAATATTTTGGTGTTGAAGCTAGAGGTATGAGGACCTTCTTGGATGAAGGTCCTTTTGGAGGTGTGCCTTTACAACATGTAGGTCTGTATGCTAAACCTCAGTATCCTGTTTCTGAACGTCTTAATATGTATGGACTTCTTGGATACGGCTACACAGAAAACTTAGGCAATGGAGCCAGATTAAATTACTTTGATAATGACCATGGTTTTTCTGCAGGTGTAGGGTTGGAGTACGACCTTTCAGACAGAGAAGGTGACTTTATAGATGATGCCCATTACGATAGAAAATTCGATGGCTATGCCGATCAGGGAAAAGGGTGGAATCTCTTTGTAGACTATCAGCGTTTACTTATTAAGTCTGATGTGCCTGATATGGACGCTGTTTCTGTCGGTTTAAGGTATGACTTTTAACGACCAATAAATAGGGTTCCCCCCCTATGTGTACGTTTCTTTTTTTTATTATAAATTTTTGACTTTTTTTGACTTTTTTTTGTTATGATAGCACTGTATGCTATATTTATATGAATTTAAGAGATATCTAAATTTTATTTTCATATTATATGGTATGAACTTGTTGAAAAAGCTAAACCTACTGTGAGGTAGGGGCAGAAAACTACGGGTCTTGAAGTCGTTTTAAGATAGCCGAGTTACCAATAGTGAATAGTGTCATCCTCTGATGTTACCCCCCCCACTATTTTTTCAACTTTTTTAATACTTTAAATTTAGGGAGAAAGACTATGAAAGATTTGTTAGGTAGCTTCAGCAATAAGAAGCTAATCACCGTATTCAAAAATATGAAATATGTAGGGAAATGGTTGTGGACCATTCTTATTATTACATTAGCATTCCAAAACTCAGTATATGCAGAGAACTTCTGTAAAGGGCAACCAACTGCAGGAGATATCAATTGGGACATCGTTGATAACGGTCAAGTTACTGTAAACTTCGAGTTTGAGGTAGGAGATGTAGCGACACAGATGAAAAATGTCCAAAGTGTTAATATTGTAGGATTACATCAATTTGCCGGTGACATTGCTGCTGAAATAATCCCTCCAGGTGGGGCACCACAAAGTACGGCAGCCTCTAGTAATGCTACCTATGACCCAAATAAATCAGTCATTCTTTTCCGTTTGGGTGATGGTACTTATGGTGAAGGATCTTCACAATGTGGTCTCGCAGACTTTAATCTTACAATCTCAGACTCATCTGGGGTTATGGATTTGCGTACAGACCTCTCACAAGATGATGAATCAAACTACTGTGTTACTGGAGTCACATCATCTCCAGGTTATCGAGATCGTACTTCTGAACCAATATGGGCACAACCATATTTACCAAATTTTCCCGTACTTACTGGTATACCTGGGCTTAGTGGAAATCCAAAAACGTATGAATCTCAAGGCATTACTTTAAATAAACTCTCTAATCTTGTAGGTAAAGATGTCTTAGGAACCTGGGGTGTATATATTGAAGATGCATATGCTCAAGATGTAGGAACCCTTACCGATGTTTGTGTAGATATGGATTTTGGTTCTGTGACCTATGATATTTGGGTAAGTAAAAATCCAACATGTACAGATAAAAAAGACAATGAAACATTCCTTCATGGTGAAACTGTTTATATGTGTTACGAAGCATCTAATCAAGCTACTGAAGATTTTACCTTCCAAAGTGAGACAAATAACCATGGACAAACATTATCTGCTGATTTAGGTGGTCTATATGAAGATAAGTTTACTGGAACTACAACACAACGAGTCGCTTACAGAAGTTTTTTAGCTGGTAGTGCTGCTGCTCCTGTAGGAACTAATATATTAACAGGGAGTATCACTGTACAAGGTAGTGACACATACTTTACAGCAGGAGAAACCCTCACAACAGCTGAAACCGTGACAGTGATTGTAGGTCCTGCACCAACTATCACAACAACAACACCTATAGAAGGTGATAATGTTGTTAATGCATCTGAAGCAGGTGATGTCACAGTAGGAGGTACCAGTACAAATGTAGAAACTCTACAAACTGTAACTGTGACAATTACTGATGGTTTAGGAGGATTTGTGACAACTACGGCAACCATCCAACCTGATGGAAGTTGGACAGCGGCGGATGTAGATGTTTCCAGTTTAGCTGATGGTCCTCTCACCGTAGCAGTATCTGTAGCAAATTCCGTAGGGAGTATTACTACTGATTCTGATTCTGCAAGTTTAGATGCAACGGCTCCAATCGTAGCAACCACAAGTGCACCAACAGCAACGGTAGCAAACGAAGCAAGCTATCCAGTAAGCGGAACATGTACTATCGGTGACGGTGATGTGACTGTAGGTATTGCAGGTGCTACACCGGCAACACAAGATGTGACATGTACACCAGCAGGAACATGGGCAGCAACATTTGATGTCAGCGGTATTACAGATGGTACAAATGTCATCGATGTAGATGCCAACCAGACAGATGCAGCAGGTAACACAGGTACAGCTACGACTGTTGAAGCAAACAAAGATGCAACGGCTCCAATCGTAGCAACCACAAGTGCACCAACAGCAACGGTAGCAAACGAAGCAAGCTATCCAGTAAGCGGAACATGTACTATCGGTGACGGTGATGTGACTGTAGGTATTGCAGGTGCTACACCGGCAACACAAGATGTGACATGTACACCAGCAGGAACATGGGCAGCAACATTTGATGTCAGCGGTATTACAGATGGTACAAATGTCATTGATGTAGATGCCAACCAGACAGATGCAGCAGGTAACACAGGTACAGCTACTACTGTTGAAGCAAACAAAGATGCAACGGCTCCAATCGTAGCAACCACAAGTGCACCAACAGCAACGGTAGCAAACGAAGCAAGCTATCCAGTAAGCGGAACATGTACTATCGGTGACGGTGATGTGACTGTAGGTATTGCAGGTGCTACACCGGCAACACAAGATGTGACATGTACACCAGCAGGAACATGGGCAGCAACATTTGATGTCAGCGGTATTACAGATGGTACAAATGTCATCGATGTAGATGCCAACCAGACAGATGCAGCAGGTAACACAGGTACAGCTACGACTGTTGAAGCAAACAAAGATGCAACGGCTCCAATCGTAGCAACCACAAGTGCACCAACAGCAACGGTAGCAAACGAAGCAAGCTATCCAGTAAGCGGAACATGTACTATCGGTGACGGTGATGTGACTGTAGGTATTGCAGGTGCTACACCGGCAACACAAGATGTGACATGTACACCAGCAGGAACATGGGCAGCAACATTTGATGTCAGCGGTATTACAGATGGTACAAATGTCATCGATGTAGATGCCAACCAGACAGATGCAGCAGGTAACACAGGTACAGCTACGACTGTTGAAGCAAACAAAGATGCAACGGCTCCAATCGTAGCAACCACAAGTGCACCAACAGCAACGGTAGCAAACGAAGCAAGCTATCCAGTAAGCGGAACATGTACTATCGGTGACGGTGATGTGACTGTAGGTATTGCAGGTGCTACACCGGCAACACAAGATGTGACATGTACACCAGCAGGAACATGGGCAGCAACATTTGATGTCAGCGGTATTACAGATGGTACAAATGTCATCGATGTAGATGCCAACCAGACAGATGCAGCAGGTAACACAGGTACAGCTACGACTGTTGAAGCAAACAAAGATGCAACGGCTCCAATCGTAGCAACCACAAGTGCACCAACAGCAACGGTAGCAAACGAAGCAAGCTATCCAGTAAGCGGAACATGTACTATCGGTGACGGTGATGTGACTGTAGGTATTGCAGGTGCTACACCGGCAACACAAGATGTGACATGTACACCAGCAGGAACATGGGCAGCAACATTTGATGTCAGCGGTATTACAGATGGTACAAATGTCATCGATGTAGATGCCAACCAGACAGATGCAGCAGGTAACACAGGTACAGCTACGACTGTTGAAGCAAACAAAGATGCAACGGCTCCAATCGTAGCAACCACAAGTGCACCAACAGCAACGGTAGCAAACGAAGCAAGCTATCCAGTAAGCGGAACATGTACTATCGGTGACGGTGATGTGACTGTAGGTATTGCAGGTGCTACACCGGCAACACAAGATGTGACATGTACACCAGCAGGAACATGGGCAGCAACATTTGATGTCAGCGGTATTACAGATGGTACAAATGTCATCGATGTAGATGCCAACCAGACAGATGCAGCAGGTAACACAGGTACAGCTACGACTGTTGAAGCAAACAAAGATGCAACGGCTCCAATCGTAGCAACCACAAGTGCACCAACAGCAACGGTAGCAAACGAAGCAAGCTATCCAGTAAGCGGAACATGTACTATCGGTGACGGTGATGTGACTGTAGGTATTGCAGGTGCTACACCGGCAACACAAGATGTGACATGTACACCAGCAGGAACATGGGCAGCAACATTTGATGTCAGCGGTATTACAGATGGTACAAATGTCATCGATGTAGATGCCAACCAGACAGATGCAGCAGGTAACACAGGTACAGCTACGACTGTTGAAGCAAACAAAGATGCAACGGCTCCAATCGTAGCAACCACAAGTGCACCAACAGCAACGGTAGCAAACGAAGCAAGCTATCCAGTAAGCGGAACATGTACTATCGGTGACGGTGATGTGACTGTAGGTATTGCAGGTGCTACACCGGCAACACAAGATGTGACATGTACACCAGCAGGAACATGGGCAGCAACATTTGATGTCAGCGGTATTACAGATGGTACAAATGTCATCGATGTAGATGCCAACCAGACAGATGCAGCAGGTAACACAGGTACAGCTACGACTGTTGAAGCAAACAAAGATGCAACGGCTCCAATCGTAGCAACCACAAGTGCACCAACAGCAACGGTAGCAAACGAAGCAAGCTATCCAGTAAGCGGAACATGTACTATCGGTGACGGTGATGTGACTGTAGGTATTGCAGGTGCTACACCGGCAACACAAGATGTGACATGTACACCAGCAGGAACATGGGCAGCAACATTTGATGTCAGCGGTATTACAGATGGTACAAATGTCATCGATGTAGATGCCAACCAGACAGATGCAGCAGGTAACACAGGTACAGCTACGACTGTTGAAGCAAACAAAGATGCAACGGCTCCAATCGTAGCAACCACAAGTGCACCAACAGCAACGGTAGCAAACGAAGCAAGCTATCCAGTAAGCGGAACATGTACTATCGGTGACGGTGATGTGACTGTAGGTATTGCAGGTGCTACACCGGCAACACAAGATGTGACATGTACACCAGCAGGAACATGGGCAGCAACATTTGATGTCAGCGGTATTACAGATGGTACAAATGTCATCGATGTAGATGCCAACCAGACAGATGCAGCAGGTAACACAGGTACAGCTACTACTGTTGAAGCAAACAAAGATGCAACGGCTCCAATCGTAGCAACCACAAGTGCACCAACAGCAACGGTAGCAAACGAAGCAAGCTATCCAGTAAGCGGAACATGTACTATCGGTGACGGTGATGTGACTGTAGGTATTGCAGGTGCTACACCGGCAACACAAGATGTGACATGTACACCAGCAGGAACATGGGCAGCAACATTTGATGTCAGCGGTATTACAGATGGTACAAATGTCATCGATGTAGATGCCAACCAGACAGATGCAGCAGGTAACACAGGTACAGCTACGACTGTTGAAGCAAACAAAGATGCAACGGCTCCAATCGTAGCAACCACAAGTGCACCAACAGCAACGGTAGCAAACGAAGCAAGCTATCCAGTAAGCGGAACATGTACTATCGGTGACGGTGATGTGACTGTAGGTATTGCAGGTGCTACACCGGCAACACAAGATGTGACATGTACACCAGCAGGAACATGGGCAGCAACATTTGATGTCAGCGGTATTACAGATGGTACAAATGTCATCGATGTAGATGCCAACCAGACAGATGCAGCAGGTAACACAGGTACAGCTACGACTGTTGAAGCAAACAAAGATGCAACGGCTCCAATCGTAGCAACCACAAGTGCACCAACAGCAACGGTAGCAAACGAAGCAAGCTATCCAGTAAGCGGAACATGTACTATCGGTGACGGTGATGTGACTGTAGGTATTGCAGGTGCTACACCGGCAACACAAGATGTGACATGTACACCAGCAGGAACATGGGCAGCAACATTTGATGTCAGCGGTATTACAGATGGTACAAATGTCATCGATGTAGATGCCAACCAGACAGATGGAGCAGGTAACACAGGTACAGCTACTACTGTTGAAGCAAACAAAGATGCAACTGTAGTAAGTGCTCCAACCGTACTTATCAATGATGGTGGAGATGAACTTCTAAGTGCCGCAGAAATTGCAGCAGGTGTGACGGCAACGATCACACTTCCAGCAGATGCAGCAGCAGGAGATATTTTAGGTGTAGATACAAACAATGACGGTATTGCAGATCAGAACATTACCCTTACAGCAGGAGACATTACTACAGGTAGCGTAGATATTACAGTACCACCAGCAGATGTACCAGCTAACGGACTAGTAACAGTGAATGCAACCCTAACGGATCCTGCAGGAAACACAAGTCTTCCTGGCACAGATACAAGTGCAACAGATTCTACATTCCCAAGTGCTCCAACCGTACTTATCAATGATGGTGGAGATGAACTTCTAAGTGCCGCAGAAATTGCAGCAGGTGTGACGGCAACGATCACACTTCCAGCAGATGCAGCAGCAGGAGATATTTTAGGTGTAGATACAAACAATGACGGTATTGCAGATCAGAACATTACCCTTACAGCAGGAGACATTACTACAGGTAGCGTAGATATTACAGTACCACCAGCAGATGTACCAGCTAACGGACTAGTAACAGTGAATGCAACCCTAACGGATCCTGCAGGAAACACAAGTCTTCCTGGCACAGATACAAGTGCAACAGATTCTACATTCCCAAGTGCTCCAACCGTACTTATCAATGATGGTGGAGATGAACTTCTAAGTGCCGCAGAAATTGCAGCAGGTGTGACGGCAACGATCACACTTCCAGCAGATGCAGCAGCAGGAGATATTTTAGGTGTAGATACAAACAATGACGGTATTGCAGATCAGAACATTACCCTTACAGCAGGAGACATTACTACAGGTAGCGTAGATATTACAGTACCACCAGCAGATGTACCAGCTAACGGACTAGTAACAGTGAATGCAACCCTAACGGATCCTGCAGGAAACACAAGTCTTCCTGGCACAGATACAAGTGCAACAGATTCTACATTCCCAAGTGCTCCAACCGTACTTATCAATGATGGTGGAGATGAACTTCTAAGTGCCGCAGAAATTGCAGCAGGTGTGACGGCAACGATCACACTTCCAGCAGATGCAGCAGCAGGAGATATTTTAGGTGTAGATACAAACAATGACGGTATTGCAGATCAGAACATTACCCTTACAGCAGGAGACATTACTACAGGTAGCGTAGATATTACAGTACCACCAGCAGATGTACCAGCTAACGGACTAGTAACAGTGAATGCAACCCTAACGGATCCTGCAGGAAACACAAGTCTTCCTGGCACAGATACAAGTGCAACAGATTCTACATTCCCAAGTGCTCCAACCGTACTTATCAATGATGGTGGAGATGAACTTCTAAGTGCCGCAGAAATTGCAGCAGGTGTGACGGCAACGATCACACTTCCAGCAGATGCAGCAGCAGGAGATATTTTAGGTGTAGATACAAACAATGACGGTATTGCAGATCAGAACATTACCCTTACAGCAGGAGACATTACTACAGGTAGCGTAGATATTACAGTACCACCAGCAGATGTACCAGCTAACGGACTAGTAACAGTGAATGCAACCCTAACGGATCCTGCAGGAAACACAAGTCTTCCTGGCACAGATACAAGTGCAACAGATTCTACATTCCCAAGTGCTCCAACCGTACTTATCAATGATGGTGGAGATGAACTTCTAAGTGCCGCAGAAATTGCAGCAGGTGTGACGGCAACGATCACACTTCCAGCAGATGCAGCAGCAGGAGATATTTTAGGTGTAGATACAAACAATGACGGTATTGCAGATCAGAACATTACCCTTACAGCAGGAGACATTACTACAGGTAGCGTAGATATTACAGTACCACCAGCAGATGTACCAGCTAACGGACTAGTAACAGTGAATGCAACCCTAACGGATCCTGCAGGAAACACAAGTCTTCCTGGCACAGATACAAGTGCAACAGATTCTACATTCCCAAGTGCTCCAACCGTACTTATCAATGATGGTGGAGATGAACTTCTAAGTGCCGCAGAAATTGCAGCAGGTGTGACGGCAACGATCACACTTCCAGCAGATGCAGCAGCAGGAGATATTTTAGGTGTAGATACAAACAATGACGGTATTGCAGATCAGAACATTACCCTTACAGCAGGAGACATTACTACAGGTAGCGTAGATATTACAGTACCACCAGCAGATGTACCAGCTAACGGACTAGTAACAGTGAATGCAACCCTAACGGATCCTGCAGGAAACACAAGTCTTCCTGGCACAGATACAAGTGCAACAGATTCTACACCGCCAGCACTGTTCATTACTGGACCAATAGCAGAAGATGACATTCTAAATGCAACAGAAGTAGGTATACCTCTCGAAATAAATGGTACAACCATAGGTGTAGAAGATGGACAAATCGTAACGGTGACACTCGGTGGTGTTGATTACCCTGCTACAGTAACGGGTGGAACATACAGTGTGATTGTTCCTCCAGCTGATCTTGTAAACCTACCAGAGGGAGACAATCCTATCACTGCAAACGTGACTGACGCAGCAGGGAACCCCTCTCCAGAGGCAACCAACCCACTACTAGTTGATACGACTGCCCCTGAAGCACCAATAGTCACCATCAATGATGGTGGAGATGAACTGCTTGACCCAGATGAAATTACTGCAGGTGTGACTGCAACTATTGGATTACCAATCAATGCAGAAGTAAACGATACCTTAGAGATAGACACAGACAATGATGGCATTGCAGATATTACAATGTTATTAAGTGCAGCAGATATAAGTTTAGGTTCTGTGACTGTGCCAGTACCAGCAGAAGATATCCCTGACTATGGGAATATCTTAACAGTAACGGCTACAGTAACAGATATTGCCGGTAACACAGGATCACCTGCAAGTGATACAACACAAGTAGGTCTAGATACAGATGGTGACGGTATTCCAAATATCTATGATATTGATGATGATAATGACGGTATCCCTGATGTCGTAGAAGAAAATGGTGATCCAGCAAGAGACACAGATGGTGATGGTATCATTGATAGTCTTGATCTAGACTCTGATAATGACGGTATCTTAGATATCATAGAGGCTGGTGGAGCAGATCTTAACAATGACGGTATGGTAGATGCTGCAACAGACAGTGATAATGATGGTCTAGCAGATGTAGTAGATGTGAATCCAGCTACACCTGATGCACCAACAACTCCAGCAGAAGGAGCAAGTGCAACAACATTACCAACAACAGATACAGATGGAGACGGTACACCTGACTTCCAAGATGTAGATTCTGATAATGATGGAATCTCTGACCTTGTAGAAGGTGGTACAGACCCTGTACTTGATGGAAATAACGATGGGATGATTGACAATCCAGTGGATCCAGCTACAGGTATCGCTACAGGTGTTACCCCATCAAGTGAGCCAGATACAGACAGTGATGGTATACCTGACTATAAAGATTTAGATTCTGATAATGATGGACTCAATGATGTAGAAGAAGCAGGAGCTACAGATACGGATGGTGATGGTGCAGTTGATACACCAAATACACTGACAGATGGTACAACACTACCAGATGTTGATGGTAATGGCACTCCCGATGTACAAGAACCAAACAATCCTGAACTTCCTGCTGCAGTAGATGCAAATGGTGACGGTATCATCGATGATACTACAGACACAGATGGTGACGGTATACCTGATGTTCTTGATGGTTCAAATGGCTTTACAGATGGACCTATGACAGATACAGACGGTGATGGTATCCCTGATGTCTATGATATCGACGATGATAATGACGGTATCCCTGATGTCGTAGAAGAAATAGGTGATCCAGCAAGAGACACAGATGGTGATGGTATACCAGATAGTAAAGACTTAGATTCTGACAATGATGGAATCACAGATCTTGCAGAAGCGATTGGTGCTTGTGATGGTACAAGTAACGACACTATGGTAAAACAAGCAGGTAATCAGCCTATGCAAAAAGTTTCAATTGCTCAAATGCTAGATGCTGATTGTGATGGAGTACTGGATGATACGACAGATAGTGATAATGATGGATTAGCAGATATCGTAGATGCGAACCCAGACACAGCAGATAATCCATCAAGTCTTACAGATGGTCTTAGTACAACAAAACTACCTCTACAAGATACAGATGGTGATGGGAAACGAGACTTCCAAGATGTAGACAGTGATAATGACGGTATATCTGACCTGTTAGAGGCAGGAGCTGATCCTCTACTAGATGAAAATAATGATGGAATGATAGATGGCAGTGTTGATAGTAACGGTATTGTGACAGGTGTTGTAACAAGTAGAGCACCAGATACAGATCAAGATGGTGTACCAGATTATAGAGACCTTGATAGTGATAATGATGGTCTTCCTGATGTTATTGAAGCTGGTGCACCAGATACAGATGGTAATGGTATCGTAGATACTGCTGGTACATTAGTCGATTCCTCTGCACTAGCTGATGAGAATGGAGATGGTATAGCAGACGCACTAGAGCCAAATAACCCATATCTTCCAGTAACACTGGATGCAGATGGTGATGGTATCATTGATAATCCAACAGATACAGATGGTGATGGTATACCAGATGTCATGGATGGCACAGATGGATTTAGTTCTGAAATCGGGCTAAGTACAGCTGGAGACCATGCGACCATTACAGACTTCGGTGGTACAGCTATACCTGTACTTGATAATGATAATAATGAAGTCAATATATCAAGTATAAGTTTCACACAACCAGAACATGGAACGATCAGTATCGATGATGGTGGTACACCAGATGACCCAAGTGATGACCAGTTCATCTATGAGCCAGATGTAGACCATAACAATATCATCGAAACCTTTACGTATACAATAGTCGATGCTGCAGGTAACACATCAACTGCCACAGTGACACTAGATGTACAATGTACAAGTTCACAACGTTCAGACGGTGGTGATGCATTAGGAATGGTTAGTATGTTTATGATGATGTTCTTGACAGCAATGACAGGACTTTACTTTGTAAGGAGAGAAGAAGAAAGAGGAGAAGCGTAATGAAAACATTTATAATAAAAACATTATTGACAACAGCATTAGTCACTTCAAGTATGTATGCTGGGAGTAAGTATGTTGCTCCTGTTGATGCTCCTGTTGCTGCGGTACCAGAAGATATTTCTCCTTGGTATTTAGGTGGAGGATTGGTCTGGGCTAAACTTGGCGGATGTGACTTAGAACCTGGTTGTAGCTATGAAGATACAACTTATGGTGCAATGCTAAGAGGTGGGTATGAGTTTAATGAATACTTTGGGATCGAAGCTAGAGGACTACGTACTTTTTTAGATGAAGGTCCTTTTGGAGGAACCCCATTGCAGCATGTTGGGCTCTACGCTAAACCTCAATATCCAATGAGCGAGCAATTAAACCTTTATGGTCTTTTAGGATATGGATATACAGAGAATTTAGGTAATGGTGGAAGACTCAATTACTTTGATAATGATCATGGATTCTCCGCAGGTATTGGTCTAGAATATGATCTTTCTGATAGAGATGGAGATTTTGATGAAAATGGTGATTATGACAGAGAATTTGATGGCTATGCAGATCAGGGAAGAGGTTGGAGTTTATTTCTTGATTATCAGCGTCTTCTTATAAAGTCAGATGTGCCAGATATGGATGCTGTCTCTTTTGGTTTGCGCTACGATTTTTAATATTAAATTCCTAAAGACAAGGTTTTTCCCTTGTCTGTCTTCCATTATCTTCTTCATATTAATCTTCAATTAACTTCATCAAAGTATACTTCTTTTTAACAATCATGTAGGAGAAAAGCTTGAGCCAAACTATAGAAAATATCAAAACAGAAATTGCGAAAGTACTAGTAGGACAAGATAAGATGGTCGAAGGACTTTTAGCAGGGCTACTTTGTCGCGGACACATACTGCTTGAAGGTGTACCTGGGCTTGCGAAGACTACCGCTGTCAATGCATTGGCCAAAACACTGGGTCTTGACTTTAAACGTGTACAATTTACACCAGATCTACTCCCTTCAGACATCATAGGTACAGAGATCTATGACCCTTCTACGAATACTTTTAAGATCAAGCACGGACCAATATTTACTAACCTTTTACTTGCGGATGAGATAAACCGTGCTCCTGCAAAGGTACAATCAGCACTTTTAGAAGTGATGCAAGAAAGACAAGTAACGATTGGGGATGATACATTTAAGATAGATCTTCCTTTCTTGGTCATGGCAACACAAAATCCTGTAGAGCAAGAAGGTGCGTATGAACTTCCTGAAGCACAACTGGACAGGTTTATGATGAAAATCGTTGTAGGGTACAACACCAAAGAAGAAGAGTTGGAGATCGCAAGACGTGTCGCTAACAATAGTTTCGGAACCATAGAACAAGTAGCAACATTAGAGGACTTAAATCGCCTTCGTGAAGAAGTACTAGCGGTACATATGGATGAAGAGATGGAAGCCTACATTATAGAGCTTGTATCTGCTACACGTGATCCTAAAGCGTATGGTCTTGAAGCATTAGAAGCTTATATAGAGTTTGGCGCAAGTCCAAGAGCGAGTATAGACATGTACAAAGCAGCGCGTGCTATGGCATACTTAAAAGGACAGGATTATGTTTCTCCTATAGAGATAGCATACATTGCAAAAGAGATACTTCGTCACCGTATCATATTGAGTTATGAGGCACAGGCTGAAGAGGTGACAACGGATGAGATCATAGAAAAGATATTGGCAGCTGTTCCGATTCCGTAAAGTATACATAAAAAAGCATGGCTAAAATAAGAAAATCGAAATAAAAAAGACAAAAAAGGATAACGTTGAACAAAGCAGTAAAAAAAATTATCCTTAAAACTAAAAAACAAGTCTACGGAGACATGTTAGGCAATAATGCTTCCATCTTTCAAGGGGAAGGCTTTGAATTTGCAGAACTCCGCGAGTATGTCTATGGAGATGATGTCCGTAAAATAGACTGGAAAACCACCGCCAAACTTTCAAAACCTTTTGTCAAAATATATAAAGAGGAGCGAGAACTCAATGTAGTGGTCGTTTCTATGCTTTCTGGCTCCATGTACTTTGGTACAGTCAAGCAAAAGTCAGATGTGGTGGCAGAAGTGGTGGCTACACTTGGTTTTTCTGCGATTAAAAATGCAGACTTGTTTTCTCACATGATATTTGCAGACAAGTTATATGGTATGAGTAAAGCGAGTAAAACACTCTTCTCGGTACACAAAGCCGTTGAAGATGTCGTTGGGTTTGATCCCATAGGCAAAGAGGCCGACTATAGTGCATTGGTAGAGACTTTGGTAGGTCGCTTGAAGAAAAAGGCTTTACTTTTCATAGTCTCTGATTTTGTGGGTGAAATAGACTTGAAGTTGTTGGCTAAAAAACATGACATTTTTGCCGTGATAGTACGTGACAGATTTGAAGAAAAACCTTCAGAACTTGGGTACTTAAGACTCATAGATATGGAGAATAAACAGAGTTTTGAGGGGGATGTCAATAGTACGACGCTTAAGAACTACACCAAAGCACTGCATGACAATGATGAAAAACTGTATAAGCAGTTCAAAAAACAGGGTGTACGCTTTACGAAGATCTATACGCATGAAGAACCCACTTTAAAGCTTATGAAGAAAATGAGGTAAGGTGATGAACGAACAAAACTTAACAGCACAACTCAAAGACATTAAACCTTTACTCGAAATACCGGACATCACATATTATATCTATTGGGGACTGATTCTATTTGTTTCTTTGTTAGCCGTGGGTACGTTGTTTTTTGTACTCAAAAAATTGTGGGATAACCGTAAGATCAATCTTGAAAAAGGGTACATGGAAGCCATCAAAAACATAGACTGGATAGACACAAAGAAGTCAGCGTATGAAGCGACACACTATGCAAGACTGCTTGCAACAGATGCACGCAGAAAAGAGCTTTTTTCACAACTAGAGCCTATGTTAGAGCAGTATAAATACAAAAAAGAAGTAGATGCCCTAGATGCAGATACACGAAATAAATTTAATCTTTATGTACAGGTAGCCGATGAGTCAGTTTAGTTTTGAATACCCTTTTGCTTTAGGGTTGGTACTTTTATTTGTCATTTGCAGTGTGTGGTGTAAAGAGCGAAGTCGTGCACTCTTTTTCCCTCATGTCAAAACACTGATGGTGCAAGGTACTGGAAAAAGTTCTTTGCTGTCACTACTCAAGTGGGTGGGTATCACCGCTGCAGTACTTGCTTTGGCTTCTCCTGTCATCACCAAGTCTTACTCGCACTCTAAAAAAGAGGGGCGCGATATTGTCATCGTCATTGACTCCTCTGACTCTATGCGTCAACGTGGATTTGACCTTTCTGATTTGTGGAAAAACAAGTTTGACGTGGTGAAAGAAGTGGTCGCTGACTTCATAGAAGAAAGAGAAGATGACCGCATAGGTATGGTGACTTTTGCTGACATTGCATTCATTGCTTCTCCACTTACATTTGAAAAGAAGTTTTTAACTGACATCACAAAGATGCAGGAGCTGGGTGTAGCAGGGAAACGTACCGCCATCAATGATGCGATTGTGCAGAGTTATAACTTACTTTCAAAAAGTAAGGCAAAGTCCAAGATAGTGATCTTACTTACGGATGGGGTGGATAATATGTCTAAGATACCTTTTATGGACGTTAAAAATATGATAGAAAAGCGCGATATCAAACTCTATGCCATAGGTATAGGAGATGAACGTGACTACAATGGACAGTACTTACAAGCATTGGCTAAGGCAGGAAAAGGGCTTGCATTTGGTGCAACGGATGCGTCAAAACTGAAGCAGGTTTATAAAGAGATAGATAAACTGGAAGTGAGCAAGATAGACAATAAAAAGATCATACAACATACATATTTGTACATTTATCCACTCTTTTTAGCCATACTCTCTTTGTTATTGTTTATGTATCTCAGAAATGCAAGGGGTGTGTAGATGAGTTTTATGTATCCATATCTTTTTTTAGCCTTGGCTTTACCTTTTGTGGTATTTGCTTTTTTGATCTCGACAAACAAAGAGCGTTTGTCTCGCATTTTTGATGAGAAGGTACTCAAGCGTTTGTCTGCAGCAGATGAGGGAATGCCTGTGATGGCACGTAATATCTTGATGTTTTTAGCGGTCTTTTTGATGATCGTTGCGCTTGCGCGTCCTGTGATGGAAAAGGGAGATAAAACAGTAGAAGTACAAGGGCTTACTTTTTTGAGCGCGTTAGATATTTCAGGGTCTATGAGAAGTACAGATGTCTACCCCAATCGTTTGGAGTTTGCAAAAAAGAAGATGAGTACACTGTTTGATACGATGCCGAGTGATGAAATAGGAGTAGTTGCATTTGCTTACAGTCCTTTTGTATTGGCACCGTTTTCATCGGATAAAGAGACGCTTAAAATGATGGTGGACGGGGTAGATGATTCTTATATTAACATGGGTTCTACAGACTTTTCAGCACTTGGTGCTTTGGCATCTTCACTCTTAGAAGAGAAAAAACCTAAAATTTTAGTGCTTTTTACAGATGGTGGAGATGAGGAAGCCATAGCAGGATTTACGGAGATACTCAAAGAGAGTAAGATAGACCTGTATGTGGTACTCGTGGGAACTGAGAAAGGTGCACCGGTCATAGGAGAAGACGGCAAACCGTTTAGCCTTAAAGATGGTACGATAGCCATTACCCAGCGTAATGATGCCTTGGGAGAGGTCGCCAAAGAAAATGATGGTGCATACATGATAGCCAGTGCGGGGAAAGAAGACATAGAGGAGCTCGTGTCTGTCATACGAAGCAAATATAAAAACCAACAGCAAGGTGAAGTGACAGTGAAAGAAAGAATAGAGTTTTTTTACTACCCGCTGGGCTTAGGATTATTGTTTTTATTGTTCGCGTTTAGTTCTTTACCAAGGAGCAAAAAATGAAAATCTTATGGATAGTTTTGAGTATGCAGTATGGTGTGCTTGCTTTTGTGCAAGCAGGCATCACAGATTTTAAGACCATTGAGAAAGCAAATAAAGCATATGAATCAAAAGAGTATGCTAAGAGTGCAGCGTTGCTAAATGACTTAGATACAAAGGCACCGCAAAAAGCATATAATATAGGTAATGCATATTATAAAGATAAAAAATATGATGAAGCAATTAAAGCCTATGAAAATGCTGAGGGTATAGATGAAGCTAGAAAGTTACATAATATTGGTAATAGCTATTTTCAGAAAAAAGAGCTAGATAAAGCCATAGAAGCCTATGAAAAAGCGTTAGGGCTTAAAGCAGATGAAGATACCAAGTTTAATTTAGAACTTGCAAAAAAACAGAAAGAACAAGAAGAAAAAAAGAAACAAGAACAAAAAGATAAAGATAACAAAGACGATAAGAAAAACGAAGACAAAGAAAATAAGCAGCAAGATCAAAAAGAGCAGAACAAACAAAATAAAGACGATAAGAACAAAGAAGACAAGAAAAAGAATCAAGAGAAGAAAAATAAAGACGACAAAAAGAACAAAGAAGATAAGAAAAAGAAAGAGAGTCAAAAAGATAAAAGTGATTCTAAAAATGAGAAGCAAAAACCTAAAGACGAAAAAGGTGAGAAAGATACTTCAAAACCAAATGGACAAAAGAAAATGAGTAAAGAGGACAAGTTAAAAGAACAAGAGTTAAAACGTCTGATGAAAAAGATGCAAAAAGGTAAAACCCCTACGATGATGTATCAGATGGGTAAAGAGAATAAAGCCCAAAGGAGTGAAGATGCAAAACCTTGGTAGAGTATTATTGATAGTCATATTGAGTATGGTGGGTCTCATGGCTGACAGTGTTGAAGCAACAGTCAATACACAAGAAGTTGTCAAAGGTAACCCCGTGCAGCTACGCATAAAAGCGGTCGGGAAATCAGCGGCTTTTCCAAACATACACCAAATCAATGGTGAGAAAGTGACAAGTAGCGGAACATCTAAATCAAGTTCTATGCGTATCACTACGCGGGGTATGGAGAGTGAGACGCAGACAACGAGGACCTATATATTTGTCCCAAACCGTGATATGGTGATACCTTCGTATACCATCAATATCTCTGGGACAAAATACACAACTGAGCCTATAGAGATCAAAGTAGTTGACACACAGGCACCTGGGGTACAGGGCAATGCAGACTTTTCTTTTGTACTCAAAACAGACAAGAAGTCTGTACAGGTAGGAGAGTCTTTTGTGGTGACACTGTATATCTCTGTGTCAAGTTTTGTGAGCGGAGCACAAATAGGAGACTTTGTAGATCCTAGCTCTCAAGATTTCTTTTTAAAAGCCATAGAAGGGCAAAAAGAGTATCAGGCGAACAATGCTTCTGTCATAGAAAAACGCTACATAGTCACAGCAAAAAAAGAGGGTAACTTTACCATAGCACCTGCTTCTGCAAAGCTGGGACAGCCAGACAGAAACAGACAAGATATTTTTGGCAGATATGATATGCGTTGGACAGCTATTGCTTCTAATACTTTAGAAGTAGAGGTAAAAGCCCAAGCCAAAGATACTGACTTAGTAGGGGACTTTAATATTGATGCTAAGTTAGACACGCAAACAGTCAAGACAAACAAACCGGTGAACTTAACTGTGAAGATAGAAGGACAGGGAAGCCTAGAAGACTTTGAATTTCCCTCCTATGAAATAGAGGGGGTCACCATCTACTCCGATAAAGCCAAAGTAGAGAGTAGTCTAGTAGGAGATGAGCTCAGGAGTACTTACAGTAAAAGTTTTGCGTTCATTGCAGAAGAAGATTTTGTGATACCTAAGCGAACTATTTCAGTGTATGATCCAAACACAAAAGAAGAAAAGTTCTTAGAAGTTGAAGAACATATAGTAAGTGTAGAGGGTAAAAAAGTATCAACGACACCTCTTGAGACAAGCCCTGTACAAACAAATATCGTGCAAACACTCCAGATAAAAGATGATGTGGTAGAGAAAAATACAGAACTTAAATCAATCGAATGGTGGATACCCGCTTTAGCCTTTACCTTAGGTGGTTTGTGTATGTATCTGTTGCGTTTTATCCCTAAGCTAACGAGAAAAAGTGAAAAACGCTATAAAGAATCTGACGCACTTAAAATTCTCTATGCACATATGAGTGACAATCCTGATGTAGAAGCGATGGTACGTAAATTATATGCCAAAAAGAATGGAGATAAATCTGTGAAAATAGATAAAAAAGAATTGAAAAAGATGGTGGAGAGGTTTAGATAAATCAGCTACAATAGTTTTATGATTTATTATATATATGCAGATGAAAGAAAAGAATTTATAGATGAGTGTAAGCCGTACTTAGAGGATAAAGAGATAGGGTATATCCCTTTCTCTGAGCTAGGGAAGCTAGACGTCACTCTGGTGTCACATCTTTTGGTGACTGGGTGTCTCAATGAGATAAAACTACTCATGGGAATAGCCCATCTGAACAACATCCCTTTAGGCATCGTGCCAACCTCTAAACAAAAAGAACTCATCAAGACATTTGACCTGAAGACAAACATAGAAGAGGCAGTTATGCAAGCCTTACTTCCCTGTGAAAAAAAGATTGACCTTTTGTATTGTAATGGTGAGATAGTGCTTCAAGAAGTAGTTATAGGTGATGCGCCTCCTTTAGATAGGTTTGATACGACACTTAATGGAAAGAGTTATCTTGACAGGGTTACAATATTTTGGCGTACGTTAAAACGTGTTAAAACGCTAAAACATACTCAAATAAAAATCACAGATGCCAAAGAGAATGAAATAAAACTTTCCGCTGTGGGTATAGTAGGGATAGAGTATAAGAACGATACCTTCGCCTCAAAACTCATAGATTCTCAGCTTAATGTGCATGACAGTAAGCTTTCAATAGTGATACTTTCACCTACTTCTATCGTCCAGTATATGGGGTATTTGTTTAAAGCTTTGGTATCCCACCTAACCCCTAGCACTTTGCCAAAATCTGTAGGTTACATACGTAGTGCTAAGATAACCATAGAGCCCAAAGAAACGATGGATGTTTTCATAGACTCTGCTGAAAAAAAGATAACACCTGTAGAACTAGAGGTCAAAGAAAAGGCTTTAGCGTTAAATGTCGGAGATGCCTTCTGGGAAAAACAGGCTACGCAAACCAATACTAAGGACAGCATCAAAGTAGATCACCTTCCCTCAGATGAGGAGAGTGCAATCTACTTGAGTCAAGCAATCCCACTTTTTTCACATGCAAGTAAGGCACAGTATGCTGCACTGTTTACAAATCTAAGAGAAGAGAGTAGGCTAAATCAAAACTTTATGGTACTGCTCATCTTAGCCACGATGATAGCGACTTTTGGACTCTTCATCAACTCAAGTTCAGTCATCATAGGTGCGATGCTTTTGGCACCACTTATGCAGCCCATAGTAAGTCTTAGTATGGGAGTCCTGCGTCAAGATGAGGCCTTGCAGATCAATGGTGCTAAAACCATAGCCGTCGGGGTCTTTGCCGTTCTGGCAACTGCTGGACTCATAGCCTTGTTTACCCCCATAGAAAGGCTGACTTCCGAGATGACAGGAAGACTCAGTCCTACCATACTTGACCTTTTTGTGGCCATCGTTTCAGGTGCAGCAGCAGCGTATGCAAAGTCTGATGAAAAGATACTAGGAAGCCTTGCAGGTGTTGCCATAGCAGTAGCTTTAGTACCTCCTATTGCTGTAGCAGGTATAGGACTGGGTTGGGGGATTGGTCTATGTTTGCTACCGCATTTTTACTGTTCATCACCAACTTGGTGGGCATCGTTTTAGCCGCTGCATTTACCTTTGCAATGTTAGGTTTTTCTCCTCTGCATCTTGCCAAAAAAGGGTATTATCACTTGGATAGTCATCGTAGCATTGGTCACCATACCTCTTTATAGCTCTTTTACTCACAATGAAGGAAGACATAGCTATACAAAAAACACTTTCAAATCTGGCATTTTCAATAGGACACAAG
Source organism: Sulfurovaceae bacterium (assembly GCA_963698695.1). GTDB lineage: Bacteria > Campylobacterota > Campylobacteria > Campylobacterales > Sulfurovaceae > Sulfurovum. Next base: position 84,723 of record CAVORT010000002.1, on the reverse strand, counting down.
AGGTAAAACTCACCCATATTGAGTTGGTACATCGTGTACCAAATAGATGAAATTCGCTGTGAAGTCATCGCAAGTGGGGCACTACTGAAAAAGAAGAAAAAGGTTGGCTTAAAGAAGCGATACTACAAAGTGTAGGTAAAGAAGCAGAGGTGGTTGTGACTTTTAGATATAGATTGTAGGGGGGGAAGACTCCATATCTAGCTATAGGAACTACTATGTATCACAGAATATCATGTAGTGTATTGGCTTCTTTCATCCAGTCATTGAGTGCATCCCACTCTTCCTCTTGAACCATCTTTTCACATTTTTTAAGTTCTGATTGAAAAGAATTAATGGCTTTTATTACATTTGACTTATTTTGTCTAAAAATATCTTCCCACATGGTTGGGACTTGATTTGGCTATACGGCTCATGTCTTTAAATCCACCACCTGCAAGAGAAATAATACACTTTTTAGCTCTCTTGTTTCATCACCGAGTTTGCAAGTGCATAACAGACGGCATGGGGCATATGGGAGATAAAAGCGGCATGCCTATCGTGCTCTTTTGCATTCATAAAAATAAGTTTCATACCTATATTTTTAAAGAGCATTTTGGCTACTTCTTGTTGGTGCTCTACCAGCTTTGTTCCATATCACAAAGTACGACTACCTTGTCTTGGTATAGGTCAGGAACAGCAGCAGTAGGCCCAAACTTTTCTGTACCTGTCATAGGGTGAGCTGTAACAAAGTTGCTGCGTAAAGATTTTGGTATAGATGCTGAAATGATTTCTTTGGTACTACCTAAGTCAATGACGGTACATTTTTCATCAAGTGTCCCCAGTTGTTGGATAATGTGAATGATGCCGTCTACAGGGATACATAGAAAAATAACATCGCAGGTGCTTATAGCGTCTAACGTTTCCACAACTTCATTGACCAAGCCTAAAGAGAGTGCTTGTGTGCAATGTTCTTCGTTATGATCCAGTCCTACAAAATAAAATTCTTTAGAAGTTTCCTGTAAGGCTATGCTCAGTGAGCCTCCCATAAGTCCAAGACCGATAATGCCTATTTTTTGTATCAACATGATATTATCCTTTTGGCTTAAATATTTGATAGGATTATAGCATATATTTTAAGCTTATTATGAGTCTCTTATAGGAATAAAGATAAAATAATAGCAAATTAAATAAGGTTGACTATAATGATGAAAAAGACACTGTTTTCTAAGATACTTTGCTTGGATGTTCACTGGGACACTCCTTTTAGCACAAAAAGTAACTCAGATTAAGTTTGAAGGACTTGTGCATCTTTCACCTTCGGTAGCCAAGGAGATTGCAGATATTCATGTAGGTGATGAAATGGATGCTGGTAAATGATCAACGAATCAATCAAAAACTTTTTTTCACAAGGCTATTTTAAAGATGTATGGGTGGACAAGCAGGGTGGAACACTTATTTATCACTTTAAAGAGAAATTGGCGATAGCCAACGTTGAGATCAAAGGGTATGGGTCTGGTGATGACGGAGAGAAACTTTTACAGAGTATAGGACGTTAAAAAGGGTGATCTTTATGACAGCAGACGTGCAACAAAAGCAAAAGAGACACTGATATCTAGACTTGAATGTCAAGGGTACTATGACACGGTTGTAGAATTGACAACTACTCCAGTGGGTGAAAGTAGTGTATCACTTGTTTTTGATGTGAACAAAGGTGAAAAAATTACCATCAAAAATATGAACTTTGTAGGTGCATCAGAGTTAGGGAACAAGATGACTTAGAGTCTGAACTTGCTAACAAAGAGGCAGACTTTATGGGTTGGATGCCATTTTGAAATAATGGTGAAGCCAGCATAGAACAACTTGAATATGATGCCTTAGGGTGAAAAATGTTTACATGAAACATGGGTATCTTGATGCGTATGTCAGAAAGCCGTTGATGCGTGTAGACTTTGGTTCGTATAATGCCGAAGTAGACTATCAAGTTTCTGAAGGAACTCAGTATCGTGTGGGTGACTGTCAGTATCGCCCAAAACATTGATGGACTGGACAGTCAAAAGACTCATGGACAAACTGACTCTTAAAAAAGGTAAGAGTATTTAACATTAAGCGTATGCGAAAGATATGAAATATCTTAAAGAAGAAGTAGGTAACCTTGGGTATGCCTATGCAAAGTGGTACCACAAATGAATAAAAATCCGAAAACAAAACAGTCAACCTTCATTACGTATTGCAAGCAGGACAGGAAGTAACGATTAATGATGTACTTATCTCCGGAAATGATACAACAAAAGACAGAGTGATCCGTAGATATCTCTACCTCGCTCCTGGAGATAAATTTAATGCGACAGACTTGAAAGATTCTAAAAGTGCTTTGGGAAGAACAGGTTTCTTTGAAAAAGTAGATGTAGAGAGTCAAAGAATATCAGAAGACAAAATCAATCTTTTAGTCAATGTAAAAGAGGCATCAACAGGGACTATCTCTGCAGGTGGAGGATACGGTTCTTATGAGGGTCTAATGGTCAATGCTTCTGTTTCTGATAAAAACTTTTTAGGTTCAGGGATTAATGCTAGTGCAGGATTTGATATTTCAAAAATTTCAACCAATTATAACCTTTCATTTGTCAATCCAAAGCTCTGGGACAGTCCATATAGCTTAGGATTGTCAGTGTATAAAAAGAACTTTGAATATGTTGATTTTACACAAGATCAACTTGGTGGTTCCGTGACTTTAGGTAGAGAGTTTTTACAGACATTTTCATGCTTCCATTGGGGTAGGATATGTAGATAACCAATCTGAACGTAATGATATTAATTATACTACATATGTACTATTGATCAGCCAACCAGTATTGATCCGCTTTTTTACGCTGATAAGTATAAAAAAACATCGATTTACGCATCATTGTCATTTGATAACACGGATGATTTTTATACACCCAGATCAGGGATGATAGCAGCAGTCAATCTGGAGTTTGCATCTTTGGATGGAACATATGATATAAATGAAACTGCTGGAACAACTGGAGACTATGGGTCATACATTAAAACATCTGCTAGATATGGTGTTTACTATGGAATGGAAGATTGGATTGAATATGACCTTATTATGAGACTTAAAGCTAGAGTCACGAGTATAGAAACAAGTGATGATGAAAAGCTTCCTATCGCGGAAAAACTTTTTATGGGTGGTATAGGTTCAGTAAGAGGGTATGATGCATATTCTATCATGTTTGCTACAGGGGGTAAAAAAAGTGCCTCTGCTTCAATAGAAGCTTCTATCCCTTTATCTGAAGCAGCAAAAATGAGACTTACAGGCTTTTATGATTATGGTATGATAGGACAAGATACTTTTGGTGAAAATAAAAGATCTTCAGCTGGTGTCGTCGTAGAATGGCAATCAGGTTTTGGACCTATCAACCTTGTCTTTGCTCAAGCACTTGACGATGAACCTGGAGACAGTACAAATAGCTTCGAATTCTCTATGGGTACGAAGTTTTAAGAAAATAGTACAAAAAGGGGAAATATAATACATTTCCCCTCTCCTCTCTTTACTTCCTTAATTAAATTCCTAATGTGTTGTTTTTTGGTACTTGACTTTCATCTTTGATGATGATAGCAAAAGGTATGGGCTTTTCAATGGCTTTTATCTTTTCTTTTGCAAGATAGAGTGGTTTGTCCGAGGTGATAGTTAGTGTTTGATTATTATATGTAAAGCTAATCTGTGCAGAGTTAGATGCTTCATGTAAGAAGACAGTGAGTGTGTAGATGAAACTTAGCCAAGAGACTGTCTGCTTTTTGGGTAAAAGGGTATGGTACTGTTCATATAAATCTTTATGTAAAAGTCCTTTGCCATACATGCGCAATAGTAAAGAGATAAGCAGTATTTGTTCATGGGTAAAGCCATAGTTTAATTCTTGCATGGCTATGTAGAAAGCATGTTGATGTGATTTGTAGATAGTAAGTGTTTTACCAATGCTCGTGAGCTTTAGTGCATACATCAACTCTATCTCATAGGCCTTGTTATCATCGATATGAGGTTGAAGTACAGTGTAAAGTGTTGATGCCATTTTGAGTTTGGTTTTGCGTTTTCTTTCTATATTGATAAGAGGTTTAAATCTGTCTAAGATAGAGGTGATACTTGGATTAACGGTAGAGGGAAATTTTTGCTCATCATCTCTTAAGAGCTTCTCTAAAAACACACCCTCACGTACGCCTACAGAAGACGATATAACTGTGTTTGAACCGATGTGAGAGAGTATCTCATTAAAGATGAGTGTACCTTCGCGGATAGTATCATAGCGGTTTTTTTGGAGTCCAAAACGCTTAAGGTTTTTGGCTGAGGAAAGGGGTATTTCATCTAGGTAAGAACGATGTTCCTTAAGTGTATAGCTAAAAGCATGTAGTTTGTCTAAAGGATATGCACTACGCTTCATGATGCCTTTTGAGAGGGTTCTTGCTGTACCACCTATGCCTATGGCTATTTTTTCCTTAAAATGGTCAGGCAACGTGTCAAGTTCTTTTTGAATGTAGGCTTTGGCTTTTTTATGTATGCTGGTGTTTTTTTCATTTTTATCAAAAAAGAGTTCTTTGAGTCTTACTGTACCTAGGTTTAGGGAGTGTGTCTCTACAATCTTCCCGTCTTTGATAAGGGCCATGTCTGAAGAACCTCCACCAATGTCAATACTTATGGCGTCTGTGACAGGTAAGAGGTTAGACGCGGCAATGGCACCATATTCAGCTTCTTTTTTGCCATCTATGACTTTGATGGAGAGTTTAAGCTCTTGCTGTATCCAGTCTATGAAAGTTTGTGCATTGGGTGCATCTCTGAGTGCGGAAGTTGCAACACAAAGGGTTTGCGATGCCTGGTATTTGTTTATGGTGTGCATGAAAGAGTTGAGGGCTAAAAAGGCTCGTTTTATGCCTACGGGTTGGAGGTATCCGTTTTTTTCGTAAGCACCTTCTCCTATGCGAACTTTAGATTTTTGTTCACAAATAAGATGAAAGCCGTAATGACTTGTTCTTTCAAAGATCACAAGCCTCGCTGAGTTTGAACCGATATCAATGATAGCAGTTCGTTTTGACATATTTTAAGACTCTAATTCTTCTTGGAGTTTGTTGTATTTGAACATAAGTTCCTCAACATTTTCAACATTGTCAGGGTCTGGAATAATACAATCAACAGGACATACTGCAATACATTGAGGTTCGTCAAAATGACCTACACACTCTGTACACATATCTGGATCTATAAGATAGATAGGATCATTTTCTTCAATAGCTTCATTTGGACACTCTTCTCTACAAGCGTCACATGCGATACATTCGTCTGTTATTATCAATGCCATATTGGGTTACCTTTTATATAAATGTTTTTTCAATTCGCTCGTTATTTACAAGAGTTATATCCCAACCTAGCTTACGGATAAATTAAAAGTTAAAAATAAATTATTTTTTATCAGATTATACTGCCAAAGCACGCGTATATGGACATTATCAGGTAATCTTCTTTGGAAAACAAAATCTATATCCACGTCTTCTTACTGTTTCAATAGTAGATATGTTTAGAGGTTTGTCCATTTTTTGACGGATTTGGTTAATGGCCACCTCTATCACATTTGGTGTTACGAGTTCAGGTTCTTCCCAAATGGCATCAAGTAGTTGTTCTTTAGAGACGATTTGGTCTTTATGCATAGCAAGATGGGTAAGGACTTCAAAAGGCTTGCCTTTAAGTTCTATCTCTTCACCTTGATAGATGATTTTTTCTTCTTCTGGATTGATGATGAGGTCTTCTATTTCAATGATGTTAGAGGCACCAAAACGTAATTTTGCTTCGATACGTACAAACAAGATATCAAAATCAAGAGGTTTTCTTATGAAATCATCTGCACCACCTTTGAGTGCATCGATCTCACTCTCTTTGTCGGTACGTTCAGAAAGGACAATCACAGATGTTTTATGTGCTACTTTTTTAATGTCAGCAATCAGTGATATATTGATGTTGGCATGATGTTCCCAGCCAAGTAAAACAAGATCGTAGTTGCGGATATCAAGATAATACTTTGCATCACCAATGTTCTCTGCAATATCACACTGGTAGTCTGCAGATAGAAGTTTTGTTGAAAGGGTTTTACCAAGTTCTACGTTATCTTCAATGACTAATACTCTCATAAATACACCTTTGTTTAAGATTTGTTTAATATTATAGCATAAAAATAGGGTTTTCTGAAAGTTTTTTTAAACAAAGGTTCTTTTTAGAAATGCCAAATATGACTAAGAGCAACAGTGCATTCTGGTAAAATATCAGGTTTAGAGATCTTTAATGAGAGGCTTTTTAGTTGAGGATATGCGCTGCAAAGTACAGATTTTACACCTAACAGCGCTTCTTCTAAAAGTGCATAGCGTTTTTCTTCCAGTTCGTTTTGGATAAGTAAAACCACATCCGCATAGTCGATAAACTTTTCATCACTATAGTCATAAGAGGCCTTTAAGTCAATAATGACTTTTTGAGGTCTGTCGCGCTCAAAGTCAAGAAGTCCTATGATAACATCAAAGGTTAAAGTCTCTATGTGTATAGTCATGGACTAGACCTTACCTTCTTCTTTTTTAAAAAGTCTTATAATGTTGGATGTATGTTTGTAGAAGATGACCAATGCGATAATCCAGATGGGAGCATGTGAACCGATGCCTGGGACTTCAGGGTACATGATATAAGAAGCGAGGATAAAACCTATGAGCGCGATGAGTGAGGAGACAGATGAAATCTTCAGCCCTTTGGCAGCTACTGCCCACACTATGAGTGCTATGAGTGCAGGAATGGGCATCATGACCATGAGTACTCCAAAGCCAGTGGCTACTCCTTTACCGCCTTCAAAAAACAAAAAAGCAGAAAAGCAGTGGCCTAACACTGCAAGGACTGCCAATGTCCATAGGACACCTTCTGGGGCGCCAAGCATCTTAGCTATAAGTATGACCACCACACCTTTAATGGCATCTAAAAAGAGTGTGATGGCTCCCAGTTTTTTAGCAAGTTTTGGGTTTTTTTCTTTCACAACACGTAAGACGTTGGTAGCCCCTATATTACCGGAACCTTCATTTTTGATGTTTACCCCTGCAAACTGTTTAGCCAGTAAATAACCAAAAGGGATACCTGAGATGAGGTAAGCAGCCAAATAGAGTAATATATTTTGATTTGTCAGTAAGTCCATGATTATTCCACAATTAAAATTTATACTGATATTTTAACTGAATTTTGATAAAATAGCCACAATTAGTGAAGGATGTACAAATGAATATTGACTTTAAAGCAGAGATAAACAGATTGAAGAAAGATCTTGACGTTACTGTTGTTGCACACTACTACCAACGTGATGAAGTGTTTGAGATGGCTGACATTACAGGTGACAGTTTAGAACTGGCACGTAGATGCCAGGCAGATGGTAAAGAGTGGGTCGTGTTTTGTGGGGTTGGGTTTATGGGGCAGTCTGTGAAAGTGATAGATCCAGACAAGCGCGTGCTTATGCCAAAGATAGCCTGTTGTGCTATGGCTCGCATGATGGATGGCTCTTACTTTGAAGAATCTGTGCAGTATATGGTGGAACGTGGCATAGCAAGAGAAGACATCTTGCCAATCACTTACATCAATTCTGATGCTTCAGTCAAAGCCAAAGTAGGGGAGATGGGTGGTTTTGTATGTACATCATCTAATGCTTTTAAAATCATCGAAAAGGGTTTGGAAACAGGTAAAAAAATCCTTTTTGTTCCAGACAGATGTCTTGGACAAAACTTTGCTATACAGATGGGACTGAAGTCTTGTGTCATTGGTGTAGAAAAAGATGGCAAAGAATGTGACCCTAAAGAAGCTGATATCATCTGTTTTAACGGTTTTTGTTCTGTGCACCAGCTCTTTACTGTCGATGATGTGGAGTTTTACCGTAACAAGTTTCCTGGTATTAAAATAGCTGTACACCCGGAGTGTGACCCTTCTGTGGTACTTGCAGCTGATTTTTCAGGCTCAACGTCACAACTTATTAAGTATGTTAATGACTTAGACCCAGAACAAAAAGTAGCCATAGGTACAGAGTACAATCTAGTAAACCGCATGAGAAAAGGTAATACTTATGTGCTTTCTTCTACCAAGCCAGAGTGTCCCACAATGAATGAGACTACTTTAGAAGATTTGTATAATACGCTTAAATCTATAGAAGATGGTAAACCTATGAACGAGATAATTGTGGCTCCAGATGTCATCAAGTATGCAAATATGGCACTTGAGCGAATGTTAGCGATCAATTAATGTTAAAGGAACAGTTTTTAAAGGCCTTAGTGGCTGAAGATGTAGGACGCGGGGATCTGTTCTCACGTATCAGTACTTCTAAATCTATACGTGCATTTATCATCGCTAAGAGTGATGGGGTATTTGCAGGGCAGGAGTATGTACAGACCTTTGCAAAGATGTATGACTTGAGTTTGGAATGGAAAATAAATGATGCAGAACATTTTAAAAAAGGACAAAAACTTCTTTTTATCTCTGGAAACTCTAAAACCATACTTTCATTAGAACGCTCCATCTTAGATATAGTATTACACGCTTCTTCTATAGCGACACTTACTGCCAAATATGTAGCAGCGCTAACTGGCACGGGGGTGAAACTATTGGACACAAGAAAAACTAGACCTTTACTTCGTGAGTTTGAAAAGTATGCTGTACGTTGCGGGGGAGGGATAAACCACCGTATGGGTTTAGATGACTGCCTGATGCTCAAAGACACACACCTACAAACCATAGACAATTTAGATATATTTATGAAAGAGGTACGCCAAAAGATACCCTTTACCTCTAAAGTAGAGATAGAGTGTGAGAGTTTAGATATGGCTCAATTGGCTATGAGAGCAGGGGCAGATATTGTGATGTGTGATAACATGTCTTTAGATGAAACCAAAGAGGTTGTGGCATACCGAAATACACACTACCCACATATCTTGCTTGAAGCAAGTGGCAATGTCACGTTGAGCACTATAGAGGCCATAGCAACGACAGGGGTAGATGCCATCAGTTCAGGTGCGGTCATACACCAAGCTAACTGGATAGACTTGTCTATGAAGGTTGAGGGGTAGTAGGCATAGTAATAGTTGATTAATATACTTCGTATAGTATGTCACTTAAAAATGAAAGGTTAAGATGCATACACAGAGACTTCCTTATAATGAAGTAAAAAAGAAGATAGACCATGCAGAGTCTATTACGATACTTTCACATGTTAATCCAGATGCAGATACCTTGGGCACAGCTTTAGGCATCTATGCACTGCTTACACAAAGTAAAGGTAAAAGGGTAGAGGTAGTCAATGCATCCAAAGATTTGCCTTTACACTTAGATTTCTTACCAAATTTCAAAAAAATAAAACATCAAATGGATTATGATGATAGCCTTATCATCTCTTGTGATTGTGGTTCAGTAGATAGATTAGGGTTTGAGCTTAGTGGTAGAGACATACTCAACATCGACCACCATGCAAGTAACACGCAGTATGGAAGTATCAATGTGGTTGTGCCTGAGTATGCTGCTTCTTCACAAGTGGCATTTAAACTTTTTGAGGCACACTATCAGGTAGAGGCAAATGCCGCAACATGTTTTTATACCGCACTCCTTTCAGATACACGATATTTTACAACGACTTCAGTGAATGAAGAAGTGTTTAGGGTAGCCAATGCTTTGGTGACTTTGGGTGCCAAACCAGATGAGGTGGCTAGGAACTTCACTCAAAGACGCTCTTTAAGTTCTTTGCGCATTTTGGAAAAAGCCTTACACTCTTTGTCTTTATATCATGAAGCAAAAGTAGCCACTCTCATGGTGAGCCAAGAAGACATCAAAGCTACAGGGGCCAAAGTGCCAGATATGGAAGGTATTGTAGATTATGCAAGATCTTTAGCTACGGTAGAAGTAGCGCTTTTTGCGATGGAGCTAGAAGATGGTATACGTATCTCTTTGCGTAGTAAAACTGTTGATGTATCTAGAGTTGCTATGTCCTTTGGTGGGGGAGGACATAAGGTTGCAGCAGGTTTTACCCTTATCCAATGTGGATTACAACAAAGTATAGATACAATTTTACAAAGAATTGAAGATTTAGGATTATTGAATGAGAAGTAGAAACAGTAACAAAAGTGGAAGTAAAATAGTTGGCGGATTCTTACTCATCGCATTACTTGCAGGAGCAGGATATATCTATACGGCTCCGGAATTTGAGAGAATAGCACCTACTGTGCAAAGTAGTGATAACATCTATTGGAATAGAACGGATCCCTTGAAGTTGAAACTTAGCGATAATGTGGGATTGAGCCATTTTGAGCTTATCTTGAGTGACGGGGTGCAAAGTCTTATAGTAGGACAAGGAGATTTAGAGAAAGATACAAAAGAACAAACTCTTCTTGTCACATACCCTAAGAGTAAAATATTAGATTCAAAAGCAAAAAAACTATACTTGAAAGTGTCGGTCAATGACAGTAGCTTATGGAACTTTTCCCAAGGTAATAAAACGGTCAAAGACATAGACATAAAAGTGGATTATAAACGTCCAAATGTCAACGTACTTGCAAACTCTTATAGTATTACGCAAGGAGGTTCAGCATTGGTTGTTTTCCAAGCCAATGATGAGAATTTAGATACATTATATGTGCAAGCAGGAGAAAAGAAGTTCAAAGCACAGCCTTACAAAAAAGAGGGCTATTATGCGGCACTTATAGCATGGCCTTTTAACAAACAAGACTTTAATGCTAAAATTATTGCCATAGATACAGCACATAATACACGTGTCACAGACATACCTTTCTATCTTAAAAACCGAAACTACAAAGTGTCATGGATTAAAGCGAAAGATAATTTCATAGATGGGAAAATCACAGATTTGGCATCAAGTGATCCTGATTATGCAGCGATTGATGATAAGTTAGAAAAACTAAGAGCAATCAATGAAACAATGCGTTTGAAAAATGAAGACTTGATTCATAAACTTAGTGAAAATCTAGACACGGCTATCTTGGATAGTTGGAAAATAGAAAAATTTTATCCGCTTAAAAATGGTGCAAAAGTGGCAAGTTATGGAGATGAAAGACATTATTATTATGATACTAAAGAGAATGAAGTCTCTCAGTCATACCATGTAGGATACGACTTGGCAAGTACAAAAATGGCAGCTATCAAGACATCAAATTCTGGTAAGGTGGTGTATGCGAATGAAAATGGTATCTATGGAAACATGCCGATGATAGACCACGGCTTAGGACTCTACTCCCTTTATGGGCACTGTTCACAACTTCTTGTAAAAGAAGGGGATGAAGTAAAAGCAGGACAAGCCATCGCTAAAACCGGCGTCTCCGGACTTGCACTTGGTGACCACTTACACTTTGGAGTTTTAGTGCAGGGGATTGAAGTAAGACCTGTGGAATGGTTTGATGGTAAGTGGATTAAGACCAATGTTGATGATGTATTTAAGGTTGCAGATAAGATCATCTTGGGCAAGTAAAAGAGTATGAAAAAAGTGATCTTGCTCCCTTGGTATTTTGTACAGTTGTTCACTATGGCAAAATCATTTAAATCCAACCCTATTATTGGGAGTAAGGTACTTAATATGATGGGATTACATGTCGTAAGACTTGTGGTATCCCATGGTATTATGAGATTTAGAATGTTCTGCCTCTCTTGGGATATACCTACGGAATTAAAAAAAGAATATTATGAAAAAGGGTATATCTTACTTGAAGGTGTTCTTAGTGATGAAGAATATCATTTAGTCGTAGAAGAAGCAAAAGAACTTCGCTCAGAGATACGAGAGTGTATACAAGGCAATACATTGACACAACGTATTCATTTGGACAAAGAAAATGCTGGACAGACCAAAGCAATACAGCGTTTACTATCACGCAACGATATTGTAAAGTTATTTAAGTTCACCGCAGGGAAGAACCATCGTCCTATTTCACATCTACAGGTGATCAAAAGTAACTATGTAAAAGGAGAACATGATCCTCAGAAAAACTTACATAGTGATACTTTTCACCCTACTATGAAATATTGGTATTTTTTACAGGATGTAAAATACAATATGGCACCCTTTACTTATGTAGTAGGCTCAAATAAACTTACATTCAATCGCTTGAAATGGGAGTACAAGAAAAGCATTACGATGGATCAGGAAGAGAGTGACTATAGCAAAAATGGTTCATTTAGAGTAGAGGAGTCAGAATTTGAAGCACTTGGACTTGGTCAACCTAAGTCAGTGTATGTCCCCCAAAATACTCTAGTAATAGTGAACACCTTTGGTTTTCATCGACGAGGTGATACCGACAAAAGAAGTATACGAGATGAGATATGGGGAATCAGTAGAACCAATCCTTTCAATCCTTGTGTGGGGTTTGATTTAGATATATTTCATGCTTTGGATAACTGGGGATTAAAAAAATTACGTCAAATAAAAGATAAACAAGCTAAAAATCAAGGGAAACATTCTGCTTGGCATGTGATTAAAAGTCAAAATCTTTATGAAGATGTACCTTGACATAATGCTACACAAATAATTCACTTTATGTATGTTATACTTCCAACATAAAGATAAACTAGATGTATAGCATTTTGTACTATAGATTTTTAAGGAGAGACTTATGCAACAACGAACTATCAAAAAGCCTGTTGAAGTAGTTGGTATTGGTTTGCATAAGGGTGAACCTATACGTTTACGTTTAGAACCGCTTGATGTCGATGCTGGTATCGTCTTTTATCGTGATGATTTGGCTTTGAAGATACCACTCTCCCCGGATTCAGTGATCGATACGCGAATGGCTACGGTCATAGGTGACAAAGAGAAAGGATATATTTCTACCATCGAACATTTCCTCTCAGCTGTGTATGCTTATGGCATAGATAACATGCGTGTGGTAGTCAATGGCAATGAGATGCCTATCATGGATGGCTCGTCTATCTCTTTTTGTCTGCTTTTGGATGAAGCAGGGGTGCAAGAGCAAGATGCACCCAAAAAAATACTACGTGTGAAACAAGCTGTAGAGGTACAAGATGGTGACAAGTATGTACGTCTTTCACCTTCAAGCGTCGCTACTTTTGATTTTAAGATAGACTTTGAACATCCTGTTATTGGGGTGCAAAGTGAGCGATTTACTTTTTCCACACACAACTTTATAGAAGAGATAGCACGTGCAAGAACTTTTGGTTTTGCAAAAGATATACAGTATTTACAAAGTCAAAACTTAGCGCTTGGTGCATCATTGAAAAATGCCATAGGTTTAGATGAGCATAAAGTATTAAATCCTGAAGGTTTACGTTTTGATAACGAGTTTGCACGACATAAGATATTGGATGCCATGGGAGATATGATGGTCTCAGGACACAATATATTGGGTGCCTATGACTCTTTTGCTGGAAGTCATAATCTCAACTATCAACTGACAGCTAAGCTTCTATCAGATAGTAAAAACTATGATTTAGTTGAAGTTGAAACTCTAGAGAGCATAGCATTTGCGAAATCATTTGCCTAAGCATACACTTCTTATCATCTCTATAGCTTCACCTCTTCTTGTAGGTGTATATGAAGAGGATAGACTTATAGAAATGATGCGTTCTGAAAAAAAAACCTCTGAAATTCTTTTGCCGATGATAGAAGCGTGTATAGATAAATACAATATTTCAAAAATAATTTATACCCGTGGACCAGGATCTTATATGGCAATAAAACTCACTTATATCATATTGAAAACCATAGAAATTGTACGAGACATACCGTGTTTTGGGTGCAGTGGTTTTGTCTTAAATGACAATCAACCTATTAAAGCCATAGGGAATCTCTATTTTATCAAGGAAAAAGAGACTATAATAACAAAAAAATATGAACAGCCAGTCCATGCAAGTTTTGCATTACCTCAAAGTATTCATGATCTTGAAATAGATGAAGAATCAACCCCTGAGTATTGTCTGCCAGCTGTTTAAAATGGATAAAAATAATGTTTGTAAACGTACCCGCTACATCGGCAAATCTGGGACCTGGATTTGATACTTTAGGTCTCGCAATTGATTTAAGAAATGAAATCATCATTAAACCTTCAAAGTTTTTGAGTATTTCTACACATGGTGAAGGTGCTGATAACCCTAAGATTAAGAAAAACTCACTTTTTTTAAGTATTTTTAATGAAAACTATAAAAAACTTACAGGTAGAGAAGACAACTTTAGATTTGAGTTTCATAACCGTATACCGATTTCAAGAGGACTTGGAAGTTCTTCTGCTGTGATAGTTGCAGCACTCGCTGGTGCTTATGGAGCGGCTGATAAAAAATATAATAAAAGAGAAATCTTAAATCTTGCGCTACGTTATGAACATCATCCTGACAATATCACATCCGCAGTGATGGGTGGCTTTAATGTTTCCTGTGTAGAAGGGGACAGAGTTTACAGTAAAAAAAGACGTATGCCAGAGTATCTTCGTGCTGTCGTAGTAGTACCCAACAGTACTATCTCTACAGCGAAATCCCGTACGATATTACCTAAGATGTATAAAAAGGAAGAGACAGTATACTCCCTCTCACGAGCGGCGTATATGACGGCACTTTTTATGTCAGAATCTTGGGACTTACTGCGGATTGCTTCAAAGGATAAATTACACCAAGCAAGACGTATGAAGATGATACCAGAACTTTTTGATGTGCAAAAACTCGCACTTAGGCATGGGGCTTTGATGTCTACACTCTCAGGTTCAGGGTCAACATTTTTCAACCTAGCATATGAAAAAGATGCTGATGAAATGGCAAAAGCATTACAGGCTAAATTCCCGCAATTTAGGGTTTTTAACCTTCCTTTAGACAACAAGGGTGTTATCACTAGAAATTAAGCCACAGACTTAATCTCTTTTTAGATATAATACGCGATGAAAATATCACAGCCAACACGTATGTGCATCGCATGCCGAAGCAGACACCCTCAAAATACTTTGATACGGTTAAGACAAGATGGTAAAGATATAGTAGCATTTGATGGAACAGGTAGGAGTTTTTACCTTTGTGTTGAATGTGTCAACAATGAGAAGAAAGTCAAAGGCTTAGTCAAACGTTTTAAGCAAGATGAAGAACAATTCATTACGTTTTTGAGAGGTTTGACTACAGTAGTCGGCTCATGCGATCAATCGCATTTAAATTAAGGAGTTAATGAACAATGGATAAAGTTAAAATCCAAGAAATAGCAGAAGAAGCAGGACTTTCCAATGGAGACCTGTTAGAAAAAGCCAAAGAATTAGGCTTTGATGTAAAAGCAGCGAACAGTACTATTAGTTTGAATGATGCTGGGGTCCTTGTAGATTATGCTATCAGTGGTACATTACCTAAAGATTTTCAAAAGCCTGGGGCTAAAAAGAAGATAACAGTAGTAAAGAAAAAAGAAACTGTTATTGCTAAGGTTGAAGAACCTAAAGAAGTAAAAGAAGATGCTGTTGTTGAAAAAGAAGTATCTCCAGAAGTCATAGAAAAAGTAGAAAAGGTAAAGGTTGTAGAGACTGTTGAAGAAGCACCTATAGAAAAAGTACCTACCCCTGAACCTGTAGTGAAAAAAGTTAAAGTACGTAAGGGTATTTCAGTAGCGAGCAAAAATGTAGACCCAGCTGAGAAAGCTGAAGGTACTCAAGAGGGTGAAGCTAAACCTGTAAAAAGAGTGTTGTCTCGTGGTGGTATCAAAATAGTAAGAAAAGCTAAACCTGCACCGGTAAGAGCAGGTACAAATATTTCTTTTGGAGCAACTAACTATGAACCTTTTGTAGGTAAAAAGAAACCTAAAAAAGGTCCTGCTGAAGCAAAAGATACTGGTACGAAGATAGACATTTTTAACCATGACAGTATGTCTGGTGATATTGACAGTGGTTTTGGTGGAGAAGAAGTAGTACTTTTGGACTTCTCTGACAAAAATATCTATGAAGATATGATGCGTCAAGAGCAAAAACGTAAAGAAGAGATGAAAAAACGTGAAGCAGCAAATGGAGGACCACTCAAAGGTCGGTCCCCTTTCCGTCCACAGCAAAAGCGTTCACTCAAGCGTGGTGGTAAACGTAAAAAATATGTGAAAGAAGAATCCACAGAAGTAGTTACTTCTATCGAGATACCTGAAAATGTAAGGGTCTATGAATTTGCTGAACAGGTGAATCGCTCTATGGGTGAAGTGATAGGTGTACTTTTTGCACTAGGCATGATGGTTACTAAAAATGACTTCTTGTCTAAAGACGAGATAGAGATACTTGCAGAAGAGTTTGAAGTAGAAGTGACAACGGTGAATCCTTTGGATGAGCTTGACTATGCTGATGCTTATGAGGAAGAGGAGGAATTGGCTAACCTTGAAGAAAGACCTCCTGTAATTACTATCATGGGACATGTTGACCATGGTAAGACTTCACTTCTTGATAGAATTCGTTCTGAAAAAGTAGCGGATAAAGAGGCAGGTGGTATCACGCAGCATGTGGGTGCTTATCAGGTAGAAAAAAATGGGAAGAAAATTACTTTTGTCGATACACCAGGTCACGAGGCCTTTACTGAAATGCGTGCTAGGGGTGCTCAGGCAACCGATATTGTTATTATTGTCGTCGCTGCAGATGATGGTGTGATGCCTCAAACCAAAGAAGCTATTTCTCATACTAAGGCAGCAGGTGTTCCTATGATTATTGCTGTGAACAAGATGGACAAAGAATCAGCCAATATCAACAATGTCAAAGCACAACTTTCTGAGATGGGTATTATGGCGACAGACTGGGGTGGAGAATATGAATTTGTACCTGTATCTGCACATTCTGGACTAGGTATTGATGATTTACTTGAAACGATTTTACTTCAAGCCGAAGTAATGGAGTTAAAAGCTGACGCAAGCAGAACAGCAAAAGCTGTTGTCGTTGAAGCATCATTGGAAAAAGGTTTTGGACCTGTAGCAAATGTTATCATACAAAATGGTACACTTAAAGTGGGTGATAATGTCATTGCAGGTAAAACGTATGGACGTATCAAAGTGATTAGACTCGATGATGGGACCTCCGTAAAGACCATTGGTCCATCTACTCCAGCAGCGATTGTGGGACTTAATGAAGTACCAGGTGCAGGTGAAGTACTTGTGGTCATGGAGACAGATAAAGAGGTACGTGAACTTGCAGATAAAAGAGCAGAGTATGACAGAGCTAAAGTACTTTCTAAGAGTACAAAGGCAACACTTGATGATCTTTCAGCGCTTATTGCAGAAGGACAACTTAAGTCTCTTCCAGTCATTATCAAAGCAGATGTACAAGGATCTCTTGAAGCTATCAAAGGTAGCTTAGAGAAACTTAGAAATGAAGAAGTAAAAGTAAACATTATTCACGAAGGTGTAGGAGGGGTAACAGAGAGTGATCTTACACTTGCAGATGCTTCAGAGCATGCAGTAGTACTTGGATTTAATGTTCGTCCTACGGGTGCTGTGAAGAAGAAGTCAAAAGAGTTAGGCATAGAGATACGATCGTACTCTATCATCTATGACCTCCTTGATGATGTCAAAGCACTTCTTGGTGGCATGATGAGTCCAGTGATCTCTGAAGAAGTTACAGGACAAGCAGATGTACGTGAAACATTTGTTGTTGGTAAAGTTGGTACTATTGCTGGTTGTAAAGTCTCAGATGGTGTCATTACAAGAAAATCTAAAGCTAGACTTATCCGTGATGGTGTGGTTGTGTATGAAAGTACTATCTCATCACTCAAGCGTTTCAATGAAGATGCGAAAGAAGTGAAAAATGGTTATGAGTGTGGTATCATGCTTGCAAACTATAACGACATTAAAGAGGGCGATGTGATCGAAACGTTTAAAGATGTAGAAGAGCAAGTGAGTCTATAGTGACACACGAAGAGATAAAGCGGCATCGAGTTGAGTCAGTACTTAAGGAAATCATTCCTGAGGCACTAGGTACACTTGATGATGAACGTATCAGAGGATTGTCTGTGACAGATGTGGTATGTTCTAAAGGACGAAGTGATGCGAAAGTGTATCTTGACACTTCTTTTTTAACTGAAAAAGAGCAAAATGAAGCCCTTAAACAACTTCGTATTGTAGCAGGGTACATCCAAAACCATTGTAAGCAAAGTGAGGGTTGGTTTAAAGCCCCAAGGTTTACTTTCGAATTTGACCATCAGTTAGAAAAAGTCTCTCGTATAGAAGACCTTTTCAAGCAGATTGAAAGTCGTAAAAAAGGTAAAGATGGGGAGTCGACAGATGAATCTTGAAACACAAATATCTAAAATCATTGAAGCCAACGGCGCAGCACTTTATGATACAGAGATAGTCACAGAATTTGAAGAAACTATCTATCGTGTACTCATTACTAAAGTAGGTGGTGTAAATCTTGATCTTATGTGCGACTATCTCTCATGAACTTTCTCCATTTTTAGATGTACATCCTCCTATGAGTCAAGCGTACCGTTTAGAAATCTCTTCTCCAGGAATAGAGCGAAAACTATCTAAGCCTGTACATTTTAAAAATGCTATAGGTGAAAAAGTAAAGCTCAAACTTGGTACTGGTGATAAACTGAAAGGTATACTGAACTCTGCAGACAATAATGGTATCGTAGTAGAAACAAAGCAGGGAGAAGAAGGGTTTGTCTATAGTAGATCTTAACACTTGTAAGACATATTTTGATTGGAACTAAGCGTACCTAAAAAGGAGTTGCAATGTACGATGAATTTTATATGCAACTCGCACTCAATAAAGCATGGGAATATCAAGGTTTAACCTATCCTAATCCTGCAGTGGGTGCTGTAGTTATTATGAATGGGAAAATTCTTTCTATTGAAGCCCATCAAAAAGCAGGCACTTCTCATGCTGAAGTCTTGGCACTACTTCAAGCGTATGAAACACTTTCAAATAAATCTATTGACTTTGATCAGATTTGATGCAAAAGAAGCACATACTTTTCTTCTATCTCTTCCTAAAAACTTTTTCTCAGAAATGTACTATTTATGTGACGCTTAGAACCCTGTTCTCATGAAGGAAAACACCTTCATGTGCTTCATTATTACAAAACTTGAAATTAACAAAAGTAGTGATAGGAATAAGAGATACTATTGTAGGGCATGATAGAGGTGCAGAGGTTACAACACACTCTACTAGGTGTACTAGAAGAAGCATGTCAAGCATTACTTGAGCCTTTTATGATATGGCAAAATAGGGCTTTTGTATTATTTAAAATAGCACAAACAACTAATGGTCGCATTGGTGGTGGATATTTAAGTACCGAGGCTTCATTAACACATGTGCATGAGCTTAGAAATATGTGTGATACTTGCTCATAGGTGGAAATACAGTACGGGTAGACAGACCTACACTTGACTGTAGATTTACACAAGGCAGAGCACCGAATATATAAATCTATACTAAAAAAGACAACTTTGATAGGAAATTCCTCTTTTTAATGTACCACATAGAAGAGTTAGAATTATAGATAATGTGGACTTTTTTAGAAGAACCTTCTTTTGTATTGGTAGAAGGTGGTGAGGGGATGTTGCAGGCCCTGAAAGATAAAATAGATTGGTTACTGATATACCAAACACCTAAGCTTTCTTCCAATAATTTAACCTATAATATGACAACAAATTTAGCATTTTTACATCAAGATAAGAAAGATGTAGACTTGATGATATGGAGTAGACAAATTGGGCATTGAAAAACTAACAGATAAACAGGATAAACAAGAAAAAATAGTGAATATGTTTGATGACATTGCATCGACATATGACTTAGCAAATCGTGTTTTGAGCATGGGTATAGATATACAATGGCGTAAAAAAGGCTGTGATAAAGCTTTTGAAATATTGGGTAAAAAAAGATTAGGTCAAGTTACAGATGTGGCAACGGGTACCGGCGACTTACTTATTTACTGGAAAGAACAAGCAGAAAAAAACAATGTAACGATAGATAACTATATAGGTATTGACCCTTCCGTAGGTATGTTAGATGTTGCACGTAAACAAAGTAGACTTTGCAAAGTTTATAGTAGGCAAAGGCCAATACTTTACCCATAGAAGATGAAAGTACAGATGTTATTTCGATAAGTTATGGTATACGTAATGTAGTGGACAGAGTAGAAGCACTCCAAGAGTTCCATCGTGCGTTAAAGCCAGGTGGTATAGTGATGATTTTAGAGTTTACGAAACAAGACCGTGCTGGACTATTAGATAAAATAGTGGATTTTGGTATGAAAAAAGTATTACCTAAAATTGGTGGATTTATCTCTAAGAACTATGAGGCATATCAGTATTTACCAGAGTCAATCGAAGAGTTTTTAACCACTGAGATGTTAGCCACAGAGTTAGAACATGCAGGGTTTGAGATGAAATATACGAAGTCTTTTTCTATGGGTATAACGTACGCTTTTGGTAGCACAAAAAGATAAAGTAAAGGGCTGGGAAGATGTCACAAGCTATGATGGATGTCTCCTCACTAAACACCAAGATAAAATCACTACTTGAAGCTACATTTATGCATACTCTTGTAGAAGGTGAAGTCGCATCTGCAACGTATCACACTTCAGGGCATCTTTATTTTTCTATTAAAGATACAAGAGAGTTCCATTAAGTGTGTGATGTGGCGTTCTTCTGTGGCGAAAATGAAGTTTCGCATTGAAAAAGGTATGCATATCGTAGTAGAAGGTTCTGTCTCTGTCTATACACCACGAGGGGAGTATCAGTTTCAGACTGTACGTATAGAGCCATACGGACAAGGTGCTTTGGCACTTGCCTATGAACAACTCAAAAAGAAGCTGAAAGAAAAAGGTTACTTTTATGCACAAAGAAAAAAGCCCATACCTAAGCATATACAAAAAATAGCCCTGGTAACGGCAAAAGAATCTGCTGCATTGCATGATATGCTTAAAGTGATAGAACAACGCTGGCCATTTTGGAAGTGATAATTGTAGATACTTTGGTTCAAGGTGATCAAGCAGGAAACAGATAGCTAGATCATTACATTATGCTGATTCTCTAGGCGTAGATGTGGTAGTGGTAGGACGTGGTGGTGGATCAGCAGAAGACTTATGGTCTTTTAATGAAGAAGTTGTTGCAGATGCCATTTTCAGTATGTCTACACCAGTAGTCTCTGCTGTAGGACATGAAGTAGATGTTCATGATAAGCGATTTTGTAGCAGACTTACGCGCTCCTACACCTAGTGCAGCGATGGAAATGATACTACCTGATAGTAGAGAGATACTTTATACCTTAGATGAAATGCAAGTTCATCTACTCTCAGTCATGAATCAAAAATTGCAGCATTTTATGCGTGACTTGAGGCATGTTGAAGAGATGGTATTGCGTGCTTCACCTTTTCGTTTTCTTGGAGAATCAGAGATCCAGTTCAAACGTTTAAAAGAAGAATATAAACGTGTATTTTCTTACAAGATGGAGCGACTTGCTTCACCTCTGTTCGAATTAGAAAAAAAATATAAGCAAACTATCTCTTTTTCTCTTGAGCAAAAAGAACAGCATCTTGCGTATCTAGACAAAAAGTTAGCCATAAGTGACCCCAAATTACAATATCGTAAAGGTTGGGCACAAGTATCTCAGCAAGGCAAAACAATGCGTTTAGAGGATATAGCTGTGCATGATACGTTTGTATTGGCAGATACAAGAACTACGCTTGAAGTACAATGTTTAGGCAAGTCATAATCTTTAATGCATCTATGTTATAATAAATTAAACATGGGAAGGCGAAATTAATGGAATCTATATTTGAGAAGTTAGAACAATTTTGGATGTTTATATCCTTTGATAATCTCTTTTTAATCCCTCTCCTATTGGTATTATTTATTGCGATACATTTTTATTCGCTTTCACGAGGTAAAAAAGAATTACTTGAAGTCGTAGACAATAAAGTAAAAGTGTTTGAAAAGGCTTTTAATATCTCAGAAGATGGTATGCTGGTACTCTCAGATAAAAATGAAGTGGTGTATGCCAATAGAACTATGAAAAATCTGCTAGCCTTAGAAAATGACTTTATGTTCAAAACCCTGCCTCAAATGCCAAGTATAGAAGTGAAAAATAAATGGGTGACCTTAGATACGTTAATGGATACAGAGTATAAAAGAACAAAAGATAAAATGCTCTCTTATCCGCAAGTCAATTTTTCTATTAAAAGTAAAAATGATGAAATACCTATTAATCTTTATATAGACAGCAGTCCTTTGGGGAGTAAACATGATATGTGGTGTAAGATCATTTCAATACATGATTTACGTCAAAAAAAACAACAAAAAGTTGTAGGGTACACACATCAACTTACTGGACTACCTAATCAAGCACAACTCACACATGATTTAAATGCATTGTATTCTAAGGTACATTTGAAGGAACAGAAAATTGCACTTGTACTCATTGATATTGATGATTTTTCCACTTTACGCTCCATTATAGGACATGAACAATGCAATCTCATTCTTACTAAGTTTGCAACCTACTTACAAAACATATCAAGTAAGTTAAATATCTCGGCCTACCATACGTACTATAATAATTTTTTGGTAACGTTATCCAATGTAGATAAAGATGATGAAGTATTAGAGTTTGTTGACACTGTGCAAAAACATCTTGCATCATTTTATAAAATGCAAGACGTTAAATTACATTTAACCGGTTCTGTGGGTATTGGTATATATCCCGAGAGTGGGAAAGACTGTAGGAACTTGTTGGACAGAGCTTATAAAGCATTGGCACAAGCACAGACGTTAGGTGAGGGAAGAGTTCAGATATATAAACCCGAGATCAAAGAAAATGATTATGATGAATTACTGTTGCATAATGAAATGCATGCCGCATTAGCAAAGAATGAATTTGAAGTCTATTACCAACCTATCGTTGATGCCAAAACGAAAGAAGTGGTATCTGCTGAAGCTTTGATTCGTTGGGTTCACCCAAAATATGGAGTCATTGCACCTTATATTTTTATACCGATTATGGAGAAAACAGGTTTTATTGTAGAAGTAGGAAAATATGTGCTTAAGGAAGTACTTAAGCAACAAAAACGTTGGGAACTTTTTAAGTTTAGACAAATTGATGTATCTATAAATATCACACTTTTTGAGATAGAGAGTAAAGGTTTTATAGAAAATGTAGCCAATCTGATACAGCATCATCAAGTTAAACCAGAACTCATCAAATTTGAGATTACAGAAGGTTCTGCGATGATAAGTGAAGTAGCCACACAAAAGCACTTTAAGGATCTAAAGAATTTAGGTGTAGGTCTTTCACTGGATGATTTTGGAACAGGGTACACATCATTTTCATATTTGAAAAAGTTTCCTGCAGATGTTCTTAAGATAGATAAAACAATGGTGGATTACATTTTGACCAACAAAGAAGATCAAAGAATAGTAAAAGCGATGATAGAACTTGGACATAATCTGGGGTTGAAGGTAGTAGCAGAGGGTATAGAGGATAAACGTATGCATGAAATGCTTGCTAGTTATGGGTGTGATTTGTTGCAAGGGTATTATTATGCAAAACCATTGCCTGTATTTGAATTTCAAAAATTATTACGATAAAGGAGTGTAAAACATGAATAATATAATCATAGTTGCTATAAGTATAGTGATGATACTTCTTGTATTTATAGGTCTAAAGAAATGGTACGATAAGAAGACAAAAAAAATCATAGAAGAGTTAAACTTATTTAAAAAAGAAAAAGAGTACCAGAGTGAAGCCATGATGGTTTTATCTGAGTCCTATGAAGTGATTTTTGCAAACCAATCTGCTAAAGCGTTATTTTCTTTAGATGAACAATATATCAAAAGAGCAAATAACAAACCTATCAAATTAAAAATAGATACATCTGATCCAGCTGACTTTTTTGAAGTCTTAAAAAAAGAGTCAGAAAGACAGGACGATAGCTTTCATTTACAAAATGTCCTTTTGGTGATTAATGGGAAAATGCAGCAAGTCAATATCTATGTAGATAAAAGTGGATGGAATATAGATAAGACCATTACCTGTGTGATAGACTTACAACCTGTTGCAACTACGGAAACAAAAACTATACAAAAAGAGGGAGGTATAGATTTTTTTACAGGCTTGTCAAGTCAGTTTTCTGCACTTACAGATATCAATACTTTAGTGATGAAAAGTCAAAAGCAATCTGAATCATTTGCATTGTTGTTATTGGGAATAGATCATTTTAAAGAATTACAAATTACTTTAGGGCCTGGGTTTTCAAATCAGATTATAAAAAAAATAGCAAACTATTTTGAAAATAATACAATAGATGATATGCAGGTATATCGCATGGATTGTGATAAGTTTCTTTTAGTGTTAGAGAAAATGAAGGATAAGGATATTGTAAGGTCAATAGCTAAAAAATTGATTTTAGATATAAAAAACTTTTACAAAGAAGACAGTGCCGCACGCTTAACAACTTCCATCGGTGTTGCACTGTACCCTGAACATGGTGAAAATGCCACCACAATAATGAATCATGTCTATATTGCATTGGATCAAGCTCAAAAAGAGAGTGAATCGAATATAGGTTTTTTTGAAATCGAGTATCAGTCTATACATAAAGATGAAGTGAAGATGAATGATGAAATTCGTAAAGGATTAAAAAATCATGAATTTTTTCTCTATTATCAGCCTATATTCAATTTAAAAAGTGAAGAAATGGTAGGGGCGGAAGCACTTATCCGTTGGAATCATCCAAAGCTTGGACTTATCACAGCAGATAGATTTTTGGATATAGCAAAGAAGACAGGAATGATAGTTGAGATAGGTGAATATGTTTTTAGAGAAGCTATAATGCAAAGAAAACAATGGAATGAAATTGGGTTTAAAAGTTTTAAAATTACAGTGAACCTTTCATTAAAAGAGATGCAAGTCGATACGTTCATTGCAAAACTTGAGACCTTATTTGAAGACCACTCAGTGAATCCAAAAGATTTCAATCTAGATATTACGGAGGCATCTGCGATGTTCAATATTGATAAAACGATTATGGACTTTAAATTGTTTAAAGATTTAGGATTGTCTCTTTCTTTAGATAACTTCGGTGCAAGCTATTCTTCACTCAAACATTTACAAACATTGCCATTGTCTTCAGTGAAGATAGATAGGTCACTCATCTTTGATTTGGCAACAAATCTAGACCATCAAATCACAGTAAAATCATTGATCGGACTTATCCATGGATTTGGGTTTGAAGTAACTGCTGAAGGTGTAGAAACTTCAAAAGAGTTATCAATTTTAAGGGAATATCTATGTGACAATGCACAAGGATATCTCTATTCTAAGCCACTCCCTGCATTAGAATTTGGTGAGTTGCTAAAACAATAGTCAACTAAACTTTCTATAGTCTTTATAAGTAAAAACGACACATTTTTGTCGTTTTTACTTACTCACATTACATCATACCTGGCATGCCACCCATAGAAGACATATCTGGCATTGGAGCTGATGGTTCTGGTATATCTGATACTGTTGCTTCCGTGGTAAGAAGTAAAGAAGCAACAGAGGTCGCATTCTGGAGTGCTACACGTGCTACTTTAAGAGGATCGATAATACCTGCTTCTATCATATCCACATATTCGCCTGTTGCTGCGTTGAATCCTAAGTTTGCTTCTGTTGAATTGGCTATTTTGTCTGCAACCACACCAGCATCAAAGCCTGCATTTTGTGCTATCTGTTTCATAGGAGCAAAAACCGCTCTTAGAATGATGGCCGCTCCTACAGCTTCGTCATCTTTCAAGTCTAGGTTGACTGCTTGACTCGCTTTGATAAGTGCAGCTCCACCACCGATAACGATACCTTCATCTACTGCTGCTTTTGTTGCTGAAAGTGCATCATCTACTCTGTCTTTTTTTTCTTTCATTTCAGTTTCGGTGGCAGCACCAACTTTAATGACGGCTACACCACCTGAGAGTTTTGCAAGTCTTTCTTGAAGTTTTTCTTTGTCATATTCACTTGTAGTGGTAGAAACCTGTGTTTTTATTTCACCCACTCTTGCTGCTACTGCAGCCTTGTCACCTTTACCATCGACTATAAGCGTATTGTCTTTATCTATTACAACTCTAGATGCCTGTCCGAGATCTGGTAAGGTCGCTTTTTCAAGTGTCAGTCCAAGTTCTTCGGTAATAAGTGTCGCTCCTGTAAGGATGGCAATGTCTTTTAACATCTCTTTTTTTCTGTCACCAAACCCAGGCGCTTTGACAGCCACTATGTTTAAAACACCTTTGAGACGGTTAAGTACAAGTGTAGCCAATGCCTCACCTTCTAAGTCATCAGCGATGATAAGCAGCGGTCTGCCACTTTGTTGTACCTGTTCCAACACAGGGATGAGATCTTTTAATGAAGTAATCTTATTATCTGTGATAAGGATAATAGGATTCTCCAGTTCACATGTCATCTTTTCTGTATTTGTAACAAAATAAGGTGAAAGATACCCTCTGTCAAACTGCATACCTTCTACCACGTCAAGGTCATCATTGATGCCTTTGGCTTCTTCTACTGTAATGACCCCATCTTTTCCCACTCTCTCCATCGCTTCAGCAATAAGGTTACCGATGGTCTTATCTGAGTTCGCAGAGATGGTTGCAACTTGTGCTATCTCTTTTTTATCTTTGACTTCTTTAGCCATTTTCTGTAGTTCTACGATGATTGCAGCTGATGCTTTGTCCATACCACGTTTCACTTCTATAGGATTTGCCCCAGCAGTAATGTTTCTAAGCCCTTCTTTGAAGATGGCATGTGCCAAGACAGTTGCTGTTGTTGTTCCGTCTCCTGCTTCATCTGCAGTGTTGGAAGCGACTTCTTTTACAAGCTGTGCACCCATATTTTCAAGTGAATCTGAAAGTTCTATTTCCCGTGCTACAGAAACACCATCTTTTGTGATGTGTGGTGCACCGTAAGATTTTTGGATGAGAACATTGCGTCCACGAGGACCCATAGTAACTTTCACTGCATCTGCTAGTTTAGTTACACCATCATAAAGACCGTTTCTTGCTT
Source organism: Sulfurovaceae bacterium (assembly GCA_963698695.1). GTDB lineage: Bacteria > Campylobacterota > Campylobacteria > Campylobacterales > Sulfurovaceae > Sulfurovum. Next base: position 57,723 of record CAVORT010000002.1, on the reverse strand, counting down.
TATCTGAATAAAATATTTCTTTTGCCATAGTTTGTTCCTTAATGTCCAATAATTATATGATGAGTCCCAAGACTTCTTTGCTGAGTAAAATAAGATACTCTTTACCTTCTATCGTAATTTCCATACCTGAAAAATGAGCAAACACTACCGTGTCCCCTACGTCAATACCATCTTCTCTGGCAACTGGACCTGATGCAATTACTTTACCTTTCAAAGGTTTTTCTTTTGCTGTATCAGGAATGTAAAGTCCGGATGCTGTTGTATTCGATTGCTCTTCACGTTCTACAAGCACTCTGTCTTTAAGTGGTTTAAATGCCATAATAAATTGTTCCTTTATTTATAAGTAATTTTTGTGAAAGTATTGTAATGGATTTTACTACAAATGTCAATAGAGTTGTTTTAATTAATTTAAAATACTTTAGTCAATTCAACTAAAGTATGGTTAAAAATTTATTTTATATTTTATATTTTATATTTTTTATTGACATTAAAGACTGTTTTAGCTAAAATTCCGTCTCTTCACAAAGATGTCAAGGTAGCTCAGCTGGTTAGAGCGCTGGTCTCATAAGCCGGAGGTCGAGGGTTCGAGTCCCTCTCTTGACACCACTTCATAAAGCAATATCCAACCAACCAACTCACTAATTTAACTATAACTGATATTTTTTGACATTTTTAAGTTAGACTCTTTGCATCTAAATAATCTAAATAATAAATATTTTAGTATAAAAAACTAATATTTTGAAATATTTAATCTTAAAAAATATAAATTTGTGATATTCTTAGGTCATACGCATTATAAATGCATCATTTTAAACAAGGACAAGGAGTTATATTATGGTTAAAAAGATTGGAATGGTACTTTTATGTACAGCATTGGGAAGTTTAGTTCAGGCAAAAGAGATCTCTGAAAGCCAAAAGTTTATCGGTGTTGAAGTGAGTATCACTGAAGTTCAGGGTGAGCAACCAGGTGACAAAAGTGATGATGTCAGCTACGGTTTACGTGTTGGAGCTCAAAATGAACAATGGAGAACGATGTTTACATTAAACTATTTTGATAGTGGTGAGCACAATGTTGAAAAACTCTTTCTTTCTGTAGATTACTTTTTCTTGAAAACAGATGTTTATGAGAACTATGCACTCCAACCATACTTAGGTGTAAATTTGGGCTATATGAATTATGAGAGTACAGGTGTCGATGCTGATGGTTTCCTTTATGGTATGCAAGGTGGAGTAGTACTAGATGTCATGGAAGATATTGGCCTTGACATTGGATACAGATACTCACTCTCAAGTGCAGATGAATTGGATCATACAGGTGATGTGGTATTTGGTATCAATTACCAGTATTAAATCGTTACACAGTTAATAGAAGGAATTGAAGATGAAAAAAAATATAGTGTATGCTTTCATGGTTGCCATGGCACTCATATTATCTGCTTGTGGTAGTAATGATAAGGTTGATTATACTTTATCCGATGTTGGAAATGATGTTATTGAAGTTAAAGCAGGAAACTTTACGATTACAAACCTATCATTTGAAACGATCATACCATTTGTAAAATCAGCAGATGCGGATGTTGTTATAGAATTAACTGACTTTAATTTTGCAGCAACAGGTTGTGTTATTAATAGTATCGATTATACACCTAATCCTCTTATATTAGATGGTTCAAAAGGTTCACAGAAATCTTTAACGATTTCTGGTACAGTCGCAAGCGATTGTAATGCTACAGCCTATACACTTATAGGAGATCAGAAAATTTCACTCGGAAATGAAAATGAAACTTCAACGGATGTTCTTTTTATTTCAACCACACTTGATACTGATGGAAACCCGGGGGCAGTTATAGATGTGACTGATCCTCTTGTTCCAGGGGCAGGAGATGGTGAGTATATTTTCTTTGATCCTCCTTCTTCTTTGACAATTACAAAACCTTCAACTGTTTATAACATAGCTGTGCAACTAGTCGATAGTGACGCTAAAGGTGTAGTGGGGGAAACTGTCTATATTCAAGCCTATGCACCTACAGATACACTAGGGAAAATAACAAATCTATCTGTTGTAACAGATCAGAATGGATATGCTAATTTTGAATATACTTCACCAACTACTTTAATAAATGGACAACTTGTCCCGTTGGAAGTAGTCTATGAAGATGAAAATGGAACAAAGCTAATTACTAATATTACTCTTACACATAGTACTTCTGCAACGACACCTAATACCTATAATTTTATAAACGCAGACTCGATTACTGTAACTTCTGCAACAGAAGAACAAGAAATAACGGTAACTCTTGTTGATAGTAGCAATGTAGGCGTTTCTGGTAAAGAAGTTAAAGTAACGACATTACCAAGTGCTTTTGGTGCATTGAGTCCATCTAGTGTCAAGACAGATGACTCTGGGAAAGCTACTTTTAACTATACCCCTCCTTCTGACTTAACTTCTGTAAATGGGCAATCAGAAAATGTTAGTCTAATATTTACAGATGAAAACGATAATACTATCACTGCTACATCAACAATTACTATTCAATCATCTACTGTAGTTGGAGCAAACTATAGTTTAGTCAACGAAACTACCCCAATCACGATTACGCGTGCGGATCAGGTAGAAATCATCAGTGTGAATGTTGTAGATGCTTTAAATGTTGGTGTTGCAGGGAAGAATGTAACGCTTACAAACCCAGCATTTGGATCACTTACTTCTGCAACTGCTGTTACAAATGCAGCAGGTTTAGCAGAGTTTACTTATCAGGCACCAAGTGATTTAACTAGTTTGGTCACAACAGCTATGACATTACGTTTTGAGGAAGATGGAGTAACTGTAACAAAAAATGTCACAGTAAATGTAAATACCACAGTAGTAACATCAGACTATATACTTGGAAATGCAAATGATGTGACTATAAATTATGCTACACAAAGTGCAGAGATAGGAGTACAAGTAACAAAAAATGGTGCACCAGTCGCAGGGGAGAGTGTGACAGCAAAAAGTATACCAGCAGCCTTTGGACGTGTAGAAAATGCCACAGTTGTTACAGGTACAGACGGATATGCAAGATTTAATTATATTGCAGCAGATGTATTGACAGATGGAACACAACCTTTAGAGTTGGTACATACAGATGCCAATGGAGCAGAGGCAGCAGCTACTGTGGATATTATCGTACTTGCTAAACCTCTTTACCAATTTGCTAATGAATCAAATTTAACGATAGAGAAGCCAGATACGCAAATAGATTTAAAAGCCCAACTTCTTTTCGAGGGTGTACCTATAGTCAATAAAACTGTTGTGATGGAAGGGTTTGATGCTAAATATGGTTCCATATTTAACTATCAAGTACAAACAGATAATGGTGGATATGCAACCTTTGCGTATACTGCACCGGATGCAACAGGCTTTGATGAAGTCAATGGAACAACACAAATATTTAAAATCAAATTTATTGAAGGTGTGATCGTTGAAGAAACAAATCTCACCATTAACTTTAGTGAAACACTAGATAGCATTGATGGTAATGTCTCTTTGCCTATCGTTGTGATACCGACGACACAAAGAGAAGTTATCTTAGACAGTAACAGTAAGACTGTCGAGATAGCGATTAAAGTATTTAAAGATATCGCTCCATATGCACTAGGGTCTGTAAAAGTTGAGTTACCTGAAAAGGTACTCAATGGTGTAGATGTTGGTCAGTTTGCTTCTTATGAAGTCGCTGTAGATGCACAAGGTGTAGCAACCTTTAGCTACACAGGGCCTAGTAACTTACAAGCATTGATAACAAATGATGATAACGAGAGCATCTTCAAATTTTACCATGTAGATAATAGTGAAGATAAGCAAGAAATGAAGGTACTTTACCAGTTACCTGCTGATGATTTCATCTCGCGTAATTACGAGCTTGAGATTGTAACAAGTGGCGAATTTAGTATGGGTATACCAGATAAAGAAAAAACCTTTAATGTGCTACTCAAAGCAAAAGACAGTGCAGGTAATGATGTGGTTTTGACTGATGAGAACATCACTAAAATAACAGCATTGACTACCAACAGCACCATAGCACAGATTTTAGATACAGCAACGGGTACACTTGTTAACAGTTTAGAGTTAAATGCAGTAAACAATAGTCCATTTATACTCAAGTCCAAACAGCTTTCAGGATTAGTCCCTGTACAAGTGACCGTTGACTTTGCTGATGCCAATGGGGATCCTCAGAGTTTAACAACTATTGTAAATGTAAGAGTATTTTCAGGTCCTGCTTCTGCGATCAGTATCTCTTATGTGAGTACAGGGCAAGATACAGCCAGAGCAAAATACATTGAAACATTGGCAATCTCAGTAACAGATGAATATGGTAACAGGGTAAATACAAGACCAAACATTACCTTAGGTGCCATTGTAGGGTATGCCGTAGATGGTTCAGAGGCAAGTAGTAATGAGAGCAATGAAACAAAAAGATTATTTTATGGAAGAAGTGACATAGAGTCAGGTAATGCTGATGGTGAGATCATTCAACTAGGTGCAAATACAGCTACTTTTGAAGATAACACTCCAGCAAGAACGGATGTTTTCCAATATGTAAATGCTGAAGGAAACAATACGGATAAACTGGTTGTCTTTGGTGAGCAAAAGAACTACGAGGCCATGGGTAAATGGGACATTACGAGTATCAATACTAATACACTTTCTTTGCAAGATGAATATTATGGTATAGATAGAAGTGGGCTTTACTATGCTGTCGGACATAACTACTATCAAGACTTATGTAGAGAAGATGGTCGTGAGTGGGTAGGTAGCACAGATTCTGAAACGTATCAGCTAGATGATGAAGGAACAGTGACCGTGACTTATAAATATGATTATCATTTAACTGGTAAAGATGCGCTTATTTGGGTAAATTTAGATGGTATACAGCCAGACACAGGTGCGATTACACGTGTAGGTGAAACAGTGAAACATACACTTAGAGGTACAGGTTTTAGACATGTACCATCAACTGGATATACTTTGAAAAAAGGTGTAAGTGGGGTAACTGTAGTTTTTGACATCTGGCATGAAACTGCACCTGAAAGATACCGTAATGGTCATTTCGGATGGAGAATAAAAGAAGGAAGCAATTGTAGTATTGATAAAGATATTACTGGAAATAGTATTATATTTACTTCTAATGATTATGACGCAAGATCATGCATACGTGGAGATGGGCAAGCTTTTGTTGCCATGCAAATTTCAAACCCTGACCCTGATGCAGATTGTACATTTGACATTACTGGGGAAGTTGTTACTTCTGAATTTTAAAGATAATGACCATAAGAGATTTTACTCTTATGGTTAATTAATCCACCTTTTTTAAACTTTCCACTATAATCTCATAAACATTTAAAATCTAGGCAAACTCTATGATAGACTTAAAATACCTACAAAACAACTTCGATGAAGCATCTGCTAAACTTCTCAAAAAAGGGGTAGATACTGCTACCCTCGAAAATCTTAAAACACTTTTTGCTGCACTAAAAGAAGCCAATGCAACTTTGGAAGCTTCTAAAGCAGAACAGAATAGTATGTCAAAACTTTTTGGTCAGTATATGCGAGAGAAAAAAGATGTGACTGAACTCAAAGCTAAAGTAGATGCCAACAAAGAAGCGATGGTACCACTGCAAGAGAAAGCAAGAGAGGCAGAAGAAGCACTTTACACCGTGGCTTTGGCTATGCCAAACTTTCCTGATGACACTGTACCAGAAGGTAAAGATGAAGAGGACAATGTTGAACTTCGTAAAGTACTTGAACCTAAAACATTTGCCTTTAAACCTAAAGAACACTGGGAACTTTCCGAGATCAATGGCTGGATAGACTTTGAGCGTGGGGTGAAACTTGCAAAGAGTCGTTTTTCTGTACTACGTGGTGAGGCTTCTAGGCTTGAAAGAGCGTTGATCAACTTCTTCCTCGACACCAATGCACAAAAGGGTTTTATAGAGTACTCTGTGCCATTTATCAACAATTCTACAATGCTTCAGGGTACAGGACAGTTACCAAAGTTTGAAGATGACCTTTTTAAGATAGAGGGTGAAGATCTCTACCTCATACCTACTGCTGAAGTGCCCCTTACAAATATGTATAATGATGAGATACTCACAGAAAAAGAACTGCCACTGCTTATGACAGGATACACGCCTTGTTTTAGAAAAGAAGCGGGTTCTGCGGGACGTGATACACGAGGTATCATAAGACAGCATCAGTTTAATAAAGTAGAAATGGTTGCCATCGCACATCCTGATAAGTCTGAAGAAGTTTTTGAGATGATGGTAAAAAATGCCTCGGACATACTCACAGCACTGGGTCTACCTCATAGAGTGGTTGAACTTTGCCATGGAGACTTAGGTTTTTCAGCAGCTACAACCATAGACTTGGAAGTATGGCTCCCGGGACAAAATCAATACCGTGAGATCTCTTCTATTTCAAACACAAGAGACTTCCAGGCAAGACGTGCAAAGATACGTTTTAAAGATGGGAAGAAAAATAGATTTGTACATACGTTAAATGGTTCATCACTTGCTGTGGGTCGTACGATCGTTGCTATTATGGAAAACTATCAGAACGAAGATGGGACGATTGAGATTCCTGAAGTGTTGAAGAAGTATATGTAGAGCTTCGACAGGCTCAGCTACCGTTAATTATATCGGTGACTGAGCTTGTCGAAGTCAAACTGTTTTTGAACTATCAGCATGACGTGATTTCAACTTTCCTGCCATACTCAAGTAAGAGTTTAATGCGCCTATGTAGGCTCTTGCACTTGCTAACATAGTATCGATGTTTAATCCATGACCTATGATGGCTGGTTCGCCGTTAAATGAGACTTTAACAGTAACATTTGCCAAAGCATCTTTTCCTTCAGAGACTGATTTTACTTTATAGTCCAATAATTGACCTTCATAACCAGAGATCCTGTCAATGGTTTTAAATATTGCATCTATGGTACCCTCACCGATACCCGCATCTATGATTTCAGTACCATCTTTTTTGATGCTCACTGCAGCAGAGGGTACACCATTGGAACAGTCCATTAACTGTAAAGAGATCAACTCATAAATCTTAGGTGCCATGGTCATCTCAGAGGTGACTAAAGCTCTTAAGTCATCATCATAGATATCTTTTTTTCTGTCGGCTAAGATTTTGAAACGTTCAAATGATGTGTTTAACTCTTCATCACTTATGATAAATCCTAATTTAAACAATTTGTCTTTAAATGCTGCACGACCTGAGTGTTTTCCTAACACCAAAGTATCATCCATATCTAAACCGATGTCTGCCGGTGAGATGATCTCATACGTAGATTTGTTTTTCAACATACCATCTTGGTGTATACCAGATTCATGGGCAAAAGCATTTTTACCTACAATGGCTTTGTTGGGTTGTGGCTCTATACCTGTGATATTGGCTATCAAACGTGAACTTGGGTAGATCTCTTTTGTGTTGATATTGGTTTTATAGTTTGCAAAGACATCAGAACGTGTTTTTAATGTCATCACTATCTCTTCCAAAGCAGCATTTCCTGCACGTTCTCCTAACCCATTGATGGTACATTCTACCTGTCTGGCGCCATTGATAACCGCTTCCAAGGAGTTTGCCACCCCTAAGCCTAAGTCATTATGGTTATGTACTGAAATAATGGCTCGTACCTTTAACGTACTCACTCATCTCTTTTACCATGGCACCTATCTCAAAAGGTAAGTCTAAACCCTACAGTATCAGGTAAGTTGATAGTCGTTGCTCCAGCTGCTATCACAGCATCAGAGATCTCTTTCATAAAGCCCATGTCCGAACGTCCTGCATCTTCACATGAGAATTCAACATCATCTACAAAAGTACGCGCATATTCTACCGCTCTTACAGCTCTTTTGATGACTTCATCGGGGGTCATTTTAAGTTTATGTTCCATGTGGATTTTAGAGGTGGCGATAAAGGTATGGATACGTTGCATCTTTGCTTTAGCGATGGCTTCACCTGCAGCTTTCACATCTGCATCTGTGGCTCTTGCTAAAGAACAAACCGTTGAATGTGTGACTCTTTGTGATATTTTATCGATCGCATCAAAATCTCCGGGGCTTGCTGCGGCAAATCCTGCTTCAATGATATCTACACCCAAACGCTCTAACTGCGCAGCGATCTGTATCTTTTCCTCAGTGTTCATAGAAGCCCCTGGACTCTGTTCACCGTCTCTTAATGTCGTGTCAAATATTTTAATGATATCTTGGCTCATTGTGTTACCTTAAGTGTATAAAAGCGATATTCGCTGAAAATTGTCTAATTTTACCGAAATAGTGGTTAATTAGAAACAAAAAAAGTGGAATTGTATGATTTATGATGTATTAGAGTGAGAGCAGCAGGAGAGTACTGTCTTTAGTGAAAATGGTATAGTTGTTTATGATTTTTTTCATAATGTTCTCCTGTTATTATTTGAGTAAGTATACAGTAAATTAAAATAAATTACAAGGGACAATAATTATCCTTTAATTTTTATCTTTCGTATACTGAGAGTTCGAAGGGCACGAAGAGGACCATAAAGTACATACCCGAGTATGATAATAGCAAATCCTTCTGCTGAGAAAAGGTAGAGTAGGGAAGCGATGATCATAAGTACTATCATTGTTTTAAACACCATTGGTTTATCTAATTGTACTTTTTTAAATGAAGGGTAACGAAAATTACTTACCATAAGTACGCTCACTCCTAGTGTTAAAATAAGTAAAATGACAGCGTAGTCTTCCAAAGTGTATTTATAAAAAAGAAGTATCCACATAGAGATGAAAATAGCAGCAGTAGGGATGGGTAAACCTATAAAGACATTAGGGTCTGTTTTTGCAGTTGAGATGTTAAATCGTGCTAAGCGTATAGCACCAAAGATGACATACAATGCAGAAACTAAGATGCCAAAACGTCCAAACTCATGCCCTATAAAAAAGTAAAGTAACATTGCTGGAGCGATACCAAAAGAGATGATGTCTGCCAAGGAGTCAAACTCTACACCAAACTGACTTGTGGTGTTTGTCATGCGGGCGATGCGCCCATCTAGACCATCAAAGACAAGAGCTAAAAGTATGAGCCAGGAAGCAAGTACAAAGTTTCCTTTACTTGCTTCAACAATACTTATCACACCTATAAAAATGCTACTTGCAGTAAACAGGTTTGGCAGGATGTAGATAAGGTTGGCTTTTTTCATTTATGCTTCTTCATCCGCCTCATCTTCTGCTTGGGCTCTAGCTTTCGCTGCGGCTATTTTAGCACCATGTGCCAATCGGCTAGGCATATTATTTTCTTTCTCATATTCTTCTATGATAGAACGTACTTTTTTACCTTCAATGACTTCAACATCTAAAAGTACCGCTGTCATATTTTCTATAGCTTGGTGATATTCATTCAATGTTTTCTTTACAAAGGTATAACGTTCATTAAGTGTACCTTTGATGTATGCATCCATCTCTTCAGCCATTTTTTCACTGTAGTCAGTACTCACAGCACCGCCACCTAAAAATGAATTTTGACTTCGTGAGAGAACCATAAGTCCTGCAACATCGGTCATACCATAAACAGATATCATGTCTTTCAAAATGGCAGTCGCACGGTCAAGGTCATTACCCGCACCTGTACTGATCTCACCTATGAACACGTCTTCTGCGGCACGTCCACCTAGAAGTACATCTATCTCAGCCATCAGTTCATGCTTTTGCTTTAAGAATCTGTCTTCATCATCTGGAAGGTGCAATGTATAACCGAGTGCACCAAGTCCTCTAGGTATGATAGACACTTTAGTCACACGTGTTGCACCTTTTGTGAGTTCTGCCATGAGTGCATGGCCACTTTCATGATAGGCAACTATTTTTTTCTCAACTTCAGAGATCTTACGGTTTTTCTTTTCAAGTCCAACAAATGAACGTTCGATTGATTCTAGTAGGTCTGCTTGTTCTATCTCTTTTTTATTGAAACGTCCTGCAAGTAAGGCTGCTTCATTGATAATGTTTGCCAAGTCTGCACCTGCTAAACCCGCAGTCTGCTTTGCAACAGTTCTCAAGTCTACAGTGGAAGCGAGTTTTACACCTTTTGAGTGAACCTTTAAGATGGCTAAACGTCCATCATAGTCAGGTTTGTCTACAAGAACTTGTCTGTCAAAACGTCCTGCTCTAAGAAGGGCAGCATCCAGTATTTCTGGTCTGTTTGTCGCAGCGAGAACGATGACAGGTGTATCTGTACCAAAGCCATCCATTTCAGCTAGGAGTTGGTTGAGTGTCTGCTCTCTCTCATCATTACCACCCATTTGTCCACCAGATGCACGAGATTTACCAATAGCGTCTATCTCATCAATGAAGATGATGGATGGCGCTTCTTTTTTGGCTTGTGCAAAAAGGTCACGTACACGACTTGCCCCAACGCCCACAAACATTTCAATGAATCCTGAACCTGACACTGAGAAGAAGGGTACTGAGGCTTCACCTGCCACTGCTTTTGCAAGAAGTGTTTTACCTGTTCCTGGAGGCCCTACTAAGAGTAAACCTTTTGGTATCTTTGCACCAAGTTCCATATAGCGTTCTGGAAACTTCAAGAAATCAACAATCTCCTTGACTTCATCTTTGGCTTCTTCCACCCCTTGAACATCAGAAAACTTAGTATCTGGCTTCTCCGAGTTTATAAGTTTATCTGCTTTACCAGGGCTACCAAGCATCCCGCCCATTCCTTTAGACATCCGTTTAGCTAAGAAAATCCAGATACCAAAAAAGATCAGGATAGGAAGTAAAGATCCAATGAGGTCTGAGAAGAAACCACCACCCATTATACCCTCATAACTAATACCTTTTTTCTCTAAAAGGGGAATGAGGTCTTTGTCATAAGTAGGAACATTTTGAGCCACAAAACGAATGGTTCTACCATTGTCATCTGCGATGGCTTCTATGGTTGTAGGTGTTAGTTTGACAGACTTTATAGAACCTTTTTCTATCTCCGCCTTTATCTCAGAGTATTTGACAGATTTTGTTTGTGTGACACTACTGTTTGGGTTTAGCGCATTGCCTAGACCCTGACTGTCATCACCTATAAAAGCTTTAAACAAAAAGATAATCACAATGGCAAAGATGGCAAATGCCAAAAGAGGATTGTCATTAAAAAAATTATTGTTTTTATTGTCGTTGTTTTTATTGTCGTTACTCATGTATCATTTACCTTTTGTAGATGAGTGTGATCCACTCATCTTTTTCTATTCTTTTTTCCAGTGTTAAGTCTTTAAAGGACTCTTGCACCAGTGTTTCTTTTTTATCTAAGATACCTGAGAGTATCAGAAGACCATCTTTTTTACACGCAGACTTTAAGTCTTTAGCGATAAAGCGAAGTACATCTGCGATGATGTTTGCTATGACTATATCATAGCTATCTTCAGCTTTATCTATGGAGCCTTCCCAAAGTTTGTCATAGTGTTCTTCATTGAGTACAAAGTTTTCTTTACAGCTTTCTACTGAGACAGGATCAGTATCACATAGTGCTACTTTAGCTCCAAGTTTTTTACACGCTAGACCTAAGATACCAGAACCACAGCCTACGTCAATCACAGAATCTTCAGGCTTGACATACTCTGATATAGCATTCAAACAGGAAAAAGTCGTTGCATGATGTCCTGAGCCAAAAGCAAGGGCAGGATCGATTTTGATGTTTATAAAACCTTCTTTTCCTTCATACCAGCTAGGGAAGATATAAAACTTGCCTGCTTCTATGGGTTGTACAGAGTCTTGATAGCTTTGTATCCAGTCCACATTTTCTTTTTCTTCGAGTGTGTATTCCATATCTATTGAGCCGCTTAATGTGCCAGCTAATGATACAAGAGCATCTTTAACGTAAGTTAAATCAGATTCACTTCGTACTATTATGTGACCCTCACCAATCTCTAAACCCTCACCTGAAATGTTTGCAACAAAGTCAGCAATGAATTCAACAAAGTCATCATTAAGTGTGATGGTTAACTCGTGATATGTCTTATCCATTTGTTGCCTCAAATGCTTCTCTAAGATCCAAGGTGCCTTCATAAAATGCTTTACCTACGATAGTGCCATCTATACCCGCTTCCATAAGCGCGTAAATATCTGTCATGTCTTTTAGTCCCCCACTTGCGATAGTCTCTAAGCCTGAAGCTTCTTGTATCTCTTTGGTAAATTCTATATTCACACCAGTCATCATGCCATCACGTCCTACATCAGTACAAATGATGGCTTGGACACCACAGGCGGCAAACTCACGTGCAAGATCGGTGGCTTTCATATTGGACGTCTCAGCCCAACCTTCTACCGCTACCATACCATCTATAGCATCAATACCAACTACAATGGGGTACTTTGCTGCCATGTCCTTGACAAACTGAGCATCTTTGACCGCTATGGAGCCCAGGATGAGTCTATCAATACCAAGTTCTAGGTACATTTTGATGGTCTCTTCATCACGGATACCTCCACCAAGTTCCAATTTAAGGTTGCAATGTTTACGGATTTGTCTGATTTGTTCTAGGTTTTCTGGTTTTCCTGCAAAGGCACCGTTGAGGTCTACAAGGTGTACCCATTCGCTTCCAAGTTCTTCAAATCGTTTAGCGACCTGCCAAGGTTCATCTGAGTAAATCTTGGCTGAATCCATCAGTCCTTTACTGAGTCTTACAGCTTTGCCATCTTTGAGGTCGATTGCTGGGAGTATGGTCATGTTTTTATTCCTATAATTTTGCGAAATTTTCTATAATTTTTAAACCATTATCATGGCTTTTTTCTGGGTGTGGTTGAATGCCATAGATGTTTCCATTTTGTACAGCAGAGACAAATTTGTACCCATAGTGTGTTTTTCCTATGGCATAGCTTTCATCACAGACAGCATGGAATGAGTGAACAAAATAAAGATAAAAATCTTTGGCTAACCCCTCAAAAATAGCGGTGTCTTTCTGGACAAAGAGCTCATTCCAACCCATATGAGGTACTTTCTGAGGGTGGTCAAACCTAGACTCATCAAAAGCTACTACTTTACCAGGTATGAGTCCTAAACCTTCTGTAGAGCCAAACTCTTCACTACTCTCAAAAAGAAGTTGCATTCCTAGGCAGATACCCAGCAGAGGTTTACCCGATGCTGCATAGGCTTTCACTGCTTTGTCCATACCATTGCTTTGCAAGTGTGCCATAGCATCCCTAAACGCACCAACACCTGGTAAGATAAGCTTGTCATATTGGGAAAGTTTGGCAGGATCACTTTCTAGTGTAGCTTCTACACCAACTTTAGCAAAAGCATTGATGACAGAAGCAAGGTTACCCATATTATAATCGACGATACCTATCACGATTTTGTTCCTTTAGTAATCTATAATTGTCGTGATTATAGCAAATTAAATTGAAAGCAGATATGTTTTACCTCCATCCTTTAGTCTATTTGGGTAAAATGAGTCTTAAATAGATAGAGGTGATTATGAGAGAAAAGATAGAATACACTTTAGTTAAAATGTTTTTATATATAGCCAAAATCATGCCTGTATTTGCTATATATACTCTGTTTAAATGGATAACACTTTTGGTTTATCATCTTGATAAAAAAAGGCGAGCATTGACTATTAAAAACTTGCAGATGGCCTATCCTGATAAAACATCTAGAGAGATAAAAGAACTTTCAAAAAAAGTGTATAGCGAACTTTCAAAAACTATTTCAGAAATATTGTTGATGTTTGTTGATAGGTTTGATATAGATGATGCCGTGACTAACAAAGAAGAAGTGATCATGAAATTAAAAAAACTTTCTCTAGATGTACCGCATGGGGTCATCGCAATGACAGCACATTTTTCAAACTGGGAACTGTTAGCACATTTTTTAGCTAAACATGGTTTACCTATGCTGGTCATTGGAAGAGAAGGAAATAATAAGCTTATTGAAGAGCATATTACACAGCCGTTTCGTAAAAAGTATGGCAACGATACAGCCAATAAAAAGAAAGCTATTTTGGCTATGGTCAAAAAGTTAAGAAATGGGGGAAATGTAGGTATCTTGATCGATCAAAGATCGGGAATCAGAAATGGAGTTATGGTAGATTTTTTTGGAAAGCCTGCCGAAACAACGACGTCTATTGCATCTCTTAAATTGAAGTTTGATCCTAAAATAGTACCTTGCTTTGCAGTTAGAACGGAGTGTGGTAAATATAAAATAGTCATTCAAGATCCTGTGGAATATCAAGCTGCAGAAGAAGATGATGAGACAAAAAAGATTGAAAAAATGACAGCGGGCTATAATGACATCATGGAGTCAATCATCAGAGAGTATCCTGCACAATGGTTTTGGATGCATAATAGATGGAGAATATCCGTTTGAAAAAAAAAGTTTTGATACTGAGTGACGGGCGCTTGGGTCATCTTAACCAATCTGTAGCATTAGCCAAATATATGGATGCAGAGTATGATGTTCTGCAAGTAGAATTTAAGACAAAATGGTCAAAAGGCCTTGCTGTTGCTTTGGATCATTTACATTTTTATACGAATATTCTTTATCGTACCTATTCAATTCCAGATGTTTTGTATGATGCGGTTGTTTCTACTGGCTCAAGCACATACTATCTTACTAAACTCATTGCAAAAGAGCGGGTTATCAAGTCTATCGTAATGATGCTTCCTAAGGGGTATCGTTATGATTTTGATGTTATTTTTGCTCAAACACATGACATGCCACCCAAACGGGAGAACATCATAGAAATCCCTGCAAACTTTTCGTATGTTGAACCTAAAGGGCTTTATAAGGCAGAGCGAAAGTCTATAGGTATCATCATAGGAGGAGATAATAAAGTTTTCACGATGTCTAGAGATCAACTTAGAGAACAATTGGACTTTATCAAAGAGTATTATGCAGGGTACGAAGTTGCTATAACAACGTCTCCTAGAACAAGTGAAGAGATAGTAGTTTTGGTTGCATCATACAGGTTTGATTATGAAGTACTGTTCTCTAAAAATCCCATTAATCCTATCTCTGATTTTCTTGCTCAGTGTGAGACTGTGTTCATCACAGGAGATAGTACTTCGATGATTTCAGAGGCTATATCTTACGGTGAATCAAATGTAGTTGTTTTACCTTTAGAGTGTAAAAAAGAGAATAAGTTTACAAGATTTATCTCTTCCTTGCAGAAAGAAGGATATCTACATATTTTTGACGGTACGGTAAAATATAAAAATCGAAAGATTGATTTTATACATATTGCTGCAAAGGTACATTTATGAAAATAGTACAAATTTTACCAGAGCTTAATGAGGGTGGGGTAGAGTATGATGTGCTTGAATTAAATAGAGAGTTGTCAAAACGTGGATATGAAAGTCTGGTTATTAGTAATGGTGGAAAGCTGGTTTCACAAATTGTAAGTGATGGGGGAGAACATATACAAATAGATGTTTGCAGTAAAAATCCGTTAACGGCTGTTTTTAGGGCGCTAAAGTTAAAAAAGGTACTCAGAAGCTTAAATCCAGATGTCGTTCATGTCAGAAGTAGGGTACCTGCATGGCTAGTCTATTTTGCCAATAGAAGTTTGCAGCTCAAAGTCGTCAGTACAGTTCACGGGTTTAACAGTGTCAATATATATAGTTCGATTATGACAAAAGCAGATAAAGTAATCTGCGTAAGCGGAAGTGTAAAAGCGTACATACAAAAACATTATAAAATTGAAAATGAGAAGATAGAAGTTTTTCCTGGGGGAATAGATACAAAACGTTTTGATCCCACCAAGATTGACGAAACTTTTGTAAAAGAGTTTAAAAACCAATATGGATTACATGGCAAACTGATTATAACAAGTGTTGGAAGGGTGACACAGTTAAAAGATTATGAGACTTTTATTCGTGCCATTCATATTTTAAAAAAAGAATTTATAGATATTGTCGGTCTTATAGTCGGTGGGGTAAGAGAAGATAAAAATGAATATTATAAAAGTTTACTAAAATTAATAGATGAACTCGATTTGGCTAATAACATTATTTTTACCGGTTCACAAACTAGAATGCCTGAGATATACCATAGTAGTCATGTTGTGGTAAGCAGTTCAAAAAAACCTGAAAGTTTTGGGAGGTCTGTGGGAGAGGCAATCGCAGTTAATACGCCTGTTGTGGCAAGTAACCATGGAGGTGTTAAGGACATTATCATTGAATGTCAACAGGGTTACTTTTTTGAAGTGGGAGATGATAGAGGATTAGCTGATAAAATTATATTGGCAAAAGAGCTCAAAGTAAATGGGTTTGAGTACATTGATAAGCACTTTTCTTTAGAACATTCAGTTGATAAAATGATAGGTGAATATACAAAAATGACGGGTTAATTGATTTTTTATTTATCTTCAATAATATTTTTATATTGATCTTTTATTTGAAAAGGTGCATGGTCTATCAGTTTTTGTAAATCTATCTGTATTTCATAGTCATAAAATTGTTCAAACAATTCTTCTATATTTGTCGATTCACTGATAATATAGGGGCTATCATCTTTTCTTCCTACCGAAAGAAAATAGTCTGAAAATTTAAACCCGTCACCGATGACACCTTTTGAAAACTCAACCCATAATGAAGGAATACGGTAAGCATCTGAAATGATAATGCCATGTAGAGAGCTTGAGATGATTTTTTCGCAAGAGAGTACTTCATCAACAAAAGCAAATATATCAGGGTTTTGTATATCTATTATTTTGACTTCATCATTTTGGTTGATTGTGTTGAACCATGGGAGTTCTTTATCTACAAAATGCGGAATAATTCCCAGTTTATGTGTTTTTTTGATTGAAGGCGAATAAAACCTTGGTAACAACAGAGCGGGGTCTCCATAGACTTCGGGACACACTATACCATCTTCGATGAGTTTTTTTCTACTTTTTGGACCTCGTACTGCACAAATTTTTTGAGGCTTTTCAAAACAGTGACTCTCTTGTGAAACAAAACCCACACCCCACACAATGGTGTCTTTTGTTGCAGATTCCAGAATGGAACCAATGGTGATATAGTGTAGTTCTGGAGAATAGGATTTAACCCATTGCACAGGTTTACCACTAAGTTCATTTAAGAGAATTGGATTTAAGCTATCACCAAAATTTTGCGTTCTTTTAAGCCAGAAAGCTTTTAAGATATCTCCCTCACCTTTTTTGAATATCTTTACGAAGGATACGACTGTCCGATATAGTGCTATTTTAATTCTTTTTAGTAACTGGTTTTTTGTATCTATTCTCAAACTCAAATCCATTCTATTCAAAT
Source organism: Sulfurovaceae bacterium (assembly GCA_963698695.1). Lineage (GTDB taxonomy): Bacteria > Campylobacterota > Campylobacteria > Campylobacterales > Sulfurovaceae > Sulfurovum. The sequence goes on along the minus strand of CAVORT010000002.1, from coordinate 40,458 downwards.
ATTTATATGCTCACTATTATATATTGTTTTTTCTTTTTTAAAAACATCATAATGTGTTTTGAGAATATTTTAGTTTTTCCAATGATTGTTTAGTCTACTTTTTGATATTATAATAACAAGAGTATCGAACATAAATCAAGATGTCAAATACCTAAGATAAAAAGGTTAAGTTGATTGAAAAAGGTATAAAGTGAAAATTTTAACACTTGGCGACTGTAATACATATCTAAATACCTATTTTAGAAATGGCGTGTTGCCTAAAAAATTTAGCGAGTGCAAAGACGCAGAATTTCAGAATTGTGGCTATACAATGTCTACAACACGAGAGATGGTACATTTTTTTAATGAATTTAAATCTGATGATACAGAGTTGATTCTGATACAATATGGCTTAGTAGATTCTTGGAAAACATTTAAACATGCACCTTATGTACTTTATTATCCCGATAATAAATTGAGAAAAATATATAGAAAAATAGTTAAAAAGTATAAAAAGGTTACTAAAAAACTTGGATTATATGAATTATTTGGGTCTGAAAATACAGTACCTTTAGAAGAATATAGAAAAAATATCGAGTTTGTCATTGATTCATCAAAAAATAGTAAAATTTATCTTATTGATACAGTACCAAGTAAACAAATTTTTAGAAATGAAGAAATACAAAGATATAATAAAGAATTAGACAATATAGCAAATGCGTATGATAATGTGTTTAGAATAAATTTATATGATCACTTTTTTTTACATATAGATGATTATTATGTTGATCATATACATTTGAATGATATAGGGTATGAATACATCATTAAAAGTATTTGTGAACATTATTTAAATCATTTGAAAAATAATTAAGAAATATATTGAATACAAATATAATACATACTATATTAAAAATTAGTGATGGTAAAGCAGGACATATTACTGTAAGTGATGGTGTAATTGAAGCGATTAAGAAAAATTATCAAGTTAAAATTTTAGATTTAGATATCAAAATAAGAGCAAAATTCTTAATAAGAATTTTGCGATTTATCTTGAAGCATCATTTATTATCTAATAAATATGTATCGAGCACTTTATTTATGAGACTATTTTATCAAAGCTTTCATAAGCCCGATGCTAATATTGATGTGATAGTTTCAACTGGTGGTGATACACAATTTGCAAATATATGGTTGAGTAAGGTATTAAATGCAAAGAATGTATTTTGTGGTACGCTTAAAGGCGTGGACTCAAACTATTTTTCACTCATTGTTAGCACTTCTGAGTTAACTAAACCTAATAGTATTAAATTAGATATATTGCCAACGAGAGGTCAAGTAAAACATATAGATCAAAAAGTACAACAATTCTGTCTGGAAAAACAGCTTGATAAAAATTTAAAGTATTTTGTCTTACTTATTGGGGGTAATGGATCAGGATATACTTATTCAGAAGAGGAATATGAACAATTAGTATATTCCTTTATGAAGATTGTGAAAAAGTATGATGCCAAAGCGCTGATCACAACATCACGCCGAACAGGTATAAAATATGAGATTTTTTTAAAATCATTATTCTCTGATTATAATAGTGATATTGCTTATAGTGTTTATTTTGGTCAAGCACCTGAAAAGGTTGTTTCACTGTATCTTGAACTGGGTTCTACTATTTTTGTAACAGAAGAAAGTGGATCTATGATTAGTGAATCTTTGCTTTCCCAAAAGCCTATCTTTACACTGTATCCAAAAACAATTCAATCACAAGTTCAGTATAAGTTATTTCTTGAGAGACTATTAGCCAAAAGAAGAATATATAGACTCTCTATTGGTGAAGGATTGGCTGTGATGGAGTATGATACATTTGTTTTTGAGTTCCTTGAAAAATTGCCTATAGATGAATTGGCTGAAAAGATGCAACCTTTTTTAGAAAAAATTGAAAATAAAATTTAATCTTTTGCATCGTAGTAGTACAGTATGGTTTCAATTCTCTTATCATGAAAATATTCTTTTTGTTGCATTTCTTGAATGGCATTATAATTTTTAAATTTGACACTTTTCCAAGTATGATAAACTATATTTGATGAGAGAATCGGTTCTAAATAGTTTTTAATAAAAGGATAAAGTAGAGAATTAAAAGAAATAGCATTCATCTCTTGTTTTTCTATTTGTATTTTAATGGTGCTTGCTGCTATTATTAATCCTTCATGATCTTTCCTTAGTAACATTTCATGAATTGGATTATTATAAAGATAATAGGACGTGTGAAAGCCTGCATGACTAATTTTTTTAAATTTTACACTACGTAATGCACTCTCAAAAATGACAATAGGTTTAATATTATAATGTTTATCCAAATAATTTAAGCGTTTTAAAATTTGATCTATATTTTGTTCCGATACATTTTTAACATCCATCCATATTTTTTTTATTTTATATTTTTTTAGTTTTTGTAAATAAGTTTCAAAGATTAGTTGATCTAAATCTTCTTTATCGTGTCCAATTTTAAAATAAGAAATATTATTATTTTTAGTATAAAAAAAAAGATCAAGTTCTAGTGATCTGATTCCATTTTTTAAAATTTCATTAAGTCTCTTTTGATTATTGACTTCATGTGGCAGCAATCTACCATCAAGCTTTTGTTCTAATAAATCTTTTATATTTTCTTTTTGAGATATTTTTTCAAATAGCATAATAAGCACTATAAAAAGTACAATAAGTAAAATAATAGATAACGCTATTTTTTTTGACAAAACAATTCCCTTTGTTACTAAAAACTATATATGAAAAACTGATATAATCAATCTTACAAAATTTCTAAAAAATATATTGTTAAATCATTATAAGGAAAAAACTTTAATGCTTTGTTTGAAATACAAAAAAAAAGATTTTTTATGTATAAAAAAATCATTACTATTAAGTCTAGTATATGCTAGTTTAATTACTTTTATATTGTTAGCGATGGATAAAATCTATTCAACGAGCAATGAGTTTTTTTTATTTGAATTTACCAAAAGAGAAAGTTATAGGTTATTTTTTTACATAGTTTTAATTTCTATCATACCTCAGAGAAAAATTCGGCTCATACTACTTTCTGTTTTATTGATATTTTCTTTACTTCAATATGTACATTTTGAATATTTTGGTAAAAATATAGGAGCTATAGAATTTTATTTATTTTTTAGCGAGTTACATGAAGTAATGGAAACACTAAATACACTATGGAATATCGCTTATATACCTTTGGCAATTGTGTTTGCATCATTATGTTTTATATATTTTATAGATGTAAAATTGGGAGGTAAAATATTTAAATATAAATATGGTCTACATATTTTTTTAATAAGTATATTCATATTAAGTGCAAAAGTTTTTTACTTGTCAAATGTTAAAGAAAAAGGATTTCAACATAAAGACGGTAAATTTATATACCCACTAACAAATAGACAGTCTGCAAGAAATTTTTTTGTAAGTATAAATTATTTTATCACAGGAATAGTACCTAAAAAGATTATATCTCAGTCTTCTAATTTCCCAATTTTAGAAGAACCAAACCTCGTCTCTTCAGATCTGAATAGAACAATTGTTTTAATTATAGGAGAGAGTTTGAGATATGATACTTTTTCATTATATGATAATAAGTTAACACCTCAATTACAAGAATTAAAAAACGCATCAAACATTTTTTTTAAAAAAGTGTATGCAGGCGGTACTATGACAAAAACCTCTGTGGCTACGTTAATAAATCGTTTAAAGTATCCTGGCTCATTAGAGCAGGTGAATAATGAAAACAATTGTCTTTTTAAATTAGCAAAAAATAATAATTTTAATACTTATTTCATAACAGCACATAGTAATAAGGCACTTGGTGATATGAGAGACCTGATGTGTCCAAAGTTTATTGACAAAACAATATCTAGAGATGATTTTGATGAGTATATTATTCCCTCAGGATATGATGAAGATTTGAAAAAAGTACTTTCTAAAATTAATATTGATGGTAGAAATAATTTTTTTGTTTTAGAACAGAGGGGCTCTCATGCCCCATATGAAAAGCAATATCCAAGCGAATTTAATAAGTATACACCTTATGAAAATACAGCATTATATACAGATCATACACTTGCAAATTTAATTAAATATATAAAAGAGAATATTTTACAGGAGCTTTATATTCTTTATGTTTCAGATCATGGTGAACTCTTGGGAGAAAATGGAAAAAATGGTCATGGCCATCTTGAAAAACATGTATATGAAGTGCCATTCTTAATGTATACAAATCATCATATACAAGAAACAGGAGAAATGATGAAGAATATCAACAGTCATTTTGACATTTCTAACTATATTACATCCCTACTTGGGTATAAAACTGATTTTGAAGTAAATGAGGATAAAGTAGTTTATATCCTCAATGCAGATTTGGAAGGATTCTCTGGGTATGGAAGAATAAAAATTATGGATGGTAATGAAGAACAAATAAAAATATTATTTAATTAATAGTCCTATTTTAATAATATTAGGAACCTTCATACCTATATAGGATTGTGAGACTGCCCCATCTCCAGCTATCTTCACACATCTTATCTATGCCTTTTTTGCTTCCCAGCCTAGTAATTGCATTAAGTCTTAGAATGGGAGATATATTACATATAGATTTAGTAATCAATTAGAATTTATTTGATATGCCACAAAAATCTAATTCAGTTATGATATCTAGTTTTTTAAATTGTTTATGTCCTACAAGAAAGGTGATGACATCTGCTTCTTTTACAGCATCTTTATAGTCTACAATATCAAACTCTTTAAATTTAGAGATATTCGGTTCAACGGCTAAAACCTCGAGACCGTCAGCAATAAGTCTCCTTGTAATGTAAAGAGCAGGAGACTCTCTAAGGTCATCTATATCCGGTTTAAATGCAAGACCCATACAAGCTACTTTAGCTTTTCGTCCATTTTCATTTTCAAATTTTAGTGCAACATTTTTAATCTTCTCAATGGCCCATTCAGTTTTGTATATGTTGACTTCCCTTGCTGTTCTTATCATCTTTGCATCTTTTCCACCTGCATGTACGATGAACCAAGGATCAACAGCAATACAGTGTCCACCTACACCCGCGCCTGGTTGTAAGATATTAACACGAGGATGACGGTTTGCAAGTGATATGAGTTCCCAAACATTGATATCAAATTTATCGCATAAAATTGAGAGTTCATTGGCAAAGGCAATGTTGGTATCACGGAAACTATTTTCAGTGAGTTTTGCCATTTCGGCTGTTTTTGCATCAGTTGAAAGAACTTCACCTTTTACAAATGTATTGTAAAACGCAACAGTGGCTTCTGTAGCTTCTGGTGTGGTTCCTCCTACAATACGGTCATTATCGACAAGTTCACGCATAATCTGTCCTGGAAGGACACGTTCCGGACAGTGGGCGATATGTAGCTTTGAAGTATCTACTCCTTCTTCTTTTAGTACTTCTTCTACTTTATGAGTTGTACCTACAGGAGAGGTAGACTCCAATATAACAATATTTCCATCTTTTACATAGGGAGCAATGGATCTTGTTGCAGAAATGACATAATCAATGTTGGGGATATATCCTTCATGAAAAGGTGTAGGTACGGCAATGATAAAGATATCTGATTCTATAGGAGTAGTCGCAGCTTTTAGTTTTTTGCTATTTACTGCAGCTTTGACAAAAGAGTCAAGTTCAGGCTCAACGATGTGAATCTCACCACGGTTGATTGTATCTACGGTATTTTGCACTACATCAATACCATGAACATCATAACCATGATTTGCTAAGAGTGCTGCAGTTGGTAGTCCTATGTAACCCAAACCTATGACGCAAATTTTACTATTTTTCATTTATTTATTCCTTTTTGAACATTGTTTGTTTTAAAAATTCTATGACTTTTTGAGAAGCATTTCCATCACCATAAGGATTGCTTGCTTGACTCATTAAACTATACGCTTTTGGATTATCTATCAGGTCTTGAGCCTCTTTTATAATCAGTCCAGTATCTGTCCCCACGAGTTTAACTGTACCTGCCTCTAAAGCTTCAGGACGTTCTGTGGTGTCACGCATCACAAGGACAGGTTTTCCTAGGGAAGGTGCTTCTTCTTGTACCCCACCACTGTCGGTAATGATAAAGTAGGATTTGTCCATCATGTAGATAAACTGCTCATATTGTAGTGGTGCTATAAGATAGATATTTGGAATATCAGAGAGTAGTTCTTGAACTGGTTTTTGGACATTCGGATTTAAGTGCACAGGGTAGACAATATCAATCTCAGGATTGTGTAAAGCTAATTCTTTTAATGCGGTGCAAATATTTATAAATCCCTGGCCATGGTTTTCTCGTCGGTGACCTGTTACAAGTATCATTTTTTTCTCATGCGATATATGATAATCGAGCGAGGCTAAGTGAGTAACAATACCTTTTTCAAGTTTTAAACTAGACTTTATTTTTTCTAATGCCAAGAATAAAGCATCAATCACAGTGTTGCCTGTGACTACAATATTTCTTTCTTGCGTATTTTCTTTTAGAAGATTATGTTTACTTGTATCGGTTGGCGCAAAGTGGTAGGTTGTTATCTGGGAAGTAAGTTGACGGTTTGCCTCTTCTGGCCACGGAGAATAGATGTCTCCTGTTCGTAGACCTGCTTCAATGTGAGCCACTGAAATTTGTTGGTAAAATGCTGCTAATGCTGCTGCAAAAGTAGTAGATGTGTCTCCATGTACGAAAACAATGTCAGGTTTAAAGTCAATGAGTACAGCTTTCATGCCAAGTAGTACATTAGAAGTGACATCATACAAGTCCTGTTTTGGCTTCATTATATCCAGATCATAGTCTGGAGTGATGTCAAAAAGTTCAAGGACTTGGTCAAGCATTTCACGATGTTGGGCGGTGACACAGACTTTGGTTTCAAAACTATTTGTATGTTTGTAAAACTCCTTTACTAAAGGAGCCATTTTAATCGCTTCTGGACGTGTTCCAAATACAATGAGTATTTTTTGCATTACTTCATCTTTTCATAAAAATAATTAGTCGCTTCAACAAATCCATCTACAGAACCACAGTCAAAACGCTTGCCTTTAAATTTATATGCAATGACTTTTCCTTGTTTAGCCTGCTTAAGGAGTGCATCGGTGATCTGTATTTCTCCCCCTCTACCAGGTTTTGTTTCTCTTAGAATATCAAAAATATCAGGTGTTAATATATAACGACCAATGATAGCCATATTGGTTGGTGCATCTTTTGGGTCTGGCTTTTCAACCATATCCGTAACGATGTAGGTATCATTTGTTCCATCCACTAAATCACCGGCAATAATACCATACTTGTTTGTTTGTGACATAGGGACTTCTTCTATAGCAACTACTGAACATTGGTATTTTTCATAGACTTCTATCATTTGGGATAAAACACCTTGATTATTATTTGTACATAAGTCATCTGCTAAGAGTACGGCAAAAGGTTCACTCCCTATGAGTGTTTCACCAGTAAGAATGGCATGTCCCAAACCCTTCATTTCTATTTGTCTCGTATAAGAAAATGTACATTGGGAGATAAGTGCACGAATCTCATCAATCAGGTGCTCTTTGGAACTACCACTTATCTGCTGTTCAAGCTCATAAGATATATCAAAATGATCTTCAATGGCACGTTTCCCTCTACCTGTAACAATAGCCATAGTGTGTATACCTGCGTCTAATGCTTCTTCTACACCATATTGGATGAGTGGTTTTGTGAGAATGGGTAGCATCTCTTTTGGCGTAGCTTTTGTTGCAGGTAAAAACCGTGTTCCATAGCCTGCTGCAGGGAAAAGACATTTACTGATAAGTCTATCTTCTCTACGGCGCTTTTTTGTTTCTGGCATAGATGATTCTCCTATTCTTATTATTGTAAAAAATTATATCTGAAGGTTGGTTATACACTAATGATATCTATTTATTTTAAACTAGTCTTAAAAATCATTTTATATTTACACTATACTCAGTGGTTTTATTTATATCCGTTTGGGTTATGAGATTGCCATCTCCAGCTGTCTTCACACATCTCATTGATGCCTTTTTTTGCTTCCCAACCTAGTACTTCTTTCGCATAAGAGGGATCTGCATAACATTTTGCGATATCCCCAGCTCTTCTTGGTGCGATCTTATAGGGTACAGGTTTACCTGATACTTTTTCAAAGGCTTTGACCATATCGAGTACAGAGTAGCCATTACCTGTACCCAGGTTGATGGTCATAACTTCTGTAAAACTATTGATGTTATGAAGTGCTTTGACGTGTCCGTCTGCTAAATCCATGACATGGATGTAATCTCTTACTCCTGTTCCATCATGTGTATCATAGTCATCTCCAAAAACATTGAGATACTCACGTTTGCCTACAGCCGTTTGTGCGATGAAAGGCATGAGGTTATTGGGGATGCCATGGGGATCTTCACCGATGGTACCTGAATCATGAGCCCCTACAGGGTTGAAATAGCGTAATAAGACGATTTTCCATGTATTATCTGCGATATAGAGATCTCGTAACATCTCTTCTATGAAAAGTTTAGATCTTCCGTAGGGATTGGTAGCAGAGAGTGGAAAGTCTTCTTTGATGGGTGTAGTATGGGGATCACCATAGACTGTTGCAGAGGAACTAAAGACCATAGACTTACAATGATTTGCAGCCATGACTTCACAAAGTACAGCCGTACCATGTATGTTATTGTCATAATATTTAAGAGGTTGTTCTACGGATTCTCCCACTGCTTTAAGCCCTGCAAAATGGATGACTGCATCTATGGTGTAGGTATCAAATACTTTATGCAAATCATCCCTATTACGTATATCGCCTTCAACCAGTGTGATATCTTGACCTACAATCTTCTCTACTCTTTTGATACTCTCTTTTGAAGCATTACAAAAATTGTCAAAGACGACAACTTCATATCCGGCTTGGATAAGTAAGATACAGGTATGTGAACCGATATACCCTGCACCTCCAGTGACTAAAATACGCATATAATCATCCCTTCATGTGTATGCTAAAAAGTATACACACTAAAAACTAAGTTTCATCCCACCATAAAAACTATTGTTAAATGTTTTGTCAATAGTGTCATATTCTGTTTTGATGTTACGGTACCCTGTAAACAGATGGACATTGGAAATGATTTCCATGTCCACTTCTGCACGTAAATCAGAATAACTCTCAGCATCTCTGAAAGAGAGTACAGAAGGTGCATATGAGAGGCCTAGGGCAATCGATGTAGTAGGGATACTGTCATTGAGAGGTAAAGTATATACTCCTTTAGCCATGAGTGGAAATGCCATGAAGTCACTTGCAATCACTCCTTTTAAACCAAAGGCAAGGGTGAGGCCTTCTACACCTTGTAAGCTATTTTGGCCAGAAAAACCAACGGTGGTCATATTGTCACCATCTGTATGCAAGTAGTTTGCATCTAAGATGTAGGTTGTGTCGCTGGCATAGCTAGCTAAAGTGTTTAGATTGATGGAAGCAAGTACTTCTACATCATCACTGTTGATGTCAATACCTATGCTGTTTTCAGCATATATGGAACTTGAGAGTAAACACGTAGCAAGTAATAGGTTTTTAATAGCCATGAAAATCCTTTTAATATTTATTCATATAATACTAACATAATTTTCTTGTATATTTGATGTGTAAAATAAAAATTTGAAAAACAAAATAGAGTGGGGGTAATAGTACGGGAATAAATATAAGGTGAAAGAAATCGCTATGTATGGTGTAAGATTAAAATAAATTAATCAGGCGGTCTATAGTTTTTTCTTGCTTCTTTTTCTTCTCTTCTTTCTCTTTTTTTCTCTTCTAACTTGATAGCCGCCTGTAAGTCTTCTTCATTGTCAAAGCGTGTGGCATCTACAAACTTTGCATGGTCATCGAACTGTCCAGTTTTGACTGCCCAAAGAAGCCCAGCAAGCCCGATGGTTCCAAGTAGCGTGGAAACACCTATCATAAGTATGACTACATCTTCTGACATTATTTATCCTTAAATTTTAAACGTTTAATTCTCATAGAGTTACCTACGACGATAAGTGAACTCAGACTCATCGATAGTGCAGCCACAAGAGGATTGACAAAGCCCATAACGGCAAGTGGTACAGATACCGTATTATACAATAGGGAAAACCCTAAGTTTTCTTTTACCGCTCTAAAAGTACGCCGTGAAAGTTTAAATGCTTCAAAAATACCCTTTGGCTGTTCATTGAGGAGCACTACATCTGAAACTGAGATAGCAACATCTGCACCGTTCCCCATCGCTATGGCAATGTCTGAGGAGGCTAGGGCAATAGCATCATTAATCCCATCACCTACCATCACTACAATATGCCCTTTTTCATGGTATTTATCGATCATTTTTGCTTTTTCATGTGGGAGGAGTGTTGCATATACTTGGGTGATACCCACTTGAGCAGCCACTTTATGTGCACTTTGTGCATGGTCACCTGTAAGCATAATGACTTTTATACCTAGGTCTTGTATGTCTTTAATCGCTTGTGCAGCACCTTCGCGTATGGTATCTGTAAGTTCAAATCGTGCGACTATATTGTGATCTATGGCAAAAAAGAAAAGAGAGTTTTCTGAGGCTATGTCCATGGGTATGTTTATGCCTGAAGTTTCCATCAGCGAAGCATTACCACCTAGGAGTTCTTGCTTAGTATAGTGCGCTTTTATGCCTTTGGCTTCTATTGTTTTAATCTCATCTAAGATCAAGGTGCTTAGTACATCATAATTAGATTCAAGATATTGCTTGATACCTCTAGAGACAGGATGATTTGATGTATTAACCAAAGCGAGGAGTGCGGAGGGATCAAAACCATCAAGAAGTTCAGCTTTAATGACAGAGGGTTTCCCTTCTGTAATAGTCCCTGTTTTGTCCAAAGCTAGTACATCGGACTTTGCCATGGTTTCTAAAAAGGTAGCTTCTTTAAAAAGAATCCCTCTTTTTGCTGCGATACTGATGCCCACAAGTGTTGCCATAGGTGTGGCTAAGCCCAACGCACAAGGACAGGCGATGACGATGACTGAGATACCTACGATGAGTGCCTGCTCAAAACTCTCAGTATAAAAGTACCATCCCACAAAAGTTAGTAAAGCAATGACTAGAATGCTGGTAGAAAAGTATCCAGAGATACTGTTTGCCAACTGCTCGATACGAGGTTTTTTAAGGATGGACTCTTCAAGTAAATTGACGATGGAAGTAAGTAAAGAACCAGAAGCATCAGCAGTAGCTTCATACTGTACCACTGAGTCCAAACAGATGCTGCCAGACAAGATGTCATCACCTACTTTTTTGTAGATGGGTTCGTTCTCTCCAGTGAGTGAGGACTCGTCAAAGGATGCCTGTCCTGAGGTAACTTTACCATCGATGACTACTTTTTCCCCAGGTTTGAGTTCTATCACATCTCCAATGATGATGTTTTCCACAGAGATGAGCGACTTGACATTTTCTTTGAGAATAGTTACTTCTGTAGGAGTAGAACCCATGATACTATCCAGGGTATCTACAGCGTGTTTTTTACTCAAGACTTCTAAGTATTTACCTACAAGCACAAAGGTGATGATCATCACCACAGAGTCAAAGTACACTTCACCTCTTTGCGTGATCATGGCGTAGATAGAGTAGATGTAAGCAGATAATGCCCCTGACGCCACAAGTGTGTCCATATTGACAATTTTATTTTTGTACCCATAATAGGCACCTCTAAAAAATATGAAACCAGAGTAGAAAAGTACAGGGGTAGCTAAGATAAATTCAGCCACATTGAGGATGTCTTTAAAGGATTGCTGTATACCTGAAAAGTATCCTGCATAATGAGCCACAGCAAGCCACATGATATTCATCGACCCAAAGACAGCGACCAAAATGCGTAAGTAGTAAGACTTTCGTGTTTTAGCCGCTCTCTCTTCCTGTAAAGCTGGGTCATAAGGGTACGCGTTGTAGCCTATGGATCGGATAATTTTTATGATACCTGAGAGCGGTATCACTTCAGGATCCCAGAGGATTTTTGCTTTGTTGGTTGAATAGTTGATGCTAGCTTCCATTACGCCATCTGTTTGATGTAGTACTTTTTCGTTGAGCCAAATACAAGCAGAGCAATGAATACCTTCGATAATGAGGTTGATTTCACAGAGTCCATCTTCCTGTTCTTTGATGTATTTATGTTTAAAGCCTTCAAGATCAAACTTTTCTAAATCTCCATACTCCTGCATGGCAGGCTGAAGTTTTGTATCACCCAATTTATCATAAAAAGTACCTAATCCTTCACTATTGAGCAGGTGATATACCCCTTGACAGCCTTTGCAACAAAAGTAATGGTCTCCTTCTACAATCATGACATCTTCTGAAAAAGTAAGGTTACAGTGGGTACATGGGACTTGTGTCAAGTAGTTTGCCTTCTATCGTTAATAGGATAATTTTATCCTAATAAGTGTAAAATCCCCCTATGGAAAATATTTTATTATTGACACTCATACTTTTAATGGCAGAACTTTTTGAAGCATTTACACAACGTTCCGAGACACTTGTGGGTGTTTTGGAAAAGTTGTATGCCTATTATGATAAAAGTATTTTTCTCTTTTTTCTGATGCAGCCAGGATTTTACGTCATTCTTTTTATAAGCTTACTTACGGGTGTACTTAACATCAGTATGATATTTCTATTGGCTATCAAAATCTTTGACATGTTCTATAAGATGGAACTCATCAAAAAAGTGTTTTTAGAGCAAGAAGTCTCACATGAGATAGCACAAATGTTAACGTGGAAAATGCCTTCATGGTTTTTCCTCATGGGTGCAGGGATGTATCCCCCACTGCTTTATTATGCATTGAGTTGACATTTGAGAAAAAAAGGAATATAATACATCCACTACTTATACTATTCTATCGTAACATGACTGGTATAATCTCCATAATTTAAACCCCAAAACAATGAGGCATAATGAGCGACAATAATGCAAATGACACTAAGAAGTCAAACCCAAATACTAAAAAACAAAGAACCCATGAACCCGTAAAAGGCTATAAGATTGAAGATCTTCAGCTAAAACCACTTGCAGAACTTGTTTCTATCGCAGAAGAGTTTAAAGTTGAAAATCCTAACGAATTTCAAAGAAAAGACCTTATTTTTGAAATTTTGAAGTCTCAGGTGAGTCAAGGTGGTTTCATCTTGTTTACAGGGATTCTAGAAGTACTTCCTGATGGATATGGATTTTTACGTTCAGAGGATGGAAACTTTGCAAACTCAAGCAATGACACCTATGTAAGTGGTACGCAAATCAAAAGATTTGCGCTGAGAAACGGTGACATCGTTACAGGTCAAGTAAGAGCACCCAAAGAGCAAGAAAAGTACAATGCACTTCTTAAGATAGAAGCCATCAACTACCTTGCACCTGATAAGTCCAAACAAAGACCACTTTTTGAAAACCTTACCCCACTTTATGCTTCTGAACAACTCAAGCTAGAATACAACCCTATGAAAATGACAGGACGTGTGCTTGATCTTTTTTCGCCTATCGGAAAAGGACAAAGAGCGTTAGTTGTTGCGCCTCCGCGTACGGGTAAAACAGAACTTCTTAAAGAACTGGCACATGGTATCACACATAACAATCCAGGTGCTTCTTTGATGGTACTACTGGTAGATGAAAGACCAGAAGAAGTGACAGACATGCAACGTTCAGTTAAAGGGGAAGTCTATGCTTCCACATTTGATCTTCCTGCACATAATCATGTAAGAACTGCCGAAATGGTAATAGAAAAAGCAAAAAGACGTGTGGAAATGGGTTTAGATGTCATCATCTTGTTAGACTCCATTACAAGACTGGCACGTGCGTACAACACGGTTACACCAAGTTCTGGTAAAGTACTTTCAGGTGGTGTAGATGCCAACGCTTTACACAAGCCAAAACGTTTCTTTGGTGCAGCGAGAAACATCGAGCATGGTGGTTCTTTGACTATCATCGCTACTGCACTGATTGATACGGGTTCACGTATGGATGAGGTTATCTTTGAGGAGTTTAAGGGTACAGGTAACTCTGAAGTGGTACTTTCACGTCATGTGTCTGAAAGACGTATCTATCCTGCGATTGATGTTACGAAGTCTGGGACTAGAAAAGAAGAATTGATGGTTGACGCGGAGACACTTCAAAAAGTGTGGGCGTTACGTAATGCGATGCAAAACATGGAAGAGGTAGAAGGACTTAAGTTCCTTTTTTCTAAAATGATGAAAACCAAAACCAATGAAGAATTTCTTTCTATTATGAACGAAGGTGTGTAATCTAATATGTTGAAGATTGGTGTCTTTGATTCTGGATTGGGTGGATTAACGGTTGTTAAGGCACTACAAGATGTCATTAAAGGTGCTGATCTTTTTTACATAGCGGATACTAAAAATGCTCCATATGGAGAAAAGTCTTCTGAACAAATCTTACAATTTTCCCTCGACATCACCGAGTACTTCATAAATGAACACCAGATAGAAGCACTTATTGTAGCGTGTAATACAGCAACTTCTGCTGCCATAAAGACTCTTCGCGAACGTTACCCAGAACTTATCATTATAGGAACAGAACCAGGTATAAAACCTGCTATAGAACAGACGTCTACAGGGAAGATCGGAGTACTTGCGACACCAGCAACACTTAAAGGTGAGAAATATCAACAACTTGTGCATACGCACGCTAAAGAAAAAGAAGTCACACTTTTTGAACAGGCTTGTCCAGGTTTGGTAGAGCAAATTGAAAGGGGTGAAGAAAATCACCCTACAACGCATGCTATGTTAGAAGGATGGTTACAGCCTATGAGAGATAATAATGTTGATACCATCGTCCTTGGGTGTACACATTATCCTTTAGTTGAAAGTGCCATAGAAATGGTGATGCAACGTAAACTCACGCTCATTCATACAGGTGATGCGATAGCAAAACGCTTACTCTCTTTGTCTTTGGAAAAAGGGCATATAAATGAGGGAGAACTCTTCATCCATATCTATAGCACAGGAAAATTGGATGTTTCTATGGTAGATAGTATTATTAGCAAGTACGTGAAAATAAGTAACATTTAGCATCTACATAGCATCATCAGACTACTTTAGCATTACTTTTATAAATAAATAATGTTATAAATTAATTATAAAATAAACATATTATATTGTAAAAGCTAAACCTGTTGAGAAGCAGGGACAGAAAGTTGTATGACTTGGAAATAGGAATATTTTTGAGTTGGATATAGCTGCCAACAGATATATGAGTACGTCTTTCCAGAAATACTTCCAATCTCATGGCCATATAACATATAAATAGTATGTAGAAGGAAGTAAGATGAAAAATATGTTAGAAAGTACTGCTGTAACGCTTGTTTTAATATTGTCTGGAATGGTTATATATTTAATCGTTCAATATAATATGATCGATGACGATGACACAGTTGATGAGGTTGTGTATCAGGTAGCAGAAGTGAAACCAGTTGCTAAAAAAGAAAAAATGGAGCTATCAGAACCTTCCGATTCAAAAGAGTATGAACCTGAAAAATTATAACATGAAGAGATAGTAGATAAGATAGGCTTAGCCATAGGGAAGGCTTTAGAAGATATCTAGCATGAGGGGCACCTTTTTATAGACCTATGACATCTCTCACTTTTTCCATCTTGGCACGGGCGATGCTGGAAGCTTTTTGAGCACCCTGGGCTAAAATGTCATGTACTTCATCCATATGAGAAAGATAATACTCTCTTTTTTCTCTCGCCTCACCCAACTCTTCCCAGATAAGTTCTTTTAAGTACTTTTTAAAATGTCCATAGCCTTCTGTACCGCTATGGTAACGCAGTTGAAGCTCCAGCTGCTCTCGTTTGTCTAAAAATAGTGCTGAAAGTGCAAAAATGTTGTCATCCTCCCAGTCCAATGCTTCTCCTAGCGGAGTAGAAGAGGAGATGATCTTATTACATCTTTTTTGTAGTGCTTTTTCATCCATAAAAAGGTCTATGGCATTGTCATAAGACTTAGACATTTTTTGTCCATCTATCCCTGGGATAGTTGAAACTTCATCTTGTACAACATGCTCAGGTATAGTAAAGATGTCACCATACTCATTGTTAAATTTTGTCGCGATATCTCTGGTCATCTCTACATGTTGTATTTGGTCTTTTCCTACAGGTACTTTGTCTGTGTCAAGTATGAGTATATCTGCAGCCATAAGTACCGGGTAGGAAAAGAGAGCATGGTTTGCAGCAATGCCACGAGCTACTTTGTCTTTATAAGAATGTCCTCTTTCGAGAAGTCCCATAGGTGTAAACTTTGAGAGTATCCAATAGAGTTCAAGTACTTCAGGAACATGGCTTTGTACCCAGAAAGTAGTTTTTGTGGGGTCTATACCTACAGAGAGATAGTCTACTGCTGCATCGATGGTGTATTGCCTAAGGGTGGCTGCATCTTTAGAAGTGGTGAGTGAATGATAGTTAGCTATAAAAGTAAAAAGTTCGTTTTCTTCTTGAAGCTCGATCATAGGCTTCATCGCCCCAAAGTAATTTCCTAGATGAAGTTTCCCTGAAGCTTGGATTCCTGTAAGTACACGCATCGTCTCTCCTGCAATAATTTATGCAATTATAGCAGGAGAATGAGGAATTAAGAAATTTGTCTAATAAATGTCTTCTTCGTCCATACGTTGTCCACGTTTTCTAGCCACAATGTCCAAAGGCACCCCTTCAAAGTCAAAGCGTTCTCTAAAGAAGTTCGCCAAGTATCGGATGTAAGAGAAGTGTAAAAACTCTGGCCTATTAGTAATGAGGGCAATCTTTGGTGGCTTGGTCTCATATTGGGTTGCAAATTTAATGTTGACGACTGCACCGTTGTGAGAGGGTACATGGTGACGCCTAATGGCCAAACGCAGGGTATCATTCAGTTCAGATGTGGGGATTCGCACTTGGTAGCGTTTGTAGATAGCAACGATTTGCTCAAGTATTTTGTTGACACGCAAGCCTGTTTTTGCTGAAATTGTAAGAAAGGGTGCGTAGTGTAAAAATTTCAGTTCATCACGCACATCTTCTACCACTTCTTCATAACTTCTGTCTTCTTTGATGTCCCATTTGTTGAGCACGATGAGACAGGCGAGTCGGTGTTCTTCTATGAGTCCTGCGACTCTTTCGTCAAGTTCAGATATCTGCTGTGTAGAATCAAGTATGAGTAAGACTAGGTTTGCTTGTTTGAGCATTTCTGTGGTACGTGTGAGGGCGTATTTTTCTATGCCGACGATCTTGGACCGTTTTCTTATCCCCGCGGTGTCGATGAAAGTGATCTCATGATCATCGTAGGTAATGGTCTCATCTATAGGGTCTATGGTAGTACCTGCTACATCTGAAACTACTGAGCGTTCCTCTCCCAAAAGGGCATTAAGTAAAGAAGACTTTCCTGTGTTAACACGCCCTATAATAGCGACACGTATCTTGTTGTCAATCTCTTCTTCTTTATTTTCACTATGTATTTGTTCCACTATTTCAGCAAAAGGGTCTATCTCCGTATCTTCTTCGAGTTCTAGTTCTGTCTCTTCTTCAGGCGCAGGTATATGCTCTTCCATCCATGCATAAAAGTCGTTGAAGTAACGGTTGTGACTTACAGACATGGGAAATGTTGCATCTGCCCCAAACTCTAAAAAATTCCAGTAACGCTCTTCTTCTTTGTCATTGTCTATTTTGTTTACAACAAGGGCTAGAGGTTTGTGCATTTCTTGGAGCTTGTAGAAAAGTGCTTTGTCTTCTTCATCAGGTATGCTCTTTCCGTTTACCATGTAGATGATGATATCGGCTTCTTCTGCTGCACGAAGAGAAAACTCAGCCACTTTAGAAAAGAGTGCAGAGGAGTAGTCTATCCCTCCGGTGTCAAGCACTTCAAACGCACGGTTTTGAGAGATAGTCACGATGCGTCTTTTGATGTCCCTCGTCGTTCCAGACATATCTGAAGTGATGGCGTCTCTTTGTCTAGCCAAACGGTTAAAGAGTGAGGATTTTCCTACATTTGGTCGTCCTATTATGGCTACTTTTTTTAATGGTTGTTCTAAAGGCTGTTCTTGCATAAGATATTCTTTCTTTATAATTGCTCGAATTATAGCATAGTTTAACTAGGCATCTGTTCCAGATAAATAGACTGTGATGGAAAGGCAAAATTTGAGTGATTGTTTTCAACAATTTTCATAATTTGAAGATGTATATCTTCGCGTATATTTAGGTAGTTTTCCCAGTTTGCCGTTGAGGTAAAAGTGTAGATAAAAATATTTAAGGCGGAGTCTCCAAAGGACTCGAAATTCACCAAAAGAGTCTCTTTTTGTGAGATATCTGGATGGTTGCGCAGCATATACTTTATCTCTCCAACTATCTTGTGTACTTGTTCACCTGAAGTGCTATAAGTAAGCCCTATTTGCATCTTGATACGTCTTACCCCACGACGTGAAAAGTTTTCTATGGGGCTGTTGGCAACGATTTGGTTGGGTACGGTGATAAGTGATTTTTCAAAGGAGCGTATTTTAGTTGTTCTCATACCTATATCTTCGACTGTACCTTCCACGCCCCCTACCTTTATCCATTCACCTATACGTACAGACTTGTCTGCAAGTAAAGCAAAAGAGCCAAACATATTGGATGCAGTATCTTTGGCGGCAAGTGCAAAAGCAAGACCCCCAAGCCCTAGTGACGCTACCAGTGCAGTGATATTGATACCCCAAACTTGAAGCATGGCACCTAACCCGATACCCCCTATAAGAATTTTGACTATTTTTAAAATAAAATCACCCATCTCTTTAGCAAGATCAGGATTGAATTTTGAAGTCGTATGATGGAAGAAGCCACGTAGTGCATCAGTCACATTGAGAATAGCCCAAAATAAGGTATAGACTATCAGGGTATTAAGCATGTTTTTAATGGTATCTATTTCTATGAAAATGAGTTGTAAAAATAGATGTAATCCAATGATGATAAATGTAAGACTGACAGGACCTTTTAAGGCAGAGATGATTTTATCATCATAAAAAGTGTCAGTGAGTTTCGCTAATTTTTGAAGCCCCCCAATCATAATATAGGTAAAAAATCTTCGCAGAGCAAGAAAAAATAAAAAGACTATGACGGCAGCAAATAAATTTGCTAAGGGAATGTTGAAAATAGTTTCTGATAGTAGAGGAAATCTCTCATAGACTGGAGCTAATAATGTTTGAACAACAGTGTCTAAATTCATATCCAAATCAGTTATTACATCAAGAGAAGGTTTCACTATTTGTGAGGTATTGATTTCATTTAAAATGGGTGTTGGCATTCTTTTCTTGTCCTTTAGTGAATACTTCACGTTTTATTCACATAATTATAGTAGAATTTCATTCAACAATAGAAGAAAAGGACTGAGGAATGATTAAAAAAACTTTTTTTATGGCATTGATGATTATGACACTTAGTAGTTTCTCTATGGCCTATGTAGATTATGTGAATTACAAAGCAACGTTTGGCATCCTTGGTACAGTGGGTACGATTCAAAATAAAATAACAAAAAAGTCTAAAACGTATGAGATAGAATCAAAAGTAAAGTTTGCAGGACTGGCAAAACTGCTTATGGGTGGACAAGTAGAGCAATATGTTTCTAGGGGGCATATGGAAAATGGACTCATGATTTCTGACATTTATACGATGACAAGTACAAAAAATAATCAAAAAAAAGAAAAAGAGTATCGTATCAATCATCGCAGTAAACAGGTTACCAAAAGAGTGAGAGAATGGAAGAATGGTAAGTTGGTTAAAGATAAAAAACAGACTTTGAAGTTTTATGCGAAAGATGACTTACTGACACTCTACTTTAATTTAGGAACAGCGGTAAAAGAAAAAGGTAAAAAGTACTATTTTAAAGCAGTTGGACTTGAAAAACAACAGGGTAAAGTACAGATAACCGTACCAAGTAAAACCAAACAAGCACCGTATATAAAAGATTTGGGCAATGGCGCTTCTTTGTATGCGAAAGCGTTGATCCATCAAAAAAACTTTACAAAGAAGAAAGGTGATATTTTACTTTCACTGGCAAAAGACGGTTACATAGAAAAGTCAGTGATCAAAGACGTGGTTTTGTATGGTGATGCGCACATATCTCGTATGAGGTAGGTCTTTTAGGTTGGTAACAGCATTCGTATTGTAGTGTTCTCAAAATAAGTTCCGTAAATCATCAGAAGGTGTATGCATTGACAGAAGTAAAAAAGATGACACTTACTACAAAAGTGTTGATTGGGATGGGGTCAGGTATAGTAGTTGGGTTACTGCTAAATCTTTTAGGTCTTAACGGTGAGGGTAGTTTTATAAATACCTACGTGGTCAATGGATTATTCTTTGTGATAGGTAAAATGTTTGTAACCGGCTTAACCATGTTGGTAGTTCCTTTGGTTTTTTTCTCACTTGTGACAGGGGTTTTAGGTATTGGGGATGTCAGGTCTTTAGGTAAAGTAGGAGGAAAGTCATTTGCCCTCTACATGCTCACCACTGCCATAGCAATAGCAGTTGGGATTATGCTCGCAGCAACCATAGGCATTGGTGATGGTATCAATATGACAACCACCGTTGCTTTTAGTGCAGCCGAAGCACCGGCATTAAGTGCAGTGCTGATAGACATTATCCCAGCTAATATTGTTAATGCTATGGCATTAGGGAAAATGTTACAAATTATCTTTTTTGCTATTTTAGTCGGTATTTCTATCTTGATGGTCGGCAAGAAAGCAGAACCTGTCGTTGAACTGGTTGAGATAGGCAATGAAATTATGATGAAAATGGTAAACATCGTCATGGCAGTAGCGCCTTATGCTGTTTTTGCATTGCTTGGAAAAGCCATTGCAGATCTTGGTCTTGGCTTGCTTGTAGACCTAGCAGGTTATGTTCTAGTGCTCATAGTTGCTTTACTTCTTCACCTTTTTGTGACCTTGATGGTGATCTTGAAAGTATTCTCAGGTATGAGTATTGTTACTTTTTTGAAAAAAATGCGTGAGGTGCAAATATTTGCATTCAGTACGTCAAGTTCAAATGCTACCATCCCTGTGACACTAAGGGCAGTGGTAGATAAACTGGGTGTAAACAATTCGGTGGCATCCTTCACCGTGCCTTTTGGGGCAACGATTAACATGGATGGTACAGCGATCATGCAGGGTGTAGCAACTGTGTTTATCGCCAATGCCTATGGGGTAGACCTTGGAATAACAGGGTATTTAACGGTTATTCTGATGTCAGTGCTGGCTTCTATCGGTACAGCAGGTGTGCCAGGCGTAGGGTTGATTATGCTTTCTATGGTGTTTACACAGGTAGGATTACCTGTAGAAGGTATAGGGCTCATTTTGGGTGTAGATAGACTTTTAGATATGATAAGAACTGCTGTAAACGTTTCCGGTGATGCGGCCGTGTCAGTCATCGTTGCTAAAAGTGAAAATAAATTGGATGTCAATGTATATAACGACCCGAATGCAGGCGCCTTGACTGATGATAGTTTAGATATTGATGAAGAGACAGAACGTGAATTAGCTGAGGTAGTCAAAGATACACATGATTCTAAAGCGTAAGACATAGTAGGAATGTATATTACTGCTTTGTGAATAATGTAAAACTGTGAGAGATAAAAAGGATATGAGTTGAATATCATACGTTATATGGACAAAAGTATGACACCTTCAAAAGTTATTTGTGTTGGGCGAAATTATGTTGAGCATATCAAAGAGTTGAACAATGAAACCCCAGAGCGTATGGTGCTTTTTAACAAACCAAACTCTGCTATTACTTCAGAATTACAATATATTCAAGAGGATTGTCGGTTTGAGGGTGAGATATGTTTTTTAATCAAAAATTCTCAGATAGAAGGCATAGGCTTTGGGTTAGACCTTACCAAAGCAGGTATTTAAAATAAACTCAAGGAAAAAGGTCTTCCTTGGGAAAGAGCAAAAGGGTTTGACAAGTCAGCTGTGTTAAGTCCATTTGTAAAGCTTGAAGGAAACATCAAGTCCCTTGAAATGAAGCTCTATCTCAATGCAGTATTGACTCAGCACGCAAACTATGACCTTATGATTTATAAACCTGACAATATTGTTAAGGAGATAGCTTCTTTTATGACTTTTGAAGATGGAGACATTATCATGAGTGGTACACCCAAAGGTGTTGCTACCTATGCCAAGGGAGATGTGTTCGTAGCTGAGATTTATGTGGATAATGTGTTAGTACTCAAGAAAGAATTTACAGCACTTTAGCGTTTAGAACAAAATCGATTACTTTTTTATCGGACATTTCACAGGGCTTTAACATGCCTTGCTTGAGCGTAGGATAGTAGTTGCCACTTACCACATCGTTCGCACCTAATGCTTCAGCATATAACTTAATGAGTTTACCTTCCAGTAGGGTTTCTTTTCTTAACAAATATCGCTTACCCAGATAAAATATATCATTTGCACCATTGGGCAAGGCTAAGAGTTTTGTGTAAAATTCTGTTTCATTCATAAGAGGTATTCTATCCTAATATGCTACACTTCCACCAAATATAAAATCAGGTTAAGATGAAAAAAATAATCAAAAATATGGATAGAGGTATACTTTTTATGCTTCTAGCTTCACTCTCCTTTGCAGTCATGGGTGGTTTTGCTAAAGTCGTGAGTCAAACGCTACCTCCAGTTGAAGTCACTTTTTTTAGAAACATTTTTGGTGTAGTTCTTGTCGGGCTTGCCATCTGGAAAGTACCACTCAAGCAGACAGGTGGAAAGCCTTTGCTCTTGCTTTTTCGCGGTTCTATGGGCTTTGCAGCTTTATTGGCATACTTTTACATCATGGCACACATACCTTTAGGTGAGGCTGTGACTTATAACAAAACCTCTCCCATCTTTGTAGCACTTTTTGCCTACATTTTTCTTAAAGAAGAATTGCCAAGAACGGCTTTACTAGCAGTCGTCATCGGTTTTGCGGGCATCGTACTTGTAGCCCAACCCGAGGGAGGAAGTTTTGACAAGTATGATATATTGGGCATCTTCTCAGGTATTGGAGCTGCATTAGCCTACACTTCCATAAGAGAGTTAAGAACGTATTACGATACACGTGCCATTGTGATGTCTTTTATGGGTGTGGGAACAGTGGCGCCATTGCTACTGATGCTTGTAACACCCTATGTGACAGTCAGTGAAGACTTTGACTGGATGTTTGCAGCGTTTGTGCTGCCCCAAGGGATAGAGTGGGGGTATGTGACTGCCGTAGGCATTTTTGCCACGATTTCTCAACTATTAATGACCAAAGCGTATGAGCTCACCAAAGCAGGCATAGTTGGCACGATAAGTTACAGTAACATCGTTTTTGCAGTCATCATTGGGGTGATGTTGGGCGATCCTATACCTGATATTTGGACAGTTTTGGGTATAATCCTTGTAATATTATCGGGATTACTTGTAGCCCTACCAAAAGGTAAGAAATGATTTTAATAGCAGGACCGTGTGTATTGGAAAGCCGTGATGCAGTGATGCGTATAGCAGAGTCTTTGGGTAAGTACCATGAAGACTGTACAAAAGACTTTTACTTCAAAGCAAGCTTTGACAAAGCAAATCGTACAAGCCTAGATTCCTTTAGGGGGCCTGGACTTGAGGAAGGATTGAAGATGCTTCAAGAAGTCAAAGATCAGTTTGGCTACAAGATACTCACAGATGTTCATGATTACACGCAGCCAGCAGCAGCCGCTGAGGTGGCAGATGTACTTCAGATACCTGCATTTTTATGTCGTCAAACAGACTTACTTGTCGCTGCTGCGAAAACATCAGCAGTGGTCAACATCAAAAAAGGGCAGTTTTTGGCACCTGCTGCGATGGAGCACTCAGTCAAAAAAGTATTGAAGACCAGAGGGTTTGATGGAGAAGCTACTTTCGAAAACTCAGAAAAATACAAGGTTTGGCTCACAGAGAGAGGATCAAGTTTTGGCTATGGTAACTTAGTGGTAGATATGAGAGGACTCAAGCAGATGAGAGAGTTTGCTCCTGTTATTTTTGATGCCACACACTCGGTGCAACAGCCAGCAAGTGGAGGGGCAACCAGTGGTGGTGACTCTGCCTTAGTCCCATATTTGGCAAGAGCAGCCGCAGCCGTAGGTGTAGACGGTTTCTTTTTTGAAACACACTTCGATCCAAGTGTTGCTTTAAGTGACGGGCCAAATATGATAGAACTTACAAAAGCTAGAAGCGCTTATGAAGCAGATAGAAGCCATAAGAGACATAGTAGAATAGTGAAACGAAAAATATCTGAACGGAAAGTAAATCTTTTTAGAAGAAATTGCAGAGAATCAAGGTTTCTATACAAAGAGAAAAAATTAATCAATAAGGAAGACAATGAAAACAATAGAAGGAAACCTTCAAGTAAACAAGAGCAAAAAAGTAGCCATCATCAATGCAAGATTTAATCACTTTATCACAGACAGACTGGTAGAAGGAGCTGTCGATGCGTATGCGAGACATGGTGGAAATGCAGATGATTTGGATCTCATTTTGGTACCAGGTGCATTTGAAGTACCTTTTGCACTAGACAAAGCGTTGGCTTCAGGTAAAGTATGACGCTGTATGTTGTTTAGGTGCAGTAATTAGAGGTGCGACACCGCACTTTGATTATGTCTCAGCAGAAGCAACTAAAGGTGTAGCATCAGCCACCATGAAACATGGTAAACCAGCAACCTTTGGTGTCCTGACAGTCGATAGCATAGAACAAGCCATTGAACGTGCAGGGACAAAAGCAGGAAACAAAGGTGCAGAAGCGATGGTAGGACTGATCGAACTTATAAATCTTTATGATGAGCTAGGGTAACCAATGGCAACTAGACACCAGTCTCGCACTGCCGTTGTAGGATTACTCTATGCTTATGATCTGGGTAATGAAAACATAGGTAGTTTCAAAGATGAGATCTTAGAAGAGGGTAAGATCCGTAACAAGCAAAGAGAGTTTTCTCATGCATTGTTTAACGGTACCATAGAAAATCTTGAGATGTTAGATATTCAGATAGAAGAGCACCTTAAAGAGTGGGACTACGCCACTATTGGCAAGGTAGAAAAAGCGATCATGAGACTAGGCGCTTATGAGATACTTGTGGCTAAAACAGATAAAGCTATCATCATTAATGAAGCGGTTGAACTTGCAAAAACGCTTGCAGATGAAAAGTCGCCAAAGTTCATCAACGGTGTACTTGACGCACTTGAAGTAAAATAACTACAACATACTTAGTGATCCCCTGGGGAACTGAGAGTATTGTAGTGAAAAAGGAGCACATATGACGAGTCCATTAACAAAACGAATGTCCATCGACGAAGCCATTGAACTCATAGAAAAAGCAGACCTTAAAACACTCGGAAAAATGGCACTAGCACGTAAAAAAGAGATGCACCCTGAGGGAGTAACTACTTTTGTGGTAGACAGAAACATCAACTATACCAATATCTGTTGGGTAGACTGTAAATTTTGTGCGTTTTATACGCACGAGAAAAAAGAAGATGCTTATATTCTTACCTTTGATGAGATAGACCAAAAAATAGATGAACTTTTAGCTATTGGCGGTACGCAGATTTTGTTTCAAGGTGGAGTACACCCTAAGCTTGAGATAGAGTGGTATGAAGATTTGGTAGAACATATTTCGACGAAGTATCCCCAAGTGACTATTCACGGATTTTCTTCGATAGAAATAGATTATATCGCTAATCGTTCAAAGATTACTATCTCTGAGGTGATAAGACGTCTTAGAGACAAGGGTTTGAGCTCCATACCAGGTGCTGGAGCAGAGATACTCAGTGACCGTGTAAGAGATATCATCGCTCCTAAAAAACATGACAAAGACCAATGGCTTGAAGTCCATCGTCAAGCCCACAAACTAGGGGTAAAGTCCACTGCTACAATGATGTATGGTACAGTAGAGACCATACGTGAAATAGTCGAACATTGGGACTACGTACGTCAGTTGCAAGATGAGACAGGTGGATTTAGAGCGTTCATTATGTGGTCGTATCAAAGTGACCATACACAGCTTAAACGTGAACTACCTACGATTACAAAGACAACACCTAACCAGTACTTGCGTTACCTCGCAGTGGCAAGACTTTTTTTAGATAATGTACCTAACATCCAAAGTTCGTGGGTCACACAAGGCTCTTACATAGGGCAGATGGCACTGCTTTTTGGAGCCAATGACTTAGGCTCTACGATGATGGAAGAGAATGTAGTCTCAGCTGCAGGGAGCTAAAAATGAGATGAACCAAGATGAGATGATAAAGTTGATACGTGATGTGGGTGAGCTACCTGCTAAGCGTAATACGGCATATGATATATTGGAAAGATTTTAAATTGATTATGAAAAAATTATATATTTTATTATTACTATTACAAGGAGTATTGATGGCAGCTAGCCTCAATGAGATGACTATAAAAGATACCAAAATACCTGTTGTATTTGAAGAAGAGAAGTATATTCCTATTGTTTCTTTGCAACTTGTTTTTAAAAATGCAGGACATTTGTCTAACACGAAAGATGGGTTAGCAGATATGTCAGCTAAGTTACTGAATGAAGGTACACGTAAAGACGGAAGCATAGGTTTTGCTACTAAACTTGATGCACACGCAGTAGATGTGGGTGCGAGCGTGGGACGTGAGAGTTTTGCAATTGAAGTTTCTGCACTGAAGTCAGAGTTTGCGTATGCAGTGGATCGTTTGTTAGAGTTACTGGGCGACCCTAACTACTCTGAAGAAGCACTATCTCAGATCAAGCACCAGAAGATAGGTTGGCTGACACAAAAGAAATCCGATTTTGACTACATCGCAGCATTTTCTTTGCGTCAGACACTTTTTAAAGGCTCTGCATTAGCAAGTGCTTATGATGGTACATTGGAGAGTGTGGAGGGTATAACAGTGGAGGACATCCAATCATTCATCCAAACACACTTGGGATATAACAATCTTATAGCCGTAGTCGGAGGAGATATTTCTTTTGCTGAGGCAGAAAAATACTTAGAAAAGATATTACCACTACTGCCTAAAGTAGAGGCAAAAGAAGTCATAGAAGTCACCGCATCCAACAATAAAGAGTTAGTTCTTCTTAACGAAGATACGCAACAAGCTTACATCTTTTTTGGTGCTCCTTTTAATTTCAGTTATAAAGAAAAAGACCAACATTTAGCGAAGATAGCAGAGTACTTGCTTGGTGGGGCAGGATTTGGCTCTAGGATGATGGAAGAGATACGTGTCAAGAGAGGGCTTACTTATGGTGTGTATGCATCACTGAGACGTACAAAGTCGGCGTCTTATATGAGTGGGTATATGCAGACCAAACTTTCTACACAAGATGAAGCCAAAGACCTTATACAGTCCGTGGTAGACACCTTTGTGAAAGAGGGCATCACGCAAGAAGAACTAGACAGTACCAAACAGTTTTTGTTAGGGTCTGAACCACTCAGGACAGAGACACTTTCTCAACGACTCAGTCGTGCGTATAACGATTACTATTTTGACAGACCGCTTGACTTTGCCAAGACGGAGTTAGAAGCACTGGAAAAAGTGACACTTAAAGAGGTCAATGACTTCATTAAGAAACATACGGAGTTGTCAGACATCTCATTTTCTATCGTTACTAAGAAAGGCGAGAAGTAAAAGTATGTCAATTTGACATACTTTTCACATTAGTGAAAAAGCTTTGTTATAATTTGTCACTCTAATAATAGGTGGTAGCCATGGAAGAAGCAAAACAACTTTTCAAAAAACTCAAAATCCATACGCTTCTTGACTTGGCACTTATTATTCCTACTTCCTACAACGATACAACACTCACTCTCAATCCTGAACTTGGCAAAATAAATACCCTAGAGGCTAAAGTAGTTGACTCTAGCATCTACGCTGGAAAGCTTCGTGTGACCTTTGAGTTGTTACAGTCACGCCGCCGTGTTTCCTCTACTTTTTTTCGGGTCACTCCTTACCATCATAAACTTTTTGAAGTAGGTTCTAGCCATGTGATACAAGGAAAACTTGAAGAGTACAAAGGGTACTGGCAGATGTCACAACCTAAATCCATTAAGCAGATAGGTAAGATAACGCCTAAGTACAAAACAGTACTTAAAGAGAGTGAGATCACTTCTCTCATAGAAGTCTATGTCAGTGAACAAAATCTTTTTAATGAAGGACTTGACTCAAAAGAGGTGGCAACACTGATGCATATCCACTTTCCAAAAAGTATGGAGGAAGTACAGGTGGAGGGTAGGTTTAAGCCTGAATTTGTGGAGACTTTGAAGTTTGTAGAAGCCTACAATCATCTGAAAAAACTACGAGGGAAAAGAGCAGATTTTCCTGCACTTCATGCGTTGACTGGAGATATAAAACCGTTTGTAGAAAACTTGCCTTTTACGCTTACAGGTGAACAACAGACCGTCATAGCACAGATACAAGTGGATGTCGCTCAAGCCAAGAAAGCTGCGAAACGTATGGTGGTGGGAGATGTAGGCTCAGGTAAGACGATGGTCATCTTAGCTTCGGTGATGATGGCAAAGCCATACAAAAGCATACTGATGGCTCCTACTTCACTGCTGGCAAGACAGCTCTATGAAGAAGCGTGTAAACATTTACCCAAAAGTATAAACGTAGCCTTAGTAATGCAGGGGCATAATGAGGGCGACTACTTAGATGCCGACTTCATCATAGGCACACATGCTTTACTCTACAAAGAAGACTTGCCGCAAGCTGCCCTTGTGATGGTCGATGAGCAACATCGTTTTGGTACAAAACAACGCGCAAGTTTAGAGGCGTTAGTGAGTGGAGTGGGAGACAAAAAACCACACTATATACAGTTCTCTGCTACTCCCATACCACGCACACAGGCTATGATGGAGTCAGAGTTGTTAGACGTTAGCCTCATTACTACAACGCCTTTTGAGAGAGAGGTACTCACACAGACTATCTCTAAGTCAGACTTCCCAAACTTACTCTCTCATATCAAAGAAGAGATAGCACAAGAACATCAAGTGCTCATTATCTATCCTTTGGTTGAAGAGAGTACGGAAGTTCCTTACCAGTCTCTCGAAGAGAGTAGAGGGTTTTGGGAAGGTAAGTTTGAAGGTGTGTACGTCACACACGGAAAAGACAAACAAAAAGAAGAAGTTTTGCTTGAGTTTAGAGAAAAAGGAAACATTCTCTTAGCAACGACAGTCGTAGAAGTAGGTATCTCACTTCCAAGACTTACACTCATAGTCATAGTTGGTGCAGAACGCTTAGGATTGGCAACCCTACATCAACTAAGAGGTAGAGTAGGGCGTAACGGATTAAAGAGCTGGTGCTATCTCTACAGTAACTTTAAAGCCTCTGATAGACTTACCCAGTTTACCCAAACGACCAATGGCTTTGACATCGCAAAACTAGACTTGAAATTTAGAGACTCTGGAGACATACTCGACGGTACCATACAAAGTGGTCAAAAATTTAAGTGGTTAGATATGGGAGAAGATGAAGAGGTAGTTGCTAGGGCTAAAAATAGATTGGGAAGTATTGAAGTAAAATAAGGAGATTAGACTCTTAAGCCTAATCTCAGTGATAGCTTAGGAAAGATGGGGTTTACCCATTTCCCGTACTATTAATAGAGTCCAAATTTCCCATCCGCTCTTTTATACATGACTCTCATCACACCCTCATGGTCATTAAAGACGATGAATTGTCTTTTTCTCTCTGCTTTAAGTGCATCGATGGCTTCATCAAAGTCTAGAGGTTTGTGAAGTTCTAAGTCCATCGGGACTATCTCTAACTCTTCATTGGTAGTGTACTCACTGACTGCTTCTGCTTCTACACCCAAGTCTTTAAAGGACATGATACGGTGCCCTTTGATCTTGTCAGAGTGGCGTCTCAAGGCTTTTTTAACTCTTTCTATAGCAAGGTCTATAGCGGCATACACATCTTTGTCATTTTGTGTAATGACGATAGTATTTTTATCTTTTAGATTTACAATGAATTCAACAGCAAAGCCTTTTTTCCCATTTCTTTCATTGGCAGATATGACTGTATTGGCTGAAATGATGTCCAGATGATATTTATTCAGTCCCTCAACTGCTGCATCTGCATAGGCTTTTATGGTTTCTGTAAGTTCAAAATGTCTTCCCGTGATACTTTTATTCATAATAAATCCTTAGTTTTAAAGTATAGATAATACTTAATATCTATACTTAATTTTAACTTAAGAAGCTTAATGAAGAGTTAATAGAACTAGAGTTTTTGGAGGGTTCGACGGTTATAGTTAACCCATGGTGCATCAGCAACTGAACCACCATTTGCAAGTGTATTGCCTACTGTATCAAGATCTCTGTAGCGCACATTTACATCAACCATTACAGCTACATCGGTTGATGTAGATCGGTTTGCATTGAGATCAAGTCTACGTGCATTTGGACATGTTATAGTTGTAGGCAATCCAGCATAACGTAGACTAACGGTAATTCGATACCCTTCGCCATTATTGGCGCCGCCTCCATTGGCTGTGTCAAATTGTGTGGCATTGATGATACCTGTGATGGTACGCAAGCATTCATTTGTTTGCATATCATGTCCTTGTATGGCTAGTATGGCATACTCTGTGTAACTTTTTGCAAGTAACATGGCTTGCTCTTTTCGGTATTGACTGGTGGTTTCACTGACTATTTTACCTGAGAGACTCATCACTAGCGCAGTGATACCTGCCATGAGGACAATGACTACTATCGCTGTTAACATAGAAAATGCTTTTCTCATCGGATGACCACCTTTTCTTTACAGACTGAGATATTATTGGTATCATTGATGTCTTCCGCGATTCTTTCTGTGGCACAAAGCTTAATTCTGATCGTCCCACCTTGTTCTGCATACTTGAAAGACGTCACATTACGTATGAGTGTTGCACGAGGGGTATTTGCATTATCATAATATCCGCCTGCCCAAGGCTGGTACCCATAGCGTAACTCCAGATCAAAGGAACGAGGCGTGACATCTGCATTACTCACTATGGCACCATCTCTGACACCGCCATCTTCTGGATAGAGTGCATCTTTATTGACTGCCACAATGCTATAAGCACTCCATGCAAGTTTATACTGGTCAGATATCGTTGCAGTTAGTGCTGCTCTGTCAGTACTTAAGGTTGTATTGTTAACCCTGTTTACTTGATGGATGCATCCGGTGTTACCATCGTTGTTATATCCATAACACTCTGGTTGAGGTAATGTCCCACCATCTGAAGTACCATTGAGCCCAAAAAGTAGTCCAAGTGTTGGTGTTGCAGTGGTACCTGCAAGGTTTTGTACAATTGTCTCAGTGTCATCAAGGTTTGAACCAGGTGTAACTATACCGCTTGCTGCACTTGTCGCAACAATGTCACAATAGCCACTCCATCCTGGACGGGCCTGTGCCGAAAAACTTTCTTCATCATAGCCTATCCATTCTAATACTGCTCTATCCGTGTTATTTGACCCAAAATTAAAGCTCTGTAAAGATGCAAAGTTTCCATCTGCCCTTCGGGCGATAATGGTATTATCTATACGGTAAGTAAGTCTATTGACAATTTGATTGATGGCCAGTTCAGTTTTAAGGGAAACATTATGCATCGCTTTTTGGGTGATGTAGTTTTCATATAGTTGTGCAATCATACTGGATCCTATAGAGGAAACGATACCCAATATAACAATAACAAAGACAAGCTCCAGCATACTAAAAGCTTTCTTGAATGATGTGTATTTCATAAATCATGTTTCCTTTATGGTAAGGGTCTTGTAGTAGCACTTGCAGTACCTACATTACAAGCAAAGGCACTTAAGAAGATACTCTTATCATGTTCTGAGATCCCTGTATTGCTGGTAAGCTGTACGGAGACCAGTTTAATGTTTGTTGATGTGGCCGCAGAAGTAAAAGGATTGTTGAAAACTACAGGGTTGTTGGCATAATTAGGCGTATTATCTACACCATACACAACTCTATTGGCCATGGTAATAGTCATATCAAGGTATTCTCCTTTATTATTGGCAAGCATTTCACTTTCTGTGCCGTAGAGAGTTAAGGTCATATTTTGATCATGAAAGTCATCTATGTCATCGAAAAATGGCCCTTCTTGTCCAAGAGCAGCAGCTGGTGTAGCATCGGTATAACCTACGAGAGTATTGAAAGTGCGAGTAGAATAGCTACTATTTAAATCTCGAAAAGCAATATCAAGTGCTGCAGCACCTCCTACTACATTAACGATACCTGATCTTCCTGTTTCATTGCCATCTCGTGCATCCCATTTTTGAGTCAGTATAAGACCCAGTTGTGAGCCAGCTGCTGCTATGGCTTCTTGTTGCATAGCGACGGTACTACTTTTAATAGATTCATTCACAACCAATGGTACACTTAAAAGGGTGATACCCATAACAACCAGGGCAAATATAAGTTCTATCATTGCTATGGCAGGACGTAATCTATGTTCTAATTCCATTTGATTTACCATCCAATACGTTTATTATTGATGTCACTACTTGCATTGGTATCTACAACCATTCCGGTGTTTCCTTTACCTGCCCAGCCTCCGCCACCCAAAAAGTTGACAATAGGATCTATAGGGGTACTACCAGCAGCCCAATCTAACCAAGGTACGTCAGGAGTCAATTGTATAGTTGTCGTATAAGGCCTTACAGCACCTGTTGGTATAGTCACTGTAATGTTGGTGGGATTGTTTAGATCAACATTGCTATCGGGGTCTATAGAAAGTATGGTACTACCTGATTGGTCTTTTACACTTTCGAGACGTCCATCTCCTTGATCTGAGTCATGACTTTCAGTCACCCACCATATATTTGAGTCTCTTTGACTTGAAAGGTTTAAGTCATACAATGAACAGTCCATCATACTGTTATCGATTGCGAGACCACTACAGAATGCTTCTGTATATACTGGTATCGTTGCTTCATATACACCTTGTGGCACAGTATAAGGAATATTGCTGTGTGGAGCAACACGTCCATACACAAAATTAACGTTACTCTGAACAGCTCTACTTCCCCTAGGGATATAGGTTGTTTGCATATCTGCAGAGGAGCTTGAAAGTACTGAATTTGCATCTATCGTGTCAAAGAGTACGGCAAGAGGATTTGATACAAAGATACGATTAAAATTGTATTCTAATCGAACAGTCGTTGAGCCATTGTCTTCATCTTTAAATTGTAAAGCTTGAATGTTGATGGCTAGTGAGCTGTTCGTTTCATTGTTTTCTTCACTAAAGGTAGAATTGGCATCTAATGAATTGTCATACCTTTGTAATCTAATTATCTGTCCAGAACTAAATCCTTGAGGATCGATACTCATGATGCTGTTTTCATTTACAACCGAACCATTTTGTGTGACTGAACGGTTAATATCTAAAAGCACAGTACGTGCAGCACAGGTTTCAGTGTAGTTACTCAGTTGTGTACCTTGTTTCCCTCTCGCGGCTAGTGGTCCGTTAAAACGTACCGCCATAGCACGGTCTAGAATGTTGGTGGTATTAAGATCATTCATGTAAACAAGATTATTGTTATTTGGGAGACCCATTATAATGCCACTGACATCAAAAGTGTATGGTTCAAAACGCAGTGGTATCTCTCTATAATCATCATCTTTACTTGCACTTCCTGTTGAAAGGTTTGAGTTGATAACACATCCTAGTTTCCCATCGCTGTTACGCTCAGAACTCGATGGATTGGCTATGTCACAATCTGTACAAAGAGGATCAGTTGATCCTATAGTACATGACCCAAAGTTGACCTTGTAGGGATAAGTTGATTGATCAACATTGGTCCAATTGCTATCTAACATCCACATATTGTATTGCCCGACATTATTATGGGAAATATAGGCATTATCATACAGTTTTCCATCCTGCATTTTAAGGTTGTAGGAACGATGGGTAGTATCATTACACGAAGCGTTATCTACAAATTCTAAAGCGGCAATGGTATTAGATTTTGTTTTGTCTCCCAGAGTACCTAGGCCAGAAGCTGCAACAAACTTTTCATTGTAGTATGCTCTGGCATTTGTGTCAGAATTATAGCGGGTGGCATTGATGTCTATCGCATAGTTATATCCAGCAGCTAATGAAAGAGAAGGATCTAAATTCGAGCTATTGTCTGTTAATAATACGCCTTTTGTATCATTCGTTTCATTATTGTCGCTGATACCAATACGAAATGACTCTGGTCTTATGGAAAAATTATCTCTAGAACAGATGGGTGAAGCAAAATACTCCCTAAGACACTCATAGCAACCTTCAGCAGTATAGGAGGTTTGACATGATGATCTACAGTTTCCAGATGTATCATAAGAGACTATATCGTTTTGGTATAAATTTCGGAAACATGTATCACTGCTAGCTGTTGTACAGTTATGAGTGATGATGTTTTTGGTACCGTTTATCTCTGTAGTTGTTATAATCCAAAGTCTAAATGCAGCATTTTGAAGTGCAGTATCATTCGCAAAATTAGGTATGTCTTGAGGAATTCTAACTTCTGCTCTAGATCTATTTATCCCATCTGGCGCAAAATTAATAAAAGCTCCATCACCTATGGCATTTGGTTCTTCACAAGTACTATCATAACCAGCAGATGCATTGTTGTCGAAGACACTGGCATCAATAATTTCTAGTTCAACAGTTGCATTTGTATCAAGTGGTATGTCATACTCACCAGTTGTGAGGTTTCTTTGATAGCTTCTTATTGAAACATTAAAATCTTTTCCTACAATTTGTGTGTAAAGAGGGTATCTCTCTTGAGGAGATTGTGAAGGGTCACTATCTGGTCGTTCTATATTAAAGTTTGCCCAGATAGGATTGTAAATAGGATTACTCGCACATCGACCAATATAATTTGGTGAGTTTTCATCCGCCCCAGTTGATAAAACATAAGGAATTGGTAGACTATTTGGATCAAATTGTATGTTACCTGCAACTTGTATATCAAAGTTACCATCAAATCTATTACTAAGAAATGAAAATTTTTGTTTTGCATAGGTACTTTCAAGTGCCCCAATGGTTCCTCCCGTACTATCTGTTGCTCCCGTACCAATGCCTATTTGTCCTGTTGCGCTATTGATCTCTCCAATGTCTGAATAGCTATTGGCATTAGGTGGTGAAACTTGAGAACTACCTGAAATATAACCTAAAGTAGAAGGAGAAAAAGTCACATTTAATTTGCTGTCTGTAAGAGGAAAATCGGATAGTTCACTACGGATCAATAGTGTCAAACTAAGTGGTGAAGATGCCCAACGAGCAGTGGATATCTCTCTGTTGTCTGATGGTATTTTGATATGATCATCAATTCTCACATCATAGTCATAACACAGTTTTGGAGTAAATAACTCTGTAGCAAAGGCTATCATACTAGGCATAAAGGTATCCCCTGTTGTACCTAGTCTTACTGAAGCATTGGTCTGATTTTCTTTTATTGGAAGTGTCGCCCCACCACTTGTTCCTACTTGTGTAGTATGTATGTCTATACCATTGTTATTTAAAATAATAGGGTTTCTGTTAGGCACACCTTCTATGAAAGAGGCAAAATAGCTTCCTGCACCAGAGTTATCGGGTAGATTATAGGTGTAACCATCCTGATTGGTTAAAGAAGCAAAATCTCCAAGGATATTCCTATCTCCTTCGCCAGCAAATACCGAGAGAGTAGAATCAACACCATCAGGAGCAATACTTGGTGTTTTAAATCCAGAGAGGTTTATTGTTTCATTGGGGTTACCAAGTGCAGATAGAACCGTATATCCGTCAAATACTGTTAGGTTTCTTGTTTTTTCAGACAAGGATACATTATTGTCATAGATGACTACCAGTGACCATGCACCAAAATTCCCCAAACCATCATAGGTATTACCTGTACTGGTTTGTCCACTTCGCGTAGCTATATTTGCCACAGTATAGGTGGCTGAAGGAGATGTATTGGTTAAATGAGCGGTGACATCCGCAAATGCAGCATAGGTATATGAAACATAATTATTTGTATTGGTGTTTCTATCTAATCCTATCTCTTGTGGCACAATTGGTATATAGGCGCCATTGTTCACTTCTAAATTGTTCACTTTTAAAAGAATTGTTTGAGCCTGTATAGCTGCACTTATTTGAGTATTTGCAGTACTTTGGTTTGTTGAAAAATTATAGACATTGTCTATGCCTGAATCACTGCTATCGTTATGTAGGTAACCTTGCCAGTATAAACCAGCCCATATAATACCAGCACCTGTGACATCAACCCCTGCTTCAGTAGGATTTATAGTGGCACTTGAAGAGTTAAACCGACCGCTTCCACTATCAATATTGACATAACTTAATCTGAGTTGAGCATTTGAAAGAAGACTTGTCGGACTAGATGATTGTAGTACCGTGTTACCAATCACTTTTAAATTCCCTTTGAGGTTAGTAGTGTATCTCTGTGCAAATGTATCCAATTGTGGAGGAGGCGTAGCATCTGAGATATTGACAGTAACACCTGTAGTAGTTATAGAGTAGTCTGAAGTAAATCTAAGTGTAATGCTAGATCCTGTAACGGTGTATGTTGTATTGATACTATTGTCAAAAGTTTGGGTATTACCTGAACTATCTGTAATATACAAAAAATCATAATTATTTTCTGTTCTACCAGTTACACTCACATTAAGAGCGGTTGCAGAAGGAATACTCAAGGTTGTCGTTATATTTGTATAATTATCATAAGGAGATGGGTTGGTAGATGCTGATAATCCATCAGTACTTTTTATCCAAGTGGTTGCAAAAGTAGTGATGGGCATGATAAGTAAAAATATGAATGAAAAAGAATGCATTTTATTTTTGAGTAGAGAAAATGAAATGTGTGTGGAAAAAGTAGAAATAATATAGTGAAATGGAAGTAATAAACATCTAATAAGATTTAAATATTTCATGATGATACCTTAATTATAATATATGAATTTATTAGATCTAAATTATAGACCTAACCTAAATTATGTCAATGATAACAAAAAATTGTCAAAAATTGTCAAATCTTTTTATGTTATTATTATAGGTAAATTATTGTTAATATACTCTTCTAATTGTAAGCATACAAATAGTTTTATTTTAATCAAAATGCAGTATACTAGAAGACAAAATATATAAAGGTTTTATGTGATAAGGGTTAAAACTCAGTTGGGAGGAACAAGGATGTTATATGCAAAAAGATTAGCTTTTACAATGTTAGAACTTGTAATGGTCATTGTAGTATTGGGTATTTTGGCAGCCCTTGCCATGCCCAGAATAGACCGAGATCTACGGCAGGATGCAGCAAATACGATTTTATCTTCCATACGGTATACGCAGCACTTGGCACTGATGGATAATAAAAATGACAGAACAGGCTCAGGACTAAAAGCAGAATTAAGAACGAATTGGCAACAGGGCTTATGGCATCTTAGATTTGGTAGCTATGATGGTGGTGAGGGATGGTTTTATACGGTTTCCTCAAGTCAGGATGCAAACAATAATGTAGATAAAATAGAAACTGCTCTAGACCCTGCCAGTGGGAAACATATGTATCATCTTGCCGGAGATGATACATTGGATGATGCAGATGAGAGTCCCAATATTTTTATAAGTAGAAATTTTGGGATCAATAATGTAGATTTTACCAATTGTACAGGGAGTATTGGCCGGACACAAAGTGCCAACACTGCATCACACATTGCTTTTGACTATATGGGTAGACCACATAAAGGGATTTATGGCGCTACAAATGACTATGCAACAGTGATGCATGCAGATTGTACGATTCGTTTTGAATTTATAGATACGGATTTGGCCCCTTTAGATATAACAATCGAAAAAGAAACAGGATATGCCTTTATCGTATTACAGCCAAATACTTAAACACAATTTTGTGTTTTTCTCAAAGATGTTGGCAATATGGTTGCAAACCTAATACGCTTTTTACATACTTTGAGCTATTATAAAGCTATTACAATATTACAAGGTAGAATATGCATATGATAAAGAGTATTTTAACAGGGACGGCTTTGGCGTTTTTGTTTGTGGGGTGTGGAAGTAGTACAGAAGAAGTAACAGAGTTTAACAAACCAGCACTTTATTGGTACAAGCAGATAGGCTCGAGTATCAGTGATAACAACATGGACAAAGCAGATGCGTTTTATATCTCTTTAAAGAGTGAGCATGTCCGGTCCCCACTTATGCCTACGGCTATGATGATGCTCGCACATGCACACATGAATAATGAAAAGTATTTGTTGTCAAATTATTATCTAGATGAGTATAACAAACGTTATGGTGAGAGTGACAACCGAGAATATACAGATTTCATGAAACTTAAAGCCTCTTTTTTTGGGATCAAAGATGTTTATAAAGATCAAAAACTCATTATAGACAGTATTGCTAAAGCGAAGACATACATTTATAGATATCCAGGTTCTACCTATGCACCACTTGTCAATACAATACTCATAAGACTTCACATGAGTCAATACTTACTCAATGAAAACATTGCTGCATTGTATGACCGTACCGGTAAGCCTGATGCTGCAAAAATCTATAGAGAGAAAAACAGTGATTCTATTGTTGAGATGACAGATATTACTGCACCTGAAAAAGGGATTATTGGTCAGATATTTGATTAATAGCTGTCACCTCTTAACACAACAGTGTTGTCAAAAGACAACACCTTCGATATAATAAAACAATTCAACTAATACATTTTAAGGAACAAAACCATGCAACTTAGCGATTATGACGCATTTCCAACCACATTACCCATTGTTGTAGAGGATGAACTATTCCTCTACCCATTTATGATAAGTCCTATTTTTTTAACCAACCAAAAAGATATTGACGCTGCAACAGATGCCATGGAAAACAATTCGTTACTCTTCGTGACTTCTTCTATAGAAGGGAAAGAAGGTAGTAGAGAGTTTGATGCCATGTATAAAGTTGGAGTGGTAGGCTCCATCATGCGAAAAGTACATATACCAGATGGCAGAGTAAAAATACTTTTTCAAGGGCTTGCCCGTGGTAAGATCATGCAAAAACAAGATGGTGCCTTGAATCGTGCCATCATCGATGTCATCGAGTTAGAAAGCTTTGATAAGCTTAAAGTAGATGCGTTAATGGGGATACTCAGAGATAAAATAAAAAATATTTCTACATTAAACAGTGCTTTCCCTGCAGACTTGGTACGTACGATAGAAGAAAATGATGAACCGCATCGCATTGCTGATCTTGTCTCTTCTATGTTGAAGCTTGACAAAGAAGTTGCGTATGCCTTGTACATAGAGCCAAACATTGAAAAAAGGCTTTTGGGACTTATAGATGTGGTCAATACAGAGATAGAAACAGCAAAAGTACAGCGAGAAATACGTACAAAAGTACATAGTAAAATAGAACAAACCAACAAAGAATACTTTTTAAAAGAACAACTTAAAGAGATACAACAAGAGTTGGGTATGGATACACAACGTGAAGAAGAGATAGCAACGTTTAGAGAGAAGATCGCAGCACTCAAGCCACATATGCAAGAAGATGCTTTTAAAGAGATATCCAAACAACTCGATCGCTTTGCTAGGATACATCCTGACTCATCAGATGCACATGTATTACAGACGTACTTAGAGTGGGTACTTGAAGTTCCTTTTGGAAAAATGACCAAGACAAGTTTGAGTGTTGCTAAAGTAGCCAGTGAATTGGATAAAGACCATTATTCGCTTGAAAAACCTAAAGAACGAATCGTAGAGTTTTTTTCAGTACGTGAGCTTGCAGAACTCAGAGGGATAAAGCAAAAAGAAACTGGGGGAGCCATACTTTGTTTTGCAGGCCCTCCGGGTGTGGGTAAGACTTCACTCGCAAACTCCATAGCCACAGCACTTGGAAGACCGCTTGTCCGTATGGCACTAGGTGGTTTGGAAGATGTCAATGAACTTAGAGGGCATAGACGTACCTATGTTGGTGCTATGCCAGGACGTTTGGTTCAAGGACTTGTTGAAGCGCAAAGTATGGATCCAGTCATTGTACTGGATGAGATAGACAAAGTAGGGCGTAGTATGAGGGGTGACCCTACAGCTGCTTTACTTGAGATACTTGACCCAGAACAAAACAGCAAGTATAGAGATTACTACTTAAACTTCAACATCGACCTAAGCAAAGCCATCTTTATTGCCACAGCAAACGATGTAGGACGAATACCAGCACCATTACGTGATCGTATGGAGTTTATAGGATTAAACTCTTATACACCTAAAGAGAAGTTTGAGATTGCAAAGCGTTACCTCATACCGCAAGAGCTTAAAAAGCATGGGTTAAAACGTCGCGAGTTTTCCATCTCCGATAAAGCACTCAAACTTTTGATAGATGAATATACGAGAGAAGCTGGGGTGAGAAACTGACGTCGACGTATAGCAGGACTTATGCGTAAGAGTGCTAGAACATTACTGGAAGATA
>CAVORT010000001.1:0-269816 GCA_963698695.1 Sulfurovaceae bacterium | reverse complement strand
AGTAACAAGAGTATCAT
Source organism: Sulfurovaceae bacterium (assembly GCA_963698695.1). Lineage (GTDB taxonomy): Bacteria > Campylobacterota > Campylobacteria > Campylobacterales > Sulfurovaceae > Sulfurovum. The sequence continues at coordinate 269,799 of CAVORT010000001.1, read as the reverse complement.
GTTCCCATTGAGCATTATTGTCTACTTTTGTATAGATATGTATATCCCACTGATTATCAACAATATTTTGTGGCCGCATAATTTGTAAATTATTTTGATTTAAATTATGAATATAATCTTTAATTTTTTGCATATTGACATTAATTGCAACAAACACTCCAATATTAAACCGATAGTTATGTCTTAATGCAATTAATTTATTTAAATCTTTAATTGTTTTTTCTGCACTTAAATATTTTTCTGCTTTGACCTCAGATACAAGTAATTGTTGGTTGGCAGTATCTCTCTCATGAATAATAATATCTGGTGACATTAAATTATTTAATGATAATAAATTTAAATCTTGTTCTTCTGTAAGACTTAGCCTTCTCTTAGGTAACTCTGCATCCAATACAATATTATGCGGCAAAAGATATTGTAAATTTCGTAGTTGATTATATAATTCATAAGTAAATAATCTTTCTGTCTGACCAAAGTATTCATTTGGAACATTGTTCAAAGCTTGTACAAATGTATTTAACGGCATTTTTATCCTTTTTATATATTATATTTTTTTTCTCTCTTCTTGAACGCTTCAACACCACCTTCTAGAATTTCACATACATGCTCTCTTATCCCTTGTTTTTCCAATATGTGTTCAGCAGTATTATCTATAAATGTATTTTCTAACGAACCATTTATGTATTCAAACTTTGGCCGCTCAACAGTATTTGCATTTTGATGAGCAACAATAACATTTTCAGAATCTGTAGACACAACTAAGTTAGAATTATGAGAAACAATAATAATTTGTCGTTGTAGTTTTTTTTCTTTAATAAAGTCATTTAACTCTTGATACACAGTCCTATTATCAAGATTATCTTCAGGTTGATCAATTAGTATAGGATCTTTTGATGAACTCATATGTAAGAAGAGTTGGAATAAAATTATTCCTTTTTTCCCTGGAGACATATGCCCAAGAGTATCTGTTCCTTGCATTAAATCATATGAAATATCAAAATAATTATTAAATAATGTATTAATAATTTCTTGCTTCTGTTTTCCTTGATTAAAGCCAATTTCAGATGCAGTGTCATTTAACATCTTATTACATATATATCTAATATTTTCAAGATGCTCATCTATAATAAAATTAAAATTATTTCCAATAAACCCATGTCCATCAAATATATTTTCCAATGTTCTATTTTTAGTTATATAGTCTGAAAAGTCTCTGCGAAAATTATCTATATCAAATGATATTTCACTAATTAAATCTATAGATTCAGATATGTGCTTATAATCTTCATTTTTTACAACAATATCATTATAACAATTAAAAAGTTGTGTATATTTTTCTAATATTGGATTAATATTAACTCGTTGTAGTTGGTGATCAATTTCTTGTAATTTTAAATCAATTAATTTAATTTTTTCTTGCTCAAGTTTTAATTCTTCTCCTTTTTTATTCAATGCTTGTATATTATGAATTTTTTCAATTAAAGGAGTAAGCATTTTATTATTATCAACTATTTGACTATTTATTACTTCTATTTCTGCATCAATATCAGTTGTCTTAAATGGGTCTCCACTTAAGTAAACATCTAGAGATATAGTAAGTCTTTTACCTATTTGATCACTTACATCTGAAATAATAGTTGCAAAATCTTCTATGTTATATTTGTATTGAATATCACTAAATTCATCATTAACAAATAATGGCAATTTATCTTTAACTTGAACTATCTTTTGTTCCAGACTAAACAACAATTTTTTTTGCGTTTCCAAAGAATTATTTCTTCTTTCAGAAATTTCTTTATTATTTTGATTTAATTCAGAATATTTTGAAGCTTCTTCTACTGTGAAATCTGCTGTACTTTGTAAGCTTTCTAATTCTCCATTGATAATTGTAATATTTGTTTCTATAGCTGTTCTATCACCTAATTGCAATAACTCTCTATTCAATTCATAAAATTTATTAAGGTGTAAGAAATATTCTTTAACACCACTATTAATCTGCTGTTCATAAGTTAAAATTTCGTTCTGCTTTTCATCAATATATTCTTTATAGCCATCATTAGATTTTAGAATGTCATATATTGTTTGTTTGAAATCTTCATTCCCTCTTTTTCTGCCATATAATTTAAATACATTTGAGGGATATAAACTATTGGCCTTTTGCCTTCATACTCTGATAATTTTGATACATGACCATCAGCCCATTTTGCTTCTAACTCAAATACAGGTAAGTTGCTCATACTTTGAAAACCTTCTATAGAAGAGATTTTTTCAAACTTTTCATAACTCATTACACTTTTAGCAATATGATAAAGCAATAGAGATTTACCAGATGATTTTCCACCTATTATTGAATTTAAATCTTGATTTAAGCCAATAACTTGTTCTCCAAATAGTTCTCCATCATCTACAGTTTGACTTCTTTTATATATTGATAATTATTTTTTTGGTTAGGGTTTATTTCTGATAAGTTTACTCTTTGTGGCTCATAAACAACTTGTTTTAGTCCATCAAAAGTTGTATCAGACTTAATCCATGTATAACAATGTCCAAGAACCTTACTAGTGTATTCTCCATCATAAAACTGATGAGCATCACTACAATGCAATAAACAGTCATTAACTTCTTGTTCTACTAATTTTACCTTTGAACCTAACGCATTAGCAAGTGTAGGAGATGCAGAAAAAATAAAATCAGCACCATTTATCAATGCTCTTTTATCACTTGGACTACCTTCCCATCTAAAATCATTCCATTCAGTTTGTCCTATAACTTTTATATACTTATCATTGAATAAATCTTTTTTCAACAATTCATTTAATTTGTCCAAAGGAATAGTAAAATTATTAAATCCTATTTGTAAATCTGATGGCAATGTAGCTTGCATTGTAGTTGGGGTTTCCTGCCGTACTTTTCCACCGAACAATATTAGATTCTCTTTCGACAAAGAACGATTTTCATATTCAGTAATCTCAAACTTTTTTTAAAAATTCATCTTCAATTTCTTCCACTGTCAATTTGTCTGAAAAAATAATATGATAATTTATTTTATTTAATTGAGCATTTCCAACAAAATCTCTTAATCTAAATTCCACAACAGGTAAAATTAAATCTATATTACTTAAACCTCCGCTTTCTTTGTACTCTTTTACTTTTTTATATCCATCTAGAAACCAATAATCATTTATACCAAGAACCTTGATATCTGTTGGTAAATTTTCTAGTTCGTATATATATCTATCCCACACCTCATCATACTCTCCCTTTTTTATAATCCTGAACTACTAATGCAGGAGTATGTACATGTAAATCCCATTTATTCCACTCCGAACCAAAATTAATCACTACCCTTCTCCTTATTATTATTTCTCACAACCCCAAAACCCTCTCAAACATCTCCTTAATCTCACTCTCATGAGATATCAAAAATATCTGTCTATACTGTTCTTTGATGGTTTGGAAAGCTTCCATGATCTCAAAACGTCGCTCTTCATCTTGACTCCCGAACACCACATCAAAACGCCAGAAACCAACCCCACCACTACCGCTAAGCTCACTAAACGTCTTAAAATATGTAGAAAATCTTATATTACCACTAACTATAACACAATAGATGTCATATTGGTGTAATATTTTTAGAGGATGAGATGGATTTAATAGATGGATCTGTAGTATTTAGAAAGTGTGGGATGGTTTTTTGTTTAACATCAATTTCATTTTTACAACTCCACCATCACCAAAGATTGTATATTTATGGCATGATCTTGCCAAACACTTTTCTAAGTTCTGAAGTGGTTTGGTGTACCGGATTTGTACGAATCATTTTTTCTGTTTGTCCTATCATAAAAAAGATAGCATCTATCGTATGGTCTGTCACGAACTCTTCTATGTTCACCCCATCTTGCGGGATATACTTTTTGACATGTAATTTCTCTGCCATTCCCATAAAGTTTGTCATTTTGGCAAACGTTTTAACCATCGGATCAGAGATTTTTTTGACAGCATTGTAGTATTTGTACACTTTATTGGTTTTCATCTCTTTTATCACAATAGGCGTGATGAGCTTTTTAAGATCTGCTCTTGTGTGCCGTTTAAAATAATCTGTTGCAGGACTCCCATCCATCATCAACATATCTGCAGCATCATTAAAAGACATATCATCAACTGAAGCTACAAATACACCTGCCGTTTGTGGCGCTGCACGTGCAGCTGCCCTGTTCATAGAAAGAACAAATTCATCGATCATATCACCGCCGCCTGCTGCACGGATCATCGATTCCATTTGAGAAAATGGTGGTGGAAGTGGTATACGAACAGCGGCATTATCCATAAACCCACCTTTTTGCCCCAAAGTATCAACAGCTTTGTTCACACCTATCTTCAATGCCTGTTTAAACGCTTTAGTGATGAGATCTGTACTCAATACGCCCATCGACATCGTTTCGACCACTTCTTTTGCACTCATATCAGTAGGATGTCGAAATTTTTTAAAATCTTCAATAGAAGTCTTCACTTTATCCTTTAAGTCATCAAAACTATAAGCTTGAAGTGAAACACTATTGGCGAGTATAGTAGTTGCTAAAATTATTTTCTTCATCATGCTCCCTTATATCCTGCATTTTATTTTAACGTTATTTTGGTAAATTCTGTTGAACAAAAATCATAGATCACTGCCATATATGTTTCCAGCTTGCCATGAGGGAGCGGCGTTCTTTATATGATTGATAGTTCATATTATACATTAACCTTCCAATGCCCACGAGTACCGCCTACTCTCTCTATAATCCCCATCTTCTTCAACTTCGCCACATTCTCTTCTATCTTTCTTGTAGAGATACCCACTATCTTTGAGAGCTTGGCAGCACTTATTTTAGGGGTATGTTTCATAGCTGTGAGAATTTGCTGTTGATTGTCTGTAAGATTACCGACTTTACTCCCGACTTCATTACCGACCTTTTCCATGGCTTCTAGAATACTTGCTAACATAAACTCTATGAAAGATGTAGATCTCTCCTTGTGTCGTAGAGTCTTCCCCTATGGCCTTATAGTATGCATCTCTTGATGGTCTCTAACCGCTATGAGCTTTCTGGCGGCGAGTATGCCAAAGAGCGGATTGTGTGCCATGAGTATGACAGACTGCCATAAGTCTGCCTATGCGACCGTTTCCATCACTAACATGGGTGTATAAACTCAAACTCATAGTGTGATACACACAGCTTCTTCCGAGTGCATGCTCTTCACTCTCTCCAACCACTCACCAAAAGCTGTTGCATCAGTGTGAGAGCTTGTGTACGCGGTGGTGCGATATGTTGCACCTACAGCACATTTACATCTCTGAATCTACCTGCATCACTAAGAGTTTGCCACAGATCATGGATTTTTATGTGCTCTAGTAAATCATACTAAACTGCTCTAAGTATAGTCTTCTATCTGTCATAGGCTTACTCGCTACCCTCATCTTCTATGAGTTCTTGTGACTGCCAATACACGTTTACCATCTAAAATAGCTGTTTTTCTCTTCACCAACGGCACATAATAGGTTACCTTCTATCTCCAACTACCAGTCAAGTCTTGATGCGAATCTACTCTACGAAGCATAGGGACAATACCATAGTATCGGTACGGTCATTCAAAGTAGCAATATTTCCACTGATCTCAGAGATAAGATGACAATTCGAGTCTGTTGATAGATACTGGTGGTTTCATAACTACTTTGAATTTGCTCATCTCCCTTTTTAATTCATACTATTATAGCATATATTTTTGACCTATCTAATATATACTGAGTATATACTATATTTCTTCACCTTCCAAACTCTCAGGCAACTCCAAAGCCTCAATATGCCCAAGTGCACCAGCCCCTGCAATGCCCTGCAACGAACCATACATCTCAGTCGTGTTCTGCAACACACCGTCTATGAGCTTTTGGCGGCGTTTCCAGCTTGCCATGAGGGAGCGGCGTTCTTTGTCCAGTTCTGTTTGCATGGTCATGAAGCCGTCTACGATGGACTTCATCTGCATACCAAACTCATTACCCGTGAGGTAGCTGTAGAGCAGTGCCATTTTGTCACCTCTGTTCTCTTCTCGTTGTACGGTTTGGTGTACACGTATGAGACTCTCACGAAGCAGTGACACTGAACCCCTGAACTCATCTAAGACTACATACCCAGATGCCATCCACAAAGCCCATACGATCCATGCCGTTAGGGTAGACAGAAGTTACAAGTACACCTAAGTCTGCACTGGTTTTGAGCATGTCCTGTTTGAGCTTGCTTACCCAGCCGTCACTCCATGCCTTCGTGTTCTTAGACTCATAACAGATGATGCCACAGTTTTGCAGTTCTCTGGTGTGGATGGTCTGTACACAGTCTGCACCAAAAGCACCTTTTTTGACCTCATCTACCGTGTCAAAAGGAAACTGGGAGCTTAACCACGCTTCTATGGCAAGTTCGAGTGCTTCACCCTGTATCTGCATACTTCCCTGCTCTGCTTTACGTTTGGCATCATCGAGACTTCGTCTCATCTGTTCTATCTGCTCATCTTTGGCTTTGAGTTTGAGTTCGTTGGCTTCGAGTACTTGTTTGGTGAGGAGTTGTTTTTCTTCCTGGGCTTGTGTGAGCAGTTTTTCTTTCTCCACTCTGAGCTCTTCACTGAGGGCTTTTTGTGCTTCTACTTTGGCAGCAGATGCCACTTCTTCTTTTTCACGTTTGAGTTGTTCTATCATCGCTTTAGAGGCGTTGAGTTCCTGTACCTGTTTGGACTTGTCTTCAAGCTCTTTTTGCAACAGTGCCAGTGACTCACTCTGCTCTTCTACCAACTCACGTTTAAGTTCATCATGAAGCTTTGCCACGTTCCAGTTTGAGCTGTTCTTTGGTGGCTTTGTCGCAAGTCTTCGTCGAACTTCTCTTTCTCTTCTTTAAGTGCTTCTTCTTTGGCTTTGAGGGTATCGAGGTGTGCTTTGTACTCTTTACGTTTGGCTTCTACTTCGTCTTGGAGTTTTTTCTGTTCTGCGAGGTGCTGTTGTTTGAACTTCTCTTCTATCTGATGGTAAAAGATCTCATCTATATCGATATGGTTCCACAGTTGGGACATTTGATGGTATTTTGCGTTGACATGACTCTCCCTAAATTGTATGATTACTATCATATCAGAAAATCTATATCACTGAGTAAAAATATGTCATATTGACATATTTTTACTACACTCTCCTACTTCGCCATTTCCATAAACAAAAAGATATACGCTTCCACTTTTGGTAAAAGTACCGTACCATGACCATCACCAGAGAGTATAAGCGTGGTGCCCGCGATGGCTTTTTTACCATACTCTAAAGCGTTAGTGCTTGCACCTAGCGGGTCATTTTTTGCAGCGATGAAGTAGGTTTTGCTCATGGAACTTGAGAGTGCCATATCACTTTCGCTGCTTTTAGACTTTCCAGCAGAAAGCGTGATGAGTGCTTTGGCATCATAATCATTGAGCACAGGTATCAACGATGACCCACCCAGTGATGCACCTATGAGGTAAAGCTGTGACATATCTAGACTTTTGTCTTCTTCTAGCTAACTCTAGCCATGCTATGAGATCTTGTGGTATGCTCGTAAACCCTACCTTTTGTGCACTGGCATCAAATGCGGTTCTCACCTCACTGGTGTTTTTAGGTATTTGTACTTTGTTTTCTACCCCTTTTTGCATGCCAGACTTGCCATGACCACGTAAGTCTACACTAGAGTGTCGCCATACCCTTTTCATGTAGCTTTTTGGTAAGCGTATCCCATGAAGAATGGTCTGCACCAAACTGATGTGCCAGGAGTACGATAGGCGTTGCTTTAGTAAGCACCTTGTCGGTTTGTCCAGCCAACCGTGAAGTTCATAGCCGTCTTCCGTGGTGAGGCTAAGTTCTGCACCAAAAAGAGGTGCTAGCAGTAAGACAGTGAGTAGTAATTTTTTCATGGATCATCCTTTTATTTTTTTTCATTATATGATAAATATATACTTAATAGAAATTAAATTTGACCGGATTAGATTCTCATTCTCGATTGTCAGTAGTATCATCAGATCAGAATAGAAATTTTCATACCCTAAAAATATCTCATAGTGACCTATTTTTATACATACCTACAAACGCTATATCTCTTTTAATTTTGCTATAATGTTAAAGAATAGATTATATTACTTATCATATGATCAAATAATGTATACTTTATTACCTGTCTTAAAAAAGCAATATTCATCGTGAACATCCAAAAAGGAAAAACCCATGCAACAACCACTTACACCAGAAGGTCAAAACCTTGTCAATGACCTTGCCTACTCGCTACAATTTGAGCACAGATACCGTCATCTATATGATAGGTGCTGTCAACAGAGGTGGAGGAAGCATGGCACAATTTAATGCTCCACAACTTGGTGGTTCAGGACAATGGATGAGAGGCGGCATGACCATGGTGGGAGACATGTTTAACTACGGTCTTAAAAACACAGTCGACAATTTGTGTTCTGAGATATCCAATGCCTTGAATTCTATGCAGATCTTCCCACCACTACCTACTTCTGGCAAAAATGCTGCGAACTGGTGGCAAAGTGATCTTGGTTCTCCTTCAAGCTCTGGTGGACAGAACAACACCCGTTATGCCGTTTTTCCTCATACGCATAGACTCGCTGTTGAAGTCAATGGTGTGGTAACGATCTATGATACCTTGGACAACAACATCGGTGGGGTTTCTCAACAACAAGGCGGGGACAATTCATTGACATTCAGCAGTCAATATGGAACCATAGCCGTCTCTACACTTCCTGTGATCTCATCAAATGGTACACCACCTGCTCCTGTGCCTCAAAATAATTTTGTAGCACCCACACCCCATGTGGTAAACGAGCAACCTGCTCAAAACAACGAAGAACCTATAAACGATCAAGAGACTACACAGGTACAACCCTCACAGAACATCACACAAATGATAGAACAACTTGCTTCACTCCATGCCGCAGGCATACTCACAGATACAGAGTTCTCTACTAAAAAAACAGAATTATTGAGTAGGATCTGATCACCTAGCTGAAGTGATCTTTTTACTTCAGCTTGATAGGGTTATTTTCACACTTCTTTTAAACTCAATCCTACTTTATTTTTCTCCATATCTATGCTGATGACTTCCACCCGTGGCAAGTACTGGTTCACACTCAACACTTCAAGAGGATGAGAAATGCGTTTTTGGCTCATTTGTGAGATGTGTATCATCCCGTCATTTTTCAGTCCTATGTCTACAAAAGCACCAAAGTCAGCGATGTTACGTACCACACCTGAGACGATGCTTCCCTCTCTAAGACTTACTGATGTCTGTCAGTCCTTGTTTAAAAGGTATGGTCGGTAGCTCTTCTCGTGGGTCAAACCCTGGTTTGGCTAGTTCTTTGATGATGTCTTTGAGTGTCGGTTCTCCCACCTCTAACTCCTCAGCTATACCTTTCGTGTCGCTCAGGTCATCATACTTTTCCAGAGCTTTAGCCACTGCATAACTCTCTGGGTGTATGCCTGTGTTGTCGAAGATGCTCTTCCCTTCACGTACACGCAAAAATCCTGCTGCCTGCTCATAGGCTTTAGCACCCAAGACCTTTGACTTTGAGTACAGCCTTTTTAGAGTCAAATACCCCTTCACTCTCACGGTGTTTGACGATGTTCTCTGCTACTTTCATCCCGACCCCTGCCACGTACGAGAGTAGTGAAGCTGAAGCTGAGTTCACATCTACACCTACGGCATTGACCAGACTCTCTACCCCTTCATGGAGTTTACGCTCTAAAAGCTTTTGGTCTACATCGTGTTGGTACTGTCCTATGCCTAGACTTTTGGGGTCTATCTTGACCAGTGTTGCCATAGGGTCACGTACCCTGCCTGCTATGGAGATGGCACCACGTATGGTGACATCTAAGTTTGGGTACTCCTGTGTGGCGATGCTAGACGCTGAGTAGACAGATGCCCCTGCTTCAGAGACTACCGTGTAAGGTAGATGTCAATCCTTCTTCATTAAGTCTTGGCAAAAAAGGCTTGGGTTTCGTTGGAAGCTGTACCGTTTCCTATGGCTACCCCTTGTATGTGGTACTTCTTCACTAGCTTTGCTACCACATCTCGTGACTTCTCATACTCATCACGTGGAGGTACAGGGTAGATGACTGCATGATCTAGGTACGTACCGTTTTCATCTATGACGGCCAGTTTACACCCCGTACGAAACGCAGGGTCAGCACCTAGTAACACTTTACCTACTACGGGTGGTGTCATGAAGAGTTGTGAGAGGTTCTTACCGAACACCCCTATGGCAGCCACATCTGCTTTTTCTTTGAGAAGTCCAGCAACCTCACGTTCTATGGAGGGGTAGAGCAAACGCTTGAAGCCATCTTTGTAGGCATCAAAGAGTAACGCTTTGGAGCTTCCCATCCACTCTTTGAGCTTATAGCGTTTAAGGGTGTCCAGGTAACGCTCTGTGTCTATGGTAAGTTTGACAGAGAGTTGTTTCTCTTTCTCCCCTCTTTTGATGGCTAAGTAACGGTGTGAAGGAATGTAGGCTGCTTTTTCAGTGTGCGCTTTGTAGTTTTTAAAGCTGCCGTTCTCTTCGAAGGTTTTGGTGCCTTTAACTTCGATGTTCCCATGACGTTGTACCATCTCACGCAACACTTCACGCTCTTTAGGCTGTTCTGCAAAACGTTCTGCGACGATGTCTTGTGCCCCTTTAAGTGCCTGCGCGACATCTTTTACCTCACCACGCACAAAACGTTTGGCTTCGCTCATAAACCCTTCTTTACTTAGCTTGGCAGACTGTAGTGTATTTGCCAGTGGTTCTAGCCCTTGTTTGATGGCAGTGGCTGCTCTGGTGTTCTTCTTCTCTTTGTAAGGTCTGTAGATGTCCTCTAAAGCTGTCATAGTTTCCGCAGATTCTACCTCCGTTTGGAGTTTAACATTGAGCTGTTCACGCTCTTTGAGAATGTTGAGTATCTCCTCTTTACGCTCTAAGAGTCTCATGGCACTGAGATACACGTCATTAAAAAGACGCAACTGCTCATCATCTGCCCCGCCGGTAAGCTCTTTACGGTAACGCGCGATGAAAGGAATAGTGTCTCCTTTGTCCAGGAGCATTAATATGTTTTTGATTTGTTTTTCGTTGAGGGTTGTTTTGTTCGCGAGTAATGCTGTAAGTTTTTGCATAGATAAGAGTTCCATCTTTTATGGAATTTTACCTATATTCATCTAAATATGCTGTAAGACCTTACTTCTTATCGATGTTATCGACGACTTTGTCTATCTCACCTAAGAAGTTCTCTATCTTCTTACCAAACTCTTCTATGAAGTTCTTGGTCTTTTTGAGGTCTATGTTAATGTTGTCTTTGTCGACTTTGATACCCACATTTTCACCCATATCCACTTTACCTTCAGAGATATCTTTTTGTAGATTTTGTGCAGCACCTTCAAATGTTTTTTGAAGGGCATTAAAAAATGCTTTGGTTTGATTGATGTCTATGTTTATTTTCTCGCTGCTGACATCTACCCCTATCTTCTCTAAAAGGTCTTTGTTCTTTTCTGGCATCTTATTCCTTTATGGTTTAATATTACGATTATAACAAAAAATCAAGTATTATAAAAATGCCAATAAAGAGGCAGTGACAGCCACATTAAGAGACTCTACACCACGTTGCATAGGAATGGCAATGCGCTCATCACAGAGGCTTTCTACAGCTTTGCTTACCCCTTCACTCTCATTTCCCAGTACAAAGATGGTTTTCTCTGCATACGCTTGGTCTTTGTAGCTCTGTGTTGCATGAGAAGAAAGGCTATAGACACTTGCCCCCTCATCTTGGAAAGATTTGAGTGTTTTTTCCAAGTTAGATGTTTTGATGACAGGCATTTTAAAGAGTGCCCCCGCACTGGCTTTGATGACCAGTGAAGATATCTGTGCGCCACCTCTTGTAGGCAATAAAACCGCATCCACATTTCCAGCCGCACACGAACGGATGATCATCCCAAGGTTTTGCGGGTTCGTGACACCATCAATGGCGATGATACGGTAACTTTCATGTGTTTCCCTGAAGCTATATTCATCTCCCATATGCTCTAAAAGCATATCAAGAGCGACCCCTTGGTCTTGTTTTGCATTTTTAGAGATGCGAGAAAGTGCCTGTTTGTCATGGTACACCACTTCAATGTCTCTTTTTTTAGCGATGTCTTTCATCTTTTCAAGCACTTCTGCATCTTTGTTTGACTTTGAGAGATGCAGTTTATGTATGGTGATGCCTTCATCTTCCAGTGCTTCCATGACGGGGTTACGTCCGTAGATGGTCAGTACTTTGTCGAAAAAAGCTTTTTTAGCCAGATACTCATCAGAATCAACTTTGATAGAAGCTTCCAATTACTCTCCGTTCCAAGCTATTTTAGGTTTTCCGGCATCGTCAAATTCAACAGCTGGCATCCCCATGATGTTATACCCTGCATCGACATAATGCACTTCACCCGTCACACCCGAACTCAGGTCAGAGAGTAAGTACATACCAGAGTTACCTACTTGAGAAATAGTGACATTTTCTTTGAGTGGTGAGTGTGCTTTGTTCCATTTGAGCATAAATGAAAAGTCACCTATACCCGCAGCAGCCAAAGTCTTGATCGGGCCTGCGGAAATGGCGTTTACTCTGATACCGTCTTTACCAAGATCTTCTGCTAGGTACTTCGTTGTCATCTCCAATGCTGCTTTAGCCACACCCATAAGGTTGTAGTTAGGGATGTACTTCACGCCACCGTAGTATGAAAGCGTCAATACAGAGGAAGATGAAGAGAGAATAGGTTTGAGTTCACGCACCACTTCGATGAGTGAATACACAGAGATATCCATCGCCACATCAAACGCCTCTTTGCTGATGTCCACAAAACGCCCGCTCAAGCCTTCTTTGGGTGCAAAAGCGATGGAGTGTACAATGAAGTCTATCTGACCCATATCTTTCTCAAGTGACTCTTTTAGTGCTTTGATCTCTTCTGGCTTAGACACATCACAAGGATAAAGTTTTGCACCACACCCTAGATCTTCTGCGATAGGCGCTAATTTATGTTCAAATCTTTCGTTTAGAAATGTGATTGCCATTTCGGCACCCTGCTCTTGACAAGCTTTTGCTATACCATACGCGATGGACTTTTTGTTGGCGATGCCTAAGATGACACCTTTTTTGCCCTTCATTATCATATATATTCCTCAAGTTTAATTACATCATTTTATCATCATTGAGGTAAAATATAGGACGATAAACCTAGTTAGAAAGATTTTACATGACAAGAATTACAATTCAGTACAGCGAGGCACTACATGTCGAGTCGTAAAAAGATATTGATAGTGAGCACAGGTGGGACATTTAACAAAATCTATAACCCTCAAAATGGTATGCTTGAGATAGACCAAACATCCCATGCCTTAGAAGATATTGCAAGTAAATGGCTCTGTGACTTTGAAATGATTCACATCATAGGCAAAGACAGTCTGGAGATGGACAACCAAGACAGACTAGAACTCTTAGTCACCATCAGCCAGTCTCCCCATAGTCACATCATCGTCATACACGGCACCGACACGATGGATCTCTCTTCATCCTATCTGGCAGATGCTGAGTTGGAAAAGTGTGTGGTATTTACAGGTGCCATGGTGCCTTACAGCCTAGACCCCGTTGAAGCCACAGCAAACCTAGCTTCTGCCTACGGGTTCGCACAAGCCATTGAGACACACGGTATTTACATCGCTATGAATGGCGTGGTAGACAGTTATGATAAGGTTAAAAAAGACCGTCAAAAAGGTAAATTTGTTTCATATTGACAAAGGCATAAAAAGTAAGTAAAACGGTAATACCATAAGACGTAAAGGATTCTAGTCCCATGAAAACCATAACAGTTAAAACAGATGATAGTTTTTTTGATAAAGTAACTACCCTAGCAAAACGTTTACACCTTACTAAAAGCGAACTCATACGTCAAGCTATCGCTGAGTATGAGGAAGTGATGAAACGAAAAGAGATGAAAGAACAGATGAAAGAAGCCTCTCTTCGTGTACGCAAAGCCAATAGCAAAGTAAATAAAGCCTTTGATAACACACTGGCAGATGGTCTTGACCATGTATGACAGAGGAGGCATCTACTTAGCCAAACTCTACCTTACTAAAGGACATGAAGTAGGAAAAACCAGACCTGTCCTAGTCGTACAAACCAACATGCTCAACCACATAGGACACACGACTATCATCATAGTATCTCTTACGACCCAGTGTATAGAGAATGCCTATCCGTTACGCTACACCCTCAGCAAACGTGAAAACCTCATAGAAAACTCACAACTACTCTGCGACCAAATAAGGGCCATTGACATCCAATGTCTACTACCCGAAAAATTGGCTTCACTTAGTGAAAGAGAATTGATAGAGACAGAACAACAGATACAACTCATTTTAGACTTCAGCTAGAGGCAAACTTACCAATGACACCTAGATGTGTACAGAGGGGGAAGTACTCAAGATGCGTGAAAAGGCACTTAGTGGTTATGGGTTAAATGGTTGTACAGAAGGTTGGTATGATTCGTTGGAAATTAAAAAACCCAATGTAAGAGCAGAACTAAAGTTGGGAAAGAAGTAATGGGATATACAGTAGAACAATCTCATAGCACTTTCTTTATTCTCTAGCATCAGCAAGTAAACTTAACTATGATTATCTACCGTAGGAGGTACTACTTCACCCGAAGCCTGCATACTTAAAGCTTCAGGGTATTTCTTGTAGTGTCCTCTTACGGCATTTGCCAAACGTTTCTTTACTCTTTCATCTACCAGTACTGTTTTACCTTCTGGCAGTGCATCAAGCAGTGCTAAAAGAAGGCTGTCTTGTGGTTTAGGCATTAGCTCCAGCCAACTATACAGCAAAGGCTTATTGATACGTGAAGGGATAGACCCCATGATACCTACATCATTTTGATCATGTACAAGCAGTCCAGAAGTAGTCCCTCTGTCAAGGGTAAGTACCTGAAAGAGGTAAAGCGTATGATACGCTAATTGTGTCGCTTTCTCTTCTTCAGTATAGGTAGGCTTGGACTTTAGTGCCTCATGAGTGATGTCACTGTAGACATCGATGATACTCTTTCCCATCTTTAAAGCAAAAGCTCTGTCTGCTTCAAAGTCTCCTGTGTTAAAGTCTTCCAGATAAAAGTGACTCACACCCCTCGTACGACCCAGCACAGGGATGTCAAAATATCTGTCACCCTGTGCCATCCCTTCATCCGTGTAGTCTCCAGATGCTTTGGCCAATGTCATTTCAAAGGCTTGTTGAAAGTCATCATTCTTAAGTGATGGATTTAAGTCACCCATAACACGCCAGTAGCCTTTGCCGTCACGCATCTGAGTCCATGAGATATGCATATGCATAGAAGGTGCATGAGGGTTCGCAGGATGGATAATGGTCGAGATGGCTGTAGCAGAACTTAACTTTTTAGTCTCATCATCATCGTAATGCACCTGAGAAACGTTGACAGAGCCTCTGTCAAAAATACTTGCATCTCTGGCTTCATAACGCACACCCCCACCATGTCTTCCCTCATCACGTCCCCACTCCACGGCTTCACACCCCTGACCTTGTCCAAATGTCTGGCTTAGATCATCAAGTTTGGCTACAAAATACGCTTGCAACTCTTCTACTAATGTGTATGCTATCTTTGCTTCAGGAGACTTTGCCGAGATTCTCATATATATCCTTTAATTAATTAAAAAAGTATAACATAGCCATACCTAGATTTATGTGATTTTGATACAATGAGGCTTTAGAAAAATCAATAATTAAGTATAAAAGGAAAAAGATGAAAAGACATACAACCTATCTCATCATAGCCGCATTGGCGACACTTGGATTTACTGGATGTACCAGTACAATGGATACTGTAAACACACCTAAATATAAAAGAGTTCCATATCAAAAACCAACCCCTGAAAAGTCTGCAGTGTTTCAAGAGAGCATGATGAAAGTAGCCCTCAGTACACAAGATGATAGCAAATATCAAAAAATAGAACTCGATACACCTGAGAAGAAAGCTTGGTTCAAAGATCTCATGTACAGACTATGGGATAGACAAATAACCAGAGATGATTTTATACTAGAAGGTCTCACTCAATATCCGACACACAAGTACGAATTTGAATTTGTAGCTAACGGATTTCAAAAACATTCATAAATAGGGGGCATTTTGCCACCTATCTACCACTCCACAAGTAAAACACAGCCACACTTATTTACAACATATCTTATATTTTTCTAGTACATATATTACTGCAAAATTAGAGTTTGGGGAGTTTGTTTTTTAAGGTTTAAATGAGTGGAATAGTAGATAATATAGAGTCAACACTTACACGATGTGTGTAAGTGTTTAAAAGCGTTGATTACTCAACCATCGCTTCAAGTTCCGCTTTGGAAACTTTGTTGAAGTTTAAGTATTTGTAAATATCGTCACTCATCTCTGGCTTGATTTTGTTTTGTACAATTTCAAGGTACTCAGATGCTGTCGGTAACTTACCTTTAAGTGCAACAACAGCCGCAAGCTCTGCTGAACCAAGGTATACTTGTGAACCTTTTCCAAGTCTGTTATCGAAGTTTCTTGTACTTGTAGAGAATACCCATGCATTTTGCTTCACAGCTGCTTGGTTACCCATACAAAGTGAACATCCTGGAGGCTCAATACGTGCTCCAGCCATTCCAAATACTGAGTAGTAACCCTCTTCTTGAAGTGTTTTCTCATCCATCTTAGTAGGAGGACAGATCCAAAGTTTAGTCTCAACCGGCCCTTCTCCTCTCAATACTTCTGCGTTGGCTCTAAAGAGACCAATGTTTGTCATACAAGAACCAACAAACACTTCGTCCATGTCTACTCTAAGACCAGCTTCGTGCACTTCTGTCAAAGTCTTAACATCATCTGGATCATTTGGACAAGCTACGATCGGCTCAGTAATTTCAGACATATTGATCTCGATAACTGCTGCATACTCTGCATCTGCATCTGCTTCAAGAAGTACTGGGTTTGCGATCCAGTCTCTCATTTTTTGCGCTCTTCTTTCAAGAGTCGCTTTATCTTCATACCCTTGAGCAATAAGCTCTTCAATAAGTGCAACGTTTGATGATAGGTATTCAATTACAGGCTCTTTGTCAAGTTTAACCGTACAAGCAGCAGCTGAACGCTCTGCAGATGCATCAGAAAGTTCAAATGCTTGTTCTGCTTTAAGTTGTTCAAGACCTTCGATCTCTAAAATACGTCCTGCAAAGATGTTTTTCTTACCAGCTTTTTCAACGGTTAAAAGACCATCTTTAATTGCTTGGTGAGGAATAGCATTTACCATATCACGTAGTGTGATACCTGGTTGCATTTCACCTGAGAATTTAACAAGAACTGATTCTGGCATAGTAAGTGGCATCATACCAGTAACACCTGCAAACGCAACAAGACCAGAACCTGCTGGGAATGAAATACCAATTGGGAATCTTGTGTGTGAATCTGCACCAGTACCTACAGTATCTGGAAGACACATTCTGTTTAGCCATGAGTGTATTACTCCATCACCTGGTCTAAGTGTGAAACCTTTTCTCTCAGTCATAAACTGTGGAAGTGTATGCTGTAATTTGATATCTGCTGGTTTTGGGTAAGCAGACGTGTGACAGAATGACTGAAGTACAAAGTCTGCACCAAAGCTAAGTGCTGCAAGGTCTTTTACTTCATCTCTTGTCATCGCACCTGTTGTATCCTGTGATCCAACGGTTGTACATACTGGCTCAGAGTAAACACCTGGTTTAACACCGTCCATACCAGCAGCTTTACCTACCATTTTCTGTGCAAGTGTAAATCCTTTACCATTATCAGCTGGAATATCAGGTGTCATGAAAATATCTCCAGCATCCATCCCTAGTGCTTCTCTTGCTTTAGCTGTAAGACCTTTACCGATAATAAGTGGTACACGTCCTCCTGCTCTCATCTCATCTGGAAGAGTATTTGGCTCAAGCTTAAACTCTGAAACCACTTTTCCATCTTTTTCAATGACACCATCAAAAGGTTTAAGTGTAATCACATCACCGGTATTAAGGTTTGCTGTAGGTGCTTGAATAGGGATACATCCGCCATCTTCTGCTGTGTTAAAGAAAATAGGTGCGATAATGTCACCAATTACCACACCACCAGTTCTTTTACCTGGGATGAAAGGAATATCCTCACCCATGTGCCACTGAAGTGAATTGATACCAGATTTTCTAGATGAATTCCAGTACCTACAACATCACCAACATATACAAGTGGATGTCCTTTTGCTTTGAGTTCTTTCATTGTATCGAGTGGATTATCCATTCTATTGACTAGGAATGAGTTTGCATGAAGAGGAATATCTGCTCTTGTAAATGCTTCTGAAGCTGGAGAAAGGTCATCTGTGTTTGTTTCACCTGGGATTTTGTATACCGTAAGTGTAATCTCTTTTTCCATCTCTGGTTTGTTGTAGAACCACTCAGCATTTGCCCAAGATTCTATGATTCCTTTTGCCAATGCATTACCATTATCCATCAGTGCTTTTACATCATTGAATGAATCATACACAAGCAGTGTGTTTTTCAATTGTCCTGCTGCAGACTCAGCAATAGTAAGATCAGATGAAGAAAGTGCAGAAACAAGCGGTGCCACGTTAAATCCACCTAACATTGTTCCGAGTATGACTGTTGCAAAGATCGAATCGATCTCAGTACAAGTGGCATTACCTTCAATGATATCATTTAAAAATGCTGCTTTTATGTAAGCGGCATCATCCACACCTGCAGGGATTTTGTTTTTAAATAAGTCCATAGCATATTTGCTATCTACAATTGGGTTAGCTTTGAGTAGCTCAACAAGTTCAGCTGTTTGCTCTGCTGTTAATGAAAGTGGTGGTACACCTAATTCTGCACGCTCAGCGGTATGTGCTTTATATTCTTCTAATAAGGCCATTATGGTCTCCTGTGTAATATTTGTCCCTAATACTAACAAAAAATAATTTGAATACTCTTCAATTAGTTAAGGATAGCCTTGAGATAAGATTTTTGTATCGGATGGTGACATAAAAAGTGTTAAAAATGCACTAAGTGAGGGGGAAATATGACTATGCCTGTATTTTTCTGTTACCTTTTGCATGAAATACGCAGTACACTTTTACTATTATAAAGACCCGAAACCTCACCCATATGATAAGTTGCATCACCAGATACTTTCGTGATATTAGAGCCAATACTAGTCAGGTTTTTTTAATGAAGAGCTATTGTTTTAAATTGAAAAATTATTTTACAGCTTATAGTTGTACGCTTGATACTACCTATAAAATAAAAGTTAAATTTTTTATTTTTCTTATTACGCTATATATCTGAAGACAACACCTAGTCAATTTTAGAGGATTTCTCTACCACCCTTAGCATTTGGAGCCGATAATACACCTTTGGCTTCAAGCTGTTCTACTATGTTCGCAGAGCGGTTATACCCTATCTGAAGCTTACGCTGCAAGTATGAAATGGAAGTTTTGTTGTCCGATAAGACGACTTCTTTCGCATCATCATAGAGTGGATCAAGAATTATTTCTTCATCCTCTCCATTGCTACCTGATGATGCACCACCTGCGACCAGATAACTTTCATCATACTCAGGTAAACGTTGGTCTTTGAGAAATTCAACGATCTTGTCTATTTCATCTTCTGTATTCCATGGGGCATGTATACGCACAAGTCCCGTAGAACCTGGAGGCGTAAATAAACCATCACCACGTCCAAGTAGGCTGTCTGCTCCCATAGCATCCAAGATGACCTTAGAGTCTATGCGTGACCCTACTCTGTAACTTAGACGTGAAGGCAAGTTAGCTTTGATAAGACCTGTCACGACATCTACACTTGGCCGTTGCGTGGCAACCACTAAGTGTATGCCACAGGCACGAGACTTTTGTGCAAGTCTTGCAATGGAAAGCTCTACTTCTTTCCCTCCATTCATCATAAGATCAGCCAGCTCATCTATGATGATGACTATAAAAGGAAAAGGTTCTGCTGAACTGTCTTTTTTTACTTTTTCGTTGTAATTTTCTATGTTTTTTGTACGACTGTCTGCCATCAGTTTGTAACGACGTTCCATCTCTCCTACCATGTTTGCCAACGCTGCTATGGCTTTAACCGGTTCTGTGATCACAGGGGTTATAAGGTGTGGGATGTCATTATACATAGAAAACTCTAACATCTTAGGATCTATAAGCATCAGTTTGAGTTGATCAGGGTCATTACGGTAAAGCAGTGAAAGTATCATCGCATTGATACCCACTGATTTACCAGAACCCGTTGTACCTGCTATAAGTAAATGTGGAAGCTTTTTGAGGTCTGTGACAAAAGGCTTACCCACGATGTCTTTACCCAGTGCCACAGTGAGAGATGAAGATGATTCTTTAAAGACATCAGACTCAAGTATCTCACGCAAGTAGATGGTGTCTATGGTGGCATTTGGTATCTCTATACCCACCACATCACGTCCAGGGATAGGCGCTTGAATACGAATGGTTTCCGCTCTTAGTGCCATGGCAAGGTCATCTTGTAACCCTAGGATCTTAGAGACTTTTACATTCGGTGCAGGCTTAAATTCAAAGGTCGTTACCAATGGGCCAGAGTACGTACGTACAACATCCCCGTCAACTCTAAACTGCTGTAGTTTCGCAAGTAATTCTTCTATCTTTTGATCTATCTCTGCTTCATTCACTTTTTTGGTGACTTTAGGTGCTTTTTGCAAGAAGTCCAGCTTAGGAAGCTTGAAGTTCTTTGGTTTTGCAACCTCACCTTTTTCTATTTCGTTCATCAGTTTAGAGTTTTCTTCAAGCTCTTCTATGATCTGAACATTTGGATGCCCCGCTGTTTTATGTGTATGTCCAGCCTCTTCTTTATGTACAACCTCTTCTTCAAGTTCTATGATCTCATTGATAACGGCGTCTTCTTCTGGTTTACTTTCAACCATTTTACTGCGAGCATTCAGTTCTGCCGCCATCTGCATCTCAGCAGGAGTGAGCGTTTTTGCTACAGGTTTAGGTTTATGCTTAGGCTTTATTTTTGTTTTTCGAGGTCTTTCTTCCTCTTCCAATACAGGCATCATCTCATCTTCAAGTGCAGGTGAAGAAAAAGGGTTGGTAAATGCTTTTTTAAATACCGACCCCAGCACCAGAAGAGTACTTCCGATCCAAGCAAAAGAAAGTGAAAACTTAGGCATTTTAAGACTAAAGGTGGGCATTTCAAAATTGTCATCCAGTATGAAAACCAACGCCAGTGCAGTCACCATCAACCAAAAAAGCCATAAACCAACTTTCCCGATGAGTGGATGAAGAAACTCAAATATCTGTGTAGCTACGAAGCCTATATCTTTTGCTTCAAGGACTAAAAAACTAAGTATGATCAGGGAGATGAAAAAAAGTATCCAACCTAGGTAAAAATCGAGATCTGTTCTAACTTCCGATTTTGTGTATAATTTATAGAGTACATAAAATGCGACAAAGGTGTCTATGTATGCTAAATAACCAAATAAAGAGATGTTCGTACCACCGATGATCTTGCCGAAATCTCCTATGAGTTCTGTATCATGGTAAAAAGTAGAGAATGCTGCGTACATAAAAAGTATAGCAGTAATAATGATGATAACTTTCAAAATGCGCCTTGATATTAATTAATGAAGACATTATAACAAATTAATATAAGTTAACCTGCATAATAGCTCAAATTGACATATTTTTGTGATTTTGAAGCCTCTAAACGATGTTTAAGTACTTAGTCTGTAAAATTCCACTTACGTTTGAGACATATGCCCGCGTGGTGGAATGGTAGACACGTCGGATTCAAAATCCGATGTCGCAAGACGTGGCGGTTCGAGTCCGCCCGCGGGTACCACATATATTTAGACATAAAACGAACAATCATTTCATGTAAACTTATTTGTTTTTGCAAATAAATTTGCGGGTGTAGCTCAGCGGCTAGAGTTCCTGCCTTCCAAGCAGGCTGTCGAGGGTTCGAATCCCTTCACCCGCTCCACCTCTTTGATTTCCAATCAATTTTCTTCAAGTAGATCAAAATACACATCAGCCATCTAAAATCATTAAGAAGAAAGAAGCGTTGCCAGTATCTTTTCTCTATTTTCTTTAGATGAGAGCACGTCACTTCCGTTTTCTTGTGGTTTTGGAACAAGCGTATCAAAATAAGTACCGTCATTCATACACAAAAACTGTACCATCTTTTACAATGACACTTATTTGACTATTGGAAGCTGACTCCATGATAGCTTCTGAGT
The DNA here is from genome assembly GCA_963698695.1 of Sulfurovaceae bacterium. Classification (GTDB taxonomy): domain Bacteria; phylum Campylobacterota; class Campylobacteria; order Campylobacterales; family Sulfurovaceae; genus Sulfurovum. The sequence goes on along the minus strand of CAVORT010000001.1, from coordinate 247,459 downwards.
AAACACCCTCAAAGTTATCATTTTCCTGATCTATATGGAACTCTTTAATTTTACTTTGTTCATAGATTTCTTTACCTAGTACCTCTCCCAGTCTGTCAAACTCATCTATGCTCATATCCAATATATCATTCACACTTTGAAGCATTTTATTTGAAATAGTAGGGTTCGGTTTATGGTCTTGAAAAAAGACGACAGGTATGTACTTGTTCAATACCTCTATAAATACCCGACAAGTCCCCATCTCGAACTCATCCCACTTAGTATTGATTGAAAGTTCTTTTTTTGTCATTGCTATGCCTTTATAACTTATAAAATGTATTTTACCTCAAGAAAATAAATAAACGTTTTTTATATTATTCATGATTCTTAATTACTTTTGATATAATCCATACATAAAATTCCTAAGGTACCCCATGAAACTAGTCGTAGCCATAACCGGTGCATCAGGTGTCCAGCTTGGGTAAGAAGTTTGTAGACTACTTACCTGAAGACATCGAAGTGCATGTCATCGTCTCTGACAATGCCTTAACCGTTGAGAGTTTTGAAAACAAAAAAGTCACACTTCATAATTCTCAGAACATTGCTGCTGGTATCTCAAGTGGTTCATTTAAAGTGGATGCGACTGCCATCATACCCTGCAGTATGAATACACTTGCAAAAGTAGCCTGTGGCATAAGTGACAACCTTGCCAGCCGTGTGGCAGCTGTTGCCATCAAAGAACAAAGAAAGTTACTTCTTGCACCTAGAGAACTTCCATTTTCGGCCATCGCTTTAGAAAATATGCAAAAACTGGCTACACTTGGCGTCATCATCGCCCCACCTGTGATGGGTTACTACTCTGAGTCTTCGAGCCTTGAAGATATGGAGAAGTTTGTCATAGGAAAGTGGTATGACGTTTTAGGCATAGAAAATAACCTTTATGAAAGATGGAAATAATGAAAAAATGCGCAATATACCCTGGTACTTTTGACCCTGTCACTGTAGGGCATTTAGACATTATGAAACGTGCGTGTAGTATGTTTGACGAGGTAGTGGTAGCAGTAGCTAAGAGTGCTTCCAAGACACCTATGTTTACGATGGAACAACGCATCGCCATGCTTGAAGCTGCTACAAAAGACTTTCCTAAGTTAAAAGTATTAGGGTTTGATAGTTTACTGGTTGATCTTTCAGATAAACTGGATGCAAACATCATCATACGTGGACTTAGAGCGGTGAGTGACTTTGAGTATGAGATACAGATGGGGTATGCCAACTCTTCACTCAAAAAAGAGCTGGAGACCATTTTTCTTATGCCAAGCCTAGAATATAGTTATGTGAGTTCTTCCGTGGTACGTTCCATCTTACCTTTTGATGGCAAAGTAGACCACCTCCTACACCCTACTGTACTCAAAATGATAAAAGAGTACAAAAACTAATGTACATACTCTTCGAAGGCATAGACACTTGTGGTAAAAGCACACAGATAGATCTCATAGCTGACAAGCACCCTGATGTCATCATCACAAATGAACCTGGGGGTACCCCCTTTGGCAAAAAGGCAAGAGAGATACTTCTTGCAGATTCTTTAGCATCTAAACGTGCGGAACTCTTACTGTTTTTAGCTGACCGTGCAGAACATTATCAAGAAGTCATAACTCCCAACAAAGACAAAATCATCATTTCAGACAGTGGTTTCCTTTCAGGTATTGGCTACGCGCTAGCCAACGGTGACTTTGACTTTCAGGAGCTTGTGAGCCTAAACAAGTTTGCCCTTGAAGGACATTTTCCGGACAAAGTAGTTCTGTTTTTAACCAAGATGGAAACACTCGAAGAACGTACATCAGCAAAAACAGCTTGATGGCATAGAACTAAGTGGCCTCGAGTACCTCATCACCGTACAAAAACAATGAAAGAAAGCATACTTGAAAAACTTGACATTACCTCACCTTTAAGTAGATGCTACGGATACCATAGAAAACATTCATCAAACGATACTAACCTACTTGGAGCTATAATTCCAACTTTTTAAAAGCAACCAGTTGCGTGAGCACTCCGGTGAGGAGAACACAGCGTTAGCGTAGTTGTTTGAGCTTAGCTCGAAAACGTCCCATAAAAGGAAACACCCTATGATTAATCCTTTAAGAGGTATGAAAGACCTTACTTTCGAAGAAAGTGAACGTTTTGTACACATTATTACTACTGCCATAACCATAGCAAAAAAGTATGGCTATGGATACATCGAAACCCCTATACTCGAAGAGACTGCACTCTTTAAACGTTCAGTGGGTGAGAGTTCTGACATTGTAGGTAAAGAGATGTACCAGTTTGAAGACAAAGGTGGTAACGATGTTTGTATGCGACCAGAAGGCACAGCAGGCGTAGTACGTGCCTTTGTGTCAGCAAGCTTGACCGTCAGCCTGTTAAACAGAAGTTTTACTACTATGGGCCTATGTTTCGTTATGAAAGACCTCAAAAAGGCCGTCTAAGAGAATTTCACCAGTTTGGATGTGAAAGTTTTGGAGAAGCTTCCGTCTATGAAGACTTCACAATCATCACGATGATAAGCCAAATCTTTCAACGAGCTTGGCATCGGTTTTAACTTACAGATAAATTCACTGGGATGTACGACGTGTATGCCTCCCTACAAAAAGAACTTAGTAAGTTTTTTAACAGAGATAAAAGACGAGTTATGTGAAGACTGTAACAGACGTATAGATACAAACCCTATCCGTGTGCTTGACTGTAAAAACAAAACCTGTCAGTCACTCCTCACCAATGCACCAAAGCTCATCACCAACCTTTGTGAAGAGTGTGACACAGACTTTAACAAGCTCACTGCCCTACTTGACAATGCAGGCATAAAGTACGAAGTTGACACAAACCTTGTACGTGGACTAGACTACTACAACAAAACAGCCTTTGAGTTCGTAAGCAACGACATCGGTGCACAGTCTGCCATCGCAGGTGGTGGACGTTATGACAAACTGGTAGAGTTTTTAGATGGGAAACCTACACCTGCTGTTGGTTTTGCCATAGGTATAGAACGTATCATGGAACTGGTACAGATGCCAGAACTTACACGTGAAGGTATTTACCTTGGTGCTATGACAGAAGATGCTATAGAGGCACTCTTTCCCATAGCAACAGCTAAACGAAAAGAGACAAAAGTTACGCTTGAGTACGCTTCAAAAGGTTTCAAAAGCCACATGAAAGGTGCAGACAAAGTCAATGCACGTTATGTGGTACTCCTCGGTGAAGATGAGTTGGTAAACGGTACAGTTTGGATAAAAGACTTAGAGAGTAAAGAAGAAAAAACCGTTGCAGTTGAAGCATTTTAAATGCTTCAACAAATATTTATAGATTGAACATAACACCTGCAAAAACCGAATCACCATGTGGACCTTCGATCTTTGAATGTTCATACTCTAATAATAATTTATAATCTTCATCAAGTGCATACTCGATACCTACTCCAAATACAAAATCATGTTCCCTACTGTCTATGTCAAGATCAGGGATTTTTTCCCATTCATACTCATACCCTGCTTTAAGGAAAATACCTAGATTTTCTGTTGCTTCGTAAGTATAGACAAGATCGAGTGCTGATGTATAGTACTTTGATGTGATTTCTACTTCATCATATTCCGTGATCTCTCTGACCTTATTACGCCCATACGTAAAATCATACTCCACAGCAAAACCGTTACCAAGTCTATACCCTACATCAATACCAAAACCGTAACCATAATCATCTTTACTATCAAGCAGCGCTTCACCGTGTCTCACATCATCACCAAGTAGTGTCATACCCGCAAGTACAATATACCACTCTGATTCTTCATTATGCTCGTGTACTTCTTCGATGGCAGGTTCAACTGCTACAACAGGAACTTCAATGTTCCCTCCGGCAAAAAGTTGTGCTGTAAATACAGCTGAGAGTAATACTTTTTTCATTTGTCTATCCTTTTTTTCTTGACCGTGTCAAATAATTAATATTACAAATATTAATGTAAGTTTACTTAAATAGACAATTTTTCTTGTATAAATAGCCCTTTTTTATCAAAATTTCTTATATTGTAAAAATTGATGACTTTCAAGCTCAGTAAAATAAATGTGATAAATCAATTTTATTTAAGCCAACCCAAGAGATCAGCACTTAACCTTTTCATGACCTTATTGGTTGCACTTGCATAGCCTTTGGCATCTTTTGTGATGGTAGGTTCACGGTAACTAAATCGTTTACTTTTTGCCAAATGGCCTGTATCTGCATTGATAAGTGTAAACTGTATAGATACATCTGCATAAGACTGCTTCCCCTCTGATCTTATGTTCAAAATCAAAAATATTTGTTTCGAGTCTATAGTTTTCTTGCAGTGTCGATGTGTCTGAAAGAACTACTTTAAAAAACCTGCTACCGTCCAATACGTCTATCAATGTTCCCTGTATCAATTTGCTTATATCGTTTGACCATTGTGAGTTTTGGTAAGCACCTCTGTCATTCAGACCATAGGAAAACAGCATATTCTCAGAGAGTGTCTCCTTAATGCTTTGTGGATAGGTGATTTTTATACTCTTGTTCTTATACAGTGAACTATAACTCTTATTTACACTCGGCGCACTCAAAGTGTAGACTTTCAGTGCAGGCGCTTTACTACAGCCAAGAAACACTGTCGCTAGTATCAAAGTGATTATCTGTTTCATTCCCCTGGCCCTCCTCTTGATTTTCTAGACTTGAACAGTAGATCGCTGGGATTTTCTCCTAGTTTTCGTGACATGGTGTTGAGTTGATTTGAAAGTATCTGGACTTCTACTAAGACTGGCTCAAGCATCTTTCTGAGATTATAATCCCCTCTGTCTAAACTTTTTTCAAACTTCAATGTCACACGCCTAAAATCTTTACTCGTTTGAAAAAGCTTGTCTATGGTAGGGATACTCACTTCTTTAATAGATGCAAAATCTTTTTGCATCTGTTTAAAGTCCCTCGTAGCTTTTTCAAATTTCTCATTGATGTTGTCCATGGAGACTCTAAACTCTTGAAGTGTGACATCTACTTCTTCTAATGAAGTAATGGCTTTATCTTCAACCACTTCACCTTTTTGTGTCAAGACTTCAACATTATCTAGTACTTTACCTACACTTTGTATATATTCATCTGAGAGTAATTTCTCACTTTGTATCAAAAGCACTTCCAGTCTGTTACCCAGTCCGCCTAGACTGTTGGTTAACTTTGAGACCAACGAAGGTTTTGTCTTAATGAGAGGAATATACGTTTCCGTAGGTTCTAACGTCTTCGCCTCATTGCTACCGCCGTCTATATCTATGGAGAGTAACCCTGTGACCCCTAACATTTGTGTGGAAGCTGTCATGTCTTCTTTAATAGGTATGCCTTCTTCTATTTTAAGAAATATTTCTACCGTTTCTATGTTTTGAGGGTTAATGCGTATCTCACTGACTCTTCCTACATCTACCCCATGCAGTTTGACATTGGAGTCTTTAGAAAGTCCTGCTATAGACTCTTTCATTTCAAGTTTGTACGTATCGTATTTTTCCTGTAGTCCATACTTTGCCAGCCAAAAAGCAAACCATACAAGCCCAGCACTAAACAACAATACAAAAATACCTACTATTGTATAATTTACCTTGCTATACATCTTTTACCTTGTCCTTAAATCGTTCTTTAGTGTACTCATTTTTAAAAAAATCTTCTACAAAAGGATGTTTAGATTGTAGCACATTTTCAAGTGTTCCCTCTGCTACTACATGTTTATCTGCCAAAACTGCCAGTCTGTCTACGATAGAAAATATACTCTCCAGATCATGGGTGATCATCACCACAGTGATTCCTAACAAGTCACGTAACTCTACGATGAGAGCATCAAAATTTCGTGCACCTATAGGGTCTAACCCCGAGGTGGGTTCATCTAAGAAGAGTAACTTTGGCTCCATCGCCAAAGCACGTGCAAGAGCAGCACGTTTCACCATACCACCACTTAACTCTGAAGGGTACAGCGATGCCACATGAGGCTCCAATCCTACCAGTGTTAACTTAGAACTTACCAGGTTGTCTCTCATCTTTTTGGAGATGGTTGTATATTCTTTGAGTTGTACCTCAATGTTCTCAGCTATGGTCAATGACGAATATAATGCCCCAAACTGAAATAAAACACCCCAGTCACTGCGTAATGCCTGTGCATCTTTAAAACTGATATTTGTAAGCGACTTACCTAACACGCTTACCTCTCCTGCTGTTGGTTCCAAAAGCATGATCATTTCTTTGAGTAAAACAGATTTACCTGAACCACTTTCACCTAAAATACCATAGATTTCATTTTCTTCTATATGTAAATTGACACCATCATGAATGGTTCTTTCTCCAAATTTTGTGACGATGCCTTCTACTTGTATCACAGTATTCATATGCCAAGCTCCGTGTAGATCACTGAGAAGAGTGCATCAAAGGCGATGACCATAAAAATAGCATTGACCACTGATGCAGTGGTATGCAGACCGATACTTTCTGTGTTATTGGAAACTTGAAAACCTCGGAAACATCCTATGGTTGCGATAATAAAAGCAAATACGGGGCCTTTGATCATCCCAAGGATGTAATGCTTCACTTCCAGTACTTCATAGAGTCTGTCTGTAAATTGTGTCATCGAGATACCCAGTTGCATTTTAGCTGCAACCAACCCTCCCAATATACCTATGATATCTGCAAAAAAGATAAGTAAAGGCAAGGCTATCATCAAAGCAAAAATACGTGGTAGTACGAGGAAATAGTAAGGATCAAACCCCATCGTACGCATAGCAGAGATCTCTTCAGTAATCTTCATGGCACCTATCTCCGCTGTGTACGCTGAACCACTCCGCCCTGCAATGACAATGGCGGTTATCATGGGTCCGAGTTCTCTAGTGATGGAGATGGCCACCGTATCAACAATAAAGATATCTGCCCCAAACTTAGCTAACTGCACCGCACCCTGATACGCGATAACCATCCCTACAAGAAAAGATGTAAGCCCTATGATAATCAGTGCATTAAACCCAGACTGGTGTATGTGATAGACCATCTCTTTAAAACGAATATCTTTGGGTCTCACCAATGTATGTAACATCGCCACAAAAAGGTGTCCCAAAAAGGTGACAAAATCTTTTAACTCTTGATACATTTCTAAGGTGTTTTTACCTAAATTCTCCAAAAAACTTTTTTTTACAGGAGGCTTACTCTCCTGATTACTCGTTTTAAGTAGCATATACATCTCTTTTTGGTTACTTGTATACCCTACGACTTCAACATCAGTTTGACTCTCTTTTTGAAATTGTTTATAGTATTCTATAAATAGCAGTATACCTGCTGAGTCAAAATCACTTACTCCCGAAAAATCCCAAATGATTTTTTTATCCCGAGGTACCTTGTTGAGTATTTTCTCTATCAGAGGCACCGTTTTGAGTGTCCAGTCTCCTGCAGAAATGAGCTTAATATGTTGTGGATTTACTTCATACGTCAAAAACTGATTCTTCATATAACTATTATAGGTAAGATTAGATTAAGTTTTGCTATAATAATCATAATTATTTATTAGAGGACTACTATGAAAAAGTTTGGTTTAGAGATTTGGGGTGATGACAATTTCATCATCAATAATGATACGATTAATATAAATTATGGTGCCAAGCCTTCTTTACTTCAAATAACACAAGAGATACGTGAGAAAGGCTATAAAGGCCCCCTTCTTCTTCGTTTCCCACACCTGATAGAAAAACAAATCTCTACCCTTTTCTCAACTTTTCAAAATGCAAAAAAAACATTCAAATACAAAGGCTCTTTTCAAGCCGTATTTCCACTCAAGGTGAATCAATTTCCAAACTTCATTGAGTCACTTATGGATGTTTCACAAAACTATCACTATGGTCTGGAGGCTGGAAGTAAGGCAGAGCTTATCATAGCAATGAGTAAAACACCTCTTGGCGCACCTATCACCGTGAACGGCTTTAAAGACAAAGAGATGATATCACTCTGCTTCATCGCTGCGAAAATGGGACATAACATTACAGTGACCATTGAAGGTTTAGGAGAACTTGAAACGATCATACAAGTAAACCGTGAATTTAACACATCAGGAGAAGCTCCTCTTGCACCAAAGATCGGGATGCGCATACGACTGCACAGTTCAGGTATTGGTATATGGGCAAAAAGCGGTGGCTACTCTTCCAAGTTTGGGCTTACTTCTACAGAAGTGCTTGAAGCCTATGAAATGATTAAAAAGAATGGTTTACTTGAACATCTTTGGATGATCCACTTTCACATTGGATCACAAATGGGAGATATTGCTCCACTTAAAAAAGCGTTGAGAGAAGCTGGAAATATCTACGCAGAAATTAAAAAACGCGGTGCCGATGCTCTTGGTGCTATCAACATTGGCGGTGGTTTAGCCGTAGAATATAGTCAACATGAGGGTAAAGCCGAAAGAAACTACTCACTCCAGGAGTTTGCCAATGACGTCGTATTCCTTATGCAAGATATTGCCAAAAGAAAAGGTGTAGCAGAACCTGATATTTTCACAGAGTCTGGTCGTTACATTGCTGCTTCACATTCTGTGATCGTGGCGCCTGTCCTTGAGCTATTTTCCCAAGAATACCATGAAAAAGGCTTAAGACTTAAAGAAAAAAACCCTCCTCTTATCCAAGAACTCAATGCTCTATACCGTTCTATATCGCGTCAACACGCCCGTGAGTACCTGCATGATGCACTTGATCACATGGAGAGTCTGCTGACTCTCTTTGATCTAGGCTATATCGACCTTGAGGATCGTTCAAACACAGAGATACTTGTCAATCTCATCATCAAAAAAGCCATCTCTTTACTAAAAGCAGAAGATACAGATGAGCTTAAAAAGTTACAAGACCGCATACAAGAGAAGTATCTTGTCAACTTCTCTGCCTTTCAGTCATTGCCAGATTTTTGGGGACTCTCACAGCACTTTCCTATTATGCCATTAGACAAACTAGATAAAAAACCAACCAATCCTGCAAGTATCTGGGATATTACCTGTGACAGCGATGGTGAGATAGGTTTTAACCGTGATCTACCACTCTATCTGCATGATATTGATGTGAGCAAAGAGGAGTATTTTTTAGCTTTTTTTCTTACGGGGGCATACCAAGAAGTGTTAGGTATGAAACACAATCTCTTTACCCATCCAACAGAAGCCATTATCAATTTTGATGAAAAGGGAAACTATACGGTTGACAATCTCATAGAAGCCCAAAACCTTATGGATGTCCTTGATGACCTAGACTATGACACCAACCTTATGGACAAAATACTCAAATACCGTATAGAAGAGTCTCCCCATATTACTCAAGAAGAAAAAAATGAACTCTTAGGTAAACTTTACCTCTATTTAAGTGAAAATAGCTATCTTAAAACCATTCAAGCCAACAATGAAAATGCAGAAGACGAAGGAGAACTACCGTGAACCCATTTAGTCTTATCAAAGAAGACTTTACAAATGTAAAGAAAAATGACCCTGCATTACATTCTACCTTTGAACTCTTTTTTAATTACCCTGGTTTATGGGCTTTGTTGTTTCACCGTATTGCTCATTCTCTTTATAATTTAGGATTACGTTTTTTACCAAGATTCATCTCAGCCATTGGGCTATTTCTCACTGTGATAGACATACATCCAGCAGCAAAGATCGGGCGCAGGGTTTTTATAGACCACGGTGTGGGTGTCGTCATAGGTGAAACGACCATCATCGGTGATGATGTCATCATTTACCAGCAAGTGACCCTTGGTGGAGTCAGTACAAGCAAAGGGAAAAGACACCCTACACTTGAGAACAACGTAGTCATAGGTGCAGGCGCTAAGATTCTTGGAAACATCACAATAGGAGAGAACTCTAAAGTCGGTGCCAATTCCGTGGTCGTTAAAAATGTTCCTCCAAACTGTACCGCCGTTGGGATACCTGCACGTGTACTCAAACGTGGGTATGATAAAAGCCCTCTGAGCCATGACAAAATACCAGATGTCAACAAAGAGATCTTTGAATACCTCATGAAACGTATAGATGTGCTTGAAGAAGCATTACCAAAAATAAAACAAGAAGCACTGAAGAAAAAAGACCATGATCTTGAAGAAATTTATAATAACTTTATCCACTCTATGGATTGATAGACTCTTTTTAGATTTGCATCTCTAAAAGGCTAACTGTCCTATAATTTTAATCTTAAATAGAAAAAAATAAAAGGTAACCTTATGTTAAAGTATCTAAGTAAAACGCTCCTTACAGGTTTCATCACTCTTCTTCCCCTTGTATTGACCATCTATCTACTCTACTGGCTAGGTGTCTCTTCTGAAGAGATCATGGGTAAAGCATTTCGTTACATCTTACCGCAGGGCGCTTACTTTCCTGGTCTTGGTATGGTCTCTGGTATCATCATCGTTTTTAGTGTTGGACTGCTGATGAAGGCCTATCTGGTACGTAAGATCTTTAACCTGGTGGAAGAAGTACTCTACCGTCTGCCACTTATCAAGTCTGTCTATCGTGCATTTCGTGACCTCTTTGATTTTTTCTCACCGACCAAAGAGGGCATTGGGCAAGCAGTGGTCGTGACCGTTAATGACATGGAAGTCATAGGTTTTATCACTCAAGAAGACCCAGGAAGACTCCCAGAATCATTTCGTGATCGAGATCGTGTACTTGTCTATCTGCCTATGAGTTATATGGTGGGTGGCTATACCATACTTGTTAAAAAAGAGGATGTTCGTCTGTTAGATATGACGGGTGATGAGGCCATGCGATTTGTGCTTACTGCAGGGATCACTGGAAAAGACAAGTAACTATTTGTCCAAAAAAGTACGACTTCCAACAAAACACTTAAGCAGAATGGTGCAAAATTACGCACACCTATGACACAGAGAGTTATATTTTTTATAACACTCTACTCTTAGTCATTTATCAACCACTTTTTGCTATAATTAATCCAATTTATACATAAGGTTTTTACATGCTACTCTCTGACCGCATACAAACACTGTCACCCTCACTTACTATTGCTATCTCTTCACTTGCACGTGATTTGAAAGCCCAAGGTAAAGACATACTTTCCTTCTCTGCTGGAGAACCAGACTTTGAAACGCCACAACGCATCAAAGAAGAAGCCATTAAAGCTATCAACGACGGTTTTACTCAGTATACCGCAGTACCTGGATGCCAGAAGTACTTGAAGCTGTAGCGTTTAAACTCAAAAGAGACAACGGCTTAGAGTATGCTCCCTCTGAGATCATTGTAAGCAATGGTGCGAAACAGTCACTTTTCAACCTTTTTCAAACCGTACTCAATGAAGGTGATGAAGTCATCATCCCTGCACCTTACTGGGTAACCTACCCTGAGCTTGTAAAGTATGCCGGTGCTACACCTGTCATTATAGAAACAGATGAGATAGGTAAGTTTAAGATCACTGCAGACCAACTTAAAGCTGCCATCACACCTAAAACAAAAATGCTTATCCTGACCACACCCTCTAACCCTAACGGGTGCAGTGTATTCTCAAATCAGAACTTGAATCTTTAGCTGAAGTACTCAAAGGTACAGACATCATTGTGGCATCAGATGAAATGTATGAAAAGCTTGCTTTATGACATAGACTTTGTCGCCGCTGCGAGTATCTCTGATGACATGTACCAAAGAACCATCACCATCAATGGACTGAGTAAATCTGTAGCTATGACAGGATGGCGTTTTGGATATTTGGCAACACCGAACAAAGAGCTCATTAGCCGCTATGAATGAACTTCAAAGTCAAAGCACTTCGAACATCAACTCCATCACCCAAAAAGCAGCTATTCCTGCACTTTTAGGTGAAGTAGATGAAGAGATCGAAAGTATGAGAAGAGCCTTTGAAGGCAGAGCAGATGAAGCCGTAAAACTCTTTAACGAAATTGATGGACTTTCCGTACTTAAACCGCAAGGAGCATTTTATCTTTTTGTCAATATCAAAGATATCTCAAATGATTCCATAGAGTTTTGTAAAGAGTTGCTTCAATCTACAGGTGTAGCTGTCGTTCCGGGCATAGGTTTTGGCGCAGAAGGCTACTTTAGATTCTCATTTGCTACAGACATCACTACTATTCGTGAAGGTATAAGACGTATTGAAAAATTTGTAAAGAGTAAAAAAGCTTAGATGCTTTTTTGGCAGGTTCATTATCTTCTTTCTCATCTTTTCCATCAAAGGTTACACGTTATGAATACCTTCTTAAAAATCTCTCTTCTTCTCTCTCTACTCACTTTCACACTTTCTGCTATTGAGGTACGATGACAAACGTAAAACATTAAACTTCTCCATGGTCATATCAGGAGGTGTCAGTCTTGGTGCCTATGAGGCTGGCTATAACTGGGCCATGATCAAAATGCTCAACATATACGAAACCATGGCAAACTTTTAGAACCAGATCTACGTTCTGTTGCAGGAGCATCTGCAGGTTCCATCAATGCATTACTCTCTGCCATGTACTGGTGTCAAAAAGATTCTGTACCTTTACACAACAGTGTTGATGACAATTTATTTTATGAGACATGGGTCAATCTTGGTATTGAAGACCTTGCCATTGTAGGAGAAGACCCCAGCAATCAAAATAGTTTATTTACAAGAAGAGGTTTAGAAAAAAAAGGTGACACGATCATTGAGCATCTTCAAAAAGCCTATATTCAAAAAAGGCTGTGAAGTACCTTTAGGTGTTTCAGTCACCAAGGTCAAACCCATTGTAGAAGAGATCTCCGGTATCAACATCAAAAATCAGAACTTCTCTGTACCTCTTGTCTTTAAAGAAAAAAACGGACAGGGTATTGTTGAAAATAAAATCCTTCCTGAAAGTACAGCCTTTTACCTCTCTATCCCAGGTATAGAAAAAGACAGACAGAAACTGGTCAACCTTCTTTTTGCATCAGGTGCTTTTCCGGGTGCTTTTCAACAGGTCAAACTGGAGTATGCCTATAAAGGCAAACATCATTCAGCCTACTTCATAGATGGTGGGCTCTATGACAATGTACCCTTGGATCTAGCCATAGCACTTAACAATAAAGCAACACACTTTTTATTTATGGATCCAAGCAACATCAGAAAAGAGCTCGAAGAAAAAGAAGAGGAAGAGGATGAAGAGCTACCTGTTGGGTTTTATTACGACAAACCTTATCCCTGTATTTGACAGTTTTGGCATTATGCAATCTATGAAACTCTATGATGCCATCAACAAGAATTTTAGAAATGATTCAAATAAAAAACTCATACTCTCTTCTCGATATCATCCCATTACAGGAAAGTTTTTGGCGACATTTTGGTGCATTTTTGGATCAAAACTTCCGTGAATATGATTATTATGTAGGGGTGTATGATGCCATCTATCATCTTGCGGAATCACTTAAACAAAGAAGCCAATATAAGCACTTTTCTCAAATTGAACTTATGAATGTACTTGAAAACAAGTGCTGGGACTAGATAATAATCCTGATGCATTGGCAGCCTATAACACTCTTTTTACAAACTGAGTTTTATCATGCTGATACCAAAAACAACTGATCGTTTTTCTGCCATTTATAATGCATTCAATATCAAAAAACCCAATGAAAAACGTTATGACAATGAGGAATTTAAAAAATTCCTCACAAAACTGGATATGCAGTTACCTCAAGCCTTCTGAAAACTCTTTTCTGGCCTATGCACAAGAAGACATTGACAACTGGTATAAAAGACCTTTAAGATTTATCATCAACCGTATCACTACACTTGAAAATGACAGAGCGGAAATTTATCCGAACATTACGGTCAGTTGCCACAATGAGCAGTGTAGGCGCATGGACTGCCAGCACCTTTCTGAAAGATAAAGATGGATTTCAGTTTTTACCGTTAGATGTACCTCAGGATGAAGGGAAAGAAGGTTTACGTACAGCACTAAGACTTTTACCTGGAGAAATTGCTGCAGACTTAAGTAATGGTGGCATCAGCTTTGGATATACCGCTCTATATTATACCGATCATGACATTGTGAATGGATTTGAAGGCAAAGCTTCTTATGTCATCAGTGATGATACAGATAATTTTGTGCGTATGGATATCAATGCATTTAAAGAGTATGATGACTTTATGAAATTTGGTGCAGGGTGTAAGTGTATTTGGAGACATGAAAGGCGCATTCTATAAAGAAGACAGTGCCTATGGAGTCAATGCCTATGTTGATCTTATTGATATATTTAGATTTACCTATGTCTATAGAGATGGAGACAAAAATAGGATCAACCAGAATTCTTTCTACTTTGGTATTGAAAATATCCCCAGTCTTATTTACTGGCTAAACCGATAAAGCACTCAAAGAAGAAGTCTTACTTTCTCTTCTTCTTTGTCATCTTTTCCATCAAAAACCACACACTACCAATAATACTGAAAACAAAATCACAGGTGCGATCCATGGATTGTTTTTGATATACGCGAACACTGAAATGATCGCTTCACTGGAATAATACGCATAAAGCCCTATGGTCAGTACAAAGACAATAGATGCAAAAACATTGTAAAACCCAAACTTTTTAAAGTCATACTTTGACAGTGCCATAGAAAGAGGTACAAGGGTTTTTATACCATACAGAAACTTCTGTATGAATATAGCCGCTATACCGTACTTACGCATGATGAGTGTGGCTAAGGCTATTTTACGTTTGTGTTTTGCAAAGTAAGGCTGTATCTCTTTTTTCTGGTACTTTCCCAGATAAAAAAGAAACATATCACCCAAAAAGTTAGAGACCGTTGCCACAGCCAATGCCGTAGTCAAATCCATCTTTCCCATAAAGGAAAACACACCTGCTGCTGCCACGATGAACAACGAACCACCAAAAGCAAAAAAAGCGATGGCCAAATAGCCCCAAGTCTCTAACGACGAAAAATCCATAAAGTATCCTAAATTTTAATTAGTGAATCATATCTAAAATTGATTAATACCTCACACCCATATTTAGCTATACTCATTGTATGAAAATAAGACTAGGTACATTTAATCTTTTCCAATTTGTAGAGCCTCCTTACTCTTGGTATACAAAAAAAGATAAGTTCACGCAAAAACAATGGTTTGAAAAAACACATGGATAAAACATCAAATACTAAAAATGGATTGTGATATTATTGGATTTCAAGAAGTATTTTCAAGGGATGCTTTAAAAGATCTTGTTGAAGAGTTAGGTTTTAACGTATTTTAAAATTGTGGACGTTGCAAAATTAAGTAAGAAAAATAGAACTAAATATGTTACTACCACGGTTGCCTTGCCTCAAAATACCCCATAGTAAACATACAAGCAGTAGACGTACATCTACCCAGCATTGAAAAGCACGGTTTTGAAGGTACTTTTCATTTTTCAAGAATACCCATAAAGGCAACGATAACACTTCCTAATAAAAAAGAACTTTTAGTGTATGTCTGTCATTTAAAGTCCAATAGAATCAATGAATTTGAATACGTATTTAATGAAAGCCATAGTGTAGCAGCATAAAAAAGAATTGGTATAAAAGCACTAGAAGGTCAATATTCTAAATCTTTAAAACAAAGAGCTGTGTGAAGCATCTTCACTTTTCTTTGATATAAAAAAATACAAAAATAAACCCACTGTTCTCCTGTGTGATCTAAATGATAAAGAGTTTTCCATCACCATTGATGCACTAACAAATCACACATACCATGACGAGAAAAGCAAAGAAGGTCTTGTTCTTACATGATGCAAGTTATCAGTACAAAGAAGAGGTGTATAACCCTCATCCAGAGGCAAAAGAACCAAAAAGAAAAGCGACGAGTTATTTTCTAGGTAAAGGAAATGTACTGGATTACATTTTTATCTCAAATGATTTTCATAAAGAGAATAAAAATAAAATTGCCGAGGTGACCGATTATACTGTCTTGGATGATCATCTACAAGAAAATAAAGATGGTTCTTTACTTAAAAGTGATCATGCACAAGTAGTGTGTGAATTAACTTTTAATTGATTGGAAAATAGATATTTCATTGAATTATTTAGCTATAATCGACTCAAATAAATATTTTAATAAGAGGAAGAAACATGTTCGGATTACCATTAAGAACAGGCTTTTCAATGAAAGTTGATGGGATATATCTTCAACGTCCAGACTTGCATCATGTAGCCGAAGAACTTAGGCATAAGCACCAATGATGTACTCGCAAGAGACGGCATACTCACCGTTTACAACACCTCTGCAACATGCCAAGAGATCGTAGATGATAATGCGCTAGCCGTATTTGTCGCAATGGCGCTACATATCTCTCCTGAAAATATTAGTGATATAAAAGAAGTGGTAGAAGAGCCCGTAGAAATAGAGTTTGATCTAAGATGAATTTGAGGATGATGACTAGAACCACAAACGATTCTAAAAAACTGTTAGTACTCAATAAGCCTAAGGGTTATGTGGTCACACGATCTGACGAACTTGGTCGAAAAACAGTTTATGATCTTTTGCCCGATTGGGTTTTTGATGACGGGTGGATGCCCATCGGACGCCTTGACCTAGACTCCAAGGGGCTTCTACTCTTTACCACTTACGGCAAAATCGGTGACGCGTTGACCAGACCTGGAGGGTTGCATTAAAGTATACGAGAGTGTGGGTAAGAGGTCACGTCACAGATGAACATATCGCAGCGGCCATGAAAGGCGTAGAAAGCAAAGACGGACTACTCAAAACTGTTAGCATCGAAAAAGTAGGCTTTGGTGGTGCGAAAACAAAACTCAGAGTACAACTTGACGAGGGGAAAAATCGGCATATCCGCCGTCTTTTTGGGGCGCTGAAAGACCCAAAATTTGGAACGCCTTTAAAGGTGTTAGAACTTGAAACGAATCAGCATTGGCAGTTTTAACCTCGACCTCGAAAGTGGTAAATGGCGTTACCTCTCAGCGAAGAAGAGCGCATGCTCATTACAAATCTTAATTAAAGGGGTACAAAGTGGGTTTCACAGCAGTATACGACAACGTAGTCTTGATAGGCTTTATGGGAAGTGGTAAAACAAGTGTAGCTAAAGTACTTGCAAGGCAACTCTATAAAGAATTTGCAGATGTTGATACTATCATAGAAGCAGAGCAAAACGCCAGTGTTTCTGAGATCTTTGAAACTAAAGGTGAAGCGTATTTTCGTGGGCTTGAACAAAAATGCATGAATGAACTTACCCAAAAAAAAGGTCAAATCATCGCTACAGGTGGTGGACTGCCTATATACAGTTCCATACCGGAAAAATCTCTCATCGTACATATAGATGCTGATTTTGATGTGATACATGGATCGCATCTCAGACAAGGAACGTAGCTAAACGACCCTCTACTCCAAGATGAAGCCAGAGCCAGAGCATTGTTTGATGAACGTATAGACACCTATAAAGAACTGGCAATCTTCCGTGCAGATGCAAATCAAAGTGTATCTACTTTTATACATTTTATACGTGATTTCATTTTAGATCAAAGAGTTTTGTAACTTCACTTAGATCCTAGTGAGTTTATTGGTTTGTACATCAATATGTTTACAAAACAAGATATCTGGATGCTGCGTTTTTAACTTGTAGTTATCCAAGACGGCTAGGTTAGAGTTTTCTACACTTGCAGTACAGAGTTCCCAAGGTTCGTGTGATATTTCACCTTTAAAACTGACACCTAAATATCTATTGGCAAAGAAGTATCTCTGTGTTGCCCAAAATGCAAAAGTCTTTTCATCATACACTTTTGATGCTGAAGTGATTTTATATTGCGTCTGAAATTGTACTTCACCGTTTCTAAAAGAGGTCACTTGATCTTCTTTAGTTTCATATTGACTGAACCTATAGGGTAATCCATAAAAAACCCTAGCTCCAAAAATGGAGACTACGCTGTCGACATCTAAACTTAGAAACAATACCCCTGGTCTATTGTCATGAACTATATACGTTCTCACATTGAGTTCATTATAGTGCTTAAACCATGTTATACTGCCTGTTGCTTTATGCTTGACGTTAGTCATATGCATAGAGACTAACCCTAGATAATATTTTCCCTCAAAACTATCAAAAGTACAGTTTTTGGGAAGATACTTTTGTAACAGAGTAATATCTTCTATCTCAAAATGTTGAAAGAGAAGATTTTGCCATGTTTGCTTCCAGCCCTTTTCCATAGTGCTTCCTTGTATGATTCATTTGAAAGTATTATAAAGAAGATCCCAAACATTTAGTATGGTAAATTTGTCTTTTTAAAATGAAGTTTAAAAGAGTATCATCATTTAAAAACAAGGATACACATGCAAACAAATATATTGGGAACAAACTTAGAAGTGTGTTGTACAAATCCACTTACAGGCTACTACAGGGATGGCGTTTGTAGAACTTCAGAACAAGATACAGGAACGCATACCGTTTGTGCCATTGTGACTACAGCGTTTTTGGAGTATTCAAAGAGTAAAGGAAATGATTTGATGACCCCTGCTCCACATTTTAACTTTCCTGGGCTTAAAGAGGGTGACAGATGGTGTTTATGTGCATTGCGATGGAAAGAAGCGTATGAAGCTGGCTGTGCCCCTAAGATCATCGCAGAGGCAACTTCCAATTTAACCACAAGATTTGTAGAAAAAGAGATACTTTTACAATATGCGCTATAGTTCTTTACCGTGGTAGCCTAATCTCTTGACCTTATTAAGAGGATTTGCCGCTGTCACCCTTGCCTTTATCATCATTATCTTTACCTCTGGATTCAAGCGACCAATTATCTGTAGAACCAACACCTGAGTCACAAGTAATATGGGGGTTGTACCCTGGGATAACTACATCAGGATTCATAGCCACAGTGATGAGGAAGTTGCCACCTTCAGCCCTGTGTGCAGTGAAGATGTGTGTACTACAGAATTCTTCATTCATAAACTCAGCCACGATGTTTGCATATTGGTAGGCATCTTTCTGTGTGTCAAATGTTTTATTATTTTCGTATTCACTTTTTTTAAAACATGCACATTCTTTTTCCATTTGTACGGTATACATCAATGTTTCCTTTAGGTAATGCGTAAAATCATCATACATTCGCGTTATTGGGCATCATAGCATGATTTGCTTGTTATCCTCAGCAGAAAGGTTGAACGTACCTAGTCGTCGTTATGCAGCTGTCCACTAAAGTCAAAGCCAAACTTCATTTTATTGGCTATCTCTTCTTGTACCTCGTCTATGAGGTCTTCTGTTTCACCTTCTATCTGTTCTATAAAAAAGTTTTGTTCTCTTTCACGCTTAAATCTATTGATCTTGTAAGGCTTATCTTTACCGTGTTCTTCGAAAAACTTTTCAAGTGTATCTTCCCAAATAATGGTTAGTTCATGTTCTATGCTTCTTGCTTCATCTTCATTAGGTAGTGTATAGTTGAAAGTCACCTCATCGGTATAAGTTATCACTTCAAATGGGTTACTGTTTTCTTCAGGTGTTCGTTCATTGTTTGGCATCTATATATCCTTAAGTACGCTATGATTGGTTTAATTTAGTAAAAATATTATGTTTTTATAGCTAAAGTTACTTAAAGTTTTACACATAAACCCAGAGCAATGCATGAAATATGGTGCAGACTACATTAAAAGTGCGCATGAAGTGCCAGATACGAATGATAAATGAAACCCTTCTATGCTACTAATCCGCTCTATGTCTTTTCCCATTAAACGTCACCACCAAGAGAGTCTTATCTTCTCTTTTGTGTCCAATACTAAAAACTCAAAACCATCTATGAGTTCCATGGTTTCTACTAACGCTTTTACTTGTTGTTTTTCTTTTGCTTCTTCTTGTGCTGCGTTTTGGTAGTACACTATGGTAGAAGGGATCTTTCTTTCCATGGCAACGGTGAGTTGATCAAAAAACTCTGAGGATATAGGGTTATACATCAGGACTATCCACTTCTGCCACGCCTAACTTCAACAAAAACGCATACACCATCGCCACCTCTTTAAAGGCTTCAAACCTTCCAGAAGCACCACCATGTCCTGTGTCCATGTTGGTATGCAGTAAGAGCATGTTGTCGTCTGTTTTGTGGTCACGTAGTTTAGCTACCCACTTTGCTGGCTCCCAGTACTGTACCTGTGAGTCATGTAAACCTGTGGTTACTAGCATGTTTGGGTAGTCCTTTTTTTCTACATTGTCATAAGGAGAGTACCCTAACATGTAGTCGTAAAACGCTTTGTCGTTAGGGTTTCCCCATTCGTCGTACTCACCTGTGGTCAAGGGTATGGTATCGTCTAGCATCGTGGTGACCACATCTACAAAAGGCACTTGTGCTACGACGCCTTTGTAGAGTTCTGGTTTCATGTTTACGATGCCACCCATGAGCAACCCCCCTGCACTTCCACCTTGAGCAAAGAGTTTTTCTTTCGAGGTATAGCCCTCGTCTATGAGGTACTCAGAACACGCTATGAAGTCTGTAAAGGTATTCATCTTTGTTAAGAGCTTCCCATCTTCATACCATGCACGACCAAGCTCCTCACCACCTCGTATGTGCGCGATGGCAAAGACAAAACCTCTGTCAAGTAAAGAGAGTCGTGAGATGGAAAATGAAGCATCCATAGAGTAGCCGTAAGAGCCATACGCGTACTGAAGCGTAGGGTTTGTGCCATCTAAGACTATGCCTTTTTTATACACCAAAGAAAGAGGGATTTGCTTGCCATCTTTGGCTGTGACCCATGCGCGTTTACTCTCGTAGTCTTCTTTGTTAAAATCACCCAAAATCTCTGTCTGCTTTAACACAGTCTTCTCTTTAGTCAGCATGTTAAACTGTATGGTCGAGTTTGGTGTGGTTAAAGAGTTGTACCCATAACAAAGCTCGTTGGTGTCAAAGTCAAGGTTCATGGAGATGTAGGCATCATACACTTCCTCACCAAAGTCTAGGTAGTATGACTCCTCTGTTTTAGTGTTGAGTACTCTTATCTCTGTTAAGCCATTTCGCTTCTCTTCTAAGACTAAGAAGTCAGTTAAAGAGTTCAAAGCCTTCAAGTAAGACATCTTCTCTATGGGCTACGAGCTCTTTCCAGTGCTCTTTACTTGTATGTTCTAAGTCACACTCCATGAGTCTAAAGTTTTTTGCTTCGAAGTTCGTCGCTATGACAAACTTGTCTTCATGGTGTTCTACAGAGTACTCCAAGTCACGCTCACGCGCAGCAAACACTTTAAAGTCTCCCTGAGGGTCATCTGCTAGTAAGGTCTGTACTTCTGTAGAGAGTGTGGAGTAAGACTCTATGAAGATGTACTTTTTAGACTTAGACTTTGTGACATGTACCCCAAAAGTATCGTCACTTTCATGGTAGACCTCTACTTCTTCTTTAGAGCCTAGTTCATACCTAAAGATCTTGTAGTCTCTCAGTGTCTCTGCTTCCATTTGTGTGAAGAACAACGTCTTGTTGTCATTTGCCCAAGTGGCTTCGCCTGTTGTGTTTTCTATGTGCTCTTCAAGTACCTCTCCCGTCTCCAAGTTTTTAAAGTACAGCGTGTAGATACGACGAGAGACATTGTCCACGCCATAACAGAGCATGGTGTTGTCAGGACTAATGCTAAGCCCTCCCACAGAGTAATACGCATGCCCCTCGGCCAAACACATTGACATCTAAGATGATGACTTCATCTGCAGCCAAATGTCTCTTCTTTGCGACAATAGATAGGATAATCCTTCCCATCCTCATAACGCGCATAATACCAGTAACCATTACTCTCATACGGTACTGAAGAGTCATCTTTGACTATCTTGGCTACTATCTCGTCAAAGAGTTCTTTTTGTAGTGCTTCTGTAGATGCTAGTTTCTTTTTAGTGTAGGCATTTTCTGCATGAAGGTAGTCTATGACCTCCGTCATCTTCTCTATCATTGAGCCAATAATAGTTATCTACCCTCTCATGATCATGTTTTGTTAATATTTTGGGATTTTTTGTTGCTTTTGGGTAGTTCATGTTGACTCATTTTTTAGGGTATTGTAGCGAAAAATAGGAGAGGTGTCCATAGGTAAAAGTTACAATTTTACAAAAAATACCTCTATATGGTATAAAATTTTAACCTTATATGGGTATAATTTATACGAAAGACTTTCTTATTGATAAAAAGAGGTAGCCCCACTCTTAGAAACTGCATTAGAAATTTCACCGATTGTCCGGTCTGAAGAGAGATAAGACAGGTTGGAAAATCAAGTACTCTCTTCAACACTTTTTAAAAACTACGCCACACTCGATGATATTGACTCGACAATCACGCATTGACAATGCCTAAAGTCTTATCAATAGACGTTGAAAATACCTATCTGCATTGATGAAATCCAAAAAGCTCCATATCTTTTGGAGGTCATTACCGACTACTTGCAGATAAGACAGATATGAACTCTTTATAAATAGTGATACACTTGCAAACTTATTTTACGTTTTGTCTAATCGTTCGACTTTAGATTCATGAAGAAGTATTAGACAAAATGAACTTTAGTAAATGAGATTTTTAATTGGTTTCTATTGAATCAAATGAGTGTTGAAGAGGCGTTAGCGTTATGTGTGCAGATAGTAAGTCTAAATATAAAGACTATGAAGATGCGATGCAGTATGTGTGTGCGAAGAAGATAAACTCTATTTGGTCTTGACGAATGATAAGAAGTTTGTTTCTGCTGATATAGAACTATATCCTACACATAAAGAATAATTAACATCTCTGTTTAAAAGTAGCCTGTCCCCTTTATCTTTTATTAGTTATTAGCTATCAAGACACTTAGAAAATATAAAATGTTTGTAGAGTTACTTATTGGTGAGAGGTAATTCTGATATTCTGACAAAACACACGTTGTGTGTTATACTGACACCAACTTTAAATACAGGGGACTAGTATGGCTACAACAGTAAATGAAAAAACCAGGACAAATGTTTATCTTGATACCGCTATGAAGAAAAAAGCGCAAGAGATATTGGTACAACAGTATGGTATGGGACTTAGGTGATGCCTTTAATATCTTTTTATCCCAATCTGTTATGGAAAAAGGCATACCTTTTCAAATCAAGATACCCAATGAAGAAACAGCAAACAGTCATAAAAGATGCTAGAGAAGGTCAAAAATATGACTAAGGTTTCACTTGCACGATTTGAAAAAGGAAATCGGTGCTTGATATTGCCATTCATAAGACATTTACTAAAGATGTAAAAAAAGCAAAATTAAATCCAACCAATACAGCAAAGCTATTTATGTTCATATCATTGCTTTTAAATGAAGAAGAACTCACCAAGTGAGGCTAGAGACCATGAGCTTATGGGTAATTATCAAGACACAAAAGAGTTTCATATCAGTGGAGATTTACTTGTAATATATAGAATAGAAGCGCACACTTTAGAACTTCTAAGAATAGGGACACATTCGCAGTTGTTCAGATAAACAACTGTAGTGAAGTGTATGTTATAAAAATAATTATCACTTATTTCTGTTATTTACTCTCACCCCTCTAACCAATGACCAAGTAACACATTCACCACCGTTTCTGTACGCAGGATCCTTTGTCCTAAACTCACGGATGTACAACCATGTTGGCAAAGTAAGTCCACTTCATAGTCTATCCAACCGCCTTCTGCTCCGATGCATAGTACCTTTGGCATAGTCTCATGTTAGTCTTGCACTTTGCAACATCAAGATAGGTTTTCCAAGACTGTGAAGCATAAGGATGAGCAATCACTGCATTTCGTTGCGCCCCGTCTCCATTTTTATCTACCAGTAAAGCAGGAAATTCATCTTCAACAAATGGCTTAAAACGTTTTTTAAACTCAACAACCATTGGCACTGTATCTATGGCTTGTTGTAACCCTTCAAAAACAAACTCATCTATGCGTTCTAGCAGTGGGCTTTGCCAGTAACTTTTTTGAGTACGGTAACTATTGACAATAATAAGTTTATTGACACCAAGAGATGTCATATCCATGATCAATCTACGCAGCACTTTTGGACGTGGCAAAGCAAGAACAACGGTTAGATCAAGTTTAGCTGGTGGTTTTTTATCCAGTATAACATCCCTAAGAAGTACTTCATTGTCATTGATCTGAGCAATAGTAGCCTTGCCTATGTTCCCACCGATCTGAGCAATGGTTAAACTATCGCCTACCTTGAGATTTGAGTACCTCTTTGATATGCGTAATTTGCGTTGGGTCACTAATGCTTTTGGCGTTTTTGGGTAATAAAATACAGTTCATATTATGCAGACAGGGGGAACAAGTTACACTTCATTGAGCATTTTTATAATGACTCTATGTAAAGTGTCTAATTCATCATTACAGACGTTATAAATTGCTTCAGCATTCATGTCAAAATAATGATGAGAAAGAACATCTCTCATTCCTTTTATGGCTTTCCAATCCACATCATTATATTTGACCAATAATTGTTTCTCTGTCACTTTGTCTATATTTTTCAAACTCTCACCAATAGCTATGAAAAGCATACATAGACTATCTAACTTTTCTTGCCCTTGAGGCGTGTCAAGAAAGTAGTCGATACTATCAACCGGTTCAAATCTAAATTTGATGGTTTTGATGGCTGTATCAATCTGAGTGAGTATCTCTTTTACAAGCTCAATATTAGGCACTTAGTGCTTCTTCTTCTATGTGTTTTTTAAGATACGTATTCATTTTATCACGCAATTGTACGACATCGGTATGTATGCCTAAAAGTTCTTCTAACTCTATGCGTATGCGAGAGAGTAAAAAGAGATTTGAGTGTTTAAGTCGTACAAAAATATCTATATCACTCTCTTCTTTGGCTTCATTTCTAGCATAAGAACCGAAGATACCTATCTCTTCTATGCCATACTCTTCAAGGTGATCTTCTTTATATTTTCTAAGAAAAGAGAGTATTTGATTTTGATTTAACATAACATGACTCCTCTTTTTTATTTATTATATCATATTCGTTTTTATTTTTATGATTTCTAGATTTGTGAAAGTGTAGCCTAATGATGTAGAGTGAAATAACGAAGTTATCATTATTACTGACCCCAATACCTAATCTAGCCTGTCCTCTTTATTTCCACCGAATCTCTCCTTGTTCCATCCTCTCCTGAGGTGGAACACATACACAGTTATTGACATTTGGGAATTGTTTTCCGTTTGGGGTTTGATGAGCGTTACATCTCGGGAGAGATGGAACGAAGCTTAACCGACCGTTCTTAGCAAATCTATCGTACCCTAGAGCTTCTCAGCGAACGTTCTAATCAAGATGTCATAAAGTCCTGCAAGTGAAATGTATCATGGTTATCTTTTGCCCTCGCATCAATTATTCATTAATTCTTTAAGTCACATAAATGACGTTTCCCCTCCGTTTCAATCCAAATGGCACTCCATGCATTCAATGCCACACTATCTTAGCCAATAGATCATTATTTTCTACTTTTGACGTAGGTTGACGTTTTCATCGTCATTGGTAGCAGTCATATTATAATCGATGGTTAACCCTCTAGCAGCGGACTTCGTTGTCTCCAAAGAAGCCTTGGTTCAGATACAGCCCCTACTGCTTTCTGCACCTCACATGCATGATGAGAAACATTCTTCTCCCTTTTCAACTTATTGCTTCCCAAACATAGATCTTAGTTCAAGCGTACTTCATCGCTCTCCTATGCTACGGATGGCTCATACGTACAGCCCCAACCTCTACTTCCGATAAACTTACGATTTGTCACTGACTGTAGGGATTATGCATTTTGTAAAAAGAATAGTATAACGTACCAAAACTTCCCGCATTCGCTGTCATTCCGCACCCTTTCAAAATCTGCTTTGTCTCTATCTCTATTTAGAATCGCAAGCATAGTGGATCGACTTTACAACACGTAGCTCTAATTTGTTTGAGATAAACCCTTCACAATCTTGATACATATGATTTCTTTTGCAATTATTTCGATGGTTATTCTTGCATACCAAATCCTAATTCATATTATTTCTAATTATAACTTCAAAATATTTTCTCTTACAAATCTATTTTATTATGAGAGAACATCTCTTCAAGTATAGCATACCTCAAAAACTTTTCAATCTGTCATTTGGATGGTTTGCACGTCTCTCTCCTATGTGAACGAATAGAATTAATAAGACTAAATATTTTTTTCTAATGTGAAGTTTATTTCTGCTGATTTGAGCTTTACGCTACACGTAATAATGAGGTCCTTGATTGGACTTTGGTCAAGTATAGAGTTCTCGTATATCAACTGTCACCTATTCTTTAGTGTAGTTTTACCTGACCCATATTCCTTGATCATTCATAGCAGCAATCTCATCTTAACCATTGGTTTATTTGCTATATCCAAAGACCGTGTTGTGCGTTTAAAATTTCATCAAACTGTTGCCTCTATGATGGTCCCAGTTACTATCTCTGTGCATTTTCTCCTCCTTGATTTGTTTTGATAACAGTGTTTTCGTGGATCTTCTAATACTGCAAGTACACACTAGGCCATGTTTCTGTTATATCGCTCATGAGAGTAGAGACGACCCACCACATAAGAATCTTCTTTGTCTTTGGCAGGAGTTTGCCAAGCTTGGTCGGTATGGCGGCTCAATAGCTTCTGCGTTTTCAGACAAGCAGGGTTGCAATACCCTCTCGACAACATGCATCAATTTATCGCGATGGCAACCATACATGTCCTCTGCACTGTCTGTTGACTTGGCCGTTCAGAAGTAGAAGTGCTTACCCCATGTTTATGGTTCCAAGCCCATTGATTGCGATCGTGCGTCACGCCTCGCAATCTTTTGGATCATTCCCAGACAGATTTGCAAAATTCCTCTATGACAACTTTATGAAGCAGTTACGCAGTCATAATCTATAACTTTCTTACCATTCCAATTCCTTCTCTGGCTAGACCATAAGCCTGCCACCATCAAGTTTCTCCTGCTCCAACTCTGGTGAGAGTGACCTCTGGAAACCCCATTACTTTGAAAATGAAACGCTTCCTTCCTTTATTAGCATTCTCTATAGTAAAGTGATTTAATTCATTTTGAGTAAGTTGTCTACTTTTAGGAAAAGGTTCTAATTTCAAATGAGGCCAATATCTACTTGATAGATTTTCAAAAACTTGAGTCTGAATTTCCATGGGTCAAAAGTACTACTATGTTCATCATTTCCTAATTTAAAAGCTGCACCTTTAAAAAATGGTTTATAATATGCAATATTATTGCAGACCGATTGTTCTAAGGTCATAATATTATCATTTGGAAATGGATCAGAAAGTGCATGATGAGCTGCAAGCTTATTCCTGTAATGATATATCTCAGGTATAATTTTTATAATATACTTATAACAATGGTCTTTTATTGCTTTACGGTTTTTGATTAAATTGTCAGGATTAAACCCATTTTTGTTCACGATGTCAATAAACCCTATTAATCTAACATAATTTATTAGATTTATTGAAAACCAATTAAAGTCATTCATTAATTTTTCCCAGTTCTCAATATTTCCCGTAAAAATAATATCTGGATAAGAATTAAATGTTCTTAGTTCTTCTTTTCTTACCTTCTTTGCTAAATCATATATTCCATCAACTAAATAATATAATGAGTGCATATTATTAACATTAACGGGAAAGTCTTCATCAATATAAATGTTATCAATATAATCTAAAATACGTTTATTTTTATTCATTTCATCACCTTGATTATCATTATATCAATATTCTATTTTTTCTTACTCCCTAAATTTATAAATAACCAATTGTTATTAATATATGTTTGCAATATTAGTTATTAACTCAAAAGTGAGAAATATAAGGGTCTATCATTAACATTAGCAAGAGACAAAGCAATTATTATACGACTAATGTTTGATAGATAATTGTACCTAAAAGTAAAACCCGAACCTATGTCACAAAACCCAAGACTTTCAGACCCTTCTATACTCCATAACAATACAACCTAACTTGCCCACTTTCTTAACGTATTTTGCATCAACTAAAAGCTCTCATTACATTTAGAATTATTGGTTACTATAGGCAATGAATAAAAATACACAAATGGTTTATACCTATCACGATGAAACAAAACACAGACAAGAACAATATGCTAAGTCTTTAGGGTATATGGATTGGGCAACACAGCCAAACCCGTATCGTAGCTACGCAGAGACTCAAAAAACAAAATTACCTCTTTCTTTTGAAAATAAAAGTTTGGAATACAGTCAAATATTTACAACAAAAGAAAAACAGAAGAAAAAGTAGTAGCTCCTTTATGTTTAGAAAGCGTATCTCAATTTTTTCAGTTTTCACTAGGACTCGCAGCCATAAAAGAATTTGAAGGACAATCATGGGCTTTAAGATGTAACGCTTCCAGTGGTAACTTACAACCAAGTGAAGCCTATATCATAGCTAAAGACATAGAAGGCATAGAAGATGGTCTTCATCACTATGCCCCACTTGAACATCAACTTGAACTACTCTCTGCTACAACCAGTGATTTAGCGTTACCCTACAATAGTTTTTTAGTCTCTTTATCTTCTATCGTTTGGAGAGAAGCTTGGAAATATGGTGAACGATCTTGGAGATATACGCAACTTGATTGTGGTCATGCACTCAAAGCGTTAGAAGTATCTGCTTTGATCTTAGGATGGAAAATAGAAGTTATCAGTACCAAAGATACAGAGCTTCAAAGTCTCATAGGTTTTGATCAAGCACATAGATATGTGCCTGAGGAGAGAGAACTTGCAGATATGTTATTACTCGTCACTTTAGATGATACGGTTCGCACTACAGAGTATAAACATCAGTACTTTACGAAATGCTTTGGAAGAGTACCTACGCAGGCAAAGCAAATCAATTAAGTCGTGACTGGCACAAGTGGGACATCTTAGAAAGAATAGAAGATGCCACTTTAAGTGATGAGCTAGAGCATAAAAAATTTAACATTGATACCTATGAAGAGAACCCTTATCGAAAAAGCTCAGGTTTAGCCAAAGATATCGTTTTAAACAGAAGATCTGCACAAGCGATGAATAAAGATGATTGTACGATTACCAAAAATGAGTTTGAAACGATTTTAGGTTCTATCAAATCAAACAACTCTCCTATACACTTAGTTGTATTTGTGCATAGCGTAGAAGAGATAGACTCAGGACTCTACATCTTAGTGAGAAATGATGCACATAAAGAAGAACTCAAAAGTTTACTCAAAGAGGACTTTCTCTGGGAGAGAGTAGATACAGAGGCAGGACAACTCTATAAACTTCAAAATGGTGATATGAGAGTTATCTCACAAACCATATCTTGTAATCAAGGCATCGCAAGTAATGGCGCATTTACCTTAGGCATGCTAGCCCAATTTTCAGAACAGATAGAAGACATTTGGTGCATCAAGATATAAAGAACTCTACTGGGAATGTGGTGCCATAGGACAACAGTTATACCTAGAGACAACCTCTCTACATTTATCTGCTACTGGCATTGGATGTTTTTTAGATGATATCTTACATGATGTCATAGGACTTCAAACAAATGACTATCAGACACTGTATCATTTTACGGTTGGTCGTGGGTTGGTTGATAACAAGGCTGAGTACTTTAAAGCCTTATGGAAGCCGTATGCCTGAGGTTGGCTAGAAACTCTATCCATACCCTATGCTTTACAGCGTAGGATAATCAGTGTACCCTTTTTCATCTTGTGTATAAAACGTATTTGTGTCAGGTTCATTGAGATCTGCGTTTATTTTGAAACGCTCAGGTAAGTCAGGGTTTGAGATGAAGAGCACACCATATGCTACTGCATCAGCCTGATGATCTTCTATGACCTTGTTCCCTCTTTCTTTGTCGTAACCGCCACACGTGATGAGTACACCTTTGTACGCATCTCTGAGTGCAGAAAGTTCTACGACATTGGCACCATGGCGTATGTCACCCTTCAAGGGCATCTACGATGTGAAGGTAGGCAAGTCCATAGTCGTTTAGTTTTTCACAGACATACGTAAAATGTGTTTGAGGGTCGGAGTCTGTCATGTCATTGAACGTACCGCTTGGAGAGAGTCTGAGTCCTGTTTTGTCTGCGCCTATCTCTGTCTGTGACCGCTTCTATGACCTCAAAAAGAAAACGGCTTCTGTTCTCTATGTTCCCGCCATAGGCATCTTCTCTGATGTTCGTGCCATCACGTAAGAACTCGTCTATGAGGTACCCATTGGCACCGTGTATCTCTACACCGTCAAACCCTGCTTCTATGGCATTTTTCGCAGCGCTTGCATAGTCTTTTACGATCTCTTTGATCTCATCTATCTCTAATGCTCTGGGTGTTTCATACGCTTTCATACCTTCAAAGGTGTAGACTTCTCCACTGGGTTTTATGGCAGAAGGTGCAACAGGTAACGCTCCTCCATGATAGGCAGAATGCGAGATGCGTCCCACATGCCAAAGCTGCAAAAATATCGCACCGTCTTTGTCATGTACCGCTTTGGTCACTTTTTTCCAGCCTTCAACCTGTGCCTGCGTATGTATGCCCGGAGTACAAGGATACCCTATGCCCTGCGTTGAGATCTGTGTCGCCTCACTGATGATGAGCCCTGCACTGGCACGTTGTGCATAGTAAGTAACCATGAGGTCATTGGGTACATTTTCTTCCACACTTCTACAACGTGTCAAAGGTGCCATGATGACTCTGTTTTTTAAACTCAACTTGCCTATCTGTATGGGTGAAAAAAGATCCATTTGTAAATTCCTTTAAAGTTAAATAATCATTCATTTATAGCATAATAAAACTGTGTGCAAAATATGTGTAAATCGTGTCGAATGACACATATAATTCATATTGCTCCTTCGACTTGACATAGAAGGCATCGAGAAACCAACCATGAAGATGAAGGACTGCGTCAAATTGACTAGCATAGTTTTTTAGCTCATACACTTACCTTCCTCGTACTCCTATACTCTAACCAATACTCGCTATCTACCCTCTCATGATTATTTCATTGTTACTTCTAAACCAACGCTCTAAAAAAATCTCTCTTTCACATATCTCTGCACCTAGAGCCTTTTTGTATGGTATGTTGTGACCTAAGCTCCATAGTATAAAACCATTTTCTTTGAGATATTTACCCAGTAGTACTAGTTGAGCCGTACCGTAGTTGTTATACTCTTTATTTTTTTTGCTAAATCCACTGAGACTTGTATAGGTTTTACCTATCATATAACCTATCTCCCCAGCTATTACCTCTCCATGGTGTTCGACATAAGCGGTTATAACTTTAAAGTTTTTATCTAACCCCTCTGTGCTTCTGAGTATACTTGCATAGTGTTTCGTTAACCACGAGTCTTTATGTGTCTCATCTATATACCCAGCAATCTCTTCTATGTTGCTATCTATGGTGAGTTGTAGGTTCTCTTTGCTTATAAGTTTGGCTACTTTTTTACTACAATGCAGTTCATCCAAGTCTAGCAGTGCACACTCAAATTGCATTTCTGGGAGTAACAATTCTTGTCCATTATACACTTCTATCACAGAGATAAACCCTGCTTTTGCCTGTGCTATATAGTACGCAGCAGAGTAGTCATCACTCCAGTAGTAGTTGTTATCACTATCAGGATAGATGGCTTCATGTAAGTAGCTAAGATTGATAAGTGCTTCATAGGGCAGATAGTGAATATCACGTTGTATATTTTCCATAGTATGTACCTGTTTTAAATGAGTGATATGATTGTAGCTAAATATTTGAATAGTGGTAGCAGGTGAAGGTAATCGTACCTAAACATAAAAAGAAGTCAGTCACCATCTTAACCTATCAAGTAATAAGCTATAATCTCAAAAAGACTTCAAGGAAACATCTCATGTCTGAACAAACGGATACACAAGAAGAAAATACAGATAAAGAAACCATCTATCATGACCAAAGAAGTGTCGCTTTACGAACGCCTCAGAGTATCTGTTTTGTGAAAGAACATGACAAGATGTCTATGCTTGGGTTACTCCTAAATGACCATAAAGAAACACAAGTAGTCATCGTCGTTAAAAGTAAGAAAAAAGCAGATGCACTGAGTGCGTTTTTAACCTCAAAAGAGTTTACTGCTACTGCGGTGCATGGAAACCATAGAGCATCACAACAGCAAGAAGCGGCAAGTAAATTTAATGCTGGCACGCTCCATGTCATCATCACCACAGACATGATACTTAAAACACTCGCCTTAGAAAACATCAAACTTGTTGTGAGTTATGATCTGCCAGATGTTGTGCAAGAGTACTTTGATCGTATCGCTTTTATGAAGGAACTAGGTGTAGCTATGGCACTTGTAAGCCCTGAAGATGAACCCTTCCTTGATGACATAGAGTACAACATGAAAAAAGAGATAGAAGAAAAAGAAGTAGAGGGTTTTGTGGCTACTGACTAAGCCTAAGCAGACAGTAAAAAAAGACAAAACCAAAAAACCTAGACACCGTAAAAACAAAATGAAGGCAGATAAAGACACATGAAAAAAGTTATGCTCGCGCTTAGTTCGCTGTTTTTTGTGGGATGTACCAAAGTAGGTGTAGGTATCTCCAATATACCTGCTAGCTTCAGTAGTCACAAGATCATCACAGATATTGCCTATGGTGAAAAAGAGATACAAAAATTAGATATTTATATCCCTCAAAACATGGAAAATAAAAAACTGCCTGTCATAGTATTTTTTTATGGGGGTCGTTGGACAGATGGTACAAAAGAAATGTATGCTTTTGTGGGTGAAAAATTTGCAAATAAAAACTACATTGTAGTCATGGCTGACTATAGCAAATACCCTCAAGTTAAATTCCCAACTTTTGTACAAGACGCAGCAAAAGCTGTTGCATGGACGTATGATAACATAGCCCACTATGGAGGCAATGCAGAGAGACTCTATGTCTCTGGACACTCATCTGGTGCGCATATGGGTTCTTTGGTTGCTGCGGATGCACAGTATCTTAAAGCCCAAGGGAAAAGTACTAAGATCATTAAAGCCTTTGCAGGCTTAGCAGGGCCTTATGATTTTATCCCTCAAGCGGAAGACCTCAAAGATCTATTTGGGCCTCCTGAAAATTATCCACAGATGCAAACCACACATTTCATCACCGGTAATGAACCACCCATGCTTCTTCTTTGGGGAGATGCAGATACCATTGTTTGGCGACGTAATATCGACTTACTTACAAAAAAGATCCAAGAAAAAGGTGGCATGGTTCAAACGAAGATATACCCGGGTATGGGGCATGTGGGTATTATCAGTAATCTGACATGGTGGAGTACCAGATGAAGACTACTGTAGCAGAAGATATCATCACTTTTTTTGAAGCACATTAGCCATGTTGTCTTCAAAGTTGTCTTCAAAAATGAAGGCTAACGAACTGTCTATCACCACCATCATGCCTATAATTCAGTTGACTAAAAAGCAAACTTTAATGGCGAACTAGATAAAACGAATGATGAAATTTTCAAACCTGACACTCACAACACCCTACTTAGCCCTTAGTCCTGCTTTTTACGCTAAAGTAAACCCTACGCCACTGCATAAGCCTTTTCTCAGTCTCTACTTCACAAAGATGCTGCCGAGCTCTTAGGGGTAGATGAAGAGTTGGCTTTGGATGATGCACTAGCTTGAGCATCCTCAATGGAGAAACCACACTAGAAGGCTCTGAGTACTTTGCGATGTGTTATGGGGGACATCAGTTTAGTCAGTTTACAGGTAAACTGGGTGATGGTAGAGTCATCAACCTAGGTAAGGTAAACGGACAGAACTTACAACTCAAAGGTGCAGGACTTACCCCCTACTCTCGTCTTGGTGATGGTAGAGCAGTACTTCGCTCAAGCATACGTGAGTACCTGATGAGCTGAGGCGATGCATGGTCTTGGCATAGAGACTACCCGTGCGCTTGGCACTCATAGGAAGCCACACAGAAGTAGCAAGAGATAACAGTGGGAAAAATGTGCCATCGTGTTACGCTCATCTCCTACTTGGGTGCGGTTTGGGACGTTTGAGTACTTTTACTCTACAGGAGAACATGAGAAACTAAAAGAGCTTGCAGACTATGTGATAGAGGAGAGTTTTCCGTACCTTAAAGGCAGTGAAGAGATGTACTTAAACATGTACACGGAGATAGTCAAAAACACTGCCATCACTCTAGCCAAATGGCAAAGCGTTGGCTTCAACCATGGGGTCATGAATACGGACAACATGTCCATAGACGGCAGAACCATAGACTATGGGCCTTTTGCATTTTTAGATGACTATGATCCTGGTTTTGTCTGTAACACTACCGATACACAAGGTATGTACAGTTTTAGAAGCCAACCAGGCGCTGCACGATGGAACTTGGACATGCTTGCGCGTGTACTCTCCCCTCTCGTTAGACTATGACCTCAGCGAAGAAGTACTTGATGACACTTTTTGGAGTACCTACACAAGTGTCCACTCAGTGCATCATGACTAAGAAAATGGGACTACACACAAAACAAGAGGAAGATAAAGAACTTTTGGAAGGCATGATGAGAGCCTTAGCAGATGCTACGCACAGACTACACACCTATTTTTTAGAAAACTGTCTCGGTTTGATGGAAATAAGTCAGATATCTTGGATGCTTGTGCCAATAGAGAACCTTTAGATAAATGGTTAGACAAGTATAGTAAACGCTTAGAAAAAGAAACGCTTAGTACTACAGAGCGTCACGAAAAGATGCTAGCCGTCAATCCGAAGTATGTACTCAAAAACCATACGTCTCCAAGAGGCCATAGACAAAGCTAAGTGAACATGACTTTAGTATGGTAGAAGAACTACTCACAGTGGCGTTAGCTCCTTTTGATGAACATCCAGAGTTAGAACATTTATGTAAACCCACACCCATGGACTTTAAAAATATGTGCCTTAGCTGTTCATCATAGAAAATCTAGGTATAAATTTCTAAGAAAAGTGTATACTTCTCACAACTAATGTTAAAGGTTCATCATGGAAACACTTAAGATCGTATGCCCAGAGTGTCACAACGTCAACACCATCACCAATGAAACCATGGCTTGCTCCAAGTGTCAAGAAGACTTAGACCATCCCTTTGCTGTCGAAGTCACGGATGAGAGTTGTAAAACACACATAGAGGAAAATGACATCGCTGTGCTAGTTGACTTCTACTCAACTACCTGTGGGCCATGTATGGCCATGTATGAAGACTATGAAGATGCAGCGCTTGGGTTTGGCTCTACAGTGAGGTTTCTCAAGATCAATGCTGACAAACACCAGCAAGTAGCCCAAAAGTATGGGGTAAGTGCCCTGCCTACCATCATCGCTTTTAAAAAAGGTCAGGAAGTAAGCCGTGTGAGTAGACAGCTTTCCCAAGTGGAGCTTACCCTATGGGCTGAAGAGTCTGGTTTAAACGCCCATTAATTTCTTGACATTTGACAAGTGACATTTTTATAGATTAGTTTATAATACGCAGTTAAAGGATCAACTATGGCATTACTTTACGTAGAATCAGTCGAACACCTAGATGTAGAACGAGATGCAAGAGACCCATGAAGATGAGATAAAAATCTTAAATGAAATCGATAAACTTGCTATACAATACTCAATGGACAAAAAGAATGAAGCAAAACTAAAAGCGACTAGAAGCAAAGATAGACGAATACTTAGAACATGTCAAAGACACTTTGCGAATGAAGAACGTCTTATGAAAAAATATGATTTTCCTTCTTATGAAATGCATAAAATGGCACATGATATGTTTTTGATGGACATCGGTATCTCCATCAAACAATGGAAAAAGTTTGGTGATGTTCAATAAAATGGTCAACTTTATACGTAAGTCACCCGAGTGGATAGTCCTGCATATCAACACTGTAGATGCACCAACATCAGCCTATATAGCACAGAAGATGGCACTTGAAGCAGAGAAAAAGTAACAGGTACTGTAGAGCACGTTAAAATTTAGATAATTTAATATGGCTCTTCTATAGTTTCAAGCATTTTGATATAATAACCTCATGATAACAACACTCCTCTCCATCCTCTTTGTTTATGTCTTCATACTACTTGGCTACATGGCTAAACGCATCTTTCAAGATGATATGAGTACCAAAACACTGACACTGATGTCTGTCTACTTTTTACAACCTTTTGTCACGGTTTGGGGATTTTCAACAGCAAAACTACATAGTGAACATATCTATGTGCCGCTAGTTTACCTTGGCATCATCTTAGCTCTTGCTCATCCCCACTGTCCTCATTGGTAAGATCCTCTTTTCTGACACTAAAGAGCGTGCCATTTTTAGCATAGCAGGATTTGTAGGAAACACAGGGAACATAGGTATACCTCTTGGTATTGCACTCTTTGGAGAAGCGTCTGTGATCTACACCACACTTATTAACATTGCCAATGTTTTTGTCGTATACATCATCGGCGTTTATATCTACTCACGAGGGTCTCTTTCAGTTAAAGACTCACTTTTTAACATCATCAAAATTCCTATTATTCCCGCTTCAGTGGTAGCCATACTCATAAACATTTATGATATACCGTTAAGTAGTAGAGATACAAGAGTTTTTAAAGATGGGAGCCTATGCAGGTATCGTTCTTACAGCTTTTCTTGCTGGGTACATTTCTTACAAGGCATACGCATCAAAGAGTTACACCCAAAACTATTTATAGGTACTATCAGCCAAAAGTTTATCATCATTCCTTTGGCACTGCTTTAATACTTCAGTTTTACGGATTTTCCTTTCTTTATACAAGGAGTTATCTTTATGGAGATGATGGTGCCTTTAGCAGTAGCAAACATTAACCTAGCCTCTCTCTATGACTGCAGACCTAAAGATGTCACTTCACTTATATTACTGAGTACACTGCTATTTATCCCTTTGCTTTTTGTTTTAAGTTATCTGATCAATCACTATTATGTATGAGAGACTACGTATATATCTTTATAGTAACTATGTTATGATATTTACTAAAGGTTGACTATGATAGATAAAGCGTTGATGACTGAATCTCAACATGAACTTCAAGAAGTTAAAAAGCACAATAACCAATTACGTCAATTGCTGATGCAAATGAAGACATGATTGCCATGATTGATTCTGATATGTGCTACGTGTCAGTAAACAATGCCTATGCACTCTTTCACAATCAACTTCCCGAATTTTTTTTCGGCATCAAAGTCGAAGAGATCATTGGTAAAGAAAACTTTAGTCATATCAGTCTACTTATCGAACGCGCATTAAATGGTGAATCTCTTAAAATAGATGGACACTATACCCTTCCAAATGGCAACATTCGTTATGAACAATTATCATTAAAACCTGTACAAGATGAAACACACGCCATCATAGGATGTGTTGCTATTATCAAAGATATCTCTAAGCAAAAAAAAGAACTCTTAAACATAGAAGCATCACTCTATGAACAACATAAACTCTTTGAAATAGTCAATAATGAAAATCCCGATATTATCTTTATGCGAGATTATGATGGAAAATTTATTTTTGTCAATAACGCACTCGCGAAACTTTATGGAACAACCCCTGAAGAGATGATAGGCAAAACAGATATAAACTTTAATGCAAATAAAGCACAAAGAGATTTTTTTCTGAAAAATATTCGTGAAATCATGGATAGATTTGAAACAGAGATCGTCTATGAAACTTCTACGGATGCCAACACCGGGGAAATACGTTATTTTCAGTCTATCAAAAAACCACTCAAAGACCAAAATGGGGCACTGCGTATTTTTGTCATCGCACGTGACATTACTGAGATCCGTAACAATGAACTCCAACTACAGCAATTTGCTGCAATAACCCAAAACAGTCGTGAAGGGGTGATGATCGTAGATACAAATCAAAAAATTGTTGCTGTCAATGAATCTTTTACCCAAATAACCGGATATGAAGAAAGTGAAGCAATAGGCCAAAAAACGTCTATGCTTAGTTCAAGTCAACATAACAAAGAATTTTATGCAAAAATATGGAAAAGTATAGAATCAAAAGACAGATGGTCTGGGGAGATATGGAATAAACATAAAAATAATAAGATTTATCCAGAATGGCTTACTATTTCAACTATTAGAGACAAGCATGAAGCGATTATAAACTATGTAGGTATTTTTTCTGATTTAAGTGAAGAAAAAGCATCAGAAGAAAAAATAAGATATCTTGCCCTGCATGACACCCTCACAGGACTACATAACCGCTATCAATTTGAAATCCGTCTTGAACATGCCTTAGAAATCAGAAAGACACTAATACGATCACCGCACTCTTTTTTCTGGATTTAGATAATTTTAAAGATATCAATGATACCTATGGACATGAAAGTGGTGATAAAGTATTGCAAGCTGTTGCAGATGAACTGGAACATCTCCTTAGAGAAGAAGACACTTTGGCTCGTTTTGGTGGTGATGAATTTGT
The DNA here is from genome assembly GCA_963698695.1 of Sulfurovaceae bacterium. Classification (GTDB taxonomy): domain Bacteria; phylum Campylobacterota; class Campylobacteria; order Campylobacterales; family Sulfurovaceae; genus Sulfurovum. The sequence goes on along the minus strand of CAVORT010000001.1, from coordinate 209,093 downwards.
TATCTTGGCTGAACATATAAACTCCAAGAGCGATGCGTCAAAAATAGCAGAAAAAATATTACAAAGGTTTCATGATCCTTTTATCATAGCAAATCAAACATTCTACTTAGGTTGTAGTGTCGGTATAGCGCTTCATCCACGTGATGGTGAAGACAAAAGTACACTTTTAAAAGCTGCAGATGCGGCTATGTATAAAGCAAAAAGAAACGGAAAACGCTGTTTTTCTTTTTATGAATCCGTATTAACCGATGAACTGACAGCTAGACTTCAAATGGAAGATGACCTTAGAGTAGCACTAAAGGAAGAGCAATTTGAACTTTTTTATCAACCACAGATCAGTTTGAAAAGTGGTAAAATCATTGGCTTGGAAGCACTTATACGTTGGCATCATCCCACAAAAAGGAATCCTAACACCCAATAATTTTATGAGCATTGTCGAACAAAACAGTATGATAATCCCTCTAGGAAAATGGATATTGACAACCGCTTGTAATCAGGCAGCCAAATGGCAGGAGCAAGGTATTTTTGATGGTAGAATTGCTATCAATATTTCAGCGGTACAACTGGAACACAGTGCATTTCCAAAAACAATAGAAGAAACACTTATATCTTCCGGTCTATCCCCAAATCAACTTGAAATTGAAATTACAGAATCCGTTATTATGAAAAGTCCTGAACGATGGATCAATCTTTTTTCTGGTCTCAAAAAACAGGGTGTACAATTTGCTATTGACGATTTTGGTACAGGATACTCCTCATTATCCTACCTCAGACAACTGCCTTTAAATCTTTTAAAGATTGATAAATCGTTTGTCGTTGATATTCCAAACGAAGCAGATGCTTGTGCCATTGCCGATACCATTATCTCTTTGGCTTCAAAACTTGGACTTACCACACTGGCTGAAGGTGTTGAAACGCAAGAAGAAGCTTCATATCTTATTGCTGCTGGATGTACCTCGGTGCAAGGATACCTCTACGACAAGCCTCTCAATGCAAAACACCGTTGAAAAACAGACTACAAAACACCCAATACAATGTACATACAGGAGAGAAGCTTTAAGTTTCTCTTTCTTCTTTCATCATTACCTACAATTTATGATAAAATACTCTCATTCATTTAAGGAGTCCCTATGGCTAAAAAAACCCTCATCATTGGTGCAGGTGGAGTTGGAAACGTGGTTGCGTTCAAATGTGCAATGAACGCCGATACTTTTGGAGAGATCACCCTTGCTAGTCGAACTGTCAGTAAATGTGATGCCATCGCTGCAAACATCAAAGAAAAAGTAGGCATGCAAATAGCCACTGCTGCGATAGATGCAGATTCGGTCGACCGAGCTTGTCACACTGATAAACAAACTAAAAGCTGACATTGTCATCAATGTAGCACTACCCTACCAAGACCTTACCATCATGGATGCCTGTACACAAACAGGTGTGGACTACCTTGACACAGCTAACTACGAACACCCTGACACTGCCATGTTTGAGTACAAAGAACAATGGGCAAGAGATGAGCAGTTTAAAAAGGCTAATATCATGGGACTTCTAGGTTCAGGCTTTGACCCAGGGGTTACCAATATCTTTTGTGCCTACGCACAAAAACATTACTTTGATGAAATACACACCATAGACATCCTTGACTGTAACGCAGGTGACCACGGCTACCCTTTTGCCACCAACTTCAACCCTGAGATAAATCTTCGTGAAGTTTCTGCAAAAGGTCGCTACTGGGAAAATGGCTCTTGGATAGAGACAGACCCTATGGAGATCATGCAGGTATGGGATTACCCGGAAGTGGGACCAAAAGATTCATATCTTCTTTACCATGAAGAGATGGAGTCTTTGGTTAAACACATTAAAGGGCTTAAACGTATACGCTTCTTTATGACCTTTGGACAAAGCTACCTTACACACATGAAGTGTCTGGAAAATGTAGGCATGCTTGGCATCAAAGAAATAGAACACAAAGGTATGAAGATAGTCCCTATGGAATTCCTGGCTACCCTACTTCCAGATCCTGCAAGCCTTGGACCACGAACCAAAGGAAAAACCAACATTGGAATTTTTGCAAAAGGTATTAAAGAGGGGAAAGAAAAAACTGTCTATATCTACCAGATATCTGACCATGAACAATGTTATGCAGAAGTCCTAAGCCAAGGGGTAAGCTACACTACTGGTGTACCAGCCATGATAGGTGCCAAACTCATGTTAGAGGGAAAATGGCAAGCCAAAGGTGTATACAATATGGAAGAGTTTGACCCTGATCCGTTTATGGAAGAACTGATGGTTCAAGGCTTACCTTGGAAGATCATGGAACTTGGAGCAGATGAAACGAGAGAAGTCAAGTAGTGCATGTTTGACGGATTTCCAAAAGAAGGACTAGACTTCCTCTCAAGCATCATCATCCACAACTCCAAAGAGTGGCTAGATGCGCATAAAGAAGAGTATGAAAAGTTCATACTCTCTCCTAACAAAGCCTATGTGGAAGAGATGGGTGAGCATTTGCAGATACTTGTACCCAACATTCATGCCATACCTAAAGTCAATAAATCTCTTTTCCGTATCTATCGTGATGCAAGGTTTCATAGACTTGACCCCATTAAAGAGCGTATAGGTATCATCTTTTGGCAAGGAACAACCCATCGTATGCAGAGTGCCTCTTTTTATATGCACTATGATCCGTTTGAAATCTTTGTAGCAACAGGCATACGTAACTTTAAAGCACCACTTCTTGCTACTTACCGTGAGTACATTAAGAACGATGCTAAAAGAGAAGCTTTACATCATATTTTGGAAGTACTCCAGGGAAAAGGCTATCAGCTTCCAGAAGCAAAGTACAAACGTTTTCCACTGGGACTAGACAAAGAGGATACCCATGCCTACCTTTACCTCTTTGGTTCGATGTATGCCTTTAAAACATTTGAGCCAGATGAAACTTTTCGCTCTGAAGGCATTATTGACAGAAACTTTAAACTCTATGAGGAGATGCTTGACTTGCACCAGTGGATCTATGAATTGACTTTATACACCCCTATCAGTTCAGAACAATCATACTCATAAATCTACCACTACATCCCTGTTCTTTACGATAAGAAAAAAACCTCTCTACTTCACATGCTGTACAGATGCCACTCATCTCAATATTGGACACTATCAATCCTGCTTGAATAAGTTGTTGTTTATTGATATACGGTAAGTCAAGCATATATTTCTCGCCCTTTTCATCATATCCGTCTGGTGTATCAAAAAAATGTTCCACCACTTCTTTGCCCACTTCGTAACAACAACGTCCTATGGATGGGGCAACTCCTGCGATGATGTCTTGAGGATCACACCCAAAGGTCTCAACCATTTTTACCACAGTCTTGGCTACAATGTTCTCTTTTGTCCCTTTCCAACCTGCATGCACAGCAGCAATAACCTCTTTTTTTGTATCTAACAAAAGTACAGGTACACAATCTGCAGTTAACATAGTCAGTACAATGTCTTTCTTGTTTGTGATGAGTGCATCACAGTCTGCTACAGCATTTTCTAGGTATTCCCAGCCATAACTCTCTTTTCTATCTATGATTCGTATATGGTCACTATGCGTTTGCTGAGCGACAACAAAGTGTAAATTTTCATGCCATCCTAGAATAGAAGCAATCTTTTTTCTATTGGCAACAATACTCTCTTGTTTTTCTCCGGTATGTAATGCCACAGAAAAAGCATAAGGCTCTGTAGACTTCTTGGTGGTGATAGCATGTCCACATATGGATGCCGTATTAAACTTATCAAAACGATAGAAATCAATCATCACAGACCTTAGATTCTTTTTGATATAATACCTTAAAAATAAGGGAAATACCAAAACCTATGTTCAATTTTGACAAACGTATCTTTAAAAACTTCTCATACTTTTTAATCATACAACTTATCCCTCTTTTTGTTATCTCCTCATACCTTGTTCATGAAATTAACGAACATCTCTACGCGAAACAAATGGTTTACTATTTCATAGCGGCTGCTGTATTTGTGATTTCTACTTTCATCCCATGGAGACGTATTATCTGGTGGTTTGTTCCTATTTTTTATGTGGCTAACCTTGGACTTCTCATAGCCGTAGAGTTCATAGGAAAAACCATTTTAGGTGCACAAAGATGGATAGAAATTCCAGGCATAGGACTTACTATACAGCCCTCGGAATTTATAAAAGTCTCCGTCATCATGATGTTAGGATACCTTATAAGCATACGACCTCCTGAAGAAAAAGGGTACGGGTTATGGCAATTTATCAAACTCTCCATCGTCATTGTTATTCCCTTTATCCTTATTGCTAAAGAACCAGACTTGGGTACAGCACTTGTCCTCCTCATCACTGGCTATGGTATCTTATTTGTTGTAGGCATTAACTGGAAAATATGGATAAGCATAGTGGTTATCCTTGGACTTTCAGCACCTTTGCTTTACGGACAGCTAAAACCCTACCAAAAGAAGCGAATCTCTGACTTTGTAGGTCAGCCTAGCTACCATGTAAAACAAGCACTCATCGCCATAGGTTCTGGTGGTCTTGAGGGTAAAAGTAAAGAAGAATCTACACAAACACAACTAAAGTTCCTTCCTGTTTCTTCTACAGACTTCATCTTCGCATATTTGGGTGAACGTTTTGGATTTAAGGGTATGATGGTGGTCATAGGACTCTATATACTACTTATCTTTAACTTGCTTTACATCTCCGCTAAACATGCTAACGATTACCTCATAAAAGCCTTCGCCTCAGGACTGGCATTTTTACTCTTTGTCTATATGGGTGTTAACATTTATATGATCATCGGATTGGCCCCTGTAGTGGGTCTTCCCCTACCCATGTTTAGCCACGGAGGGACGTCATTTATTATTTTTGCAGTAATCTTTGGAATTTTACAAAATTTAATTGCTTTTAAAGACTACAGTAGATATAATTCTGACTCGAAAATCACTATGATTTAGAAAAAATAACAGATATATATATCTGTACTAACGGGTCGGTAGCTCAGTTGGTTAGAGCACTCGGCTCATAACCGAGTGGTCGGGAGTTCGAGTCTCCCCCGACCCACCACTATATAATCCCCTACATCACTACTTTAAGTGTTTTTCACTATTTTTTCCACAACTTATTTTCCACAAATTGAGTTTTAACATATCGTTAGATCCAAAAGTTTTAGATTCTTTTCAAGATCTTCGGTCAGCATGGTGTATGCATTTTTTATGAAGATCAATAAATGATATGGTTATTTCGAATCCCTTCCTCTCAGCCATAAAAATTTATAAAATCAATCTGTACTCCCATATAGTGTTATCTAATGGCTTTTTTAAGATTAGTGCATTTTATCTATTGCTACCCTATTGCTACCCATTCTTTAAAAAAACAGTTACAACAAGCTATTTGAACATCTCCTTTTTTACAGTGTCTAAAAAATTACCTCTTTTGCTGTTCACTTCCTTGTTTACTTTATTGTTCAAATGACGGTGTACAGGGTGTTTTAGTGTTTACCTTTGCTGTTCACTTTTATTCACCTTGACAGGGTTGAGATTTTTGATCTTGAACTCCCTTGAAATGGGATATTCGTTGAAAACTTTTTATCTCTTTTTTATGTGGGAATAAACTCTTTAACCATTATGGAATGCCCCCTCTATCCTAGACACTTTCCAATTCAGTAAAACTGGAATGATCCTTATACCCCAGACACTCTCATTCATTTACAACCATTTAATTGAACCCACAAAAACACTAAGTGGAAAATGAAAACTTGTATTACGGATGGCTAAAAATACTTTACATCCCAAGTGAAAAGAATGTATAATATTTATATATGGAAAGAAGGGATAATAGATGTTAAAGTTATTAAAAAGTTTTATTGTCGGTCTGATGATTACAGGATTTTATGGATGTTCTGTAAAAACAGATGATATACAGATTGTGACTTTTATATCTGATAAAGCCAATCTGAAAAGTTTTAAAACATATCAGATCAGACAGGGAAGTTGTTTGCTACAGAATTCGGAAGGATATAGGGTTCCGGATAAAATGAAGCTAGCTGATGAAATACACAAAATGGTTGAATCCGAATTGGCAAACAGGGGTAAAGCTCCGGTTACGGAAAATCCCGATTTCTTTGTAGTTTATGCTGCCATTGCAGATGTAGATGCATTTAAAAAGGATCTTAATCAAGCAGGAAGAGAGGCCATAGAAGAGATACCTGATTCTACTATGCTACTAGTACTTTTTGATTCGAACACAGGTAGTGTCCTCTGGATGTCACAAGCTGAAGGAGAAGTTAAAGACATACCTGTTGATCAGATAAAAAAACGCTTAAAATATGTCATTAAAAAAATGTTTAATGGAATGTAATTTTTTATCTTAAAGCTTTCTAAGTTTACAATCACAGTATTAACAAGTTCTGCCACTGCTTCCAATTTCTATTTAAGTTCTTTCTCCATGATTATTTCTCCTATAATTATATATCAATTTTATCACTCAGTAGTGTTACATTCTCCAGGGTATCCAACATTGGACACTTTATAGGTATGTGGAGTATATTTAATTCAAATTCTTAGCAATTTATTTCAGTTTTTTTACAGTTATCTTTTCGGCAATAAGACCTTGCATCCAAGCTCCCAATACAATATAAAAGGTCAATACCAACGTAAATGTGATGCCAAAATAGCTAACCATTACTGGCAACCAAGGCAGCTTGATGGCTCGTGCATAGAAAAAAGCCACGATAAGTCCATCACGTGCACCAAGCTCCCGTAATTGACTCAACATTGGGTACCAAACGTAACTTGATCCATGACTGAGTATACCACCCAAAAGTGCGAAAGACCATCCTTTGGTTCCACTCTCCTTTCCCAGATATTTGGCTATCGCTTTGGGCTTGATAAAGGTATTGAGAAGAGCCATTAGAAAAAAGACTAGCAGTAATATCGGCGCAATGACCTTGAGTAAATTTTGACTCTTGGCAAACGCCTCATATGCTACGGAAGAGTCTGTCAATAGAGTAATACCATAGAGAATGAGCACAAGACTCAGCATAATCCAACCACTTCGGTTTGCACGTTTTGGAGTCTGTTTAGTCTTCATAAAAGTACCTCCAAAGTTGCTACAGTAGAAAATGCTATCAACAAGGCAAAAAAGAAACTAAGTACGTTACGAACGATGGTGAAACGACTACCAAAAAGTTCCCATTCTAGTGGCAACTGCATGATACCCAGTGTCACCCAAGCCAAAATAAATGCGGTAACCGCGTAAAGTGAAATACCCTCTTTAAGCAACTCTCCACCGATTATGTAGCTGAAAAATGGTTGTCCCACAGAGATACCACCGACAAAAGTCCCAGCAAGCGTGTCATGTAGCACACTGCCATTAAAAATGGCATGAAGCATCATCGGAGTAACTACAGTTTGAAAGAGCCCGATAAGCCCGATCACAGCAAAAAGCATAGGCAAGATGCTGTAGAGTGATTTGAAAGATCCTAAAATGGCTTCTTTAAAACGTGTCAATAGTGGGGTCATGAACACTCCTTAGTAACATTGTATCATAGACAAATAACAGATGTCACTTGCAGTTTTCAAGCACTATTTTCATATTATGATACGTTTTTATCAACGTATCTTTCATAGAAGGATTATAAAGTACAGATGCTGGATGTTGCAAAGGAATTATTTTTCTATCTCCACTTAAAAATACATCGCCTAAAATTTTGTGATACTCTGCTTTAGGCGGTAATGCAATAGCGTATTTCTCAAAGATATATCTCACAGCATAATAACCTAATGGAGCCAATATCTCTGGATTGATTAATTCAATTTCTTTATCTAAGTAGTGACTACAAGTCTCGATCTCATCATGCTTGGGCTTTCTATAATTTGGAAGCATACATTTAACCAAATTTGTCATGTAGACTTCTTTTCTATCGATATTGGATATCAACAATAATTCATCTAACACTTTTCCTGAAGGACCAATAAACATCTTCCCTTCTCTATCCTCATTTTCTCCAGGTGCTTGAGCAATGAGCATGAGTTTGGCATTTTGATCTCCTTCTCCACAAAGAGCGTGCATTCTAGTTGTCGATAGCCTACATTTTTTACATTCTCTTATCTCATTATTTAGATCATCCATCTTCATTATATAGCTCCTTATACTATTAAGAGTTCATATATAATAATTGTACTACAATAAATGAAAGTAGGAGCATATATATGGCACATACCTTTTGGGTCACTTTTGTAGCTAGTTTACTTGCAGCAGCAATGATATCACTTGGCATTTATACTTTATGTTGGAGCGACGCATCTTCTACCTCAAGCAGAAAAGGAACTTACAAAATTTAGCTTCATAGCTCTGCTAGCAGGTATTTTGGTGGCTATTTGTATAGTCTTATCCAAATAAGCGGGAACAACAAAAGTAATTGTTAAATGATCATTCCAACTAGCAATCTAGCACATTTTGATGACAAGTAAATTTAAGATGATTCATACAGAATACCGTAAAAATCTAATCAATCTTTATCCAGTTAGTGTGACACCCATCATAAATAGAAGCAATAGCACTATTTTCTTCGTCTCTTTCTCCTTGGAATTTTTAGTTTCCAATTCTATATTTCTAATCATAACAGTGAGTAAGCAAAAGTACATGCTTGGTAACAAACAAGCAATAAATATCAAATTTATTAATTAATTGTTAACATAATTCTATATTCCTTAAAATATCAAAACCTTAAGCTATAACTCACTTATACTTTATAATTATGGAGTTATACTGATCCCTTACTTTTCTATTGCTGATTATTGATTTTCAAGCGCTACAATAAAATTTAAGAGTTATATGAAGCTCTTTTGTCTCTCTATCTTCAAGAAGCATAGACTATACAACATTTATATTATAAATTTAAGGAATACAAAATAATGTCGAATAAAAAGCCAACACTCGAAGATGCACACAAAAGGATAAAGGAAGAAGTAAACAAACTAATAGAAAGCCATCGCATAGAGCATGATGTTTTTTATCAGGCATTGGAGGAGGTTTTATTCTCTATCGCACCACTTTATCTTGCAGACGATAAATATGCAAAACATAACATTATCAGAAGATTGGCCAATCCTGACAGGATCATAAAGTTTAAGGTCGAATGGTTGAATGACAATAACCAGATCCGAGTCAATACCGGTTATAGAATTCAGTTTAACAATTCACTTGGCCCCTATAAAGGGGGTCTTCGTTTCCACCCATCAGTGAATGAAGGTGTTTTGAAATTTCTAGGCTTTGAACAAATTCTTAAAAATGCATTGACCGGACTTCCGATAGGAGGTGCAAAAGGTGGAAGTGACTTTGACCCAAAAGGTAAAAGCGACTTTGAAGTGATGAAATTTTGCACGGCTTTCATGAGAGAACTACACAAATACATTGGTCCACGTATGGATGTACCTGCTGGAGATATAGGTGTAGGATCAAGAGAAATATCATATCTATTTGGCGAATACAAAAAGATCACTTCAACTTTTGACGGTGTTTTAACAGGTAAACCTCTTTTCTCCGGCGGTTCTCTTGCTCGTACAGAAGCCACAGGGTATGGCGCAGTTTATTTTACTGAAGCTATGCTCGAAACAGAAAAAAAAGAGAGCCTTCAAGGAAAGATATGTACAGTGAGCGGTGCAGGAAATGTAGCACTTCACACCATAGAAAAGCTTTTCCAGATAGGAGCTATTCCTGTTACCTGTACTGACTCAAGAGGAACGATCTATGACGCCAGAGGTGTAGACATAGAATATTTAAAAGACTTGAAATTTAATCGTAGAGGATCTTTGGAGGAATATGTTGTAAAACATCCTGAAGCAATTTACATTCCTGTATCAGAATATCCTAAAGGAGGTCATGCGGTATGGAACATAGAATGTTATGCAGCTTTCCCGTGTGCTACACAAAATGAACTGACTGAAATTGATGCTAAAAATCTGATCTACAAATGGTTGTATCAGCGTTACAGAGGGTGCCAATATGCCATCTACTCCAGAAGCTATGGAAACTTTTATAAAAAATAAAATCTGTTTTGCTCCTGCAAAAGCAGCCAATGCTGGAGGAGTTGCTGTAAGTAGTTTTGAAATGAGTCAAAATGCCTCTATGATAAAATGGAGTTTTGAAGAGGTAGATACAAAACTAAAAATGACAATGCAAGATATTTGTAAAAATATTGCTGCTACGGCTAAAGAGTATGGTGTTGAAGGAAACTATGTAGATGGTGCAAATATTGCCGGATTCAAAAAAGTTGCTGATGTCATGATCGCTGAGGGAATATAGTAATAAAAGTAAGTATATTCTGTCTAATAGATGTGTACAATAGTAATTATTGAAATTCAAATTAATACTTGGCAGACTCTGCCAAAAATGTGCGTTAATTGTATGAGAACAACTAACTATTTAAATAAAGAGTGCCCATATATAGGGGAGTGTAAAATAAACTGTGTAAACCCACCTCTCACCGTCTAATCACTTAGTATATTTTGACATAATTTCACTAAAAAATATACTAAGCTGAGGATAAATCTCAGGCCAATTTCTCAAACTGTTAGCTTTCCATTTTTCTTGAACCTCTTGAGTAGCAAGATATAGCAGTTTAAATGCTGACTCTATAGTTGGGAATGATCCTTTAGATTTTGTCTTCCTTTTAATGCTTGCATTGAGCGATTCTATAGGATTGGTCGTATAGATCAGTTTTCTGACGGAATCTGGATATTTAAAGAAAGTAGCAAGCTCATTCCAATGGGTTATCCAGGAAGTGGTGATGTTAGGATATTTTTTACCCCATATGTCATTAAACTCGGTCAGAGCAATTTGTGCATCTTCTTCATTATGTGCAGCATAGACAGATTTGAGATCTTTGGCAACCGCTTTTCTGTCTTTCCAGGATACGAATCTAAGGGATGCTCTTATTTGATGTACGATACATCTTTGTATCTCAGCTTTAGAATACACAGCTTGTATAGCTTCGTTAAAGCCATTTAAACCATCAATAGCAAAGATAAGAACATCTTGTACGCCACGCTTCTGAATATCATTTAAAACGGTTAGCCAGTATTTAGAAGTTTCATTCTCTCCTATCCAAATCCCTATGATCTCTTTCTTGCCTTCGAGTGTAATACCCAGCATAATATATGCAGCAATATTTTTAACCACTCTGTCTACCCTGATCTTTAGTACAGTCGCATCCATAAAGATGATTGGATAGATCGGTTCAAGTGGTCTGGCTTGCCACTCATTGGCTTTTTCTATGACTTTAGTGGTTATGTTAGAGATTGTCTCTGTTGAAAGTTCATAGCCATACAAATCATCAAGGTGGTGTTGTATATCTCTTACACTCAACCCTTTGGTATAGAGTGAAAGAATGAGGTCTTCACTGCCATCGAGCAGTACTTCTCGCTTCTTGACTAACTGTGGTTCAAAAGTAGATTCTCTGTCTCTTGGAATAGATACATCAAATTGTCCATATTTGGAGTTGATTGTTTTATCGTTATATCCATTACGGGAATTTGAAGTTTCTGAAGTTTGGTGTTTATCATAACCTAGATGGGAGGTTAGTTCTTCCTGGGAGGCTGTTTGAATTACTTCTTTGAGTATTGATTTGAACTCATTGGTGATATCATCCAAAGAGGTAAAAGTTCCCTCTTTGATCTGTCGCTTTAACTCTTCTGTATTTAGTAAGCTCATGTGTAAATCCTTTTAGATTAATTTACTTGACTACTATATCAAATAAATTTAATTTTTAGAATTTACACAGTTATATTTACGCTCCCATATATAGGGCATTCCAACTTTTATTAAGTGAAGTCGAGTCTCCTCCAACTTGTCACATTACTTTAACCTATCATCAAAATTTCACAGTTATTACACTATCATATACTAATATCATATCTATAGATTGACTAGGAGTATCATCATGAAAAAAATATTAAAATTGACACTAATGGCTATTGCCTTATTAGCAGTTCAAGGGTGTGCAACACATGCTAATTTTGTTAAAAAATATGATTCTTGGGTTGGACAGAACATTGCACATCTCATTGGACAGATAGGTTACCCTGATAGTACGTTTGAGTTACCAAATAAAAACAAAGTCTATGTTTATGAGCGCTCTCGCGTTTATTCACTCCCTTCAATGCCAATGATGGGTTACGGATATGGTGGGTACTTTAGAGGCTATGGTATGTTTGGCTATCGCAATGACATCATACAAGAAACATGTAAACTTTTCATAGAAACCAACAAAAAAGGTATCATCATCAAATGGGGTTCACGTGGTAATAACTGCGTGTCTGAATAATAAACCCCATAATCGTGAAAGCCCAAATAAGTTTGTTGGGAGCTTTGACGTGTAGTATCTGATACTTTATTCAGCACTCTGTATGTTTTCTAGTAGTTATCTTATGATATAATCATAAGAAATAACTCAGAAAATATAAGGCAGGGTCAATCATATGTTTAAAAAAAATAGTACAGAGAAAGAAGTCTTCGCCATTTTTTTATGGCTTATAGGTATTATACTTTTCTATACCATTGTTTATACCTTTCTACTTGAACCCTCTTCAGATAATACTCATTCAGCAAATCATGGAGAAGTTGCAAGTTTACCAGCAATACATGAAGTAAAACAAAAAGAAAGTATAGCTACTGTAGTCTCTTCACACACCACCAAGGATATGCCTTCAATCCATGCTGTAAAATCTTCAAATACAGCTGCAGTGACATCTAAAACCTCTTCAGAAGGTGTTACAGATAGTGGACTTACAGCAGTAAAGCATGAAATCCCGCAAAAAGAAAGTACTGAAACAATAGAAAAAGAAAAAATCTCACAATTAGTATTAAAGACAGTCGAAAAAGATGACACACCCGTAATCAAAATCAAAGATGTCGTTAAAACAGTCACGTCCACACAGACTTTAATGAAGGAAACAACACCTGTAGACACATTGAAGATATCTACTGATAAGATCCATGAACCAAAGACCAACGCTACTAAAATAACAACTCTCCCTCTGAGTAAAATGCCTTTAGTACCAAAAGTACCGACTGTTTCTAAGCCTATAGAAGTGACAAAAACTGCAGATCAGAAAGCTATGGATATTAAAAAAATAGAGACACCCGTAGAGATACAACCAATAATTGAAAAGAAAGTAGCAGAGAAAGAGGTTCCAGAAGAAAAAAAGTATGATAGAGATGCAACAATGAAACTACTAGAAACAGCACGTCAACATGTCATAGAGAAAGCAGAATCAGCAAGAACAGAAATCATGAAAAGTTTAGGAAGATAAGGTAAATCAAACCTTTATCTTCTAGACTTTTAGTTGCTAATCTTTCACTCTTGTAAAATACGTAAATCCACCTAAAACGATAAACCCAGCAATCCACATACCAATAAGCATACCAATACCCATACCAGCAAAAATCTGTACCACTGTACCACTCTCATCCGTGTTACCCATACTCATATATGCCATCACTGCCATAAAAATGTTAAATAAAACAAACATCCACTTAAACATAGTCCCAATCAGTCCTCTTGACTTTTTTTCCATACTTATTCCTTATATTTAGTGTACTATTTTAACATAAAAAATATTTATTAGTACACATTATTTGCTATTATTAAAATATTCAGCTATAGTTATGCATTGAAAGATGATTTAGAGTTTCATCTTTGGCTTGACTTTTATTGACAACCTTTAGTTTCCAGTATTAATCCTCTCGTAAGAACACTCCACTTTATTATTTTCAGCATTTCAGTAATGAAATGTATCAACAACTAAAAGGAATTGCAATGGCAACTCAAGTAAACGGAACAGTAAAATGGTTCAACAGTGAAAAAGGTTTCGGTTTTATCGAACAAGAAGAATGGTGGAGATGATGTATTTGTACACTATCGTCAAATCAATAATAACGGTTACGACCGTGTTTCCCTTAATGATGGTCAAAAAGTGACTTTTGAGATCGGTAAAGGCGAAAAAGGCTTACAAGCTGAAAACGTTACTGGTCTTTAAGACCATACCATGGACAGAGTAATCTGTCCATATTTTAAACAATTTTATAAAGAGACTTATAGGTCTTTTTATGAATTGTTTAAAGGAAACGTATGAAAAGTAAAGAAGCTGTTTTAGAAGCGTTAAAAGAAGGTAAAAATCTTATAAGTGGTATCACAGGATTACAATATACTCTTATTAATGGGATATTACATACTCGTCATAGTGAAAGAAGTGACTGGAACCAAAGTGAACTTAGTTTTTATAACCCCCCATCTTGGCTCAACCTCAAAATAATAGAAGAAAAATCTACCAATATTTAACATATAACAGAGTCTTATTGACTCTGCTCTTTCAACTCATTATTTTTTTACTACTTCAAATATATCTTTTCTTCTATCCTGTAGATTTGTCACTGCTCCAAATTTATGGAGTTCTGTGAGTAAATCTATATCAACATCTGCGATAAGGACCATTTCACTGTTAGGTACAGCTTCCGCTTTTATGCCGTTGGTAGGAAATGCAAAATCACAAGGTGTAAATACAGCAGATTGTGCAAACTGCATATCCATGTTGTGTACATTTGGTAGATTTCCAACACTTCCCGCAAGTGCCACATAACATTCATTTTCAATGGCTCTTGCCTGAGAACAGTGTCTGACTCTTGAGTAACCGTTTTGTGTGTCTGTTAAAAAAGGAACAAACAAAATGTCCATACCTTCCTCAGCAAGAAGACGGCTCAGCTCTGGAAACTCAGAATCATAACAAATAAGTACACCTATTTTTCCACAGTCTGTGTCAAATGTTTTTAATCCAGTTCCCCCTTGCATCCCCCATACTTTTGCCTCGTCTGGTGTAACATGTATCTTTTCATATCTTTCTGTACTTCCATCTCTTCGACACAAGTAACCTACATTATAGAGATGCCCATCTTTTATCTCAGGCATACTTCCCGTGATGATGTTAATATTGTAAGAGATAGAAAATTCTGAAAATTTCTTAACGATGTCTTCTGTATGTTTAGCGAGTTCACGTATGGCATCTGGTTCTGACATGTGATTGTTTTCAGCCATTAACGGTGCATTAAAAAACTCTGGGAACAAAGCAAAGTCACATCGGTAGCCTGAAACAGTATCGATAAAATACTCTGCTTGCTGCATTAAGTCATCCACATGATTATACGGTCTCATCTGCCATTGTATTAAACCCAAACGAACGATTTTTTTCTTTGTTGTGGCTTTTTTATTTGGTCTTTCATGGTAGATGTTATCCCACTCTAGCAGTACTGCAAACTCACCTGATTCTTTGTCACCTTCCAAGTATCCCTTTAAGATTTTAGAGGGGTGAAAATCATTTGATATTTGAAAATTAAGTACAGGATCATTGATCTCTTTTCTTTTTACTTTTTCGATGTACTCTTTGGGTGTTAATTCTTTTGCATATTTGTGATAATTTGGAATTCTACCTCCAAAAGCAATACCTTTTAGATTGAGTTTTTCACATAACTCTTTTCTGTAGTCATATAAACGACGCCCTAATCGAAGTCCTCTAAATTCAGGTTTCACAAATACATCGATACCATACAAGATATCACCACTGTTGGTATGTGTGTCAAATGTAAACTTTCCGGTTATTTCACTATAGGTATGATGATGTGAAAATCTCTCAAAATCAACAATAATAGAGAGTGCACAAGCAGCTATTTCACCATCGATCTTGATAACTACTTGACCTTCTGGAAATTTATCAATGAGTGCCTTCACCTGATTATCTTTCCAATACGCATCTGCCATTGTCTCATACGACATAAGCATAGCTTTTTTTAATTCCTTGGTATCACCAAAACTTAAAAATTCCAATTCAATATTTTCTATATCTTGTATTTCCATTTTTCCTCATTTTAAATAAATATGACGGGATTATACTCCCTATTAGATTACAATGAGAGTATGAATCTAAATAAAGATTTTTCAGCTATACTCACAACCAAAATCAACACAGTAAAAGACCACCATGATAAAAACCCTTTTAGATAGAAATAACAACACTGCCATACTTTTTGCGGGTATACTCGCCATCGTAGTAGGTATTGGTGTGGCACGGTTTGCTTTCACTTCCCTGCTTCCTTTTATGCTTGAAGATTTCTTGTCATTAACCTATGCGGGAGTACTGGCATCGTTTAACTTTGCAGGGTACTTAGCAGGTGCCATATTTTCCATCTTTATCAAAGACATCAACACCAAAGTGAAGTACTTTAGAATAGGTATGATCTTAAGTATCATGACGACACTTATACTGGCAACGGCTACTAACGAAACCCTTTGGTTAGTCTCCAGAGTGGTAGCAGGTTTTGGTTCGGCTATGGTGCTCATAGTGGGTGCCTCCATCGTCATGGTCAAACTAAACTTTGAAGACAAAACAAAAGCGATGGGCATACACTTTTCAGGCATAGGTTTTGCCATTGCCATAAGTGAACTCATCAGTCAGTATGTGTTAAAAAATGGCACATGGACTGATGCTTGGCTTACTTTGTCTATGTTTGGTTTTGTCGTCTCTTTTTATGTCATCTATATTTTATCTTTTGACAAATTAGTCAAAAAAGAAGCGATCAAACATTCTCTCTCCCTGTCCATATTTAGCCCTTATGTCACACTGCTTATCTTGGCGTATTTTGCTGAGGGTGTTGGGTTTGTGGTACAAGGTACCTTTCTACCGGACATCATCAACTCACTTGAGGGATTAAAAGGGATTGGCAATCTAGGTTGGCTCATCGTAGGGATCGCGGGCATCCCCTCTTCCATACTTTGGATGAGATGGGCACACACCTACGGCAGTGTCAATGTCATCATGATAGCCATGGCATTACAGATCATAGGCATACTCATACCCACATTGAGTACAAATATGTATTTGAATTTACTTAGTGGCGCCTTATACGGTAGCACCTTCATAGGTCTTGTCGCACTCTTTTTGAACCTTGGCGGTAAACTCGCAGGTAAAAACCCCGTAGTGCTCATGGGTTCCATGACAGCAGCCTACGGCATAGGACAAGTCGGTGCACCCCTTTACAGTGTCGCACTCATAGAACATTTTGGCAATTATAATGCTACACTTTATGTGACAGCGTTTATTGTATTTGTGGGGATTGTATTTTTGTTATTTGCTAAAAGGTTAGAAAAGTAAAATCAATTAAAATTCATGCAGGCTTGCATTTAGAAGAATCTCCAGGGGAGTGTCTAATCGACGCTCCCCTGAAAAGAGTGTTATTCTTAGAAAGAGTAAGTAACACCTACGTTTACAGTGTCAACAGTAATGTCACCTGCATTAAGACCTGAATCATCATACAATCTTGTGTAGTCTACAAATAGATCTACATTTTCCATTGCGTTAAAACTCGCACCAGCACCGTATTGGAAACCTTCATCTGAAGTGTTGTTTGCTACAGTTTGTCCGTAACCTAGTAATCCGTAAACTGTAAAATCTTCTACAGGGTACATTGGTTTAAGGTAAAGTGCTTTGTTAGTCATCAATTTATCATAATCTACATCATCAACAGTAAGATCACTTAGTGTACCAGTGTATCTACCTTCGATTGCAAAGTACTCATTGATTTTGTATCCTGCAAGAGCTAGCATACCATGCGCTTCAAGATCATCACCTTCTACATCACCTGTAAAGTATGAATAACCCAAACCTACATAAAAGTTACTTGGAGTTGATTCAATTACCTCTGGTACTGTAATTTGTGGTTCTACTGGAGCTATATCTCCACCTGCGATTGCGAATGTGCTCATAGCTACAACTGTTGCTAATGAAAGTGTAAAATTTTTCATGTTAATCCTTGTTTTATTTTTCGCGATTATATCTTTTTAGTTTAGTTAAGTCAATGGATTTGTGCTTTAATTTTAAAAATTGTAAAATTGTGATTTTTTTAAACATTTCATACGATGAAACTAATGATTGGTTAATCTACTCCTCTCCACTTTTCTATCAAAATTTTTGTCTTATTAACACTCCGTGATAACATCTTTTTTCAAACCCTTCTTTTGAAACTGTCCATTCATGCTTGAAGTGAATAAAAATGATTTATATTATTTAGTATTATAAAACATTAAAAGCTTATAAAACCCCACCACCTCTAAAATCAGGCAATCCAGAGTCCACTCCCATCCCTGCTTCCGCAGTGATAAAGATGGCATCACACGCTTCTAGTAGTTGTTTGGCTTTTTGTAGGTTATCTTCTATGTTCATGGGGAGATGATAGCATGCCAAGTATGGATTAATTACTACTCTTAAAATGTAGCAGGACATTTTCTGTATACTATTAATATAAAGAATAAAGCAATACTGGGACATTAAGTTCCTCTAATGATTTGTATTCAACCGTTATACACACAGAGTAAGTATTGACAATGTCAATACATCCTGCTATACTTAAATATATCGATGAAAGGTTTATATTGAAATTTGAATGGAGTGATGAAAAGAACAACTTAAATATTGAAAAACATCAAATTAGTTTTGATGAAGCAAAAGAAGTTTTTTTAGACTCTATGCATATTTCAAGGCTAGACCATCGTTTTGACTATTTTCAAGAAAGATGGATAACATTAGGTAAAACAACTAAAGATAAAATCTTAGTTGTTGCCAATATGTTTTTTGATGAAAATGGTGAAGAGATAATCAGAATAATAAGTGCAAGAAAAGCAAATCAAAAAGAAAGGATATTTTATGAGCAACATTAAAGAAAGAGAAAAATTTGATGAGTATGAAATGCAAGATGAGTATGACTTTTCTGACGGGGTACGTGGTAGATTTTATGAACCAAAAAAAATACCTGTTTCACTAAGACTAGATAACGATATAGTTTTATATTTTAAAAAGTTAGCAAGTGAGCAAAAAGTACCTTATCAGACCCTCATCAATGCGTTACTTAGAAAAGAGCTACAAGAAATATAACAAAATATAGTAGCCAATAAATTACCGAGCTGAGATTTATTGGCTATCTCGTAAAAAGTCCATGCAAGCTATGTATCAGACTCAAACCACACAGGATTAGCCATCTCTTCAAACGCGAGTCCTAGTTCTTTGGCTTTAGGATAAGCATTCCAAAACCCCTCCACCCCTCTAAAATCAGGCAATCCAGAGTCCACTCCCATCCCTGCTCCCGCAGTGACAAAGATGGCATCACACTTTTCTAGTAGTTGTTTTGCTTTTTGTAGGTTTTCTTCTATGTTCATAGGAAGATTATAGCATATCGGGAGGAGTTGATATTAGTTATAAAAATAGTCAGACATTTTTGATATACTACTAATATGAAAAATAAAGCAATAGAGGGACAAAGTGTTCCCCTAATAAATAGTTATCTCGGACGCTACGCATCCGAGATAACGGGGTCGCGGGCTGAACACCCGCTCGTCATCTGCTGCTCCGCACCAGATAACAAGCGGGAGCACCGAGCACCCCAACAAAAAATTAAAATTTTTGGTTGGGGCGTCGATGTCCCGCGACCCCGTTAGCTTACAAAGAGAATTGAATTGAAAAAAATATTAACTATACTGGTATCAACAATACTTGGCTTTATTATTTTAATTGGAATATTTCTGAAATATGAGGAATTTTATTTTTTACCAAATAACATCCTAAAGATAAATGAAACCCCTAGTTCTTTAGAAATTTTAGAGCATAAAGAGATTTCATGGACAGACTACAGAGCGGAATATATTATTAGTATAAATGCTAATGAATATGACAAGCTATTTTTGGGTAGAAATTATTCGGAGGATAATGTAACAGGTACAAGTAAAGATGTTAGCTCACTGTTAGAAAACCATAAATCCTTCAAAGTTGTAAAGCGCTATCATTCAAAGGATCCATTTAAAAACATCTCTGTAAATATATATACATCTGCTGACCAAATGAAATTGGCAATAATATATGATGTTTATTAAAAAAGCTAACAAAAACGTGGAGCCAATCATTTACCGCAAGCGGAAAATGATTGGTCACGATAAACGTTAGTTTCAAGGAGAATGGGATGCCTATAATCTCAGACAGAACTGCAGAATTGCTACAAAACCTAGGTGTACTAGATTCTTTACTTCAAATTACACCTGAAGCATATGTTGGTGCAATAGCGAGAAAACCTGTAGACAAACAAGCAGAACTATTAGATATCCCTGTAATAATACGACCATTCAGAAAGAATGGTGGTTCACCTGAAAATCAATTCATAACATATTTCAAGTCAAGAGTTTCAATGAGTATTGATGGTGGTGAAAGTTATAGCACAGAAGGATTTATAATAAAGCATCTCCTTTCATTCCTTATTCCTGAATTTGACTATAGAAAAAAGAAACATAATTACACTGACAACGAAACAGAAAGGCAGACAGAACATCTAATTAATCTTAAAGACAAGGATATTTTGCAAGCATGTGAAAACTTTTTAGACCCGAATGATATGGAATTCATATATGACTCAATCAATGATGATGAGCAAATAATTTCAACATCTTTTTTATCTGACCGTTTTGATACTGCAAAAGTTAAAATAACCAGTCAATGGATTGACGATCGCCCTGATGCTGACAGAATTGCACTGGTAAAAAATAAGGATAGAAAAAACAATTACATTCGATATAACTTAGAGCAAATTGATCTATGGAATTCGTTAAAACCTGATGAATGGTTAAAGCTGGCTAATATCGTTCTTAAAAACTGGGAAAAAATGTATGCGGGTTGGCCTGACCTTACATTTTTTTCAAAAGAGCATGGAATCATTCTCATTGAAATTAAAGGTAGTGATAGAATTCATGCGAGTCAGGTTTTTACATTGTTAAAGTTAAAAGAGGTTCTAACTGAAAAGCGCATGGCCATAGGTTGGCTAAATAGCGGAAAGATAAATTTTTCTGGCAGATTTTATACTTCTCATATGAATGAGGTTTTAGAGTGGTTTAATTCTCCATGGAAAGAAAGAAGTAGATTTGTGCAAAAAATCCGAAAACTTTGAAACTAACAAGTCTCTGCACACCAATATGAACTACGCGCGTAGTTCATATTGGTGAGTTCAAACGTTAAACATACAAAAGGAATATTAGATGGGTATGTGTAAAAAATGTGAAAAAGTATTTAGCGTAATAGACATGACTGATGGAGTATGTAAATATTGTTTAAACCCTAATATACTAGAAGAAGAAAAAACACAAAGCGATACGCTAGAAGAATCAAAAAGAGCTGAACAGGATAAAATTGAACGTTTTCAAGAAAATCGATATGAAATCTTAAAATCTATAATTATAACTAGTGAAACATCAATGAATGGTATTGAGCATAGAATCGATTTTGTTTCAACCCAATGTGTATATGGTTTAAACATTATAAAAGACTTCTTTACAGGAATAAGAAATATTGTTGGAGGAAGAATTAAGTCAATTGAAGAGCCGCTTGAAGAAGCAAATATTATAGTAATTGAAGCATTAAAAGAAAAAGCATATTTTGCTGGTGGAAATGCAATTATTGGTGTAAAAATTGAGCATACATATAATAATGCAGGTGCAGCTAATATGGTTTCTATTTTTGGAACAGGAACTATTGTAAAGATAAAAGTTTAACAAGTACGAGGAGACCAATAGTTTCCCCTGCGGTGAAACTATTGCTCACTACAAACGTTAACCTATCCATCACCCTATCAACGGTACAAACACAAACCCCGGAAACTCTTCACTCTTTACATCACTCTCTGAAATCTTTTCAAATCTAAATATAGAGTTTTGTATAGGTATCACCAATACACCTCCTAGCTTTAACTGCTTAAAGAGTTCCACAGGCACTTCCTCCGCAGAAGCAGAAACAAGGATTCTGTCAAACTGTTGAGAGGGAATGCCTAGTGCCTCTTCTGCTTTTTTGATGTGACAGTCATGAGAGAAATGAAACTGTGCAAGGTTTTTGCTCCCTTGTTTTACCAGTGCATCTACTCTCTCTACACCCGTCACACTTCCTGACTCTCCCACTATGTAACACAGTAATGCAGTAGTCCACCCTGAACCTGAACCGATGTCAAGTACACGGTTCCCCTCTTGTGGGGCAAGTTGTTCCAACATGAAAGCAACAGTAGAGGGTTGTGATATCGTTTGATTGTTTCCTATGGGTAAAGGTCGGTCACTATACATAAATTCAGACAATCTCTCAGGCACAAAGTAGCGTCTACCCACCCTTGTAAATGCATCTATAATCCGAGGTGTTCTCAATACATCAGAAATTATCATAGAACTGATAAGTGCTTGCATGGTGTTCATAGTCTGCTCCTCATAATAGATGATTATAACACATATCAAAGGTTTAGATTTTGATTTCAAGCATATTTTCTATCTTCTTTTTTTGCTATAATCAAATAAAAAGGAGTACTTATGAAATGGCTACTGTCTCTACTCATCATCACCCTCTCTCTCCATGCTAACGAAGCCCAAGCCATCATCAAAAAACTAGAAAAGAACCTTCGTGGTGACTATATGTATGCTACGATGAAGATGATAGTCACTTCCAAACGTGGGCAGCGTACAGTCAAGATAGAGTCCTGGTCCAAAGGCAATGACAAAAGTTTCATCAAGATACTCTACCCCAAAAAAGACAAAGGTATCACCTTTTTAAAGATAGACACACCAAATGTGGCAGTACATCCCCAAGATAGAACGCACCATCAAGATACCAGCTTCGATGATGCTGCAAAGCTGGATGGGAAGTGACTTTACCAATGATGACATGGTCAAAGAGAGTTCACTTGGAAGAGGACTACAACGCAAAACTACTCTCCAAAAATGGAAACATAGCTACCATTAGAACTCATTCCTCGAAGCAAATGCTGCTGTGGTCTGGGGTAAGATCATTATAGATGTAGACATAAATAATGCTGTACCGATCAAAGAGATCTTCTACGATGACAGGATGCAAAAGAGTCAGAGTCCTCACTTTCTCAAAAGTAGAAAGACACGGCTCACACATGATACCGATGGTCATGGAGCTCAAACCTCTTGATGCCAATAAAAAGAAGAACAAGCACCAAGGTCATCTATGAGAAAGTAGACTTTGATGCACGTATCAGACCCTTCTTACTTCACCAAACAAGCATTAAAACGTTATAGTAACTAAGCTAATGCGATTTACCCTTGCGCTTAAAAACATACTGGCATCCAAAGGAAGAAGCCTCACCACTTTGCTTTTGAGTCTATTTACCACTGCGCTTTTCATCTTGTATGTGGCTTTGACAGATGGTGTCACATCATCAGATCATCAAAAGTTCTGTAGAGGTCTATACGGGGTATGCACATGTGAATCTAAACGGATACAGAGACGAAAGTGACTATGAACACCTCATAGAAGATGCCCAAGCAGATAGATGCCATACTCAAAAACGATGCTTCCATCAAAGCCTATGCCCCACGTTTTGAAACCTATGCACTGCTCTCAGGTGATGAAAAATCCGTAGGTAGTATGATCGTGGGTATCGTACCCTCTAAAGAAAAAGCATTGAGTAAACTCTCACTGTCACTCAGTAAAGGTGCCTACCTTAGCGATAGTGACACCAATGCCATCTACATAGGCTCAGAGCTAGCCAGAACGCTTAAAAGTAGATATAGGCAGCCAGATAGCCATGGTAGGTTCTTCCATAGACTACTCCGTTGCTGCTGATCTTTTTACAGTGAAAGGCATCTTTAAAACAGGACTCTTTGACTTT
This sequence comes from Sulfurovaceae bacterium, assembly GCA_963698695.1. GTDB lineage: Bacteria > Campylobacterota > Campylobacteria > Campylobacterales > Sulfurovaceae > Sulfurovum. The sequence continues at coordinate 185,329 of CAVORT010000001.1, read as the reverse complement.
GATGCACAGTCTGCTTTTGTGAACAAGCCCTACTTGGACACTGTAATGATGAGTGAGAACAAAGCAAGCTATTTCACCCTGAACTTTCACGACAACGACCACATAGATGAAGCCACCAAAGCACTCCACAACAAACTACCCATCAGAAATGGAAGCTATCAACTGGAAAACGCTTCTCTCTGCTTTGGTGCAAGCCATGCTGGTAGACTCCATTTTTGCATATATCTCTATCTCTATTTTTTTTCTGGTTATCTTTTTTGTCATCATGATATTTTCCTACGTGAACATCTATACACGCGCAAGAGAGATAGGACTTTTACGGGCACTGGGGTTAACCTCCAAAGACATCTTTGTCATACTCTTTACAGAGATACTGCTTCTAGCCACCCTCTCTGTCGTGGTAGGTACACTCATCGGAGGTTATCATTGCCTATTATTATGAAGTTCATCCTATCGTCATCCCGGTATGGCTGAGACGTATAAAGAGTATGGCGTGGTAAGTGACGAATTACCTATGCACTTTGACCTCTTTACCATCACATGGAATGCCCTGACGATCTTTATACTCAATCTTGCAGCCATACATCTACCCTGTAATCAAAGATCAACAAACTCACAGCAATGGAGGCGATGCGATATGTATAAAATAGCTCAACATCTTGCCTGGCTTAGTTTATGGAGACGTAAAGTCACGTTCTATAATGGTCATCATGATGATCGCGCTGAGTTTAGCTGGTCTGCTTGGCATTCAAGGACTTTATGACGGTATGGTCACCCATATGATAAACACGACCATCCGTAGTGACTCTGGAGAGATATCACTCTATGCCAAAGAGTATCGTCTGCATAAAAGTCTAGACTATACACTTTCACTCCTGTCTCACAAATAGAAGAAGACACTCTCTAAGATAGAAGGCATCACAGCTTATGCCATTCGTACCCAACAAGAAGGACTCATCGCTACAGCACACAAATCACTTGGGGCAAGCATCAAAGGTATCTCTTTGGAAAATGAACGTGAACTTTGGTCAGTTTGACACTTTCATCACTCAAGGGAGCTATAGCTTTGGTAAAAGAAGACAAAGAGGCTCTCATAGGTGCAACATTGGCTAAAAAACTGCATCTTGACATAGGAAGTCGTGTCATCTTCACTGCCCAAGATGCCAAGGATGAGATCAATTCCATCTCCTTTCGCATCAGCGGTATCCTCAAAACAGGCAACCCTGCACTTGATGAACACTCTGTTTTTGTCTCCATGGAAAAGATGTCAAAATTTTTAAATCTCAAAGAGACTGCCACCCAAATAGCACTTCGCGTAGAAAGATACAGAGAACATAGCAAAAGTACAGAAAGCACTTAAAACACTCTTTCCAAATGTAGATGTTCTTCGCTGGGATGAACTCTATCCTCTACTTATACAGATGCAAGAAGTAGATACAGATCTTTAATTTGGCTGCCTATATCATAGTCTTTATTGTGGCAGCACTGGGTATATTTGGAGTGATGCTAGTCTCTGTCTTGGAGCGGATGCGTGAGTTCAGCATTATGCTTGCCATCGGTACCCCTTACAAAATAGTAAGAAATCAGATACTTCTTGAAGCATCTTTTTTAGGACTTATCGGGTTTATAGCAGGTGCTTTTTTAGGGTGGATTATCCTACTCTATATGTCAACATGGGGTGTAGACCTACGTGCTTTTGAAGCAGGACTGGAAAGCTGTATGGTATAGTGCTATCATGTAGCAGATATAAAACTTTACTATTTCTTTCAAGCATTTTTTGCTGTATTTTTTGCTACCCTGCTTTCAGTTATCTGGCCGCTTACGATTACTTAAAAAAATAAAACCTATACAAGTCATACAAGGAAAAATGTTATGAAACTCACCATATCACTAAAACATTCTACCCGGATACCCCCAAAGAGGTCAAAGCCCTTACAGACATTAACCTCACTTTTGAGAAAGGAGAATTTACCACACTTAGCGGTGAATCAGGCTCAGGTAAGACTACCCTTCTCAACATCATAGGCGGACTTGACTCTGCGACAAGTGGACAGATCTTTTTTGAGGAAGAAGAGATATCTGCTTACTAGTGAAGAGAAGATGGCAAAGCTGAGACTGCATGACATCGGGTTCATCTTTCAAGCGTACAACCTTATACATGTACTTACCGTTCGTGAAAACATCGGGTTCATTATGAAGCTACTCAAATTTGATGAAAAAGAGATAGAGGCACGTAGTCTTAGAACTGGCTTCCATCTTGCAGATAGAAGAACTACTGCATAAACTCCCCAGTGGAGATAAGCGGTGGACAACAGCAGCGTGTCGCAGTAGCACGCGCTGTAGCTTCACGTCCTAAACTCATACTGGCAGATGAACCCACAGCAAACCTTGACTCAAAAAACAGTGAACGTCTCATGGAGATGTTACGTACACTCAACGAAAAAGAGCAAGTGACTGTCATCTTTGCTTCGCATGACAAGTATGTACTAGAACAGTCTAAACGTATCATTGTTCTAGCGGATGGAGTGGTCATTGAAGATCGTTAGTTTAATACTCATCCTCACACTTGCCACTCACTGCTTCAGAACATGAGTATACCCTTGAAAACACTAACTTTACTCTTTCTTCTGTACCTTATGAAAGTGATGAAAGAATACTCTACAACTACAACAGACTCGACTAAACTATAAACTGAAAAATGACAACTGGTTTCTCAGTTTCATTGGAGACATCGACAACTACTATGGAAAGAATATATTGACAGTAATGAATATCATTATTGCGTACCATCAAAGCAGATACTCCGTTTGACATAGAAACCAACGCCAAGAACTATGGTAAGGGTGAAGTGTTTGGTCGTCTACATCGTTTTAATGTCGGCTATACAGATGAGAAACATCAACATGGTCTTTGGACTACAGAAGATCAGCTATGGGTGTAGGACGCATCTGGACACCCACAGACCTCTTTAACCCCAGAAACCCCTTAGCCTTAGAACCTGACCAGATCTACGGTACCTTTGCACTCTCTTATACCTATGCTTTAGGTAAACTGAGTGAAGTCATGGGAGTAGTTGCCAAACGTGATGATGACAGTTACAAGTATGCAGGACGGATTAAAGGCAACGTCGGGGTTGCAGACATTGCACTGGATCTCTTTTCAAGTAACGATGCACAGATGATAGCCTATGAGATAGAAGGTAATGTCTTTGACACAGGTATAGAATGGCGAAGCGAAGGTGGATACTTTAAAGACAAACTTTTAGACAAAGATTTCTACCAAGCCATACTGGGATCTGGACTATGGTTTTGTCAATGGTGTTACTGTCACAGCAGAGTGGATACACTCATCCAAAACCTACACGTACTGAAGAGATACTTACCTCTCAGGAAAGTACACTCAGTAACAACCGTTTCCTCTCCAAAGATTACCTAGGAGCCTCAGCCTACTATGACTTTAACCTACTGTATAACGGTGCGATGAGCATAATCTACACTCCAGACGATCAAAGTGCTTTTATTAGCACCCATTTTAACGTACAGCATCAGTGATGACGCTTCTTTGGCTTTAGGTGCTTTGCTTTATACTGGAAATGATGAAAGTGAGTTTGGAAGGGTTGATAACAGGTACTATCTACGGTTTAAAGTGACGTACTGATAATGAACGACATCCTCACAAACCACACAAATATTAATTAATATTTTTATACGATTTAAATAAGACCTAAGTCAGCTAAAAAAGTTTTAACTTTTGGTGAAACATCACTAAGTTTAGCCATAAGTGCTTCCCATGCCTGATCTTCTGCATACCACTCTTCAATACGTTTCATAGAATCACTTTTCTCTTCTTCGCTCAATGCTCCTGATTTATCAATATTATCTTTGATCGTTTCTAAATGTTTTAAATTACTTTTACTCATGATTGTTCTCCTTAATAAGTATCGTATTTACCAGCTTTAATCTCTGATTTCAGTCCATCCATGGCTTTTTGCATCACATCAATGATAAGCTCAGCGGATTTTCTGTCATCATTTTCAGGGATATCCCAATCAAATATCTTCATATTTGCCTTAAATACTGCCCTTACCTCTGTGGTTATCTCACTTTGCATTTTTTCTATTTCTTGTTCTTGAGGAGTCATAGTGTATCCTTTATCTTCATATGTCAAGTATAAACTTTATCTACCTCCTTATATTATACACTTTTTTGTACCATTGAATCACACCACAATTCGATTATTTAAGTATAAATTAGAAACATCATCTTGATCATCTCTATATAGTTGACAGATTTACTAGATTCATTATGCACAAATAATTAGCACATGATATATTTGTATTATTATACTTTTAATGTACAATATAATATATGAGTTTTTTTAACAAATCATAAAGGAATATCATTATGACAAATCATTCAACTATTACCGTCGATGGCAATGAAGCCGTTGCACTCGTAGCCCACAAGATCAATGAAGTGATGGCCATTTATCCTATCACCCCCTCCTCTCCTATGGGAGAATTTAGTGACATCTACAGCGCTAAAAAACAAAAAAATATTTTCGGTACGATTCCAGAAGTGTATGAAATGCAAAGTGAAGGAGGTGCGAGTGGTGCTGTTCACGGTGCCTTGCAGGCGGGTGCACTTACGACCACATTTACCGCTTCTCAGGGTCTACTGTTGATGATACCCAATATGTATAAGATCGCCGGAGAGCTCACTTCGACGGTATTTCATGTTGCCGCCCGCTCCCTTGCAGCGCAAGGACTTTCCATCTTTGGTGATCATCAGGATGTGATGGGAGTAAGACAAACAGGATTTGCTTTTTTAGCCTCCAATTCCGTACAGGAAGCACATGATTTTGCACTGATCTCACAAGCTGCAACCTTACATGCACGTATTCCATTTTTACATTTTTTTGACGGATTTAGAACTTCCCATGAAGTAAGCCGGATCGAAAACCTCTCAGATGATGTACTCAAAGCGATGATCGATCTTGATCTGGTCGAAGCACACCGTAAACGAGGTCTAACACCTGAAAAGCCAGTGCTCCGAGGTACTGCACAAAACCCGGATGTCTATTTTCAAGGGCGTGAAAGTGTCAATAAATATTATCAGGCACTGCCAAAGATCTTACAAGAGCAGATGGATACCTTTGCCAAGTTGACAGGAAGAGCATACCGACTTTTTGACTATGTCGGTGCAGAGGATGCAGAGCGAATCATTGTGTTAATGGGCTCAGGTGCCGAAGCAGTCGAAGAGAGTGTCGGCTACCTAAATGCTCAAGGTGAAAAAGTGGGGCTGATAAAAGTGCGACTCGCCCTGCCCTTTGACATTGACTCTTTTATAAGTGCACTTCCAAGATCAGTTAAATCCATTGCCGTACTAGACCGTACCAAGGAATCTGGAAGCATTGGTGAACCCCTTTATCATGATGTAGTTAGCGCACTGTTTGAACAGCGTTCTAAACTGCCTTTTGAGATGCCAAATATCATAGGAGGACGTTACGGTCTCTCGTCCAAAGAGTTTACGCCTGCTATGATTACTTGCCATTTACAAAGAGCTTGAAAAAACATCTCCTAAAAATCACTTTACCATCGGTATAGATGATGATGTCACCTTTACATCACTGACCTATGATCATGATTTCATTTTAGAGAACCCTACCCAGTTTGAGGCTCTATTTTATGGATTGGGTTCAGATGGTACAGTAGGCGCAAACAAAAATACCATTAAGATCATCGGGACAGAAACGGATCATTATGCGCAAGGGTATTTTGTCTATGATTCGAAAAAATCCGGTTCTATGACCACTTCACATCTACGTTTTGGTTCCGAACCGATACATTCTACTTACCTGATACAACAAGCCGATTTTATAGGTGTGCATCAAGCTGTATTTCTTGAAAAACTTGACTTACTTGAAATAGCCAAACCTGGTGCAGTCTTTTTACTCAATACCCCTCATCCAAAAGAAGAAGCATGGAAACATCTACCTCGTGTGACACAAGAGCAGATCATAGCAAAAAATCTGAAATTTTACGCCATAGATGCCTATACTGTGGCACAAGCGAGCAACATGGGATCTCGAGTCAATACCATCATGCAGACCTGCTTCTTTGCTATCAGTGGCATTCTTCCTAGAGAAGAAGCGATCGACAAGATCAAAAAATCGATTCAAAAAAGCTATGGGAAAAAGGGAGAGCTGATCGTAGAGATGAATTTCAAAGCTGTAGATAATACACTTGAAAATCTATATGAGGTACCTGTCCCCGTACAAGCTGAAAGTACACAAGAACTTCAACCGGTGCTTAAAGGTGTATTGACACCATTCATTTCCGAAGTGATCGGAAAGATCACCGCATACAAAGGAGATGAACTTTCCGTATCACAGATACCTGATGATGGAACATGGCCAACAGGAACAACCCAATACGAAAAACGAAACATTGCCCATGAGGTACCTGTTTGGGATGCAGATACCTGTATACAGTGTAACAAATGTGTCTCAGCCTGTCCCCACTCAGTCATACGTTCCAATGTCTTTGACATCTCCTTTATGGACAATGCCCCTGAAGGGTTTGCTTCCAAGTTGGCAAAAGGGAAAAAATTCGGTGAAAATGATCTTTTCAATATCTCCGTAGCAGTCGAAGACTGTACCGGCTGTGCACTCTGTGTTGAAGTCTGTCCTGCCAAAAACAAATCACAGACCAACCTCAAAGCCATCAACATGATACCCCTTGCTCCTATCAAAGAGAAGGGAATCGCACAATGGGACTATTTCCTCTCCTTACCAAAAATTGATCGCTCAAAACTTGATCATGATGATCTGAAAGAGTCACAGTTCCTTGAACCGCTCTTTGAGTTTTCTGGAGCATGTGCAGGCTGTGGAGAAACTCCTTATATCAAACTTGCCTCACAGCTTTTTGGTGACCGTATGGTCATCGCCAATGCTACAGGATGTAGTTCCATTTACGGGGGGAATCTTCCTACAACACCATGGAAGAAAAATGATGAAGGACGCGGACCTGCATGGTCAAATTCACTTTTTGAGGACAATGCAGAATTTGGGCTTGGATTCCGTCTTGCCATTGACACCCGTACAGACAATGCCAAAAGCTCTGCTCGAAGGTCTCAAAAGATAGCCTTGACAGTACACTTGTAGAAGCGATACTCAATGCGCCACAACATGATGAGATACAAATTAACGCACAGAGAGAACGGGTTAAAACCCTACAGATCTGCTCTTTCAAACCTTGAAAGCAGCGAAGCAAAAAGTTTATCAAAAATGACAGATTACCTTGTTAAAAAATCTGTCTGGTGCATCGGTGGAGATGGCTGGGCATACGATATCGGTTATGGTGGTCTTGATCATGTACTTGCAAGCGGCAAAAATGTCAATATTTTGGTACTCGATACGCAAGTCTATTCCAATACCGGAGGTCAGCAGTCCAAAGCAACCTTTACAGGTGCCGTGGCAAAATTTGCTGCAGAAGGAAAAGCAGGCATGCCAAAAGATCTCGCTTCCATGGCCATCAATTATGAAAATGTCTATGTGGCAAAAGTGTCATTGGGTGCAAATGACAAGGCAACGGTGAAAGCGTTTGTTGAAGCAGAGCGTTATGATGGTCCTTCTATCATTATCGCCTATTCGCATTGTGTGGCTCACGGCTATGATCTCAAATATGGTTTTGATCAGCAAAAACGTGCTGTTGACAGTGGCTTATGGCCGATATTCCGTTTTAATCCAGATAAGATCAAAGAAGGAGAAAATCCGATGACACTTGATTATAAAGGGCCAAAAATTGATGTCAAAGATTTTATGTACCGTGAGACTCGTTTTAAAATGGTTGAGAAAATGAATGTTGCTGCATGCAGGAGCTTACCTCAAAACAGCATCACAACACAGCGACAGTCGCTCTACAAACGGTATCAAAACCTACATGAACATTATCAGCCAACACAAGAGGAGATCTAACCATGGAACTTACTACTACTTTTTTAGGACTCGACATTAAAAAATCCCCTTATTGCCAGTGCTTCACCGTTAACCGCATCACTAGACAGCATCAAAAAGCTTGAAGAGAATGGTATCGCTGCAGTGATCATGCATTCACTGTTCGAAGAAGAGATCAACCACGAGATTCATCAGATCGACCACTTTTTAAATATTCACAGTAATGCCAATGCTGAGGCGACCTCTTATCTACCCTCTGAGGTAGATTTTGACAATCTGAACTCTGAACATTATCTCGAAGAGATCAGAAAAGTCAAAGAAGCTATCCAAATTCCTGTCATTGCCAGTCTCAATGGTGTTTCTGCAGGAGGATGGGTGAAATATGCAAAAAAACTTCAAGAAGCCGGTGCAGATGCTTTGGAGCTTAACATTACCTATATCCCTACATCCATTGACATGGAAGGTCATGCAGTAGAACAAATGTATATCGATACTGTCACTCAGGTGAAAGAGCATATTTCCATCCCTCTCAACGTCAAAATGAACGCCATTTTTTCAAGCCCTGCAAATATGGCAAAACGTTTTGTCGAAGCAGGAGCCAATGGTCTTACCATTTTTGATAACCCGACACGTGTGGATGTCGACCTTGAACTGTTAACCCCTTTGCAGCGTGCAAACATTACAAGTGCTTCTAATCTCAGTGAAACCTTACGCTGGTGTGCCATTCTTTATAAAAAACTTCCTTGCTCTCTCTGTGCCAATACCGGGATACACAGTGCAGAAGATGTGCTCAAAGCCATCATGAGCGGCGCAGATGCTGTGGCACTGGCTTCCGTGCTTTTGACTCAAAGGTGAAGGTGAAGTAGAAGACAATATTGAGGTGCTATCACTGAATGGATGGAAAAGTACGAATATGACTCTATCTCTCAGATGAAAGGAAGCATATCTCTGGCTCACACCGACAACCCTGCTGCTTATGAGCGTAACTCGTATATGTATGCCTTGCAGCAGTATCGTCGTTAAAATATGCAGGAGTATCGATGAAAAAGCTTTACGTATCAAATATAAAGATAGGTGGAAAAGAAAAAAAGTGAGTGCAATGTAGACAATTATTAAAAAATGTTAATTATATATTTTTTGTTATATTATATAAAATCCAAAGAAAGCTATGATGCTTTAACGTCTTAACGTATATAAATATTTAAGGAATATAAAATTAAATCCGAAGAAACGAAACTTATTAGTATCATTACTTACGGACCTTTTTTCTTTATTCCATTTATAGTCATATTGATTTTCTATCTTGTATTTAACGCCAATGATAAGCAGTTTAAAAAATCAATTCAGGATATGGAAGTCTTCACTTGTTGAATATAGAAAAAAATGTTATTGTCTCAAATGTAGAAAGTGCTATAAATATAATTGAATATCAACGATCAATGACAGAAAAAATACTTAAAGAAAAGGTGCAAACTCGTGTTGATACTGCATTTAGTATTGCAAAAAATATTTATAATGAAAATAAAGCCACGCATACTTCAGATCAAATTCAAAAAATCATTATCGACTCCTTGCGTCCCTTAATCTGGAACAATGGAGAAAGTTTTATTTTTATTTTGGATTATGATGGTATTTTCTATTTAGCACCTCAATATCTTAGTCACAAAGAAGGTAAAAGTATCATTGATTTTCAGGATGTAAACAAACGTTTTGTTATCCGTGAAGAAATAGCATTGGTTAAAAGTAAAGGTCAAGGCTTTCTTTGGGATACTTTTACCCGTCCTGGATATGATACGGACAAACAGTTTAAACAACTTGCCTATGTCAAAGACTTTGGCACTTTCAACTGGTACATCGGTTCAGCAGAATATATTGACACTACGGAAAAGGAAATTAACAAAAGTGTCTTGGAAATGATCGATCATTTTTCTTCTGAAAGCAATGACTATTTTTTTGTTTTAGATACATTTGGAAACCTGATCATGGACGGTCAACATAGTGAAAGTGAAGGAACCAATCTACTCACTCTTAAAGATGAAAATGGCAAACTGTTTATTAAGGCATTTTTTGAGAAGCTAGATATAGACAATCCTGGTTTTGTTGGATACAAATGGAAAAACCCTAAGAGTGGTCTCATTGAAGAGAAATACTCTTATATCAAAAAGGTTCCAAATAGCGATTGGTTCGTGGGGAGTGGATATTATGTCAATGACCTCAAGAAGAAAATTGAAGTGAAGAAAAATGAACTCTACCTTACTTACTGGGCACAACTAAAAGTCATTTTATGGATAACAGCCATTCTCATTATTATTTCTTTTTTTAGTTCATATAAATTATCAAAATTATTAAAGCTAAGATTTCTACATTTTAATGATCAGATCCAAGATAAAAATGATGAACTTATAAAGATGAACACTTCTCTTGAAAATTTGGTCAATGTACGTACTCTTGAGTTAGAGAATGCCTATAAAAATATGAAAAAATTGGCGATGACTGACACACTTACAGGTATAAGTAATCGCTTTGCTTTCAACGAAGCACTGAACAAAGAGATACATAGATCACAACGTCACAATGTCATATTTTCTCTTCTAATGCTTGACTTAGATCATTTTAAAGTCATTAATGACACACTATGGTCATGATACGGGTGACAGTGTCTTAATAAAAGTGACGGAAATTGTAAAATCATGTTTAAGAGAAGAAGATGTATTTTCGCGTGTTGGAGGGGAAGAGTTTATGATTATTCTTCCTCAAACCGACATAAGTGCAGCATTTGAGATCGCAGAACGTATACGACATCTTGTGGAGTCATCTTCTTTTAATCTCAATCATTCCATTACACTCAGTATAGGTATATCGACATATCACAAAGGTGAAGATGCTGAAGAAGTAAGAAAAAGAGCTGATATAGCCTTGTATGAAGCCAAAAATAAAGGACGTAATACTGTAGTTTTAAAAGATATTTAGAATCAACTTGAAAATACCAAACTTTTAAATTCACCGTTAACTATATTTTATCTGTCACAACCCTATCGATCTTAGCGTTGACCTTATCTAAGATTTTAGAATATCTCAATCCACTTAACTTTTCTTTTTGATAAGCACTGTTTAGTCTTAAAGCTATTGTATCAATATCATCAATCAACAATAAAGTAAACTCAGTCTGCTTATCCAGTCTCAAACCCAAGTCGACCTTTTCAACCAAACGACCTAAACGTATAAAATCATAGCTACTCTGATATTCTAAAAACTGATGCATCGCACCCCAAATACGTAGAATGATATTTAACACTGCATTGATAAAGTTATAATCTATAGGAGTAAGACGATTTTCATTGTGTTTAAAAAGCTGATAAAGCTCAATGATCGCCGTAAATGCATCCTGTGGCAGATAATTTCTTGCTATGATAGCAATTTTCCCTTGCATTTTGCACAATACAATAAAGATTACACTCATAATCACCATAAATACACTCTTCCAAATACTCTGAAGCATTTTGATAGTGAAGTTCTATGTCCAATTTTTTAAAAAGTTCTCTACCATATTCTTTATTCTTATCTACGACTTTATCAAATGATTCATCAATAGCAACCATTTCTATCTCAAGTCGTTTAATATGTCGACCAAGCCAATAAAGATTATATGCTTTCTTAGCAGTGATATATTGTCTATGCATCTTTATCCTCCAGTACCCATGTGTCTTTAAACCCACCTCCTTGAGAAGAGTTCACCAGATAGTTACCCTCTTCTTTTGTATAACGTGTTAATCCGCAAGGCCATACTTTTACCTTGTCCGTCATCGTCACATAGGCTCTAAAGTCTGCTTTTCTTGGGAAGGAGTTGCTCATCGATATAACACTCTTCATCAAAGAACTCTACCAACTCCTGAGCTATAAATCTTCTAGGATCTTTTTTGATAAGCATTTTTAAGTCATCTTGTTGCAGTGCTGTAAGTTTACTACCAAACTGTACTCCATAGCCTCCTGCTTCAGCAACATCTTTAATGACTAATGTCCCAATATTTTCTAAAACATATTTCATATCTTTTTCAAAATAAGGCAGATAAGTCGGTGCATTTTTCAATATAGGTTCTTCACCCAGATAAAAACGTGTCATTTCAGGCACAAAATAATAGATACCTTTATCATCAGCAATACCATTTCCAGGTGCATTCAAAATAGCAACATTTCCTGCAAAATAAGCTTCCATCATACCAGGCACCCCAATAAGACTTTCAGGATTATAATACTCTGGATCTAGAAACTCATCATCCAAGCGACGATATACCGCTCCCACTTTCACCTTCTGTCCATCATACTGCCTAAGATATAGGATCTTATCTTCAACTACTAGTTCATCTCCTCGAGCTAAAACAGCACCTATCTGCTCTGCAAGATAACTATGCTCATAATAGGCAGAATTAAATCTACCTGGTGTCAGAACCACATTGATCCCTCCCTCATTGACATAATCCATGGTTTCTTTTAGCATTTGCGGATAGCCATCTATAGGAAGTATGTCCATCTTTTCAAAGAAATCAGGATAAATACGTCTATACGCATTACGCACTGAAAGTGGATAACTCACCCCACTTGGAACACGTAAATTATCTTCTAGTATCACCCATTCACCACTTACAGAATCATGTACCAGGTCAATGCCACTGATATGTGCACGAATCCCCTTAAAAGGAGAATGACCTTCTAAAGATTTTTGCATATCCTTGAGCTTCATATACAAAATGTTCAGGGATGATGCCTTCTTTGATGATCCGTTCTTCTGGGTATATATATCTTCCAAGAACATATTTAATGTTTTCACACGCTGCTGAAGACCAAGCTCTAATTGTGTATACATCTGAGCGCTGATAATGCGGGGGATCACATCAAAAGGTAAGAATTGCTCCACAAATTGCCCGTCTTTATAGAGATTGAAATTTACAGCAAATTTTTCCATAAAGGTATCAAATTCTTTGATTTTCTGTCTGTCTTGTTTAGCAAATATATCCCAAAAAATCTCCATCTGCTTGGTATGTTCTTCTAACATTATAAACTCCTCACCTCACTTATATTTTTTATATTTGAAGTACCATTAAAAAAGTATAGTGCGATTTTATACTTTAATTATATGCTAATCTAATGGGATTAATGATCAGGTGATTGTATATATTTTAATCATAATAATGTATTTATAATATACATTAATTTTTTTAAAAAATAATCAATATGTGTACAGAATACTACAAGTTCGAAGTATTCATCTGTGTCTGTTCAACGATACAGTTTGAGATAATTACACACTGCAAACGCATCTGTCCACATATAACGGCGTGACTCACGTGAAAAGTCTGTCAATCCTGTAGAAGATGCAAAATGCTTCATGATGCTATTAAGATTAATATCTTGCTGCATCTATACGCCAAACGGGAATGTATCAGGCATTCCTTTTGTTGTGTCTTTTGGTAAAGCCACCACTGCGCTTGTTTCGTCAAACCAGATATATTCATCAAACTGATGTGGCAAAGAGGCATAAAAATAGTGGCTTTGCAGTTCAGTTTCAGGTCTATAGATCACACCAATAGCACGTTCAAGACGTTCAGGAAGTAATCTTTTACGTGTTAAATCCTGTAATGGTTGACGTAAAGGTAATAAAAAGTTATCTGTCTTCACTTCATGGCACACACGCTCATAACTGTCAATATGTGATGGCTGCACCTGCTTGATCTCCATCGGTCCTCCCCATTCAGAAGCAGCGGCAACCGTACCATGATCCGTACCAAAGCCTATAATGTACGCTTTGTCACCATATGTCTGACGAACTAACTGACCGATATTTATTTCACCGCTGGCACTCATCTGAATAGCACTTGCATCACCGATATGCGAATTATGTGCCCATATCACTACTTTGGACTCTGAACCTCTAAATTTAAGCACATCCTGCAGTGTCTCAAACATATGCTTATCACGCTCATTCCATGTATTGATCCCCGCATAATACATCGTACGATAATACCGTTCAGCATTGGCTACCAACTTTGCATTCTGTGCTGCATTAAAGAACTTCTCTCCATCTGCCAAAGAATATTCCATTTGTTTTTGAAGTAAATTCTGAAGTATGATCAATACTTCTCTTTCACATTCTCTATATTGTCTGTGTCACAATGGCACGACTGTATAAAGAAAGATCATCCGCCCATGGCATGAGACATCCATAACGTACACGGGCTACTTCAGCAGTATCAGGGTCTACTTTTTCCAAGTATTCTAGCACCGCTTCCATGGAACTGTATACACTATAGAGATCCAATCCATAAAAACCTACCTTTTCAGCAGGTGAAGCAGTCTTATCATTATGTGCTTTTAACCAATGTATAAATTTAAGTACAGACTGATTTGCCCACATCCAGGTAGGAAAACGGGAAAAAGGCTGACTTTTAAGTAAAGGATCGGCCTCTCTGCCGTGAATATAGTTGTTGATATGTGCAGCATCCGGCCAGTCAGCCTCAGCAGCCACAACAGTAAAACCTTTTTTTTCTATAAGTTCTTTGGTGATACGTGCACGCATTTCATAAAATTCAGCAGTACCATGTGACGATTCTCCTAGCAATACAATACGGCTATCACCGATGCGTTCCATGAGGTTATCCAGATTAACATCATCGATACTGGTAAAGTGTTCACTGGATTGATAAATGAGTTCAGATAATTTTGGTTCCGTTTTCGTGCCAGTAGGAACTTCTGCTGTTTCATCTTCCCAACCCGCAGCACCGATCAATGGGACAAAACGGACACTTCCCAAATTTTCTTCTTTATACTCATCTTCACTGATACGCTCAATACGTATAAGCTTCTGCGTATCCAAAGAACTACCAACTGGTATAACCAAACGTCCACCGATAGCCAATTGTTGTTTAAGCATTTGAGGCACTTCAGGACCACCCGCAGCGACCACAATAGCATTAAATGGAGCATGTTCAGGCCATCCTAAAGTACCATCACCATGCAACACTTGCACATTGGTATAACCCATGTCCTGTAGACGTACCCGTGCAGAATCTGCTAAAATTTTATGTCGTTCTACCGTATACACATCATTAGAAATTTCAGCAAGCACTGCAGCTGCATACCCTGAACCTGTACCAATTTCCAATACACGGTCATTTTCTTTTAACTTTAGTGCAGCTGTCATCAGTGCGACAATATAAGGTTGTGAGATAGTCTGACTCGCTTCAATAGGTAAAGGTGAATCCCGATAAGCAAACGCAACAAGCTCTGTAGGAATGAACTTTTCCCGTGGAACAGCATTCAATGCATTGAGTACGGTCTGATCGTGCAGACCACGAGCGACAAGCTGATAATCTATCATTTGTTGTCTTAATTGGTCAAAACTACTCATAGTTGGCATCCTTTTGTTTGTTATAATATATTCAAATAACGAGAACATAGAGAGAAAGGTTAAAATGACATCTTATATATATGATCATGAAAATTTATTTCTTTGGTTGACCCTAGTCTCAAGCATTGGATTTATCATATCGATCCTATTGATCACTTGGATTGTTACCAAGATACCATCAAATTATTTTTCTTACCCTAAACGTCAAAAGTATCTATGGGATACTCAACCACCGATCATTCGATTTATATTGATACTCCTTAAAAATATTATTGGTATTTTTTTTATCATTGGAGGTCTCATTATGTTAGTTCTACCTGGACAGGGAATACTAACTATACTTGTAGGGGTACTCATTATGGATTTTCCCTACAAATATAAAATAGAACGTTGGGTGATAAAACACCCATTTGTCTTAAAATCTATCAACCAAATACGGGCAAAAGCAAAACAACGCCCGTTAGAGATCTAAAGTTATTTTTTCTTTTTCGGGATGGTAATCTTTAAGACCCCGTCTTTATATTCACTTTCAAATTTCTCCGCATCGGCATCTTCAGGTAAAGTGATCATTCTCTTGTAAGAACTTACAAAACGCTCCTGTTTTAGATAACCTTTACTTTCTTCTTTTTTATCTTTAGAAGTTGCAGCCTCAATTTTAAGTATATTCTTGTCTATTGTAATATTTATCTTGCTTTTTTCAACCCCTGGAATATCTGCTTTGAGTTCATAACTATCACCTTTGTCTACAAGATCCATCATCGGTGTTGTTGGCAAAGAAAATGTAAATTTACTGAACATATCCTCTTTCATCATTTTTTGATGGAAACGCTCAAAGAGATTTCCCATCTCTTCTTGCATTTTTTGTATCTCTTCAAACGGGTTAAAATTTGTAGTCCACTGCTTTTTCTGTAGCCATTACCGCAGAAGTGAAGAATACTAAACTTGTAACTAGCGTCAATACTGTTTGCTTCATAAAATTTCCTTTAAGAACTATTTTACTTCTATCGCTTTAGGTTTTAGACTTTCTTCTTTCTCAAGGTCAATGACAAGTCTACCGTCTTTGTATTCGGCATTGATCTTATCCTGGTCGATACCTTTTGGAAGAGAAAAACTTCTTTCTACTCTTCCAAATGAACTTTCCATCTGATAATAGTCTTTCTTTTTGACCTCTTTTTTCATCTTTCTTTCGCCACTGACTGTTAAAACATTATTGTCTATTTTGACATCGATATCTTCTTTCTTGATACCTGGCATATCAATCTCTACATGAAAATCTCCATTGGTCTTTTGTGCAAGGTTGGCAAAAGGAAGGTGACTGGCCACGTTGCTCAGTACCTCTTTACCTTTTTCATACCCTCTTTCCAAAGCCTCTTCGATGTCATTTCCGATCTCTTTTGTTTTTTCAATGATATCCATTGCAAACTCCTTATTTAATTTCTATTCTTTTAGGTTTTTTATCCACTTTACCAAGTTTTGGAATAATCACTTCAAGTACACCATCCTGAGACTCTGCATGAATATTTTCCACGTCCACATTTTCAGGTAATGTAAAACTTCTTTCAAATTTACCGTAAGCACTTTCTACTTTATAATAGTCTTCTTCTTTCACTTCTTTTTTGGTTTTTCTCTCACCGGAGATCGTTACAAGATTGTCTTTGACATCCACATTGATATCTGTCTTTTTTGACACCTGGAAGATCTACTTCTACATGGTAGGCATGTTCACCTTCTCTTGTATTGACTGAAGGGTTAAAGTCTGTTTTCATCAAACGTGCCTCTGTTCTCCATAAAATTATCTAAAAATGAATCAAAATGTTTAAATCCTCTTCTAAAGTCCTGCAAGTTCTTTTGTTGGGTTATATTTTGTGACGTACATATTAAATCCTTTAATTTGAGATATAAAAGTATAGTCCAATCAGTTGCAAAATATCTGCCCTTTGAGTGGCATTTACTAAAATATGGCGTGCAAAAAGTTATAGTGAAGGAAGTTGATCGAGTAGTTTTTGTGTATCTTTGAGTTTGATATTTTTATATTGGATGTCAATGACACCCTCCTGCTTCAGCGTTTGAATATGACGGTTAAGTACTTTACGCACCGTACCGATAAGACTTGCTATCTCCTCATGGGGAAGATCATGTATCAAATTAAGTTTTTCTTTGTTTTCATTGTTGATATTTTTAGAAATCAGCTTTAAGAGTCTTGTATAAGTATCATAAAAAGAAAGATCTAAAGCTAACTCTTCCAACTCACGGAACTGTTTAGCAATATATGGGAAAAGAAGCTTATTAAAATCAGGATCCTCAACCATCCATCTTTTAACAACTTCTATGGGAAATACCATAATCTTCACATCATCTAAGGCATGTAGGAGATTGTCATGTATAGCATTATCTAACAAAGTCACCACGTCATGCATATCACCATAGGTCAATATCTTCAAGGTCTGTTCTTTGCCGTCTTTTGGACTTGTTTGGGAAATCTTAATTCTACCATCAAGTACAAAAAAGAATATTTTGCACATCTCTTCAGGTGTAAAGAGTGTTTCTCCTTTTGAAAAAAGTTGTACCTTTCCATACTTTTCAATGTCTTTGTGTAATACACTTTGTTCAATATCAATGGGTAAAACCTGCAAAATATTGCTCCCTTCATATTGTTATTTATATAACGATTATTATATCACAACCTCTAAGCGACTGAACATATTACGTTATCTTATTTTCAAATTTCTTACGCAGTGTTTCTAACTTCTCCTGATACTTCTCTTCATCACCATACTGAAAATAATTCTTATAATGCTCATGTTCATATAGAATCTTTTTCGCATGCTTGATGGGACAGAAATAAAGCTCCGTTCTGCTGGCAATGGCTGAGGCATACTGCATCAGCCCATTGAAATAAGAGCAATATAGACAATTGAGTTTTTCTATAGGATTTAAGTAGCCTAAATACTGGTGATCAAAAATCATGTAGTCACTTCGTTGAATCAATTTAAATTTATAGATCCTAAATATGATATTTTGATAAAGAAAAAGGATGATATCAAAAAACACTGCTGGGATGACCATCGCGTAAATCACAGGTGAAGACAACAAGTGTAGCAAAGGGATATCTCTAAAATAAGCCAAAAGATTTTTCATATTCTCTCTTTGCTTATTGAGTATCTCCTTTTCAAACTTCACATAGCCATTTTGGATATCATAACTTATATTTTTTTCATGCTCCGCTATCTCTTCTGCTAACTTTAGTTTTAATACTTCGATTTCTTCTAGCATTTCTTTGACTTTGTCATTCATCTCTTGCTCCTTTTAAAGCTAAAAAGCTCTATGCGCATCTCTCTTAGATTATAACTAAATAATTCATCTTAATGCTATGAAGTGGTTATTAATTAATCAAGTATCAAGATGCAAGTGCATAAATAGTGCTATAATATTCATGATTTAAAACACATACTTGGAGGTGTTATATGGTAGAGAAGACAACCGATCTTCACACAAAATTTTGGGATATTTTTAAACAACAAGATAGACAAAAAATCAATGAATTTCAAACTTATATGGATAAATTTGCCGTGAACTTCAATCTTTATAAAGATGGAGACTTCATCGAACAGTCATTACCTTTTGACATCATACCTCGGATTATTTCTAAAGCAAGAATTTTCTAAGATCGAAAAAGGTCTTATACAAAGAGTCACTGCCTTAAATCTTTTTTTAGAAGACTTATATACGGATGCAAAGATAGTCAAAGACGGGATCATCCCTCAGGAGTTTGTAGACAGCGCCAGCGGTTATCTTAAAGAGTTTGTTGGATTTTCACCTTCAAAAAAAGTTAGAACCCACATCAATGGTATTGACCTTGTCAAAGATTCAGCAGATGATGAGTGGGTCATCTTGGAAGATAATCTTAGAGTCCCAAGTGGTGCAAGTTACCCACTCTCTATCCGTGATACCTATAGAAAGATCTACCCTGATTTTTTTGAAAACCTTAAAATAGAACCTATTAAAAATTATCCGAAGATCATCACTGATGCCATGGAGTATGTCAACACAGGTGGTATCAATGTGGTGTTAACGCCAGGAAGATTCAACTCTGCCTACTATGAGCACAGTTATCTTGCACAAGAGATTGGAGCAGAGCTTGTACGTGCCCATGAACTTGTAGTCATAGATAAAAAAGTCTATTTTAAAAACTACAATGGTAAAGAAAATACGTGTTGGTGCCATCTACAAAAGACTTGATGATGAATTTATAGATCCTGAATTTTTTAATCCTGAAAGTCTCATCGGTGTACCGGGTCTTGTTGAAGCCTATCTTGCTGGAAATGTCGCACTCATGAACGCCGTAGGAAATGGTGTCTCTGATGATAAAGGGATTTACTATTTTGTACCTAAAATGATTGAGTATTATCTTGGAGAAAAACCTATATTAAAAAATGCGCCAACCTATCTTCCTTATTTTAAAGAAGATATGGATTATGTCATGAACAACATGGAAAAACTGGTCATCAAAGATGTGGCAGAAGCTGGAGGTTATGGGGTTTTATTTGGACACTCTATGACAGCAACAACAAATCAGAAGATCTTAAAAACCATGGTAAAGGCAGAACCTAGAAGATTTATAGCGCAGGAACTCATAGAGTTCTATGATGAAAAGTGTTATCTGAACAATCAACTAGAAGACAGAAAAGCAGATTTCAGAGCGTATGTTGTCATGGGTGAAGATGTCAAGGTTTGGAACTGTGGTCTCACACGGATATGCCTTGGAAGAAGGAAACTATCTGGTGAATTCTTCACAAGGTGGTGGGTTTAAAGACACTTGGGTAATGGAGCTATAAACATGGAACAATTATTAACAGCAAATGTAGCCAGCAGTATGTATTGGCTTGGAAGATATCTTGAGCGTATAGAAGGCAACTCTGTATGAGATAAACAAAGCCTATGATACTATCATTGATGTAGATAAAAATGCTGGTCTAACACTCTATCAAAAATTTGACATTGAGTTAAAATATGTTTCTGCTATCGATTTTTTAGATAAATCTATACGTGGAGACCATGCAGCAAACTTGGCTACTATGATGCAAAATGCAAGAGAAAATGCCATCATTAGCCGTGCAAATATTGATGAGGCAGCTTTTGGTGAGATCATTGCATTAAATGAACTCTTTCAGAGCATACAAAAAAGTCCTACGTATATTGACTATAATGACATCGACAGGCACTCTCTTTGATCAACGAAATCTGGGGAGCCCATGCACACAGAGGCCATAGAAAATACAGTGATTACTTTTTAAAACTCGGGAAACTGGTAGAAGAAGTGGATTTTCGTTTAAGATTTGACAGAGATTTCGATATGACAGAGACTATACTTAAAGAGATCAATACCGCAATAAAAATTCTTAATCCAGAATTAGACTTAACGCTTGAATGTCCAAAAGAAAATACAGAAAATACGCATAAGCTATATCATGAACTGTATTCATGTCTTATTGACAAACTGATTGTTGAAGACTAAGTAAGTACCATTAAATCTAAAAAGTCAGTAGCGTGTATGTTACTGCTGACTTTGGCTCTGATTTTGACTTTGGTTACTTCCTTGAACTATTTTATCTTCTTCTTTTCTCACATCAACCATCACGGATAACTTACTGTTACCACTACTCATAACCACACCTTTGAGCGGTGAGATATCATGATAATCTCTTCCTGAACCTAAAAGTATATGTTGGTCTTTAGGTATAAGATTATTGGTAGGATCAAATTCCACCCATCCTGCATTGGGTATATATACAGCAAACCATGCATGTGAAGCATCCGCACCAAATAGCTTTTTTTTCCCTTCAGGAGGTAAGGTTTCTATGTACCCACTCATATACTTTGCTGGTAACCCTATGGTTCGCAGTGCTGAGATCGCAAATTGTGCAAAATCCTGACATACACCCTTTTTAGCTTCAAAGATCTCTTCAACAGGTGTGGTAATATCGGAAAACCCTGATAAAAACTGAAAATCATTAAAAATACGTTCCATAAACTCATGTGTAGCCTCAAAAATATCTCTATTCTTTATGAAAAGACTCAAGTGCATATGCTTTGATAGCTTCTGATCCATAAGGAATCAGTGCAGATTCAAAAAGATATTGTTTTGCATAAACATCTGCTATCTGAAACCGTGACAATCTTTCTAATGCCCGGCCATAGTGGATACTGTTTTGCTTTACCCTTTCTACATGTTCTTCGATCCGCTTAGGGAAAATCTCTACTTTTGACTTTCCCACAACACTGAGTGAATGATGGGGTTTCCTGATAAGCATGTGGGTATTGGTATTGCCAAACATATCTACAAATTCATGCGATTCAAACACTTCTGGATCGATCTCCATGGAAAATGACAACAGGGTTTGATGCGGAGTCACTTTTGGCTTGAGTCTAGCAATATTATGACTAAAAGTCACATTGTTCTGATACTGAAATTCTGTCTTGTGGTAAATGTCATAAATCATAATTACTCATCATAGTGTGCGAAATAGGTATTTGAGAATTCATTGGAACACTCCAAAAATAGGTCTGAAAGCTGAGATAACATTTCATCAAGTTCCTCATAAATACATGTCCTCTTCTTTGATTGTCAGTAAAGCATTTAACTCCACTGCATCTAGCAATGATCGAGCATCAATCATCCTCTCCTCATAAGAAGTCAAAGTACTTTTTGCTTTAGGTAATAGTTTGAACTCTTTAAGGAGATTATCTATGATATACATAAGCGATTTGGGAAACTGTGGGTTAAAGATCAAAAACTCTACTACATTTTTCTGGGTTAAAGAACTTCTGTAATGCGCACGATAAGCATTAAAACTCTCGATAGAGTTGAGCATACCTTCTAACACATCATGTCCTATGGATTTATCTAATTTAAGGCATAACATTGACTTTGCTTTTGAAATCAGCAATAAGGCATCTTCGATTTTATATCCTATATGATATAAAATCAATCCTTGCTCTTTAAAAATACTGTCTTTGACCAATTCTTTGTACGCCATCAAATAAATAAGTAAGTTATCAAGTTCACTTGCTACCACCAATGTACTATCTCCCTCTCTATTTACAAAGGCATTCCACTCTTTTTGGAGTCTGTCGAAAAGCTTCCAGGATTCAAGTGTCAATAAATCTTTTAGATTGATATTGGCATTGGTGAGCATAGATATCGTTGAAGCTAAAGAGCCTGCCCGATGTATATCTTTCATCACTGAGGTGATTTCGATCATAGGAAAAACATCAAGATTTACTCTATTCTCTGTATCCATAAAACCTGGATATGTCATGGTCATATGTGTTAAAGTCGTATGTAAGATCATCTGAGACTCTTGAGATGTGGCAACTTCATAACGATAAAAGTTCGTTATTTTCTTAATCACATGTGAAATCAGTCTGGCTGTAGAAACAGATCGAGAAAGATACCTTCCTAGCCAAAATAAATTTTCAGCCTTGAGTGTGGATATTTTGTCTATGGATGTTTCCACATAAGGAGTTTGACTAAGATCATTGATAGGATTGAGTATCTCCGTCTCTTTTCCAAGTATCCATAAGTCCTTACTGATACCACCTGATTTGGATGATACTAATAAACTGTCTTTACTTGCAGCCATTCGCACAAGACCACCATTCATGACCGTATAGCTATCGTCTTTTTTTAAACAAAATGACCGTATTACAGCATTTCGTGGTTCGACTTTTCCCTTGTCATAATAAGGTACCGTAGAGAAGTCTACATACTTCCTGAGCAACATACTTGTAAGGGTCTTTTTTTAAGACCTCACTGAGGTTTTCACGTTCTTTTTGGGACATACTTTTCCCAAAGTAGACTTTTATATCTCTAGTTCTGTCAATTTTCTTAATCACCAATGTATCCAAATGGGCTAAGACATAATCAAGTTCTTTTTTCTGACCACACCACCATGTTGCTATTTGGGGAAGAATTAACTCTTCTTTTAAAAAGTATTGTGCTATTTTTTTCATAAACGGATTGAGTCCAATATTTTCAAGAATAGCAGAACCTATGGGGTTGATCATATTTAAGTTTTTTTGCCTCACTGCATTCAACAAGACCTGCAACACCCAGTCTGGAATCATTTTTCAGTTCCAAGTGGATCACAATAACTGTCATCTACTCTTCGTAAAAGTGTATTTATTTTTTTAAGTCCACTTAAGCTTTTTACCCAAAGTGAACCATTTTTACTCAATAGATCTTGTCCTTGAACGATATTTATTTTCAGATAAGAACTTAAATAAGCATGTTCAAAATAGGTTTCATTATGAGGTCCAGGTGTTAATAAAGCAGCTTTTGAGATATCACCACCAGTAAGGTCATCTAACAAATTTTTAAACTCATGAAGAAAAGAAGAGAGTTTTTTTGTTTCAATGCTTGGGTAAAGATCTTTAGCAATACTATTCATAGTCAATCTGTTCTCTATTGCATATCCTAATCCTGAAGGTGCTTGTGCTTTGTCAGAAATGACCCACATCTTTCCATCTGGTCCTCTAGCGATATCCGTTGCATAAAAATAGAGATTAAAATCCTCCTGAGTACCCATATTAAAGACTTCTGTTGCAAAGCCATTGTGCCCAAAGATAACTTCCGCAGGTACGATATTTTCTTTGATAAGTTTTTGTTCAGAGTAAAGATCTTTCAAAATCAAATTAAAAAGTTTTGCTCTTTGCTTCAAGACCTTTTTTAATCTCATCCCATTCATTTTCATCTATGACAAAAGGAATAGGATCCAAGCTCCATGAGCGATGTGTAGACTTGTCATGATTGTCATACATATTATAGGTGACACCATTATCTTCAAGGTGCCAATCAATTTCAGCTTGTTTCTCTTTCAGTAAGTCTAAACCTGACTTCTTCAATGTCCTGCAAGAATATCTTTCCAGTATTCTCTGACATTTTTATCACTGTCATAGACTTCATCAAAAGATGACTGCGGAAACATAACTATCAAAAATTTGCATTTACTGTTTGGCCCACTTTCTTCTTAAGTCTAATGTATTTGGATATTCTAGGCTTGAAGGTACTTCTTGGAAAAGAAAAATCTTTATCTTCTGGTCTCTCTTTATGCAAGACTGCTCTTTTTGCACCATTGACATCAATTAAACTCTGTTTAACAACAGATGCCGAAATATATTCGATTCCACCTTGTGTATGGTTGAAATCCCAAAATCTGTTTACTCTTCTGGATTCTGCTTCACCCGCATTGATAGGAAAAGTATCATAGGTTCTTCCGCCCGGATGTGAGACATAATAGGTCATCCCACCAATAGATCTTTGATTCCATGTGTCAACAATATCAAAAACCAACGGAGTATCTACACCTATGGTTGGATGCAAGGCTGACCATGGCTGCCATGCTTTGTATTTGACACCTGCAACAAACTCACCCTCTACACCTGTAGGACTCAGTGGTATGACTACAGAGTTACAGGTCAAAACATAACGTTCAGGCATGAAGTGATTGACTTTTATCTGTACACGTTCAAGTGAAGAGTCCACATATCGTGACGTTCCCTGAGAACCACTCTCTTCTCCGAGTACATGCCAAGGCTCTATCGCTGCACGTAAGTTCAAGATGTACATTTTCAACCGTTGCCATACCATAAAGTGGAAATCTAAACTCGAAAAACGGATCAAACCAGTCAAGTTCAAAATTATACCCTTCATTATTTAAAAACGCGACAATATCTTTAATGTCCTGCTTTCACATAATGTTCAAGTAAGAACTTGTCATGCAGTTGTGTTCCCCAACGTACAAGTTTATGTTTATAGGGTTTTTTCCAAAAGAGTGATACTAATGTTCGTATGAGAAGATTTTGCATGAGCGCCATTTTAGGATGTGGCGGCATATCAAAAGCTCGAAGTTCTAAAATACCCAATCTTCCCGAACTAGAATCTGGAGAATAAAGTTTATCGATACAAAATTCCGATCGGTGAGTATTACCCGTGATATCTGTAAGCATATGTCTAAAGAGTCTATCGGTCATCCAGAATGGTACCTCTTCACCGACTGGTATCTGTGAAAAAGCAATTTCAAGTTCATAAAGGTTTTCCAATCTTCCTTCATCCACTCTCGGTGCCTGTGAAGTAGGTCCTATAAATGCACCGGAGAAGAGGTAGGAAAGCCCAGGGTGATGCTGCCAAAAAGTGATGAGGCTTCTAAGCAGATCAGGACGTCTTAGCAGTGGACTGTCTGCAGGCTTCATGGCACCGATGGTCACGTGATTTCCCCCACCTGTTCCCGTATGTTTTCCATCAAGCATAAACTTTTCAGTTCCTAGTCTTGACTCTCTAGCATCCTTGTATAAAGTAAAGAGATTATCTGTTAAAGCTTTCCATGAGGTAACGGGTTGAATATTCACTTCTATGACACCAGGGTCTGGTGTCACTTTTATGGTATCCAAACGTAGATCATGCGCAGGTTCATACCCTTCAAGCACTACCTTAATGTCCAATTTTGTTGCCACTGCTTCAATGGAAGCGATAAGTTCTAAAAATGCCTCCGTATGGTCTAATGGTGGTAAAAAGATATAAAGTTTTCCATCACGGACTTCTATGTTTAATGCTGTCCGAACAAACATACTGTTTGGATCAGACTTGATGGTCATGGTATCAGTTTTAGCACATCTCTTTTTGGCTTTTTTGTGAAACTTAGCCAATTCAGGAACTTCTGCGAACAGGTCAGGTTCAAAGTGTGGAGCCAACTCGTTTTCAGGGTTCTCTATCAGTGAATCCATAGGAAGTCTTAATCCTAAAGGTGAATCTCCAGGAATCAGGAGTAGGCGACCTCTTCTAAAGTCCCAAGAAGAACTCATCCATTGAGTCTCTGCATAATTTAACGGTAAGACAAACCCTACAGGCTTACTAAGTCCCTGACTTAAGATTCTGGCAATGGTTTTTCTCTCACCTGCATCATCCACATCAAAATCCAATGGATCCACATCGATTGGAAGTTCAGCTTCTTTCATAATATAATATACTGGGTCTTCATAGGCGTTAATGATATTTTCATTACTCACTTTTAACGTCAGTGCTAAGGTATTGATAAATGTTTTGGCATCTTCATTGGTGTACGTGTAAGACTCATTCATATTGGCAAAAAGACTAGGGTCTTTCCATATATTTTTACCGTCTTTTCTCCAAATAATTGATGTTTGCCATCTTGGTACAGGTTCCCCCGGATACCATTTACCTTGAGCATAATGAAGCATACCACCTTTACCAAATGAACCTAAGAGTTTTCTAGAAAGTGTGTCTGCCAATGCTCTTTTTTCTGGACCATCTGCCCCTGTATTCCACTGGTCTGACTCCATATCATCTATGGAAACAAAAGTGGGTTCTCCCCCCATAGAAAGTCTGACATCATTCACTTCGAGTTCTTCATCTACATCAAAGCCCAGTTGATAAATGGCATCCCACTGGTCATCTCTGTAGGGTTTTGTCACTCTTGGAGACTCAAAGATCCTTGTCACGGTATTGGAAAAATCAAACTCTGTTTCACATTTGTCACTTAGCCCTTCAATGGCATGTGCACCTTCATAGTGTGCAGTACAGGCAAGCGGTATGTGCCCTTCTCCTGCAAATAAACCACTGGTTGCATCCAGACCTATCCATCCTGCTCCGGGTAAGTATACTTCTGTCCATGCATGCAAGTCTGTAAAATCTTCTTCAGGACCACTTGGGCCATCGAGTGATTTTTCATCTTGGCTAAGTTGTACCAGATAACCCGATACAAATCTCGCTGCAAGCCCAAGTGATCTTAGTACCTGCACAAAAAGCCAGGCATAATCCCTACAACTTCCCAATTTTTTGTCTAAAGTGACCTCACACGACTGTACCCCTGCCTCAAGACGTACGGTATAGTTTAGGTATTTATAAATTTCCATATTTAGATAGACCAAAAAGTCATTGATCTTCCGTTCTTTTAAATCCAGGTTCTTAATGAATTTTTTAAGTTTTTTCCCTTTCTCGGTGATTTCAAAATAGGGAGTAAGTTCTGATTTCAACTCTTTCTTGTAAACAAAAGGGAAATTCTCAGCATATTCTTCGACAAAAAAGTCAAAGGGATTGATAGAAACCAGATCAGCGATGACCTCCACATCAATCCCAAATTCTTTGACTTTATCAGGAAATACTATTCTTGCAACATAGTTACCATAAGGGTCTTGTTGCCAATTGATAAAATGGTTTTCTGGCGTAATTTTCATAGAATAAGCATCAATAGGTGTTCTGCTGTGCGGTGCAGGACGAAGTCTTATCGTATGTGGTGAAAGAGAGATATATTTGTCATATGTATAATGTGTTTTATGTGAGAGTACAACTTTTAATGCCATTATTTTTCCTTGATGATTGATGCATATATGCCAGCTAAAATAAAACTATTTCATACATACTATACTGAATACTAAAATGTATTTAAAAACGCTTTTAAACTTTTAACTATTTTATGACATATTATATCACCCAAATCTCTATGTAGAATTATTTCACTGCTTAAGTTTTAACACCTTTAGCTTCTAAACGAAGGAATCATCAAAAAATGCACCGACTAAAGGATATCTCTTAAAACCATAGCATAATGCAACACCACAAGATTTAATAAAAATATCCCCATGGAAGAAGCTTTAGAAAAAAGCTTTTGCATGGGTGTTTTAACTTTATGAAGTGTTATCATCGATATGGTCATATGTATCACGGTCAATACAAAAATAACCGCTACGATTTGAAGTTTGATACGTAAAGCATCTATGACTTCATTGGTAACATTGGAGAAAAGAATGTCAATCAACCCATTGTTGTTAATCATCGTATACCCAGTAAGGAGCAAGATGATAAGTGCCCCCGTTTCAAAATAACCATAGATAGGACCTATACGTGGATATACAGCATCCTGATCTTCTTTTTTTCTCAGACTCACACCTAACATGAACATAAAAAATGCACCACCTATCCATGCAATGGCAGCAACAAGGTGTAAATGTATAGCCCAACCCACTATTTGTCTTCTTTGTCGTGATGTCCTAAAGAGCAATATTCTTTTCCATTTTCGGCATCGAGTAAAAGCAGTCCATTTGGTTTAATGCGGTTCCAGGTTTGTGCTTCTTTTACCAGATACACTTCTACACCCATTTCTAAAAGATTAAGGAGGGTTTTATAGCCTAGCTCTTTAATGTAAAGCGTATCTATATTTAACGTTTTGAAATATTCAAAAAAAACAGGTGACTTTGATGTTTTATGCGGATTTTCCTGCACAATAATCTGTCCTTCATCTAAAAAAGCAAATGAATGTGCTTTTCTAAAGCGGCCGGCGATGGTTTTTTTGTCTTCTTCTACAGGAATAAGTGTCATTAGCTGTCTAACTTCAATACAGCCATGAACGCTTCTTGAGGTACTTCAACACTACCAATGGACTTCATACGTTTTTTACCTGCTTTTTGTTTCTCTAAAAGCTTTCTTTTACGGGTAATGTCTCCACCATAACATTTTGCAGTCACGTTTTTACCCATGGATTTTACATTCGATCTTGCGATAACGTTGTTTCCTATACTTGCCTGAATAGCTACTTCAAAAAGTTGTCTTGGTATAAGTTCTTTAAGTTGTGCAACAAAAGCGAGTCCACGTGATCGGGCTTTCTCTTCAGGAACAATAATAGATAAAGAATCGACTACCTCTCCAGCAACTTTTATGTCTAATTTTACAAGTTTACCCTCTCTGAAACCTATTGGCTCATAGTCAAAACTTGCATACCCTTTGGTCATAGACTTTAATTTATCGTAGAAATCCATCACGATCTCATTCATAGGAATGTCATACTCCAAGAGTACACGCGTTTCACTGAGGTAATCCATCTTGACTTGGATACCGCGACGATCATTGAGTAATTTGATCAGATTTCCTACATATTCTTGCGGTACCAAAATCGTTGCTTTGACATATGGTTCATAAATAGTAGCTATTTTCTGCGGTTCTGGGAGTTCACTTGGATTTCGTATGATGACTTCTTCACCATTGGTTTGCTCTACTTGATAAACAACCGTAGGTGCTGTAGCAATAAGTTCTAAATTAAACTCACGCTCTAGACGTTCTTTTACCACTTCCATGTGAAGCATACCTAAAAAACCTGTTCTAAAACCAGAACCAAGCGCCATCGAACTTTCAGGTTCAAAACTAAGTGAAGAATCGTTAAGTTTTAATTTATTCAACGCGTCGCGTAAATCTTCAAACCTATCTGTTTCTATAGGGTAGATACCTGCAAAAACAAAAGGTTTTGCAGGCTCAAAACCATGAATGGGCTCTGCCGTAGGATATTTGGAATCTGTAACCGTATCACCAACTTTGATACTATCAACTGTTTTAAGTCCCATCACCATGATACCTATCTCACCCGTTCGTATCTCATCTGTTTCTATATTTGCTATAGGATTTGGGTACATCATACGAAGCACTTGATGCTCATCTTTTGTTCCCATGATCTTTACGATCTGTCCTTTTTTAACACTTCCTTCAAACATACGAACCAGTGCCAATGCACCCATATAGTTGTCAAACCAGGAATCATAAATAAGCGCTTTAGCTGGAGCATCTTCCTTTCCATTTGGTGCAGGAACACGGTCTACAATAGCATCGATAAGATCTTTAACACCTTCACCTGTCTTAGCTGAAACCAAATTATGTTCCGTCGCATCAATACCAATGGCTTCTTCTAATTCAGCCAGTACTCTGTCTGGATCAGCTGCAGGAAGGTCTATCTTATTTACGACGGGTAAAAGCTCTAGGTCATTTTCCATTGCGATGTAAACATTGGCTATCGTCTGGGCTTCCACCCCTTGCGCTGCATCTACGATAAGCAATGCACCTTCAGAAGAAGCCAAAGAACGGCTTACTTCATAAGAGAAATCCACGTGACCCGGAGTGTCTATGAGGTTAAGAATGTAATGTTCCCCATCTTTTATATAGTCAAGACGTACTGATTGTGCTTTGATGGTAATGCCACGCTCTTTTTCGATATCCATTGTATCCATGACTTGAGCAGACATTTGTCTGTCAGTCACCGCACCACACTCCTGTATAATACGGTCAGCCAGTGTTGACTTCCCATGATCAATGTGTGCAATGATGGAGAAATTACGGATGTTCTTTTGTGGTACTACTTTAACCAATGTATTTCCTTATATTTAACAATATTAACATTTTGGACGATATATCGACCCTGCGTAATATTATGTATTTGCTTCAAAAAGTGAATTGACACTCTCGTTATTATGTACTCTTCTTATGACTTCACCAAGCATAGATGCGGTAGAAAGCATTTTGATTTTTTTAGATGGTTTAGTCATGGGGATGGTATTTGCAACAACAAGCTCATCTAAGTCACCCTCTTCTATACGCTCATATGCTGGCCCAGAAAGTACAGGGTGTGTACAACATGCCATCACAGATGTAGCACCAAGTTTTTTGAGTGCTGCTGCTGCTTTTACCATGGTTCCAGCAGTATCAACCATATCATCTATAAGGATAACATCTTTCCCCTCAACATTACCGATGATATTCATCACTTCAGATTCATTGGCTTTTTCACGTCTTTTATCTACGATAACCATATCTAAGCCTAGTTTATTTGCAAAGTACCTTGCTCTTGCCACACCACCAATGTCCGGGGACGCAATCACAGGGTTTTTAAAGTTCTTCGCTTTGATGTAGTCCATAAACAAGATAGCCCCGTAAAGGTTGTCCACCGGAATGTCAAAGAAACCTTGTATCTGAGAAGCATGTAGATCGACAGTTACCATACGCGTAATGCCTGCTGACTCCATAAGGTTTGCAACCAGTTTTGCAGTGATGGGTACTCTAGGTGCAGCTTTTCTATCTTGTCTCGCATACCCATAATAAGGGACAACTGCAGTGATAGACTTCGCAGATGAACGTTTGAGTGCATCCGTCATAATGAGAAGCTCCATCAAGTTTGAGTTTGCAGGTGCGGAGGTAGGTTGGATGATAAACACATCTTTTCCACGTACAGACTCAGCTATCTGTACAGAGATCTCACCATCAGAAAAACGTCTAATAGTTGCTTTGGAAAGAGGTTGTTCTAAGTATTTTGCTATCTCTTCAGAGAGTTCAGGGTTAGATGTTCCAGAAAATATCATATATCCACTCATGGAAGTGTACCTTTTTTAGGGAATTTAATACGCGTATTTTACACAAAACATCATAAAAAGGGGATTTAAAGCGATGTAGTATTACACTTAGGTCAATAATATATAAACTTACTTCACAAACCAAACAGTCTACATCATGGTTTTATGTGTAAGGTCAAATAACTACGGATACCAATGATACGAGAATTTTTTAGAAAAAAAGCTTCCGGCAAAGGGAAGATAGATACCTTTTTAGACAAGTACAATCTACCCAGAGCCTACTTTAACATCAACAGACTTATGATAACCAGAGGGGTATTCATAGGATTTTTTTGGGCTTTTATCCCTATGCCTATGCAAATGTTGGCCGTTGTCGCTGTCACACCATTTTTTCGTTTTAACGTGCCCGTTGCCATCACTCTGGTATGGCTTTCAAACCCACTCACAATGCCCCCCATGTACTATATGGAATACCTCACGGGTAATTTTATCTTGGGCAGAGAAGGCATTGAGGGTATGGAACCTACCATTGAATGGTTTACACAGAACATGGGAGATATATTTGTACCACTTTATGTAGGGACTGCTTTTTACTCCATCGTTGTTTCAGGCATCATGACCTTTATAGTAAACTGGCTTTGGATACACTCTGTACATCAAGAAAAGTCTAGAAAAGATGAGAAAAGAAAGAAGAGAGATTTAAAAAAATAAACCTTTTTCATTATCACACAAATTATTATAATGAAAAAAGTAGGAAATAAGACTAAGGTACATGACCTCAGCGTTTCTTAACAAATGACTCCGCCACCAATCAATTTATCATCCTCATAAAATGCAGCTATCTGCCCTTTTGCAAGTCCAAATACAGATTCATTCAATGTCACTTTTGCTCTACCTTCAGCCATAGACACATGGCAAGGTACAGCAGCTGTTCTGTAACGTACTTTAACAGTACAATCAAACTCTTTGAGATCCTTAAAGAGATTAATTTGTTTCACTTCAAAGGCATTTTCTTCTAATTTATCTTTTGTCCCCACTACTATCTGATTGGTCTCCGGTTTGATGGCAATGACAAAATGAGGATCATGTGCTCCATCCACAACAAACCCTCTACGTTTTCCTATGGTGTAGTGCATATAGCCTTTGTGTGTTCCCACAACATTACCTTCTGTGTCCAGTGTTTCTCCAGGCATGTCTATATTCATATGTTTAGACAACACTTCATCGTACGTATTTTCTACAAAGCAGATCTCAGAACTCTCTGCTTGTGTTGCAAAGTCTTTAAGTACTTCGATGTCCGCAGCATAGGCTTTTACATCTGGTTTTACCCAGGTACCCAACGGGAAGATAAGACGAGGTAATACCTCTTTTTTCACTTCACATAAAAAATAACTCTGGTCTTTGTTTGGGTCTTCAGCCATATAGATAAACTCACCATCACACTTGATGTAGTGTCCAGTGGCCACAAACTCAGCACCTACTGAATCTGCAAATTCGACCATCTTCCCAAACTTGATAGTACGGTTACACATCACACAAGGGTTTGGTGTAAACCCTTCTTTATAGCCCTCCACAAAATAATCATAAACTTTCTCTTTAAACTCCGTAGAGAGATCATGAAAATGTACCTTAATACCTAAATACTCAGCCACACGCTGTGCTTTGGTAAAATTCTCTTCATGGTATCCAGGTTTATGGTGTAACTTCATATACACACCTTCTACCTCGTATCCTTCTTTTTGGAGTAATATCGCTGTCACTGTTGAGTCAACACCCCCACTCATACCTACCAATACTTTTTTCTTTTTCATATCTTCACTTTCGTTATCTCAAGAGCGATCTCTTCATCCACTGTGACTAAAGAGCCTTGTGCTATGTTTACTTCATCTATAAAGAGGTCTACCTCTTGTAGATCGAGCTGTCCAATACAAACGCTATGCCCTACTTCCATCTGCCTACTCTGAAGCATACCAAAAGAGCATTTCAATACTTTATATTTTTTAGTATAGTCCTGTTGAAGCGTATCTTTGTGTAAATAACTTATCTTTACCGTATGGGCTTTTTTATGTGTGGCTATCACTCCAGAAGCACAGAGGTTACCCTCACTTAGAAGTATAAATTCCAAATGAGCCAATCCCAACAAAAATACATCCCCTACAACCAGTTTTTTGAGTACAGAAGCTTTGACTTCACACAAAGGTAATGCAAGCTCATACTCAGGGTAAAGTTTATGTGCATGCATCATCTTTTCTAAGTGATTCGCCTGTGTTTCAATCTTCATCAATGTCCCCGATAAAACGCTCTAGCAAATACTCTTTATCTGCCAACATCAAATCATCCGGTACTTCTTGCCCTGTAGAAAAGTACCCCATAGGCAGTCTATAGAGTAACATAAAATTAAGCAGTGTACCAAAGTGCTTTGTCTCATCAAACTTTGAAATGATAACTGAGTTTAAATTCAAGAATGAAAAGTTTTGATAGATGTCTTCCATGTCTTCATACTTAACCGTTGCGGCAAGTACTAAGTTTACCTCTAGGTCTACGGGAGCATCTGCTTTAACATACTCCACGGTTCTGATGAACTTTTCTGTATCATAGGGCGACATACCTGCTGTGTCCACAAGTATCACATCATACCCTTCAAGTTCCTCTAGTGTCTCTTTAAACGAGTCAACATCCCCCAATGATATGTGTTCTATCTGCATAATATCCGCATAATGTGCCAACTGTTCGATGGCACCTACTTTATAAGAATCCAGGTTTATCAGAGCCACTTTATGCGGTTTATCTAACAGATAAGCATATCGTGCTGCAAGTTTGGCGATAGTCGTAGTCTTCCCTACCCCTGTTGGTCCTACCAGCATCATCACTTTTGGCAAAGAGAGATTTTCCTCTTTTACTTCAAGTGCTTGATCTATCTCATCGAGTAAATATGAGACGAGTAAAGAAGTATCTGTTACCACTTCTGTGCCCACAAGAGACATACATATGCTGTCCAACCACAGAGAAGAAATGCCTTTTCTCGCAAAGAGTGCTTTGACCTCAGAAATGACAGGATTACCCTCAGTGATACTGTGCTTCATATCTTCTTGCATCAGGGCCAGTTGTTCTTTAAGTTCCCCTAGTTCGAAGAGTAATGCTTCATCTTCACTACTCTCCTCCGCCGTTACAGTAAAATCTTCACCAAATGATTTGTGTTTAAAAACATCTTCTGACACATTTATGACTATCTCAGAACGTAAGACACCATCCTCATGCTTCACTTGCTTGGCAGAAACCAGAGAAATGTCTGCACCATACTTTTCAAGTGCCAGTACATAGGCATCTCTAGGGTTTGGGGCTACAAATGTTTCTTCTATCATTAAATTCTACCTTTCATATGTGATAAGGGTATCAAAACAGAACTTCTTGACTTCCATCCATGGTGAGGAAGTGTCAATGTTTTTGTTTCCATTCTCACATTTTCATAAAATATTATATCTATATCTAAAGTGCGTGGTGCATCCTGAAAAGAACGTTTTCGTCCAAACAGTCTCTCCACACGTAACACATAACGCAATAACATCTTTGGTGTAAGTTGCGTCTCAACCAACACCAAAGCGTTATAAAAATCTTCTTGTTCTGTATACCCAAAAGGTGGATTTTTAAGTATGGGTGACGTCTCTAATATACGTACGAACTTCGCGCGTTCCAAATAATAAAACAGATGAGTAAAACGACGCATCACATCGCCGATGTTACCACCTATGCCCAAGAGTGTTCTATGACCACCTTTTGCCTTTGTGACATAAGGGAAATGTGCATTATAGATCAATGTATGATTATGACTTAAAGATTTACGCTTTACCACGCTAGCTCCCTATTTTACTTTCCTAGAACAACTGCTTTACCATCTACCATCGCCACCATGTCCTCTATGCGTATGCCAAACTCATTGGGTATGTAGATACCTGGTTCGATGGTATATACCATCCCATCTTCGATGACGGTCTCTGACCTGCTTGAAATGTATGGCATCTCATGAATATCCAGTCCCACGCCATGGCCTGTAGAGTGAACATAGTATTCTCCAAACCCTGCTTTGGTGATGATGTCACGGGTGAGTGCATCCACTTTGTTTGCCTTCATACCAGAACGTGCTTTCTTGATGGCGTTGTCATGCGCTTTGAGGACAGTATCATACGCTTTTTGTATTTTTTTACTTTTATACTTTGGCTTTGTATTAAACTTAAAGTCTTCATCTATGCTCACTGTACGTGTACGGTCTGAGCAGTAACGTTTGTACTTCAACCCTGCATCTACTAAAAGTAAATCGCCCAGACTAAGCGTTGAAGATGTTGGCATCGCATGCGGTTTTGCTGCATTTGCGTTGATGGCTACAATGGGGTCAAAACTAAGCTCATACTTCCCAAAATCTCCTAAAATACCTTTGGCTTTATGGGTCAGTGTATACTCATCTTCTCCTAAACCATTTGCGTTAAACTCTTTGGCTAGTGCTTTAAATGCTTTTGCCCCAAGTTTTGCAGCCTTGGAAAGTATCTTCAACTCTTTATCAGACTTCACGATGCGTTTTTTATGTGAGAAGTCCAGCTCAGGCTTGAAATGGACTTTTGATTTAGTACTCACACGCTCAAACCCTGCCACTGTCCACTCTTTAGGATCAAAAATGATTTTTTTCACTTTATGCTCTTTGAGTAGTGTCACTGCCTGGGCATACAAATCACCATTGATGACAACTTTCGCACCCTGTACATTTTCCTCTGCATCGATGGTATAGCGACTGTCTGTGATGAAAAATGCTTCAGAACCTAAACGTAAGTACAGTGCATTGTCACACGAGTACTGGCATTCATAGTAAATGGCATTTTCATCTTTGAGCATGTAGTTCATTAAGAGCCTTTTTTTGTTACGCTTGTGCTTTCGCTTGTTGTTCTTTCATCATCGCTACTTCTGCAAGTATCTGCGTCATTCCGACCATCGCCAAGTGGTAACCAAAGGGTCCCATACCAGTGATCTGTCCTGCACATACTGGCGCAGTAAGAGATTTATGTCTAAACTCTTCTCTTTGGTAGATGTTTGAAAGGTGCACTTCGAGTGTAGGTATTTGTACTGCTGAGATAGCATCACGTATTGCGATAGACGTATGTGTATATGCAGCAGGATTGATAATGATACCATCCGCATCACCTAAACACTCTTGAATGCGATCTACGATCTCACCCTCTAAGTTAGACTGAAAGAATTCTATTTCATTTTTGTTTTGCTCTGCAAAAGCTTTCATTTGTGCATGGATATCTTCCAACTTCATAGGGCCATATATATTTTTTTCTCTTACACCTAACATGTTAAGATTTGGACCTTGGATTACTACGATTTTCATATTGTGCCTTGTTTATTTAATTTAGATATTATTTTAGCTAAATAGCTTTAATATAGGGATAAGAGAAGTTTGGTATGTACTTTTACCTGTATGATAATACCTTCTACATTCATAAGAAGGTTAAGCCTGTTATGGATGACGCATCACTACGCTTCTTTTAAAACTTTCACTTCATCACCTACAGAAATGACTCCCTGATCCAAAGGACGTACAAAAATGCCACGATTTCCCTTGAGTAGTTCTGGTAATTCAGGAGCGAGTGCCATGAGGTAGCCGTAAGCTTCACAAGGGCCTGTTACTTCTAACAGTGTTTCACCCAGCTCTATGACGGAACCTTTTTTTAAACCATACAGATCCACATCCACCAAGATACTTTCCATTAAAACACCCTGCTCTATGACAAGCTCTGCTTCTTCTGCAATGTCATAACTCTTTTTAGATGTCAATAGCATCACTTTATCTTCATCTGTTGCAGTCTCATAGTTCATATCTCCTATGATCCCACCCTCATCACACTCAAAATCTTCACATGTCATGCGGTGACCAGCACGCATCATGTCTGGCATCGTCATATAAAGTGCTAAAACTTTTCCATTTGTCATACTTAAACCTTTTAGTATAGAATAAGTGATACTAGCACAAATAGGGTTAAAAATGCCTCTATTATTGACACAAGCATACCACCCTGCTACAATAAAGTAAAATTACTCCATACCCTAAGTACAAAAAGAAAGATAAACATGAAAATACTCGTTGCTGACTACCTCTACACCCCCAAAGGCTTTGTATCAAACCAAGCTGTGGCATTTACACAAACCATAGAAGACATAGACACTTTAGAAACCTTAAAAAGCAGATACCCTGAAGCTGAAATCATAGAGACAGAACCAAACGCTGTACTCTACCCAGGGTTCATCAACACCCATGTACATCTAGAGTTTTCAGCCAACAAAACCTCACTCAAGTACGGCTCCTTTATGCCTTGGCTTGACTCAGTCATCGAACACCGTGAAGACTTGGTAGGAAGTTGCGATAACGCCATGATGATGGAACAATGTGACATAATGTTACGCTCAGGGGTGACGACTTTTGGTGCCATCTCCAGTTTTGGCAATGAGCTTGAAGTGTGTGAAAAATCTGCGCAACGTGTCGTCTTTTTTAACGAACTCATAGGCTCAAATGCACAATATGCTGATATGCTTTATGGTGATTTTCTCGAACGTGTGACTGCCTCTAAATCATGTGATCCAAGTTCACATATTACCCCTGCTATTGCGATACATTCACCGTATTCTGTACATCCCATCATACTTCAAAAAGCAGTCAATGTAGCCAAAAAAGACGCAATGCCCCTGTGTACGCACTTTTTAGAATCTCAAGCAGAAAGAGAATGGCTTGAGTCGAACGAAGGATCACTTAAGTCTTTTTTTCAAAAATACTTCAATAGCGCTACTTCGGTCACAACCATAGAAGAATTCATGCATGCTTTTGACACCTACCCTACACACTTTACACACTGCGTGCAAGCAACTAAAGATGAGTTGTCCTACCTGACAGAAAAAGGACACTCTATCGCACACTGTCCAAGAAGCAACCGTTACTTAGGTTGTGGAAGACTCGCCATAGAAGATCTTGAACTGCCTTTCTCATTGGCCACAGATGGTTTAAGTTCAAATGATTCCTTAAACATGTTTGATGAACTCAGAGCTGCCATGATGTTACATTACCAACTACCGATAAATGCACTCGCAACAAAACTCATGCAGGCCATCACCTCCGATGCTGCGGATATTTTAGGTCTTAACTGTGGACGCATAGAAGTAGGAAAATGGGCTGATTTTGCTGTTGTAACCTTAGCAGAGGCACCCAAAAGAGAAGATGAGATAGCACTTTGGACAGTTTTACATACCCAAAATGTATCTGAAGTATATATAGAGGGTCAAAAGGTTTGACAAAAAATTGACATTTTTTATATATGATTCCATTATCTTTAATATAAGGAATGATAGAATGAAAACAGAATATATATTATACCTAGTGATACTCATCATAGCCATGTCATTTATAGCCTTGTTATATCTGCTACTTCAAAACACAAAAAGAAACATGGTCCATGGCAAAATAAACAAATGTCTTCAAAAAAACATACATAAAAAAGTATCTGCTAGAAAAGTAGAAAAAATGATAAAGTATATAGAAAAAAATAGAAAATATATCTCTTTAAGCACTTACAATAGCAGTCTTTACACATTAGAAAGAACAATCCTAAAAATTAACTATTGATGTTCTTAACACTATTTGATGTTCACTGTCCTATCATTGGTTTTGACTCTGTAACCTTGCCTTGAAATCTTTTTTGGCAAGGTAATTCTGAAGGTGTTTGCATCAAGATACTCCACCTGTAAGTCATCGGTGTAGTGCATGCCCTCAAGGACATCATCTCTAGATCTTGGTTCAAAATAGAGCACTATTTTTCTTGCCTTACCTGCTTTGATCGTTGTGGTCTTTTTTGTAATTTTATAGACTACACCTTGGGGCTTTTCTGTGCTAAACGACCAACTTTTTTTTACTTTTTTCCCATCTGCTACTGCTTCAAATTCTGCTCTGTAAGTTGTAGCATACTCCAACCTTTTTAAAGGCATAAAAGCAAACTGATATTTGGTCAATTTATGGTTTTTATCATTGAGGAGTGTAAGGATTTTCCGTTTCTTAACTTCCGTACCTTTTACATCAAAAAGACGAAAACTGTTCAGCTTTATGTTTTTAAAATACGCTTCATTAAACTGTACAGAGACTGGGTATCCACTTACTTTTGAGCCTGGCAACGGATGAGGATGTTCAATGAAAAATGCAGGTGGGACATTTATTTGTCCATTGTAAGGGTAAAAAATAATTTTTGCATTTTTACGTCTGATGTCATTTTGTTTTTCCAAATATGCTGCATAAGGTACGACTTTAGCAGTTATTTGACAGATATTATTGACATACTGTACATTGGGTATGATCTCAAAGTGTTCTTTACAAAGTCTTCTTAAACTTGAAGTGCCTAGATTATACACGTATGCTGTCTTCACTGCGGATCTATTTCTTCTTGAAAATCCCTCACCTATCTCATCTTTTTCTGTACTTAAAAAGACAAAACGGTGGTAAATCGCTGACATAAGGTTATCTATGGCATCATGGCTGTCTTTTGCATTGATAGAAAGATTTTCCATGACCATTTTAGAGATGTACCCAGACTTGAGTGTTCTGTCTGTTGGTGTTTTTCCTGTAAAGCCTTTATATCCCTGTTTCTCATAATGCCCATTTGACTGCTGTCTGGTAAGATATTTCGCATGTGAAGACGCAGCACGTGTTAAGGCTTTGTTGGTACTAAAAGGAATGAGTCCTGATTTGGTACGTAGTATATTGAGGTATGTGAGGGAGGTACTTTGTTTTGCTTCAATGGTCGTGGTGACCAAGAAGCAAACCAGTAAGAGTTTGAGCCAGACTTTAGAGTGCATTGGCAGCTTGTAAAAAGTCTTCTGCAATACTTTGAGGGTCTTCAAGGCCAATGGAGACTCTTATCAAACCTTCATCTACACCTAAAAATTTGCGTGCTTCCTCATTAAAGTCAGAGTAAATAGTACTTGTCATATGAAGTGCCAACGTTCTGTTGTCTCCTATGTTTGCAGTTAAGATCACCAAGTTTAACTTATTGAGTAAAGCAAAAGCTCTCTCTTTTGTACCACAGTTAAGTGTCAAAAGTGGACCACAGCCATCGGGGAAGTCAGAGAGGTATCGGGCATGGTCAGGACTCGAAGCTAATGAAGGGTGGTTGACACTTACCCCTTGAGGTAACTTTTCAGCTAACAGTGCTGCTACGGTAGATACACTCTTGTTTACTCTTTCTACTCTAAGAGAAAGTGTCTCCAGTCCCACCATAGTCATAAAGGAGCCAAAAGCATTCGCTGTCATACCAAAATCACGGATAGCACGTTTTTTACAGATGGGGATAAAAGCTTTTTTACCCATCTTTTTCACTATCTTGTGTACATCAGCGTACTTTGCATTAAGTAACTTGTCGCCCTCGCTTTTGACTTCTCTAAAAACTGCTATACCGCCAAGCGCAGCAGAATGCCCTGACATATTTTTCGTAGAAGAGTGTACAGAGATATCTGCACCCATCTCCAATGGTCTCAATAAAAGTGGCGTGGGCGTGTTGTCTATCATGACCAATGTTTCATACTGATTACACAAGTCGATAATGCGCTGTATATCTGGCAGCGTAAGGCTTGGGTTACCTACTGACTCAAAAATGACCATTTTGACACCGCGCTTAAGTGTGTTTTCTATGTGTGTAAAATCATTCACTTCACAAAAACTGTTCGTCACACCAAAACGTGCCAGTGTTTCATTTACCAGTGAGTACGTTCCCCCAAAAAAACCACCGATACATAGTAACTCATCTCCAGAAGATAAAAATGCGGTACAGACCATAGAGATAGCACCCATACCAGAAGAGGTAGCAATGGCACCAATCCCACCTTCAAACTGAGCGACAATGCCCTCTAACTTTGCGTTTGTTGGGTTTCCAACTCTTGCATAAAGTGGTTTGTTGACCTGCGCAGCAAAAATGCCCTCTGCTTCTTCGGCATCTACATACCCATACGCAGCAGATGGCGTGATGGTCGGAGCGATTGGACCTACTTTCGATCCTACATTTTGTACCAATAATGTGTTAAAGTAATTAAAGTCTGTGTTGTTCATGTCTGTTCCTGTTTATATGGAGTAGTTCAGTGCCTGATTGGCTTTAAGTTGATAATTTTTGAGTTCAGAGAGAGGGATTTCAAAGGCAGAAGTCACATTTTCCTTTAGATCATTCCAAAAAAGTTGTAAAGCGACATTGTCAGTTTTACACACCTCAGAGAAATTATCTGACTCAAGTATGCTCACCACATCTTTGAGGGTAATGTCTTTTAAGGCACGCGCAAGCTTATAGCCACCGTGTGCCCCTTTAACACTGATGAGTAAACCTTGTTTTTTAAGTTCAAGTAGTATCTGTTCTAAAAAATTTTGGGGGATAGACGCATTAGCAGCGATATCTTTTATCTTGAGTACTTCATCACTTTGAATCTTACCTAACTCTTCTAGTGCAGCGACTGCATAGACAGTCTTACTGGAAATTCCTATCATTTTTAAACATCCCTTTTGTCAACTGAATGGCGTAGTATATCTTACATCCTATACAAAAGTCGAATAATGTTTCAAGTAACGCACATACAAATAAAATCGTTGCTATACCCATAGCGAAGAGAGGAAGTCCCGCTGCAAATAAAAGTACTAAGATCAATGAAATAACAAGCCCCATATAGAGGGCAAAGCGTTTAGGTGATTCATCACAAAGTTTAGGTGCAATACCCCAGCCAGTAAGTACAAAGTGACTTATGAGATGAAAAGGACTAAAATTTGAGAGACGCAGTGTTCTCATAGTAAAATCAAACAACAATACCAATGCAAAAAAACTCTCTTCTGTCACGAGAAGAATAACTGTAAAGAGTGCTACTTGCAAAGAGATAGCTCTAACCATGTTCGCATCCACTCTTCTTGTAGAGATAGGACAAGATTCTAGTATGCTTGTAGCCAAGAGATCGCTTGTTGACATGATTTTCCTTCGAATAAAATACTTTTAGAAACCCTAGTGTATCACAAACATTTCAACCTTCTAGTCGAGATTAACAATTCTTAGGGAGACAACAATCTCTAGAAAATAAAATGTCCTTGTCCAATGTAAAACCTAGGGTTTTTAAAAGTACTTCGTTTAAATATGCGGATATTTTAGCAAAAAAGTATTCTAATGTCAAGTAAATCAATAGATATTGTTATATGTGTAAAATATGACTGCACACGCGATACACATAAGAACCATACAATATGTAAATTTAATATCTGGGACTCACATGCGCATTCTATTATTTCTATTTTTTGCAGCTTCTTTACTTCAATCACAAAACATCAATGGGCTTATTAACTATGCTGTACAAAAACATCATTCTCTTGAAAGTATCAAACATCGTCTCTCTTTGATGGATCAACAGATAGATAAAAGTCAAAAATGGGAAAACCCTGACCTTTCACTTACTGTCAGTGATATTCCATTTGAAAAACCCCTTGACCGATCACTTGAAAGAATGCAATACCAATCTGTCAACTTTAAACAAAAATTTCCTTGGTTTGGAAAGCTAGCCGCAAAAAAAATGTATGAACAAGAAGAGAAACATGTGGTGATACATTCTCTTGAGGCAGCTCAAGTACAACTTGCATACAACATACGTACAACGGCTTACACCATCAAAGAACTTCAAGCACGACTAGCTATATTGCAAAAATACATGAACCTTGCCAAACAAAACATCAAACTTTATACCGATTATATCTCTACAGAATCCATGAGCCATGCAGACAGCATAGGCGCCGAACTCACCCTCTTCAATATAGAAATACGTATGGAGCGTTACACTTCAATCCTTAAGTCACAACAAGAAAAACTTAACTATTTGGTACAAAAAAGAGTCAAAAATGTCTCAGATAGATTAAGCATGAAAAAACCAAAGTCCTTACAACACTACCTTAATGGTATAAGCAAAAATCCTAGCTATCACATGAGACTTGCTAAAAATGATGTAGCCCATGCAAACAAAGCCTTAGTAGAGTTGCAAAAGCATCCTGACCCTTATGTGCAGGTAGGCTACTTCAATCGTGCCGACTTTCCAGACTATGCTTCTGTCAGTGTGGGAATATCCCTACCCATTTATGGTACCGAGACACTCAACTCTGAGATAGCCCACAAAGAAGCACTCGCCAGCATGAGTGAGTCCATAGACTACAAAGCATTTGTAAACAGTGAAATACGTGCCAACTATGCCAAACTTACAGAAGCCCAGCGCATCTATAGCATCATACAAAACAAAAGCCTGCCACAGCTAGAGCACATGCTTGAATTAAGCGCTTCTGCCATAGAAGAAGGTGCAGATTTGTTTACCTATACCAGTATACTGGAGCAAAAACTAGCCCTTGAAGAAGAACGCATCTCCATTATGGCTGAGTACATGCGTACCACAGCAAAACTCAAATCACTCACGGGAGCCAAATAATGCTTAGATTGATCCTCGTTTCACTACTACCTTTAATATTACATGCAGCGATGAAATGTGAAGCAGGAAAATGTGCCTCTGATGACAGTAGTATGGAGAAAGTGATACCCAAAATGACCGACACCAAGACTAGAG
This sequence comes from Sulfurovaceae bacterium, assembly GCA_963698695.1. GTDB lineage: Bacteria > Campylobacterota > Campylobacteria > Campylobacterales > Sulfurovaceae > Sulfurovum. The sequence goes on along the minus strand of CAVORT010000001.1, from coordinate 141,141 downwards.
AAAATGTAAAAGAAAAACGTCAAAAAAAAGCCACTGTAGCGCAACTTTTTAATGTAACAACCGTGCAAGTCAAAACAATGTATAGTGCAAAAAAACAAGTAAACTATGGATACATTGTTGCACAAGACTCACGTACAGTAGATGTCACTGCCTGGTTTTCGGGGTATGTACAAACACTGTATGCAGATACACTTTATAAAAAAGTAAAAAAAGGGGATGCCCTAGCCTCCGTCTACTCTCCTGAGGTCTACAAAGCCAAACAAGACTACCTCAATGCAGTGATATTTAATGCCAAAAAACCTGCAGCAAATATGGTAAAAAGTGCCAGAACCAAACTGGTACTTTTAGGAGTAAGTCACGCAGAGATAGACAAGATAAGCAGTCAAAGAACCGTCAGTCGTACAACAACTATCCATGCCCCTCATGCTGGTTGGATATTTGAAAAAAGTATCCACCAAGGCTCATACATCAATGCAAAAAAGACTCTCTTTAAAATTACAGATCTATCACAAGTATGGTTAGAGGCTAAATTTTTTCAAAATGAATTATCCCTTTTGGGCACTTTAGAAAACTTTGAAGTGCATATTCAAGGTATAGAAAAAATCTTTTACGCAGAAAAATCTTTACTCTACCCTATGCTTGACCCAAAAGTTGCCACCGCTACCTTACGCCTCAATATAGACAATCCAAACGAAGTACTCAAGCCTGGCATGTACGCAAAATTGCATTCATCCGCTAAGTTGAAGAGTAGACTGGTCATTCCTCGTACTGCTGCGATGCGTAAAAATGGTACCTGGTATGCTTTTTTAAGTACGGAGTTTAAAGGAGAGTATGAACCCATAGAGATAGCGGTTATACCTCTGGACAAAAAGCACTTTGAAGTAACCAAAGGCCTCATAGAAGGTGACATACTTGTCAATAATGCACTCTTTATGATGGACTCAGATGCACAAATCAACGGGGTATATTAAAAGATGATAGAAACACTCATTGCTTTTTCAGTCAAAAACCGTTTTCTCATCCTCATGGCTACACTCTTTACTATTGTAGGGTCTGTTTGGGCTATGAAGAACACACCTCTTGATGCCCTACCTGACCTTTCTCCTCCACAAGTCATCGTACAAGTCACATGGAAAGGACAAAGTCCGGAGATCATCGAAGACCAGGGAACGTACCCTTTAGTCTCTCAATTTCTAGCTATTTCTAATATAGAAACGGTACGTGGGTTTTCAGTGTATGAAAATGCTCTGATCTACATCATCTTTAAAGAAGGTACAGACCTTTACTGGGCTAGAAGCCGTGTGTTGGAACAGCTTGCCTCGATACAAAGCCAACTCCCAGACTCCATGGAGATCACCCTAGGTCCTGATGCATCGGGTGTGGGTTGGGCGTATGAGTATGCCCTCACTTCACACACTAAAACACTCTCAGAATTGCGTACACTACAAGACTACTACTACAAGTATGCACTCATGGGTGTAGATGGGGTGAGTGAAGTAGCCAGCATAGGCGGATTTATACCTACCTACCAGATAACGGTCAACAATGACGCTTTGGTACAGTACAACCTTTCCATCCAAGATGTCACCAAAACACTCAAGGACAACAACAACGATACAGGTGGTCGCATCGTGATACAAAATGGTTATGAGTGGATGGTACAAGCCAAAGGATACATCAAAGACTTAGATGAATTACGCAAACTGATAGTGACTACCAAAGAAGGTGTACCACTGACACTTGACAAGATTGGACGTGTAGAAATGGTACCTAGTGCCAGACGTGGTGTGGCTGATTTGAATGGAGAAGGTGAAGTAGTCGGTGGTATCGTGATGGTACGTTACGGAGAAGATGTTTATGCCGCGATTAAACGTATCAAAGAGAAAATGGCAGAGCTCAAGATAGAAGGTGTAGATGTTGTGACCACCTATGACCGTTCTGAACTCATAGAAAAAGCGGTTAAAACACTACAAACAACCCTACTTGAAGAGAGTGTCATTGTGGTGATTATTATCGGACTGTTTTTGATGCACTTTAGGTCGACACTGATTATGCTTATTGTCTTACCTTTAACCATTGCACTGCCCTTTTTACTGATGAAACTTTTTGGTATAGGCTCTAACATTATGAGTCTAGGCGGTATTGCCATCGCCATTGGTGCAATGGTAGATGCCTCCATCGTTATGATAGAAAATGCCCATAAATCCATACATAAACATGAAGAAGAGAAAGGTGCAACACTTAGCAACACAGAACGCATTGCCACCATCGTCAAATCTTCACAGTTGGTAGGTCGTCCGATCTTCTTTGCCTTGTCTCTTGTAGTCGTTTCCTTTTTACCTATCTTTGCACTTTCAGGTCAAGAGGGGTTACTTTTCTCTCCTCTGGCTTTTACAAAGACTTTTGCTATGACAGCAGGGGCGCTGCTCTCAGTCACACTGGTACCTGTACTCATGATCTATTTTGTAAGAGGTAAAATCATCCCCGAGTCAAAAAATCCACTTAACCGTTTTTTTATCTGGCTTTACCATCCTATCTTGGTGTATGGTTTAAAACTTAAATATATGGTCATCCTTTTGGCTGTAGGAGCATTGGTTTTTACTGTCCCTTTATACCAAAAACTCAACTGGGAGTTTATGCCCATGCTCAATGAACAAAGCATCATGTATATGCCTGTAACCCCATATGGTATCAGTGTGGATCAAAGTAAGGCACTCACACAAAAAACAGACAAGATCATAAAGTCTTTTCCTGAAGTAGCAACTGTCTTTGGTAAAGGGGGACGGGCTAACTCCCCTACTGACCCTGCACCTCTTGGCATGTTAGAGACCATCATCACCTTTAAACCAAAAAGCGAATGGAGAGAAGGCATGACCCATGAGAAACTGATGGCACAGATGGAAGCAGCTTTGCAGGTACCTGGTCTTGTAAATTCCTGGACCTACCCTATACGTGGTCGCATAGATATGCTTCTCTCGGGTATTCGTACACCCCTAGGTATCAAACTTTACGGTAAAGATGCCCAAGGTTTACAGGAAGTAGCACATAACATAGAGTCAAAACTTCGTGACCTTAAAGGTACACAGTCAGTCTTTTCTGACCAAGCCTCTGCAGGTTTTTTCATAGATATCGACATTGATACAATAGCCCTACAACGATACAACATCAAAAAGTCTTTCATCCAAGAGTACATTTCTTCTGCTATAGGTGGAAGAAAGATAACCACTATGTACAAAGGTCTAGAGCGTTACCCTATCGCCTTGCGTTTTGAAGAAGAAGAGCGTCGTAACTTAGATGACATACGTCATATTCAGGTCAAAACACCTCTTGGCTTTGTACCTTTGTCTACCTTTTGTAAAGTCGAGTACAGAGAAAGTGCTTCAGTTATCAAGTCAGAGATGGCAACGCCTGTGACCTTTATCTATATCACACCCCAAGCGGGTATGTCTGCCATCAGTTACAAAGAAAGAGCGATGGAAGCGTTAGAAGACTTAAAACTCCCAGATGGGTACCATATAGAGTGGGCAGGACAGTCTGAGTACCTCGAATCAGCCATGCAAAAGATAAAATGGATAGTCCCCACAGTACTTTTGCTTATCTTGGTGCTCATCTACTTTGCACTGGGAAAGATAGTCCCTACGCTCATGGTATTTTTCACCTTGCCTTTTGCACTGCTAGGAGGACTTTTTTACTTAGATATGTTAGGGTTTAACATGAGTATAGCAGTCATCGTAGGTTTTCTGGCACTCTTAGGAGTAGCAGCCGAAACTGCCATAGTCATGATAGTCTACTTACAAGAAAGTGTAGATGAGTCAAGAAAAAAAGCAGGTTCAGACTTTAACAAACAACATCTCTCAGATGCCATCTATGAGGGAGCAGTCCAAAGGGTAAGACCTAAACTGATGACCGTTTTTGCTATTTTGGCTGGTCTGCTTCCCATTATGTACACTACCGGTGTGGGTTCTGAAGTCATGCAACGTATCGCCGCACCCATGATAGGTGGCGTGCTAAGTTCTGCCATACTGAGCCTAGTACTCATCCCTGTCTTTTATGAGATATATGAGAAAAGACAATTAAACAAATCAATGAAGGATCTTTAATGCAACCAAAACATATCTTTATCACGCTCTTCATACTCGTTTGCATGGCAGGTTGTACTACAGAAAAACAAAAAGAGTCCATCACTGAAGGTGGTATGAAATGTGGACCAGGAAAATGTGGTGCAAGTATGACAGATGGTTCTGCTGTACTTGTGAAAAAGAAAATGAATATCTTAAATCAACTTAGAGAGGATGATAATCGACGGGAATGTGTACTGGCTGCCCTTACCACAAAAGAACTCTATGCTTGTGTACGGGTACAAGAAACTGGTAGGCTTAGTACTAAATGTAACACTGACCATACAAAAAATGTGCCTAATGCTATGAAATGTGAAACGGGTAAATGTGGAAGTAGTATGTAAAGCGGTTTGTACCCAAAATAGTTTGGGTACAAAAGGTTAAAGAACCATTAACAAGCTGGCTCATTACCTGAGTCTTTACCATACTCGTAACCAAACTCATATAAGGCTTTTTCCCATTTTTTATCCCAAGCTTGGATATTTGGACAAAGTTTTTTAATTTCTTCTTCCATTTTACCTTCTTTATAGATTGTATCCCACTCTGCTTGTTTAAAACTAGCTGCAAATTTTCCACCACTGAAACCACAAGCACCTTTAAGTTTTTTACCAAAGATTTTTTGACCTTTATTGATAAGATCTGCATTTGCTGTTGTTGTCATAATAGCAAACCCAAAAAGTGCTGCTACTGCTAATTTAGTTAAGTTTTTCATTCTATTTCCTTACGATAAGTTAAAGTTTTAAATATTATAAGTTTATATAAAAAAAACTTATAATAAAATTTTGAGCAAAAAAATAGGTACAGAGTCAACCTCTGTACCTATGTAAAAAAGTGAAGGATTACTTCATTGCAGCGATATGATCTGCAACAGCTTTGATAGTAGCATCATCCATAGAAGCTACTTGACCTTTCATAAGTGCACCCATACCATGAGCATTCAGTGTACCTGCTTTGTAACCATTAAGTTGCTCAATCGTTTTTGCAGCATCTTGACCTGTGATGATCGCAGATTTACCTAGTGCAGCTTTTTCTCCGTTTGCACCATGACAACCAACACATTTAGCGTAAGCAGCAGCTCCGTCAGCCATAAGTAAAGTAGATCCAGCCAATAACATTGTAATTGCAATTTTTTTCATTTTAATTCCTTTTATTTGTGATTTATATTGATAATAAGTTCGTACTATCATCAATTGCGCTAATTTTGTTTTCTTCAAAAAGATAATATAGCTATTTAACTTAAAGCTATATTAAATTTATTTTAACAGCTTGGTACGTTTCCTGAGTCTTTTGCATACTCATACACAAAATCATATACATCATTTTCATAGTTCTTTTTAAGTGTTGCCTTTGGACAGATGTTCGTTACTTCTTCTCCCATTTTTCCAGCTTCTTTAATGTTTTCCCACTCATCTTGTGTATGTTTGTGTGCAAATTTTGCACCAGAGAAACCACATTTAGCTTTGAGTTTTTTAAGGTAGATCTTTTGACCTTTTTTAACATCTGCTGTTGCAGTAGTAGAAAGTACAGCAACTCCAAGTAAAGCACCGACTGCAAGTTTAGTAATTTTGTTCATATTCATCCTTTATATTTTAAGATGAGTGATGATAACATGGAATTGTGAAAAGATTGTGATAAGTGTAACAAAATAAGAAACGGTTTAAAAAAACTGCTCCAAGTTGTTACATGAACTTCTTTAACATTTAGGGATCTTGCCATCTTTGGCATAAATATATGAAAACTCATATACATGTTCCCACCATGAAGGTTTGATAGTGTTCAGTTTTAATCTGGGACAAATCTTTTTGGCTTCTGCTGGGAATTTACCCTCGTCATAAAACTCTTCCCACTCTCCTTGTGTATGATGACGTGCAAAACGTACACCTGAAAAACCACATTTTTTGCGAAACTTCTTTTTAAAAAGTTTTTGTCCTTTACTAGCACCTGCAGATGCTATAGTGGGCATACTGACCATTGTAAACATTGCTAAACCAAGTACCATCATTATTTTTTTCATATACTACCTCATATAATATTTTCTTATTATAAAGCATTGTATCTACTTTAACTTGTTAAAAACTTTAAATTTATCCCAATAGATGTCTATGGCTCTTTCTAACACTTCTGTAGATAAAACTGTCTTGTTTTTGATACCATATGTGTCTATAAACAAATCCGACATAGTAGAGATATCTTTAGAGGGATAAAGTAAATAATGTTTGATTCCTGCTTTCACATTGGTTTCTCCACTGTATACCAACAAATAGCGTTTAAACATTTCCTGTAACGATGCTGGCAGGTCTTGATGGCAACCGACACAGTTACGTTCATATACATTTTGCGCAAACGATCCACTCACTAGAAAGAAGCATACACATATACTTTTTACCATCTTAACACCATCTTCGTCCCCTCGCCTTCTTTGGATTCAACTTCTATTTTCATACCGTATTCATCTATGACCTTCTTAACAATACTTAATCCAATGCCAAACCCACCCTCACTATTGTTAAACCTGCTGAACCGATCAAAGATCAAAGAGAGTTTACTTTCTTTTATTCCTATGCCAGTATCCCATATGGTCAACATACCTTGCCGTAAGGTTATCCCTATAGTACCACCTCGCTGATTGTATTTTACAGCATTGGAAAGTAAGTTATCAATCACTCTTGTAATTTTACGCCTATCAATAAAAATCATCGCATCCTTGAGTTCCAACTTATACTTGAGCTTTTTTGACTTCACTAAAATATCAAAATATTCAGTTCTATCTAAGATGAGTGCTTTGACATCTATATGCTCATTTTCATTTGCTGTTTCCTCTTCAAGTGTCATAAAGGTTAAATCCTTGTATAAAGTAGAAACTGTTTTAGCTGCGATATTAATACGGTTAAGTTTTTTTCTATTTTTTTCTACCATCACACTCGTATCCATCATCTCTATGTTTGCCAATATCGCTGAAAGTGGTGTATTGAGTTCATGTGTCGTATCTTTGATAAAACGGTCAAGCAAGACTATAGAATCACGCATTGGTTTTAAAAATAACTTAGATAAATAGAGTCCAAAAAGTATAAACAATAAAAAAGAGAACAGTCCATATCCTATGATGTTCTTCCAAATATCTTCTCTCCATACACCATCATCTTCTACTTCTATAATGATATACTTTGTGCCCAAGTAGTACTCATCTAAACTTTTCACAAAATGTATATGATTTTCAAGCCGGTAAATTTCTTCATCAAAATGTATTTTTTCATCATCAAGTATAGAAAATATTTTCATATATTCTATGTCATAGATGGCTGATTTAAAACGAGGGTCTCGTGGATAATCTGTTCTTTCATCAAAAAAGTGGTGTAAAACCTTGAGTCTCTTTGTATGTATATACGCATATTTAAAAAGTGTACCTCTTTGATTTGAGAGCATAAGCTTCTCTTGTGTCTGGTAGTAATAAGCCGATAGTCCCATGATCATTAATATGACCATCGTCAGATAAAGTGTTAAAAATCTAAGAAGAGATTTTTTCTCACTTTTCAGCACTGAATTTGTAGCCTTGTTTTTTGATACTAACAATTCTATCCTTACCTATCATTTTACGGAGATTTTTGATGTAGGTACGAAGTGCAGTGTCACTGGGTTCCTCATCATAATCCCACAGATGTTTATAGATGCGCTCATGGGCGATGACTTCACCTTCATTTTTCATAAAAAGTTTAAGTAACATAGACTCTTTGTGGCCTAAAGAAACCACTTTGTCACCAATTACAAGTTCATTATTACTGATGTCATAATTAATATTTTTTGAAATTTCTATAAGGTTTTTGGATTCATGGAAAAAACCACGTTTAAGTAAAGTCTCCACACGTATCTTTAACTCTTTAAGTGCAAATGGTTTTCGAATGTAGTCATCACAACCAGCATCAAAACCTTTCTCAAGATCATCCACAGAATCCAGCGAAGTGATGAAAATGGCAGGAGCGACGACCTCACTTGCTCTGGCTTCTGCTAAAAGTTCAAAACCATTGATACCCGGAGTATTGACATCAAGCAAAAGTAAATCATATTTACTCTCATAAAGTTTTTCTTGTGCCTCATGCCCATCATATACAGAGACCACATCATATCCCAGATCTTCTAAGAATTCAGCCACTGTTTCATTTAAGTTTGCATCATCTTCTAGTAATAATATCTTACTCATAGATGGCGTTTTACCCATGCTCTGAGCTGTAAGCTCTGAAACGCGCCTGATACTCTGTCTATCTCTTTCCCCGATTTAAAGGCTATAAGTGTTGGAATACTTTGAATTTGATATTGTGCACCCAATGTCTTCTGTTCCTCAGTATTGACTTTGAGAAACTGTGCTTGTAAAGGCATCTCTTTTGCCACCTCTTCAAAAGCAGGAGCCATTTGTAAACAAGGACCACACCAAGGTGCCCAAAAATCTACGATAACAGGTATCTCAGAATTTGCCAAAAAAGTACCCAACGTATCTGCATCGACACTTACAGGTTTTGAATCTAACAGTGAAGATTTACACCCTCCGCAGTTGGCTTTGGCGTAAGCGTCTTTTTTAGGTATACGATTGACTTTGAGACAATGTGGACATACAACATTAACATTCATAGTTTAGTTCTCCGATTTAGAGTAGTTTTTACTTTATTAGGTATTATAGCAAAGATTGTAAATATATATTTAACAGGAGTATAAAATGGCAAAACAAGAACTAATAGTTGGTGGCGGATGCTTTTGGTGTACTGAAGCAGTATTTGAACTACTCAAAGGGGTAAGTGATGTAGAAAGTGGCTACGCCAATGGACAAACTGATAATCCTACCTACAGAGACATCTGTACAGGGGAAACAGGACATGCAGAGGTCATCAAGATCACCTATGATGACAGCATCATGACTGTAGATACCCTGCTGGAGATCTTCTTTGTTGTACACAACCCGACCACCCTCAACCAACAGGGCGCAGACAGAGGTACACAGTACCGCTCTACCATCCTCTACACCGATGAAGAAACTAAAGTTGCAGCCGAGGCTGCACTAGTAGCTGCACAAGCAGACTACACAGACCCGATCGTCACTACCATAGAACCGCTGGACTGCTACTACAAAGCAGAAGCCTATCACCAAGACTACTACACACAAAACCCTACCCAAGGCTACTGTAATGCAGTCATCCCACCAAAGTTAGCGAAGTTGAAAGCAAAGTTTGGGAAAGAGATGGCGTAAGCTATTTACCTTTCCAAAGGATTATCAGATCTTTTCTTTACTTTTCTCTCTTGCTCTTCAGAGATGTCAAGTTCAGAAACCATCACTTGTCCAGCGATGATGCATCCTTTGCATCCGGGTTCACAGTGATGGTGTAGTTTCAAACACCATTCGTCGTCATCATCTTTTTTACCCATAAATTGACAGCCCCAACCAGAACTCATACTATACTCCTACTTTCTTATCTCAAATCCATCAGTGGTGAACTGTGCATCGTTGATAATCTGATATTTGATTTCATCCACACTACTTAAGAGTGAACCTTCTTCCAATATAGCCATAAAATCTTTAAAGTCATCATCAAAGACTTCAGCAACAACCTCAACCGTACCATCTGAGAGATTTTGGATGTAACCTTTGAACTGTTTTTTCATCAACGCTTGTGAAACAGATTTGCGGTAAAAAACACCCTGTACTTCACCATAGATGATAAACCTATACCATTCCATTAGGCAGCTTCTCCATATTCTGTTTTAAGATCTTGTAAAAATTCTAAAATACGTCGTTGAAAAAGAACATCTTCTTCCACTTCTTCATCGACACACTCTGTTAAAGTTTCCAGTAAAGTCATATCTATCTTTTTAGCAAAACGCTTGACTTCTTTAGTTTCTCTTTGTACCAGTTGTATGAGGTGTTCAAAGTCCAAGCCATTATGGTTAATGATCTTAGTATGATACTCATTTACTGTATCAAGAAGCAGTTCTGCTCTGTCTTGATCTATCTGGGTAAATTGCATGTGCGATCTCTTTGAGTTTTTGCTTTTCACATTCACATATCTCACCGTTGGCAGAAACTATGAGTGTTAAAACTTTTGCTCTATACTCTAAAGAACTATGGTGATAGACCAAAAATTCTCTAAACATCTTTCTTATAGCACGTTTCAAGTTTTTAAACACTACACTATCCTTAACACACTTTTAACAAAAGTATACTATAGTTTTACAAAACAAATGGATAATGGCTTATGGGCAATATTGACTTAATCATCATACTCACCACAGCATTCTTAGGTTCAGTGGGACACTGTATCGGTATGTGTGGAGGTATTGTTGTTGCTTACACTTCAAATAAAATAGACCAAAAATCCAGCTATGTTTACCAAACTTCTGCCCACCTTGCTTACAATTTTGGACGTGTAACTACTTATGCGATCTTAGGTGCCATCTTTGGCGCTATTGGTCAAGTGATAGCCTTCACGCCTACGACCAAAGGTATACTTTTTCTGATGACGGGTATACTTATGGTTCTCGCCGGACTTTCACTTGTTGGCAATATCAAATTTCTCAATTCAGCAGAATGGTCTGTGTCAAAATATACTTGGTTTCAAAATACTTTTAAGAAACTCATCAGTTCTAAATCTTATACAAGTTTTTATCTGCTTGGTATGCTAAACGGGTTGATACCTTGTGGGCTTGTGTATGCATTTGCCATCTTTGCTGCAAGTACAGCAAATCCCCTAGCTGGCGCTCTGGTGATGGCTACCTTTGGTCTAGCGACCATCCCTGCTCTTTTTTTCTTAGGCTTCATCACTAAGTTTTTACAACAAGGTTCACTTAGAGGCACCATGATGAAACTAGCTTCCCTGCTTGTCATAGCCTATGGTCTGTTTACCCTCTACAAAGGATACAACTTTGTAGCCCACCCAGAACAAATGAAAGCCATGATGGACAACATGAAGGAAGGGAGCATAGACGAAGCCACACTCACTGGAAAATTTAACGGTATGAAATGTGCACCAGGAAAATGCGGATAATATAGTATGCTTACTTAGAACTCTTTTATCTCACACTCTGTTAAGCCTTTTTCAAAACACATACTATACTGTCTGGCTATCTCCACACGATCTTGTGTACTCGGGTGAGATGAAAGGTAATCCAAGAGGCTATCTTTAGAATCATTAATCTTTGTATCTTTAGGTATTTTTTGATGTTTAGCTGTTGTTTGTTCTTCCATATAGGCTGTCATTCTGTTCATAATGTTTGAAAATGCCATAGGGTCTATATTGGCTGCAAGCATGTGTTTAAATGCATACCTGTCTGCTTCACTCTCATGCCCTCGTGAATAAGCACTACTCACAAGCACTGAACCTAAGCCTACACCCATATCTGCCAATCCGCTACTGTCTCCCACTATGAGCATGACAGCCACAGAAACAAATGTACCCTCTATGACCATCTCTAAAGTATGCCTATGCACCACATGTCCCATCTCATGTAAAAGAACTGAGTCCATTTCCTCTTGAGTGCTACATAACTCTACAAACTTGTCTGTGAGTATAATGTCACCTGAGGGTAAAGCAAACGCATTGGGTATGCTTAGACTGCCATCACTCCAGTCACGAAAATGCAAAGTATATGTTATCTCTTTGTCTTCTACACTCAAAGGTACAATGTTTGTTTTAAAATATTTGCGTATCTGTTCCATCTTATTTACAGGAAGTTTTGTTTTTTCAAACATATATTTGTCAAGAAATTCCAAAGTATTGGTAGCGATGAGTTGATTGGTTTTATATGGTAGCGCATGGGCAATGCGTTTACTTGTCCAGGGTACTCCCCATTTAAAAAAAGCAAAAGCAGTCAGTATGGTTACAAAAAGTGCCACAACAACCCAACCCATATGTGATTCTAGTGTATATATGAGTCCATTGGTTTTCAATCTTTTTTGAAAGAGTACATCTACTTTATCGTTCTCTTTAGTGGCAAAAATGGAACCATCTTCTAGGATGATCTTACGCTCTACATTGGCAAGTCTGTTGCCAACTTGTAACGTAGACAAGGCACCTTCTGATCTTGTGCCATTGTCTAGTTCTAAAATATAATGTTCTACATCTGCACTTAGAAGTCTTGCAGTATGTGAAGCAGCACTCCCTTGAGCGTACCACTTACCCTGTATCATCTAAAATCCCAATCCTACATCGACATCAAAAGCATCCCCTATCTGTTCACCCAAAGAAGACTCTTCATTTTGTCTTTGCGTGAGGTACTCATAGAAACCAGCCTCTGTATCTACCAATGTATTTTCAAGCATTAATCTCGCCATTCTTACCTTTGCCCATGGAAATGCCAAACCTAAAGTCAAAATAACAAGTACAAAGTTTGAAATCATCACCCATGCATAAGGTCGTGCTTGAAGTGTGGAGGCAAAAGTAATTTTGTCATCAAGTGTAGTATTGTCATACACATAGGAACGCTGTCTTGTAGTCGCATACGCTATGATAGCCATACTACCAAGTATCAATCCCAAGTATGCCAAGCCTATAATAGGCATGATCTCACCCATTTTCTCTTGCATAACCACAGGGTCTTTTGCAGCTTCTTTCAACTCCATAAGTGACTCCATACCGACCGTTGCACTTACCATTACTCCGATGACTAAAGCCATAACACCCATAATGAAAATACCCATACCTATCGTTTTTAAAGCAATCAAAGCAAATTTTCTAGTTTGCACATCTGTAAAAAACTCTCCTTGTCCATAACGTGAACCGTTTATCATATAGGTGGTATTTTTTTTCTTGATCAATGCATACATGTAGAAAGCAAACACAAACCCCACCATAGTCAGAAGGGGTAATATACCTGTTATCCAAGATGTGGAGTTTGCTTTTGAACCCAAAAGAAACCCTAATAAAGGTACGCCATAGATAGCAAGAAGGAGTATAAGCGGATACACAAAAAAGTTTATATAGGACTGTCCAAGTTTTCCTTCAAAGCCAAAACGTACATTAGAGTAGCTGGTCATGCGCATCCGAAACTTCATACTTCTCCATATAAGCCAAGGCACACCTAAAAATAAAACTGCTATCAATACCAAACTTCCTAAAGGAGATACTTGTTGAATGACAATATAAATAATAAAAAGTGCCATTGCCACTAAAAAACCTAAAAACAGTTGTTTCCCTGTGGCATGGTATTCAAAATTCCGCCCTTCCAGAGTGGTATTGGCATAAAAATAACGATGGTTACGTACCTTTGCCCAGGGATAGTAAAGCCCCAACGTCACTATGGTCAAGAAGACATTGACCATCCAAATTTTAAAATATTCATTTCCGCTTCCCTCAAAACTTAATGCTTTCATTTTTCCCTCTTATGATTTTGTATAAGTGAGTGTAACATAATTCATCATAAAGCTAAACTTCCCTACAATAGATTATCTCAATCTAAAAGGAAAAGATATGTCAAAAGTAGTAAAAGTAATCGAAGTACTGGCCCAATCAGAGAAATCTTGGGAAGATGCAACTGCAAGTGCAGTCAAAGCTGCCAGTAAAAGTATCAAAGACATTAAAGGTATCAATATTACCAATATGTCTGCAAAAGTTGAAAATGACAAAATTGTCAAATACCGTATTAACGCAAAGATTTCTTTTCTGATCAATTAATCTCACTTATGGGCTTTTATGCCCATAATACGCTATAATCTCTTTTATGAATCACATAAAAACTTACGCTTATACCCATACTCCACTGCACTTTGACTTCAAACAAACCATTGAACGCTTTTTTGTAGAAGAAGTACCACTCTATGAACCTTCAAATTCAGGAAACTTCCTCATACTCAAAATCAAGAAAACCGATATGAGTACATGGAAACTCATTACTGTTCTGGCCAAAGCGACAGGATTAGAAGAACGTGACATTGGATATGCGGGACTTAAAGATAAAAATGCCACCACCATCCAATATGTTTCTCTACCTAAAAAGTACGAGCAAGAGTTAAACAAAAATCTTACTACAGACAAAATAGAGATACTCGAACGCCACTACAACAAAGCACCTATTAAAATAGGACATCTAAAAGGCAACTCTTTTTCTATTGTACTGCATGACATCCATGAAAAAGATGCAAAGTTTTTTAACACTACGGCTAAAAAAATGCAAAAAGAGGGTATCCCAAACTACTATGGCTACCAGCGTTTTGGAGAAGACAGCCGCTCTTATCTTCAAGGTAAAGAGATAGCACACAGTGGTAAAAAACTTAAAGGCAGCAAGGAAAAACTTCTGGTCTCTGCTTACCAAAGTTATCTTTATAACAAATGGTTAGGTCAAAGGGTTAAGCTCTCTACCATCATCGCAACAAACAATGTACCTCAAGCGACTAAAAAACTAGACTATCCGGAAGCACTGGTTGAAGTTTTAGCAAAACAACCTCAGTTTTTTAAACTTTTTATAGGTGATGTCATCATGCCATACCCTTATGGTAAAGAAAACTATGTCAAAGAGATGCAATCTTCCGCTCTAGAATTTGAACAAGGAAAAATAAGCCCAACAGGACTACTCTGCGGATCAAATGCGACGCGAGCGAAGTCAGATGCCTACCATCTAGAAGAAGAATTTGATGATACTGAACTAAACGCCTTAAAAGGAGACAGACGCTTCGCATGGATATGGCCAAAAGCTGTCGAGACAGAGTACAATACTGATAGCAAAAAACTCACTGTAGAATTTTACTTGCCTAAAGGCTCTTATGCCACTACATTCTTAGAAGAAATTGGGAAGTTTTCACTCAAAGAAGTCACTAAAAAAGAGGGGAAGTAACTACTTCCTTCCTCTTCCACGCTTTTTGTCATTCTTATGGACCTTCGGTTTTTCTGCATCAAACGTTTTAAACCCGTCACGTTTAGTGGTTTTACGTTTTTTACTTTTAGGCGCAACACCCACAGACTTTTTCTTTTTGCCAAAAGCGCCATCTGTTCCTTTATGTTCTTTTGGGTTTTTACGTGCACCTTTCTGCTTGAGTACTTCTTTAGGGGCATATCCTTCTAACTTCTCTTGGGGTATGGCTTTCCCCATCAGTTTCTCTACCTCTTTAAGTGCTACCATCTCAAGTGGTGAGATAAGTGTGATAGCTAAACCTTCAGCCCCCGCTCTTCCCGTACGACCTATGCGGTGTATGTAATCTCCAGTGACGTGAGGGATGTCGTAGTTCATAACTACTTCAAGTGCGGGGATGTCTAATCCGCGTGCAGCGATGTCGGTGGCTACAAGTACACGAATGTTTCCTTCTTTGAAACCACTCAATGCCCTGCTTCTCTCCCCTGAACTTTTGCCCCCATGTATCACAGCCGTTTTAAGCCCAGAGAGATTAAGTTCTTTTCCCACTTCATCTGCTACTTCTTTTTTACGTACAAACACTAGTACTTGGCTATAGTTTCTTGAACCTATGAGGTAAGAAAGCAGTTCAGCCTTCTTCTCTTTTTCTACAGGATATACCACTTGTGTTACTAAACCGGCAGTTGTCCCCATACTGTCTACTTCTATGAGTTTAGGTTTGGTCAGCATCTGCTCAGCTAGTCTTTTCACTGATCCTGAAAGAGTTGCAGAGATGAGTACATTTTGTCTGCGTGACGGTAAGTGTTGAAGTATGGCACTTACTTCATGTACAAAGCCCATATCTAAAATGGTATCTGCTTCATCAAGCACAAGGTAGTCTACACTCTCTAGGTTGACGTTTTTTTGGTTGATATGTTCCAGTAAACGCCCTGAAGTAGCTACAATGATGTCTGTACCTTGCTTGAGTTTGTTTGCTTGTGCAGTTAAGTTAGCTCCTCCATAAAGTACGATACTTTTAAGGGGTAAATATTTACCATAGTGCATGAAACTCTCATGTACCTGACGAGCTAACTCACGCGTAGGCACGATAATGACGGCTTTAGGATAGTGTTGCCCTTCCTTAAAAGTTTTTGAAAGTTCTTGGAGTATGGGCAAAGCAAAACCTGCTGTCTTGCCCGTACCTGTCTGAGCGCCCGCCATGATGTCTCGACGTGTGAACATTTCAGGTATCAAGTGCTTTTTGTATGGGCGTGGCAGATTCATACCCTTTATCTTTTAAAGCTTTAAGTATCTCTTCGGAGAGACCGAGTGTGGCTAATGACATAGGTACGTCTCATTTTCCAGCTTTTTCATTTGCTCGCCTTTGCATTCGCATTTTATGTTTGGCCACTTCACGCATATCTGCGTCAGAGTCACTCTCATCCATAATTTCAACACCCAAGATGGTCTCTACACAATCTTCAAGCGTAACAATACCTTCAGTTTGATCATAAGTGTCCAGAACCAAAAACATATGCTCTTTTTTCTTAATAAACAAATCCAATGCCATAGAAACAGGGATATTTTCATTGATTTTATAAATGTCTTTTTGTATCGTGTCAAGTGTCACTGTGTCATCTTTTAAGGCTTGTTTGAAAATTTTCTTTGTCATGACAATACCTGTTATTTTTTCTATATTTGCATCAAACACAGGCACACGAGAAAACTTAAAAATGGCAGGCTCATTTTCAACGATGTCTTTAATGTTACGATTTCCATCTAAAGCAAAGATCACCGTTCTTGGTGTAAATATCTCCTCTACTTTTATCCTGTCAAGCAGTAAAATATTTTCTATGACATCTGACTCTTTTTCATCCAATACACCTTCATCTTCACTCATGAGTGTTGACTCTATCAGTTCAGCTTTAGTAAGGCTGATTCCCTCATCATTTTTACTAATACGTTTTGTTACAAACAGCGTCATAAGAATAATAGGATACGTTAGCCAAATAAAAAAACGTATCACATATGCAGCTGTAGGTGCTAAAGATTTCCAATAGGTAGCACCTATCGTCTTAGGAATGATTTCTGAAAAAAATAAGATTGCAAAAGTCAATACAATAGACACATAAAACACTGCACCCGCACCATAGAGGCTCTCTGCCTGTGCTCCTACAGCAGCTGCTCCAAGTGTGTTGGCAATAGTGTTTAAAATAAGTATAGAAGCTATAGAAACGTTGATATTGGTCTTGTGTGACTTAAGCAGTTCTCCAACATGTGGACGCTCTTTTTCTAAAACAGATATATAAGGCATGTTAACAGAAAGAAGTACTGACTCCAGTACTGAACAGATAAATGAGATTACCACTGCCCCTAAAAAATATAATATTAACAAGTCCATATGACTAAAAAATCCTTACAATAAAATGAGGGTTGCTAAACCCAAAAAACTAAAAAATCCAACAATATCTGTCACGGTAGTCAGTATCACTGTACTACCGATGGCTGGATCAACATCCATACGCTTAAGTAACAACGGTACCATAGAACCAAAAAAACCTGCAGAGAGTAGGTTGATAAGCATAGAGAGTCCGATAACCACACCGAGCATCCCTTTATCAAACCATAGCGAGGCTATGATACCCATGATTATAGCAAAAAAGAGACCATTTATAAGGGAGAGTACTACTTCTTTTTTAATGGTACGAAATGCATCATGTTTGGCGATATCCCCAAGAGCAAGCTGACGCACAACAACCGTGAGACTCTGCGTACCAGCATTACCTCCCATGGAAGCTACAATAGGCATCAATATAGCCAAAGCAACAATAGTTTGCAGCGTCTCTTCAAACAGACCAATTACCAAAGAAGCAAAGATGGCTGTCAAAAGATTTAGTGACAACCACACTGCGCGTGACTTCCCCGCTTTGAATATATCGTCATCTTCTTCAGCATCATCATCCACTCCAGCAAGGTGATACATCTGATCTGTTGCCTGCTCACTGATGATATCATAAATGTCATCTGAAGTAATACGTCCAAGAAGTTTTCCTTCATCATTTACAATAGGCATTGAGTTTAAGTCATACTCTTGGAACTTTTGTACCACTTCAGAGATATGATCACGATCTCTTGCGACAACAAGTTTAAATTTTTCAGGAGACTCTTCTATATTTTCCTTCAACGTTTTATCAAAGTTAAAAACAAGTAAATTTTCTATACCAATACCATATCGGAGTATATCGTTTTTATCTGTTACAAATAGATAGTGTATATTTTCAAGTTCATCTTTTCTTCGGAGTGCGGCAAAATCTTTGATAATAGCATGTACATTTTTCTCTAGTTCTGCAGTATATAGTTCTACCTGCATGTATGCACCTGCTTCACTTTCTTCATACTGCTTAAGCTGTAAGATATCCGCTTGGTCTTCTTTCCTTAGTTCAGAAAAAACTTCTTGAGCCATTTTTTCATCAACTTCTTCTAGCTCCTGCATGAAGTCGGTTTGGTCATCTGATTCTAAATCTGCTACAGAGTCTGCTATCTCTTGTGGAGTAAAAGACTCAATAACATCTTCAAAATATCTATCAGGAAGTTCTAGTGCTACATCTGCTATAAGTTCTTTAGGGATAGAAAGAACAGCCTCACCAAAGTGCTTCTCACTCATGTCTTTAAGAAGGTTCGCTATCTCAGAAGGATGTAGTTCATCATGGGGATGGGCATTAAGGTACTGTGTAAGTTTATCCATGATAATTCCTTTGAAATAGTGTGATGGAATTATACTTGATTATGTGTGAAAAGATATTAAAAGTAGTCAATTGTAGTGCGTGTTCCATATCAAGCGATATGGAACAAAGTTCTAATTTTTTATTTTGCTGGTATGTCACACTTTTTAGTGATGATACACAGTGGACAAAAGTTAACAAGTCCAGCAATAAGTGGGATAACACCAAGGTAGAACCATTGGTTACCACTATAGATACCATAACCAATAAGTGCAAGTCCAACGATGATTCTGATAGGTCTACATGTAGCTCTGATTTTATTTACATTCATATTGTTTCCTTTGAATAGTTTAATTTATTAGAGTATACAGTAGTTTAGATTAAAGAAGAGGAAATCACTCTTATATGCTAAGAGTGATTTATAAATAGATTAAACTTGTGGACCTGCTGCTGAATAATCAAATTCACTGCTTTCATCATTGTAACGTTTAAAGTTTTCAATAAACATCTTTGCTAGATTATCGCGAGTTTTTTCATACTCTGCTCTGTCTTTCCAAGCAGTACTTGGATTTAGAACAGCTGTATCAACACCATTTAATGTTTTAGGAAATTTAAGACCAAAAGTGAACGTAACATCAAACTCACTCTCATTAATAGAACCGTCAAGAATTCCATTGATACACGCTCTTGTATCTTTGATACTCATACGTTTTCCAACACCATAAGCACCACCTGTCCAACCTGTGTTTACAAGATAGACATTCACATTATGTGCATCAATTTTTTCACCAAGCAACTTAGCGTATTTCGTTGGGTGCAATGGTAAAAATGCTTCTCCAAAACAGGCTGAAAAGGTTGCTACAGGCTCCGTAATACCACGCTCTGTACCTGCAACTTTAGCAGTATAACCAGAAAGAAAATAATACATAGCCTGTTCTTTGGTGAGCTTAGAAACTGGAGGTAAAACACCAAAGGCATCCGCGGAAAGGAAAATGATGTTATTTGGGTGACCAGCCTGCAGATCTTTTTTATGATTTTCTATATGCTCTATAGGGTAAGAGACACGTGTATTCTCTGTTTTAGACCCATCTTCATAATCAACCTCACCATGACTATCAGCTACCACATTTTCTAAAAGAGCATCTTTTACTATTGCCCCATAAATTTCTGGTTCTGACTTTTCATCAAGGTTAATCACTTTTGCATAACATCCACCTTCAAAATTGAAGACACCATGGTTATCCCAACCATGTTCATCATCTCCAATAAGCGCACGATTATGATCTGTTGAAAGTGTTGTTTTTCCTGTGCCTGAAAGACCAAAGAAAAGACACACATCTTCATCTTTACCAACATTTGCAGAACAGTGCATAGAAAGCTTACCTTCAAGTGGTAACCAATAGTTCATCATAGAAAAGATACCTTTTTTCATCTCACCACCGTACCAGGTACCCCCAATGATAGAGATATTATCTTCTATATTAAAGACAACAAATACATCAGAATTCAATCCATGTTCTTTGTATTTTTTATCTACAGCTTTACATGCATTGTAAACAGTAAAGTCTGGCTCAAATCTTTCTAATTCAGATTCCGTAGGACGAATAAACATATTTTTAACAAAATGTGCTTGCCATGCTACTTCTGTGATGAATCGAACAGAACGTTTAGATGCTGCAGATGCGCCAGCATATACATCAGTCACATAGATGTTTTTACCCGAGAGCTGTGTTAACGTTAAATCAAGAAGTTCATCATAGATCTTCTTGTCTATTTTTGCATTGACATCACCCCAAGCTATATGTTGGTTCGATGGTGCCTGATCTACAAAATATTTGTCCTTTGGACTTCGTCCTGTAAAAATTCCTGTATCGCACATTGCTGTGCCTGAAGTTGAAATTTTACACTCACCACTGTTTACTTCGTGCGCTTGCAACTGATCATAGCTAAGATTGTAGTAGACATCACCGATGTTTTTTAAGCCTAGTTTGTCAAGTCCGTTGGGCGTTTTGGTACTCATTATTTCCTCTTTGTAGACAATTATTTCAATGCAAAAGCATAAGTCAAAAAACTGTCATTTTCTGATTTATACTTTAAAATAAAAATCTAAAGTGAAATATATCACTTTAGACTTATAGTTTATTTAAAAATAGACAATAATACCCCTGCTGCAACAGCAGAACCAATCACACCAGCCACATTTGGACCCATAGCATGCATGAGTAAAATATTACCCGGCTTTGCTTCAGAACCTACTTTTGAAACAACCCTGGCTGACATAGGTACTGCTGAAACTCCTGCTGCACCGATAAGTGGGTTGATAGGGTCTTTAGTAAATTTGTTCATGAGCTTTGCCATCAACACACCTACAGCTGTACCTGCAGAGAAAGCAAGAAGACCAATCACCATGATTCCCATAGTCTCTGCTACCAAAAATTTGTCTGCTGCAAGTTTAGAACCTACACCTAGACCCAAAAAGATTGTAACAATATTAATCAATGAGTTTTGCATCTCATTTGAGAGTCTATCAACAACCCCTGATTCCTTAGCAAAGTTACCAAAAGTAAATGCACCGATTAATGGCGCAGACTCTGGTAAGATTAAAATCGTTAATACCAAAACAAGGATAGGGAAAAATAGTTTTTCAAGTCTATGTACTTTTCTTCCTGTTTTCATCACTATCTGGCGCTCTTCTTTCGTCGTAAGAAGTTTCATGATAGGAGGTTGTATGACCGGAACAAGAGCCATGTATGAATACGCAGCAACGGCTATGGCTCCTAGCATATCTGGAGCAAGTCTATTTGCTATAAAAATAGAAGTAGGACCATCAGCCCCACCTATGATGGAGATAGCAGATGCATCTTTAAGTGAGAACCCAATCGCTACAGCACCTACAAGTGATCCAAAAATACCAAACTGTGCTGCACCACCAAGGATGGCAGTCTTAGGGTTAGCCAAAAGTGGACCAAAGTCTGTCATAGCCCCTACACCCATAAAAATAAGTAGAGGAAAAAATTCATTAGCAATACCCATATTGTAGACAATACCAAGCATACCACCTTCACCACCCATACCTGCAAGAGGAATATTGGCCAAAAGTCCTCCAAATGCTATGGGAATAAGCAACAATGGCTCAAAGTTTTTAGCAATCGCAAGATAGAAAAGTACAAATACAATAAGGATCATGATAATACGACCTAAAGATGACTCGAACCACGTCATCTCTCTTTCGTATGCTGCCCCTTTTGGTTCAGATGTCATTTCCCCATCATTGGAGTCTATAATCGCATTAATACCTGTTGTTTCCCAAAAACTAGTCACAAGTTGAGTGATTGTTTTTGCTTGGTATTGGCTCTCTTGTGTAGATGCAGGTGGCACTTCAGTTCCAGATGCTTGCACTGTGGATGTGAGTGCCATCACTGCAAACAACATTGAAAGTAAAAAATGTTTAAGCATTATAGTTACACCATAGTAGCTAGTAACTGTGCATCAGCAACAGAATCATTGACATTCACATTGATAGTTGCAATTTTACCTGCTTTAGGTGCTGCAATATCAATCTCCATCTTCATTGCCTCAAGTATCATGATGATTTCGCCTTCAGTTACCGTATCACCAGGATTTTTAAGGATTTTCCATACGTTTCCTGGTGTTTGTGAATTGATCTCAAGTGAGCCTGCTCCACCTGATATTACTGCAGGTGCTGCAGCTTCTGCTACTGCATTGACTTTTGCCGGTGAGATTTGGATATCACCTTCACCTTCTGCTACTTGTACACTATATTGCTTACCGTCTACTACTACTGTATAATTTCCTGCCATTTCACTCTCTCCACTACAATTATTTTTACCTTTTCTTACCATCAAAGGACTTTCGCCTTTTAAGAACGCTATACCTTTTTGGTCACAAGCCCCAGCGATGAATATGTTTTCATCACTTGTTTCCAATCCTTCATCTTCTAATACTTTGGTCCAATGTGCTATCGATTTTTTTTCATCTCTGTCTGCAAAATCCAAAGGGTTTTCTGTTGTTGGCTCAAGTTTGAGCTTCTTAGATGCAAGTTCAATGATCTCTTTGTCAGCTTCTACTGGTGTTTTACCAAAGTAACCAAGAACCATACGCCCATAACCAGGTGCTATCTGCTTCCAAGGACCAAACATCACATTTGCATATGCTTGTTGCCAATAGAATTGGCTAACCGGTGTCACAGAAGTACCATAACCACCACGTTCTACGACTTCTTTCATCGCAGCAATGACTTCATCAAATCTCCCCAAGTCTCCTGAATCTCTCATCATCTGTGTATTTGCAGTCAAAGCACCGCCAGGCATAGGTGAAAAAGGGATAAGAGGAGAGACTTGTGTCGCTTCAGGTGGGATCATATACTCACTTAGACACTCCTTGAGTCTCTCTTCATACTTTAGTATTTTGTTAAGTTGCAAGTCACCAAGGTTGTAGTCTGTTCCTTTTGTTGCGTGGAGCATTGTTAAAATATCTGGCTGCGATGTTCCACCAGATACAGGTGAAGCAGCCAAGTCAATACCGTTTGCACCGGCATCAAGAGCTGCCAAATATGCTGCTACGGAAACACCTGCTGTTTCATGCGTATGCAGTCTTAGATGAACACTTTCACCTAAAAGTTTTCTAGCCATTTTTATGGTCTCGTACACTTTATGAGGGTTTGCAGTTCCAGAAGCATCTTTAAAACAAACTGAATCAAAATCAATACCCGAGTCTAATATACTTCTTAGTGTTTTTTCATAAAAAGCCACATCGTGTGCACCTTGACATCCAGGAGGTAGATCCATCATTGTAACTACAGCTTCATGATTCATGCCATGCTTTTTTATCATTTCTGATGAAAATGCAAGGTTGTTTACATCATTAAGTGCATCAAAGTTACGTACTGTTGTTGTACCATGTTTTGCAAACATTTTTGCAAAAAGCTCTATCATTTCACGACTACCTGTGTCTAACATCACTGTATTAATACCACGTGCAAGTACTTGCAAGTTCGCATCTTTACCCACGATCTCTCTAAAGCCATCCATCATTTTGAATGCATCTTCTTGCAAATAAAAGTAGAGTGATTGAAATCTTGCTCCACCTCCAAATTCAAAGTGTGATATGCCTGCTTCTTTTGCTGCTTCTACTGCAGGAAAAAAGTCATCCATAAGTACCCGCCCACCAAAGACAGATTGAAACCCGTCTCTAAAAGTTGTGTCCATTATATCAATATATTTTTTAGCCATTTACTATACCTTGTGTTATGATTGTTTTCTAAATTCAGTGACTGCAGCAACTATTGCTGCAACATGCTGTGCATCATCAGAACTGCTTGTGCTAGGTGCACTTGCTATCTTTTCTGGGAAAAACTTCGAAATTATTTTTGCCTGAAGATTCACAACAAAAACGAGTAAAGTTAAGAAGGCAAAGACCACCGCCATTCCTAATACCATAAACTTGACACTTTCTAACAATAAATTTACATCTTCCATTAAATCTCACTTCCTAATATTTATAACCCCAATTCTAAAATAATTTAGCTTGATGACTAGTTAAAAAAGGCAATTATTTGCGTTTTCTTCTACGATTGTTATTTCGGGTAGCTTTTTGTTCACCTTCATAACCCTGCATCATCTCATCTACTGTATCTTGGTCAAACCCTATCTGAGAACCTAAATTCTGTTGTTCTTGCTCTATAAAATTTGACAAAAGCTTCTCTAAAAGCTTCTCTTTGTCCATATCACCCATGTATGCCAACATGTCGGATGCATCTGGATGTGTATGAATATTTCTTATCTGTTCCGCTAAGTACTCACGACCTGAATCATCAAGCCCTCCTGCACTCTGCAACGTAGCAAGACGCATCTCAGCACCTACTTCTTTTTGTATGCGTTGTAGTTCTTTAAACTCTTCCGTTGTTACAAGCGTGATCGCCTGTCCACTTTTCCCGGCACGTCCCGTACGACCGATACGGTGCACGTAAGACTGAGGGTCAAAAGGGATATGAAAGTTAAAGACATGGGATACATCCTTCACATCTAACCCACGGGCTGCCACATCCGTGGCTACCATGATCTTGATCTCCGACCTTCTGTAAGATTTGATAATGATCTCTCTATCTCTTTGTTCCAAGTCACCGTGCAAGCCACCCGCGTTAAACCCAAGCGCTTGTAAATGTTCAGTCAATCTATCTACTTCACGTTTCATACGACAGAAGATGATACATTTGTTTGTCTTTTCAGTCTCAAGTAACCTCACAATAGCTTCATCTCTTTGGTTCTCATGTATCATATAATATCGCTGATCAATAATGTTGTTTGTTGGCTCATCTTCATTCACTACAGAAATAAACTCTGGTTGATACAAGATATTTTCTGCCAATTGTTTGATGGGCTCAGGCATCGTGGCTGAAAAGAGTAAGGTTTGTCTGTTTTGAGGGATATACTCAAATATCTCTTTAATCTCTTCTAAAAAACCCATATCCAGCATCTCATCTGCTTCATCAAGTACCACTATCTCAGGGTTAAAGACATCAATTTTACCTTTTTTGTAAAGGTCTTTGAGTCTTCCCGGAGTGGCTACTACTATCTGTACGCCTTTATGGATGAGTGCTATTTGACGACCATACCCTACGCCACCGTACACCGTTAAAGTTCTGATGCCTGCAAATCGCCCTAAATGGTAGAGTTCATCTGCTACTTGTGTGGCGAGTTCTCTGGTGGGTGTGATGACTAAAGCTCTTTCTATCTCACCTTTTGCCAGTTTGTCCATCATAGGTAAACCAAAAGCGGCTGTTTTACCTGTACCTGTATGAGCTTGACCTACCATGTCAGAGCCATTAGCTATAATAGGAATCGCCATTTCCTGGATGGGGCTTGGTTCTTTGAAGCCTGCTATCTTCACACCTTTTGCGATGTCACGGTGAAAATTAAATTCGTTAAATGTCATATTGTACCTTTAGGGACAGACTCATGGTTCTACCCTACATAAATTTGTCCAAAAAAATTTTGAACTTAATGGAAACTCTCAAAAGAGGTTCTATAAATTCAAGCATAAGAACGAACACTCTTGTTCGTCCCTACGCTAAATCATCATTAACAAGATCACTCCAAAGAGTATCCTATAGACACCAAATGCCACAAATGTAAACCTTTGGATGAACACAAGAAATAGTTTGATCGTGATATATGCCACTATAAATGCAGTCATGAACCCTACAATGAAAGGAGTCCATTCTGCATTTGCAAACTCTGTGTAGTGCTTAAGTAAATCATAACCACTGACGGCTGCCATCACAGGGATAGCAAGCAGAAATGAAAACTCAGTTGATGTTTTTCTGTTAAGTCCTACCAATAAACCACCAATAATAGTAGCCCCTGCTCTGCTTGTTCCCGGTATGAGTGAAAGCACTTGTGCAACACCTACCCATATGGCTTGAGTGAAACTCACTTCCTCCACTTCTGAGACATGATGTTCTTTTTCTTCATAAAAATACTCAACAACAATAAAGACTATTCCACCGATGATAAACATCCATGCTACAGTCTCTACGTTAAAAAGTATTTTGATTTGGTCTTTGAAAAGAAATCCTACAGCGGCAATAGGAAGGAAAGCAACCATGAGTTTACTCCAAAGATGCACTTTGTTAAAACTCATTTTTTCCCTGTAAATGATCATCACAGCCAAGATAGCCGCAAACTGTATGATGACTTCATACGCTTTAGTAACTGCGTTTTGGTCTATGCCTAAGAACTTGGAAGCGACGATCATGTGCCCTGTGGAAGAGATGGGTAAAAACTCTGTAAAACCTTCGATAATCCCTATAATTATCGCTTGAAAGATATCCAAAATTTTCCTTATTAAATCATCGAGCTGAAATAACTCTCATCTTTTGACAGTAGCTCTTTTGGAGATCCACTGTCAACTACTTTACCATCTTCTAGCACATAAATGAACTCCGCACTTTTGATGGTGCTCAGTCTATGTGCGATGGTAATCACCGTTTTTTCAGACAAAAAGTCATGCAGTGCCTGAAAGAGTTTGACCTCTGTATGCACATCTAACGCAGAAGTAGACTCATCAAAAATGACCACTTTAGGGTCTGAGAGTATCATCCTAGCGATAGCAACTCTTTGTCGCTGTCCGCCACTGAGCTTGATTCCGTCTTTTCCGACAAGCGTATCAAGTCCCAAATCTAATCCTGCTATGACAGTGTCTAGCTGTGCGATATGTAATGCTTTTGCAACTTCTTCACGGCTATACTCTTTGCCTAGCGTTAGATTGAACAGCATTGTATCATTAAAGAGTTTAGGATGTTGTAAGATAAGATGAATATTTTCACGTATGGTTGAAAGTTTTAAGTTTTTGTTTCGAACTCCCCCATATAGTATCTCACCTACTTCTAAAGGATAAAAGCCTACAAATATGTTAGAAAGTGTGGTTTTACCAGAACCACTCGCACCGACGATGGCAACCTTTGACCCCTCTTTTATCTGCATATTGATATTTTCTAATATATTTTTATCTTTTTGGTACGCAAAAGAAAGATTTTTCACTTCTATGTCTATGGCATGTTGCCCAACAAAAGGGTTTTGTGTCTCTTCTATCTGGGGTTCCTGTTCCATCTCATAGATGCTATCTATACGTTTGCACGCTGCCTTAGCTGTAGAGAGGACATACTGGAAGTTGATGATATCCTGTATGGGGTTGACCATCACCCACAAATAGGAGAACACCGCTAACATCAACCCCACTGAGAGGTCAGAGTATGCCACTGCCAAGATGCTCACCGCTCTAAAGATCTCATACCCTGCTAAAAAAACGAGAAACGAATACTTTAATGCACGGTCACTCTTGTACCCATAGTTTACTGCATGGGTACGTAACTCCTCTGCCTTAATGCGACTCTGTTCAAAGAAGTACTCTTCTTTGTTCGCTGCACGTATCTGATGAAAAAGCTCCAGTGTTTCTGTGAGGCTAGACTGGAAAAGTTCCACAGCTTTGTTCTCTTCTTTTTTTAATTCTCCTATGTTTCGTGCTAACTTCACGGTAAAAAGTACCACCACCGGATTCGTCAAAAGGATAAAGATAGCCAACTGCCAATGTATCCACAACAAAATGATCGCTGAGAAAAAAAGCAATAACACAGCCACAATGAGTTTAGAGATGGTCGAAGACACAAAACTGTCTATGGTTTCTACATCTGTCACCAGTTTTGATGTCACTGCCCCTACCCGAATCATCTCATACTCTTTAAGTGATACACGCTTCAAATGCGTGATCAGTGATGCTCTCATTTTATAAGTAATATTTTTTGATATAGAAACAAATATTTTAGTCTGCAGTATCGACAATAATGTACTTAACACACGAAGTACGATGATAATGACTAAAACAAAAAGCACATACCCTTTTACATCTGAAGTAAAAAGGTTTTGACTTATCCATGAGATAAATCCATGGTCTTTATCTAAGAGTAATTCATCGACAAGGATGGGTATAAAAAGAGGGATAGCCACAACAAGAAGTGTAGCGGTTATTGCTATAATATTTCCTAATATCACTTCTTTTCTGTAGGTAAGTAGTTGGGTTAGTATGCCTTTGATGGTACATTTATTAAGACTAGGCAACGTTTTCTCCATCATTTTTTTGGCATTATAGCATTTAGAGATAAGAGATGCTTTGCTGTCATAACCATTCATTAGTTTTTCAAATAAAAAACAGACATTTTTGATATAATTACTTATTAATCAAGAAATAAATGATTTAAAAATTAGACTTTGCTATTTAACTAAAATAGGGATAGAAACTATGTCATCACTCATTCAATTAATATACAGTAGTGCCGCAATGTACGATTTTTCACAAGAGGATGTTATTGATCTGCTTGCAAAAGCACGAGAAAACAACAGTAGTCTCAATGTCACAGGGATGCTACTTTACACCGAGCGGAGCTTTTTCCAAATATTAGAAGGTGAGCCTGATGTTGTTGATGCTTTATTTGAAAAAATAGGTCAAGATAAACGACACACAAAAGTAGTAACCATCATACGTGAGACAATTCCTAAACGTTCTTTTGGAGAATGGACTATGGGCTATGCCAACGTGACGTCTCAGGAAGTAGAACAGTTGGTTGGGATGAATGATTTTTTTAGTTATGCTTCTTGTTTTAGCGAAGTAGATCAAGGACGTGCTAAAAAACTATTGACTGCTTTTAAAGAAGGTCGTTGGCGAACAAAAGTGAGAAACTCAGAACCTTTTTTAAAACGTACGTCTGCTAAGGAACATCAAAACTCAAATGAGCGAAATCCTAATGTTTCCTTTGCATTTCAACCGATCATTGATGCTAATTCATCAAGTATTGTATCTGTTGAAGCCATTGCCCGTGGTTTACATAACGAAATTCTTCAAAAACTTGATGAAAAGATACACCCTGATGTGCAATCAACTTTTGACATCCATTGCCACACACTTGCTATTGCGATGGCTTCAAGATTAGGATTACAATCTAATTTGAGTATTAATTTTATGGCACGTCATGTAAAAGATACCAGTGCATCTATACGCCAAATTATTGATGCTGCTGAACGAAATAATATCAATTTAAATCGAATTATTTTAGAAATTGACCAAGATAAGTTAATAGGGGATCCTGCACAGTTTGGAAAGATCATTGAAGAGTTTAGAGCTGCAGGCCTGAAAATCTCCATTGATCATTTTGGTGCAGGACGGGCTGGTTTAAATCTACTTGAACCTTACCACCCTGAAATGATTTCTTTAAATATGAATTTAATAAGACAAGTTGATTCCAACGGCCCCAGACAAGCCATTGTAAGAGGTATCATACAAACCTGTGGTGACCTGGGGATAGATATTGTTGCAAAACACATTGAAACGTTGGATGAGTATTGGTGGCTATATGATGAAGGTATCCATTTATTTCAAGGAGATTTGATTGCAAAACCTGAATTTGAGCATCTACCGTCTGCTTTTTATCCTACTGAATAAAGGACAAGTATATGCAAACTAAAATACCTGATTTTTCATTTGCTTTTCAGCCTATTGTTGATGTTGAGCTTGGGGAGATCGTATCTTACGAAGCCTTAATTCGAGGGTTAAACAATGAACCTGCTTATGAAATCCTTCAGCAGCTAAGTGGTGATGATCTGTATCTGTTTGATCAAGAACTTAGAATCAAAGCAATTTCCTTAGCTTCAAAGCTTAATATGCACTGTAATTTAAACTTAAATCTTCTTCCAAGAGGTCTTGAACTATCAAATTCTGCAATTTCATCAACGATGGAAGCTGCATTTCAGCATAATATTAGCCCCAGTCGGATTACCCTTGAAGTGACTGAAGGTGAAATTATTCATGATTATAAAAGCTTTGTTAATGCTATTGATGCTTATCGAGGTCTAGGAGTAAAAATCTCAATAGATGATTTTGGTGCAGGGTATTCTGGCTTAAATTTACTAGCAGAATTCCAACCCGATAATATTAAATTGGATATGGCACTCATACGAAATGTTGAAACCTCTGGTCCCAAACAAGCCATTATTCGGGGTATCATTCGTACATGCAATGATTTAGGTATTGAAATTCTTGCAGAGGGTGTGGAAACGTTAGAAGAATATTATTGGCTTCATGATGAAGGGATCAGGCTTTTTCAAGGATATTTATTTGCAAAGCCAGGTTTTGAGCATTTACCTTCAGCTTTCTACTATAAGTAATGCTCAAATAACCAACTCCACTATCAATAATAAACATATCAATATCCATCAATACATATGCCTTTCATAGTGCATTTATTGTGATTAAAGCACAGCGATTTGTTTTTTATACATCTCCTACTTTAGCGTCATGATTCCCTCATTTTTGAAAATCTCGCTATAATCGCACCCAAAAAATTATCTTTATAAAAAAGGATGAAGAGTGGAACTTCAAAATAGTATTACAAAAGAGAACATTGAAACATTAGTCACTTTGTTTTATCACAAAGCAATGAAAGATGAGCAGATAGGTCATTTTTTTGTACTTGAACTTGGTGAAGACATCACAAATGAAGATTGGAAAGAGCATATAGAGACTTTAGTTGACTTTTGGGCTACAGTGTTTTTAGATGAAGAGCTTTATTTTAGTGATCCATATGGACCTCACTTTACTATTATCGGTTTAGGAAAAGAAGACTTTACACGATGGATAGAACTTTTTTCCAAATCAGCCAGATCAAGTCTATATCCCAGAGATAGCTAAGTCAATTTAGAGAAAAAGGTATTTATTATTCTAAGGACTTTCATGCAGAGACTCAATGAAGACAAAGGCATAGAACAGTCTTAAAAGTGCGATAAGTTGGGAATAACCCCAATCATTACACTATCTTCAAGATCTCCCTCAAATCTTTTACATCGACACAATGTGTGGCAGCCTCTTTTAAGTACAGGTTTAGCACAAAATGCGACACGGGTGTCTGCATGAGCAAACATACTCAAGTCGTTTGCTCCGTCACCTACCACAAGCGTATCTGCACGAGAAACGCCCAGTAGACTTTGTAGACGCACGATCATGTCACCTTTAGCATCGGAGTACATCATCTCACCACCGACCTGACCCGTAAGGATGCCTCTTTCTGAGTGTAAGAAGTTTGAAAAGTCAGCATCAATGCCCAACTTTGCACATGCTGGCTTAGTCGCATTTCTAAAACCACCCGAGAAACATACTACCGTGTAACCCTTTTCTTTCAAATCCTGTAACAACCTCTTGGGCTCCTGGCATCATAGGAAGCTCAGAACAGATAGCATTCACCCTCTCCTCTTCTAAACCTTCAATGAGCGCCAACTCTGGCTACGAGTGACTTGAAAAAATCCAACTCCCCCGCCATAGCGCTTTCTGTTATCTCAGCAACTGCATCTTTTAAACCCAGTGGTTCAGCTAAAAAGTCTATGGTCTCACCATCCATTAAAGTTGAATCAAAGTCAAAGACTGCTAATTTAGACATTATTTTCCTAATTAATATTTGTTAATATTTAGAACTTAGAGTCTCTGTCATAGCCCTCTATGCATATATTTAGATAGAATTATAACTAATTAAACTATAAAGAGTATATTCATGTTTGAAAAATTTTGTGACGTCCTTTGCCTTGAAAAAACATTTATAACCGTTGAGGTAAACCCTCCCCATGGTGCTTCTATAGATGGCATTATAGAAGATATCAAAAAACACAACCTGCACGAAAAAGTCACTGGCTTTTCGTGTACAGACAACCCTTTGGCTAAACTCAAGATGTCAGGCGTTCTCTCTGCTATCAAAGTACAACAGACCTTTGGTAAACCTGTAATTGCCACCATGAGTATGAGAGATAAAAACAAACTCTCTTTACAGTCTACCCTGCTTGGAGCAAATGACTTTAATTTACGTTGTATCTTGGCGCTTACCGGTGACCCTGCCAAAGTACTCAGACCAACCAGATGTGAAGGGTGTACTTGAGCGTGACTCTACCCTGCTACTAAGCATCATCCACCACTTGAACAAAGGGGTGACTTACTAGCAACAAAGCCACTCAACCCTGCGCCAAAGCCCATCTACCCTTTTGCTGTGAGCAACGCCACAGCCAAAGACATGAACTAGCCTTAAAAAGCGTATGGTGAAAAAGTTAAACTACGGTGCACGTGCCATCATCACTCAGCCTGTGTATAACTTGAAAATGCCAAAGAGCTACTTGCTCTCTTTGAGGAAGCCAAAGAGATGAGCATCAGAGACACAGCCAAAGAAGCACACCTAGTTCTTGGACAGTTCCCCATAGTTACGCGCAAGAACCGCTACTTTCATAGATGACAAAGTTCCAGGTATCTCTGTACCAAAAGACATCATAGACGAGATGAACCTCGCAGCTATGGATGGGAAGAAATGGAACGAGAAGTAGGCTACGCAACCTCTCCAAACGTATCTTTGATGAAATGATGGAATGTACATGGTAAAGTGCATTTGATGACGCATAATCGGTTTGATTTGTGTTCGGAGTTAATTGGGTAAACTACTAATCTAACTCTTCATTACCATTATAAATTTCTACTACCGAAGTCTGCAATGCTTTTAATTAAACTGAATTATTCCTTAAGTAATTAATAGATACACTTGTTGATCTTGGAAAATAAAAAGGAAAAAGAATGACAAAATCGATTAAACTACTAGGCTTGGCACTTGCCATACTATTTACGGGATGTTCATCTACCGTATCACCAAAATTAAAGGAAGGAGATAGTTGATTATAATTTACCTAAATTACCAGAAAAAGGTAAAGCCATTGTATATACAGTTAGACCATCATTTTTAGGTGGAATCGTCAAATTTAATATGCATGTAGATGACAAGACACCAGAATCTGAAATGGGTTATACTCAAGCAGAAGAATACATTTACTTTAATTTAACACCTGGATACTCATACTCTTTATTCTGATGCAGAAAATTGGGCAGATATAAATGTTACAGTTAAAGCAGGTGATATTGTCTTTATCGAACAAATTCCATCAATAGGTATTTTATACGCTAGAAACTCACTAAATCGTTTAGAAAACTATAAAGGGACATATCATGTCAAAAAACTTAAATTAGGTACAATACTAAAACAAGATAAATAAGCTTTAAATACCGTTACTACATTTACGATGTAGTAACGGTATTCTTCAATCCATTTTATACTTTTCTATCTCCATTTCAGACATTAAACTTTATACGCTATACTCACGAAAATTAAAATTAGGAGACTTTATGTCTGAATTAAAAAAATTTAAACTTATCAACAAAATTGAGGGTATCTCTTTTATCATACTTATTTTCATAGCGATGCCAATGAAATATATGATGGGTATACCAATGGCTACTAAAATTGTAGGTATGACTCATGGTCTACTTGTATTTGCATTTCTCTACCAAATCATCGAAGCAAAGAAAGAAGCTGGGTTTACTTGGAAAGAGACAGGACTCTACACACTCCTTTCATTTATACCGTTTGGATCATTCTATACAGATAAATTACTTGCTAAAAAAATAATGGCTGCATAACGTAAGCCCTTTGCTGTAAAAACAATAAGTGTAAACCACTTAAAGTTATAACGCAGCACTCCTGCTACAAATGTCAAAGGGTCTCCTATGATAGGAACCCATGACAAAAGTAGTGTCCACCCTCCATATTTCCCAAAAACACCTCTTGCCTTTTCCATCTTCTTAACATGACAAGATGCCCTTTTTTTTCAAGATAGGTCTTCACCCTTTTAACCCTAACCAGTAGTTCACCATAGAACCCAGTGTATTACCCAGTGTAGCAAACAGTCCATAACAAGTAATATGCGAATAATTCTGCGACACATCATAAACGAGTAATGCCTCACTTCCTAATGGTAAGAAGCGTCGCTGCGAGAAAAGAGACTGGCAAAGAGTGTAATGTAGACCATTAAAGAGTTTTAAAGACGACTTGTCCCTCTTCAACCACAGCTACCATATTTTGACATGCTTGAGAAGGTAAAGAGATGTATTTACCAAGTACTTTAGACTGATGAAAGTGTCCTTCTATCACCAAGTCAGCTTCTTTGTAATTTTCCAGTATCGCTTCTACACGTTTTTCAAACCCATGAAAAGTGTGACAGATATTCTTTTGAGAGAGTTTTTTCATACGGTCATTAATGATCATTTTTTCAAAAGGTTTAAGAAGTGTACAGTGTGGTTTTGTTTCGTAAGTAATGTACAATACAAGGTCATAACCAAACCCTGTCACATATTTGTCCCCATGAGAGATGGCTACCTTTTTGTCTCCCAGTGAAAAGACTTGAGGTTGTTCATCCCTGCTATACACTTTCATATTTGGAAAAATATCTTCAAGCAAAAGTCATGGTTACCTTCAAAGTAGTGTATTTCTATGGTGTCAGGAGAGTCTTTGGAGTAATGTTATGGCTTCTTTGCAAAACTTTGAATGTAGTTGTTGTACCCAAAGAGTAAATCGAAGTTATCACCCATTAAAAAGAGTTGCGAGGTTTGTATCTCTTCACTTTCTATTTTTGAAGTAGTTTTGAAAAAAGCATCACCATGATGAGGATAGTGAGAGTCTGCAATAAAGATGGCGTTTTCTTTTATCTCTATCATAATCACCTTTCCTTCATCATTAATACACGATAGTGTACTCTTGTCGTGGCGTACGCCCTTGAAAGCAACGCGATTCGAGAGTCACGACGCTTTTTTACTTCGTTTTTTCTAAAAAAATGAAGAGAGAAACAACGCCACAAGTCAAACAAGTGGGGATACACAACAAATAAGTATCAACCCCTAGTTAACTGTAAAGCCTTACGGCATATAAGGAATTACAGGTAACCCCATACCCTCATCATACCCACACATAAGATTTGCCGCCGCCAAGGGCTTGTGAACGTAGCTCCACGGAGTAAGTTATCTATAGCAGAACTTACAAATAAAGCATTGCCATTACGTGCAGCAAAGATGTCACAAAAGTGTGTACCTGCTGTACTTTTAATGTCTACAGGTATCTCACGTATACGTATAAACGGATCATTCTTATAGTGCTCTTTTAGTAACGTCTATAGGATCAATGTCTTCTTTTAACGTACCCATACACAGAAACCAGCTCACCACGTGTCACAGGAATAAGATGGGGTACAAAATTAACATTCATTTTTACCCCGTGTACTTTTTCTATCTTCTCTGCTATCTCAGGTGCATGACGATGTTTGAGCGGGTTGTAGGCAAAAATGTTTTCATTCATGTTGACAAAATGTCCTGCTTCAGAAAGCTTTTTACCTGCACCCTGAAAGCCCAGACTTTGCATCTACAAAAAGTGGTGCACCGGTATCCAGATAAGGGATAAAAGGCAAGATACCCAAAAGGGTAGCCGTAGGATAACACCCAGGACCTGCTGCAAGTTTTGTCTGTTTTTAGCTCTTCACGATAATACTCAACCAAAGCATAGACAGAGTCTATCTAAATGCTCTTTATCTTCATGTTGACAGTAGTGTGCTTCATATGTCTCTAAGCTCTAAACGGTAATCTGCAGAAAGATCTACTACTTTCACATCCAGCTTCAGTAACGCTTTGGCTAAGCCCATAGAAGCTTTATGCGGCAAGGCCAAAAATACAAGTTCACAAGACGCTGCGACGGTTTTTACATCTGCTTTTTCTACAGGAAGACTGATGACATCTACCAGTGAAGGGTGTAACCTTCAATACTGATATGCCACCCTCCGTTGTTGCCAAGATACGTTAATGTCAAACCCACCATGCGTCACTAACATTTTGACCAGTTCCAAGGCCAGTATATCCACTCGCACCTACGATTCCTACTTTTATCATAAATTCCTCTTTAGTCTAATACGATTTCAACATATGACACTTCTTCTATTTCATATATTTTTTTACCTGCTGGCAATGTCAATGAAACTTCATCACCCTCTTCTTTACCTAAAAGTACACGTGCCATAGGTGACTGGATAGAGATAAGTCCCTTTGGAGGGTTAGACTCTTGCCCTCCTACAATGGTATAACATATCTCTTCCTCTGTACTCTGGTCAGTAAGCTGTACCCTAGAACCAAAACAAATACGTGTATGTGCTAAGGTAGAGGGGTCAACCACTTGTGCACGTCCAACCAAATCAGTTAACTCGATAATACGTGCTTCCATTAACCCTTGTCTCTCTTTAGCTGCATGATACTCTGCATTTTCTTTTAAATCTCCAAGCGCCCTAGCCTCATCAATAATTCTGGCAATATTACCACGTTCATGTGTTTTTAACTGTTCTAACTCTTTACTTAATTTTGTATACGTTATTTTTAACATCGGCTCTTTTTGCACGACTTATCCTTATGTACTATATAATTGTAAGTATTATACCAAAGATATACCTTTCTTTAGAAAACATATATGTTTATTTATAAAAAGGTTATAATATCGTCAAAATAATCTATAAAGTATATATCATGAAGCAAATTTTGGTTACAAACGACGATGGTTTCGACTCTGAAGGACTCCTGGCACTGGTAGAAGCACTCAAACCCTTAGGGCATGTTACAGTGGTTGCACCAACCACCGAAAAGTCAGCTTGTGGGCATTCACTCACCCTTACAAAACCCTTACACTTTGTAGCGTTGGATAAGGACTTTTATAAACTTGATAACGGCACACCTTCAGACTGTGTTTTCCTCTCTCTCAACAAACTTTTTTCAAAAGAAAACAGACCAGACATTGTCATCTCAGGTATAAACATCGGCTCAAACATGGGTGAAGACATCACCTACTCCGGTACTGCATCTGCTGCTATGGAAGCCGTACTGCAAGGCATCCCGGCTATTGCCATCTCTCAGGTCTATAAAAACAGTGGTGAGAGCATCAAAGAACTAGGGTATGATTTAGCCAAAGAGAGCATAGCCGCCCTTGTTCAAAAGATCTTTGAGGGAGACTACCCTCTTCCCGAACGTAAATTTCTAAACATCAACATTCCCCCTGTCCCTAGTTCTGAGTGTCAAGGATTTAAAGTGACTCGTGCAGGTAACCGTCTCTATGGACACCATGCAGAAGTACACCACAACCCTCGTGGTAAAGAATACTACTGGATAGGCTTGCCTGCACTTGGATGGATGGAAACCAGTGGACACACGACAGACTTTGAAGCGATCAATGAGGGGTATGTTTCCAGTCACCCCTGTACATCTAGACATGACAAGTTATGATGACATCAATGCTTTAAGTCAGTGGATCTAAACCATGAGATATGAACGTTGTAAAATGCTCTTTGGTGACGAGAACTTCCAAAAACTAAATGATGCCAAGATACTCATCTTAGGTGTAGGTGGTGTAGGTTCTTATGCTTTGGACTGCTTGTACCGTTCCGGGGTCAGTGACATTACTATCTTAGATTTTGATGTCTACGATGAAACCAACCAAAACAGACAGATAGGCTCTGAGGCAGTGGGCATGGTAAAGGTAGACAGACTCCAAGAGCTCTACCCTACAGTAAAGACCATTAATCATCGTATGGATATGGCCTGGGTAGCAGAGTTTGACTTTACCCCTTTTGACCTTGTCATAGATGCAGCAGACAGTACCAAAGTGAAGATAGAAGTAGCCAAAAAGTGTTACAATAAACTCATCATGGCACTAGGCTCAGCCAAACGTTATGACACTAACAAAATAGAAGTAGCCTCCATATGGAAAACACATGGAGATGCCCTCGCACGCAAGATACGCAATGAACTTAAAAAAGCAAAATTTGACAGGAACTTTACCGTGGTCTTTTCTCCTGAAGAAGACAAATGTAAAGAGAAAGGTTCCTGTGTTGCAGTGACAGGAGCAGTTGGTCTCACAGTCTGTTCTGAAGCGATAAAAAAGATTATCACATAAGATTTAATGCACCATTTGATCATCATCTAGTCTATCTTAAGGAAATAAATGAAAACATTATTTAATTATCTGTACAAAATACCTAAAGCACACATACTCTTCATAAGTCTCTTGATGGTTATTCTGCTGGGTATCTTAGATTACCTGAGTGGCTATGAAATATCTTTTGCCATCTTTTATTTATTTCCTGTTGTACTTGTTGCATGGTTCCATGAAAAAAATTATGCTTTTTTCATAGCTATTTTAAGTGCAGCCATATGGATGTATGCAGATATTAATTCCGGTAATACCTATTCACATTTTGCAATTCCTATCTGGAATGCGGTGATGAGACTTGGATTCTATTTGATTACTATTTTTGCATTGATAGAAATCAAGAAACTTTTGGAAAACGAACAGAATTCGGCAAGAATAGATTATTTGACAGGGATAAACAACAGTAGAGCATTTATGGAAAAAGCTGAAAAAGAGATAAAAAGATCTGCAAGGTATGGTCATCCTTTTACGGTTGCCTACATAGACATAGATCACTTTAAACAGATCAATGATTTACTGGGACATACCCAAGGAGACATTCTTTTACGGACAACTGCAAAAACGATAAAAGACAACCTACGTTCCACAGATATCGTTTCCAGACTAGGTGGTGATGAATTTGCTGTTTTACTCGTAGAAACCAATGAGGAAAATACCAAAACCATTTTAAATCATATACAAACAAAACTTCTTGATATCGTGAAAGAAAATAACTGGCCTGTCACATTCAGTATTGGGGCTGTTACAAGTTACGATGCATATGATCTAGATATATTGATAAAAGAGGCTGATCATCTAATGTATAAGGTAAAAGAAAGTGGTAAAAACAATATACAGTACAAGATACTCACATCTTCTTTGAAGTAGGTATTTAAGAGAATGGGGAAATAACTTTGTAAAGGGGACATAAAATAGCCCCCCCTTTTGTGTTAAGAAATATTAAACGTTTGTATTTCCACAGTGTCCACATACTTTTGCAGCTACTGGAATATCCATCGCACATTCACTACATACTTTTGTTGTAGGCTCTTCTTCTACTTCTGGCTCTTCAGCTTTAAGTTTATTATATCCTTTGATACCCAAAAACACAACAAAACCTAAAATCAAAAATGAGATAGTATCATTGATAAATAGACCATATTTGATCGCTGGTGCAGCTGCTTTATCTAGTACTTCCATAGTAGCATAATCTTTACCATCAAGCGCGATAAAAAGCTGAGAAAAATCAACACCACCAAGTAATAAACCTATAGGAGGCATGATCACATTGGTAACCAATGATTTTACAAATGTTGCAAACGCAGCTCCAAAAATGAAACCTACAGCCATATCAACCATATTTCCCTTAATGAGAAATTCTTTAAACTCTTTTAACATTCTTATTCCTTTAATCTTTAAGATAAGAAATTATAATATAAAATATGAAAAAAAAGCTTAGTGATGAATAAAAATTTGGCACCTTCATAACCCTATGAAGGTACCTAGAGAAGTGTTATTTTAACTTACGATTTCTAGCGGCTAAGACTGTTAAGACAAAGAGTCCTGCCACTGCATAATACACCCACATAGGGATAGGAACAGGGTCTCCTGCTGCGTATGAATGCAGTCCTGAAAGGTAATAGTTTACCCCAAAATAGGTCATGAGTACCGCTGAATATGCCCATGTCGATGCTACATTATAAATGAAGTTTGACTTCAGTGCAGGTATGAAACGTAAGTGTAGTACTGTAGCATAGACTAAGATACTGACTGCTGCCCATGTTTCTTTTGCATCCCAACCCCAGTAACGTCCCCATGATTCGTTTGCCCACACCCCACCTAAGAAGTTTCCTATGGTAAGTAAAAACAAACCTACAATAAGTGACATCTCAGAGAGATTTGTAAGCTCTTTTATCGAACGATCGATGTTTTCATGCCCATCTTTTCCTCTTAAAATATAAAGGATAAGCACCAAGAGCGAGAGGATTGATCCAAGTCCAAAAAAACCATCTCCAGAGATAATGGTGGCCACGTGAATCATAAGCCAGTACGATTTAAGTACAGGTACAAGGTTAGTGATTTCGGGGTTGATGAAGCTCATATGTGCCACCCCCATCGTCACTCCTGCCAAAATGGCAGTACCAGCCAAGGCAAAAGGGGATTTTCTAGCTAGAATAATTCCTGCAAGTACTGTAGATGCAGCAATAAAGACTATGGATTCATATGCATTTGACCATGGTGCGTGACCCCCAATATACCAACGGATGCCAAGTCCTACGATGTGCATAGCAAAACCTACAAAAAGTACAGCCAATGCCACACGCATGATCCACTTCATCTGGAAAGCAGGTTTAAGTACGTTGATAAATGCAAAAATGAGCAGTATGACACCCAGAAGTAAATAGAGTGGCACAAGCTTACCAAAAAGTCCAAACTTGTTGTATTTTATCTCCATCTCAATGTGGTTTTTGCTTGGGATGACAGCTGCACCATACTTCTCTTGATAAGCTCTTATACCTTTAAGTGCCAAGTTTGCATTTGTCCAGTCACCCTTTTGAAGTCCATAGGCTACCATCTGGAAGTAGGCAGCAATACTCATCTGTACAGCATCAGCATGCTCTTTAGCATACTCTTTTATTGCATCCATCGGAGCCATCCATTTGTTATTGACATCATTTGGTTTAGGGTAGATACGCAAGAGAGAACCTTGGTAAGTCATAAACGCAACATTGACTCTTTCATCTATTTTGATAAGTTCTTTGTCGTATTGTGTTTTTTCAAGAGGCTTTTTCTGACTCGATTCAGTTACTGCCTTAAATATCTTGTAAGAACTATCCTTTTCTGAAAAGAAAGAAGAAAACTTCGCATACTTTGTATCTTCAGGGAGTCCTAACGTCACAGCGATCTTTTTATGTCCTATCTTGATCATCGGAACATCTTGATAGAGTTCGGGCTGCATGATCATACCTAAGAACATCTGTGTCGGCTCTAGATCATAAAGGGCTGAACGTCCTGTGATCTTTGCTATCACTTCATGTGCTACCGTATCCATAGGCTTCATACGACCTTGATGGTCTTGTACAGCTATCGTTCCAAAGTTGAGTGTGTGTTGCAAGTCATAAGCTTGCATATTTTTTAGTGTCGCTTCATCTACCACTGGAGATGCTGCATACGTACTTTGTGTGTTGAGTGCCAAAAGAAGTGCAAACATTAAAGCCATTGGGGCTGCTTGTAATTTTCTGGCACCTTTTAGTAATTTCTGGAAACGTCCGCTTGGTGCAAAAAGTGACCACAACATACCTATGGTCATCAAAATATAACCAATGTATGTAGGCCATGTACCTGGATCATGGTTTACGGAAAGTACTGTACCTTTTTCATCTGGGTCATACGAAGACTGGAAAAAACGGTAGTTTCTGTGGTCTAAGATGTGGTTCATATAAATATCGTAAGGCATATTGATGTTTTGTTCTTTATCTATGAGTACAACATCTGATGCATAAGATGCAGGTGTCATAGACCCTGGGTAGCGTTCAAGTTTGAAGTCTTCAAGCTTGATGGAAAAAGGTAAATTGATGATTTTAGCTCCTACACTGATATCTATATCTACACCAGCTAACTTCATCTTCTTTACTTCACCTACCCTTCCTTGAAAGGGGTATGTCTCTACGGTGGCACTTTCATCACCTACGGAGACTTTCCATTGCATATATTCTGGTTTTCTACTCTGGGCTTTAAAGTCATCAGAACCAAGTTTTAACACTGCTTTCTCATGAATATCTTTCAATACAATAGCATTTGAGCCAAACTGGTAGAGCATACGGTTTTGAAAAGTATTATCTCCGCCTTCTAATTCACCTGATTGTCTGTCATTCATGTTGAGTGTTTTAAGGACAAAAGGAAAGTTTACTTTAAGCCCTTCTGCATCCTCTTTAATGAGAAAAGTAGGCTTGTCAGTCGTTGGTGTTGTATCATACCCAACATAAAAAGAACCAAAATCTTTTCTATCTCCTTGAGACAGATAGTAAATCTCACCTTGTTGTCCTGTAGATATCTTCAGCTCTAAGATTTTTTTACCCTCTTCATCAGCGACCACTGTCTGCTGAAAGGTCGGAAGGTATTTTAAAAGTTCTATATGGACTTCTTTATCACCTACCCTTACGCTTTCATTGAGGCTATTGTCTGTCATCGATGAAAAGTAAAGCTCTTTTTCTATAGAGGCTTTCTCTTGACCTTGTGCAGCACTCAATTGCAACACTTTA
Organism: Sulfurovaceae bacterium; assembly: GCA_963698695.1. Classification (GTDB taxonomy): domain Bacteria; phylum Campylobacterota; class Campylobacteria; order Campylobacterales; family Sulfurovaceae; genus Sulfurovum. Next base: position 98,822 of record CAVORT010000001.1, on the reverse strand, counting down.
GTAGCGGAGACCATCGTGTTACTTGTCGCTCCCTCACGAATGGGCATGACACCTTCATAACCAACGTATCTAGTAATAGCCGCGCCGATGGCGATAACCAGAAAAGACATATGGAAAAGAAAAACTGCAGGCTTAGACTTCCATGTTTTGTTTTTGATGATTTGATACGTCACTATAGAGACAAAGTAAGCCAAGAAGACTTCAAACCATTGAGCTTTATAGACCAATGCTTGTGCAGTTTGAGTTCCGTAGTCATTCTCTATAAATGTAGCAACTCCTGCTATGACAGCAAACAGAAACAACATTAACACAGCCATTTTCATGGAAAAAATCATTTTCATACCTAAAATCCTTATAAATAATTAAAAAGATTATATCTGATGTTTGCTAACCAACTGTTAATTAAGATTGTATATCTCCTATTTGAACGGTCTTGCATGTTACTTTATTAATGATGTTATATAATAAATTAAAATATTATTTCATGTTTATATCTGTATTATCAAAAAAATATCATAAAATAATCTTTAAGATATTTTATAGTCTTATATAACAATACCTAAAGGGATACAATGGCACAACTATTTTCAGATGAATGGATAAACGATTTAAAAGACGCATGGAACAATGAGCCAGAGGTTTCTGGTGAACTAGCCAAGATAAACTTCTCATCAGTCATTACTTGCGGGTTTAAAAATGAAGACACGCCGAGATGTGTATTTGTCGTAGAAAATGGTATAGCTACTCGTGCAGGACTTTACGATGGTGAAACAGCAGACTGGGACATGAGAGCAGATGAGAAAAACTGGAATAAATGGGCAGAAAACCCACTTACCATGGCATCTATGGGTATCGCATTTGCTACAGGTAAACTCAAGTTTAAATCAGGTGATTTTAAAGCAATGATCAAAAACCCATCTATGGCAGTGCCTTTTGTAAAAAGTTTTGGACTTATGTCACTCATTTCAAAATAACATTTCTACCCTCTTGGGTAGAATAAAATTATAACACTACTACTAAACGAAACCCGATAAAATAATTTTTACCTCCAGACCCAAGATTAATACGAGAAGTACAAGTACATTTCTCTTCATCCCCATTGTAAGAACCGCCACGAAGCACTCGACCTTTTTCACTCGCTACACCGTAAGCAGAACCGTCACAAGGGGCGTCACTATAGTCTTCCGCATATCTGTCTAGACACCATTCCCAGACGTTACCATGCATGTCATACAGTCCCCAAGCATTTGGTTTTTTAGTCCCGACATTATGTGTGACACCTTCTGCATTTGATGCATACCAAGCATACTCACCTAACGCTGCTGGCTCGTCTCCAAAACAGTATTTCGCATCTGAACCTGCGCGACAGGCATACTCCCACTCTGCTTCTGTAGGGAGCCTATACTTCTTTCCCTCACGATCACTCTTCCAGTTTGCATACGCAAGAGCATCTGTCCAACGTACCCTACGCACAGGTACATCAAAACCCAAATGCTCATGACGCTCTTCAGGTACTACGGCACCAGTAGCTTGAGCAAAAAGCATATAGTCCTCCACAGTTACCAAGTACTTAGACATCCCTATATCATAGTCTATCGTCACCGCGTGACGAGGTTTTTCTCTGTCTCTTGCATTTTTATCGTCCGAACCCATGAAGAATTTTCCTCTTGGGAGTTTTATGTAATTGTCATTTAACATTACTTCAATTCTCCCCAACTATCTCCAACAGATACAGAACACTCTAGCGGGACATCAAGCTCCAAAACATTTGCCATCGTATGTACAAAACGTTTACTTATCTCGTCTACTTTTTCAACTTTAACTTCAAAGATAAGTTCATCATGGATTTGTAGAAGCATGAAGGCATCCAAGTTTTCTTCTTGTATCATAGAGTCTATTTGGATCATAGAGAGTTTTATGAGGTCAGCAGCGCTTCCTTGAAAAACAGTGTTAACAGACTCACGCATAAAGGCTGCTTTTTGCATGCCATTTGCTGATTCATAGTCAAATATTCGTCTTCTTTTAAGAATGGTCTCAACATAGCCATCTATCTTCACGCGTTCTTGTATGCCTTCTAAGAAGTTCTTCACTGTTGGAAATGATGCAAAATAGTTCGTGATGATATCTTTGGCTTCACCAGAACTGATACCTAGTTCATCAGAGAGTTTTTTAGGTCCCATACCATAGAGCAGTCCAAAGTTCACAGACTTGGCAAAATTTCTTTTTGCTTGTGCTTCCTCTTCACCAAAAAGTATGGTGGACGTAGCCAAGTGGATATCTACACCCTCTTTAAAGGCTTTAAGAAGTGCTGCATCTTGTGAAAAGTGTGCAAGCAAACGTAGCTCTATTTGAGAGTAGTCAATACTTACTAATTTATAGCCTTCTTTGGCTATAAACGCCTCTCTTACAGAACGTCCAAGTGCTGATCGTACAGGAATATTTTGTAAGTTAGGATCACGTGAACTCAGACGACCTGTGGCAGTGCCCGTCTGCCCGAAACTTGTATAGATACGAGAATTTTCATCAGCTTGTGACAGCTTCAATAACGGATCAACATACGTTGAGAGTATCTTTTGGTACTCCCGGTACTCTAATATCTTAGGGATGATCTCATGCTCATCTTTAAGTGAAGAAAGTACTGATTCATTTGTACTGTAACCTGTTTTTGTTTTTTTGCCACCTTGCAGTCCTAACTGTTGAAAGAGCACCACACCCAACTGCTGAGTTGACTTGATGTTAAACTCTGAGCCTGCCAAGGCATATATCTCTTTGGTCAAATTTGCCAGATCTTCACTCAGAGTCTTTTGCAGTGCCATGAGTTTGCTTGGATCTATCTTGATACCTAGACGTTCCATGCGCATAAGAACTGTCATAAATGGATACTCTACATTTTTAGCTTCTTTGAGTAAATGTGTAAGTGAGGAAAGTTCCATCTTCTTTTTGATAGCCCCATAAAGTAAAAAAGTCATCCATGCATCTTCTGCTGCATAGAAAGTCGCATCACTTATGGCAACAGCTGAAAAGTCTTCACCTTTTTTAACCATCTCTTTAAATGGTTTCATCTCATACTTGAAATACTGCTTTGCTAAAGTATCAAGTCCTACTTTTGTCCCTGGATTTGAAAGCCATGCCATGATCATCGTATCTGCAAAAGGAAGTACGGGTTCCATTTCAAACTGATTGGAGAGCAAAGAAAAATCAAACTTGAGATTTTGTCCCACAACATTAAAAGTCATCAAGGTTTTAAGTGCAGAGATAGCATCATCAAGACTTACTTGGTCTTCCACACCTAGGTAGCTGTGCCCGACAGGTACATAGTATGACTTTCTCTTTATCAAAACAGAAAGAGAAACCAACCATTTTTGCTACTTTAGTATCTAAACCTGTGGTCTCTGTATCAAATGCTAATATAGCGTCTTTGTTCAGAGTACTAAGCACAGCATCAAGTTTCTCTTTACTGTCTAATGTTATGGCATCAAAAGAGAGTGCAGATTTTTTTGATGCATCCATCGATGCTTCTTTTGATGCATCATAAGGAGTACAAACCACCTCTTCCATCCCTACTTTTGCTTTACGTATGGCTTGCTTCATCTCATACTGTTCAAACTCTTCTAACAGACAAGAAAGGTAGTTCTTATCTTCAAAAACAAAACTCTCCACATCCATATCTTTAAAAACATCTGTTCGCATCGTCACAAGTTCACGTGACACAAAAGCCTGATCTTTGCTCTCAAGCAGTAACTTTTGTATGCGTGGCGTACCACAGTTTTCGATGTCCTCATAAATAGCCTCAAGTGTATGGTACTGATTGATGAGCTTAGAGGCACCTACTTTTCCTATGCCTTTTATGCCAGGGACATTGTCTGAAGCATCCCCGAGTATGGCTTGAAAGTTAATGAAGTCTTTAGGACTCACCCCAAATTTTTCTATACAGGCTTCTTCGTCTACTTCCTTCTTTTTGATAGCATCATATATGACCACCATACCATCATCGATCATCTGATAAAGATCTTTATCGTGAGAGACAATACGTACTTTCATACCCTGTGCTTTGGCAAACTTTGTCACCGTACTAATGATATCATCCGCTTCAAATCCTTCACGTGAAAGATTGGCAAACCCCATCTGCTCTATCCACTCAATGGCAACAGGAAGCTGTTTAACCAAGTCATCAGGGGCTGCATCACGATTTGCTTTGTATTCCGGATAGAGGTCGTTACGAAACGTTTTCCCTTTTGCATCCAGTGCAAAAACCAAGTAGTCGGTACTGTGGTCACGGTGCAGTGAGTCCACCAAATTGGCAAAACCGGTTAACAGTCCTGTAGGAAAGCCTTCTGTATTACGTAAAGGAGGAAGTGCAAAATATGAACGGAAGAAGAAGCCAAAAGTGTCGATAATTGTGATAGTTTTCAATGCGTAGCCTGATTTTTTATTTATTTTAGCCTATTACCAATTAGATGTTGCTCATGTCAAAAATGGTATTTGACTTTTTTTGACGTTTTTATGTTATATTATGTTTAAATTAACTAAAATAGTATACTTATAAAAAAGGTGCATCACCATGCCAAATGATAAATTTAGTAACTCTAGTGTTACTTATGTACCAAAAGAAAAAAGAATTAAAAATGAAAGTGATGACTTTTCCAAACAAGAAATAACCTATGACAGTACTCCACTTATTTTCCCTCCTGGGCTTGAAAAATTATTTTTAATTCTGTATTTTATCTCTTTACCCTATATTGCAGGTCTTATGTTTCTTTTCTTCTATGTAGGAGAAGGTAAAACTGAATTGTTCTTATCTCTCAATGAAGAATCCTCATTCATCCTTACCTGGGCCATAGGTTATGAGATACTCGCAGCCATTACACTGCTATTTATTATCAAAGCAGCGATTAGCTTTAGTATCCAAAATGCTAAAAAAGGTGCAACACGAAATTTCAGAAGACCTTAAGCCTTCAACTCTTTTTCCAAATACTCTCCCGTATATGACCCTGTATTTTTATACTCACTTGCTAACTTTTCAGGACTTCCTGTAGCAATAATGCGTCCACCTTTGTTTCCGCCCTCTGGCCCCATATCTATGATGTAGTCTGCATTTTTAACCATATCTAAGTTGTGCTCTATCACCACCACAGAGTTACCAAGTTCTACTAAGTGATGTAACACTCCGGTGAGTCTGTCTACATCGGCAAAATGCAGTCCAGTGGTAGGCTCATCTAGTATGTAAAGAGTTTGTCCTGTATCTTTCCGGCTTAGCTCTTTACTTAGTTTAATACGTTGTGCTTCCCCTCCAGAGAGTGTAGTAGCATTTTGTCCTAAAGTAATGTAGTCAAGTCCTACATCGGTGAGTGTTTTTAACTTCACAGCTATCATAGGGATGGCTTTGAAAAACTCCAAGGCTTCGCCCACAGACATAGCAAGCACATCTGCGATGGACTTGCCTTTGTACTTGACTTCAAGGGTTTGAGCGTTATATCTTGCCCCATCACACACATCACAACTAACAAGTACGTCAGGTAAAAAGTGCATCTCTATTTTTATCTGTCCGTCCCCTTGACATTTCTCACAGCGTCCGCCTTTAACGTTAAAAGAAAAACGCCCTATCTTGTAACCACGAAGTTCTGCTTCTTTTGTCTGGGCAAAAGAGTTTACGTATCTCATCCATGATACCTGTGTAAGTAGCAGGGTTGGAACGTGGGGTTCTGCCTATGGGACTTTGATCTAGGTAAATGACTTTATCAACTTTCTCTAAGCCTGTTATCTCTACACCTTCTACCTTGTTTACTTTTTTAGCATGGTTGAGCAATTCACGTGCTACTGGCAGTAAAGTTTGTAGTATCAGTGAGGACTTACCTGACCCACTTACCCCTGTCACACAGACAAAGTTTTTAAGTGGTATCTTGGCATCAAGTTTTTCTATGTTGTTCAGTGTGACATTTTTGATCTCTATCCACTCTTTTTGTGGTTTGTCATGGGTATAAACAATCTCTTTTCTACCATACATGTAGTCAGCCGTCAGTGTTTTTGCTTTAGCTAACTTTTTAGCATCACCCGAAAAAACCACTTCTCCGCCAAATTCTCCAGCCCCAGGACCAATGTCTATTATGTAGTCTGCTGCCAAAATAGTTTCTTTATCATGCTCAACGACGATGACAGAATTACCTTTGTCACGTAAAGAGTTGAGTGTACGTATAAGCTTCATCGTGTCTCGTTCATGTAAACCGATACTTGGTTCATCCAACACATACATCACACCAGTAAGCCCAGAGCCTATCTGTGAAGCAATACGTATACGCTGAGCTTCTCCTCCAGAGATACTCCTTGCGTCACGGTTAAGTGTAATGTACCCTAACCCAACATCATGTAAGAAATAGAGTCTTTCATATAACTCTTTGAGTATAGACTCTGCTATCATCTTTTGTTGTTCAGTAAGGTGTGAAAAAGAATCTTTATTTGCAAAATATGCATACGATTTTTCAATAGGCATAGAAATGATCTCTGCGATGTTCTTCCCTTCTATTTTTACTGCCAAAGAGCGTGGACGAAGTCTATGTCCATCACACTTGTCACACACTTTTTCAGTCATGTACTCTGAGAGGTCTTTTTCATCTTTGAACATATCATGGGCAAACTTCACCACTCCTGGCCATTCACGTTTAAGCTTGTGACGTTTCCATGTAAAGTCCACTGTGCCACCATTGCCATATAAGATAGCTTTTTGCTGGTGGGTTTCAAGTTCACCATAAGGTATGTGTATATCAATGTCATTTTGTTCACAAAAGGCATTAAGAAACTTGGTATAGTAACTTTTATTAAAACCGTACATGATTTTTACAGCACCTTTATCAATGCCAAGATCTGAGTCTATCACTTTTTTCAAGTCTATCGCATAACGAATGCCAAGTCCATCACAAGCAGGACAAGCACCTTTAGGAGAGTTAAACGAAAAGCTCACCGGCTCAAGTTCTTCAAAGCTCAATTTACAGTCAAAACAGGCCAAATGTTCTGAATAATGCATATGCTGACGTTCAAATTCTATCTCTTCGTAATTCAACACCTCTATCTCAAGCTCACCGTAAGATTCCTTGAGTGCCTTCTCGACATCTTGTCCTATACGGTCACGGCTCTCTTCTTTCACCACGACTCTGTCTACTACCACTTTAATCGTATGTTTTTTAGTCTTAGAAAGTTCTATCTCATCATCTAAACGTACCATGACACCATCTATCATCGCTCGTACGTAACCTTTATGCCGTAAAGACTCAAGCATATCTGAAAACGATCCTTTTTTCTCTTTTACCAGTGGTGCCATAATGACAAGTTTCGCTCCATCAGGTAATTTAAGTACCTCTTCTATGATGTCAGAAGCAGACATAGAAGAGATGGGTTTACCACATTCATGACAGTGTTGCTCTCCTATTCGGGAAAAAAGTAACCTTAAGTAGTCATATATCTCTGTGATTGTCCCCACCGTAGAACGTGGGTTTTTAGAAGTTGTCTTTTGGTCGATGGCGATAGCCGGGGTCAGCCCTTCTATTTTGTCCACATCTGGCTTACCTACACGTCCTAGAAACTGTCTTGCGTAAGAGGAAAGTGACTCGATGTAGCGTCTCTGCCCTTCTGCATACAGTGTTGAAAATGCTAAAGTAGACTTACCAGAGCCTGAGATACCAGTCACTACCACTAGCTTATTTTTAGGGATGCTTATGTTTATATTTTTTAAGTTATTTTCTCTTGCACCATACACATGTATCATATCTTGTTTTATTGCCATTATATATCCCGTTTGTAATTTTTAATTTTTAATTTTATCATAGCCACATTTTTTTTACTAACATACCCAAAGCAAATACATATAAGGCTAAAAGTGCCATCTTATGTTTTTTAGAAGTAGTGTGGTCTTTTAACCATATACCTAGTGTTACACCTACTAAAGATGCACTTGCAACAACTAGTCCATTGGAAAAATCTATAGTGCCAGAACTCAATCTGCTCAACATCCCTGCAACAGAAGAAAAGACCACAAAAAACAACCCTGCACTCACTGCTTTTTTTAAAGGATAATGAAGTAATCCGACCAAAAGTGGTGTCAAAATGATAGATCCCCCAATACCCAAAGTGATGGAGAAGATACCTATGCCTACACCTATAAAGAAAAGTAAGACTTTATTGAGTGATTTTGTTTGTGCATCGTCTTCATGGTTTTCTGAGAAAAAAAGTCTAAAAAGTGCAAACAAAAGTAACCCAAGAAACGTAAATTGCAACACTATATCTGAAAGAAAATGTGTGACATATCCACCAATGTACCCACCTATAAAGCCACCTAAACCTACAAAAATTCCCTCACCAACAATAAGCGAACCTTTTTTATAATTCAGATAGGAACCATATATAGAAGAGAATACCATCTGCACAATAGAAATACCAATAGCGACTTTGACATCAAAGCCAAGTACAAGAAGTATAGGTACGAGTATCATGCCCCCACCTATACCAAAAAATCCTGACATGATACCGATAAAAATACCAACCAATATAAGTTCTATGATCATAAGACTCCAAAAATTAACTTCGCAGTATACCATCATTTAAGACACAGTCATGTCAGGAAAATATAAAAAATGAGATTATTAGACAAATTAATATGATAAATTAAGATAATAAATGTATCGTATATAACATCAAAATAAATAATTTTGATATACTTATCTATCAAGAAGTGCAAGGGAGTGTCATATCTATGGGACGTATCAAACAACTAATTTCAATTATATTTATGCTCATAAGTGCTTTTTTACTGGTTACGATCATATATATATCACTGCAGATCATAGAAGAGGGGAAGAGTGCCCGAATCTATAAAAATGACTATACAGAACTTCACTCAGCACAATACGGTATGTTTAACTCTTCTGTGTGGACAAGTAAGATTACTGATATTGTGGATCAAAAAATAGAAAACTTTGACTTGAATACTAACAACAGAGAAGAAATAAAAGGGTATATCGAAGCCATCATTGATACACTTATCATTGAAGCTGACCGTGCGCTTCGGGAACACAACCAAGGTCAAAGAGGATTTTTTGACAGTATCATGGGATCTACCAAACAGATGATCACTGACTCTTTAGTCGATATTAAGGCTTTACGTAAGCGTGTACCTGAGTTTACCAATGCTGTGATGGCAGAAGTAGAAAAACCTGAAAATCAAGCAAGGGCCAAAAAAGTCATAAGAGAAAAACTAAAAGATTTTATGCAGGAAAAGATACAAGACAAAACTGACATGAGTCTTTATAACGCTGTTCTCGAAAAATATAACGCACCTGACCTTAAGACATGTACTACTATCATAGATACAAACATACAAAATATTAGTCAAGAACTGAATAACATGATGACTTGGATACTTGGTCTTTCTGCCCTGCTTATACTGTTTACCTTATTGCAAGGCACCCTCACTTCTATCTCTCTCTTTTTACTTTCAGGAACAACCATCAGTCTCCTGATTACAGGGATATTTTTACCTATGTTAGATATAGAAGCTAAAATCTCAAAACTCTATTTCACTATACTGGACCAGGAAGTCATCTTTGAAAATCAAATACTCTTTTTTCAAAGTAAAAGTATCTCCGATCTAGTAAGACTGCTTCTTGATTCTGGTGAGGCTAGAATGATACTTGTGGGAGTACTTTTAGTAATGTTCAGTATCATCTTCCCGACGCTAAAACTACTCTTTACTTACCTACATTTCTACAGTAGGAGTTTCCTAGGGAACAATGCTGTCACACGTTTTTTTGCGCTACGCTCAACAAAATGGTCAATGGCTGACGTCATGGTTGTTTCTATTTTTATGGCTTACCTTGGGCTTGATGGGGTAGTTAACAATGAACTAAAACTTTTAGAAGGTCGCAGTGACCCCATTAACATTATCACAACCAACGGCACACATTTGGAAGTAGGATTTTTCTTGTTTTTAGGTTTTGTGTTCACAAGTTTTGTACTTTCTCTGCTTGTGGAAAATGCTCGTAAGCAAAAGGGTTAAACATACATTTTATTACTACTATCCTATAAAAGATTGAGAAAAAAATGCTTCAATGACCTCTCTCATCTCTTTGGGGTCTTCTATCCGATTCACATCATTTCTAAATGCAGAAGCCCCTTGATACCCCGCTTTAGAGTAGGAATGTAAGTTTTTTCTGAAGACAATAGCGCCATACTTATCATAATGCTTTATCATCTGATCAAAATGTTCTAAAACAACTTCTTTTATGAGTTCAGGTGTGGGTTGTTCCATGCCTTCTTTTATTTGCCTAAATATCCAAGGATTACCTACGGCTGCACGTCCTATCATCACACCATCTGCCCCTGTGTGCTCTAGAACCCATTTGGCTTTTGTAGGGGAGTCTATGTCTCCATTGGCAATGACAGGGATACGAACGGCTTGTTTAATCTCTCTTATGGCATCATAATCTACCGCTGCCTTATAGCGCCCTGCTCTTGTACGACCATGTACAGCAATATAGTCTACCCCAGCCGCTTCAGCCAGTTTAGCTATCTCTACATGGTTTTTGTCATTAAACCCAAGGCGCATTTTCATAGAAGTGTACTCTTTGTTGGAGTATTTCTTGATCGTCTCAATCACTCTTGCCATCTGAGGTAGATCCGTGAGCAAAGAAGAACCTTGCAGATTGTTGACTACTTTAGGTGCAGGACAGCCACAGTTTAGGTCTATGACAGACACATCTTCTTGCTGGTTTATAATCTCTACGGCTTGACGTATGACATCAAGATCCGAACCTGCAATCTGTATCGCATAAGGGTCTTCTGTGGGGTTTTTTTCCAGCATACGGTAGGTTTTTTTTGAGTGGTGTATCAGTGCATTGGAACTGATCATCTCACTGACAGTAAGGTCTACACCAAACTTCTTCACAACAGAACGAAAAGGAAGATCTGTAAAACCCGCTAGAGGGGCAAGTACGTAAAGAGGGGTAGAAAAGTCTAAAGTAGACATAAAGTCTTACAGAAACCTAGTTTCGTTACAGACACTAGGAATATCTATAATATCTTCTAGTTTATATTTAGTATTTTCACGTTTAAGGTGATAAAATGCTCTGAATTTTATAAATTCATCTTCTTCTTGTTCTTCAAGATAAGTACCTACCTGATCGATTAATTCATATTCAAAAAGTAAGTACAAGTATGCATTTTGTGCTTTTGTATTGTTATTTTGAAAGCCATGAAATAAAGAAAGGTTTTCGTCTGGCTTAAAGTACTTCTTTGTTACTTTTGCTATAGCTACAAAATCTACACACGAAAGTTTAAGTCCTTCAACAAACTCTATAAGTATCTCTTTGGTGAGTCCCATATCGTCTTCTTGATTGACTCTTCTCAAGAGAACCATAAAATTTGGGACATCAAATACTTTGGCATATTTTCGTGCTGCCTCAAAATTAACTTTACGGGCAAATATCTCCAATGCCTCTTTTTGTACCGCTTCAGAATAGTCAGAACTAGACCGCATCACGCCCTCTACAAACTTTTCATCTGACTCTAAACAATTGAGCCTGTTTTGAATCAAAATAGGATTGCCTGCATTAAATATCTTAGCCATTTTTTCTTCTTTAAGATCAACGTAGTCACCATTTTTGATTTTCTGTATGATATTAACTACCTTTGCAAGGCGTGGACTTAGACCCTCGACATTATCTGAAACGGTAAGTGATGCTTTGCTCAGGAGTACAGCAGAACTGCCCACTTCACTCATAGTATATTTTTGTTCTTTAGGTTCATTCACCAATGACCAGTAGAGAGCATCTTCCAAAGTTTCTGTATCTTTTTGCCATTTTTTAAGTTTAAAATAATTTCTCAAACCAAAAAAAAGCATGTGTGCCACAGTAAATAAAAAGAGTACCAACATCGGCAACACTATCCATAGCGCAATAGGAAAATTGAAATTAATTCCCAATACTTCTATAATATAATGATTGGGATTGACAGTATATGCCAACGCCCCCATAATTGAGATAAGTGCTAGCGCTGCAAAAGTATATAAACCAAGTTTCATTATGTATCCCTTTTTAGTATGGTACTAAGTCTGAAAAAGAAATCTATTTTTGTTCTTTTTCGTTGATCTCACGACATGTAATACAAAAACGTGCAAAGTTTTTTACTGCAAGACGCTCTTTGCTTATAAGTTCTTCACACATTTCACATATGCCGTAAGTCCCTTTTTTTATTTTATCTAAAGCAAGTTCAATTTCGTTTAATTCTTTACGTTGTTGTACCAAAATTGCACTATCAACAATAGTTTCTGCAGATGCAGCGGCATAATCACCCTCATCATTTAGCTCTAGATCTCGCATTTCATCTAGTTCTGACATGGTACCTTTGAGGTTCTTCTCTATTTTAACTCTTCTATCTAATAATTTGTTTTGAAAATCTTCTAACTCAACTGTTGTTAACATATTTACTCTTCCTGTTTAGTAGTTTTCTCATTTATGATAAGGATGATTATGGTTAATTGCCAAGCCTCTAAATACCTGTTCCAATAACACCACTTTCACCAACTTATGTGAAAGCGTTATTTTACCAAATGAAATGGCATTATTACATTTGTTCAAAAAAGCCCTCTCAAAGCCGTATGCACCGCCAATAAACAGATTTACTTGAACGTTATCCTTAAGCAATTTAGCAAATTCATGGCTATCTACTTCTTTAGAAGATGGATCTAATGCTATGTTAATGCTAGATTCCAAATATTTTTCTAAGGCTTTCGTATAGGATTTTTGTGAAGCTTCGGGAGAAATGTCGTGTGCTTTAGCTATCTCTTTATCAAAAACTTCAATTACTTCTACCTTTGCAAAAGGTTTTGCTATTTTTTTATAATGTTCTATAAGTCCAGCATATAAATTGTCTTTCCCTTTTTTATCTATGATGATCACATTGATTTTCATATTAGTTGGCTACTTTGGCTTCAAGTTTAGCGGTGATCTTCTGAGCCAATTGATGTATGGACATTGCATAATAGGCACTATGGTTATACCGTGTGATCACAAAAAAGTTTTTTGCACCATACCATAACTCATCATACATTTTTTTATTGAGTTTGATCAGACGTACTTTCCCCTTATAGTCCCACTTTTCTCTGGGTTCAATACCCTTAAGTTCTGAACGATGATAGGTTTTTTTATATCCAGTCTTATAGGCCTTAAAACGTGTACCCTCATACTTAACACGTGTTGCCACAGGCTCACCTGTACGCCATCTGTTTTGCTTCAAGTAATTAGCAATAGACGCTATGGCATCTCCTGCTTCTTGTAATCTGATATATCCATCCCCATTATAATCAACACCATACGCTTCATAGTTACTAGGCATAAATTGACCTAATCCTATGGCACCAGCATAAGAACCAAATACATCTTTAGGATTAAACTTTTGGGTATAAGACAATAGTGTAAATTTTTTCAGTTCCCTTTTAAAAAATTTGTTTCTTCTGTTTTTCTCAAATGCCAGTGTTGTTAAAGTATCAAAGACAGGAAACTTCCCTACATTACCCCCATAAACTGTCTCTACCCCTATGATCGCAGCGATATACTCTTTGGGCACACCATATTTTTTTTCAACGTTATTAAAAACATCTTGATGCTTTTTAATAAAGTCCACGCCCTGTTTCACACGAGAAGGATTAACTTTATGCCTACTGTATCTGTCCCATGCACCATACTTTGGATAAAGCTTTTTAAGTCTTGCTATCTGTTCTGGGGTACGTTTTTTCTTTGCACTTGGTCTAAAAGCACGTAAGGCCTTGGACTGAACCGTGACATCTTTGAAAAGTTTTTTAAGATATGCTTTTTCTAAACCATCTTTTTGAGTCATCTCATTGATGAAAATCATTGTTTCTGAATTTTTAGTATAATCTTTTGCATGCAAAGAAAATGGTAATAGGCACACCAATATGAGAACAAATTTCATCAAGCTATCCAAATTTTTTTGCTATTGTAACGATAATTAGATAAAAGGTTAAAAATGGTAAAAATTCTTTTTGTATGTCTGGGTAACATTTGTCGTAGTCCCTTAGCAGAAGGCATTGCAAAAGATATCAATGAGAAGCAAAAATTAGATTTTCATATCGAGTCAGCAGGAACAAGCGGTCATCATGCAGGAGAACATCCTTGTGAAGACTCTCGTATCATTGCGCTTATGAACAAGATAGACATCTCCCAATACCGTTCTAGACAGGTGACAAGAGCAGATAAAGATAGATTTGATTACGTCGTAGCTATGGATGCATCGACTAAAGAAAAGTTAAAAAAACTAGGTTTTAGATATGTATATCTTCTAGGTGATTTTGACCATTACCGCGGGATGGATGTACCTGACCCTTACTTTTTTGATGAATTTGATGACCGCATTCGCAATGCCTATAGAATGATAGACCGATGTGTAAGAGACTTCATGCATAAGATTGAAAAGAATCGAATCGAATCCTCTATCTAACTGAACGTTTATAGTATGAGATGATACTCGCTTTTTCAATCGTGTGTGCATTGATCTGATACCCCACTATGGGTGCATTGGTTGTAGACTCTACTGGCAACTTTTCAACATCCAGTGCATGGACAGTAAAAATGTACTGATGCGCCTTGTCACCCTCTGGTGGACACGCTCCCCCAAATCCGACTGTACCATAATCATTGACTATTTCCAATGCACTTTTAGGTACAGTACCCGCTTTTAGTTTCTCTATTTTTACAGGTATGTTGACCACAAGCCAGTGCCACCATCCACTGCCCGTTGGAGCATCAGGATCATATACAGTCACAGCAAAACTTTTTGTACCTCTAGGTGCATGACTCCACATAAGTGCAGGAGACACATTGGCACCACTACAGCCAAAAGTATTTGCCTCTTGTGTTTTTGTCAACTGCCCACCTATGCTAGGACTTATAAGTGTAAAATTTTCTGCCATCATCGTTGAAACAGAAAGCATTAAAAGTAATATGTATTTCATAGTTTCTCCTTTATTTTGGTATCATAACATATTTATTGAGATTCTCTTTTGCAAATTCTAGTGCTTCATCTCTAGAAGTTACTTTCCCTTCAAGCTGCAGCTCATACACCTCATCTAATATTATCTTAAACTGTGGCGAGGGTTCTAATCCTAATTCTATTAAGTCTCTACCTTGTATGAGTTGTTCCAGGGGTTTAGTTTTAACTTTGAGTTCAGATGCCTGCTTCAGTAACCATGTCCCTGCTTCATAGTCTCTAGTCAATGCTTCCTCTGTTGTACGTCCTAAAAAGTCTGCTTTAGCGACAACCACGAGCTCCTCTATATTTACCTTCGTTGCCAACCTTCGTATGGCTGAGGCTTTGGCTTTTCCTGCATAAAACTGTGAGGGTTTTAAATGATGTTCAACCAAGGGAAAGAGACTCTCTATAAAGTCATGTTCATCCATGAGTCTGTACATCAAAGACTTAGTAGGCTCTAGACCTGCCTTTTCATGTCCTATGGCTCTTATATGACCATCTTCTTCTATGGTTGTATGTGTGGCTTTACCTAAGTCATGACATAAGATGGCAAACATATATTTAAGATTTAACTTCTCATCATCACCTAGTAAACGTACCATCTCATCTAGACACATCATCGTATGTATCCACACATCACCCTCTGGATGCCACTTTGGTGACTGAACTACTCCTATCAGCGCATGAAGTTCAGGAAAATAACACTCAAGTATACCTAGCTCACGCATAAGCTCAAAACCTAGTGAGGGCTTAGGTGATTTAAGTAAAAGTTTCTTCCACTCTTCACAGACACGCTCTTTAGCTAACTCATCAAGCATACCCTCTTCAATCATTTTCTGACAAAGCGCAAAGGTCTCATCAGCCAACGTATACCCAAAACGAGCCGAGAACTGTACAGCCCTATAGATACGTAAAGGGTCTTCTACAAAAGTTTTATCATCAATGTGCCGTAAGACCTTTTGATTTATATCTTCTATCCCACCAAAAGGGTCTAAAATTTGCTTTTCTTCTATATCATAGCCCAAAGCATTAAGAGTAAAGTCTCTACGTTTGGCAGCCGTTTTAAAGTCCAAATTTCCATCAACCTCAACATCAAATCCACGATGTCCCTCACCTACCTTAGCCTCAGTACGTGGAAAAGAAAAGTCATACGCCTCTCCCTCATAGTTAAACTTCAACACCCCAAAGCTCTTACCCACAAGATTGACCGAGCCAAACTTTGAAAGTACAACTTCCAGTGCTTCCATTTTTTCAAGTCCATACACTTCTACATCTATGTCTTTACATGCAATACCCAAGAAATTGTCACGCACTGCACCACCCACAACAATGGCTTTGGCATTTTGTTTTTGGAGTTCTGACGAGATGGTTTTTATGATAGTTGGGAGTTTCATCATGCACATTCCAAATCAGAAGGTAATGCACACCCATGTATATAGACTTCTTGAAATGTAATGTCTAGGAGTTTTTCTCTTGTGGTTTGTTTTTTCATAATGCCCTCTGACGAAACACAGCTACTATATGCACTGTCTCTTCTAAAAGAGGATAACAAATCGTATACCCATGTAACATTATGTCATGCGTTTTATCATCTTTTATGTAGATACTCTTACGACAACGTTCAGGCATATAACTGAGTGACCCTATAGCCTCTTGTAGTTTACGTAAAAAACGTTGTGCTTTGATTGGTGTATCATTATGCGTGATGAAATTATAAATATTTTCCAAATCACGCCCTGTTTCTGGTTTAATAATGACACGATAGTGTTTCACTTAGCCAACAACTTTGCAAAGAACGCATCTGAAGGAATACCTTTAGCTTCGTCTATAGTGCTAATAGCCCGTTTTCTTTTCTCCTGTGCTTCTTCATAGCTAATGCTAGGATACTGAGAACTTACCACATCAAAAGGTAGTCCTTTCTCTTGCACTACTAAAGCGGCAAAAACATTGACTGCTTCCGTAAAGTTCATACCAAGAGATTTGAGTATCTCTTTAGCTTCGTTAAAAGTCTCTTCTTCTAAACGTAAACTTGTTTGTACTTTTGGCATGGTTATCCTTTTTGATTGATTGTACACCATTTGGTGTATTTTGTCTATATACTCATTTTTCAATAGTTACATTAATCATTTCTCTAATTGCACCTACAATCACATCAGGTTTTTCATACTGTATCAAATGGCCACTCTCTACCCACGTCTGTTGAGCATGTGGATAAAGTTTAGTGTACATTTTTTGGTCTTTGATTGAGTCATCTATCTTCTGTACTTGATGACACTTATCATTTCTATACGCTTTTTGCGTTGCACTGAGTATAACCATAGGTTTTTGACCAAAACTTGGCATCTCCAATATAACCTTACCTATCTTAGCTATATTGTTATCTAACACATTATCTTGTGCAAACCCATTTGGATAGACTGCATCCACAAGCACTAGCCCAGCCACCTCATCAGGGTACTTTTTAGCAAAGTACTGCATGTAGAGTCCTCCTAAAGAGTGCCCTACCAGTACATAAGGTGCTTTAAGTTCTTTTTTTCCCAGTAACGTACGCAAGAGTTCTATGGTATCTTCTAAATGGCTGGATATATCTTCTATCTCTTGGCTTTTTATCTCGTCATCACTACGGTCATAAGCAAAGAGGCTGTACTCTTTTGAAAGCTCTAAAAAAGCACTATCCCAGTACTTCATGCAAGACAACCCTGAACAAAAACCATTTTCAAATACTACAGTAGGTGCACCGTTAGCACTATATGCACACTTTATTTTCTTTTCACCTACAAATACATCGCTACTCATCCTTACAAAGTCATGTAGTGGTTTTTTGAGTAACATTCTATAGTATTTCATTTATTCGCTTAGTTTAATTTTTCACGTTCTAACACTTCATCACACTCCATCACCTCACCCATCTTAGCACCTACATCATCCCCCCATGCCAACATATCTTCAAATATAGGGATAAGCCCTTTTCCGTAAGCAGTGATGGTGTACTCCACTTTGGGAGGCACAACGGGGTAGACTTTTCTAGTGATGAGTTGATGTTTTTCCAAATCTCTTAGGGTTTGCGTAAGCATTTTTTGCGTAATGCCGTCTAATTTTTTACGAATTTCTCCATAACGTAATGTCTCCTCTCTTAAGTACCAAAGTATGAGTCCTTTCCACTTGCCAGAGACCATGTCAAGGGCAAAAGAGAAAGAACAGGGGTATTCTTTTCCATCGTATTTGAGCTTCATTAGTATCCTTTTGGTATGTATATACCTTTTTAGGTAGTTCTTGACATAATAGCATATAAGTGATAAGGTTGCAACATCTTAATAAAACTTGGAGCAATACAATGAAGAACGATTTCACCAAAGCAATGGACTTTAGACACGCATGTAAAATATTTGACGAGACTAAGACTATCTCCGATGAGCAGATGGCATACATCTTAGAAGCAGGGAGAAAATCACCCTCTTCTTTTGGTATGGAGGGTTGGAAGTTCTTGGTCATTACCAATGAAGCGCTCAAAGCCAAACTCCGTCCACACTGTTGGGATCAAGTGCAGGTTACTTCATGTTCACATCTCGTCATCGTACTTGCAGCCATAGAAAATGTCAAAGTGGAAAGCGGTGAAGTAAAAAAACGTTTTCAAAGACGTGACATGCCACAAGAGAGTTTAGACTTCTACATGGACATCTACGCAAAACACTTAGAACAAACACTAAACACAGATCAAAACATTTACCACTGGACAGCGAAACAAAGTTACATCGCTTTAGGCAATATGATGACTGCTGCAGCCTACATAGGAATAGACTCTTGCCCTATAGAAGGCTACGATAAGGAAAAAGTTGAAGAAACGTTAGGGTTAGACACGACTAAATGGCAGCTCTCTGTGGTAGTGCCTTTTGGGTACCGTCTTAACGAACAGCCATCTCAACTCAGATTACCATTTGATGATGTGGTAGAGTTTATCAAGTAGTTTAAACTACCGGTTTAGAAGTATCACATACAAGTTCATAGTATTCATTCCCGTTATACTCAAACTCTTGTATGACTTCTAGCCCTAGCTTACGATGATGCGCTGCGTAAGAGCGTGGGTTTACTTTGTTTACGAAAGTAACAAGTATGGGGTAACGCCTATGCATATGCGCTAACGCAAAGTTAAACATGTCTTTTAAAACTGCTGTACCTCGTACACTTTTATCTATGCAGATCGGCCCATACTGATATGAGTTTTCTACACTTAACTTCTGCCCTAAGTAAACAAGGTTTGGCAAATCTTTGATCATATGTTCAAACATGGGCCACTGTGACCAAAACTGCCATGAAGCGGCCATGACATAGGCTAAAACCTCATCACCTTCTTTAGCGATGAACAAGCCCTGTTCCTGTTCTATGAGTACTGTAAGTTCTTGTTTTGTAAAAGCAGTCGTCACAAAGCCATCTTTTTTATCGTCTTCTGCGATAGTAGCTAATTGGTACTTCGCATGAAGTCTTAACGTGGCTTCTATGTCATTCATATCTGCAATTTTCAGGTTCATCTATATACCACTCCCATCACATGCGTCTCCTGTGGCTTCACTACCCTCACATCTTCTCTTGCATTAGACGTTTCAAGGCATACCATGGTTTTGTATCCGTCCTCGGTCATATCACCCATTGATGCGGACTTTTCTTTCCATGGGTTCCACAGGACTAGCGAATTTGAGCCTTGAGATCGTATGTGTATCGTGTGATATTTATCTGACATACTTACCGTGTTTGAGACTGCATAGACCCTGTCTATCTCTTTATCTATTTTCAGCGGGTCTTTTTGTATCTGTTTTGTTTGCGTGAGTGCATCAAAGTAACGTTTGTTTTGTAATCCTTCTATGCTGACATCTTCTACATTTGAGATGGAAAAGTAAGTATGCAAAGCCGTACCCACCTCAAAAGCTTTTTCATCCATATTTTTGATATGCATGGTGATGCTTAGCTCCTCTGCTATGTGTACCTCTAAAATAAGTGTAAAGTTGTATGGCCATAACTTTAAACTTTCAACCGTCTCTCTGAGCTCTAAATGTATAGAAGTTGAGCCCTCTTCATGCTCCTCTTCTTTTACTACTTTCCAAAGAGACGTACGGGCAAATCCATGCTGAGGGAAAGAGGCATGGGTAGCATGTTTACCAAACCAAGGAAAACACACAGGTATGCCCCCACGTATAGCCTTACCTAGTTCAAAATAGGATGCTTTGCTCACCCACAAAATATCATGCTTGTCTTTAGGTGTATATGACCATATATGTGCCCCTTGCAAAGCTATCTTCGCACTTGCATGCACGTTGTTTATCTCTATATAGTTGAAACCATTTTGAAGTTGTTTGTGTTGTATCATATTTCTAAGTCATCTTTGCTATATCATTTTTTTTGCATGCTCTTTTTTACGATTTTTGGCATCTGTGAGTATTTGATCTTTCTCTGCGATATTCGCTTTATGCCAAACGCGCATCTCATCCAAGGTACGGAAACACCCTACGCACACATCTTTTTCATCCAGACAGCATTGACGGATGCATGGCCTTTGTATCGTTGATATCATCACCCTATAACTCCTTTAACTTCTTTTCTCCATACCACCATAAAAACAGTGCGGAAGAAAATATAATCATATCCAATCCTATCCACAAAGACAAGATACCTAAACCAAACCATGCCAACACAGAAAACACTGCAACAGGTGCGATGAGTTGTCTGTAGATACTCACAGGCATAATAACCGTTGGTTTTCCTATGCCTTGAAGCATGGCTATATAGATGAAGATGACCACAAAAGCATACGAAGCCACCCCTGACACACGCAGATACAATGCTGTTTGTTCTATGACCGCCAAGTCAGAAGTAAGCAATGAAGCAAAGTATTCTGCAAAAAGTAAAAAAGCACTCACGCCTATGGTACTCATGACCCACCCATAACGGATACCTAATCTTACCGTAGGCGTTATGCGTTCATAAGCTTTGGCACCGTTGTTTTGAGAGACGATGGCAAGTGTGGCAATGTTCAGTCCGATGACAGGCATAAGAAAAATCTGCTCTATACGCATCCCTATACCAAAGGCTGCGACTGCCTCTTTACCAAAAGGAGCCACAAAGTACGTGATGATGTACATCCCAAAGGCCATCATGAACATATTGACACTTGGTGGCAAGCCTTGTTTGAGCAATGCCTTTAAAACCTCACGATCATACTTAAAGGCACTCAAACTAGTCCACAACTTTGTTTTACTCACTCTGTAAATGAGATATACCATCGTGATGAATTCAGCGATGATGGTTGCCATAGCGATGCCTCTTACGCCCATCTGAAAGTATTCTATGAACAGATAGTCTAACACGATGTTCAAAAAAGCCGTCACGATAAGTACATTTCTAAATGATTTTGTGTCCCCTACAGAGTTAAGCAAGGCATTAAAAAAGAATGCTCCTACAAAAAACACTGCCCCATACAATATGAGATTGATGTAATCTAAAGTCTCTTTCACATAAGAAGGGTCACCTAAAGCCTCTACCAAATAGGGTACTGACAACACACCTGCTATGGAAAGTACCACAGATAAAAGGACAGCAAATACGATGGCATTGAGTGCAATGTGCTGTGCTTTAGGGATGTTCTTTTCTCCTAAAGCATTACCTACCAAAGACGTCACCGCTTCGCTCATACCTACACCAATAGCCAGCACCATAAAAAACACAGAAGCGGAGAGTGAAAGAGCAGCGAGTGCTTGCGTGGAGATGAGTCCTGCAAAGTAGGTATCGGTGACATTGAACATCGTATGAAAAAAGTACCCTACTACGGCAGGTACTGCAAGTTTAACGATGTGCTGTTTGATGATGCCCTGTGTTAGGTCTATGTGCATTTTTGCTCTTTTTTTTAAACTAAAGCCATACTACTTTAGCAGGGCTTTGGTTTGGCTAAAAAAGTGTTTTGTTACCACCTCACCCCCTCATAGAAAATGCGAGTAACACATGAAGTTAACACTCCCTTAACACTTTCCACCTATAATCACAAAAAATTAAAAGGAAATCACTATGAACAAAATCATACTCGCATTGACAGTTTTCATCATGTCATTCACCACACTTCAAGCAAATAGCCAATACGCACTTCAACATGCCAACCCTATGCCAAACCTTATGCGTATCGCTATCAAAAATGCCCCTCTCCTTGGGATAGATGACAAACAAATGGCTTCTTTGAAAGCATGGGTTACAAGAAAATAAACCTGTCATGCAAAGAGATGGTTAAAAAAGTGATGACTGAAGAAAAAATGCTTCATGAAAAAGCGCTTGATACAGATGTAGATACAGTAAAAGAAGCCGAAGTAATGCTAGAGACTCGTAAAAACATCATTGCTATGAAAACAAAGTGTAGAACAACACTTAAAGGCATCTTGACACCAAAGCAATATGCAGATGTCATCACCATATACAAAAGTGTACAGTAACATCCTAATGACGTGGAGATACTCACAGTATCTCCGATCTCCATTAAGTTTCTATATCCAGCCTCATCGTCTCTGTGAATCATCACTCACTACAGAAAAATAGATAAAATAAATAAAAGACATCTTATTTCATCCTCTCCCTCTATTTAAGTCTAATAACGAAGAGAATATATGCTATAAATTGATATATATTTATATATGAAAGTAGAGTAAATGTTTAAAGAAATTTTTTTAAAACACATGAAAGAGACACTTGGTCGTTCTACAGAAGTAAGTCGTTTTTTAGACATTCTAAAACAATTGATCCGTACACCTTCCGTAGTGGGTGCTGAGCATTCATTTTTTCTTGTACTTAAAAGAGAACTTGAAGAAAGAGGCATAGAAACAACGCTTTATGAAGGTGTATTGGTTGCAGAAGGTGATGACCCGGAGGCTGGTATGATCTCTGCACATATTGACCGGCATGGTTTGGTGTGCACCGGACCTAATGAATTTCAATATGCTGCATTTACAGCGCATAACCGAGGTGACTTAACAGGAGACTCAGTAGCAGAAAAGACCTATAGAGATATTATCGAACGTTTTATTCATCAGCGTGTACAAGCCTATGACCCTTGGTCTGGAGCCTATCTAGGATTAGGCCAAATTGACAATGCGTATCTTTGTGAGCGCAGAGAAAACCTGCTTTTTAATGTGAAAGGTTTGGAACATCTCTATGCAGGTACACCTGTGGCATTTGTAGATACTTTAACGTACGAAGAGGGACATCTTTCTGCACAACTTGACAATGTACTCAGTGCAGCGATCATCCTCTATCTGTATGAACGCGGATATCAGGGAAGAGCATTCTTTACCGCATCCGAAGAAGTAGGTAAAAGCTGGCGTTTTTTACTCGAATGGTTCAGAGGAAGAGATATCAGTACAGATGAACTTCTCGTACTTGATACCAGTCCTTTTCCTGACAGAAAAAGTGCTGATGCACAGCACATCGTACTACGCAACAGAGATGCAAATGCAGCATTCAGCTCACCATTGACAGATAAGATCACTGCACTGTGTGATACATTAAATGTGACGTATGGCTATAAAGATCTGTTTATAGAAAACATGAACAAAGAACTTTTAGTACAGAACAAGACACCCTTATTCTTTGGGAAGTACAGAGATGGGGCGTCTGGTCAATGCCAGTAAAGGGACGATACAGGGGACAACGTTTCAGTTACCTACAACCGGGTATCATACGACGAGTGAAACCGTCTCTATTGCTGCGGTGTTGGATGCTATAAAGTACTTGAAACACTTTACTATAAACATAAAAGGAGACAAAATGGAAGTCATTGGATATATCGAATCTGTCGATTTGCCAGAACTTGAACTTTTTGGGTTGGATGCCAAGATCGATACTGGCGCAGACTCCTGTTCCATACATTGTGATGATATTGTCATAAAGGGCAATACAGTGACATTTTTACTGCATGATGAAGTACATTCTGCTTACCATGGTAAAAAAATCACTTTACCCATAGCAAAACGTAAAAAAGTAAAAAGTTCAAACGGAAAAAGTGAAGAGCGGATCTTTATAGAGATCCCCATAAAATTAGGATGCAAAACCTATACTGCGGAGATATCTTTAAGCAATCGTGAAAATATGAAATATGCGATGCTTATAGGAAGACGCTTTATGTCACATCGCTATCTCGTAGATGTTTCACACAAATACATAACAAAAAAGGATAAATAGATGACAGTTTACATACTTTCAAGAAATTCAACATTATACTCAACCAAAAGATTATTAGAGGCCGGAAAAGCCAAAGGCTGGGATATCCGCGTCATTGACTACTTGATGTGTAGTATTGAGATCATGAAAGATGAGTTGGCTGTGATCTATAATGGTGAACTTCTACCCGTTCCTGATGCCATCATACCGCGTATAGGTGCAAGCCGTACCTTTTTTGGTACTGCAATGGTACGTCACTTTGAAATCATGGGTGCCTTCAGTGTTGCCGGTAATCTTGCCATAGCAAGATCAAGAGATAAGCTGAGAAGTCTTCAAGTACTTTCCAAACATGGGTGTAGATATGCCAAGAACAGTTTTTGCATCCAACAAGGCCAATGCAAAAGATGTCATCAAGCTTAGTGGTGGTACACCATTGGTACTTAAAATCCTTGAAGGAACTCAGGGTGTTGGTGTGGTATTGGCAGAGACACAAAAGGCTGCACAGTCTGTTTTAGATGCTTTTTATGGTATGGATGTAAATCTTTTGGTACAAGAGTTCATTAAAGAGGCAGGAGGTGCGGACATACGTGCATTGGTTGTCAATGGTGAAGTAGTTGGTGCCATGAAACGCCAAGGTGCAGAAGGAGACTTCCGTTCTAACCTTCACCAAGGCGGAAGTGCCACAGCCTATAAACTCAATAGAAAAGAAAAGTCTATGGCATTAGCAGCAGCCAAAGCCATGGGTCTAGGTGTGTGTGGGGTAGATATGATTCCATCTGACCGTGGACCATTGGTCATGGAAGTTAACTCTTCACCTGGACTTGAGGGTATAGAGAAAGCTACCACTGTTGACATTGCAGGTAAGATCATGGACTATATTGAAGAAAGTATCTCACCATTAGCAGATAATAAAAAACGTCGTCTTAAAAAAGATAACATCGGAGCTTAAAATGCCTACATCAAAATTTGTGCTAGGCGGCATAGAGATACCAAAAGGTGTCACTGTCACTGTAAATCTTGAATTACCTAAGATGTATAATACTCCTACGAGATTACCTGTAAGGGTGATTAGGGGTAAAAAAGACGGTCCCGTTGTTTTTATAAGTGCAGCTATCCATGGAGATGAACTCAACGGCATAGAGATCATCAGAAGATTTAGGACTGTTAAATATCCTCAAAAGACTTAAGGGAACAGTCATTTTAGTACCTATAGTCAATATCTACGGTATTATGAATTTATCTAGATATCTGCCTGACCGAAGAGACCTAAACAGAAGTTTTCCAGGAAGTGACAAAGGCCCTCTTGCAGGAAGAGTGGCAAAGATCTTTTTTGATGAGATCGTGAGCAAGTGTAATTTGGGTATCGATTTACATACGGGCGCTATTCACAGATCCAATCTTCCTCAGGTAAGAACCAATATTGAAAATGAATATACATTTAGTCTAGCAAAAGCATTTGGGGCACCTGTGATCTTGCATTCCGCCATACGAGATGGTTCTTTACGTGCTGTCGCACAGGAAAAAGGTGTACCTATCTTGCTTTATGAAGCAGGAGAAGCCTTGAGATTTGATGAAACAAGCATCCGAATTGGTGTCCATGGTATAGTAAATGTACTCAGAGAAAACGATATGCTCCCTAAAGTGGTGCGTAAAAAAACTGTAAAAGTTCCTGTGGTTACCAAAAGCAGTCAATGGGTAAGAGCAAGTGAAAGTGGCATGTTAAGAACGATCAAAGCCCTTGGAGATACAGTACAAAAAGACGAAATTATTGCGTATATAGATGAACCTTTGGATGATGAATGTTTTGAAATAAAATCGCCTTTTGACGGCATCATCATTGGTAAGTCTGAAATTCCTTTGGTTCAAGCGGGGGATGCAGTTTTCCATATAGCAAGATTTGGAGATCTTGAGATGGCAGAACATAAGATCGGCTATTTTAATGAAGATGCCATTGAAGAAAGTGAATTCCATGAAATGAATGATGAAGAGAGTATTGCATAAAAAGAGATGATGTGAGGGAGAAAGAGTTGAGTAACGAAATAATGAAGCTTCAAAAAGAGAATAATGCATTACGACATCGTCAAAATGAAGCAGATGTCTATTATGCAAAGATGAAAGAACTGGAAGTATATCAAGCGGGGCTCATCAAGTTACTTACACAAATGGAAGAAAAGTCAGAAAAAGTTGTCATACTTTTTGAAGGAAGAGATGCTGCGGGAAAAGGAAGTCTGATAGGGACTATTGCGCAGTATCTCAATCCAAAGCACTGTCGTACGGTTGCATTGGGAAAACCTACCGATGAAGAACGTTCTCAATGGTATTTTCAAAAATATATCAAACATTTTCCTAGAGGTGGTGAGTTGGTTCTTTTTGATCGCAGTTGGTATAACCGCGCTATGGTAGAGCCCGTTTTCGGGTTTTGTACACAGAAGGAATATACACTTTTTTTAGACACGGTAATCCCTTTTGAAGACTCATTTATTCAGCATGGTACTCGTCTGATTAAAATATACTTGAGTGTTTCAAAAGAAATGCAAAGTGAACGTTTTGAAAGACGTAGAAACGATCCTTTACGTCAATGGAAACTAAGTGAAATTGATATGCAGGCACAGGCAATGTGGCATGAATTTACCGAAAAAAAGAAAATTATGCTTGAAAAAACCCATACACCAAGTTCACCATGGCACGTCATTCGTTCCAATGACAAACATAAAGCACGCATTGAAGCCATAAAACTCATCTTGAGAGAATTTGATTTTCAAGCAGAGGACTCTCCCATTCATCTAAAAGCAGATACAGATGTTTTGGTTTCAGTTGAAGATGAATTATTGCGTTAACATTTTCTCATCTTTTTCTTGACCTTTTTCTTTCACATGCAAATCCAGTTGAGGAAAAGGTATCTCAATATTATGTTTGTTCAACGCTGCATAAATAAACTTGAGAAAATCTGACTTTGTACCAGAAGGTCTTAACGTAGACACTCCTCTGATCCACACAACCAGTTCGTAGTCTACAGAACTTGAACCCATAGCAGTCATCCAAATAAGTGTATTATATTTCGGAGGCATTTCAACATAGTTGATATTAGAGCGTTTAAGTTCTGATAATATCACCTCTTCTACTTTTTCATTGAGTGTGCCATAGGCAACAGAAAAAGGTATATGTATACGTCTGATATCATTCTCCAAGGTCCAGTTAACAACATTGTTTTGGATAAAAGATGAGTTTGGAATAATGACATCTATGTTGTCATTGGTGGTTACAATCGTTGAACGCATTTTCATATCACGAACCGTACCACGAATGGTATCTGAAACTTCTATATAGTCACCCAACCTGATAGTACGTTCAAACATGAGTATGATACCCGCAGCCATATTGGAGACAACGGTTTGTAACCCAAAACCAATACCAATAGAGAGTGCCCCTGCCATCAGTCCAAAATTGGAAAGGTCAAGCCCTATGCTTTTCAGTGCAATCAGTAAAGTAACAAAAACTAAAATATAATAACCCGCACTTGAAATGATTTTAGCAGAGGAATATGATAGTTTTTCCCGTGCTGCAAGATTCATGATTTTTCGTTTATAGAGTGCAGCAAGCATGAAACCCAATATAAAAACTAAAATCACTTTTGAGATATCCAAAACAGAAATGCCACGTTCATTAAATACAAAAAGTGGTTCAGTGAGTTTAGTGTATGTAAACTCATAAAGACTTTCAGCACTCTGCTCTACATTTGAGAGTGCTAGTACTACATTCCCAGCGACATCTTTCATTATTGTTTTGAGTACAGTCCGCTTTAGTTTATAGTGTACCTCAAGTTCAGTCGTAAGTTTGTCAATATCATTTTTCATATCATTCAATAGATCAAGGGCTTTTTGATTTTTTCCTGTTCGCAAGTAGGCAAGAGAAAGCAGTATCGCTTGATCTATCTTTGTTGTATACGCTTCCATTCTAGTTGAATTGTTTTCCAGAAATTTAGTATTTAATCCCTTTGTAAGTGTTTCACGGTGTATCTCTTCACGTTCTTTAGCTAGATTGAGTGCGACCACTTCCTCTTCTATGGACACAATTCTTTTGTTAGTTTCCGCAAGTTGTTGTTCTAACTCTTGAACATTAAAAGTAACACGTTTGAGTGTGTTTTTAAATCGTGCTTCTCCCTCTTTAGCAATTTTTTCATAAGATTGAATAGCCAACGCCTGATTTTTATCTTTGAGTTTATAAAACGCATATTGTAATTGATAAAGCAGTAAGTTTTGTTTGTCTTCCGTAGTAATATTTGTAATACTTTGAGAGAGTGACTTTCGCTTTAATTGCATCGATTCCTGTTGTGCTTTGAGTGTATCGATGGTTGTATAAGTATCAATGAGTGCATTAAAATAGGAAACGTAATTCTCAGTACTTATATTTTGATCTTCCGGTAAAAGTGCATCAGGCATAGAATGAATCTTAGGAACGGTGGAAAGCATATCAGAAAGTTTTTTCAAGATCAAATATTCTGTAGCAATACGTTCTGTATCGGCTTCATTTTGAGGCTGTTTCTGATCAATGAGTTTTTTTACTTCCTCATAATAAGCTGTTGTGTTGTTGCCATCATAGAGTTTTGTATCAATATCGGCTGACCACAAAGCAAGAGGGAGAAGAAGTAAGAATATTAAGGATTTCATTAAATGCTACTTTTTTTTCGAATTATAACATAGTAAATATACCACCTATTTAATAATAGGCAGCGATGATAGTATAACAGACAAAGAACATCAAATGAGAGAGTCCTTCAAAGTAGTTTGTTTGACCTTCTTCCGTACTTTTCCACGCCAAGATAATAGTCATGATCAATGCACCTACCTGAAGGGGGTTAAAGTCAAGTAAAAGGTTGATACCACTCATGTATGCCAATGCCAACAATATAGGCACTGTAAGTAGAATGGATACAACAGAAGCACCCATTGCAATGTTAATAACCCTTTGGATCTGGTCATTTCTTGCTGCTTTAATGGCAGTAAATATTTCAGGGCTCACTGCAACTATAGCAATAATCAAACCTGAGAGTCCTGCTGAAATGCCATACTCTTTGGCAAGCTTCACACCATCCGTTGCAAAGACTTCTGCACCCAATGCAATCATGGTAATCAAAAGAAAAATAACAACAAAATTTCCAAAGTTATTGAAACTTTCAAAAATATAATCACTACGTTCATTCTCATCTATTTCTTGATTTTCTTCTTTCATCTTTCTTTTCAATCTGAAAATCCTGCTTTTTGCTGTGGCCTGAAAGAAATGGGTATGGGTTTTTGTTTGAAAAACAAAAATAATCACATAAAAAACCATGAGCACGGCAGCAATAATAATGCTCGTTTCTTTAATCACAGCAGTTCCATGCGCTGACTCACTCAAAAGACTAGGCACCAATAATGCCAGTGCCGTAACGAGCAAGATAGTAGTGTAGGTACTGGAAGTCTCTTTATTGTGTTCTTGTTCTGTAAATTTAAGACCACCTACAAATACAGCCAGCCCTAAAAGAACATTCATATCTACAATGACTGCTGAAATGATTCCACCCTTGACCGTTTCAACCACTTCAGGTGTATGAACAGCTTCAAGTAAAATGATATATAAAAGTACAATCTCCACAATCACTGCAGAAAAGGTAAGAACCATACTTCCATAAGGTTCTTGTAGTCTTTCTGAAAGAATTTCAGCTACTTCTGCAACAGTTAATGACAGTGCTGCGATACCCATCGCAGCAATACCTGTTGCCATAGCCCCATGACCGTTTTGATGTAATATAATCGCACTAATAATAGAGACTACTCCTACAACAATGTCCCAATAATCTTCTATATAGAATCTCAAGTTACTACTGTTTTCTGCCTTCGTATTTGTTTCCATATAAATTTCAATCCTTTATTTATAATAATATAACAGTTGCCAGTCCCAGGAAACTGAAAAACCCAACCACATCTGTCACTGTTGTTAAAAGTACCGTTGAACCAATAGCAGGGTCAACCCCTAGCTTTTTAAGTGTCAATGGTATGGTCGCACCGAAAAAACCTGCTGCAAAGAGGTTTGCAATCATCGCCATAGCAATCACCACTCCCAGCATAGGAATGTCAAACCAAATATAAGCGATGATCCCCATCACCACACCATAGATCAAACCGTTCAAGAGAGCAATAGTCACTTCTTTGATGATGGTCTTTCTCGCTTCATCTCCTGCAATCTCACCTAAAGCCATCTGCCTTACCGTAACAGTAAGTGTCTGTGTACCTGCATTTCCCCCCATCGATGCAACAATGGGCATCAAAATGGCCAAAGCCACGAGTGACTGCAAGGTCTCATCAAATAATCCAATGACCAATGAAGCAGCAATCGCTGTAAACAGGTTTAATCCAAGCCATATAGCTCTTGATTTACCGATCACCCAAAAACTTTCTTCTTGTTCTGCTGTATCACTCACCCCAGCCAAGTTATAAATCTGATCGGTTGCTTCTTCTGAAATGATATCATAAATGTCATCTGAGGTGATACGTCCTACGAGGATACCTCTTTCATTGACGACAGGCACAACACTGAGGTCATAGTTACTTACGACTTCAACCACTTTCTTGATGTCATCATGGGGCTCTACAGAGATCGTAATTTTACCCTCATCGTTTATCACATCTTTATATAATTCTTTTGGACCGTGCAAAATGAGGTTTTCTAAAGGAATCATACCAACAAATGTGCGTCCATTTGAAACAACAAATACATGTTGTACGTTATCAATTTGATTATTTGCTTTCATATTTTTAAGACGTAAAACAGACTCACCTATTTTCTCATCCATATGCGCTTCAAAAATCTCAACCTGCATGTGGGCACCGGCTTCATTTTCTTCATAGGAGATAAGTTTTTCTATGGTATCTCTGTCTACTTCTGAAAGATTAGATAAAATGGCTTCAGCCTTTTTTTCATCCATCTCTTCAATATGTTGGATAAGGTCGGCTGCTTCATCCGTATCTAGCTCTTCAGTGAGTTTTGCAAGTCTTTTTGGGCCAAACCGTTCATAGATATCTTCTTGGTCTGATTTTGGTAACTCCATGATCACTTCTGCTAAAAGCACTTTAGGAAGTTTATTTAAATAATCAACATATACCTGCTCATCAATTTTTTTAACAGTAAGAAGAAGGTCAGCGACTTCAAAAGGGTGTACATCCAGATTTGCACCTTCCACATAATCGGTTAGATAGGTATCTAAGGTCTGAAGTTGTTCTTGTATTTCATTTTCCATAGTGTCCCTTGTTTTTATAAATGCATATTGGTTATTTTTTACTGATTTTATATACTCAACTTGACCATATTTATAATGATAGCATTATACACAAAATAGCATGGGAAAAAATGTTACTATTTTCTTAAAATTTAAGTTTCGTTTTAGCTCAAAATATCAAATTTAGGAATATAATTTCACTTGTAAGCAGTATGCCTGAGTTGTTCAGTTACAAAACGATGCGTACTTGTATAACAACGTAATAACCTGCTGATTTACATCGTAAGATTTATCTCTAGGGTTATACAATCTAATGGAGGCATAAACCCTTATGTTCAAAAAAACTTTATTTGCAGTATTGCTGTTATCAATGATAGCAGGTTGCTCAAAGACCGATGATGTAGAAGATATGTCTGAATCAGAGTCTGAGAAGATATCTTATAACACTGAATGTGATGAACAATATAACGAGTGTGCAGAAAAATGTGGAGATCCAGCTTCAGAGATTTGTATACAACAATGTGAAGAAGCATCAGAAGACTGTTACGAACTGGTACGACCTGAATCTGAAGAAGATTCATCGGATGAAGATGAAGAAACAGTATCTTCTAAAGCAGAGTAATACCTAAGATGAAGTCGTGTTATTTGAGTAACACGACTTTTAATACCCTTCGCTTTTTAAGCGGTATAATTTTTAATATATAAATGAGGAAACAATGACCTTTGATGAGATCAGGTTTGCATTGGAAGTAAACGGTGTCGAGAATGAGGATATCGAAACGCTGATAGCGTATTGTAAGAAACAGGGCAAAAATTATGAAAAACTAGATGACATGTTAGTTGAGTTGGGCTATGTAAAAGTTTTTACGGATGATTTTTTTGGTTGGGATGACGCAGATGATGAAGATTTTCAGGATGAATACTTCAGAACGGTAAAAAACCCGCATAAACATGATTGGCAAGAGTAAAAAATAAAGTGATAGATTTGGATTTCTAAAAGCAAAAGTACTCTTATTTGGCACGCATGCTTTTTCTCCAAAGATACTCACCCCATTTACGTATTTCGATCATACCAAATACCCATAAGGACATAACAGCGATAATGGTTAATGATTCAGCATCCAGCGGAAGCGTGTGAAATATATCTGAAAACAGATAAATGGCACACAATTGCAAGGCAAGTCCCAATGCCATGCCATAAAAAATATAGGGATTTATTTGCAGCGATTTTTTGATATTTTTCAAAAAAGGCTCATGTTCCTTAAGTGACTGTAGCCCATTCATCCATGTCGCTATGATAAATGCTGTAAAAAGTGTGGATATAGCACTCTCTTTCCCATAGTGCTCTAACATCCAAATATATAAAAAGAGTGAACCTAAACTGATAACGAGTGCCGCATAGAGTACCCGTAATAACTGTATTTTATTTAAAAATTGCTCGTGTAATTTGGTTGGTGCTCTGTTCATGACATCCTCTTCATCTTTCAAAAACGGAAAAGTTTTATCCAGTGCACTGTCTGCGACGAGATTGATCCATAAGATCTGTACAGGGTAAAGCGGAAGTGGCAAGGCCATAAGGATAGCACCCGTAATGAGGATCACTTCATCCAAACTAGTTGAAACGAGAAAATAGATGGTTTTTCGAATATTGTTGGCGATGGTTCGTCCCTGTCTGATCGCATCCACGATGATAGAAAGATTATTATCGGCAAGTACCATTTTTGCAGTTGATTTCGCCGCATCCGTTCCCCCACCCATGGCAATACCTAGATCTGCAGCTCTAAGTGCAGGTACATCATTGGCGCCATCACCTGTAACGGCAACTACTTCTCCTTGTTTTTGAAGTATTTTTACAATGCGGTATTTGTGTTCTGGCAGTACCCTGGCCCAAACAGTGATTTGAGGTAAAAGTTTTTCTAGTGTTTCATCATCCATTTCATGAAGTTCTTTTCCCGTAACAACCAGATCTCCTTCTTTATATATATTGACTGACTTCGCAACAGCAGTAGCAGTGAGAGCATTGTCCCCCGTGATCATCATCACTTTTATACCTGCTTGTTGTGCGGTATGCACTGCCTCCAAAACGCCCTCTTTAGGAGGATCTAAAAAGCCTATCAATCCCACAATCTCAATTTGCCACTTTTCTATATCATCAGTTTTATGATCTCCCGTACCCAGAGCAATGACTCTTAAACCATGTGAAGCCAATTTATCATGCTCCTGTTCGAGCATCTCAAAATCTTCTTTATTGGTAGCAAATTGTTTGAGTGATTCAAAAGCACCTTTGACAAATATTTTATGCTCTTTTTCGATCATATTGGAACTTGCCATCAACCTATGTTTGCTGTCAAAAGGGTAGAGGTTAACACGAGGGTATTTCTCTCTGATATTTTTATATTCTTGACCAAGCCAAAGCGCAAGGGCGGTATCTAAGGGATCACCTTTCCCTTCTATAGATTCATTGGCAAGGGCTGAAACCGTTTGAGAAAAAGTTTCATTGAGAGAAAAAACTTCTTCTACCTTCAGTTTTCCCTGTGTGATAGTGCCCGTTTTATCTGAAGCAATGACCGTGGCACTGCCTAATGTCTCCACTGAGGGCAAATGACGGATATACACCTTTCTGGCACTAAGTGCCATGGCACCTATCGTGAGTACCAGTGTGACAACGATTGGTAAACCTTCAGGTACTGCAGAAACCAACAAGGCTATGACTAGATAAATCACTTCAATGATCTCTTTCCCCTGATTAAGAGTCAAAAGAGTAGCAAGTGCAATCATCACCAGTACGATCATCATATGTTTTTTGATAAAAACTTGCAATGCTTTAGTCAATGGTGTATCTGGTGACGTTTCTTCTGCTTGGGCTGCAATAGACGCAAGATAGGTTTTTTGGGCAGTAAACACAACGTAACCCTCTGCATTTCCTTGTGTGACTGTGGTGCCAGAGAGCGCCATGTTATCCAATTCATAAGGAAGTGTTTCTTTTGGTAAATGTAAATGTGGATCTTTGGATACAGGAACAGATTCTCCTGTAAGAATCGATTCATCAATCACCAATCCATTTGCAGCAAAAAGACGTATGTCTGCAGGGACAATATCACCTTCAGACAAGACAACGACATCTCCAGGTACAAGCTCTGAAGAGGAGATAACCACTACCTGGTTTTCACGTTTAACTTGTGTTTTACTCTCAGTTAGTTTTTTGAGTGCCTTGATGGATGCAAGTGCTTTGACTTCCTGCCAAAAGCCAATGAAAGAATTAATAAATATAATGAGCAATATGAGTAGTCCCTCATGTATATTTTCTAGAAAAAGAGAAAGGAGTGCTGCAACAAGTAGTACATAAACCAAAGGACTGGTAAACTGTGCAAAAAAAAGTAAAAAAAGATTATGCTTTTTTTCTTGAATTTCATTTAACCCGTAGAGTGAGAGGTTTTTTTTTGCTGTTGCATGACTCAACCCCTCTTTTGAAGTTTCTAACTGTTCTGCTAATGATTCAACGGTTACTGCATGAGGGTATTTTGGAATGGTCATTGGTTTTTCCTATAGGTACATGCTATGGGGCATGAACTGATGTAAACTCTTTCAAATGAAATGCTATAGAGTCGTTTCCACTTTTAGCGCTTCATAATACATACCAAGTGCGGTCTCTTCTGTCTCTACAACGATATGGGTAAGTCCAAGCGCTGAAAGCATCTCTTTCTCTTGAAAACTATTGACTTTGACCACTGTTTTTACATGCGGTGCCACTTCTTGTACCGTTTCACAGACCAAATAGAGTTTTTCATTATTTCCCAGTGCGATAATGACAGATGATGCTTCATGAATATTGAGTGCTTCCAAGATATTTTTTTGTGCAGCATTACCAAAAATAACAGACTTTCCTAGCTTCCGGGCATCTTCTACTGCTTTAATATTTTGTTCTATCGCGATATACTTAAACCCATCACGATCCAACAATTTTGCAATATGTTGACCAAGTCTTCCATACCCTATTAATAAAATATGGTTTGAATAGTTTTTTTGTACTTTATTTAGTTCAAGCGCTTCTTCCTTAAGTGGAGGCATCAAATAATCTGTAATAAGTGCAATATGTTTCAACAAAAAAGGAGTAAGTACCATCGATAAGATAATCACCACGATCAAAACTTGAGAAGTTACAGGTTCAACTAAATTTTTGGCATTGGCCAACTCAAAGACGACTAAACCAAATTCACCCAGCTGAAAAAGTGAAAGCGCACTTTTTAAGGCAACTCTTTTGACCGTTGCAAATTGTAAAATCACAAACATTATAGAAACTTTTAATAGGATAAGTCCCACTAAAAGCAGTAAAATACTCAACAGAGAATCAGAGATAATACCAAAATCAAGTTGCATCCCTACCGTGACAAAAAATACGCCTAAAAGAAGATCTCTGAAAGGAACCAAGTCAGCTTCAATCTGATGTTTATAGCGTGTTTCTGAGATAAGCATACCTGCTAAAAAAGCACCAAGAGAATAAGAAAATCCAATAAGATGTGCAACACTTGATGCCCCTAAAACTAAAAATAAAATGGATCCTATGAAAATCTCATGTGAATTGATTTTGGTTACTTCATATAAAAAGGGTTCTAAAAGGTATTTACCGACCAACCAAACTCCTAGAAACAACCCAATCGCTGCAACCAAAGTCTGAAGTAAAAGAATGTTAACAGGTACATCTTGTACAGAAAACATGGTGATCATAAGAAGTATAGGAATCACTGCTATATCTTGAAAGAGTAATATACCCAAAGATCGCCGTCCGTACTCTTGGTTAATGTCACCATTTTCATTGAGAAGTTTAAGGACAATGGCCGTGGAAGAGAGTGCTAGTGCGGCACCGACTATCACTGCCGCTTTTTTTTCTAAACCAAAACCATACATGGCAATGAGTGAGATGAGTATAGCCGTAAGGATAACCTGTAGTCCACCATACACAAACACCTCTTTCTTCATGCGTATCAAGTGTTTAACTGAGAATTCCAAACCTATGGTAAACATCAAAAAAACAATACCAAATTCTGCAACAAGTTTGAGGTCATGTGAGTTTTTGGCATCATGCAATCCAAAACCATAAGCAATGATGGTTCCCGTAATAATAAAGCCAATGATAGTTGGGATTTTAAGCTTTTTTAAAAAAAGGTTTAAAAGAGTGGCGATACCAATCCCCACAACAATAATTTCTAACATATTTAAGTCCTCATGTATTGACTATTTGCCGTTGTTATTTCATATCACATATTTTATCTAAACTTGTTGAACACTATAAGTATAAAGAATAGAAAGAAGTGAACTCCACAAGAGAAAAATGAGTCGAGTAACATAGAGACATCCTTATTAAAAATTTCAAATGGTAGCTAAGAAACATTCATGAACTTATGTAGCTAGCCATCAAAATTGACTTTGCACCATTTAAACATTGTATTACTATGCTCACTTATAAAGTTCTCTAGCAATAATACGTTACAATATATAAAAAAGAGAGTCACTTATGACAGCTATGATCATACAAACACTTTCTGGCTTAGGAATGTTTTTATTTGGTATGCTCTATATGGAACTTGCACTCAAAGAATCAGCAGGTATTCGCTTCAAGAACTGGGTAAAGAACTCAACATCCACGACATTCAAATCTCTCACAACGGGTGCTCTAGCGACTGCCCTGCTTCAAAGTTCTTCTGTTGTCACACTTATGACTCTCTCTTTTGTAAGTGCTTCTCTCATTTCACTACAGTCTGGTATTGGTGTTATTTTTGGTTCAAATGTGGGTACAACTGTCACAGCATGGATCGTGGCAACGCTTGGATTTAAAGTCAAGATCGAAGCTTTTGCATTGCCTATGATAGGTGCGGGAGGACTGTTACTCATTTTTGGTGCTTCTCATAAGAGGGTTAGTACCATAGCAAAAGTCCTTGTCGGTTTTGGTCTGTTGTTTTTAGGTTTGGAGATCATGAAAACGGCTATTGAGTCTTTGGCAGCAACGATAGAGCTTTCCAAGTTTACAAACTTTCCATTGATCGCTTTTGTAGGCATAGGTTTTGTACTGACGGCACTCATTCAGTCTAGTTCCGCAGCAACGGCCATTGTACTGAGTGCGTTGTATGTGCATATACTCAGCTTTGAGCAGTCCGCTGCCATGGTCATTGGTACCAACATCGGTACAACAGTGACAGCAATTCTTGGAGCCATTGGCGGTATACCCGACAAAAAACGTGTGGCTATGGCTCATTTTATATTTAATCTTATCACTGCAGTGGCTGCATTCCTGCTCTTACCCATCCTCACACATTTTATCATGGATGTTGTAGGGTTGCAAAATGATCTCACCACTGCATTGGCACTGTTTCATACCATATTTAACGTCATAGGTGTGATGCTGTTATTACCTTTTATCTCTTTGATGGCTAAGTATCTCAATCGCTTTTTTATACATACAGAACCAGTACCTACACGATACATACATATGGTTGATCCCAAACTTCATGAAACAGCATTTGTCGCTTTAAGAGATGAAGTAAACAATCTATTTGTAAAAACAATGAAATTTGCACTACTCTTGGCCAATGTCAGATCCAATGATGTGTTCTCACGAAAAATGGATCCTAAAAAAGTCGTTGAACTCAATAAAGAACCCATTGAATTCAATTATCAAAAGGCTTATGAGAGTATAAAAGAGATAGAAGTCAAGATCTTCGAATTTGTTGCCATATTGAATCAGCAAGAGCTGACACCCGAAGAGAGACAAAACCTCGAAATGCTTTTAGCCTCAGTTCGTGAAAGTGTGTATGCCTCTAAAATTCTTAAAGATGTTAAAAACAATATTGACGAATTCTCCCAAAGCGAAAATAAGGTCATTCTTGATATCTATGATGCCATACGAAAAAATCTCATCTATGCCATACTCATCTATATTAACTATATGTCAGAAGAGTGGTCTAGCGAAAAATGTACAGAAAAATTTAGTAAAGCAGAAGAAGAAAATCAGCATATTATGAAAGAAGCCACCCTCTCTATAAACAAAACAGGGGTAAATGATAAAAAAGTCGTCTCATTACTCAATACCAACCGCAGTGTTTTCATTGCATCTCAAGCACTTTATAATGCCTCAAAATCTGTGTCACTTCATTTCCCACTTGAAGATTAGGACAGAATGTTTCTATCTTAAACTCATGGAATGTATAAAATATATGATTTTAGTAGTAGAATAGAATAAGTATAGTTATAAATCACAGTAAAGGTGGAATTATCATGGCAACAATCACTTCACATGGCGCAGCAGGAGTCGTAACAGGTTCCTGTCATCTACTAGAGATAGAAGGCGGAGCACGTATCCTTATTGACTGTGGGATGTTTCAGGGACCCGAAGAAAATCGTAACGATGGTCCTTTCGCATTTGATCCAGAGCAAATAGACTATTTACTTCTGACACATGCACATCTCGATCATGTCGGAAGGACACCCAAACTTTTAAAAGAGGGATTTGCGGGGATTATCTGTGCGACTGAAGCGACACGGGATTTAGCAGAGATCATTTTACTAGACAGTGCCAAGATCATGAGAGAAGACTATGAGACCACTTATAAAAAAGCGCAACGACGGGGCAAAGAAGGTGAAGTGAAACTACCGCTTTATGATGAAGATGATCTTGAAGCTGCCTTTGATCTCACTTGGAAATATCCAGTATATGATGAGCCACTTAAACTAAGAGAAGGACTTACAGTTACCTATCGTAATGCTGGTCACATCTTAGGGTCTGCTTTTATAGAAATCACTTATAGCGAGCGTGGTGTTGAACAAACAATAGTATTTTCGGGTGATATAGGGAATGACAACGATATGGTGATGCCAGATCTTTCTACCTGTACACAGGCAAATACACTTTATGTTGAGTCAACCTATGGTGACCGAAACCATAAAGGTACCGACGAAACCATCAGTGAATTTAAACGTATAGTCATAGAGACACTCAATGATTGGGGTAATGTACTTATCCCCTCTTTTGCAGTTGAGCGGACTCAGGAGATTTTATGTATCCTCAAAGAGATGCATGACAGAAAAGAGTTACCTGAATGCGAAGTTTTTTTAGATAGCCCGATGGCTACTCGCGCCACAGAGGTGTATAATAATTATTCGGATCAGCTCAGTCAAAAATGTCAGGATTACAAAGAACGTGACGGTACAGTTTTTGATTTTAAAGGTCTGACCTTTACCCCTGAGGCTGAGGCATCTAAAGCGATCAATGATGTTGATCGGCGTGCCATTATCATAGCTGGTAGTGGCATGTGTACGGGAGGAAGGATCCTCCATCATTTTAAACATCGTCTTTGGAATCGTAAGAATGCTGTCATCTTTGTAGGCTATCAGGTAGTAGGAACCTTAGGACGTCAGATGGTAGATGGAGCACGATATGTCAAGATCTACCGTGAAGAGATTTTGGTGCGAGCAAGTATCCATACAGTCAATGGTTTTTCTGCCCATGCAGATCAGAGTGCCATCGTCAAATGGATATCGAAAATGAAAGATCTCAATCGTATTTTTCTGATTCATGGAGAAGAAGACAAACAAGTCATTTTACGCAGTGTATTGGAAAATGTTTTAGAACAGAAAGTACATATTGTAGAGCCTGGTGAAGTCATCTATCTTTAAAAGCATTGAGATGGACTCATTGACAGAACAAATAGATTATCGTTCAAACTGACTTATAATTCACAAAGGAGACCCCCTTGGTTTACTTCATCACAAAATTGATCATCACCGCACTTTTAATCGTCATCATCTCTGAAATAGCAAAGCGAAGTAGTTTGATGGGTGCGCTACTCGCAGCGATACCACTGGTCTCCATATTGGCTATGACATGGATGTATGTAGATACTCATGACAGTAG
Organism: Sulfurovaceae bacterium; assembly: GCA_963698695.1. GTDB lineage: Bacteria > Campylobacterota > Campylobacteria > Campylobacterales > Sulfurovaceae > Sulfurovum. The sequence goes on along the minus strand of CAVORT010000001.1, from coordinate 58,449 downwards.
TAGTGCGGTAGAATTTTCACAGAGAATTGTATGGCTCATTGCCCCATCGATGACATTGTTTATAGCGTTTCCCCTCTTGATTAAAAAAGGTTTGGGTTTTTACCCAAGTATGCTGATCTCTATTATGCTGACTATTTTTGCTTATTACAGTGTTATTTTCATGCTTGATAAATTTGGTATCAAATTGTAAAGGAAAGTGTATCTGCTGCATCCTAGTGAGCATAGTTTTGATTTATTCATGCAGCATTTCTCATGACTCTGTAGATGCCATCTCCACTAAAAGAACATGCACATCACTCAAAGCCTCTACACTCAAGTCTTCACCCCTTACCTCAGCCGCATCACCTCGTCTAAACAGCACGCCATTGATATAGGCTTGCCCTTCCATCACTTTCACATACAGTTGTCTGTTGCTTGCGAGTTCAAAAGTAAGTTTTGTATCTCTACTTACTTCAGAAACATACATGTTGGCATCTTGATACATGTTGGTAACAGCAGGTGACCCTTCTGCACCCATGATCTGCAACCATTGGTTCTGTCGTTCAACAGCATCATAGGTTTGTGAACCGTAGCGTGGCTCGAGTCCCTCTTTTCTGGGGAGTATCCATGTTTGTATGAGGTGGACTTCTTCATCACTCTCGTTTTTTTCAGAATGAGTGATGCCTGTACCCGCAGAAAGATACTGCACAGAACCACGCCCCAAACTCTCTTTGTTTCCCATACTGTCTTCATGAGTAAGTGCCCCACGTATCACATAAGTGATGATTTCCATATCTCTATGTGGATGCACCCCAAAACCGCTATGGGCTTGTATGACATCATCATTCATCACACGCAGTACGCCGTAGTGCATATTGGCTCGGTTCTGGTACTCCGCAAAGGAGAAGTGAAAACGACTCTGTAACCATCCATGATCGGCTTTATAGAGTGTTCTAAAAGGTATATGTTTCATCATCATTCATCTCTGTTATGGCTCTGTGGCTTGATTTTTGCATCTACTTTATATAACATCACTGTGTCCTACAAACATAATCCTAACCAAATACTGTGCAGTGTATATGTAAAAAATGTATAATATCACAAAACATACTCAGGGGCAACTATGAACATCGATTACAAACTCACACTCAACGAATACCAAGAAGCTGTCAACTTCCATTACAAATCTGGAAAGCGTCCGTTACTTATAGCTGTTTTTTTGGGGATGGCAACCTTTATGCTGCTCGTAGGCACTGACTTTTCCAATACACGTGAAGTCATCACTAACATCTTCATGGTCTTTTTTACGCTCTCATTTTACCTGCTTTTTACACGTATGATCACCGCGTATCAAGCCAAAAAGATTTACACTAAAAGTCCCCTTCTCTCAGAAGAAGTGACCCTCCATGTCTCCGGTAAAGGTGTGAAACAAAATAAACTGGCTGAAGCCAAAATCATTACGTGGGATAAATTTAGTAAATGGAAGCAAAATGAAAAGTATTACTTGATGTACAATACACCCCATCGTTTTAACGTGATACCTAAACGTGTTATGAATGAAGCGCAAAAAGAAGAACTGGAAGGATACTTTTCAAAGTATCTTCCCTGAACCGTGAAAGGGGTTCAGCGCTAAATCAGTGGCACTGACCACTTTTTATAGTAGGCAACTACCCTCAAACCTACTCCCAATATAAACACTATCATCGTTGGGTAAAAACTCATCATATCAAACATGGTAAGCAGATACATCAACGCACCCACTAGTAAAGAGACTGTGCCATAAAACCCTGTCTTAAAGACAAACGGCACTTCATTGATGATGATGTCCCTCACGATACCACCACCTACAGCAGTGACAAAAGAAAGAACAAGCACCCCTGTGAAATTTAAGTCACTCTGTAGAGCTACCAGTGCTCCTGTGATACTAAAAGAAACCAACCCGATGGAGTCTGACACGATGAACCATGATCTGTTTTCGATGCTCTCTTTTTTGTGTAATTGAAAAGCAATGAGTAGTAACATGATGGTAAATACCACCATAGCAGGGATATTATGTGTAAAGATATAGGGGGTTCTGTCTACCATGATGTCACGGACAACCCCTCCGCCAAATGCTGTTAAAAACACGGCAATGAGTACACCAAGAAAATCTAGTTTAGAACGGACGGCTACAAAAAACCCTGACATCGCAAAAGCGATGATACCGATGTATTCCGCTACTTCAAACATCAGAGGTCTATCGCATACTTTTTGAGTGTATCAAGGTCTATGAGTTCCAACATCTTGATATGCGTAGCGTGTATGAAGATCTGAGGAGCCATACCGTCATGTACCGCTTTTACAAAGGAGTGACCGCCAAGACACCAACTTTGTCCAGGTTTTACCCCTGCAAAGTTGTACTGTGGCATAGGCGTAGAAAGGTCATTACCTACTTTTTTAGAGTATTCTAAAAACTCTTCTGTGGCGTAGATGCATACCGCATGAACTGCCGGGTTATGGTTGCCTGTATTACATGAGCCATCTCTATGAAAGCCCGTCAGTGGCTTCAACGAACAAGGCTCAAGTGGTTCACCTAAAACATTGATTGATTCATCCATTTTTTATCCTTATATGAGTAAGAAGATTATATCTAAAATGCACAGCCCTGAGGTAAAGGCATCTGTTTTTCGACACTTTTGTCAAACTCTGGCACTTTGGTAACTTTTTTAAAACCCTCTGACACACTACCACTTAACACAGTGCCCACATAGCCTGCTTTGTTCATGTGTGCCCGCACATAAACAGTCTGCTCAGACGTGATGGCTACTGGACCCCCTGAACGTGTAAAAGGTTGTGTGTCTGGGTGCGAGTGCACCAATATGCGTCTGTAAAGCAACGCACCCTCTTCACTCAGTACTTCCCACCAGTCCGCATACTGCTCACACCCTGTCTCTGTACTTGAAAGTGTCACAGCAAAATGGTATGCCCCACTCTGTCCTTGCGTTATTACTGCTGTGACATTTGCACGTATATCTTCCGCTTGCATTACAGAAAAGATACACAGTAGAGTAATTGCTACCTTTTTAAACATGTGAAATTCCTTTTAAAATGGTTTGTATTATCATTTTGCTATTTTCCATTTGAACTTAAGCTCATTACCGTCTCTCTAAAAGTATCTTTATATCTTCTTCTATCTCATAGGGTTCCGTAGATGATCCATAGCGTTTTATGACATTTCCGTTTGCGTCTATGATAAACTTCGTAAAGTTCCATTTGATGCTTTTTGTTCCCAAAAACCCTGTGGTTTCTTCTTTTAAAAACCTATAGAGTGGATGTGTCCTGTCTCCGTTGACCTCTATCTTTTTAAAGAGAGGAAAGGTGACACCGTAGTTTACTTTACAAAAGTTTTGTATCTCTTCGTTTGTGCCTGGCTCTTGTCCTCTGAACTGGTTCGAAGGAAAGCCCAAAATTACTAAGCCTTTGTTCTCGTACTTTTCATACAGTTTTTGTAGTCCCTTGTACTGTGGGGTGAAGCCACACTCACTTGCTACATTGACCACCAAAACTACCTTACCCCTGTACTCAGACATCGTACGTTCTACACCTTTGATGTCTGTTGCTTTGTAAGCATAGAAAGTTCCCAGTTTATCATCTGCGTTTACTGTAAAAACCAGTACCAGCATACATGTTAAGTATCTTTTCATTATATTCTTCACTTTAGCTCCTTGTTAGAGTATTTCAAGACATTGGTTTCTACACCATCTAAAGTCTCTACATTATTTTCAGCCCAGTACGCTTTGATGCCCTCACGGCCTTTTTTCTCTGCCCATTTTTTAAGTGTCTTACGTTCACCTTTGAACTCATACTCTGGTACACCATACCCACAAGAGGTGAGTACAAGTTCAACCTTCATTTCAAAAAACTGTCTGGTGCCCACGTGTGGTTCAAAGTGTGCAGACATCTCTTCCCATTTAGGGTCTTCTTCATGTATGACCGTGGCATGTCCGTAAAGTTTGAGTATCAGAGGCGCTTTGTCAAAAGAGTTGAACATGATGGTCATACGACCGTTTTCCTGTACATGGGCGGAAGTTTCATTGCCTGAACCAGTGTAATTGACCCAGACAACAGTGTGCGTATCTATGATCTTAAACGTGTCCATGCCTTTAGGTGATACATTGATGAACCCTTCTGCTCCTGCACTGCCTATCACAAACATTTTTTGTGCTTCTATGAATGTTTTGTGTTCCTTATTTATGCTGTCAAACTTTACCGCCATACTATGTCCTTTATAAACCAAATTGTACCAAATTATTCTCTAAGCAATAAATACAAACACTTACAGAAAAACTAAAGTAAGTTTAGTTATATTATTACTAACACACGATAAAGGGTAACCATGAAAACACGAACAAAAGAAGACGCTAAAAAAGAAGCCATAAAGGGTGCATTTTTTGCAGCTATCATAGGGGATGCACTTTGTCTAGGCTCACATTATGAGTATGATGCCCAGAAGATTTTCAAAGCTTACGGCAACAAGCCCATAGAAAAGTTTATGAGCCCGGGAGAGATGATGGGTGGTCAAACACACGGCATAGGCTGGGGAGAGCGTAACTACCATCCTGGTAAAAAAGCCGGAGGTACCACAGACTATGGCGACTACAACATCTTGGTGCTTGAACACTTAGCCGCCATCGCTAACCCACCTAGAGACTTTGATGTGGCTGCACTCATACCGCACTGGATGAACCGACTTACAAACAACTGGGGCTCTTGGATATGTACCATGACCAGAGAAACTTTTGGACAAGTACAAGCGGGTAAAAAAGTCCATGAACTCGGTGGCATCTCCAATGCTATGGCCATCCGTCATGTGGCGGCACATGCATACTATGATGATGAAGAGACGTTAGCCAAAGTAGCCAGACAAGCCATGTTTACTCACACCAGTGAAGAAGCCCTTTCAGGTGGAGAGTTTTTTGCACGTGTGACCCACAGAGTCATCAACGGCATGCACCCTCGTGATGCCATGGAACTGGTCGCTGTACAGATGAACGACTTCATCTCTTCCAAAGTCTCACAAGCCATCACCAAATACCAAGAAGCCACAGACCCTAGCACTGAACTCTCACGTGAACTCTTTGTAGATGACTTAGCCATTACTTCTATGGCAAGACTTTGGGACATCGGACGTTCTGAGCCCATCCGTGTAGGAAAAGCCAGCCCGACTGAAGGTACTCTACCCGGTGCCGTTTACTTCATCCTCAAATACGCAGATGAGGAAGACGGTCTTAAAAAAGCACTACAGGCTAACACCATGGTAGGGGGAGACAACGCCTCACGCTCCATAGCCATAGGGATGGTACTGGGTGCATTTAAGGGTGTAGGTGCCCTTCCTCAAGAGTGGAAAGACTCTTTAGATGACTACGCGTATTGTGACAATTTACTTCATAAACTACCGCTTTTACAGGCTGATGCATAACAGAAAAGGAATAACACATGTTACTAGAAACACCACTTTGTGACTTTGGCTGGAAAGCCCCAGGTTTTACACTCCCTGATACACAGGGTCATATGCACACACTTCCCTCACTCATGGAAAAAAAAGGTTTTTTGGTTGCATTCATTTGTAACCATTGTCCTTATGTCATCGCGACCATAGATCGGCTTGTACATGATGCCAAACTGCTACAGGAAGAAGGGTTTGGTGTGGTAGCTATCATGTCAAATGACTTTTCAGCTTACCCTGCTGACAACCCTAAGAACATGGCACTTTTTGCCAAAGAGCACGACTTTTCTTTCCCCTACTTAGTAGATGAGACCCAAGATGTTGCCAAAGCCTACGGTGCCGTTTGTACGCCTGACTTTTTTGGCTTTAACGCACTAGGAGAACTGCAGTATCGTGGGAGACTTGATGATGCGAAGATGGAGAGTAAAACAGACATCAAACATGAACTGCTTGATGCCATGCGTATGGTTGCCAAAACAGGTAAAGGCCCTGAAGAGCAAATAGCCTCTATGGGATGTTCTATTAAGTGGCTGTAGTCCATACAGTCATTTAGACTTTACGTCTAAATGATTATTCTGCTATCAAATCAAGTGTATCATAAAATTCATCTGGTTCCTGATAGCCGTAAAACTTTTCATCTTCAAGTACATCTCCATCTGAATCTATAAAGACAAAACCTGGAGGGCCAAAAACCTGGAACTTTTTCTTCAGTTCTACTATCTTTTTATCAGATGTATTTGAGATATTGACACTCACTGCCACATAATCTTCTTTGAGCTTTTGTTGTACCCTTACATCTTTAAAGGTCGTATCTCTTAGGTGTTGACATACAGGACAGGTATCGGTATGAAAAAAGATGACCATCGTTTTACCCTCATCCATCGCTTGACGTCTTTTTATCTCATATGCAGTCAAGCTTGACATCTCTTCAAAAGGTAAAGCCCCAGAGAGTTTGACTTTTCCATCTGCTCCGAGTAGGTTGACTGATGCTGCAGGGAGAGGATGGTAAACATCACGTTGCCCATACCCTGCACCCACCAGCAAGATAGTCCCCCAAATGAGTAACACCGTAGCGACTGCTTTTTGAAGTTTTTGCCACCCGCTACTTTTAAGACTGAGTCGTTGTGTTGCACCCAGATAGATGGCTATACCTACAGCATAAGTACCCCAAAGAAATAAAGTATTGACAAGTTCTAAAGTAGAAAATATCATTATCGCCACACCAAGGAGTAAAACACCAAAGAAATACTTCACATTATCCATCCACAACCCTGCTTTGGGAACCAGATACCCTGCACCAAACCCTAAAAGTATAAGAGGCACACCCATACCAAGAGCCAAACAAAACATAGTCATGGCACCAAGTGTTGCATCATTTGTAGCGATGGCTACAGATAAAAAGGAGATAAGTACAGGGGAAACACACGCACCAAGTATGAGTGCGGATATCATTCCAAGCAGAAACACCATCCCCATGTTTCCACCTTTAATACCTTGAGACTGGGCATTAAGTTTTGACTGTATAAAAGAAGGAAGTTGAATGGTGAAGAGTCCAAACATAGAAAGTGCCATGAGTACAAACACTATGGTCATTGCCCCTATAGCCCACACATTTTGAAAGTATGCCTGTAACTGCTCACCCGTTGCCCCTGCCAATGCACCCATAAGTGCATAGGTCACAGCTGTACCCAACACGTATGAAACTGCCAACATCACAGCCTTAGTCTTAGTGACCTCTTTACCCTGCCCTGCAATGATACTAGAGACGATGGGCACCATAGGCAGTACACAAGGAGTGAAAGTAAGAAGCAACCCTGATACAAATGCACCGAAAAGTATGCCAGATATACTTTGTGTTGTGCCATCCCCTGCAAAAAGTAAAGTACTTGTAAGTACCACCATAAATAACATGATATATTGTTTCATTCCTTGTCCTTGTAAATCATATAAGGTATTTTACTATGAACTCTCTGTATTCTTTGTGTACTTACTTCAAACAACACCCATCTATGACTTTATGATAGATACACTTAAGATATCTAGAGACTTTTAAAGATAAAATAACGCTATCAAAATTCCAGCAAGGAAAAATATGCAAGAGCAAAGTCATAAAGTGTTCTATATATTTATATTTTTCGCTATGTTTGGTTGGGGTATGTCGTGGGTATCTGTGAAAATACTCAGTCAGTACATCAATGCGTTTGATATGATATTTTTCAGATTCACCATTACCACACTGAGTATGGTTCCCATCATCTTCTTCCTCAAAAAGTCTTTTAAGATTGACCTCAAAAGTTTGATCATTGTCAGTTTCACATCTCTTGTGTTGTTGGCTTACATGAAATACTTTTTTTTAGGCACACAACTAGGAACAGCCTCACTTGGTGGTGCTTTTGTCACAACACTCATACCCATCATCACATTTTTGCTGATGGTGATGCTCAGAACGAAAAAGATGCAGACCAAAGATATCTTTGCCCTCTTACTTGGTGCAGTGGGTGTACTCACTATTTTAAATGTATGGGATACCAAACTAGAGGAGATACTCGTGCCACATAACCTCTACTTTGCTTTAGCTGCATTCTTATGGTCAGTACTTACCATACTTAGCTCTAAAGCTACGAAGATATCGGCATTTACCTTTACCTTTTATATGTATGTCATTACCAGCATGGTGGCAGGAGTACTTTTTGTGGACTTCTCAACCATAAACTATGAGGGTTTCGACACTACCTTTTGGATACATATACTCACCATCGCCTTACTCTCAACAACTTTTTCAAACACCGTCTACTTCTTAGGCATAGAAAAGATCGGTGCGAGTGAAGTGAGTTCTTTTGCTTTTTTAGTCCCCTTTTATGCCATCGGATTAAGTGCATACTTTTTAGGTGAGCACATAGGCATCTCGATGCTTATAGGTACGATGATGACACTTGTCGCTGTAAAGATTTTAAATAATATAAAAATACTCCCAAGAAAAATCTTATGAGCAAAGAACGTGAAGGTGAATTACTCATGTTGGGACTTACCGTCTTAGAGTCTTGGTTTCCTATACTCTCCATCGTAGCGATGTCTTATGTTGGGGCTTTGCATACGTACATGTATAGTCTCATCATCGCCTTTTTCTTCTATATGGCTATCATGTATAAACGTGACCGGTTTAAAGAACTACAAAACAAAGATGCCTACAAAGACTTACTGCTTACTACCTTTTGGATAACCCTTATTTTTACCCTCATTTTCATAGGTATGCGCTACACCACTGCGGGGAACATGGCAGTCATCGTCTTTTTACAAGTGCTATTTTCTTACCTCTATTTCAACGTCTTTGGCAAAGAAAAGATGGAGACCATACACTTAGTAGGTGCTGTCATCATGACTGTTGGGGCTTTGGTCATCTTGTTTCCTCATGACTTTGCATTTAACAAAGGAGACTGGCTCATTCTCCTTTCAGCTGCAGCCGCACCTATAGTCAACCTTTACCAAAAACGCGCCAGAGTCTACTGCTCTGCTGAAACCATCTTAGGGTTTAGAACCGTCGTTGGTCTACCCTTTGTGGCTCTTTTGGCTTATTGGTTAGAGCCTGCTGTCAGCTATGGAAACTTCATCTCAGCCCTACCCTACATGTTTCTCATAGCCACAGGTATCTACGTCGTCTCCAAGATCATGTGGATAGAAGCCCTCAACCGCATCAGCATCACCAAACTCTCAGCCATGCTTGCCCTACTTCCAGTGATGACACTCTTTTTTGCTTATCTTTATTTAGATGAAATACCAGAACTTCATCAGATAATAGGAATCATCCCGGTGCTTGTGGGTGGATACCTGATCACGAAGCCTACAAAAGGTTAACTCCTTAGCGTGTTGTACATAAGCCACTTCGTACATCCAAGCATAGTTGCTGTAAAATACATAAAACCTTCTACAGAAAGAGAGTGTCCATGTCAACCACATTAGTGCATCACGCCTCACAGAACCTAACCGATACACTCTGTGAAGTTTTTATGCACGATAAAGACACCATGTCATTGGTCATTTACGATCTAAATTCTCCTCTTGCCATACTACTTACAGAAGCGTATCGTATAGCGTTGCCAAACGGAGTGTTTATCAATTTTCATGACGCTGACAAAGACGACATCATGTCGCAGATGGAAGCGCTTGAAAGTGGTGACTTTGTAGCACTTATACAGTCTTCAAGTTTTCGCTTGTCCGCTTTTCGCATACGCATTGAACTGTTTAAAAAGCACATTAAAGTAGTTGAACATCCCCATCTAGCAAGAATGCATAAAGAGAATGAAGTACAAAACTATGTGAACGCTCTTGCTTATGATAAACAGTATTATCATCACATGGGGCATACACTCAAAGAGATGCTAAACACTGCTTCAGGTGCGGTGGTACACAGCGGAGGTGAAACACTCATCTATCCTGGTGCTTTTGAAGATGCGAAGCTGAACATTGGCGATTACCGTGAAATGAAAAATATAGGGGGACAGTTCCCCATTGGAGAAGTCTTTACTGAACTAAAAGCATTAACATCTTTAAATGGCAAAACAAAGGTCATGGCATTTGGTGACATCAACTACAACGTAAACATCCCAGAAGAGTCCATCACCATAGTCATAGAAAACGGTCAACTTGTCAGAACTAGAAAACACCACAGCAGAATTTGAAGCAGTGTTAGATCTCATAAGAGAAGAAGAAGGTGTGATCTGGGTACGCGAACTGGGACTTGGACTCAACCGTGCATTGAGTAAAGAACATTTTGTTTCAGACATGGGAACTTTTGAACGCATGTGCGGTCTGCACCTTTCACTGGGCGCGAAACATGGCATCTATGGCAAAGAAGGTTTTGGAAGAAACAGCGGTAGGTTTCACATAGACGTCATGATAGATACCACTTCGTTTAACATAGATGACACTGTTGTTTTTGATGGAGAGAAGTGGCTGGTATAAAATTAAATACTCAATGATTTTTTGTCTAGATTTCGTGCTCATTCAATAAGTTACAACTTTCAAATACTACTATGAGACTAATGAAACAATGTTCTTTCATATCCATAGATATCATCTCTAAACTGAACAATACCATCATGATCGACCCAGACGGTATGATACTCTACATGTACAGGTATTTGCTTTGGAAGAGGAATCCATTTGTTTTCATCTGTAGTATACTCATATCCCAAATAGCGTAACAATTCCAAAGGTTTTTCGAGTCTGATGCACCCATGTGAAAAGGTTCTTACTGTTTTATTGAACAGTCGCTTTGTAGGGGTATCATGCATATAGATGTTGTATTGATTAGGAAATAAAAACTTTACGACCCCCAAAGCATTGTTACTCCCTGGTTTTTGATAGAGTCTTCCTTCATTGTTAAATGCAAACCCCTTTGCTTTTAAATAAGTTTGTGACTTATGCGCATACTCTTTAGTATAGATTGATGTGGGGACATTCCATCTTGGATTTATCACAATATATTTCATTTTTCGGTTAAGCATCTGTGTTCTGGTTTTATATTTACCTACAATAATTTTCATACTTAAAACAGCTTGGCCCTGTTCATAATAATCTAGCCAAAACTCAGGGATATTGACTAAAATATAATTTGAACCTTTGATACTGGAGATTCTCTCCCATTCCAAATTCTTTTTTACTTTTAGGATGATACTTTCTATGGACTGCTGTAATGCTCTTTTTGTCCTTGGTCCTATCTTACCATCCATTTCTAAACCATGTCTTCTTTGATATTCTATGACTTCGCCTTCTAAGGCATAGCTATAGTCAGCATTCTCTTCGAGTCTTGCATTTTGCAGAAGATTAAATATCCTTTTTATTCGTATGATATCTTCTGCGTTATTCCCTCTAAATTGCGGGGTGATGTATTCCCTTCTAATATCATAGAGATAATCAAGATACCCTTCAAGCCCTACATATCTTTTTGTTTGAGGAAGAAGATTTAAAACATTATCATAGACATCGCCATGACTTAATGCCTGTTCTATAGAACTTTTACTCACCCTTCTATAGACAGACTTGTCTCCTCTAACACGAGAGCGATTTATGCTACCATTGAGTAGGCACTGTGCTATCTGATAGTCTGTCTTACCTTGACAAAAAGTGTATCTTTCCTGATACACCTTCAATCTTTCATCAGGGGTACTAGCAAATAAGCATGTTATATGTATCAGTATAAATAATATTTTTTTCATACGCGTATTATAACTTACAAAAATTCAAAGAACCAATATGAACTTTAATATAAAACAAAAATGGTCTAGCATGCTATGGAAGACATTAGATCTCATAATATATACAACTTAGTTGAATCTAGATAATGATCAATTATTAAGGATAAAAAGTAGTGAGTGTGAAAAATGATTTTAAAAGTATGATCGGCTACACGAAGCACTTTTTTAAAAGATAGACCATAGATACCTATAGTCTATGTCGTAAATGTTTTACTGTGCACCGTTCTCAACAGAATCGATCTGTTCAATAAACTGTTCAATATAAAATGTCACAAGGTTTGCTATATCTTCTGGTGTCTTTTTTAAGTAGTTCTGTTTAATAGGTATATTTTGTTCCATGGTGTGTGTCCCATTGGCCATATATTTTAAGTGTATATAAGGATCTCCCGAAACATCACATGTATCTGCTGTTGTTGCGACTTCAGGTATACAATACTCGATCTCAATGTCTGGGTTTACAATTACATTGTTGACAAGGTCTACCACAGCTTCCAATTTCTCTTTAAGCGCTTTTTTCATTATTTCTCTCCTATAGTTATATATACATGATGAGCATGAAGTATTATTGTAAAAGAGATACTATTATTCACTACACATCTCAATCACATCTTCATACTTCATTGTATCAAAAAAAACTATAGTATTAAAATATCTCTTCTTGTTTTAGTAAAATTTTTATATTTACAAAGTCATTTGTATCTTCTAAGCGCTCTATGGTGTCTATCTAAGACCAAATAGATAGCCAAAATCCTTATTATTCAACAAATTTACATAATTCTAAATAATAATAATTATTCTTTAAGGTAATGATTGTTATACTTCATAAAGGAAAAAAATTATCCTTTAGAATAAACAATTAAAACGTAAATACACACTCACTACTAAGGAGTACTTATGGCATGTGATACAGGTGCTAAACCTATAGAAGAAACAGAGGCTGCTTCAGAAGAGGCCAATACAGAAACAATCAATCAAAAGGAAGAAAAAATGAGTTCATCATTAGTATTAAGAAAAGCACCAGAGTTTAAAATGGAAGCATACGATGCAAAAACAGGTCATTACACAGAAGTATCAAGTGAAGATTACAAAGGTAAATGGAGTGTAGTATGTTTCTACCCTGCTGACTTTACATTTGTTTGTCCTACTGAGATCGCAGCGATGAATGCAAAGTATGATGAGTTTCAAGAGCTTGGTGTTGAGATCTTAGCAGTATCTACAGATACGAAGTTTTCTCATAAAATATTTGCTGAGACTGAACCTGTTTTAAAAGGTTTAAAACTTACTCTTGGAGCAGATACAACAGGTGCAGTAAGTAGAGCATTTGGTGTCATGATCGAAGAAGAAGGTGTAGCATTAAGAGGTAGATTCCTTATCAACCCAGAAGGTACAGTGGTTGCCCAAGAAGTACAAGCACCAATGGTGGGAAGAAACGTCAATGAGTTCTTAAGACAAGTAAGAGCATGGCAACATGCCACAGAGACAGGTGAAGTATGTCCTGCAGGTTGGAGACCAGGTAAGAAAACACTTCCGGTTAACACAGATGCAGAGCAGATGACAGGTAGAGTCGGAGACTACATCACTGTTGAAGAGATCATGTCTTAATTTTAGACCCATTAGACGAGTACACAAGTGGTTTTAAACCACTTGTGTACTCTCCACAATACGCCCAATATAAACATATCTCTTCTTACTTTACGCTCTTCTATGTTCTTAAGCTATAAGTTCTAAGTAAAATATGAGTTACTGTATAATCAAAAAATTTTATAACAAGTGGAGACAAATGATCAAATTAAAAAGATGGATATCTTTAGCCATAGTATTGGTAGTGTTTTATTACCTGTTTATAGTCAATATCTGGGTAACACTTACTGTGATGGCATCTTTGGTTGTGGCACTTAAACTCTATAAAGTATATGCAAGAAATAAGCTCATAAAAACATCTAGCTCTAAAGCGTTATTTCGAGAGAGTGAGTTAGGACTTTTTGTTGCACTTGTTGCTAAAGTGGCCAAAGCAGATGGCAGAGTACAGGAGTTAGAAGCACAGCTTATTGGTATGATGTTTGACGACATTTCTAGTATCTTCCCAAATAAAGAGAAAACAAGAATCATCTTAAAAGAGATTTTTAACGAAGAAAAGCAGAGAGATGACGACACAAAAGAGATTGCACAATCTCTCAACAAGCTACTTGGGCGTAGTCATTTAAAACCTAAACAATATGTAGGGTTTTTGATCCAACTTGCATTTGTAGATAACGGCATTGGTTCAGAGGAAGATACAGTTTTACGTCGAATCGTAAATGAGTTAAATATCACTACTGATGAATATACTGCCATGGTAAGTAAATTTCAAAACATGAAGCAAGATAAACAGCAATCCATGACACTGAAAGAAGCTTATGAAATTTTAGGCGTCAATGCAAGTGACGATGAAGCGCATATCAAAAAAACGTACAGAAACCTTGTACGTCAATACCATCCAGACATCATCAAATCACAAGATAAAGATGACTCTTATATGGAAGAAGCAACGGCTAAAATGCAAGAGATAAATCAAGCCTATGGCATTATCAAGAAGATGAACAAATAGAGATATCTACTCAGCTAATAGATAAAAATTTAACTGTTTCCCTTTTCCCGACGATAAACCGTAAAGCATATACCTTTAAACTATCTTACGCTATAACTCAGGCATCTAACTTACGGAGCCCCTATGCAATCAGAAAAAATCACTAACGAAAACATAAGAACACTCGTGATGTCGTTTTATGCGAAGATCATTGACGATGACATCGTAGGGCCATTTTTTAAAGCTAAACTGGGTGAAGACATAAACGATGAACATTGGGTCACGCATTTGGAGACCATCGTAGGTTTTTGGACATCTTTGGCTTTTGGAAACCCCAAGTATAGTGGTAACTTGTTTCTACCCCACACACAGCTTGGAGACCTCAAACGTGAAACCTTTGAGCAGTGGCTCAAGCTCTTTGCCCAGACACTAGATGAAGTATATGTAGAGAGTATCGCAACTAAGTTCAAAGAACGTAGCCAGATTATCGCGGGGAATTTTATGCGTAATCTGATGATTACATAAAGATGCAGATGAGTCTTTTGTCAAAAATACTAGGTAACGATCAATACCACTATAATCACACCCAAAACAAATGAAATGCGTTGCCAAAAGACTACAGGATTGCGTTCTAGCAGTGGTGCTTGCTTTTTAGATAAAAACTTTTGATTTGGATGTCTCAGGTCATATAAAAATTCAGATAATTCACTGTAGCGCTTAAAAGGGTTAGGATCTAGTGCCTTTCTCAGTGCTTCATCTATCCATATAGGAATGTCATTGGTTTCTGTATATAAAGAGTCATATTTGAGTTTTTTTTGGGCTGATTTTGTAGTGCATTTTGCTACATTTGTACCATAAGGCAATTTGCCTGACAACAGCTGATAGACTATGACCCCCAACGAAAACAGATCAGACCGAGATGAACCTATATCGCCAAGAAAGTATTCCGGTGCAGAATACGTCATGGTACCAAGTATATTTTCCTGATCTAAGAAGGTATTTACCTCAGTGATACCCTCCACTCTTGTTGAACCAAAATCGATAATCTTAACACTGCCACTACGGTCTATCATGATATTTTCAGGTCTTAAGTCTTGGTGTATCATCTCTTGTCGGTGAAAAGCAAGTAACCCTTTCGCTATTTGTTCAGCAATTAGTCTTACACTTTCCAAAGTTGGCTTTGGATTGTCTATCATCCACTGGGTGAGTGTTTGACCTTCTATAAACTCCGTAACGACATAAAGATAGTTACGTTCACGCATCGGAAGATATGACTTTAGAACATGTGCATGAGTAATGCGTTTAGCTATCCACTCTTCTAGTAAAAAACGTTCAAGGTATGCTTTGTCATCTTGCAAGTCCATCGATGGTGTTTTGATGACCACAGGGGTATTGGTTTCATTATCTGTAGCAAGATAAACATGGCTACGACTGCTCGCACTAAGTTCACGCACGATCGTATATCCGTCAAATACCATTCTGGCTTCTAAAAGTGGTGGCAAAGGCTTTCTGGAAAGTGTGTTGTGTATTTCAGTGACATCTTTTTCAGGGAGAGCGTCTATACGTACAATCTCAATAGTCAAATTGTCCTCACTTCCCTCTTCATAGGCTGTGTCAACAATCTTTTTTGCCATTCTTTCAAAATCATCACCATACGCATGAACGGTTTCTACCATGAGCTCTGATGACACGTATTCATACACCCCGTCACTCATCAGTAAAAAGATATCATTTACTTCCATCGGGTAGGCATCATAGTCTATGCGTACCTCTGGATCTATACCTATAGCACGGCCAAGATAGCTTTTTTCCTTTGATACCCACACGCGGTGGTCTTCGGTAAGCTGTTCTAACGTGTCTCCCCTCAATCTATAAATACGTACATCACCTATGTGAAAAATGTGTGCAGTGGTAGATTTAAGAACCAAGGCACTAAAGGTGCAGACATATCCTCTGTCTTTATCTAAGTGATACAGGTTTTGTCTATTTTGTGCATAGATCCATGCATTGGTAGCAGTGATAACTCTTTGAGCTGATTTTTTAACAGACCATGCATCTGAAGTACTGAAATAATCTTCTAAAAAGTAACTCACAGATATTTTACTGGCTTCTTGACTTACTTTACTACTGCTGATACCATCAGCGATAGCAATAGCAATACCTTTAGTCGTTAACTCTGGCTCTTTAGGGATGCGTATATCATGAAAGTCCTGATTGATTTCTTTTCGACCTTTAGTCGTATACTGTCCAATAGTAAGTTGCAACTGTGACATGATGTTTCCTTCAAACTTTCTAGTAAGGCCTGACAATGAATTAGGAATTAGCAATCAGACCTTAATAGAAAATATTTTCGTATTACCACGATTTGTATGGCAAGAACTTACCGTTCATCGTCACAACAACCCTATCTCCCAATGGATTTTCCTCTTTTTCTATGTCTAACGAAAAGTCAATGGCACTCATAATACCATCACCAAATTTTTCACCAATAATCTCTTTCATCGTATCACCATAGACACCGACAACTTCATAAAAACGATAAATTAGCGGATCTTGAGGTATCGTAAAGTTCCAGGTTTTATATGGATATTCTTGTAGTGCACTTGCAACTTCTTTTGGTAAACCAAGTACTTCACACAGTTTCTCTGCAGGCTCTTTTTTAAGGCTGTTCATCCCTACACCTGCAGAGGTAAGAAAAGTTGAACTCAATGATACTTTTTGGGAGAGTTCTTCCAGCTTGTACCAGTACTCTTTTTTGCAGCCAAAATCTCTTCAGTCATTTCTATTTTTTTCATTTTTTCCTCCTTCATACTCCCCAGATTGTACTGGTGACGTATCTATTATTTTGTATTTAATTTTCTAGTAGCTGATGTTTTTGCATGTGTATAGTATATTGGTAAACCAACAAAGACCAAACCACCTACCAAGTTACCCAAAGCAACCGGAAGTTCATTCCATAGAAGATAGTCAGCTATTGTAAAGTCACCACCCATAATTAAAGAGAATGGGAAAAGGAACATATTAACGATCGAGTGTTCAAAGCCCATAAAGAAGAACAGCATGACAGGCATCCACATAGCTAGCCATTTACCACTAACACTTGTAGAGATCATCGCTCCTACAACACCCATTGATACCATCCAGTTACAGAGCATACCTCTAATAAATACTGTTATCCATCCATCTCCACCATAAGCAGCGTAACCCAATGTTCTAGCTTCACCGATACCTGCAACTTTAGCTGCAATGGCTCCACCATCTGTGTTAAACCCCATAGTAAAGATATATGCCATCATTACGGCAACCGTAAAGGCACCCAGAAAGTTACCTAAGGCAACGAGTCCCCAGTTTCTCATCATCTGGCCAAATGTTACACCTGGTCTTTTATCGATCCATGCTAATGGAACTAAAGTAAATACCCCAGTAAGAAGATCAAATTTCATCAAATAAAGCATAATGAAACCAACAGGGAACAATAAAGCACCTATAAGTCCTGATCCTGTTTTTGTTGCAACTGTAATTGCAAAAACGGCAGCTAAAGCTAAAATTGCTCCTGCCATATACGCTCTAATGATCGTGTCTTTCGTTGACATGTACACTTTTTGCTCACCTGAATCAACCAATTTGGTAGCAAATTCTGACGGGTCTATATACGCCATAGTAACTCCTTGTTATATTTTTTATAATTTACTCTCTGAATAAATTTACATCCACATTAAAACACATAAAGTGAGGAAAAAAGTAGGAAAAAACAATTAATTAACAGTTTAGTGATTAATTTTTATACAATCAAATGAAAATCATTTTAATTATTCACTTTATAATTCATCTAAAAAAGAACCTCATGAAAAAATCAGTTATCTATCTCTTTATATTTTTTTTACTGGCACTTTTCTATATCATAGGAAATACAGTCAAAGACTCTTACACATCACACAAAGAACTGCTAGATGAGAGTTTAAAAAATAAGGCCATTACAATCTTTAATCTCATGGTAGACATAAGACACTGGAATGCACAGTACAACGGTGTTTACGTTAAAACTGAAGAGATGAAACCAAATCCTTATCTTTCACCTAACTTCATCAAATCAGATAAAAATGAAACACTAGTATGGGTGAACCCTGCCTTTATGACAAGACAAATCTCTGATATCGCGAGTCAAAGAGATGGGTTTACCCTAAAAATCACAAGTAACAATTTGATAAACGAACACAATGCACCTGATGATGATGAAAAAGAGATACTAGACTATTTTGAACAAAACACTGATGTACCCTACTACTGGAACACGAAAGATGATACCTTCAAATTTATGGGTGCACTAAAAGTCGAACAGGCATGTATACAGTGTCACAAACAACAAGGCTACAAGATAGGTGATGTAAGGGGTGGTATCTCTGTCTCTTTTGATGCAAAAAAAGAGTATCAGCAATTAAAAGCGATCAATCAAGACAAAGAGCAGAGTATTGTTTTTCTTATCATCGCTGCCATTGGTACTATCCTTACGTTTATACTCTATCAAAGTATCAAACGAAATGATGAAAAGAAAATCTCATAAGCTAAATCACAATCTTTAGAATTAAGATCAAAGAACTTGTCTCACTTGGCATATATCTTTTACTAATGACTACTGACAAGGGTATCTGCACCACATAAGCAAACATGATAGGCAGTAACATAGAGATGCCAAAAGTACCTGCTGAAAAAGTTGATATGACCAAGGCAAGGGTTAAGTACCTTGTCACCGAGTGCCAAAATGCTGCTCTTTCTTGAGGGGAGTCTAGGTCATACATCCACATAGATACAACCAATGTCAGCAGATAAAATACACACACCGCGACAAAAGAGATGAAAAAAAGTTCTGGTTCAAAGTCGTAGATCTCGACAAGAAGTTGAGAGTTTTGCAAACCAAAAAGATAAAATAATATAATAAAAATACTGATATGACTAATGTACTTACGGTAGTTTTCTATGATAGTCACTAACGGTTTAATGTAGCGCACCACCCTGCTTGCGATAAATGGGATGACTATCAAAAGCATGATCACTGCTTGTGAGAATCTACTGATGCTGATCTCTTCATCATAGCTGACGCCAAAGTAACCTGCGCTGTACAGTGCAAACACATGTAACATCAGTAAAGAGAGTGAGATGAACAGGAGGTTGATAAAGAGTAGTAAAAAGCCTAAAGAAGTGTCCCCGTTTGACTTCTTGATCCAATGCATCACCATACCCCCACCAGAAAGTACTGAGATCAAAAACAGCCCAGCGGTGATTCCAAAGTCACCCGTTATGAAACCGATTGCAAGTGCGATAAGAGGAAGAATCATATAGTTAACAAAAAAGCCTTTAAGTAGGATTGCTCTATCCTCCCATACTAGTTTCACATGTCCCAACTCAAATTTAAAAAGGGATGGCATGATAAGCGTGATCCCAGCAAAAAGGCAGATATCGGTACTAAATATGAACCCGTTGGTGTTGGCACCATACACAAATCCAAGCACTGCCCCCAAAATAACGATAAAAATCAACAGCATGATATTCCCCTGTACGTAAAGTTCAACATTGTAACATAAGGTAGCCTACTATGACTTTGTGTAATGTCTCAGTAGTGATAAGCCTACTCACTTCATCACGCTATCAAAGAGCAGTACGACATTTCATTAAGACTTTCACATAGTCATCTATATACTTCTGCTTCTCTTTACGCCTATACTGCATCACCCAACGAGGATGCGGCAACACTTCTATGCTTTTAAAACATTTGTACTTCTCGTTAAACGCTTTGAGGTATTTGAGGTTTTTACCTTGTCCTACACAGATGATGTGTGGTTTGGCTTGGGGAAATGACATTTGTTTAAGCAGTGTCTCTGTGATGAAGGGTTCTAAAGTATTTTGTGTCATTGGGTCATCATAGTAGTTATAGTTTTTCTCATCTTTAAGTAGTCCCAAAGGCATCACCGTGGTGAAGAAAAACTCTTTATAAAACTTCTCTACCCCACCATACGCTTCCATCACTTCAAACATAAACGCTGCAGATATCTCTACACGCTTGTCAAAACTGTTGGGTATGTCACAGTACTCTTCTAAATGGTACGCATCTGCAAACCCTATGCCCGTGATACCAGAGCCAAGCCGTCCTGGGTTAATACCCACTAGGTATGTGCGGGGGTTTGTGTCTGCATAGTATTTCTCAAAAAAAGTGTGCATGATTCTTTTGGTCTCTAGGTTGTTAAAAGGGTAGATGGTCTCTACACCGTTTGGTAAAGAGGTGTCTTTGGGTAAAGAGAAGTAGAAGTCTAGTATTTGTTTTGAGAATGTCATTTGCTCTCCTCGTATTTCCCCCCTTCCACCCCCTCCTCCCCCTCTCCCCTCCCCCCGGTTTGGGCCATTCTCCCCCCTGTCTAACCCTTACTCCCTCCCCCCGGACTTTTCTCCCCTTTATTCTTCCCCCGAAAATTATGTAAAAACATGACAAATTGACATGTTTTTCATAATACTTTTTATGTTATAAACAACATACAAACCCGAATCTCATCATAACTCACCTCTCCACCCAAAGCCTCAAATATAGGTTTCAAGCGTAACGTACCATCCTCTGCAAAGTTCTCTTTGAGGTTTTTTGTTTTGAGCTTTAACACAGCATCATCTACACGCTCAAAAAGTTCCTCTTTAGGCTTGTATTTCTCTAAATCTATCTCAGGGTTTTCTTCTTTAATGAGGAAAGATGATTCACAATAGTACTTTTACCTAATCCTCTGTTGGTGGCTAGTTGTATGAGTGTGTCTGATTTTTCTATGAGCTTTTGGGTCTTCACATGGGTGGGTGTGACGTAGGAGGAGTGAGAGGGTTTGCCTGCTTTGATGTTTTGTATCTCTTCTTCTACCTCTACTTTACTGACTAACCCACCAAGGTTTGAGATGTGACGTTCAAACACCTCATCTAGCCCTTCTTTCGAGTAAGACTCTATGACATCTACAGATTTTTGTGAGGCTTGTTTGATGCGGTCATCTACATGGAGTATGAGAGGGTCGACACGCAGTGCCATAGGGTTCAAGCCCATAAGACGTAAGCCTTCTATGTTCTTTATGCGCGAAAGTGCCACATACCCCTGCCCTGTCTCAAAAGTTTTACATAGGTCTATCTCTGCCGCGTCGAGTGTCATACCCTGGCTCTTATGTATGGTAATAGCCCATGCCAAACGTAAAGGCACTTGTGAGACCGTAGCTGTAACCTTGCCACTGTCATTTTCAAGTGACCAGTCTTCAGGTTCTAACTTTATCTTACGTCCATCAGTGGTGATGACGATTGGCATATTGTCTATGGGACTGAAGCTTTGTACAGTGCCTGTAGTACCGTTTACATAGCCCTCTTCTGTGTTGTTTTTGATAAAGATGACCACTGCACCCTTTTTAAGTGCTAACTCCTCTAAAACCAATGAAGATTTAAAGATCTTCTCTATGTTCTTCTCACTCCCTTTATGTCTCACATACAAACAGTTTAGCCTCCCCCTTCAAGTTTAGCTAACTCATCTAAGTTGATGCGGTCTACATCGACATTGTGCGTGTAGAGTTTAGTAGGTGTGGCGATGCTGAGTTCTTTTTCGTGTCTGCTTGCAAGTAACGCTTCGGATGATGCCGATATCTCACCTGAACGTATGTCATCGAGTACCCCATGAGTCTGTCATCATCCTGTCTAAACTTCTCTTGCAGGTAACATGTTTGTAAGTCCAAAGCTTTCCATGATGGAGACTGCCATGCAAAACGTTTGTCTTTAGGTACTTTTGACACTGGTGGCAACTGAAAGAAGTCACCAGAGATCACGACCTGTACTCCACCAAAAGGTGCATCTGTATCCCTTAAATCCACGCAGTATGAGATCCATAGAGGAAAATATCTCTGGAGAGATCATAGAAACTTCATCGATGATGAGCAGTTTGAGTTTTGAGAAACGTGTCTTGAGGTACTTTTTGTCTAAGTAGAAAATCGACATACCCCTCGTCTATACTGTCACGAATGCCCAGTGAAAAAAACGAGTGTATAGTCTGTCCACCCAAATGTGAGGCAGCGATGCCTGTTGGTGCCACAATAGTCGGGTACACCCTACGCTCTTTTAAGTACTGCGTATAGAGGTTAAGAAGATACGTCTTCCCCGTCCCTGCTGAACCCGTGATAAATACATTTTTGCCTGATTTGAGTATGTCTAGTGCTGTGTTTTGTTTCATAAGTGTATTGTACCCCATACAGACAAATATCTAAGAGATATAAAGAGAATATTAAGATGATTGTTTGATGAGATACAAGTAAAAGAATAGAAAAAAGCAACCCAAAAAAGAGTTGCTTTGAAGAGATTAGAGCTCGTTTGAGATAGTCTTTGTAGAATCATTCATGTTATCTGAAACACTTTTCACTGAATCTGAAGAATCAGTTGAAACTGTTTTAACAGATGATGCTGTGTCCTCTGATACTGTTTTAACAGATGCAGTAGCATCGTTAGAAATAGTACCTACTGTTGAATTCATATCTGTAGAAACTGTTTTGACAGATGCAGTGGTGTCATTGGAAACGGTTTTAACAGATGATGCGCCATCGTTAGAAACGGCTACTGTTGCATCTTTCATATCACCTGTTGTAGCAGTGGTAGAATCTTTAAGATCTTTTGTTGTATTTGTAATAGAATCTTTTGTATCTGTAGATACAGCAACCACAGAATCTCTTGTGTCTTTAGAGGTAGAAGTTTCTACTGTTTTAAGATCATCTGAAACTTTCACAGTTGATTCTTTAGTATCTGCACTGACATTTGTGACTGTTCTTTCAGCGCTTTTAGTTGTTTCAACTACGCCATCTGTTAATTCACTAAAAGTATCTTTAGCATCTTTGCTCATACTGATCATAGCTTCTTTGATGTCTTTCATAACAGAGTTCATATCAAAATCGTCAGATGATTTTTTGACTGCTGCTACTGGTGCCGTAGTGGCCACTTGAGCCGCTGCCTCAGCTGGTGCAGTTGTCGTAACTTGTGCTGCTGTCTCAGCGTTCACACTTGTTAAAAATGCAGCAACGGCTACAGAAGTAGTGATTAATTTTTTCATGGAATATCCCTTTTTTTTAGTTTACAATATTAATAATAGTAGAATATATATGATTAATAACTTAAATTCACTGATATCAGGCTGATTGATACATTTTGTCTCTTACGTCTGGATGATGATTCTAACAAGAATAGTGCTATGATACGCTATGACTAAACACAACACTAAAAAGATACAAATATCGCTCCTTCTTGTAGCCACACTTGGAGTGATGTCCGGTATTACTGTGGTCTCTTCACTGCCACTTATCAGCCAAACTTTTGCAGACATACCACACATCGAGTTTCTCTCAAAACTTATGCTCACCATCCCTTCCATTGTCATCGCACTTTTTGCACCTTTTGCAGGGCATATCGTAGACAAATGGGGAAGACTTAAACCTTTATATGTGGGCATAGTGCTTTTTGTACTAGGTGGGAGTTCTGGATTTTACTTACATGATTTTTATACCATTTTAGTGGGGCGCGCAGTCTTAGGGTTTGCAGTCGCACTTATCATGACATCTGCCACGGCACTCATTGGTGACTACTTTGATGAACATGCACGGCATAAGTTTATGTCAAAACAAGGTCTGGCAGTAGGTTTGGGAGGTATACTCTTCATCACATCTGGTGGACTGCTAGCACAGATCCACTGGTCTTACCCTTTTGCCATCTACTTCCTACCACTGCTGTTTTTACCGTTTTTAATGGGTTCACTTTATGAACCTGAAAAGTATAAACCTAGCCAAGAGGTAGAACTCGAAACCAAACTTTTACCGGTGTATATCACAGCCTTTTTTGTGATGGTACTGTTTTACATGCTTCCCACACAATTCCCCTATCTCATTGTCAACACACTAGGGGGTCAGCCACAAAGCATAGGCTTTGTCATCGCCACAGCCATGACCTTTAATGCCCTCACCTCCATGCAGTACGCAAAGATAAAAGCACGACTTAGTTACCTACAGATCTATGCTGCAACGTTTATACTCTTTGCTTTGGGGCTCTTTATTATCTCCCAAGCATCCAGTATACATAACCTCTATTTTGCTACGATGCCTCTAGGCATGGCGTTTGGACTTTTACTGGTAAATACCAACGCATGGTTCCTCTCCAAAGTGCCGCCTTCTAAACGGGGAAAAGCATCAGGCTTACTTACCTCCAGCTTCTTTTTGGGACAGTTCTCTTCTCCCCTTCTTTTTGAACCTATCGTTGCTGCTTATGGCATACAAGGGTTGTTTTTGTTGATGTCTGCGGTTTCTGTTATCGTTTCATTGGTACTTTTTGTAAAAACTATAAAATAACCAGATACAACACATAGGTCGTCGCAAAAGAAATTAAAATGCCATACCCTACAATGGCATTACTCAGTCTTGGGGCTAACCCGATGTAAGATGCCATGGCTGCTGCGGTGATCATAGGAGGCATACCCGCTTCCATAATGGAAACTTGCGCTATCAACCCCTCCCATGAGAAAACTGCACAAATCACTATAGCCAAAAGCGGAGCAATGATGAGTTTGATGACCAGTGCAACAGAAAAAGGTTTTATCTCATCACTTGGTAATTTAAACTGCATCTGTAACCCCACGGCCACAAGAGCAAAAGGAACGATGGTCGCAGAGAGTATCCCAAGTATGTCATTGAGAGCTGGCATAAACGTAACATCTCTTAAAAACATCGCTAAGATCAGTGTCACAAAGGGAGGGAATATGGCTATCTTGTAAGCGATGATTTTTAGACTTATTTCACTCTTTGCTGAGTAATAGGCTGCAACGATCGTGCCATAGGTAGACAGCGCTAAAAAGGTACCCAGTTGGTCATAGAGGATGATATAAGGAAGTGACGCCGCTCCAAAATACGCTGTGATCACAGGGATACCTATAAAAGAGCTGTTGGTAAGTACCGCAACTAACATCAATGCCCCTGTTATCTCTTTAGAAAAATCCAGTTTTTTTGCTATGAAAAAAACCAAAAGTGCACTTAAGGCCATCACAGTCCAGGAGACAGTAACGGGCACAAACACACCAGAGCCAAAGTCTAGTTTGGGTATCTGTAAAAGTATCATCGCAGGTAAAGAGAGGTAGATGACAAACTTATTTAAGTGCTGTGCTAGATTTACCGGAGTAAAAGAAAGATACTTCAGTCCATACCCCATCACAATATAGACAAGTATCAGTATAAAATTTAACATAGGGGTTAACCTCTTTTCTTCTGGTAAAAACTATTGCTGTTCAGATAGTTCTTGAATATTTTTTCGTAAGTTTAGCACTTATTCTTGAAGTATCTCTGTAAGGGTTTAGTTCCCCCACGTGACTAGGGTAGGATAAACAGAGTAAAGTAACACTAGAGAGAGACCTTAGAGATGAGTCGTCTAGCTTACCTCCCCATCCAACGCTTTTCTCTTACCACTACACTCTGTTCTTTATCATCCATCCACTTTATTTTTTCAAAAAAAATATTAGCATTGTCTTTAAGCATAAGTCCTATACAATGTATGCACCACCATATGATTAAAAAATCCACATAAAGGGGACAAGATGGCTAAGGGTCAAGATAAACAAAAAGCAGTTAAGAAAAAATCAGAGAAAACGTTAAAAGAAAAACGTCAAGAGAAAAAACAGAAAAAAAGTTAAGCTATCTCTTTTACTGTTGTAAGTGAGTCAATCACTTACAACAAACCCCTCTACTGTATCATACTCAAAAGTAATGCACCCCAATATAGATCTCCGCTTCATCAGCACTCTTATACAGTTCAAAATCAGTCTCATAAGCTCTTCTTTCATCAATGCTGGGATCTTCAAAGTATGCCCACACTTTCTCCCATGCCTCGATGATGGCCTGTGGCATCTTACCTTTGACTGGAAACTTGAGGTATCTGCCTTCTTGAAGTGTCACCGATACTGAACCATCACCCTCTTCTTCACTTCCTACCAAAACATCAAACGCACCATGGGCGTCTGACTCATAGTTGTGATACACTCCATACATTGATGTACCCGAACTCAAATGAGGTGCTACCTCTTCAAAAAACTTCCCCCATAATGGAGCTATCTTCTGTGTTTCTTTTTGCATCTCATCTGCATTTTCAGTACGTGTCTCCATGCCATAAATGGTTTTCGTTGTTAGTTCTACTTTTTGGATATTTGGCATTTTGTTTCCTTTATCATCTTATTGATTATCTCCTATAAATCTATCGATCACCTCTGCGGTTTTTTCAGGATCTTCCAGCATCGGGATATGGCCTACTTCTTTAAAGATACACAGTTGACTTTTATTGATCGTATCGTGCAAAAGCTTTCCATTATCTACATGTATGATCTTGTCTTTCTCTCCCCACAGTATGAGTGTTGGCAACGTGATACTTTGTACGATGGCATCCAACTTGACATCTTTAAACAAATCATAGTACATGACTTTTTCCAATGCTTTTCTTTCACATTTATCTGCGAGCATGACATCTTTAAATATCTCAGGAATATACGGCATTTTATTCATAGAGTAGCTTAAAAGCGTCTCAAGTCTCTCTTTCGTACACACATCATAGAGTGGATTTTGTGCTGACTCTTCTACCAGTAGATCACCCAAACTTTTTGTTTTGTGCATACCCATAGCATCTATGAGTATGAGTGATCTTATATTCTTCACATTTTGCTTCACCGTACGTAAAGCTATAGCCCCACCCATAGAGTGCCCGACCAAGTGAAAGTTTTGAATATTTTTAGCTTTTAGAAAAGCGCCTAGCCGTTTTGCCTGCTCTGTCGTCGTATATCCTAAATCTAGCTTAGAAACACTCTCTCCATGACCCGGTAAGTCAGGTACGATCACATGATATGTATCATCCAAGTGCTTTACCATCCTGCTCCAGTTGTCTTTACTTCCACCAAATCCATGGACTAACACGAGAGTGACATCACTCTTCACGTTATTTTCAAGATACACTATCTCCCCAAAATCCAAAGTAACAGACTTCTTTTCCAAACCGGCACTACTTTGCTCATACGCCATGACCATGTCATACATTTTTTTGGAACTACAGCCTGTGAAAGCAAATACAGTACAGATGACCAGTATGATTTTTAGTTTTTCTATAGATTCTTCTTTAAGATACACCGTAATCTCCTATGTACTATTTTAGCATAAGGTTTCATTAGCGTCTACCCATAGAAAAATATCAAAGATAGGATTTTAAAATACTTCATGGATGTATCGCATTCTCTAACATTTCCAGCGTATCGGTTACACTTGTCATCCTATGGCTATCAAGTGTTTGAGACCATAGTTTCAAGGCTGAGAAACACCATTCTTTTTTTATCAGTGTGGCATATTGTTTTTCCCACTCCTTCACACCTTTTGCACTTGACCTGTCTTTGGACTCTTCTATAAGATAAAACATTTCCAGATATGCTTTAGCTTTAGGTTGTTTTTTTGATAGATTTATAAATCCATTTAATTCCTCTTTAGTAAGCGTATGTTCTGTAATGATGGCTGTTTCATAGAGTTCAGCATAAAGATAGATAAGGTCATGTTCTACTTTTGGGTCATGGCTATTTTCTGTTTGAGTCAGTGCTATTTTACTATAAGCGTAGAGCTTATTTTGGTCTTTGACTCTACTGCTGTATTGAATAAATGCTTTGATGAACTCATGCTTTCCCTCATAAGGTACCTTTGCTTCTACTCCCACTTTTTCAACAAGTGTTTGTACCTTTTGTATGTCTCCTTGTCCTATAGCATCCACGAGCAAGTAGTAGGTATGAAAATACGCATCAGTTTTTTCTTTGCCTCCTAAAAGTTCAATACTATTTTGGACTGGATGTGTTTTTGTATTAGCTGCATACGTATTCAACTCATTTGCATAAATAATCTGGATACTTATACTACATACTAAAACGTTTAGAAATAAGCTTCGCAAACTAGGTCTACTTTTTAATCATATTCAATATATTTTGCTTTATCTGCTCAACATTTGTGGTCAGTCCACATGTTTTGGCATCAAAAGAGAATGTTCCTATAGATTTTGCATCTTTGTCACTGTAATCATACGCTATGCTCACACCTTTTTTAAGTAACATTTGCGAATCATTGTCGTTACAAATTTGTGATTTTAAATCTTTATAAAGCAGTGACTTGAGCTTCAAAAATGGCATCGACCAATTTGTAAAATGCACTAACGTAAAATGATAAACCATTTTACTCTTTTCAGCTGTGACTCGCTCTAAGCGCATTTCTTTGTCAGTCATGGTTGGCAAGTTTTTATTAAGCTCCTTAGCTGCGATTTCTAGTGACTTTTGTACAGGTACAGACTTAGACATCTGTGTCTTTTTCTTTTGAAGATTTTTCTCCTGAGGCTTTTTATTTGCTTTGATTTTCAGGTTTTCAACTGTGAGCCCCAAATCCTCTAAAACCTTGCTTGCTTGTACACCTTTATCGTTCTTGATACTCCCATCGGCTCCATGTGCGATCAAAAGCTTTATCATTTCGTCATCAAATTTCATTGTAGCAACATGTAAAGCAGTATTGCCACCATAACCTTTTGCATTGACATCAATGCCTTTTTGTAGCACAGCTTTGACTATATTTTTATTGCCACCCATAACTGCTGCTATTAAAAGTGTACTTCCGTCTTTTACTTGTATATTGACATCAGCTTTTTTTAGGAGCAGCTGGCTAAAAAAGTCTTCATCCGCTTTTCCCGCAGCTAAAAAGAGAGGGCTAGTGCCTCCTTTATCTTCAGTCGTGTTGACATCATACCCTTTGGCAATGTATGTCTTAACTTTAGTAAGTTTGCCTTTGCGTATAGCCTTTTTAAACTCAGCTAGACTCTCCTTTTTAACTACTTCAAAGTCACTGGCAATACCAACTACCTCATAGTTCTCTGCAAGTAGTTTACATGCTTGCTTTATACCTTGTTTTTTTGCCATCTTCTCACAAGTACTTTTGGCTTCTTCTTTAGCCTTGCTTCAGGCTAAATGCTTCTTCTTTTCGTCCACATGCTTGCTTATCATCAGACTTTGCAAAGTAGTATGCCTGCTGTGTTTTTCCACGAAGATAGTACTTCATCTGCATCAAACATGCACCACCCTCGATGATCTCTTTTGCTTTGGCAAGTTGTTTGTTATACGCTTCAGAACTTAAAAATGTATCTTTTTTAGGCTCAAACTTGATACCAAAATCACTTGTAACAAGCAGTATCTCCTTGTTTGTTGCATAGACTTTACATGGAGACTTAGGTACTTTCTTGCCTCTTTTTGCTTTGTTGTCATTACAAGATTTGATTGCCCGTTTTTTTGAAATTTTTTCACTTTGGTTACTATAAGAGTATCCGCAGGCATAATTGCCATCTGGGTCTATACTGTATCCAAAAGACTTATGCCCTTTGGCATCCAAATAGTTTTTTGTAAAAAACGGCAGGCAGTTACCCAGTATCAAGCCCTTGGCTTGCTGTATCATCTTCTCTTTTTCATCTTTGGTAAGCGGTGTTTCATCCACAGGAGTTAAGCTGCTAAATGTACTATCTGCTACCTTGAAGGTGCCATCCGTATCGACCAAAATACATTCCGCATTGAGCATCACAGACTGACAGCCTTTCATCGCTGAGTCTATAGCCTCTTGTGTTGAGGCATACCCATACCCCCAGTTACATCTGTCTTTATCCGTCTCTTTTTCTCTTGCGTAGACAAAAGCTTTATGGTCTTTTTGTGTAAGATAGCTGTTTTTATAGTTGTTCAAACAGTTTTTAGTCAATACATTTTGAGGTAACATATCTGCATGCACAAAAAGTGTATACACTGTCAATAGTAGTAATAGTTTTTTCATTTTCATCCCTTTTCCCATTTAGAAGAATTATAGCATGTATTTAAAAACGCTATCTCCATTCCCATGCACTATGGTCTTGCCATATCAAACCTGTTTTCTGCTTTACCTTCTCTTCAAACTCTTTTTTGTCTAAAACACTCTCTTTGGGTATGATAACAGCACTCCCCATTTCTAATTGTAAATAATAATATTGTTGAACTTTTTGAAGTGATTCTACTGCTTTATATTTGAATTTACTTGTACCCATTTGAGAACGCATTTCTATCTCATCATTCAAAAGAATCTGGTTTTCTTTACCTATTCGGCCAGCGTACTGTTCATCTATATGCTTGACATAATGCCTCTTATATCGCCAAGCACTATACTTAGGCTCAACGATATACCATCCTCAAGACATCACTATAAAGACAACTATTTCTTTATAGTCATGATGCCTATACGAAAGTACTAAACCTGTGATGATCCATAATATAGGTACAAATATACGAAGTCTCTTGCGTTGTTTTCGTATATTTTCAGAATGACTTGCAACAAAAAGTTGATAGGTCAAATAATCCTCTTTGTTTAAAGTAAATGTCAATACCTCTTGCTTCATATATATTTCTCCTAATTATATTCATTTTAAAACGCTTAAAGCATCTTATAGTTCTTTATTTGCCTTGAATCAAAATAAAAACACCACTTTCATAGACTTTTCCATTGATCTGCAACTCCACTTTATGTTCACCCTCGTAGAGTGTCCGTGTAGTCATATTGGCTTTAAAAGGGTGTTTCTTTTTGAGCTTCATGCGCTCATCTTTGTGGAGGCTTAGTTTTTTGAGTTTATGCACTTTAGGGTTTGAGGAGCCTGCTTTGGTTCTAAAGTGTATGATGTAGTCCACCATAAGTTTACATGCTTGTGTTGCTTCCACCTCAAAGTCAAAAACCAATGCCTCACCTATGAGGACATCTATACTTTCGAGCTTAAAGTTGCACACTTTGATACTCGGAGCTTGAGCGTATCCTAACAATGCCAAAGCATCCGCGTCACCCTGCTTGACTAAAGTACGTAAAGCATGAGAGAGGATGAAGTCCATCTCTTTAGGGTCTTGCTTTTGACTCTCTTTCCACCTTTGAAGGGTCTGTACTACCAATGCAGCGTCTATCTTGGCGATATCGTTTAAGTGATTTGCAACCGAACGTGTGACGTAACGGGTTTTGTCGTAAAAAAGTATATCTAAGTGTTTAAAGGTAACGTGTATGTCTAATCGTTAACTTTCTTCGCCCAAGGCAAGCTTAGGACGTAAACCCTCTGAAGCCAAACGCCGTTCATGATAGTTATCTGATACAGCGCAGGCCTCAAGCATAGTCATCGTCTCTTCAGGATAATAATTTATAAAATCTCGGATAGCATACTCTACAGTAAAACGTTTCGTCATTTCTCCTAATGCATTTAAAGAAAAATCTAAATGCTCATCACAACAGCCATACATACAAACATACTCAGAATATGGTGCATAGATAAAATCACCAAAATCATCATCTGTTTTAGTCTTATCAAGTTCTCGTGGCAAAGCAGATAAGAGTATAGTCGTAGCTTCTACATAGTCATCAGGTAGATACTTCTTCAGCATATCTCGTATATGATACATGCGTTCTTTCAGTTCAAGCTCAGGAAAAAGACTCAGTGTCTCTCTGACAAAGGCATCCGTACGAAAGTCTTCATACACCGACTGTATCTCCCAGGCTATCTGTTTTACTTTTTCACCGTTAAACAGTTCATCTTTAAGTGAAAAATTTTCTGTATTTTGTCTTTGTGACATAGGTTTCCTTTGAGCATACAAATGAAGCAGTATAACAAAAATATCTCTTTTTTAGATACCTCTAACGATTGCTTTGTTATCATGCACTTCATTATAATACAACTCAAAAATACATTTTAAAATGGAACAGCCTATGGACAATTGGTATCACGTAACAAGAGCAAAAACAGAAAACATTTTTCAAGCGATCATCAAAGACAACTTTGTCTCAGAGATGATGACTGGAGACTTGCCAAAGGACATCTTTGGTTTTTATGTCAACCAAGATACACTGTATCTCGCAGAATACAAAAAATCATTAGTAGCAGTAGGGGTCAAATGTCATGAAACAGATGAAATACAATTTTTCTTAGAAGCTGCTACGGGTATCTTAGCGATAGAAGGTGCCCTACATCAGCTTTTTTTAGAAAAAGAGTACATCAATGATGAGCCTTCTCCTACCTGTGAACTCTACACGAGTTACATGGCACGAGTGATTGACAATGCCTCTGTAGAAGTAGGACTCGCAGCCATACTTCCATGTTTTACCATCTACAAAGAAGTGGGAGACTACATCATACAAAATCAAAGCTCTGCCCATACAGAAGCAAACCCTTACCAAAGCTGGATAGAAACCTACGCCAGTGAAGCGTTTGCACTAGCAGTAGAACAAGCCGTAGCCATCACCAACACATACGCCAAAAATGCTTCACCTGAAACACTCAAACGTATGGAGGAAGCTTTTATCAAAACATCTAAGTTAGAGTGGATGTTTTGGAACTCTGCATACAGACAAGAAAAGTGGCCCGTATGAGTAATAGATATCACAGCGTTCTCAGCATCGCAGGATCAGACTCAAGTGGTGGCGCAGGCATACAAGCAGATATCAAAAGTATCTGTGCAAATGGCGGCTATGCCGCGACGGTCATCACAGCGACCACTGCACAAAATACCCAAACAGTGACAGACATCCATCCTATCCCCACTGCGCACATACAGAAACAACTCGAAGCAGTGTTAGATGACATCACCTTTGATGCGGTGAAGATAGGTATGCTCCACTCTTCAGAAGTCATAGAAACAGTACAAAACACACTCGCCAAATACAAGCTGAGCAAGATCGTTTTAGACCCCGTTATGGTGGCCACTTCAGGAGACAAGCTCATCACTGATGACGCCATACAAAGTCTTAAAACCTTTATGTCACACACTTACCTCATCACACCAAACATACCTGAAGCACAGATACTCATAGGGCATGACATAGCCCTAGATACACTCGAAGCCACAGCCAAAGAGTTAGGAGAGAAGTACCGTACCTCAGTACTGCTTAAAGGCGGACACCTTAAATTCACAGACGAGATGACCGATGCACTCTACAATCATGAAACAAAGAAAGTAACACTCATCAAAAATAAGTCCATAGAAACAAAAAATACCCACGGCACAGGATGCAGTCTCTCTTCAAGCATCGCTACTTTTTTAAGTCTAGGCTACGGATTAGAAGAATCCGTCATCAAAGGATGCAACTACCTTAACAAAGCCATAGAGGATGGCAAAGACAAAGTACTGGGTAAAGGGCATGGACCGGTTAACCATTTCAGTATTTAGAAAAAAGTGATTTGTAAAGAAGAAAGCTAGAGGAGGTACACCTCACGAAAGAGGTGTACGGTGTAAAGTAAGATTACATACTTTCGCGTAATCTACCACAGTTAGCAACTACTTCTTTTTTATAGGCAGTAACTGCATCTGTACCCATCGCTGCATGTGCTTTCTTGATGGAAGCCACACAACGTTCTTTCAAACCTTCTTTTGAATTATCTACGACATCAAAAAGACAATTCCCAGATGGACTTTTCGCTACAAGTGTACCACAGTTATCTGTGATGTTTATCTTATGTGCATGCGTGATAAAAGGTGATTTATCCGCTGTATTGTCATAGGATTTTGCCATTTCAATCGCTAATTTACAGTTGTTTACACTTGTGATATCTTTTTTCATAAGCTGCAATGCAAAAAAGTTTGCCTCATAAGGCACTTTTGCGACGATGTTTCCACAGTGTGCAACCACATTGTCTTTATAGAAAGCCAATGTTGCTTCAGATAAAACATCTGATTTCATGGTCTCTTGGTAGCTCTTTGCTTCCTTGATATATGTTTTACACATATCAATATTGGTTGGTTCTGTTGCTTGTACATTTATGAGCGCTATAGCTGATACTAAAACTGTTATTATTATTTTTTTCATTTGTTATCCTTATGTTAAATATATGTTCAACAAATATAAGTATAACGATTTAATCTTAATATAATATAAATTACTTATAATTATCATCATTTTAACTTATCTATAATAGTTTCAGTCCTTTGGATAATTTGTAAATATATGCATCAATACTTTCTCTATAGTGTCAGACATTCGATGCCGTGACACTCAGGTTGCATAATGTATTGAGCGGGAGGGTTACGCGTTAAAATTATAGAAATGTTTTCTTATAGACTTCTTCATCGTAGGCAACCAGTACTTTACCATCTCCATACTCAATGACTGGACGTTTAAGTAAGTAGTTTTCTTTTGCCATCCATGTTATCTTGCCTTCATCATCTAGGTTAAGCTCTTTGAGCTTTAAGTCTCTGTACTTTGTACCACGATTGTTAAAAAGCACATTGATGTCAACTTGTTTAAGCCACTCACGGATTTTATCTTCGCCTACTGACTCCACTTTGTAGTCTAGAAAATCAAAGTCTATACCATTGTCCTTCATAAACTTTCTTGCTTTGCCTACTGTAGAGCATGTTTTGATGCCATATATTGTCATGGGGTTACCTTTGTCATTATGTTGCGTCATTATACTGTTTCTGTTTTATAAAATGCGATTTATACTTGAGAAGCTTTAAGTAACTGCTCTTTTTTCTCTATTTTATCCATCAGACTTGCAAACAAAACGGTCATCAGATCGTTTTGTACTGACTTCATCCTCTGAAGCATTCATCCATCCTGATCTGACTTCACCTTCCACTTTATCAAAATTTTCTATGTAAGGCTTGATATCTAAAAGTGGTGTACCGTCTAAGATATCTACCCCCTTGATGGTGACAATGTTATCTTCAACCTTGACAAGTTCAACCACAGATAAGCCCAGACTGTTTGGATGCATGGGTGTACGGGTAGAGAAAACACCTCTTGGGGTATGTGTTTTATCATTAAATGGGATGACGCTAAGTTGCGGTTCTTTTACCTTATGAAAATAATAGATCAAATAAACATGCGAAAATTTATCCAAATCTTTTAATCCTTCTGCATACTGCTCTTCAAACGCGATAGTCGCATAGACATCTTTTGCACCTTTGGGTTGTACTGGCATATTGACCAAGTCACAATAAGGTGAACGAATGGTGGCGATCTGTTTTAATTCAAATTTCATACTAATGTGCCGAACAGGTACCCTTACCGCTACTGATTTCCAATTTTCCTGCAATGAGCATCAAGACACTTGCCTCTACCGTAGGTGAATTTTGGTCAAAATAGAGGTCTAACCCTGCTTCTTTAAAACCTTTCGCTGGTGAAGCACCGATACCTGAGACAACCAACGCATCAGGATTAAGTGCCATGATGTTATCTACAGCATTGCCACAAGCACCACCACTGTGTCCTTGATTTTCTACACTTTGAACTTCTATGATCTTATTATCATCCAAAGTGACGATCGTATAAAATTTTGCTTTTCCAAAATGCGCACCTCTTTTACTTAAATAACCCATATTTTCATCGGTTGGAAATACTAATCTCATATTTTGTCCTTTTTTTCTAAATTTTCTTCCAAATGCTCAATATTGAGCAATACAAACTTATAAGAGATAAATATGACCACTGGCCATGAGGCATACCATAAGAGTGCCGATGTATAATCTACTACGCTTTCCATAATTTTTCCTTTTTAATGTTAATAATGATGATGGTCTGACTCAACCTCTTCAGAGGTGATCTGATCTTTATCCATAGACTTCCATACCAGATAGATGTAGCCAAGTACAAACGGTACCATCAGTGAGACATAACTCATCGCAGTGAGTGTATAGTGACTGCCCGAAGCGTTTTCTATGGTAAGTGAACTACCAATGTCACTGAGTGAGGGGTAGATGGCCGTTTGGTTGAAACCAAGTAAGACATAGCAGACTCACCACTGTCAGTACTGTACCCACACCAGAAAACCAGATGCCTTTTGTGGATGCTTTAAACAAAGTGCTATAAAAAGCATAAAGTACCAAGAATACACCACTAAGTAATGCAGATAAGTAGTATCGGTGTATCTATAAGATTATGTAAAAACTTATAACTTACGATTTCAAATCCCTTTTCACTGTAAGATACACCACTCATAAGCAGTAGCATACCTGCAAGCAAAAGAAAAATCACTACAAATACCAGTACGCATCAATTTTAAGTTGTTTTCGTGCTCTTTGCTACGATGATTATCTCATTAATATTGTTGATAAAGTAGAGACTTGCCTGTGAACGGGCTAGAAAGAAGATAGTCAAACCAAAGGCTACATTAAAAGGATTGAGTACAGCTTCAAGCCCATAAGTATGGTTTGTCCATGAAGAAAGGTTCATGTCATTTTTGATGAAGTTTCCACCCGTATAAAACGTTGCCAACGCTATACCAATGAGTGTAATACCCAGTGAACCGTTGATATATAAAAATCGTTCATACGTTTTTTGCCCTAAAAAGTTGTTGGGCTTTTTACGGTACTCATAAGAAACTGCCTGGATGATAAAACAAAAGAGTATCGCCATCCACACATAGTATGCTCCTCCAAAACTCACAGCATAGAGTAAAGGAAATGCTGCAAACAGTGCGCCACCGAACATGACTAGACTCGTGAAACCAAGTTCCCATTTACGTCCAAGAGAAGCGATGATGACATTTTTTTCTGTTTCTGTTTTAGCCAAGGTGTTGAGCAGTGTCTGTCCACCTTGGACAAACATTAAAAATACAAAAAGTGCACCCAGTAAAGCGACTATGAACCACCAGTACTGCTGTAGTGTTAAAAGTGATAAAGTTTCAAACATATTAGTGACCCTCCATTCCATTTTTGATTTGTGTCGTCATGATGCGTATTTCTGCAATGAGCAGTCCTGTAAAGACTATGGCAAAAAGCCAAAAGGTTGTTTGTACCGCAGTCGTACTTATCTGTGAAGTCGCCATACCTACAGGGAGCATTTCAAAGATAGCCCATGGCTGTCTTCCCACTTCAGCTACTATCCAACCCATCTCACCTGCAATGTATCCCAAAGGAATGGAGAGTACAGCTAATCTAAGTAGCATCTTTTGCTTATCTAATTTACCAACCATCGTAAAGTAGAGTATAAAGAAAAAGAGTGCTAAAAACCATGTACCTAAACCAACCATGATATGAAAACTGTAAAAAGTAAGTGCCACAGGAGGGATGATATCTTTAGGATCTTTTAAATAACCATATCCAAAATACTTTTCATTGGCTCTAAATTCTGCTAAAGCTTTTTCTGCTCCTGATACATCTTCTTCTTTTTTTGCTTTTTTGTACGCTTTTAGAGCTGCTATAGCTACTTTACCTTTTTCTATCTTTTGACTTGCAGATTCAATGTTATGATGATCCATATCGCCATAGACAAGCTCATTGATACCAGGTACAAAAGCATTCTGAATCATGAAAACCTAATAGTGAGAGTGCTCTGAGGAATTTCTATACTCCAAAAGAACTCCTCTAGCTCATCCCCTATTTTTTTGTTGTGATTGAGTTGACCGATGGCCACAATACCCGCACGCTCATGTCCATCATAAAGTCCTTCCATGGCTGCAAGTTTAGAAGGTTGGTTGAGTGCCACTTGATGTGCAGATTCATCTCCTGTAAAAATGAGAAATATAGAAGTAATGAGTCCAAATGTAGCCCCCACAACCATGCTTTTCTTTGCTTTGACGACATCTTTATTTTTAAGCAGATACCAGGCAGAGATACCTACTACGAACAATGATCCCATCACATAACCGCTTCCCACTGTATGTAAGAATTTAGAGTAAGCATTGGGGTTAAAAAGTACATCAAAAAAACTGGCCATTTCAAAACGTGCTGTATCGAGGTTAAACTCCATACCTATAGGATGTTGCATCCAACCATTGGCCACAAGTATCCAAAGTGCAGAGAGGTTTGAACCAATCGCCACAAGCCATGTAGAAAGTAAGTGCATTTTTTTACTCACTTTGTCCCAACCAAAAAACATGATGGCAAAGAAAGTAGACTCCATAAAAAATGCCATGATACCCTCTATGGCAAGTGGTGCACCAAAGATGTCTCCTACTATCCACGAGTAATTTGACCAGTTGGTACCAAACTCAAACTCCATGATGATACCTGTGGCCAAACCAATGGCAAAGTTAATGGCAAAAAGTGTCATCCAAAACTTAGTGATCTCTTTCCAGATCACATTACCAGTCTTGACATAGATAGATCTCCATAATCGCAACGATAAATGAGAGTCCTAAAGTGAGTGGTACAAATAGCCAGTGATATAACGCAGTCAAGGCAAATTGGGCTCTTGACCAGTCTGTTAAAAGTGTATCTTCCATTATTTCCTTTTGCATTATTTTCCTCTTGTGTTGTTAAACTTTGAAGTATATGTTCAGCTCTTTCTTTATCATTGGAAAAATTCTCTTTTAAAATGTTAGGGAAAAAGAAGATTTTCATAATGACAAAAAATATCACAAACTTGATACCGATAATCGCCCAAAGGCGTTTACCTAGTTTCATATTTTTAAAACCTTCCAGATAAAACTGGAAGATTTTTTTAATGGTGGTGATGATGTTCATGTCTGTGATGACCTTCTCCATGATGATGGTCAGCTATGTGTGTGTCTACTTTCATGATGTTTGATAATTTCAGCCATGTCGTATCATTGAGCATCTCAAGTTCACCGTCTGCAAACTTTCTAATGAGATCATCTCAGTAAAATTCGCTCATATCCTGAGTGGTAGAGAGACATTCCGCCATGGGCTTGTATCATCTCATAAGGAGTCACGCCCATCTCTTGCATGATAATGGTATCTACTCCCTCATTTGGCAAACCATTCGATCACTGCTTTTCCACCTTCTGCAAGGTTTTCTTTGATAGTTACACTTTCTTTTTCTACAAAGGCAAACCATTTTGCCTTACCAAAAAGTGGTGCAACTGCGCGGATTTTCTTTATTCATTTTTATGGGTATTGCTATTTTCATTGTTATTCCTTATTAGTTTAAATTATTCTCATTAAAAAGTGATTACTTTTCCAAAATCTCTACTTCCGTCGATTAAATAAGAGTTCACATAGGATGTATCATTTTTTACACCTCAAACTCCTTTTCAAACTCAGTAAGCATTTTTTCTTCACTTAAAAGAGGTTGATACACAGGGATATCCGCTTGATAAAAAATACCCGTATCAAAACCATCACTTTCGTAGATGTTTTTTGTAGCTTGCATTAGATCATTGGTAGATTCAATATTTAAACTTCGCATTTTTTTATGCCACTCTTTTTCTTCTGGACGGAAAGTGACACAAGGAGATTTGATCTCCAAAAGTGAAAAACCTTCATGTTTGATAGCAGAAGCTATGAGTGCTTGCCAAACCTTTTTGATCTTCCGCAAATCCCCTTGCTACAAAACTTGCCCCTGACATCAATGCCATTTGAAGAGGATTAAACGTTCTAATATCAGTACCATGAGGAGCTAGTTTACTTTGCCATGCAGGATCAGTCGTAGGTGAAGGTTGGCCTTTTGTCATGCCATACACCTCGTTATCCATCACCAAATAAGTCACATTCATATTGCGACGGCAGGCATGGATAAAATGATTTCCACCGATAGAATATCCATCACCATCACCACCTGCAACAAGGACTGTCATATCGGGACGTATGGCTTTTAACCCCTGAGCGAGTGGTAATGCACGTCCATGAAGTCCATGAAACCCGTAAACATCAAGATAGGCAGGGATTCTGGAAGAACATCCTATCCCTGAGATAAGCGCAATGTCTTCATTGGGGATCTGTAAAGAAGCTAACGCTTTTGCCAAAGCATGTAACACAAAGAAATGTCCACAACCTGGACACCATATAGGATGTGTTTTAGATAAATAATCTTTTGGACTTAATACTTTTTCTGTACCATTTTTCATAGAAGTGCCTCCTTTATAAAGTCTTGAATTTCATCGATTTTGAGTACCAATGGTCCGGGTTTAGCCAATGAAAGTGCACTACTTTCAATGGCATCTCTTCCTAAACAGTAGTGATAAAACTGTGCTGAATACGACTGTTCAACCACGATCACTTGTTTATGTTGACAGAGTGCTTTGATGGCTGCACTTTGTAAAGGCATTAAAAGTCTCACCGCAATCAGATCAATCGCATACCCTTGCGTATTGAGGTCTAAGACGGCCTCTTTAACATTGGTATAGACCGAACCCCATGTAACTACTATGGCAGTAGAAGCTTCTGTACTTTGAAGTATCTCTGCCCATTCATCTCCATAATCAAACGCTGTTAATTTTTCTTCACGCTTTGCTAACTGTTGTTGATGGTCAAAGGCCGAAGATGAAGGTGTACCATCTGGCCTATGTTCCAAACCATCTGCCGTATAGTAGGTATCTTTATGCCCAGGGATAGCCATAGGACTTACATGCTCATAGGTCAGTGCATAACGTTCATAAAATTGATAACTCTTTTCATCCTCTAACACTTTTCGTTTGAGGTCATACGCCTTTGCAGGTACCGCATCAATGATCGCTCGAGATTGTCCCAAGCGTTGATCAGTCAATACAATCACCAGTGTTTGTAATGCCTCAGCCAATCCCACACCCCATTGGGTGATGGTTACATTATCGGCAATATTTAACGGAGCAAGCACAAGATGTGGTGCTTCACCATGCATACCAAAAATGGCTTGATTTAAATCAGTCTGCTCTGATTTGGTAGGAAGCCCTGTTGAAGGTCCTCCTCTCATGACATCAACTACCAAAGCAGGGGTTTCACTGGCGATGGCTAAGCCTAAGGCTTCAGACATCAGTGACAAACCAGGTCCCGAAGTGACTGTCATAGAAGGTTTTCCGCCAAATGAACCCCCTATCACCATGTTAATGGCAGCCAACTCATCTTCAGCTATCATCAGAGCACCACCCACTTTTTCCAAACGGGGCGATAGATATTCAACAATATCTGTTGCTGGAGTGATAGGATAAGCAGCCACAAATTTGATGCCTCCTCTTAATGCTCCAAGTCCACAGGCTTCATTTCCGCTGATATTCCATCTAGGGTGAAAGCTTGGTGTCCAATTTTCAATAAGTGAAGCTCTCTTATCAAGCAGGTTATACCCTACTTCAATGGCTTGAAAAGTCGTGTTGATATGCGCTTCACCTTTTTTTGCCAATATTTGATGAAGTGATTTTAAAATCACGTCTAAAGATAAACCAATTTGACTTGCTAAAATACCAACCGCAAAAGCATTCGCACGACTCTCTTTTATC
Source organism: Sulfurovaceae bacterium (assembly GCA_963698695.1). GTDB lineage: Bacteria > Campylobacterota > Campylobacteria > Campylobacterales > Sulfurovaceae > Sulfurovum. The sequence continues at coordinate 16,958 of CAVORT010000001.1, read as the reverse complement.
TGTTTGACTTGTGCTTTGAGATCCACTTCAATGATCTCAGCCCCAATATGTTGCAACTATTTCAGGGAGTGCGTCTTTGCTTTTATCAAATAGTATGCAACTTTTATCTGTTAAAGGCACTTCGTCAGAAAAATGTTCAAAACCACGCCAGTCTAACGCAAAGTGAAAATCACTATAGTCCGCAAAACTTTCTATGGGTTTATCAGAGATATTTAATGTAATCGCTGACTCTCCCCCACGTATCTGAGGTCCTGCAAAACGAGATAAATAGGCATAAAATCCACTATTTCCTATGCTTTTCAATAAAATGGAACCAGCCGTCACTACACCACTGCCACCCAAGCCTGAAATCGAAATTGACATATGATTTTTATACATTTATATCCTTTTATCTATAGTCTATCTAAAGTGCACAAACCCTAAAATAGCTTCCATGTTTTGAAGAAGAGATCATCTTTATTTTTCTGTCTTTTTAGGGATAAACTTTCCACACCCTACTTCTTCATTACCACCAAAACGTTTCGATGCAATCGCTGTACCATTTTGATAAATCACTGTTCTTTCACATTTGGGTGCTTCTATACACACTTCATTACTACAACCGATGTTTTCTGCTACTGCCATTTTATTTCCTTTTATTATATGTTAATTTTGAATCATTACGATGGCCTTACCATGAAGTAAAGCATCTGAAATTTTTTGATGGGCTTGCTGAAGTACTCTTGAAAAAGTAGTCCGTGAAATACCCATTCTCTCTGCACATTCTTGTTGATAGAGACCCTCATAGTCACTGAGGCGTATCGCTTCCATCTCATCAAAATCAAGTTCTGTTTTTTCAAGATCTTTACCACGAACACCACAGGGTTTAAAACAAACCCATCTATGGTCTGCTTCAATGTGACGACTGATCTTTTTTCTACCAAGTGCTTGCATCTCAAATCCATTCTTGTATTTTGCACATATGTTCATAACATATAGAGGAGTATAACGGTCATATGTTCATAAGTAGCTTAATTATTATAAATTTAAACTATAATTATATTAATTTTTAGTTATTTTAATGCGACACTATAAAAAGATGAAGTAAGTAAGTCATTTGTACATGATACATGGTAGTAAAAGAGTCACAATTTTAGTATAATCCTCTCTATGAATACCCTACCCATCACCCAAGTCCTTCCAGAAGTCAAAGAAAAACTTCTACACCATAACCGTCTTGTACTCCAAGCACCTCCAGGCGCAGGTAAAACGACTGCACTACCCTTGGCACTACTTGATGAACCGTGGCTAGAAGGTAAAAAGATACTCATGCTTGAGCCTAGACGTTTGGCAGTGCGTTCTTCCGCTGCTCGTATGGCTGAGCTTTTAGGTGAAAAGGTTGGAAAACGTATAGGCTACCAGATAAAGATGGAGTCTGTACAGAGTAAAGAGACGCAGATACTCATCGTCACAGAAGGCATACTCACACGTAAACTCCAACATGACCCAAGTCTGGAAGATGTGGCACTCATCATCTTTGATGAGTATCATGAACGTTCACTTGCATGCAGATGTCTCACTGGCACTAGCCTTAGAGTCTCAAGCCGTGCTGCGAGAAGACTTGAAGCTGCTCATCATGTCTGCCACACTTAATACCACTGCCATCTCTGCCATGTTAGATGCACCCATCATCCAAAGTGAAGGACGTGCTTACCCTGTGGAGCGTCACTACTTAGATGCTACCACTGCACAACCCAGTAAAAAAGAACTCACAGCTTACATACATAGACGCATACTCAGATGTTTAGAGAAAGAAGAAGGAAACATACTCGTTTTTCTAGCAGGGGTACGGCAGATAAAAGAGATAGAAAAACTTCTCAATGAAAACAAACTCAAAGACGTCTACATCTCTACGCTTTACGGAAACCTCTCTAAAGAAGCCCAAGACAGAGCCATCAAAGCACCGCCAACTAGGTATGAGAAAAGTCGTGTTAAGTACCAACATCGCACAAACTTCTCTCACCATAGAAGGCATCAAGATAGTCATAGACTCTGGCTTACAAAATGTCTCTGTCTTTAGCCCTTTTTCAGGGATGAACACCTTAGAGTCTCGCTTCATCTCCCAAGACTCTGCAACACAGAGAGCAGGACGAGCAGGACGTCTAAGTGCAGGCAAAGCCTACCACATTTGGCACCAGTCCAAGATACTCCTCAAACATGACACGCCAGAAGTACTCCTTGCTGACCTCACACAGATGGTACTCGAACTTGCCTTGTGGGGGAACGATGACATCACGCACATTAACATGGCTGGACACCCCACCTACCTACAGCCATCACCCATGCTAAGACACTGCTCCATCAACTGGGTGCATTAGACAAACAAGGTCTCATCACGCCACACGGAAAAGCCATGGCAAAGTACCCTATGCACCCAAGACTTGCTCACATGATGCTCAAAGCCAAAGCACTAGACCTTAGTTATGAAGCCTCTCTTCTAGCTACACTCCTAACAGAAAAAGACATCTATCATAAGTCTCACAACAACGCAGACTTAGCAGAACGCGTAAGTGTTTTGCATGACATAGCCACCCAAAAGAGTATGCATACACAACATGTCAACACGAAACAGTGTCACTACCTCTTAGCCAATGCCAAACGCATAGAACCCCGGAGGAAAGAGACACTCAACAAAGAACTTTTAGGTGTACTCCTGGCCTTTGCCTACCCTGAGCGCATCGCCAAACAACGCAATGCCAAAGGCAACAGCTACCTACTTTCTAACGGTAAGGGAGCCATCATGCATCACGATGAACTCTTGTGTAACGAACGCTTCTTAGTCATAGCAGACCTTGATGCCAAAAGTACCCATGCGAGCATCTACAAAGCTATAGCACTAAGCCAAGCGCAGATAGAAGCGTACCTTGACAGAACACATACGAAGAACACGAAGTGCTAGACTGGAACGACACTGAACAACGTGTAGAAGTACGCTCAGTACAACGCTTAGGTGCACTCATGCTCAAAGAGAGACAAGTCAAGTCTTCAGACAACCAAGAGGTCACAGACCTACTCATAGAAGAGCTTGAAGCTTTAGGCTTAGACGTACTTAACTGGAGTAAAGAGGCACTCGCACTTAGAGCTAGAGTGAATTTTTTAAACCATCATTTCGATATAGACTTTCCTGACTTTTCAGATGACTACCTACTTAGAAAACATGGACGAGTGGTTAGCCCCTTACTTACAAGGCATTAACTCCATTAGAGGACTGTAAAGGGCTAAACCTGCACAACATACTACTAGGACAACTAAGCTACGAGCAAACCCAAAGCCTAGACACCCTAGCCCCTACCAAACAAAAAGTGGCATGCGGATCACATATAGCCATAGACTACACTAATCCATGCACAACCCATCTTAGCCGTACGTCTCCAAGAGATGTTTGGCACCAAAGAAACACCCACCGTACTTCAAGGAAAAGTAAAACTCATGCTCCACCTACTCTCCCCAGCCCATAAACCCATGCAAATTACGCAAGACCTAGAAAGTTTTTGGGCACATACCTATGCAGATGTGAGGAAAGATTTAAGAGGAAAGTATAAAAGGCACTATTGGCCTGATGACCCTTTGGAGGCGGTGGCTACTAGTCGGACGAAGAAGTGGATGTGATTAATCCTTTATGTGCTAATATTTCATTCTCCATAAAAGTAAAAGGAAAGAATAGTTGAAAAATTTTATATCTAATTTAAAATCACTTTCAAATGTAACTATATCTCAATCTGACGATACTACAAAACTAACTATACATTGTTCTAAAAATCATACTTATCATATTACTATACCTCACGATATAAAAGAATGGTTTGTTGACTTATATATAAAAGACAGTAACAAAATAATATGGAGTGATTGGTCAGAATGGTATGTTTTAGGGGATGTGACAGAAGAGAATATAAATGAATACTACATTAAGGACATTTCTAATTTCATATCTAAAATAATATCTGCTAGTGACTTTGAAATTGAAAATAATACTAAACTATTAAAAGCTAAAATAAATAACTCGTGGGAGATTCTTCAGCTAGGAGCAGTCTAAACCTTCTCTTATTTAACATAAAATTATACAGCCTTCAACCGAACCCCAAATGCATCCAATACCTTCACAATAGTCTCAAACTTAGGCTTTGTTCCCTCTTAGAAGGTTTTGTAAAGACCCTATCTTATAACATTAACAGCAACGATTAAAACGATAAAAAATAGCACTAAAACACCCAACTGATCCATAGAGATCTTTTGACATGCCTGTCTCTCTTTTTTCTCACATACACCACCGGGGCAATACTGTGCTTCATCTTTATTAAATTTATTATATATTTTACACCCTAGACATATACCAAATACAGATTCAAAATATAACAAAACCAAACACGTCATACAGCTTAGCCCTATGAGAGCATTATGTAAACTCTCTTCTCCAATAGGTGTGCTAGATGGAAAAAGAATCGTTAAACCAAATAACAATACTGCCAAACCAAGTCCCAGAGCCCATGCAAACCTTTTTTGACCAGCTCCCACATATTCTGGTACTTGATTGTTAACCATAAAACGACCTATGACTAAACTAGGTGCGTACTTTGGATTAATGAGTACCCGGATGATAAATTCAACTAAAAATACCCCAATAAATATTTGGGTCACCAATAAACTTTTTGTCACCATACAATTAATAAAAGAGATAAATGCAAATAAAAATAATAACCCTGCACCTGCTCTGGCTTCTCTTTCGTTCAATACTTTTACAGCATACCCATCGACCATTTCTCCAAAACCAAAAACTTTTGACATGTATTTATCCTTTATATAAAGAAGTAGTCTATCACAATATTAAAATTTTTTATCTTTAAGTTGTTTCAACACCGTCACACCCCAATTGGCATGTGATGCTTTACCCTCTAACTCCCAACCTTCGTTCATCAATACTTTGCCTATAAGCCAATTCATACCACCATGTCCTACCAATACTACACTCTCGAACTCATCGGTAATGGTTAAAAGTCTTTGCGCTGCTTTTTCTGCCTGTACTTTTGAAGCTTTTAATGAGGTATCTTTTTTACCAAGACCCAATAGTAGCAAGACTCTAAGTATCATTAACCAGCTTTTTGGTTTTAGTTTTAAAAAAGGGATAGTCACTTCAGGTATGGCAGCTTCGTTAAAAAGAGGATTTGACTCAAACACCTCTACTCTCAAAACCTTAGCAGAGTCTATGGAACGTCTGAGTGTACTTGTTAAAACGATATCTGTATTTTTGGCTAAAACAATAAGTTCATTTGTTGGGAGACTCTCTTTATCAATGGGTGCATCATTATATGTATTGATCCACTTTTTTAACGCATATGAACTTATTTTTTCAGAATTATCTATATCTACTTTGGCATGTCGAATGAAGATGATCTCTTTCATTACCTCTATTACACTTGTGCTATCCAAGTTTTTGCTTCATCTATCTTAGCAAAAGGAAAATGTTTCATCTGAGCATGGACAAAATGTTGAGCTATATTTTTAGCTAAATTGGCTACGTTTTCAAAATCTTCTTGGGTTAATGCCCCTTGAGGTTCAAGCAGGAGTGTGGCATTCTCTTTATCAAGTATTGCTTTTAACATGTATTATCCTTTTTAGGCAAGTATATCAAGCAAAAAACAACAGACAACTAATAAGGCTTATTTAAAAAATGCCCTCGAAAAAACTTTCCATAGACCCATTCAAAAAGGATGGATATACCTATGAAACCTAAAAATACCCAAAATGCTTGAGGTGTCTGTGTATAGGTGTGGTTTAAAAGTACCAAAAGTGAAATGAAACTTGCCAAAGTTGATAGAGCAGTAATCACGCCACTTGCCCCTATGTCTTTATAGAGTTTCAAGGCACTTAAGTTCACCAAGGTAAAGACCAGTAAAAAACCTGCACTTCCAAGTATTGCTATGGTTGTGAGGTTAATGGTATTTGCCAAGAGTAAACTCAACACTGTGGTGATAACTACCCCTACAAAAGGAATATTGTTTTTTTCGTCGTCTAACTTCTCAGGTAAAACACCCTCTTTTGCCAAGGTATAGCTGAGTCTTGCATTGCCATAAATCGTTGCATTGATGGCTGAAAAAGTTGCAAGTAATGCTGCAATGCCAACCATGGTAAACCCAACCTGACCAAGTGCGGGTTTTGCAGCAACTGCAAGGGCATAATCTTTTGCTTTTAGTAGTTCGTCTTGAGGTACGGTTCCTACCGTAATAATAGATATCAAGATATAGAGTAGTATCACAAAAATCACAGAGCCATAAAAGGCTTTAGGCAGATTGGATTCTGGGTTTTTGATCTCTTCAGAAGTATTGGCAATCAATTCAAACCCCTCATACGCGACAAAAATAATCATACCTGCCACAAAAATAGACAGACTGCCACCCCACTCTACAGGTGAGAGCCTTTGTGTGTCAACAAAAGAAAAACCCGAAACGATGATCACTAAAAGTAATATTATTTTAAGAACCACAATAAATGATTCTGATTTACTCACAAAAGATGCGCTGATAAGATTAATAATAGCTGGAAGTAAAATCGCAATAGAAATAAGTAGATGTGTTAAAAAGAACGTATCAGACACATCTGGGAAAAATGTTACCCCATAAGAAGCAAAAGCAGTCGCATACAGTGCGATGGTGACCAGATAACTTAACCATAACAATATATTGAGACTTCCTGAGAGAAGGTTATAGCCAAAAGAATGATTGACAAATACAACCGTACCGCCACGATCTTGATACTTTACTGAAAGTTTTGCATAAGAATATGATGTCAAAAGTGCCACTAAACCTGCGACAAAAAAGGCTATCATCGTTGCACCATGTGCAAAAGAAACAGCCTCTCCAAGTACAGCAAAAATACCACCACCCACCATGCCACCTATGCCTATGGCTATAGCACCGACCAATCCTACAGTACGTGTTTTACTACTATTCATCTAATCGAAAATGCTGTTGGTATCTCTAATTCATAGATGGCATCTGTGATACTTTCGACTTTATAATTCAAGACATCCTGCGCATCTTTGAGTCCACGATTATAATGGTAACTCCCTATTTCCTTAGAAAAAAATTCTAAAAGAAACTCAGCATCAAATTGTCCTATCTCAATATCTAGCTCTTGATCTAGGTATTGCTTTATCTTATGTACTAAAATCTCTTTTTCTTGAGCACTAAATTGTATTTCCATTGCTATTCCTTATACATTAAGACAGTCATAAAGTTACCATCTGGACTTTTTCTTCTTTCTCTGTATCCCAACACCAAATATTGTATTCAACGTTAAACCTTCAGGCACTGAGCCAACTTGCAACACATCTCAGCATGGGAAAAAGACACCTTCAATATTAGCTTCTTTCATGATAGAAACAGTGGAGTCTCCATTAGTGATATGCAGTATTTTGTAGCACATGATGATCCTTCAGTTCTATACTTAAATCTATTTATATAAAATAAGTGTGATCAGCAACTATTTTTCAAGTTATTATACTACAAACCTCCACTGAGTAATTCTGCCTTTTCCATCATCTTAATACACTCTGCTCTATAGCCCTCTCTATCACTGCCTTTATTATCTTTAGCATTCGTGATAAGTTTTTTATAGGTTAAGGTATTTTTATACGCTGAATCTCTAAGCAACATACCAAACCCTGCAACACTTTGAGCAAACAAGAAATCAACAGTATTAATTTCATTCATACCTTCATGAATATCTTTTTCCATCTCTAAAGAGCTATTACTATCGGGATGTTTATAACGTATTTTTACCGTGGCTAACTCTTCTGAATGTTTAATTTTACTTGTTTGATACTTCAATGTTGAAGTAGGTATACCAGCTGTTTCTTCCTGCATCATCACTTCATAAAGTGCCGTGACACTGTGCCCCATGCCAACCTCAGCTGCATCAACGTTATCATCTTTAAAGTCCTGACTGTTTAATAAACGGTTCTCATATCCTATGAGTCTATATGCACGTACTTTTGCAGGGTTAAACTCTACTTGTATCTTGACATCTTTTGCTACGGTGTAGAGTGTACCACTCATCTGTGTAACCAGTACTTTTTTAGCTTCCAACAAAGTATCAATATATGCATAGTTTCCATTGCCTTTATCAGCTAAGAGTTCCATTTTATTGTCTTTGTAATTACCCATACCAAACCCCAATACACTCAAGTATATACCAATTTTTCTTTTTTCTTCTATAAGTTCAACCAATGCACTCTGGCTACTTGGCCCCACATTAAAATCACCATCAGTGGCTAAAATAATTCTATTGTTTCCATCTTTTATAAAGGCTTTTTGTGCGACTTCATAAGCAAGGTTGATCCCACTTCCTCCTGCTGTACTTCCTCCAGCCCGTAGTCTTTCTAAAGATTCAATGATTTTATGTGTTTCATCTCCTCTGGCTCTGTCTAAAACCAATCCTGAACTTCCAGCATACACCACAATGGAAACACGATCTACTTTACGTAACTGTTTCACTAAAAGTGCCAATGACTTGGTCAAAAGAGGCAACTTGTTAGCCTGTCCCATAGAACCTGAAACATCTAGTAAAAAGACTAGGTTACTAGGTGGTAACACTTCTATATCTGGTTTTTTTGTTTGTAGTCCTATGTGTAACAACTTGGTTTTATCATTCCAAATACTCATGCCTACTTTTGTATGTATGGCAAAAGGAACATTCTTTGTAGGTTCTGTGTAATGATAGTCAAAGTAATTTAGCATCTCTTCTATACGAACCACACCGTTTTGAGGTAATTTTTTATTTTCAAAAAGGTATCTACGTATATTCGCATACGATGCTGTATCAACATCTGTGCTTAATGTAGAAAGTGGAGAAAGCATCACATTTTTAAAACGATTTTCACTGATACTATTGTAACCTTCATCCTCTGTAGTGGAAGTGGATGACATTGGTTTATATGTAGCTTGTCTGTAATATGTTGGGGCATAACTGACGCTACTACCATCACATCCACCTAATGCTATTTCAACAAACCTACAATGACTATAGAGTTTACCATCTTTTCCTTCTACCACTACCAACACAGTACCACTTGCTGACATCTTTATCTTCATATCATACATAGGTATTGTATTTGCTAACACACTATAGACTGCAACCAAAGCTTTGGGATTAACATCTTGTAATACTGCAATACTTTTTGCATCTATCGTTGTTTCAATATGTAGAGGAATACTCCCTCCATTACTTGCAACTTTAGGTAACTTAATGTTTATACGATTGTCTTGAAAGGTTTGGTCAGTACCATAAAGTTTTGTCAGTGCATCTTTTACACTTAAAGCACTCCATGCTAGTGGCTTAGTTTCTCTATAGTTTTCAGCATAGAGACTGTAACATACCAGCACTATAAAAAGTAGTGGATTTTTCATACGTATTTCCTTTTATTTGTTGTAGTTACAGGTGAAAGTTTCTTTTTCACCTGTAGTATAAAGAAGTGTTAGAGGGTAAACGTGTTATTTAATCTTCTTTGATTCGACCATTTTCCTACCAGACATATCTGTCCATACTATTTCTACCTCATCTCCCTTAGTTCCTTTAAATTTAAACTTTAAGATGGGGTCTTTTGAGACAAATTGACTAGAAGAGAGTTCATAGACTAACTTATCATCTACTTTTGCAACAACGTGGGTAATGAAGTTTACCTCTATGCCTTTTTTCTTTGCTTGAGCATATGTCATCATCTCGTGACTTATCTTGGCTTTGACCTTAACAATCCCGTCTGTCTCTTTTGCTTTTATTTTCATATTTGCCATTATTTATCCTTCACAACCTGGTGATGTTTGTATTTTCTGTGAGGTTTTATAGTACTTGCCATCACGTCCTTCAGCCACTACAGTAACTTCTCCACTTTTTGCCATCTTCATCTTAAGAGAATAGTCTGCAATCATACCTTCATGCACGGTAAACACTGCCACTACTGACTCTGGATTCACATCTTGAAAAATGGCTATTGACTTCACCGGTAAATCTGTTTTTACACCCAAAGGAATTTGTGCCCCATTACTAGACACCTTAACCAACTTAAGTTTTATGTCACTACTTTCAATCAATTCTACATCACCATAAAGTGCTTTTACAGCATCGTTTACCGTATGTGCTGTCCATGCTTCAGGTTTTTCTGTTCTATAGTCTGTAGCCCATGAAGCTATGGGTAATGCACATGCCGTCACCACACTCAAGGTTAAAAATCTTCTTCTGTTCATCCTATATCCTTTAGATAGTTATTAAGAACGTTTAACTGTTCTAAGGAAAGTATAGATGATGAAAATTGGATTTTTTGGATTTACTAGACTTTGAGAAAATTTTTCATAATAAACTTTGAATACAAACCCACCATCATCAATGTCGGTGCCAAAATAATGACCAAGGAAGAAAGCCAAATAGCAACATCAAGATTAGCATGATACTCCATAATAATTTTTACAAATCCAATACCCTGTATTCTATAAAACAAATATCCTACAACTGTAAGATATACAAAAGTACCAAACCCTATCATTTGAAAATATTCATTTTTATTAAATAACCTATTATTTTTCTTCACAAAAAATAGTCCACTCAACACACTTGAAACAATCAAAGGTATTTTCATCATATGCAGTGCAAAATCTAGTGACTTAGCCACTGCCATCAAACCTATAATCATCATGAAAATACCTGAATAGTTCCAAAATGCTTCTTTTATCTCATTACTAAACTTCATTTACATTCTCCTCTTTTCTCGTTTTTAATGTACTTTCTACCATACTTACAACATAGTTATCTTCATCATCTAACAATCTCTCTAATGTCTCCAATGATACATTTGGATTAAGAGCTACACTAGAGCGTATAGTACGATACTCATGGATTATATCTGTACTATGTATAAATAATCCCTCAAACATATATTTTGCATAATTACCAGTCATTTTATATTTTAATGTACGATAAAAGGATTTGAACTTTTTCCTTATATTTTTACTTCTAGTATTTAGTGCGTCTTGTGAAAAATTATTTACATAACTTCTACTCAACTCATCCAATACCTCACTAGGAGTGTTGGGATTCTTTGCTACTTCTTGTCGTACACGATATTCAATATCTTTGGACATTATTTTCAAAGTATCTGAACCTGTTTTACTATGTTCTGCAATACTTGCACGTACAGTCGTATCCTTATCATTAGAGAGTAACTCTATACACTTTTGAGGGATATTAGGGTTCATGGCTATATTCCATCGTACATCTTGACTACCCTGCTTACACATCTCATATAAAAAATCAGCATCTATATTTGGGTTTCTACATACAAACGAGACTATACGTTTTTCTCCACTATTAACTAATTGATTTAATGTTTCTAAAACTGTAGATGGATTTAAGGCTACCTTTGCACGTACCTCTTCGCTAGTATCTTTACTCATGATATCCAAGATATCTACGGGAGTATTTGGATTTTGTGCAACATTTTTTCGTATTTCTTCATCATAAGACTTACTCATCGTTTTAAGTAAATTAGATGTGGCATATGTAGATGAAGCTGCATATGATGGTCTCCAAGGATTAGGTCCACCTCTATCATAGTGTTTATAATGCTCTTCTTCTTTTTTAAGAACTTTAAAGAGTTCAATATCGGCTGTAACTTCATCTATATCTTTAAGAATAAAGAAGACTTTATTTAGTACTTGATTGATATGAGTTGTCTCATGTCTACGAGAGTTTTGAAGTAGTATTCCTACGACTACACTAGCACTCTCTGTATTTTCATTAGCAAACGATTCAAATTCGTCTATTAGAATATTTTTTGCTTTTTGAGCTATTTCCCATCTCTGTGTCATTGGTTTTTCAATATTATAATCTATCCGTAAATAAGATACCAAAATCATAAAATACAGCTTTGTATTTTTTTCTTTTAGCCAAGCTAATATATCCCAATATAGCATTAAGAAATTGTCTATGATGTTCTTTTGAATATCAATATCTACATGAATATTACGATAGTCTGCAAAATGATTATTAAAGATTTTCCGACTTACCTTATCTAATTCTGAAATATGATTAATAAACATATCTGTATCTTTTACATCAAAAGATCTATACTTATCTCTCCATACAAAATAATATTTTTCTACATCCTCAATAAGTTCTTCATTTGTAGAGTTTAGAGTAATGAGAAAGTAATTATCTAAAGAAGCTTCATCTCTTTCACTTTTATCGCATTCTATCTCCCAGAACTTATCAAAAAGATTTTCATACCATACTGCATTCATAGGACAATAACGTATCATTATCTGAAGAGCTCTTTCAAGATTAAAACCTTTAGGATAAGTATTTTTATTTATCATTCCATAAAGTTCAGTCGATACCACTAACAATTTAGTACTATCAAGCATTATATCTCTAAGCATATAATATTCATTGTTATAATACTCTACAAAATTTACTAATGCATTGGCAAAAAGTAAAGGTCGATATGTTTCAACTTCTCGTGCAAAACTTAAAAAATTGATTGGACTGTTATTTAGAAAACTAAAGAAATAATTTCTATATTTACTATTTTTATAATTGACAATTTTATCAAATAATTCCAATGCATGCACTGGGTTCTCTTTTGCTTCTTCTATAAAAAGTAGTTCTATAGAGGTAGTAAAATACTTATTAAATTGACTTCCCACATCATCAGGCCAAGCTGTAGCAAGTTCTATACCATATATTAATCGCTCATTGCGTCCTGTGCTGGGGTTAAGAAAATACATATCCTGCTTATGCTTTAAAAACTCAAACATTATTTCATTATGATATAGTACATTTCTTCTATAAAGTAAAGCTATAATTATTTTAAGTGCTAATAGGCTGTTTTTATCACTTAATATATTAAGTTCACTGAGATACTCCTGCCACTCTTCTTCTTTTCTTTTATCTAAACGTGAGTGAATATCTGTCACATCAAAAAATTTAAAATAAACTTCATTATATTGTTTTAGTTCATCCCCATACAAACCCTCTTTAATTTGTAAATACATTGCTTCTTTATTTGATTCTATCATCTCACTCCCCTATATTCCATTTGACTCACCACAAACACCGACTTCCAGTCCATATTTGCCATTACCTCGTCTTTACTCATCCAAATTAGTCTCACTTCATCAGGCTCTAGTGTCTTAGACTCTTCCCATTCGGCTATTTTTGTTTTAGGTATATCTGTCACATCCACGACAAAAAGTTCACACGTTTGTGACATTTGAGAAGAGACGAAAGTCTTACCTAACGAGACTATACTTTTTAAAGGAACTTCATATCCTGCCTCTTCTTCTACTTCAATCTGACATATCTTCTGAGTTGATGCATCCATATCTATACTCCCACCAAATGCACTCACAAGGTACGCTCTAAAGTCCTCTCCATCCAAAGGAGGCTTACTTTCTTTTATAAGCCCAAACTTTTCTCTTTCCTTATCATACAATACAAAAGCAATACTATCTCTGCCCAAACGCTCTGCATACACATAATAATCTCTACTCTTTTTGATACATAAAAAGGCATCACCATTATGATTTTTTTCTTTTGACTCCCAAAGCGTTTCTATTGTATTTTTATAAATGTTTTTAATAATATTCATTCTATAACTCCTCCTCTACTATTTGTATGACAATAATTAAAACTACATCTCTTAAAACAAATGTTTCTTTTTAAGTTTCAACTCCTAAAGTATATAAATAATAAATTTGATTTTTTGGATTTTAACTAAAATAATAGCCTCAATTGAAAATCATATCACAACCACAACATTAAGAAAATACATTAATATCAATAATTACGTTCTACAAGTATAATCACTATCTTTCTCTCTACCGTCTTTGCATAAGAAACAACATCTTCTGTGCCACCCTGTTTACCATTACTCATACCATCCCACAGAGCCAGCAAAACATCAGAACTATCTACAAGATATCGTCCAAGGTTTTCATAAGGGTGCTCACACACTTTTGCTACTTCAAAGACATGCTCTGCCTCTTTTGCTAATGTGAGGAAGTTCTGTTTATCCGTAGTACTAAATGCTTTGAGGTAAGTCTCTTGTGCAAATGGCATAGGTACATTTAATACACTATGTTCATGCTTTAAAAACATCTCAGCCACTAACTGGTCTGCTCCTTCTGCTAAAGGGGATAAAAGTGTTACACTCTCATGCTTTTGAAATATCTCATGAAAAAATACATCTATTTGCTTTCGTAGTGCATCATCTACCACTACATCTCTATGTCCTGTTACAGCTATGGTCATCTAAAGTTTCCTAGAGAGTGCATAAGCATCAAATACTTCTAAGAAGTGTTTAAACTCATTTAACTTTGATGGGATATTCTCTGCAAACTTCTCAACAATATCCATAAAGAAAAGTCCCATCTGACGCTGCGTTTGGTTTATGAGGTTTTTACTGGGATTTAAAGTCTCTAACACATACTCTAACTCCTGTACCAAGCCTTTCTTGCCAAGCAGTAATTGAAACTCTATGTCACTCATCGTTGCATAGTAGTTCTCCTCTTTATTCTCTGATTCTTTAGCCTTGATGATAGACTGTTTGACATCTTTGTATATCTGACCTACACTATACACTTCATCTATCTCTAACGTGTTGGGGAAAATAGATGCTGCGAGTGTAAGCATATAGGCTAAATTGATGCCAGGGTAATAACTATAGGGCTGTTTAGGTATATAGATTTTGGTATAACATTGTATAAGTGTGTGCAGTAATTCATTTAGCCCCTCTTTAGTTAATGTTGAAGAAGAAAACCGTTCTCTACGAATGTTAGAAATAGCTGACGTTTGTAAGTCCATTGTCTCAGCTTTACCCTCACCTTTAATGGAGTTGAGTATATCAAAGGCCTCACGGTACATCGGCTTTGGGAGTGATGCATAGATGTGTGCTTTTTTACTTTTTATACTGTTATCATAGGTATCTAAGAGATGTGGAAAGATATAACTATAAATAAACACATACTCACCTCTTTCATACATAAGGTTTAAAATTGCTATAAGAAAAGCTTGATTATTAGATGTTTTGTTAAAACTCTCTTTGATAGAATCTGCCTTCTTTTTTATCTCATAAAATGTAGCTTGGTTAGCAAAAGATAAAAATGCTTCTTGTTCTTCATCAATACCTATCTCAGAAACCCATGGAAAAAGCATCTCATTTTTTTCTAAATCATTTTTAAAATGCTTTACCCCTTGTATCACTGCATCTTTCTGCTTTTCCTCACTTGCACCCCAAATATCTTCTGAGAGAGCAAGCTTTTCATTGAT
Organism: Sulfurovaceae bacterium; assembly: GCA_963698695.1. Lineage (GTDB taxonomy): Bacteria > Campylobacterota > Campylobacteria > Campylobacterales > Sulfurovaceae > Sulfurovum. The sequence goes on along the minus strand of CAVORT010000001.1, from coordinate 1,604 downwards.
GGCAGTGATAAAAGTATGTTTATGTATGACACCGTCTTTATCACTAGAGCTTAACCAGTTACTCATGTTTGACCTGTATGCCTCCCAAGGTTCATCTACTACAAAAAGTCTAAAAAATGCCTCATTATTTTTAAAGTTTATCTTTTGTTTTTGCATCTCTTGTTTGATGAAACGTAGTAAAAATTTATGCTGCATTGTTTATCTCTTTTAAAAGCTTATTGGCTTTTTCTACATGATGCATCTTTCTATAAAGTTTTTCGAGTCCTTTTAAGGTATCTAACAGATCAGTACGATACGCCTGTGGATTTTCCCTAGCCAGTATTCGTCTAAGTTCTAAAGCCTCTATATACAAGCTCTGTGATTCTTTAAAACGTTCAGTATGACTGTACAAAGTCGCAAGTTCATGCAGGGTGCTTGCCAGTGCAGGCATATATTTTTTAGGATTTTGAGCTACCAAGGCCCTGCGTATTGTAAGGGCATCTTCAAAAAATGACTCTGCCTTGACCCTCTCCTTCATACCAGTATACAATTCACCTAAATTATGCATCGAACAGGTCACATGAAAGGTATACGCTTCTGGGTCTTTTATAGCTAAACTTTTTCGTAAAGTAAATGCTTTGTTGTGTACCTCTTTAGAATTATTGGGCTCATGTATTTCTTGATATAGCACACCAAGATTGTTGTATGTCCATGCTAGATCAATGTTATGTTTCTCAGGGTTCTTTTTCGCAAGTACTTCTCTCAGCTTCAAGGCTTCTTTGTAAGCCTCTTTTGCATCGTAAAATCGTTGTAGTTTTCGGTAGTTTATTCCAAGTCGGTTTAAAACATTTGCTTTTTGTTCCATAGTCAAATCATAGCCGTTTAACTTTTCTAAAAATATTTGCGCTTTTTGTGTGTTATTCTCCTGCATCAAAAAGAGTATATAGTCATAGACATTAGCATAACTGTCATCTACTGCTACTGCTTTCTCATAAAAATGGTTTGCCTGCTGGTAATCACTTTTTTCTATATAGAGTTTTGCCCTGAGCATATTTTTCTTTGCGTAAGCGACATCTTCGTCAAATGATTTTTCTGACTCCAAAATGGCTAAAGCTTCATCTACACCTTGCTTATCGTACATTTCTTTAGCTTTCTTAGACACCGAGGTGTGAAGCATACCGAACCATTTGAGCGTGTCTTCTTTTATCTTTTTCATCTCTTCTAACTCTTCTAAAGTATTTTGCAACTTATACACTTCATCGGTAGATAACTGATGCCGTTTTAGTTTATACTCTATGCTACTCATTTGCGTATGAATACTCTCTAACTCCTTGTTGGATGAAATAGCCCTATACTGCAGAATGCTATAAAACAATATACTTACAAGAAATATTGTCAAAATACTTTTGAATAAAACTCTTTTTTTAGCTTCACGTTTTTCCCTCTCCCACAGGTCAGCAAAATCTACATCTAGTACAACAGCTATAATCTTCATAAGAGCTATTTTTTTACCTTTTTGGGCATCTATAGCTAAAGGTTGATCTCCCAAAACTTTAGGCAAAACACTTTGAGGATCACCGGTTTTTATGATCGTATATATTTTATCTTCACCCTTAATGCTTTTA